>FLQS01000085.1 GCA_900078375.1 uncultured Mycobacterium sp. | reverse complement strand
TCGCCGCGTCCTGCCCGTCCCACTCGCCCTCGACCACATACCCGCTGTCGCTCTTGCGCACCAGCATCGCCGCTCCGCCTTCCCTACCGAGATGCCGACAGCATCCACCCCTGCTCAGCACTGGGCGTGAACCTCACGCCGCAGCCCGAACCGTGTCCCCGGAGGGCCGGTTAACAGACAGGGGGTTGTTGGACCAGATTTGGCGCCAGATCTGCTTGGGGAACGCGGTGAACGCCAGCAGGTCCGCGCGAGCATTCTCCAAGTGCTCGGCGACCTTGGGGAGCTTGTCGGCGAGCGCGTCGATGATCCGATCATATTGCGCAGCAACGGAATCAGCGTCCGGCTGGTCATACACCGAATGCAGTAGCGTGCGCACCCACGGCCACGACGACTTCGGGGTGATGGCCATCAGGTTGGTGGCGTAGTGCGTACGGCAGCGCTGCCAGGCCGCGCCAGGCACGGTGGCGCCGATCGCGGCCACCAGCCCCGCGTGCGCGTCGGAGGTGACCAGTTTGACCCCGGATAGGCCGCGGGCGGTCAGCGATCGCCAGAACGCCAACCAGCCCGCCCCGTCCTCGGCCGTGGTGACGTCGATGCCGAGGATCTCGCGGTAACCCTCGGCGTTCACACCGGTCGCGATCAGCGCATGCACGTTGACCACGCGACCGCCCTCGCGGACCTTGAGGACCAGGGCATCGGCCGCGACGAACGTGTACGGCCCGGCATCGAGTGGCCGCGTGCGGAACGCCTCCACGGCGGTGTCGAGTTCCTTGGCCATCACCGAGACCTGCGATTTCGACAGCCCGGAGATGCCCAGCGTGCCGACCAGTTTGTCCATCCGCCGCGTCGAGACGCCCAGCAGGTAGCAGGTGGCCACCACCGTGGTCAGGGCCCGCTCGGCGCGTTTGCGTCGTTCCAGCAGCCAATCGGGGAAGTAGGAGCCCTGCCGCAGTTTCGGGATGGCGATGTCCAATGTGCCTGCCCGCGTGTCGAAGTCACGGTGGCGGTAGCCGTTGCGGTGGTTGGTTCGCTCCCCGCTGCGCTCGCCGTAGCCGGCGCCGCACAGTGCGTCGGCCTCGGCACCCATCAGGGTGTGGATGAACATCGACAGCAGCTCGCGCAGCACGTCGGGATGAGCGGCGGTGAGTCGCTCGGTCAGGACCTGCTGCAGGTCGATATCGTGGACAGTGGTCATCGCGTGTGTTCCTTCTTTGCTCGAGTGACTTTGGACGGTCCCTCGAAGAATCACGCGATGACCTTCAATCACTCGGCTACGACACGCCGGTACCGCTAATCAGGTCCGACTCGTACACCACTCTGCTGGACGCAACCTCGAACAACCGGCTTCGTGCTACGCGGGGATGAAGATTCGCTCGAGTCTGGCGCGTCTCGTTCGGTCGGAGGCCGAATCGATTGGAGAGCAGTCACACACTCAGTGCATAAATGATGACGACCATCCTTGGAAAGCGCGGAACCTGTTGCAGCGGTGTAGGATTGGCGGCAGATTTAAGCGCCGACCGCCTTGGCGGCGTGAGGAGGACTCGATGGCCTCACTTACGAGCGAACTGAGTTGCTGTACAACGGTATTCAGATTCATGCTTCTTATGGTGGCGCGGGAGTTCAATATTCGACGTCAACGGGGGGTTTCACGATCTGGTAGAGCGGGTTTCGGGCGGCAGCCTCGCGGGTCTCGGTGCCCGCGGCTGTAATGTAGCGCTGGGAGGTGGCCATCGATTCATGCCCGAGCAGTCGCATGAGCATGTAGACGCTAACCTCGGCGTTGGCCAGTTCGGTGGCGAAGGTGTGGCGCAACCCGTGCACCAGGGCGCCGCGGGCGCGCTCGGCATCGATGCCCGCCCGCCGGAAAGCCCGCAGCACGCGGTATTGCAGGGTGCCGCGGGTGATACGTTCGCCGTCGGCTCCGACGAACAGCGGCGCGGTGGCCGGCCAGCTCGCGAACTGCGCGCCGGGGGCGCTTCGCCGGCCCGCGGGTCGGGGGAGCCGAATGGCGCGGCTGGACAGGTACTGCTGCAGCGCCTCGATCAGGGGGGCCTCGATCGGCACGCGGCGGTCCTTGTTGCCCTTGCCGCGAACCTGGATGATCGCGCCGGTGTCGGTGGGGCGGATGTCGCCAATGTTGGCGCCCACTAATTCCTCGCGGCGCAGGCCGGCCAGCAGCGCGGTCAGGATGATGACACGGTCGCGTTCGATCCAGTCGCTGCGCCGTGTGGAGGGCTCCTCGGCTGCCAGGGCCCCGATGAGGGCTTCGATCGCGTTGGGCGGCAGCGATTTTGCCAGTGTCTTGCCCGTTCTGGGTCTGCCGATCATAGGCATCGGATTGGCTGCGATCAGCTCGGCGGTATAGAGGAACGTGCACACCGTGTTCCACGTCGACCAGCAGCGGCGGATGGAGGCCGGCGCGTGGCTTTCCGCGAAGACGGCAAACGCTGTCCGCAGTGAGTCCAGGGTGATGTCGGCCAGTCGCAGGGACGCCACCTCCGCGCCGCCGACGATGAACTCGGCGATGCCGTCGAAGTCGCGGCAGTAGGCCGCCAGCGTGTGGGCCGACGGTTTGCGGCTTCCCCGATCGGCCAGAAACGTCGCGAACCACTCCGGGCGGGGGCGGTCGACGCTGAGGGGTACGGATGCCACCCAAGAAGTATTTCATGCATATTGACTGTTATGCATGAGATAGGCGTGCGTATCGCAGTGAAGGCGTGGTCGTGGGTAGGCAGGATGAGTAAGTGACCGCGTTGGCAATTGGCCACCGGCTCCTGGCAGCATCTAGAATTACCGGTCACGAGAGCCGGGTTCGAGGGTTACGTCTGAGGCGTCGCGAACACCACACGTCAGTTTGACTCGCTCTGAACAGACGTGCACCTTTCCGGCAGACGAATCGGACAACCAGCGCGCCGGTATCCCCAGCCGCACTAGGTCCGGCCCGCTTGGCCCCCAATACATCACAGTGACGAAATACCCCGTCCCGGGGGCCCGGTGTTGGCGGCGACATCTCGGCACCTAGGCAACGAATCATCGCGTCGAGCGTCGCCGTGCCGCGAGCGGGTGCGGCCTGATAATGAATGCGCGCCATCACGGACCAGATCAGGTGTAGATCGTCGCTACGCGATATTGGTCGCGTGCCGAGTAGAGAGCCAACGCGAACAGCATCATCGACACCACACGGGTCGGCTCGATCATGGCCGATTACTAGATCACGGCGGGTGTGCCGATGTATATTTCTCGGATCCCCAGCACTCCCCCGACCTGCGCCGATCACCTATGGGACACAATATGGCAATGCGTACCGCGGCAACTCGCCTGCTGATCGCCGGCACTTTCGCCGCATTGGGCGCCGTGGGCGTGCTGAGCACCGCACAGCCCGCACACGCCGACAACATCGGTTACCTCGTCAATGTCACCGTCCGGCCGGGATACAAGTTCGCCGACGCCGACGCCGCGCTGGCGTACGGCCACGGCGTGTGCGATCAGATCAACTCCGGGGTCAGCTACGGCCAGCTGGTCAACACCATCAAGTCCGACTTCGCCACCAGCGACGAGTTCCAGGCGTCCTATCTGATCAGCCAGTCCGCTCAGGAGCTGTGCCCCGCCGCGATCTGGCAACTGCGCCAGTCCGCAGCAGGCTACGTCCCGTCCACGTAGTAAGGAAAGACGTTGGTAATCAGAGTTATTCACGCAGTAGCGGCCGTCGGCGCGGCGACGGTGCTTGCACTTGCCGGTGCGCCCGCCGCGCAGGCCGACAACACTCGCCTCAACAACGGCGTGGTCGCCAATGTCTATACCGTCCAGCATCAGGCTGGATGCGCCACGGACATTAAGAGGAACCCCGCGTTGACCCAAGCCGCGGAGTGGCACGCCAACGACGTCCTCAATGACCGCGCGCTGGACGGGGATCTCGGATCCGACGGCTCCACGCCCCAGAGCCGTGCTGCCACAGCTGGTTTCAAGGGAAAGGTCGCCCAGACGGTGGCCATCAATCCTGCCCTGGCCATCAACAATCTCGACGTCATCAATCAGTGGTATCACGACCCCGCTGATTTCGCGATCATGTCGGACTGCGCCAACACCGCGATCGGCGTCTGGTCGGTGAACAGCCTGGACCGCTCGGTTTTGGTGGCGGTATACGGCCAGCCGGCCTGACGGGGCGACGACGACGTTCGGACTCGAGGCCCCGTTAGGCCGGCTGGCCCGTTACCCGACAACGCTATCCCCAGTCACGGGTTGGCCGCGGCAGCCTCCAGATCGGCGCACGATACCGATCCAGCTGCGCCATAGGTACCGGCATTTGTATTCGTCATCTCGGCTACATTGCCCCAGATACCACCTGTGTGCCGCGGCGGTATCACGACAACTTGGAGACAAGAAATTGTGTTTCCGACGTCGCTGCGCGATGCCGGAGGCAAGACTAGCGTGAGCGCCGCCGGACCCCACGCGATCGGAGATTGCATATGGATCCTACCCCTGACTACGATGCCAGCGATGAGGTCGAGTACTTTTTCAGTTGGCTTCCGTGGGCACTGCGTGGGGTTTATCCGCCGCCGGCGTATCCGCCCGTGTAGGTGGTGATTGCGTGGCTCACCGGGCTGTGCGAATTTTGCCCATAACCTCGGTAGCCGTGAGCTGATCTTCGAATCAAGCTTGCATCGGACTTCGGCGATGTATTTGCGGCAACAATCGAAGGATTAATTGGATGGATGATCCAAAACTTTGGCGGATACGGATGACTAGCCGCGCAATGAATTGCTGTGCGAGTGTGGTCTTTGCCCTCGGCGTGTGCCTTGGAGCCGCCGCGCCCAGCTGGGCCGCTGATGTCGAATATCTGATGGTCCCGTCACCGGCCATGGGCCGCGATATCCCGGTGGCCTTTCTGGCCGGCGGCCCGCATGCCGTGGTGCTCTTGGACGCATTCAACGCAGGCGATCCGGTCAGCAACTGGGTGACCGCGGGCAACGCGATGAACACGCTGGCAGGCAAGGGCGTCTCGGTGGTCGCGCCGGCCAGCGGAGCGTTCACCCTCTACACCAACTGGGAAGCCGACGGCACCCGGCAGTGGGAAACCTTCCTGTCCGACGAGCTGCCCAACTGGCTGGCGGCCAACAAGGGTCTGGCTCCCGGCGGGCACGCGATCGTCGGCGCCGCCCAGGGTGGTACCGGTGCTCTGATGGAGGCCACGTTCCACCCGGACCGATACCGCTACGCCGGGTCGATGTCGGGCTTCCTGACCCCGTCCAACACCTTCCTCAACGGTGCGATCACGGCCGGCATGAACGAGTTCGGCGGGGTGAACACCCAGGCCATGTGGGGTGCAGCGCAGCTCGGCCGGTGGAAGTGGCACGACCCTGACGTGCACGCCCAGCTGCTGGTCGACAACAACACCCGGCTGTGGGTCTTCAGCCCCCAGACGCTGACCTGCAGCGACGTGCCGGCCATGATCGGCTATTGCGATCAGGCTCAGGGCAGCAACCGCACCTTCTACTCGCACTACCGCTCCCTGGGCGGACGCAACGGCCACTTCGACTTCCCTGCCGGTGGCAACCACGACTGGGGCAACTGGGCCGCTCAGCTGGCCGCGATGTCGAACGACGTTGCGACAGCAATCAAATAACAGCTCTACCCGTCCACCGTGATACTCAATTATCGTTTTGCAGTTTTCGAACCTCTGCAACCCGATCGGTCCGGTATGTGAACGGTCCGGTCTTGACCGGGACGAAACCGCCACAATCTGGCCGCCACGAACTCAAGAGAAGGGATTGGATTCCTCAAGGTCCATCCCCGAATACACGAACGTGGCCGCGGCCGCATCGATAACGTATTCGAGCTGGTCAGAGATATCTTTTCCTGCCGGGGCGGGTTCGTTTCCCATCGCGTGGGGGTAAGGCAAGTCTCTGCGGTGGCCTGCTCCTGAGTTGGGTCATTTGCCTTAGTGCGCCCGCCGCCAGTCTGCGCGAATGGTAATCGGCTCGGCCCGGGTCGAGTCCCCGTCCGTTGCGGCCGCCGTTGCGGCTGTCGGCCTTCATCCGTGCATAGACCACCCGCGCGAGGCGGCGCTTGAGTGAGCGCAGCGCGCGTTGGCGGCTGTCGCCCTCGTCGATCCGCCGCTGGAAATAATCCCGTCCCGGGCCGGGGTGGGTGATCTGGACCATGGCGATGCGGTGCAGCGCAAC
>FLQS01000089.1 GCA_900078375.1 uncultured Mycobacterium sp. | reverse complement strand
GAAGTATTCGACGACCCGATGCGCTTCGACGTCGGCCGCGACCCCAACAAACACCTGTCTTTCGGCTACGGCGTGCACTTCTGCCTGGGCGCCGCACTGGCCCGCATGGAAATGCACAGCTTCTTCTCCGAGCTCATCCCGCGTATCAACACCATTGAGCTGGTGGGCGAGCCAGAACTGTCGGCCACCACCTTCGTCGGCGGGATCAAGCACCTGCCGATTCGCTACTCGCTGAAATAGGGCCGGCGGTCCCCGCTCCGGGGAATACCCCACGGCAGCCAACGCCAACGGCGATAATGCCGATGAGTCGGTCTTAAGAGGGGAAGTACGGATCATGAAAAAGCTGGCAGCGGCGCTGTTGAGCGCTATGGCAATGGCCGCGGCGCCGGTGGCGATCGCACCGGCCGCCCAGGCTGATGTATGCGGTGACGTCGGGGGGCGGCACGTCGATGTGGGTGGATGTACCAACGTCGCCGGTGATGTCGCGGTAGCCGGTGCGGTGGCCACCGACGACGACGCGGCCGCGCAGGCGGCTTCTGGTCAGCCGCCGTGCTATACGCCGCAAGGCGTGCCCTATTACACCCCAGGCTCGGACCCCTGCTACTGAGCGGCCCTGGTGAGGCCCGCCTGGACGCGGGCCAGCTCGCAGCTTTCGCCGCGATCGTCGAACTCGGCAGTTTCGAGGCGGCGGCCGAACAATTGCATGTCACGCCGTCTGCGGTGAGTCAGCGCATCAAAGCGTTGGAAAAATACTTGGGCCAGGTGCTCGTGGTGCGCGGAAAACCTTGTGTGCCAACCGCGGCTGGGAAGCCGTTGCTGCGACTGGCTGCTCAGACCGCGATGCTGGAGGCCGAGGCCATCGCTGAGATGGCCGGCGGCGGTTATTCCGCACCGCAGCCGCGCATTGCGATGGCCGTCAACGCCGATTCGATGGTGACGTGGTTCGCCGGTGTGCTCTCGGAGCTGTCCGATGTGGTGTTTGACATCCGCATCGAGGACCAGGACCATTCCGCCAGGCTGTTGCGTGAGGGTGTGGTGATGGGCGCGGTCACCACCGAACGCACACCGGTGCCGGGCTGCCGAGTGCACCCCCTCGGCGTGATGCGATATCTGCCGGTGGCCAGCAGCGGCTATGTGAAACACCATCTACCAGGCGGTTTCACTGCCGACACGGTGGCGCAGGCGCCGTCACTGGCGTGGAACCGAGACGACGCACTGCAGGACATGTTGGTGCGCAAAGTCTTTCGCCGCGCGATCGAACGGCCGGTCCACTACATACCGACCGCGGAGGGGTTCGGCGCCGCGGTACGAGCCGGATTGGGATGGGGAATGTACCCCGAACAGTCGGCCGCTTCGGCGCTGGCCGACGGGTCCTTCGTCCAGGTCAGCGATGTCCACCTGGACGTTCCGTTGTTCTGGCAGTGCTGGAAGCTCGACAGCTCGCTGATGACGACCCTGACCATCACCGTGCTGGCTGCGGCAGAAGTGTTGCGGCGACGACCACGTTGAACGTTGAGATCGTACTGAGAGCGATGAATCTACCCAAAACGTCGCTCTCAGTACTATCTCAACGCTGCGGCGGGGAGTCGAGCAGCCGGATCATCTCGGCGCGCATCTCGACCTTGCGCACCTTGCCGGTGACGGTCATCGGGAAGTCGTCGACGACATGCACGTAGCGCGGAATCTTGTAGTGCGCCAGCTTTCCGGCCGCGAACGCCTGGACGTCGGCGGCAGCCAGGGGTGTACTGCCTGCGCGCATCTTGATCCACGCGCAGATCTCTTCCCCGTACCGGGGATCGGGCACGCCGATCACCTGGACGTCGTCGATATCGGGGTGGGTGTACAGGAATTCTTCGATCTCCCGGGGATAGACGTTCTCACCGCCGCGGATCACCATGTCCTTGATCCGTCCGACGATCTGGCAATAGCCGTCTTCGCGCATCACCGCCAGATCACCGGTGTGCATCCAGCCGTCGTCATCGATCGCTTCGGCGGTCTTGGCCTCGTCGTTCCAGTAGCCGAGCATCACTGAGTAGCCGCGCGTGCAGAACTCGCCGGTCGTACCGCGCTCGACGACTGCGTCATTGGCATGCGCCACCACTTCGCCGGTGTCGGGGTCGACGATCTTGATCTCGACCTGGGGATGCGCCCGCCCGACGGTGGCGGTGCGGCGTTCCAGATCGTCGTCGATCAGGGTTTGGCATGACACCGGCGACGTCTCGGTCATGCCGTAGGCGATGGACACCTCCGACATGTTCAGCACATCCAGGCACCGCTTCATGACTTCCACCGGGCACGGGGCACCCGCCATGATGCCGGTTCGCAGGGACGAGACGTCACGGTGCGTCAGATCGGGGTGTCCCAGCACCGCGATGAACATGGTCGGCACTCCGTAGAGCGCGGTGCAGCGCTCCTGTTCGACCGCGGCCAGGGTGGCGCCGGGATCGAATCCGGGCGCCGGGATGACCATCGTCGCGCCGTGGGTGGTACACCCCAGATTGCCCATCACCATGCCGAAGCAGTGATAGAACGGCACCGGGATGCACAGCCGGTCGCCCGGGCGCAAGTTGATCAGGTCGGTGACGAAGAAACCGTTGTTGAGGATGTTGCGGTGCGACAACATGGCCCCTTTGGGGGAACCCGTTGTGCCGGAGGTGTATTGGATGTTGATGGGATCGTGTTGAGCCAGGGAGTCCATCCGGGAGCGCAGTTCGTCGGCGGACGTCTGGTCCGCCCGCCGCCGCAATGACTCCCAATCCGGGGAATTGAGGAACACCACCTCGGTCACATCCGGTACCTCGGGGCGCACCTCGCCCACCATGCTGCGGTAGTCGGAGGACTTGAATTCGGTTGCCGACACCAGCAACCGGACGCCGGCGTGCCGCAGCACGTAAGCGAGTTCGTGGGTGCGGTAGGCGGGGTTGATGGTCACCAGGATCGCGCCGACCTTGGCGGTGGCGTACTGCAGGATGGTCCACTCAGCGCAGTTGGGCGCCCAGATGCCGACGCGGTCGCCCTTGCAAATGCCCGATGACATCAGTGCTCGTGCCAGCGAATCGATTTCGCGGTTCAGCTCGGCGTAGGTCCAGCGTCTCCCTTGCGCGACGTCGACCAGTGCGTCCACATCGGGGTATGCCGAGGCGGTGCGTTCGAAGTTCGCGCCGATGGTCTCGTCCAGCAGGTCAACACCGTCGGGCCCCGCGGTATACGACAGCGGTGCGCCGTGCCGCTCGCGCAGGACGGTCTTGAGTACCTTGCCGCTGGCGTTGCGAGGCAACGCGTCAACGACGGTGACGCGGCGGGGGCGCTTGTAGGCCGCCAGGTGCGCGCGGCAGTGCGATTCGATCTCGTCGTCGGTCGGTGGGTCAGCGGGATCGCGCGGCACGATCACCGCCAGGGGAGTCTCGCCCCACTTCGGGTCTGGCACACCGATGACGGCGACCTCGGCGATCTTCGGATGGGCCGCCAGGACGTTCTCGACCTCGGCGCTGTAGATGTTCTCTCCGCCCGAAATGATCATGTCTTTCTTCCGGTCGACCACGTAGATGTAGCCGTCCTCATCCTCCCTGACCAGGTCACCGGAATGGAACCATCCGCCGCGGAAAGCTTCGGCCGTTTCGGCCGGCTTGTTCCAGTACTCCTTCATGACCAGCGGGCCCTGGTAGACAATCTCGCCGATTGTGCCCGTCGGGACGTCGTTCATGTCGTCGTCGACGATGCGGGCCTCGACGTTGAGCATCGGGGTGCCGACCGAGCCGATCTTGCGAATGGCGTCCTCGCCGCTCAACAGGCAGGTGATCGGACTGCATTCGGTCTGTCCGAAGGCAGCGACGATCTCAGCCTGGGGAAAGGCGGCGATCATGCTTTCCAGCAACGTGATGGACGCCGGGGCGGCGCCCCACCAGATCCGGCGCAGTCCGGAGAGGTCCCAGTCGGCCAGGCCCTCAGCCGCGCAGACGATCTGCCACTGGGCTGGGGTCATCCAGCACGACGTCACCCGCTCCTCGACGATGGTGCGCACCGTCGCCTCGGCGTCGAAGCCGCCCGAGGACGGGATGACGACCTTGCCGCCGGTCAAGAATGCGGGCAACATTCCCGACACCCCCGCGGTGTGGAACAACGGCGCGACGCCCATCCAGCAGTCGTCGGCGCGGTGGCCCAGCGTGGCGATCGAACTGAAGGCGTGCAGATAGAGGTTGCGGTGGGTCAGCACAGCGCCTTTGGGGAAGCCGGTGGTGCCCGAGGTATACACGATGAAAGCGGGGTCCTCGTCACCGACGACGACGCCGACGGGATCCTCGCGGGCACTGTCGATGGCACCCTGCAGGTCGCCGCCGATGGTCAGCACGGTGTGCACCGACTCTGCCTTCGCCCGCTCGAGCACGGATGCCAGCGCGATGTCGACCACTACCGCCACCGCGCCGCTGTCGGCCAGCAGGTAGGCGATCTCGTCGGCAACCAAGCGGAAATTCAGCGGCACTACAATCGCGCCCAGACGCAATGTGGCGAGCCAACTTTCGACGAGTTCGAGGCTATTGAGCCCTACTACCGCCACCCGGTCGCCGCAGCCGACCCCGCGCGCGGACAGCGCGTTGGCCAGCCGGGTCACCCTGGCGTCGACCTCGCCGAACGTGCTGCGACGGCGCGGGTCGGCGAAGGCGACGTTGCCGGGCCGCACCCGGGCGTGCCGGGCGAGGACGTCGCTGAGGGTGATCCCCGTCGACGCGGAGGTGGTCACAGGCCGACTCGGTCGGCGAGCAGCGCACGGTGCTGGGTGCTGCTGCCGAACAGTGCTTCGGTGGTCTTGGCGCGGCGCAAGTAGAGGTGCAGGTCGTGCTCCCAGGTGAAGGCGATGCCGCCGTGCACCTGGGTGGCTGTTCCCGCGCACAGGGTGAACGTGTCGGCGGCCTGCGCCTTCACCAATGGCGCGGCGATGGCGAGTTCACCGGGGTCGTCGGCACTTATCGCGGCGAACATCACCGCCACCCTGGTCGCGTCGATCTCGATCGCCATCTCGGCACACATGTGCTTGACCGCCTGGAACATGCCGATTGCCCGGTCGAATTGTCTCCTGCTGCAGGAATACTCGATGCTGAGCGCGAGGCAGGCCTCGGCGCCCCCGAGCATCTCGGCGGCCAGTAGTACCCGAGCGATGTCCAGCACGCGTTCGAAGTCGTCGGGGTCCGCCTCGAGTGGTTCGGCGGCGGCCTGCCGTAGCGTCACTCGGGCGACGGGCCGGGTGATATCGAACGACGGCAGCCGTTCGACGCTGACGCCGGGGGCGTCGGCGTCGACCGCGTAGAGCACGACCGCGTCGTCGGTGCGCGCTGGGATCACGAAGAGGCCGGCCAGGTGGCCATGCAGAACCGGGGTGCATACTCCGTCCAGCACGGTGCGGCGATCGTGACGGGTCGCCGACACGGTGACCGATGCCGGATCGCCGGCGCCGGGCCCGGTGGCCGCGAACGCCGCGATGCGTTCGCCGGTGAGCAGGCCGGGCAGCAGGCGATGACGTTGTTCCTCGTTGCCCAGGCCCAGCACGGCGTGTACGGCGAACATGTGGGATGCCAAGGGGATCGGGGTCAGTGCCCGGCCGAACTCCTCGAACACAATCGTCGCCTCGACCAGTGTGCCCCCCACCCCGCCGTACTCCGGCGGGACCGACAGCCCGGGCAGTTCCAGTTCGCGACACAGCCGTTGCCAGAGCCGCTCATCGTGGCGGTGCGCGCCGGCAACGTCGCGTACCCAGGACAGCGGAGCGGCCTCCTGCAAGAAGGCCCGCATCGAATCGCGGAGTTCCCGTTGCTCGCTGTTGTAGCGAAAATCCATGTCAGCGCTGCTCCTTCGGAAGTCCGAGCAACTGTTCGCCGATCACATTGCGCTGGATCTGGGAACTGCCCGCGTAGATGGTGGAGGCCCGTGCGTAGAGCAGCTCGTCAAGCCAGCAGGAGGCCGAATTCGGTGTTCCCGGTACCGGGATGATCAGTGCGCCACCGTTTCCCGGCCCGTCCGCGCACAGCGCGTCGACTCCCAGGATCTCGACCGCGAGGTCGGTGCAACGGCGGAAGTACTCGCTCCAGATCACCTTGTTGATGGCCGCGTCCGCACCCGGCCGCTGCCCGTTCAACAGTGCGGTCAGGCCGCGGTAACCCTGGTAGCGCAGGATCTGCACGCGCGAGTAGCACCACGCCAGCTCGTCGCGGATGTGGGGATCGGTGTGCCGACCTCGCTCCCTGGCGAGCAGCCGGAGACGGTCCAGATCGCGGCCGAACTCGACTGCCGCCGTAGTGATCTGGGATCCACGTTCGAAGCCGAGGACCGTCATCGCGGTCGCCCAGCCACCTCCGACACCACCCAGCACGTCGGCCGCCCGGGCCCGCGCATCGGTGAAGAAGACCTCGGAGAACGATGCATGCCCGGCCGCGTTGACGATGGGCCGCACCACCACGCCGGGCTGGTCGACTGGCACCAGCAACATCGACAGGCCTTTGTGCTTGGGCACCTCGGCGTCCGTGCGGGCGAGCACGAAGATCCAGTTGGCCGTCGGACCCGCCGACGTCCAGATCTTCTGACCGTTGATCACCCACTCATCAGAATCCAGAACCGCTTTCGTCCGCACCGACGCGAGATCGGAGCCGGCCTCCGGTTCGGAGAAGCCCTGGCACCACCGGTCCTCACCGGACAGGATCCGGGGCAGAAAGTGTTTCTTCTGCTCCTGGGTGCCCAGCGCGATCAGGGTGTTACCCAGCAGGTCGATGCCGAGCATGTCGTTTTCTTCGCGTTCAGGTGCACCGGCGCGCGCGAACTCCTCGGCCAGCACCGCCTGTTCGAGTGCGGAGAGCCCGCCGCCGCCGTACTCCTTGGGCCAGGAGACCGCCACGAGACCGCGGTCGGCGAGGACCTTGCGCCACCGGTGCCGCAGCTCTTCGCGTTCTTCCGGCGGCAGCGCACCTGGTCCGGTCCAGTCCGGTGGCAGATGCTCGGCCAGGAACGCCCGGATCTCGGCGCGGAATGTCTGTGCTTCGGAGGGATAGTCGATGTCCACCTGTGCTTCGCTCCCGACTCAGGGGCGGTTCTTCGCCGCGGGCAGGATCTCCGGAGCGAGCCGCCAGTCCTCCAGCCCGTCCTCGACGGTCCCGATGCCCAGTGGATTGCCATTCAGCTCGGCCCAATGCGAGTGGTTGAGCTGGTGCAGCGAGAAGCAGGCATCCAGCGCGGTGGAGAAGCCCATGGCATCCACGGTCTGGTTCACCGATTCCTTGATCAGCAGCGACGCGACGGTGGGCACTTTGGCGATGCGGCGCGCGAACTCGATGGTGCGCTCCGAGAGCTCATCGCTTGGGAAAACCTTGCTGACCATCCCGAGGGCGTGGGCGTCGTCGGCGCTCAGCGAGTCGCCGGTGAGCAGCAGTTCTTTGGCCTTGCGCGGTCCGAATTCCCAGGGGTGGCCGAAGTACTCCACTCCGCACATCCCCAGCCGGGTGCCGACCACGTCGGCGAAGGTGGTGTCGTCGGCGGCGACGATGAGATCGCAGCACCAGGTGAGCATCAGACCCGCCGACAAGACCAGTCCGTGCACCTCGGCAATGGTGATTTTCCGCAGGTTGCGCCACCGCTTGGTGTTCTGGAAGAAGTAGTGCCATTCCTGCCGGTGCCGGGCGTCGGCACCGGTCAGCGTTCCGCCATTGCACTGGTAGGTGGGGTGCTGACCGGGCCCGGAGGAGCGCTCCCGGACGTCGTCGGAGGAACCGAGGTCGTGGCCCGCCGAAAAGCAGGGGCCCGCTCCGCGCAGGATCACCACGCGCACGGTGTCGTCCTCTTCGGCCAGTTCGAACGCCGTCCCGAGCTCGACGAGCATCCCCCGGTTCTGCGCGTTGCGCTGTTTCGGGCGATCGAGCGTGATCACGGCGATCCGGCCGTCGTCGATCACTTCGTACTCGATGTAGTCGAAATGCTGCACGAATGCTCCCTTCCCAAGGTGGCTATGGCCGCCGCTGATGCAGCACGCTACGCGGACGGCAATCAAAATGTCCATAGCCGATACGCTCATATGAAAACTTATACGACGGTAAACAAGCAAGAAAAATGGTTCTTGCATCCAGTCAAGTATCTTGCTAGTACTGTGTTGAATGTAGAAACAGAGGCGTTGCACGTCGCAGCCGACGGATCAGGTGCGCTTGCTCGACTCCTACCGAGAGGGTTCAAGATGGAGATCGGAATTTTCCTGATGCCGGCGCATCCACCGGAGCGCAGCCTGTACGACGCGACCCAGTGGGACCTTGACCTCATCACGCTGGCTGACGAGCTCGGCTATGTGGAGGCGTGGGTCGGCGAGCACTTCACAGTGCCCTGGGAACCGATCTGCGCGCCGGATCTGCTGCTGGCTCAGGCGCTGCTGCGCACCAAGAACATCAAGCTCGCTCCCGGCGCGCATCTGCTGCCGTATCACCATCCGGTCGAGCTCGCCCATCGGGTGGCCTACTTCGATCACCTCGCGCAGGGCCGGTTCATGCTCGGCGTCGGCGCCAGCGGCATTCCGGGGGACTGGGCCTTGTTCGACGTCGACGGCAAGAACGGTGAGCACCGCGAAATGACCCGCGAGGCGCTCGAGATAATGCTGAAGGTCTGGACCGAGGACCAGCCTTGGGAGTTCCGCGGAAAGTACTGGAATGCCAACGGAATCGCGCCGATGTTCGAGGGTCTGATGAAGCGGCACATCAAGCCCTTCCAGGCGCCTCACCCCCCGATCGGGGTGACCGGATTCAGTGCGGGCTCCGAGACGCTGAAGATGGCCGGCGAGCGCGGCTACCTCCCGATGAGCCTGGACCTCAACACCGAATATGTTGCCTCGCACTGGGATGCGGTCCTCGAAGGTGCCGCCCGGTCCGGACGCACGCCGGATCGCAAGGACTGGCGCCTGGTGCGTGAGGTCGTGGTCGCCGAAACCGACGAACAGGCATTCCGCTACGCGGTGGACGGCATGATGGGCCGCAATATGCGCGAGTACGTCTTGCCGACCTTCCGGATGTTCGGCATGACCAAGTTCTACAAGCACAACCCGTCGGTGCCCGACGAAGACGTGACCCCGGAGTACTTGGCCGAGAACACCTTTGTGGTCGGGTCGGTCGAGACTGTGGTCGACAAGCTGGAAGCCACCTACGACCAGGTCGGGGGATTCGGGCATCTGCTGATTCTCGGCTTCGACTACCTCGACAATCCGGGTCCGTGGAAGGAGTCCATGCGGCTGCTGGCGGAGGAGGTCATGCCGCGGCTCAACGCGCGCATCGCCAAGAAGCCGGTGTCGGCGATCGTCTGACCGGGATCCACACGACCGAATCGGACCGAGAGGAACAGAGCCATGCAGGTGCCGGAGATCACCGTGCGGTATTCGGACGGGACGCGCAAGACGATGCCAGTGCAGCGCGACCAGTCGATCCTGGAGGCCGCCGAGGAACACGGCATCGCGATCGTCAACGAGTGTCAGAGTGGGATCTGCGGAACCTGCGTGGCCACCTGTGCCTCAGGTGATTACGAGATGGGCCGCACCGAAGGGCTTTCCGAGGTCGAACGCGATGCCCGCAAGGTGTTGACCTGTCAGACCTTCGCGAAGTCCGACTGTGTGATCAGCCTGCAGTACCCGGCTGATGACAACGCCGCACGGCTGGTCACCGGCACCGGTGTGGTGACCGCGGTTGAGCACGTGTCGCCGACGACGGCCCTGCTGCGCGTCGACGTCTCGGGGCTGGATCCGCTGGTCTATCTGCCGGGGCAGTTCGCTCAGTTGCAGGTACCCGGAACCAATGTGTGGCGAAACTATTCCTATGCGCACCCCGCCGACGGACGTACCGAGGTGGAGTTCATCGTCCGGCTGCTGCCGCAGGGCGTGATGTCGGACTATCTGCGCGAGAGCGCCAAACCCGGTGACCGAATCGCCATGCGGTGCAGCAAGGGTGGCTTCTATCTGCGTCCGCCCGTGCGGCCGGTGGTCCTGGTCGCCGGCGGCACCGGGTTGTCGCCGATCCTCGCGATGGCGCACAGCCTGGACGGCGGTCACCGGGGCCCGGTCCATCTGGTGTACGGCGTGAGCAATGTCGAAGATCTCTGCAAGCTCGACGAACTCGAGGCACTGAAGCGGCGGCTGCCGGGGTTGGAAGTCCACACCGTCGTCTCCCGCCCGAGTGCCGAGTGGGACGGGCCGGTGGGGCGGGTCACCGATGTGCTCGACGCGCGCATGTTCGACGGTGGTAATGCCGACGTGTACCTGTGCGGCCCGGCTGGGCTGGTACGCGATACCCGAAAATGGCTGGATGACAACGGTATCCAAGGAACCGGCCTGTATTACGAGAAGTTCGTGGCTTCTGGCGCCCCGCGCCGGAGAACCATGCCACGGCTGGACTACGCCACGATCGATCTGGCCGATGTCCGTAGTCGTGGGCGCGGCACCGCGGTGGTGGTCGGCGGCAGTATCGCGGGAATCGCCGCGGCCAAGGTGCTCAGCGAGACCTTCGACAAGGTCATCGTCCTGGAAAAGGACGCACCGCATGCCCGCCGCGAGGGTAGGCCGGGAGCGGCACAAGGCTGGCACCTGCACCATCTGCTCACCGCGGGCCGCATCGAACTGGAGCGATTCTTCCCCGGAATCATCGACGACATGGTCCGCGAGGGTGCGTTCGATGTCGACATGGCCGCCCAGTACCGCATCCGGCTCGGTGGTAGCTGGAAGAAACCCGGTACCGGTCCGATTCAGATCGTCTGCGCCGGCCGACCCCTGCTCGAGTGGTGTGTGCGACGCCGCCTGGACGCCGAACCGCGAATCAGCTTCCGGTATGAATCCGAAGTGGCCGACCTGGTCTATGACCGTGGTACCGACACCGTCATCGGTGTCGCGGTTGCCGGCGACGGCGACGGCGACGAACTTGACGTGGTGCCAGCCGAATTCGTCGTCGACGCGTCAGGAAAGAACACCCGCTTCCCGGAGTTCCTGGATCGCATCGGCGTCGGAGCGCCGGAGGTCGAGCAGGACATCATCAACTGCTTCTACTCCACGATGTTCCATCGGGTGCCGCCAGAGCGGCAGTGGGACGACAAGGTGATGGTCATCTGCTACGCATACCGCCCCTACGAGGACACCTACGCCGCGCAGTACTACACCGACAGCTCACGAACCATCCTGTCGACGTCGCTGGTCGCCTACAACTGCTATTCGCCGCCGCGTACGGCCGAAGAATTCAGGGAGTTCGCCAATCTCATGCCCTCTGCGGTGATTGGGGAGAACATCGACGGACTCGAGCCGGCCTCGCCGATCTACAACTTCCGCTATCCCAACATGCTGCGGCTGCACTATGAGAAGAAGCGCAACCTGCCGCGTTCCCTCCTGGTCGTCGGTGATGCCTACACCAGTGCCGACCCAGTATCCGGCCTGGGAATGACCTTGGCGCTCAAGGAAGTTCGGGAGATGCAGCTACTGCTCGCGAAGTACGGGCCCACTCACCCGGATCTGCCACGCCGCTACTTCCGCAAGATCGCCAAGCTGGCCGACACCGCCTGGTTCGTCATTCGCGAACAGAATTTGCGCTTCGACTGGCTCAAGGACGTAGACAAGAAGCGGCCCTTCTACTTCGGCGCACTGACCTGGTACATGGACCGGGTGATGGAGCTGGTACACGACGATCCGGACACCTACAACGAGTTCCTCGCCGTCGTACATCTGGTCAAACCGGCAGCGGCACTGATGACGCCGACGGTGGCAGCCCGCGTGATCGGGAAGTGGGCCAGGACCAAACTGTCCGGACAGAAGACCCTGATCGCCCGCAATTACGAGAACCGCACCATCCCGCCACCCGACCACCTGGCCCAAACCGAGGAAATACCGGTCGGTTTGGCGGCAACCCGCTCCCACTAGAGAAGAGGCCACGATGATCCATCGGATGCTGAACTGCCGGGGCACCCGGATCCATGCCGTCGAAGAGGGCGAGGGCCCGCTGGTCGTGCTGGTGCACGGCTTTCCCGAGTCGTGGTATTCCTGGCGGCACCAGATCCCGGCCCTGGCCGCCGCGGGCTACCGAGTGGTTGCCATCGACCAGCGCGGCTACGGCCAATCCTCGAAGTACCGGGTGCAAACCGCCTACCGCATCAAGGAATTGGCCGGCGATATCGTCGGAGTGATCGACGCCTATGGCGAGAAGCAGGCGGTGGTCGTCGGCCACGACTGGGGCGCACCGGTCGCGTGGACCTTCGCCTGGCTGCATCCGGACCGCTGTCGCGGCGTGGTCGGGATCAGCGTGCCGTTCGCCGGGCGCGGGGTGATCGGCCTGCCCGGCAGCCCGTTCGGTGAGAAGCGACCCAACGACTACCACCTCGAACTGGCCGGTCCGGGGAAGGTCTGGTACCAGGACTACTTCTCCGAACAGGACGCGATCATCGCCGAGATCGAAGAGGATCTGCGCGGCTGGTTGCTCGGCCTCACCTACACGGTGTCCGGGGACGCCATGGCGGCCGCGACGCAGGCTGCGGCGGCAGCCGGGGTCGACCTCGCCGCGATGGATCCGATCGAGGTGATCCGGTCCGGCCCGCTGTGCATGCCGCACGGGGCGCGGCTCAAGGATGCCTTCGTCTATCCGGAAACCATGCCGGACTGGTTCACCGACGCCGATCTCGACTTCTACACAGGGGAATTCGAGCGATCCGGACTGGGCGGGCCACTGAGCTTCTACCACAACATCGACAACGACTGGCACGACCTCGCCGAGTACGAGGGCACCCCGCTGACCCCGCCGGCGCTGTTCATCGGTGGTCAGTACGACGTCGGCACCACCTGGGGCGCCGAAGCGGCCGAACGCGCGCACGAGGTGATGCCGAACTACTGCGGCACCCACATGGTCGATGGCGTGGGGCACTGGATCCAGCAGGAGGAGCCCAAGGAAACCAACCGGCTGCTTCTCGACTTCCTCACCGGATTGTCGTAGCGGTGCCTCGGCGATGAGAACCTCACATGGGCGCGTGCGGCGCGCCATCTCGGCCGTGGCCACCGGCCGCCCAGTTGTGGTGCTGGACGACGTTGAGGCGCAAGGCTATCTGGTGTTCGCCGCGGACGCTGCGACCCCGGAACTTCTCACGTTCACCGTCCGGCACACCTCGGGCTACGTCCGGGTCGCTCTGCCGGGTTCGGAATGTGAGCGACTGAACCTGCCGCCGGTGTGTCACCAGGACGGCGAACCCTTCGGCACGGCCACCCATCGGGTCTCCGTCGATTTCCGCGAGACCGGGACCGGGATCTCGTCGATCGATCGTGCCAGGACCATCGCCGCCCTGGCCGCGCCCGACGCGACGGCGGCCGATTTCCGCCGGCCCGGTCACGTGATCCCGGTGCAAGCCGGACGGCGCGGGGTGCTGGGGACAGCACCCGGTGCCGCCGAGGCGGCGGTCGACTTGGCCCGCCTGGGCATGCGGCGGCCGGCAGGCGTGCTGTGTGAGATTGTCTCTCAACGGAACCCGGCCGCGATGGCGGACTTCGATGAGCTTGCTTCGTTCGCTGAGCACCATCGGCTGCCGTTCGTCTCTATCGCCGAGATCGCCACGTACCGGCGCCGCACCGAGCCGCAGGCGGTGCGCCTGGCGGAGACGGCACTGCCCACTGTCGCCGGCACGTTCCGGGTGGTCGGCTTTCGCGACACCGGTGATGGATGTGAGCATCTGGCGATGATCGCGGACAGTGCCGACGCCGACGCGCCCATGCCGCTGCACATCCACATCGAGTGCCTCAGCGGTGACGTGTTCGGCTCCCTGGCCTGTCGGTGCGGCGCTGAACTGGCTGACGCGGTGGCGGCAATGCGCGCCACGGGCACCGGCATGATCATCTATCTACGCCCGTCCGCGCCCCGCGCCTGCGGTCTGCTCACCAGCACCGCCGCGCCGGATCTGCTGTCGGAGACCGTCGCTTGGATCCTGCGCGACCTCGGTGTATATACCGTGAGGTTGTCCGACGATGCGCCCGAGCTGGGCCTGCTGATGTTCGGGGCGATTCGCGAACATGGGCTGCACGTCGAGTCGGCGGCCTCGGTGTGGTCGGCGGTCGGCTGAGAAATGCTGGGACACAACAGAATGGGAGAGACGGCACGATGACGCATCCGGATCTGGCCGGCAAAGCCGCGATCGTGACCGGTGCGGGTGCCGGGATCGGCCTCGCGATCGCACGGCGGTTGGCCGCCGAGGGGTGTCGGGTGCTGTGCGCGGATATCAACGGCGAATCGGCCGATGCCGCGGCGTCGGAGATCGGCGGCGCGATCGGCCACCGGGTCGATGTCAGCGATGAGGCACAGGTGATCGCGATGGTCGAGGCGTGCGTCAGCGCGTTCGGCGGGGTCGACAAGCTTGTCGCCAACGCCGGTGTCGTGCATTTCGCACCGTTGTTGGAGACCACCGTCGACGACTTTGACCGGGTCATGAGCATCAACCTGCGTGGCGCCTGGTTGTGTACCAAACACGCTGCGCCCCGGATGATCGAGCGCGGCGGCGGCGCGATCGTCAACATGTCCTCGCTCGGCGGACAGGTCGCGGCCGCGGGCACGTCTGCCTACGGCATGTCCAAGGCGGGGATCATCCACCTCAGTCGCATCACCGCAGCCGAATTGCGTTCGGCGAATGTGCGATCGAATGCGTTGCTACCGGCTTTCGTCGACACCCCCATGCAGCAGACGGCGATGTCGATGTTCGACGAAGCGCTGGGCGAGGGTGGGGCCGACACCATGATCGGGCGCCTGCAGGGCCGGATGGCCGGCGCCGACGAGATGGCCAGCGTCGTCGCCTTCCTGCTCTCCGACGACGCCTCGATGGTCAACGGCACGGCACAGATCGCCGACGGCGGGACCCTCGCCGCGCTGTGGTGATGTCACCCATCAAAGTGACGGGGTCCGCAATTGTCCGAGGAACTCCAAGAGCAGCCGATTGGTTTCGGTGGGAGACTCTTGCTGGATCCAATGGCCCGCGGACGGAATGATGTGGCTGCCCCGGTAGTCGGACATCTTCTCCTCCGCCCGTTCGATCGCTTCGGCACCCCAGGCGGTGGCGATGTCGTACTCCCCGCCGATGAACATCGAGGGTGGCGTGAGCGGCTGGTTCGCAACGTCTTCCAGCACTTCCCAGCCTGCGTCGACATTGTGGTAGAACGCCAGGCCGCCGGCGAATCCGGCGCGTTCGAATTCTCCGACGTAGAAGTCCAGGTCCGCGTTGGTGAACCACTCGGGCATCGACTCCGGCCACACGAACGCGTCATCGAGCCTGGCGCCCGCGACCATGCACAGCGGCCCGTAGCGGAGAGCCTCGACCGGGTCCGCGGGCGGCACATGGCCCGCGGCGAGTGCGGCCGCCACGGCGTCGCCCGACACCGTGTAGGTCAGCCCCAGGAACCAGTTGCGGAGGTCGCCCTCGATCTCGTTGATGATGGCGTCCTGTTCGGAGAAGTAGTCCTGATAGAACGTTCTGCCCGGACCGGCCAGCTCGAGGTGATAGTCGCGCGGGCGGACTTCGCCGAACGGGCAGCCCGGCAGTCCGATCAGCCCCCGCCCGGCAAAGGGAACGCTCACGCCGACCACACCACGGCAGCGGTCCGGATACAGCCAGGCGAACGTCCATGCCACCGGCGCTCCCCAGTCGTGGCCGACCACCACTGCCTGCTGTTCGCCGTAGGCGTCGAGCAACGCTTCGATGTCGGCGACCACGTTGTCGATGCGGTAGGCAGCGTTGACCCTGAATTTCGACGAGCTGCCGAACCCGCGCTGGTCGATCGCCACCACTTTGTGGCCCGCGGCGGCCAACGCCGGAATCTGGTGGCGCCAGGAATACCACGACTCCGGGAACCCGTGGACGAGGATGACCAGGGGCCCCTCACCTTCTTCGACGGCGTGAATCCGGGTCCCGCGGCAATCGATGTGGCGGTGAATCATTGGTGTGCTCGCTTCCTCACGGCGGATTTCCTACTGGGCCACCAGTCCGCCGTCGACGAGCAGCGGATGACCGGTGACGAAGCTCGATTCCTCGGAGCCGAGCCAGAGCGCGGATCGTGCGACCTCCTCGGCGGTCGCGACGCGACCCAGCGGGGTCTGCTGATCCAGCGATTCGCGCAGCCCGGGGATCTCGGCGGACACCTTGTCGAGCATCGGGGTGTCGACCATGTGCGGACAGAAGGCATTGACCCGGATGCCGTGCGAGGCCACGTTCATGGCCGTCGACTTCACCAGGCCGACCACCGCGTGTTTGCTGGCGACGTAGGCCGGCAGTCCTGCGGGCCCGATCACACCGGCCGCGGACGCGGTGGCCACGATGACACCGGCCCTGCGGCTGATCATCTGGGGCAATACCGCCCGGAAAGTGCGCCAGGTGCCCATCAGATTGATATCGATGATCCTGGCGAATTCGGTTTCGGGATAGTCCCAAACATCACCCGGAGGGCCCAGGATCCCGGCGTTGGCGAATGTGACGTCGACCGGGCCGATTTCGGCAGACCCCCGCGCGACGAGTGCGTCGACTTCGGCGGTGCTCGTCACGTCACAGGCCCTGCTGTAGGTATCCGTGCCCTGCGCCCGCAGCGATTCGGCGACATCGGCCAGACGATCACCCGCAACGTCGCCGAGGATCAGGCGTGCACCCTCCGCGGCGGCGGCGACAGCGATTGCGCGGCCGATACCCGAAGCCGCGCCAGTCACCAACACCGTCTTGTCGAAATATCGTTCGCTCACGATCGCCGTCCTGGTCGCTCGTCCCTATCAGCGGCACCGACGTTAGCCACCGGCGACGTGCCCGACATACGACTTCGCAAGCGGTTACCAATGCCGCGCAAGCAAGTTCCAAAACCTCGATTGCGAGGCCGATCAGCGCCTCTACACTGTGGCCGGTACGGGACGACCCCATCGGAGGTGCGATGGTGACACAGGTTTTCGAAGACGTCGACGCGACGGGCGTTGATCGTGCGGTGCCCGCCAGATGCACGCTGGCCACCCGCGACGGGCAACTCTCCGGAGCTGAACTGAGGGTCTACCAGTTCCATTCGGATCAGACGCTGGTTCCGCCGCTGCGCGACATCGCCGTCATCGCGTGGCAGACTCCGGCGCAGATCGCGCTGAAGTGCGGGGCGATCCGCAACAAGGCGGTCATGACCCCCGGTGACTTCTCGATCCTGCGTCCCGGATTCGAGTCCAGCTGGCAGTGGAATCGGGGATTTCAGGCGACCGTGCTGTATCTCAACGAACGTCGCCTGGCCGACTTCGCGTCCGAAGTCTTCGATCGGCATGTCGACACGGTGGCGGTCCACGAGTCATTCCAGGTGCAGGATCCGGTCATTCACCACGGAATCACAGCGCTGGCATCGGAATTACGACGAAACACGATCGGAAGTGCACTCTGTCGCGATGCGCTGATGACGCAACTGAGCGTCCAGGTGCTCCGCCGCCACTCAGAGCCGCACCTGCGCGCGCCACGCTGCCCCGGGGCGTTGAGCGCAGTTCAGGCGCGCGAGGTCGCCGACTACATCGAGACCAACCTGGCGGCGGATCTGACCCTGGAGTCACTGGCCCGGGTTGTCGGACTGAGCCGATACCATTTTGCACGACTATTCAAGCGGCGCTTCGGAATTCCACCACATGCGTACATCCAGCACCGCCGGGTGGAAAGGGCACGCCACCTGATCTTGCACAGTGACATGGAACTCAAGGCAATCGTCGGCGTGACTGGATTCTGCGACCAGAGCCACATGACGAAGTCGTTCAAGCGGGTCGTCGGTGTGACACCGGCCGAATTCCGGCGCTCTGGCTGAGCAAGCCTGCACCGAGAACGGCGCAAGTTCGTCCAAGACGCGGCCGGGTCATCGACCGCAGACTCGTCCGATGACCGGCAAAGACACCATACGATTCGGTAGCTTCGGTGGACGCCACGCGATTGTGATCGGTGCGAGCACAACAGGGTTGGCCGCCTCCGCGGTCGCCGCGCGGCATTTCGACGCGGTGACGACCATCGACCGTGACACCCTCCCTGACGAGCCACGCTGGCGTAAGGGTGCCGCGCAGTCACATCACGGCCACATCCTCCTGCGCGGCGGGCAGAACGTGTTCAACCACTACTTCCCCGGTTTCACCACCGACATGCTCGCCAGGGGCTCGGTCGAGGTGGACATGGGCAACGACATCTGTTGGTACCACTCCGGCGGCTGGAAGAAGCGTTTTGACAGCGGCCTGACGATGCTGTGCCAGACCAGAGGCTTCCTGGAACTCAACCTCCGGCAGAGGCTGCTGCAGCTGCCCAATGTGACGATCCTGCAGAACACCAAGGTCGAGGGCTACCGAACCCAGGGCAGGCGCGTCACCGGTGTCGAGCTCGACAACGGCGCCGTCCTGGACGCCGACCTGGTGATCGATGTGAGCGGGCGCAACTCCGCGACGCCGCGGCTCCTGTCGTCCCTCGGATTCGGATCGCCGGACGTCAGCGAGCTCACGGTCGACATCGGCTATTCCACAACGCTGTTCACGCCGCCGCCGGGCGTACGGGACTGGAAAGGAATGTTGATTCATTCCAAGCCACCGGCCACCCGGACAGCGGCGCTGTTGCCAACCGAGGGCGGCAGGTGGATCGTGACGCTGCTCGGCTGGCAGGGTGACTATGCCGGTGGCGACATCGAGAGTTTCCTGGAGTGGACGAAAGGGCTTCCGGTCCCTGATCTGCACGAGGTGCTCAGTGACGCCACCTGCACCGAAGAAGTTCACCGCTGGCGGTTCCCGGCCAACCTGCGTCGGCACTACGACAAGCTGGCGTCAGCACCCGAGGGACTAGTGGTCGTCGGTGATGCGAACACCTCGCTGAACCCGTTGTACGCACAAGGCATGTCGCACGGCGCGATCGGAGCAAGCATCCTCGACGTCTGCCTGTCCGAACAGCGGGCCGAGGTGGGTGCCGGTCGAATCCACGGATTGGCAAGGCGCTTCCATCGCGCCTACAGCGGATTTCTCGACGAGTGCTGGTTCACATCCACGGTGGAGGACTATGGCGCAGTGTCCGCCGGCGGTGGTGGTCGGCTCGTGTCGAAGGTCGCCAGTTGGTATTTGGGTAAGGTCACCGAAATGACGTGGCGGGACACGGAAGTGGCCCGCGAGTTCATCGACGTCATGCATCTGCAGCGCGCGCCGACGACGCTGCTGCGGCCGTCGGTGGCGCTGAAGGCGTTGTTACCGTCGTCGCCCGCCGCTCACCAGTCCCGGCCGGCTCGGGCGTAGGTCAGTCGGATTCGGTGGCCTGGCTGGTCAGGATCGCCCACGCGAGGGTGGTCATCTCCAGCGCGACGTCCGTTCGGCGGGTGAGATGCCAGGTTCGCGCTACGTCTTCGATGAAGCTGACGGCGGCGGCGACCAATAACCGCGCCTGTGCGACCGTGGTCTGCGGAACCAGGGTACGGATCAGGTCGATCCACAGGCCGTCGCGGTCTGACTGATTCCTGATGAAGCCGTCGCGTACCTCGGCGGACGCCGACGAGAGCTCGGTGATGGACACCGACACCAGGTCGGGGTCCTCCAGGCTGATCCGCACCCGTCCAGCGACGAGCTGCCGCAGGCGTTGCGCGGCAGGATCATTCGTGCGCAGAGCGCGGATGCACTCCAGCGCCGACCACTCGTCGAGTCGTCGCACCAGGGTGTCGAGGATGGCTTGTTTGGAGGAGAAGGAGCGGTACAGTCCCGGCCCCGCTATACCGACGCGCTTGCCGATGTCGGCCGTGCTGACGGCGGGAAATCCGTGGGCGCGGAACAGCTGTGCCCCCGCGGCCAGCAGGGTCTCGTAACGGGAGAACGACGACAGCTCGCCGTGTGCCGGAGTCTCGATCGGTTCGAGCTCCCCGACCGGCGGGGTGCGCGCAGCCGCCATGCACGCCCGGTAGACAAGTTCCTTGAGCTCGGCGCCGGGCAGGCTGAGGCTATGGCGCCCAAGGCTGGTCAGCGTGCTCGATACGGCCCATGCCCGTAGCTCGGTGTGCGGGGGGCTCAGCTCCGGCATCTCCAACCGGACACCGGCTTGGATACCCGCCACGATGAGATTGATGCGGCGGCGAACCTCTGCCCGGTCGTCGGTCGTGAGGTAGCGCGCCTCCCGCTGCCACAGCACCGTCAGCGCTCGCGTCTCGACCGCGGCCGCGATCAGCTCGGGCAACTCGGCGTGCAGCGGGCGGGCGGCCGACTCCGGTGCGCGGCCCTCGGGATTGCGAACACTCTGATATTCGTCCTGCGCGTTCAGGATTGCCGCGGTGAGCAGGGCCTGCTTGTTGTCGTAGTGGCGATACAGGGCGCGGGCGGTGACACCGGCGGCTTCGGCGATCTCCTCCAGCTTGACCGAATGGAAGCCGCGGTCGATGAACAGCCGCGCGGCCTGATCGAGGATCTGCTTCTTACGATCCTTCGGCCTACGCCGCACGGTTGGCGCGGTTGGCTGCATCGCTGGAGTGCTCCTTTCTGCTCGCCGGATCGCAACATCTTCCCAGATCACATCGATCCGAGATCGAGAACGTACTAAAAAAATACATCAATAGAAGAAAAGGCATGTCTGCATGGGATATTGACGGCCCATTCAAGGGAATATATGGGTATCAGCTATAGACATAATTGGTGGCCCCGCGTACTCTCGCGATGGTGATCAGTCGTCTCGATGCGACGGTGAAGACATCCGGCGGGACTTCGCTGAGCCATCTGCCCGCTGTGGTGGGTGGCACCGCGCGGGTGCGAAGCGACGTGCGTGAGCCCGACACCAGCGATCTGATTGCCGGGGTACAGAAGGCCGTCGACCGGCTCGCCGCGGCCTCCTCGATGGACGAACTGCTGGCGCTGGCAGCCGAGGCGGCAGCCCAGATCGGCTTCACCCGCGTCATGTTCTCCCGGGTCGACCATGGGATCTGGCTGACCCAAAGTGCTTATACCGTCTCAGATCCCGACTTCGCCGAACAGCTGGTGGCGTTCGGCACCGCACATTCCCGGCGATTGGCCGGCCAGTTGCTCGAATCCGAGATGCTGCTCAGTGGAACCCCGATCCTGGTGCCCGATGCGCAAACGCACTCCAGGGTCTTCCGCAAACTCGTAAGATTCGCGCGGACAACCGATTACGTCGCCGCACCCGTTCAAGCGTGGGGCCTTCCGGTGGCCATGGTGCACGCCGATCGGTATCCCGATGAAAGCGTGCAGGAAATCGACCGGCGGCTACTCGGCCTGTATGCCGGCGGCCTTGGCCTGGTCATCGAGCGGGCACAACTTGCCGACCGGTTGAAGGTGATCAACCAGGCGTCGGCGGCCCTGGATGCGCGGGCGGGCGACGGCTGCCAGGGAGCGCATCCGAACCAGGTGGCGCCGGTGCGGCTGGCCGCGGTGTCGCCACTGCCCAGTGCCGAACACGCCACCGAACGGCTTTCGCCGCGCGAATGGGATGTGTTGCGCAGCATCG
Organism: uncultured Mycobacterium sp.; assembly: GCA_900078375.1. Classification (GTDB taxonomy): domain Bacteria; phylum Actinomycetota; class Actinomycetes; order Mycobacteriales; family Mycobacteriaceae; genus Mycobacterium. Next base: position 151,932 of record FLQS01000089.1, on the reverse strand, counting down.
CGTTGGGCAAGACCAACGCCCAGATCGCCACCAGTCTGTTCCTGACCGAGAACACGGTCAAGGTACACGTCAAGCGTATCCTGCGGAAGCTGGGCGCTGCCAACCGAACTGAGGCTGCGGCCCTGTACCACCGGCTGACCCGGCGCGGTCCTTAGCAGCCCCTTTGCGCCGAGCGTGCGGGTTCTCGTCGATAGCAGTCGGTGGCTTCACCGACAACACGCACGCTCGGCGACGTTGATTTAGGTCCGGACGACCGACGGCCCCAGCGCTTCATAGTGGCGCGCCTCGGCGACGGACAGCTCCGTGCCGGTCACGATCGAATCGAAATCGGATACTTCGGCGAACCGGCAAAAACTACTGACGCCAAACTTTGTGTGCGCGGCCACCAGAACGCGGCGACGAGCGACCTTCACGGCGGTCTGTTTCACCGCGGCCACCGCCGGGTCTGGTGTGGTGAGGCCGTGTTCGGCTGAGATACCGTTCGTCCCAAGGTATGCGACGTCGATCACCAGGCTGCCCAGCATGTCGGTTGCCCAATGATCCACGGTGGCCAGGGTGCGGCCTCGCATCCGCCCGCCGAGCAGCAGGACCGTCACCGACTCGCTGTGAGCCAGCGCCTCGGCCGCCAGCAGCGAGGACGTGACCACCGTCAAATCCTGCTCGGCAAGTCGTTCGGCGATCAGCCTCGGAGTGAATCCCTCATCCAGGTATACCGTTTCGGCCCCGTGCAGCAGGTCGGTGGCCCCAACCGCGATCCGGTGCTTCTCGGCGAGGTCGACCTGGCTTCGGTACTCGACCGTCGATTCGAACGCCGCGGTCTCCAGCGGAATGGCGCCGCCGTGGACGCGTTTGAGCATCCTGCGACCGGCGAGAACTTTCAGGTCCCGGCGGATCGTCTCGGCCGCGACATCGAACTCCTCGGCCAGCGCGGCTACCTCGACCCGCCCCCTGGTACGGGCGAACTCGACGATGCGGCCTTGACGGGTGTCCGAATCCACCTGCCCATTCTCACTTGTCTGTCACGGATGTGGACCACCGAGCACCGATTGGATCTGCTCGGCGCTCGTGGCGTCCCGGAGTCGGGCCACCTCGTCGGAGTTCAGGAACACCCCGGCGATCTTCGTCAGCAGCGCCATGTGGTCCTTTCCGGCGCCGGCGATGCCGACCACGAACTCGGCCGGCTTGCCGTTCCAGTCGATCGGCTCGACATAGCGCACGAACGAGATTCCGGTACGACGGATGGAGTCCTTGGCCTCGTTCGTGCCGTGCGGGATGGCCAGGCCATTGCCCATGTACGTGGACACCGAGCCCTCCCGCTCGTGCATTGCGTCGACGTAGGACGGTTCGACGGCACCGCACGCGACCAACAACCTGCCCGCCTCGCTGATCGCGGCATCCCTCGTGGTGGCCGTACCCGCCAGCACGATGGACTCGACGGTGAGCACGTCATCGGCCGGTACCTCGTCGGCCGGTTCCTCGACGCTCACGGCGCTCGGGGCAGCATTGACTCGGCCGAGCAGTTCCACGATCTCGTCGTACTGCGGAGCGTTCATGAAGTTCTCGACCGAGACGTGCACCGCCGAAGGCGTCCTCTGCTTGGCGCGGGCGGTCAGATCCTGGTGCGTCACCACCAGTCCGTAGGTGTCGGTGAGGTTCGCGATCGATTGGTTGGTGACCTTGACGTCGGAGAACCCGGCGCCGTGCACCTTCTTGCGCAGCACCGAGGCGCCCATCGCCGAGGACCCCATGCCGGCGTCGCAGGCGAAGACGATGTTGGTGATCGGACCGCTGCCGGAGGATCCGACCAGTGCCGCCGACACACTCGACTTCTTGCCCTTCAGGGCCTCCATCCCCGCGGTCGCGGCGGCCAGGTCTCCCTCATCGTCAGAGCGGTCGGTTTTCAGCAACAGCGAGGCCACCGCGAATGAGACTGCGGCCGCACCGAATACCGACAGTGTGACGCCCAGATAGCTGCCGGTGGCGGTCTGCGCATACACCGCGATGATCGAACCCGGGGCCGCCGGTGCACGCAGGCCGGATCCGAACAGAACGTTGATGAAGATGCCGGTCATGCCACCCAGGATCGTGGCCAGGATCAGTTTGGGCTTCATCAGCACGTACGGGAAGTAGATCTCGTGGATACCGCCGAAGAACTGGATGATCGCCGCCCCCGGCGCCGACGCCTTCGCGGCACCACGACCGAATGCCATGAACGCCAACAGGATTCCCAGTCCGGGACCGGGGTTGGCCTCTAGGAGGAATAACACGGACTTGCCGGTTTGAAGGGCCTGGGTGGTACCGAGCGGTGTCAGCACCCCGTGGTTGATGGCGTTGTTGAGGAACAGCACCTTCGCTGGTTCGATGAAGATCGACGTCAGCGGCAGCAGATCGTGGGCGACCAGGAAATCCACGACCTTGCCGGCGCCGTGACTGAAGCCCGAGACGATCGGACCGATACCGAAGAAGCCGAAGGTGGCCAGGAGGAGCCCGACGATGCCGGCGGAGAAGTTATCGATGAGCATTTCGAAGCCGGGGCGGACCTTGCCGTCCCAGATGGCGTCGACCTTCTTCATCACCCAACCGCCGAGGGGCCCCATCATCATCGCGCCGAGGAACATCGGGATGTCGGTGCCCGCGATCACACCCATCGTCGCGATCGCGCCGACGACACCACCGCGGATCCCGTACACCATCCGGCCGCCGGTGGCCCCGATCAGGATCGGCAGCAGGTAGGTGATCATCGGCGCGACGATGCCGCCGTCGGCGAAGTCACCCCAGCCGCCGATCTTGGCCACCCAGCCGGCCGGGTCACGCAGTCCCGGGAAGATACCGGTCAGCCAGCCGGCCTTGATGAACAGTGCCGTGATCAGGCCCCAGGCGATGAACGCGCCGATATTGGGCATGACCATGTTCGACAGCGACGTGCCCAGCTTCTGAACGTGAACCCGTGCGCCGGTCCGCGGCTTCGTCTCGGTGGTGGACAACTCGAGGCCTCCGATCTAGGGGTGATGCCAGTCACATCTAGGGACCAGTAAACCCCACAATCGGGCATATGCGCAAGCAATCGGTCATAAACGGGCAGACATGACTGTGGATTTATGCCCGGATTGCCGCTAGGGTTGTCTGGAACACAGGACCATCGGAAGGACGATCGCCATGAAAGCCCTGCGCTTCTACGCCCCCGAGGATGTCCGCCTGGAGGATGTTCCCGAGCCCACCTGTGGTGCCGACGAGGTCAAGATTCGGGTGCGCAACTGCTCGACGTGCGGCACCGACGTCAAGATCTTCTACAACGGTCACCAGAACCTCACCCCGCCGCGGACCATCGGGCACGAGGTCGCCGGCGAGATCGTCGAGGTGGGCGCGGCCGTCAACCAGACCTACGGCAGCGACTGGCAGATCGGTGACCGGGTGCAGGTGATCGCCGCGGTGCCGTGCGGGAAGTGCCACGAATGTCGGAAGGGCTGGATGGCCGTGTGCCAGAACCAGACCTCGGTGGGCTACCAGTACGACGGCGGGTTCGCCGAGTACATGATCGTGCCCAAGCAGGTGCTGGCCGTCGACGGCCTGAACCGTATCCCGGACAACGTCGGCTTCGACGAGGCGTCGGCCGCCGAGCCGTTCGCGTGTGCCATCAATGCCCAGGAACTGCTCGGGATCGAAGAGGGTGACACCGTCGTCGTCTTCGGCGCCGGCCCGATCGGGTGTATGCACATCCGGATCGCGCGCGGCGTGCACAACTGCGGCCCGGTCTATCTCGTCGACGTCAACGACAGCCGGCTCAAGATGTCAGCGGATGCCGTGAGCCCCGAGGAGGTCATCAACGCCGCCGACGTCGACGTCGTCGCCAAGGTCATGGAGCTGACCGGCGGCCGTGGTGCCGACGTGGTCATCACTGCCACGGCGGCCAACATCACCCAGGAGCAGGCGATCGCGATGGCCGCCCGCAACGGCCGGATCTCGTTCTTCGGTGGCCTGCCCAAGACCAACCCCACGATCACCTGCGATTCCAATGTCGTGCACTACCGGCAGTTGCACATCCACGGGGCCAACGGCTCCGCCCCCGAGCACAACAAGCGCGCGCTCGAATACATCTCCACCGGGCAGGTTCCGGTCAAAGACCTGATCACTCGTCATATCTCGCTCGACAACGTGCTGGATGCATTCGGCATCGTCAAGAGCGGTGAGGCCATCAAGGTCACCGTCGAGCCATAGTTCCTGCGTTGAGTGAGTAATAGCGCCGAGAATTCGCTGGATTTTCCGACCTCAGCGCTCAATCAACGTAGATAGACCGTGGTGGTGTGGGTGAAGAACTCGCGCGCTGCGGTGCCCTGCTCCTTGGGGCCAAGTCCGCTCTTCTTCGCCCCGCCGAACGGCACGTGCGGATCGGCGCCCGCCGATTCCGAATTGATGTGCAGTACACCGACATCAACCTGCTCGACCGCGGCGAGTGCGAGGGTCAGATCCTGGGTGAACACCGCGGCGGACAGACCGAATTCACTGTCGTTGGCCAGCGCGAACGCCTCGTCAGCATCGGCTGCGCGCCGCGCCGCCAGCACCGGGCCGAACAATTCCTCGGACCAGATATCGGCGGGTGCCGTCAGTTCGATGATCGTGGGTGCGACGAAGAAGCCCTCGGCCCTGGGTCCTTTGAAGTAGGGCTCGCCGCCGGTCAGCACCTCTACGCCTTGGTTCATCGCAGTGCCGAGGCCGCCGTAAATGTTCCGCTGTGCTGCGCCGGTGATGACCGGACCCATCTGCGTCGCGTCGTCGGTCGGGTCGCCGACGACCAGCGCCTCCGCCCGGGCCGTGAGTTCTTCCAGGAAGCGATCGGCAATCCGCTCGGTGACGATCAACCGTGATGTGGCCGTGCACTTTTGGCCGGTCGAGCGGAATGCCCCCAGCATCACCTGGTCCAACGCCAGGTCGATGTCCGCGTCATCGAGGACCACGGCCGCATTCTTGCCGCCCATTTCGGCCTGAACCGGCACCCCGCGGGCGGCGGCCGACGCGGCGATGCTCCGGCCCACTGCGGTCGAGCCGGTGAAGCTGATCGCGGCGATGTCCGGGTGGTCGACCAGCGCCTCGCCGACCGGCGAATCGCCGATCACCAGGTTGAGCACGCCCGCGGGCAGCCCGGCGTCGGTCAGCGCTTCGGCGAGCCGGATTGCCAGCAGCGGAACGGTGGTCGCCGGCTTCCACACCACGGTGTTGCCGTACACCAGCGCGGGTGCGATCTTCCAGGCCGGGATCGCGATGGGAAAGTTGAAGGGGGTGATGACGGCGACGACGCCAATCGGCTTGCGGGTCACCAGGATCTGCTCACCAGCTCGGGGTGAGGCGAAGATCTCGCCGGTCTGCCGGTCTCCCTCGTTGCCGTAGTAACGCAGGATCTGGGCGGCCCGCCGTACCTCGCCGACACCCTCGGCCTTGGTCTTGCCCTCCTCGCGCGCCAGCTCCAGACCCCAGGACGGTGCGTTGCGCTCGACCACTGCGGCGGCATCCAGCAGAACAGCGCCTCGCTGATGCATCGGCGTGCGGGCCCAGCTCTTGAGTGCCTCGCCCGCCGCGGCGACCGCAAGAGAGACATCGGCGACTGTCGCGCAGTTTCCCTCGGCGACAACCACACTCGGCTGCGCAGGGTTGACGCTGACCACCGGGTCGCCACCGCCCGAGCGCCATTGTCCGGCGATCAACTGCCGGAGTTCTTTCGCGTCGGTCATCTCAGCGGAACGCTGCTTGTCCGGTCAGGGCGCGCCCGATCGACAGCAGGTGCATCTCGGAGGTGCCCTCGTAGGTGAGCACCGATTCGAGATTGTTGGCGTGCCGCAGGGGCGAGTATTCGAGAGTGATCCCACTGCCGCCCAACAGGGTTCGGCACTCGCGGGCGATCGCCAGCGCCTCGCGCACATTGTTGAGCTTGCCCAGGCTGATCTGTTCCGGCCGGGCGCCCTCGGCATCTTTCATCCGGCCGAGGTGGACGGCCAGCAGCATGCCCTTACCCAGCTCCAGGGTCATGTTGGCCAGCTTCTCCTGGGTCAGCTGGAAACTCGACAGCGGCCGGTCGAAAACTTCACGCTCCCTGGCGTAGGCGATGGCGGTCTCCAGGCTGTCGCGTGCGGCACCCAGCGCGCCGAACACGATGCCGAACCGTGCCTCGTTGAGGCAGGACAGCGGCGCGCCAAGGCTGTTGGCCTCCGGCAGCTGCGCGGACGCCGGCAGCCGGACATTGTCGAGCACCAGCTCGGAGGTCACCGAGGCGCGCAGCGACAGCTTCTTGTGGATGATGTTGGCGGTGAAACCGGGGGTGTCGGTCGGTACCAGGAAGCCCCGAATGCCGTCGTCGGTCTGCGCCCACACCGTGGCCACATCGGCGAGATTGCCGTTGGTGATCCACATCTTGGTGCCATCGAGTACCCAGTCGCTGCCATCGCGGCGGGCACGCGTGCGCATACCGGCGGGGTTGGAGCCGAAGTCGGGCTCGGTCAGCCCGAAGCACCCGATCGCCTCGCCGGTGGCCAGCCGGGGCAGCCACTCGTTCTTCTGCTCGTCGGAGCCGTAGCGGTAGATGGAGAACATCGACAGCGAGCCCTGCACCGATACGAAGCTGCGGAAACCGCTGTCCCCGGCCTCGAGCTCCATACAGGCCAGGCCATAGCTCACCGCATTGGTGCCGGCGCACCCGTACCCCTGCAGGTGCATGCCAAGCAAGCCCAGCTGACCGAACTCTTTACCGAGTTCCTTTGGCAGCGAGGCGGATTCGAACCAGCCCTCGACATTCGGCCGGAGCTGGGTGTCGACGAACTTGCGCACGGTCGCCGCGATGTCCCGTTCGTCGGAGTCGAGCAGACGGTCGGTCGCGAACAGCTCCAGCGGACTGTAGAGATCCTTCTTGGCCGGCGCGGTGGTGGTGCTCATGGGTTATCCGATCCGGATCAGTTTCTTGTTGACGAACTCGTCGATGCCGAACCGGCCCAGTTCGCGGCCAAAGCCGGAGCGCTTCACCCCGCCGAACGGCAGCTCGACACCGTCGGCGCCGACCACGTTCACGAACACCATTCCGGCATCGATCTTGTCGGCTACCCGCTTGGCCTGTTCTTCATCGGTGGTGAACACATACGAGCCGAGCCCGAACGGCGTGTCGTTGGCCAGTTCGACCGCCTCGTCCTCGGTGCTCACCTTGTACACCGTGGCTACCGGGCCGAAGAGCTCCTCGCGGTAGGACACCGAATCGGGCGAAACTCCGGTCAGCACACCGGGCGGGAAGAAGGCGCCCTGACGCTCACCCTGGGAGACCAGCTTGGCGCCGTCGGCCACCGCCCGATCGACCTGCTCGGCCAGTCGCTTGGCCGCACCCAGCGAGGACAGCGGGGCCAGGCCGTCGGCGGCCTCCAGCACCTTCTTGGTGAACTTGTCGAGGAAGTCGTCGTAGATGTCGGCGGCGACGATGAAGCGCTTGGCCGCGTTGCAGGCCTGCCCGGTGTTCTCGAAGCGACCCGCGATCGCCGCCTCGACGGTCGCGTCCAGGTCGTCGCTGCTGAGCACGATGAACGGATCGGAACCGCCGAGCTCCAGCACAACCTTCTTCAGGTTGCGGCCGGCGATCTCGGCCACTGCGGCGCCGGCGCGCTCCGAGCCGGTCAGCGAGACGCCCTGCACCCGCGGGTCGGCGATGGCGTCGGCGATCTGCTCGTTGGTCGCGTAGACGTTGACGTAGGCACCGGCGGGGTAGCCGGCGTCGTCGAAGATCTGCTGGATCGCCTCGGCGGACTCCGGGCACTGCGGGGCGTGCTTGAGCACGATCGTGTTGCCCAGCGTCAGGTTCGGTCCGGCGAACCGGGCGACCTGGTAGTAGGGGTAGTTCCACGGCATGATGCCCAGCAGGGCACCGACCGGGCCACGCTTGATCACCGCGCTGCCATCGCCGTCGAGCAGCTGGATCGGCTCGTCGGCGAGAAACTTCTCGGCGTTGTCGGCGTAGTACTCGTAGATCGCGGCGCTGAAGTCCACCTCGCCGAGGGCCTGATCGAGCGGCTTGCCCATCTCGCGGTGGATGATCTCGGCGAGCTTCTCGCGGCGCTCGGTGTGCAGTGCGGCCACCCGCCGGATCAGGGCCACCCGGTCGGCCAGCGTCGACGTCTTCGACCACTCCCGGTACGCCTTGGCCGCCGCGGCCAGCGCCTGCTCGATCTGTTCGTCGGTCGCGGTCGGGTACTCCCGCACAACGTCACCGGATTTCGGGTCGACCACTGCGTACAGACTCATCGTTCCGTCCTGAGGGTTTAGTGGTGTAAAACTTATGAAAGTTATATACCGCTAAACTTTAGCGGCGCAAGGCCCGGCGACGGATCGACTGGTGAAGGTGAGGTGTCCCGATGTCAGAGGACGCGTCCACCGGTGTTCTGGCGGGCGTTGACGGGTGGATGAACCGGCTGGGCCCGAAGCTGCGCACGCTACGCAAAGAGCGCGAGCTGACGTTGGAGGCGGTCGCCGATCGCGCCGGGCTGACGAAGGGATTCCTGAGCCTGGTCGAACGCGGCCAGACCACGATCTCGGTGCCCAACCTTCTCAAAGTGTGCGAAATCCTCAGTGTCTCAGTGGGTTCGCTGTTCGACTATCCGGACTCGCCGGTCGTGCGCGGCGGCGGCGGCGCGCCAGTGGAGATGGGCGGCACCGGAATCCGCGAGTATCTGCTGACACCAGAGACCGAGCGCCACCTTCAGGTGATGCGGTCGGTGTTGCGGCCCGGTGGCGGCACGGGCGGCGCCTACAGATTGGAGTCCGAAACCATCTTCGTTTTCGTGCTTCGCGGGTGCCTGCGCCTGACCGTCGACGGTCAGGAATCGGTTCTCAAAACCGGCGACTGCTACACCTTCTCGGCCAACGCCGTGCACTCCTGGGACAACCCGGGGCAGGACGAGAGCGAAGTTCTGTGGTCGATCGTGCCGCCAATCCCACGGAATTCCGACCCACATCGAGCCTGAACGTGCTGTACTGGCGCAACTGTATGTGCCGGGGAAGGTGTTCGGGTGGTCAAGAAGGCAGCGGGAAAGCGCGCTGACGGCGACGAAGCGATCGCTGTCGATAAGCGCGTGCGGGTCTATGTCGACACCGACGACGAGGTGCGCGGTGTGGTTGTCGAGGATTTCGGTGACTTGGCGGGTCATGCCGTCGATGTCGGGGACGTGCACATCTCGGATGCGGCACGGCGCTGGGCCGTTCTATTGGACGCCGGCACGCTGGTTTTCGTCGACAGCCACCAAATAGCGCCCGAGTAGGCGCACGAGCTCCGCGGCATCACGACCGGCGCGCAATACGGCGCGATCGGGCCGGATGATCGCCGCACCGGCGCGACCGTCACGCAACCAGTCTGCGAGTTCGGTGCCGGGTGCTGCCACATGAACTGCGACGCCGTAGTGTTCGGCCAGCCGTATATCGATGGCGGCGGGTGTCTGTGTCGTGACGATCACAAAACCGGAGCCCAGTAGATCGTCGAGGCGCCTGCCGGCCGCATCGACAGCATTGGGGCACATTGTCCCGCCGAGCTGCCCCGGCAGCCGCCCCCGGTGGACGAGTGCCGAGCGGTGCAACGGTGGCGTCCGGGAATTGATCACGCGCTCTCGAAGTCCGGGCAACCGGTGGACCTGTGGAATGACGTTGCGGCGCAACATGTTGCCGAGCCTTCCGCCCGATGTCATGGCCCGTCCGACCATCAGTGCGACTCCGATCATCTTGCGTGCGTGTGGCTTTCGCTCCTGTTCGTAGGTATCTAATGCGGAGGTGGCCAGGGTTCCGTCGATCACACCGGCCAGTTTCCATGCCAGGTTCATCGCATCACGCAGCCCCGCCCCCATACCCTGGCCCACGAACGGCGGCGTCAGGTGAGCGGCATCCCCGAGCAGGAAGATGTTGGCACGCCGCCAGTGGTCGGCTAGCTGGGCACGGAATGTGTACTCCGTAACCCGAATCAGCTCGAGCTCATCGGTACTCGTTGCCGCCGTCCATGGCGCGATCAGTGGGGCGAGTGCCGCCAATGTGCCGAAATCATCGGCACTCTCGCCGGGCCGCAACCGGAATTCCCAGCGGTAGCGCACGTCGCCGATCTGCATGAAGGTGCCGGCCCGGTGCGGATCGCACAGTTGGTGCACCCCGGCCCACTGACCCAGGTCCGCTGGCGTCGCCACATCGACTACCAGCCAGCGCTGCTCGAACCGCAAGTCGCGCATGGCCGCTCCCATGCGTGTGCGCACCAGGCTGTTGGCGCCGTCGCAACCCAGCAGGTAGTCGGTCTCGACGGCATGCTCGCTGCCATCGGCACGGTCGGTGTAAGTGATTCGGGTGCGGCCGGCGGCGAGGCCTTCGATGTCGGTGACCTCGACGTTGCCCCGCAACGTGGCCAGCGGGTGACGGGCGAGATTGGTGCGCAGCAGCGCCTCGAACTCCGGCTGGTCGAACATGTTGGCCTGCGGGTAACCGTGCGGCGCGCTGGCAGGATCCCGGTCGAACTCGGCCAGCACCCGCATCTTGGGGTCGAGCAGCCGTAGGCCGAGTGCGGGCCGGGAGATCGCGGCGAACTCGCCGGCGATCCCCAGCCGGTGCACGATGCGGAACACCTCATCGTCGAGATGCACCGCGCGGGGTTGCGGGTACACCTCGGCATAGCGATCGAGCACGAGACTGCGCACGCCGTACTGGGCGAGCAGAGTGGCAGCGGTAATCCCCGTCGGTCCGGCGCCGACGATCACCACCGGCGGCGAATCACAGCAGCTCATGCCGCTCCTTGTTGGTGGCTGAGGAAATCATCAGTAGTGAGAACCGCTAGGATCAGCCGGTGACCGAAGCGCCGATCAACCGTCTGGAGCGCCGTAAGCAGCGGACTCGGATGGCGTTGGTCAAAGCGGCCCAGTCGATGATCGCCGCGGGCAAACTCAACGTCCCGGTCCTGGAGATCACCCAGGCCGCCGACGTCGGGATGGGCTCCTTCTACAACCATTTCGACAGCAAGGAGCAGCTGTTCGAGGCCGCCGTCGCCGACGTCCTCGACTCCCACGGTGCGGTGCTGGATCAGCTCACCGCCGATATCGAGGATCCGGCGGTCGTCTTCGCGTGCAGTTTCCGCCTGACCGGACGGATGTTCCGCGAACGCCCGCAGGAGAGCCGGATCCTGTTGGCCAACGCCGGCGCGCTGCTGGCTGCGGATCGGGGTCTGGCCCCGCGGGCCTTGCGAGACATCAAGGTCGGCGTCGCGGCCGGGCGCTTTCATGTCGAGGATCCCGAATTGACCCTTGCGGTGGCGGCCGGCGCGTTGTTGGGCTTGGGGTATCTGCTGCAGGCGCAGCCTGAGCGGGACGCCGCTGTCACGGCCGACGCCGTCACCGAGGACGTCCTGCGGTTATTCGGGATGTCACCCGAGGACGCCCGCCAGATATGTGCACTACCGTTGCCGGACATGGTATTTCAGGAGTAGCTCACAGTCATACGCTGGGTGCCGAGATCGATGGCGCCGTCATCGGTGCGCACCGACGCCTCGATCACGTCGCCGTCGTGTAGATACTTCGGGTTGCCGGCCTGACGCTTGAAGAACGCCTTCCACTTGATCGCAGGCGGCAGCAGTGACCCGATGATCTCGATCGGTTTCGGCGGTGCGCTGAGTGCTGTGCCGACCGGTGTCCCGGTCAGGATCAGGTCGCCGGCCGCGAGATCCTGGAAACGACACAGTGATTGGAGCGCCTCCAGCGGGCGGTAGAGCATGTCGCCGGCGACCAGAGCGTTCTGGCGTTCCTCGCCGTTGACTGTCAAACACAGCCGCAGCTCGCCAAATCGGGCGAGCTCACCGGCGTCGATCAGCACCAGGGCCGGGCCGACCGGTGTGAACGTCGGATAGGACTTGGCCTCGTAGAACTGGGTCTGCGGCAGCTGGATGTCACGCGCTGACACGTCGTTGGTCACCACCAACCCCGTGATGTAGTCACCGAGGTTTTCCGCGGACACTGTTGTGCCGACGGGCATGTCACGGCCGATGACGAGCCCGATCTCCACCTCGTAGTCGAGGAATTTCACGTGCGCGGGCTTTCGTACCGGCGCGAACGGCCCGCTGATGGATGCTGATGACTTGCGGAAGAAGGTCAGCGGAACGGTTTTCGGGTCCATGCCCGCGTCGCGGACGTGTGAGGCGAAGTTCGTCATCTGGGCCACCACCCGGCACGGTGTGGTCACCGGTGAGAGTAGGTCGAGTGTCGTGGCATCGACGGTGTCGGTGCCGTGCGCCGCTGCCTCGACCGCTGTGCGATCGGCCAGCAGTTCCGCGGTGGTGCGCGCCGAGGTGCTGATCTTGACGGCGCCCCCGGGGGTGGCCGCCCACCAAGCGTCTGCGGTGCGGAGGACGGAAATGCTCATGAGGTAGCAACTTTCAGCAGGCCGATAAGGCGTTTGACGTCGAACTCGTTCTTCTCACGCAGGCCGGTCATCATCGAAACCACCTCGTGGCGTGCATGTTTGGGACTAGTCCCGAGGAAGTCCGCGGTCGCAGGCGGACCCCACTGGGCCAGCCCGGACGCGGTGAATGGTGCCCAGCCCGGCTCGAGGGTGTTGTCGAATACGTCACCGTCGGTGAAGTGTTCGACCAGGAATCCGTCCGGGTCCCGCCAGTAGTCGAACAGCTGGCTGCCCTGGATATGCCTGCCGATGCCCCAGGATCGGAAATAGCCCTGTGCGCGGAGGTATTCGCCACCGGCGGCCAGCGCATCGAGGTCGGCGACCTGATACGCCGAGTGCACGTAGCGGTTCGCCGGGCCCAATGCCAGCGCCAGTGTGTGGTGATCGGCAGGCACTGAGCCGCGGTCGCAGCGGATGAAGCTCATGGTCGGCCCGCGGCGGCGTTGGCCCGGGAAGTAGAGGAAGTCGCTGACGATGAGCCCGAGATTGTCGAGATACCAGTTCAGCACTTCGAGGTATTTCGTCGACTGCATGACGACATGGCCGAGTCGCTGGACGACCGCGGGTGTGCGTGGCGGCCGTTGGGTGGCATTGACGCGAGTGGGTTGACGGCCGACATTGAACACGTGCGGGGGTTGGGCGGGCAGTTCGGGCAGGTCGTGCAAGCCGGCGACGACCTTCACCGGGATACCGCCGGGATCGGTGAGCTGCACCGACAGCCCGCCGAGCGAGTCCGGCAGGGGGTGGGCCTGCGCAGCGTTCGCCTCGGCGATCCTGTGGACGTCGGCAACGTCATCGGCCGTGAACGCGATGCCGCGGAATCGGGTCTGTGTGCCGCGGCGGATGAGAACGCACGGCGCCCCGGAATCGGCGCCGCGTAGCTGGAGGTCATCAGCCGTGTGCGTGACGGTCTGGAAGCCGAAGGCCTGCGCAAAGGCCTCGGCGGCGGCGAGGTCGGGCTTCTCGAACTCCAGCCAGGCCAGGTCGCGGACCTTGATGACCGGGTTACGCGACCGGCCCGGATGTTCGCCCCGCAGCGCGCCCTGGTCGCTGTGCACGTCGACGCTATTGCCCACCGCAACCTCCCGAGTTACTGTATGACGAAATCGTCACATACGACGGAATGCTCAGTCAAGGTGGGTGCTGGAAGAAATGAGACAGCTTCGCGCTGTTGCGGAATACCGAGCAGACATTTATGCCCGCAGTGCGATTGTCGACCCGTACCCGCACTATCTGCGGCTGCGCCACCTCGGGTCGCCCGTCTGGGCGATCAATAACATCATCCACCGCCACAACCGGTTGCCGCTGAAACTGATTGCCGCCTAAGGGAACAACCGGCGCCGCGCTGGCGGGGGCCGCCGTGATGCATACGGCCACGGGTTGTTGCGCTCGGGCACCGCATCGGCGCGCACCTGTTTGAGTTGTGCCCGCAGCTGCGCCCTCAGGTCGTGCAGGTCTGGGTCGGTCCAGCGATTGACCGACTCGATCGGATCGCCGGTCAGGTCGTAGAGCTCCCACTGATCGTCGAGCGGGCTGGTCCGGTACGCCGGGCCGCCCAGTCCGTTGGCGGCCAGGTGCCGCACCCCGGGTTCGGTCCAGGTGCCCGGGTCGTCGAACGTGCGCACGAGCTTCCACAGGTGATCGCCCACCCGGGTGACGAGCCCCTCGAAGTTGGCCGCGGTGTGTGCCGGAATCCGGATACGCAGCGGTGCAGGAGGATTCGCGGTCTGCTTGAGCCGGCGGGCCAGACCGGAGGCACCGGTGTCACCTTCGAGCATGTTGTCGCGGGTCATGATGTACACCGCGCGGGTTTCGTCGTCTGGTGCCCCGTCGACGATCGGCATCAGGTCGCGGCCCGGCAGCGGGTGCACTTCCGAGAACGACTCGGAAAGCGTTGCGGCAACGGCTGCTACGTCGACCCCGGCGGCGCCGAGCAGGGTCGGCACCAGATCGACGTGGGAGGTCGGTGCGCTGACCAGGCGCGGCTGGGTCGCACGGGCACCGACCCTGGCGATCACGAACGGCACGCGTGTTGCTTCGTCGTAGAGGTTGAACCACTTCTGGTGCAGTCCACCATGGGCGCCGAGCAGATCGCCATGGTCGGCGGTGCGCACCAGCACAGCCTCAGCGGATCCGCCCTCGGTCACCGCCCGGCGCACTCGGTCGATCGGACCGTCCACTTCGGCGTGCAACCGGTAGTACAGGTCGCGATAGCGCTGCGCGCCACGGTCGTACACCTGCTGGATCGCCGGCGCCGGACCGTACCCCGAGTAATAGGCCTCACGGAAAGCGATCTGAGCCGCCGGCTTGGTCCGGAGGTCTTCGGTCGCAGTGGGTGCCGCGGGCACCGGCGGGGGATCCAGCGGTGAGGCCGATAGCGGACTGCGGACCGCCCACGTCGGAAACAGAACGATGTCATGCGGATTGACGAAGCTCGCGACCAGCAGGAATGGGCGCAGTGCGGCGGCGTCACCGGCGCGTCTGCGGGCGTACCGGTCCTGCAGCCAGGCGACGACCCGGTCGGCGATCAGGGGGTCCCGACGGAATCCGCTGTTGGCCAGTCCCGCTCCGTGCGGTTCGGGACCGACCCAACCGGAGAATCCGAACGGCGCCAGCGGATCGGCATCCAGATAGCGCTCTACCGCGGCCGGGTCGACGACGCCGTCGTCGTTGTTGGTCGCCAGCGGCTCTCCGGTCTCGGAGTCGGTCAGGTCGGCGTGCGAAATATGCCACTTGCCGTCGTAGTGCGTGTCGTAACCCGCGGCGCGAAACCAGTTGCCCAGGGTCGGTACTTCTCCGCGTCGCAGCCACCGCATCCGGGAGTCGTCGAAGGCTTTCCCGATGCCGTCGGTCTGGGTGACACCGTGCAGATCGGGATACTGCCCGGTAAAGATCGTCGGCCGGCTCGGTACGCAGGCCAACGAGCCGGTGTAGTGGTGGCCGAAGCTGACCCCGTGCTCGTCGAACCACCGGCGGCCGGTCAAGGCCCGCCGCCGCCAGGCGAGGACGTCGTCGGATTCGTACGGGACGGTGGCACGCTCCTCGTCGGTCATCACGATGATGATGTCGGGGCGGTCAGACGCTTCAGACACGGTGGCCCTCCAATTTTCTTGCCAGCCCGGTAAGCAGTTCGTCGAGCGTCTTGGCCGAGGCGCGGGTGACGACGCCTTCGACGATCCGTCCCAGCGGGCCGGCGACCGTGACGGTGCTGACCAGCGCGACTGCGGTTGCGCCGGCTGACGGCGTGAGCGTCCAGCGGTTGTTCACCCGCAACCACCGGGGAAGACCTTCGACGTCATAGGCGAGTGTGCTCGGCGGGTCGAACTCGGTGATCTGCTCGACGAGCGTGTTCCGGCCGACCTGAACACGACGGGTGGTGCAGACGCCGACGTCCTGTGCTTCTGGGCTCAATAAGCAGGAATGGTCCACGTTGTCGGCCCAGGCGCTGATGGCACCGAAGTCTGCCAGGACATCCCAAATTGCCTGCGGCTGGGCCGCTACCGCGCGCGTGCGGCGAATCTCGGCCACCGGCTCATTCAACCGCACCCGCGGTCGCGATGTCGGGAATCGGACCCACCGCTGCCGCGCGTCCCTGCGCTACGCTCCCCAACGATGACCGAGCTCGTTCTTGCCCGCGCGTTGACTGAGCTGTCCGACGAGGTGGCAGCGGTGCCGGCGCCCCCGGTCCCCACTGTCGACCCGCCATACGCGCTGCGGGTCGCGACCGAGTCGGATGCCGTGATGGTCGCCGAGTGGATGAACCGGCCGCACCTGGCGCAGGCATGGGAGTACGACTGGCCGGTCGCCCGCTGGAAGGCGCACCTGGCGGCCCAACTCGGCGGAACGTACTCCTTGCCACTGATTGCCAGCCTCGACGGTGTCGCTGGGGGCTATCTCGAGCTGTACAGGGCGGCAAAGGATTCCATCGCGCCCTGCTATGACGCCGACCCATATGATCTCGGACTGCACGCCGCGATCGCCGACACCACACTTGTCAGTCAGGGCATCGGGTTGGGCTTGCTCCCGCATGTCATCGCCGACTTGTTCGCCGTCGAACCGCGTTGTCGTCGCGTGATGTTCGATCCCGACCACCGCAATACCGCTGCCCGACGGGTGTGCGAGGCCGCGGGGTGCAGGTTCCTTGGGGAGTTCGACATGTCGAACCGGCGGATGGCGCTCTACGCATTCGATCGTCCGACCCCGCATATGCCGGAGTGGGTAGCCCCCGCGCAGACCTCCCTCAAGTAGACCTTTCGGCACTCCGGCATCCGCGCTGCGAGTCGCGGAAAGGTAGCCCCCAATTTCCGGCTCGGTTGTCCGACAATGGCACGGTCGGCGACCACGGGAGGTGTTGGGGACGAGGAGTATCCATGGTTGGAGCAGAAGTTGACGTCACCGACGCCACGCGCCCGATCTCTTTGGCGCCGCTCACGGTGCTCGAGCTCGGGCCCGCCGACACGGTCGACTGTGCCGCGAAAGCGGGTTTCGACGCCGTCGGCCTCCGCCTGATCCGGGCCACCGAGGCGGAGCCGCTGCGCCCGACGATCGGTATGACCCCGCTGATTCGCGAGACCCGCCGAAGGCTCGACGACACAGGGCTGGCATTGATCGATATCGAAGTGCTGCGCCTGACACCTCAGACCCGGATTCGGCACGACTTCGCCGCCTTCATCGAGACCGGGGCTTACCTGGGAGCCAGCCAGATCCTGGTCACCGGCAACGATCCCGATCACGCGCGCCTCGCCGATCATCTGGCCGAACTCGCCGATCTGGCAGCCGATTACGCGTTGACACCCAACCTGGAGCCGATGCCGTGGACGGATGTCGAGAATCTGCAACAAGCCGCCGCGATCGTCGCACGCGCCGCGCATCCCAATGTCGGACTGTTGGTCGACGCCCTGCACTACGACCGTGCGCTGAACACCCCTTCCGATCTCGCTGCATTGCCTGCCGCGTGGTTCCGCTACGTCCAGATCTGTGACGGCCTGCCCGAGCGGCCAACGACCATCGAGGCATTGAGATACCAGGGTCGCAACGCTCGGCTCTTTCCCGGTGCCGGCACCATCGATCTGGTGGCGATGCTGCGCGCGCTACCGAGCGACGTCCCGGTCAGCGTCGAGGCGCCGGTGCTGTGGCAGGCCCCCGCCATCGATCGCAGCCGTGCGGCGCTGCGGGGCGCGCGTGAGGTTCTCGAACTCGCCGACACCGACTGCCGGCATCTGGCCTGAGATCGTCGGCGGAACCCCTTATGTCGCAATACATTCTGTTGCGACGACGTGCACTGGCCCGATCCGAAGTTGGCCCTTCCTTCCCAACTATTTTTCGGCCGGGTTCCCGGCTATTCCGGAGGCGCCGTGGCGAGCCGCCCAATAGGCCTTGTGACCTTGGGTTTTCGGTCTCAGGACGAGGCCGGCGACGTGGCCGATGCGGTTCGGAAATCGGGCGTAATTGCCATCTGATCGCCGGACGTAGCTATTGACCCGGGTGCAAGCGGACCCAAAGATGAGGCTGCCTTTCTCTCAGGAAACGCACAGAACCAGCGCCTGCCACAGCGGCAAGGCCGTAAATTGCAAAGGGATTGTATGAACGCGAAGGTCGGACCACGCAGGGCCGCAACGCATTCCACGCAGAAACACATGACGACGACGGGAGTCGCTGGGGCGGCGATGGTCGGACTCTTCGCGTTGGCGGCGGCCGCGGCCGCCGCCGTGCTCGACGAGCCGACGGCGGTTTCGGCCCAGGTACATGAGATCCAGCTCGTCTCCTGCCAGACCACGGGCGGCGTTGCCGATCCGGGTTGCTCGTCGGCACCAAGCGCCGCCAGCATCGTGACGCCTGACGCCTCCAAGTCGGTTCTCGCCTCCGCCGTTGGTGTCAACGGCTGGCTGATCGGCAACGGCGTCGACGCCGCCTCGGACTGCGTAGGTGCCGCGTGCAACGGCGGCAATGGTGGCCTGCTCTTCGGCAACGGTGGCGCGGGCGCCAACGGTGGAAATGGCGGCAACGCAGGCTGGTTCGGCGGCAACGGCGGTGACGGCGCCGCCGGTGTGAACGCGGTGTACAACCAGGACGGAACGCTGGCCTCGGCGGCCACCAACGGTGGAAACGGCGGCAACGCGGGCCTGTTCTCCGGGAACGGCGGTAACGGCGGCGCGGGCGGCACGGACACCAACACCAGCGCAGCGGGCGCAAACGCAAATGCGGTGGGCGGCAACGGCGGTAAGGGTGGCAACGGCGGCCAACTCACGGCACTCAACGTCCTGACAGGCGGCACAGGCGCGAGCAAGGCCGGCAACGGCGGCGCGGGCGGTGCCGCCTCGTCGGTGAACGGCAACGCCAGTGGCGGCAACGGCGGGGACGGCGGCACCTCGCTCTGGGGATTGCCGACTGAAGGTGCCCCTGCCGACTACGGACCAGGCGCCGGCGGTGCGGGCGGTTCCGCGACGGTCGGCCTGGCCGACGGGACCGGCGGAACCAGCAGCCAGACCGCCACCGGCGGCAAGGGCGGCTCGGGCGGTTACGCCATTCTGTCCGGCGGCAATACACCCGACGTTGTCGGCAATGGTGGCAAGGGCGGCAATGCCACTGCCTACCAGGACGGCAAGGCGGTCGGCGGCACCGGTGGCACCGGTGGCGGCCGCTTCCTCGCCCGTAGCTCCAACGGCGGTTCCGGTGGTAGCGCGACCTCGGAAGCCGGCAGTGCCACCGGTGGCGCGGGTGCCGCGGGCGGCAGCAGCGGTCTGTCGGGCCTCGGCGGTCGCGGCGGCACCGGCGGCAACGCGAAATCGACCGAGGGTGGCAACACCACCGGCGGTCGCGGCGGCAACGGCGGTAATGGCGGCGCCATCGGCGGTAACGGTGGCGTTGGCCGCAACGGCGGCAGTGCAACGGGCGGAAACGCCCGCGGTGGCAACGGCGGTACCGGTGGTAGCGGCGGGACGTCGGTCGGCGCGGGCACCGGTGTCGGTGGCAACGGCGGCAGCGGCGGTAGCGCCACCGGCGGTGCTGGCAAGTCCAGCACCGGTGGTAACGGCGGCAGCGGCGGCAGCGGCGGTGGCGGCACCGGCAACCAGGGCAACGACGGTAACGCGAGCAACAGCGCCTAGCGTTCGCCAGCTCGTCACGCAGTGACGCGGGTACGGGCTTCGGCTGCACAACAGCCGGGGCCCGTACCCGCTGCCTGTTCAGGGCGTGAGGGTAGCCCCCAAAGAGAAGTTAGCGTCCCCTAATATCTCAGCGGGGTGCGCTGTCCCGGTCGGAATGTCGGAGGTATTCATGAAGGTCTGCGTCGTTGGGGCGGGTCCGTGCGGGCTCACGACCATCAAGCAGCTCCTCGACGAAGGCCACGACGTCGTGTGCTTCGACAAGAACCCCGATATCGGCGGCATCTGGCTTCGCTATGAGGGCGACGGTGACCGGATGAAGGCCTACGACGACCTGTATCTGACCATCTCGATGAAGCTGATGGCCTATTCGGACTATCCGTTCCGAGGGGAACGGAAGTTCTACTCCCGGAGCGAGTACTTCGAATACCTCAGCGCGTACACCGACCGCTTCGGGCTCAGAGAGCGCATCCGATTCGGCAGCGAAGTCACGAATGTCGCACGGGTTTCTGATCGTTGGGTCGTGTCGGTGCGCCGCGACGGTATCGATTCCAAGGAACCGTTCGACGCGGTGGCCGTGTGCTCCGGACCGTTCAAGACCCCCAATCGGACCGTTGCGGGGCTGGAGAATTTCACCGGTGAGATCGTGCATTCCTCCGAGTACCGGAACAACGAGAGCTTCCGAGGTAAGCGTGTCCTGATCGTTGGCCTGGCCGAATCCGGCGCCGATATCGTTCGTCAGATCGGCGAGGTCGCGAGTGCGTGCACGCTGTCCATCCGGTCATACACCTACCTTTTGCCGAGGGTGTCTGACCGAACCAGAACGACCGATCACGGCACCGTGCGCGCGCACCACCACGAGATGTATCGGCGTGCCACCACGTATCCGTTTGAACTCCAAACGTTCTGGGGAAGCAGCCCGGTGGCGAAGGCTCTTTTCCTGGTGATGTCCGTGGTCTATGGGTTCGCCACGTCGGTGCTGGGCGTGGTTGGCGTGAGCCGGAACAATGGCGTCGCCGGGGCCGCCGTCAATCCGATGGGCGAATCAATCGATCCGCCGAAACTCGACGTGGAAACAGTCGAGAACGCGGTGAACTGGAAGCTGATCGAGACGTGGAATCGTCGCTCCCACCCGGAGGGCAGCTGGAGCCCGCGACGCATCTTCTGCAAGAACGTCAGCTTCATTCCGTCCATCGCCGCCGGTCGAGTCACGTTGAACGATGCGGGAATTGAGTCGTCAGCTGGCAACACGGTTTCGTTCCGAGACTCTGCCGAGGGTGAGTTCGACACCGTCGTGCTGTGCACGGGTTTCGAGCATGACTTCGCCATCGGCGACCTACACGTCAAAGATGGAAATGTCCGCAACCTGTACAAGCATTTCCTGCATCCAGAGCACAACGGGACGGCCGCATTCATCGGCTTTGTTCGGCCCTTCTCGGGCGGAATACCGATCTGCGCGGAGATGCAGGCTCGCTATTTCGCGCGGGTGTGCAGCGGCAAGCAACAACTGCCCGGCAACCTCGACGAAGTCATCGGGCGCGAGAAGGAGTGGGAAGAGCACTGGACGGCGCTGAGTCCGCGCCAGACCGAGTCCATCCCGTCACAGGTGATGTATTTGGACTCGCTCGCCCGCGAGATCGGCTGCCTCGTTCCGATGCGCATGATGCTGTTCAACCCGAAGTTGTTCATTCAGCTCTGGTTCGGCAGCTTCAATCAGTCCGGCTATCGAATCGTCGGACCCCACAACCTGGGCCGGGCAGCCCTTGCCGACCTCTATTCCGAACCCGTCAAGAACCGGCGAGACATGGCATTGCGCCATACACTTCTGCAGCTGACCCCCTGGTTCGTCCACCAGAAGCACATGATGGGCACCCCGACCCTGAAGTGGGTTGACAGTCCGCTTCTTGGTGGCACCTACACCGCGTCGGATTCGCCTGAGCCCGCGTTGGTATCAAGCAGGACACTGGGTTGAGCCGATGCCACTCGGTGCTGCGCTACAAGGGCTGACGATTCTGGCGGTCATCGTCATCGGCTCGGTGCTTGTCGGAAACCTGTTCGGCAGGCTCGGCCAGCCGCGGGTGCTTGGTCCGATCGTCGTCGGCATCGTGGTAGGCACCGCGCTTGCATCTCTCTCCGAATCCCTTCGCGGAGAAGTCATCCCGTTGACCTCTCGACAACTTCTCGATGCGGCCGGAACCGCTGGATTACTTCTGCTGATGTTCGCGGCAGGCAATGAACTACGACGCTTCGGCACGTTGGGCGATACGTCGATCGGATGGCGTGCCGCGCCATGTGTCCTCATTCCGATCGGCGCGTCATTACTGGCGGCGTGGATGTTCGCGGCCCGCCTCGGCATACCAGAACACCATGACGCGTACGGCTGGCTCTTCGTCGGTATCGCGCTTGGTATCACGGCGGTGCCGGTCCTGGTGTTGATCGTCAAGGACTTGGGTATCGGGTTGTTACCCGTCGCCCAGGTGGCCCTACGCATCTCCGTTGTCACCGACGGCCTTGCCTGGATCCTGGTGACTGCTTTGGTCGTTATCTCGCACGCAACCGCGATGTCACCCGGGACGCTGGCGATCGGGGCGGCTCTGCTGGTGGTGGTCGTGTTCGTCATTCCTCGGGTGGTCAGCAGGACCGATGTGCTCCAGCAGGGGAGCTCGCTGGCAGTCACGATGGCAGTCTCTGCGCTCGTCGGTGCCTCTGCGACACAGCTTCTCGGATTCCATCCGGCGATCGGCGCCGTGATCGCGGGATTCTCCTTCCCCGCCGCGCTGGGCGAAGCGTCGTCGGGGCGAGGGTTCAACTCGGTGGTGAATGTGCTGTGGCCGGCCTTCTTTGTCAGCATCGCGATGTCGGTTCCGTTGCAGGCGCTGCATGACCTGGTGAGTTGGCGCGGGTTGGCGTGTGTCGGCGTGTTGTGGATCGTGGCGTTCGTCTCGAAGCTGGGCACCGGTTTCGTGTTCGGGTCGATCAGCCGATGGCCGTGGCGGCAATCGGCCAAACTGGGCGTGCTGCTCGACTGCCGCGGTGTCACCGAGATCGCGATCGCATCGGTGGGATTCCAGGCACGGTTGATCAGTCCGTTCGCCTTCGCGATGTTGTGCGGTCTGGCCGTTGCCACGACCGCGATCACCGCGCCGCTGTACCGCTGGCTGGGCAATGACACGAGCAGCGCCAGGGAAACTCCGGAAGTTGCCGCCGCCTAGTCGCGCGATCCGCGGGCGGCGACGATCAAGTCGACGACCGCGCCGATATGTGGCGGCCGCACGATCGAGTGGTGATCACAGTCCAGAACCTGAGATTCCACCTGTCCGGTGAGGATTCGCTGCCACAGCCGCGGATCATCGGTGTTGAGATGGCTGCGGATCAGCAGTGTTCGACCATCCCATGCTGCGGGCCGGTGCCGGAATGCGGCCATCATTCCGACTTCTTCGATGGCCCGCGTCTTGCGGTCGTAGTCGGCGGAAAACAGCCCGGCAAGCGGAACCGTCTTCTGGCGCTCCCACCACGTCCCGAAGCCGTTCGCGTCGTCGGTCTGCAGCGTCACCGTCGCATCAGGCAGATCCTTGCGCGCATCCCAGGCCACCCGGGGGGACAGCCAGGGGTCCAGCATGACCACCAGGTCGACAATCTCGCCGTCGGCCTGCAACACGCGGGCCGTCTCCAGTGCGATGTGCGCCCCAAGCGAATGCCCAACCAGCGTGTAAGGTCCGTGCGGCTGAATACGCCGCAGGTCGACCCAATGACGTTGCACAGCACGCTGTATCGACCAGTCGGGCAGCGCGCGTTCGGCGAGCCCACGTGGTTCGAACGCGTAGACCGCGGTCTGTTCCCCGACGTGCTCGGCCAGCGGAGCGAAGCACAGCGCAGAAGCGCCCGCGCCGGTGAAGCAGAGCAGGGGAGCGCCTGCGGTGCCAGCCGACAGTGGTCGCAGTGGCGTTGTGGTCGGCCGCAATCGCTGTCGGTCGGTCGTTTGTGGGGCGCTGTGTTGCGCCTCGGTCATTTTTTCCGCGAACGCGGCGAGCGTCGGCGCGCTGGCAAGGTCGGCGGGTTTCAGGGCGATGCCGTGTGATTCGCGAAGGGTGACCAGCATGTGCGCCACTGACAGCGAATCACCGCCCAGCGCGTAGAAGCTGTCGGTGCGGCCGACGCGCTCGACGCACAGCACTTCCGCCCACAACGTGGCTGCCGTCACTTCATGGGCACCGCAGGGTGCTTCGAACGCGACGCGGGTTGGCCTCGGCAGCGCCATCCGGTCGACCTTGCCGCGGTCCCCCCGCGGCAGGGTGGCCAGGATTTCGATGTTGGCCGGAACCATCCACGGCGGCAGGTCCCGATGTAGCCGGGAGCGCAGTTCAGCGACCGACGGCGTCCGCTCGGTGGCGCTGGGTGCGACATAGGCGGTGAGCGCCGGCGTCCCGGAGCAATCGGCCACGACGGCGACTTCCCGGATGTCTTGGTACGACGCCAGGGTCGCTTCGATCTCGGCCGGCTCGACAAGGTACCCACGGATCTTCACGGTGTTGTCCGCGCGGCCGGACAGCACCAGGTTGCCGTGGTCATCCCAGCGGCCGACATCACCGCCGACGTACGTCGTGGCGTCCCCGTTGCGGGTGAAGGTGGCGGCGGATGCCGAAGAGTCCAGATAGCCGGGACCCAGGTATCGGGACGTGATGGATACGACCCCGTCCCCATTGATGTCGATCTGCTTGTGCGGGGCGGCGATTCCCACGGGGACCACGCCGCGCGGCAGTGGCGCTGTCGGCGGGATGTCGTGACTCGCGATGGCCAACGTTTCGGTCGAGCCGACCCAGTTGGTGATCACCGCGGTGGGCGCCAATTCCCTGGCCATCCTGACGTGGCACACCTGGATGGGCTCACCAGTGGTGACGACCCGCCGGACATGAGAAAGGGTGTCGCCGCCGGCGGCCCTGTGCAGGGCGTCGACAAACGACGGCGTGCAGGTGATCACCTGAGCCCGGCACTCCTTGATGCGGTCGAACGCCGCTGGGGCGCTGTGTTCGCGCGGATCGACGGCGACGATCTCGGCGCCGCCCAGCAGGGATCCGATCAGGACGTTGAGTCCGCCGGCGAAGCTGATCGGCATGCACAGCGCCACCCGGCAGCCGTCGGTGAGGCCGAACCGGTCGTTCAGCAATTGAGCGTCGGCCAGCCACAGTCCGTTGGTGTGCAACACGGCTTTCGGCGTGCCGGTGGAACCGGACGTGAATTGGATGCTGGTGACGTCGTGGGTGTCGAGGTCCGAGCCGAGCTTGCCCGTCACGCCGTGTGCTCCGTTCCGTCTCGCGGGTGGAATCGCGACGGGCACCACCTCGTAGTCGTGCTCGGCGAGGATGGCGGTGATCGCGTCCGCGCGATTGCGGGGGAGCTCCGGGTCGAGTGCCACCACGACGGTTCGGGCGGCGATGAGGCCCAGGACGGTCGCCACCGTCGCAGGGGTGAGGGCGCCCGGTATGACGGCTGCACGTGGTGATTCGCCACGGGGCGGGGCGCTTTCCGACACGGCGCACGCCGCGGTGAACAGCTCACTGTAGGTGACAGATCCCGTCGCGGTGCGCAGCGCCACCCGATCCGGGTGGCGGTCGACGGTCGACTCGAAGTGTGCTGCCACGGAGCGATGTTCGAGAGGACGTTCAGGTGGAACCGAGGCCGGTGGTGGTACGTGGTCGGGCGTTGCGCCGACTTCGACGGCCGGATGTTGGCAGCGGCGCCGCCGGGCCCGCGTCGCTGCCGCGGCGACGGCACCTGCGGTCACCAGTGGTAAGCCGATCCGTAGCAACCGTGCCGTGTTCGCATCACTCGACAATGTGGATCCGACGGTCGGTCATCACGTCGCGTGGTCCGATGTCGACTGCCGCCGGAAACATCTCGCGCTCGTGGCGGTGGACCGGTTGGTGTCGAACGGGATTCGGCACCCGTGATTGCTTTGCGACTGAACGCCCGTCGCGTGCCGCAGCCTCGAGGAGGTCGGCCGCTGCCGAGACACTGTCCTGCGGGGCGGTCATCTCCTCGGCGATCTTGGCGGCACGCTGCCGGCACTGCGGCGCCAGCACGGTCTGCAGCCCGGCCCGGATCGATTCGGCGGTGGCGATCGAAAAGCGTTCGGACGTACCGACACCGAGCTTCGTGACCCGCTTGGCCCACAGCGGCTGCTCGGCGCTGATCCACAAGATGAACGTGGGCATCCCCGCGCGCAGGCCGGCCGCAGTGGTGCCTGCTCCGCCGTGGTGAACCACGGCACGGCATTTCGGAAAGACCGCAGCGTGACTGACGTTGCGCACGACACGTACCCGCGGAGTCGAGGTGTCGGGGATATCCCATACCCCCGAACAGATCAGGGCACGTTCACCCAGCTCGGCGCACACCTTCGTGATCATCGCCACCGCCGCAGTTGGGCATTCGATCGGCATGCTGCCGAACCCGAAATAGATAGGCGGTGCGCCTTCGTTGATCCACGATTCGGTTTGCGCGTCGTTGTCGGTGTCGAGCTGCAGCGTGAGGGAGCCGATCAGCGGTCGGCGGCCAGCCCATTCCTGCGCCAGGCCGTCGAAAAACAGTGGGTCATAGGCCTGGATCTCCACCGCGCTCAACTCGACGATGCGGCGGATCGCTCGCGTCCGCGTTCGCGGCAATCCCAGCTCGGATCGCTGCGCGACCTCGGCGCGCTTCATCAAGCGCCAATACAGTGACTCGGCGACCGGCCAGATCGTGCGGGCCAGCCAGCCGGGCACACGCGGGAACATCACGCTGTTCGCGCGAAATGGGAAGTAGTGCAGGGCCGCCAGCGGTTTGTCGAGGTGCTCGGCGACGTTGGCGGCCACCTCCTGATAGGTGGTGCCGGTCAGGATCAGATCGGCATCCTGGGCCAGGCTGACCAGGGTGGTGCTCATCTCTGCCCAGCCCTGACTCAGATAGTCCGCGAGCTCGCGCCATTCCCTGCGTGGGTTTCGCACCCCCCAGGACTTGCGGAAGATCGACGCCTCGAGTTGTTGCTGGGAATCCACACCGTAGGGCAGCGCCGGCCCGATGCCGCAGGCCTGGACGAAGGGGACCAAATTGGGTGGGACCGCTATCGATACGTCGTGACCGCGGCGAATCAGTTCGAGTGCCACCGCCGTACACGGTTCGACGTCGCCCCGGGTGCCGTGCACGGCTATCGCGAACTTCATCGCGTCGGTTTCCTCCTCCCGGCGAGCGCACGCGCGCACCGAAAATCAGCCGGGTCATGCCATTTGGTCATATGCTCGGGCAGGCCGCCGGCTATGGCGCGCTCAAGCACGGCGGGTCACCGCCCTGTGCCGGATGGTCGTCCGGCGCTTGGTTGTGGCCATTATGGCTGGCTTGGAGCCCGCTGTGGGGGCTACGTCTGGGCGCTACGCGGACGACGAATGTGTTCGCGAACATCCACCGTTGATGCCGCCGATTTCTTGTCGCAACGGTCGCCTCTGCTGAGTTGCTGAAATCGGGTATCCACGACGACGCTTGGCGCGTCAGCCTGCGCCACCGGACTGTGCCGCGGCCCGATACCCCCGCACGGCCAGTGGTCCGAATACCGCCGCCAGTCCGATCAACCACGCCAAGCCGATGAGCAGTGAGCGGCCGGCCGGCTCACCCTCGACGAGTGCGCGCATCGCGTCGATGACGGGGGTGAGCGGTTGGGCGCGCGCAATGGGTTGAACCCAGGCTGGGAAGTGCTCGAGTGGTGCCACCCCGCCGGTGCAGAACGCCAAACCGATTGCCGCGCCCCCCAACAGGGTGAGCAGCGGGGCGCTGTGCGTGCGAACCGCGACGGCGATGACGATGGTGGCGAAGACGATGGTGACCAGTACCGGGATCAGCAGGAAAGCGATGGCGGCAAGCCAGGGACCCTCGAATCGCAACCCGAGCGACATGCCGACCAGCAGGATGAAGAAGCCGGCGCCCAACGTCTGCGCCGCTTCGGCTAGCACCGTGCCGGCCAGGAAGCTGCCCCGGTGCACCGGCATCACCCAGAACCGGCTCAGCAGTCCGCTGTCGCGTTCGCCGGGTATGTGAAAGCCAGCGTTGAGCGTCCCCATCATGGTGCCGGCGACGATGCACATCGGCACGAGCGTGGCGAGGTTGTCGGACCCGGTTGCCAGCATCATCGACTTGCTGACCACCAGGTAATAGGTCAACAGCAACAGGGTTGGCAGCAGCACGGACTGCAGCGGCACCATCGGATGCAGCCGCCAGTGCATGAACATGCGCTCGGTGAGGATAACGGCGGGCATGATCCGCCGATGGATCGCGGTGCCTGTCCTCACACCGGCCGCCGTTGCACGCGGACCGCGACGATCCCGAAGATGAGGAGGAGACCCAGACACCACGCCGCAGTGATCACTACGCGACTGCCCGCGACGTGGCCGACGGCCAGTACGCGGATGGTGTCGGTCACCTGGGAGACCGGCTGGTGCCGGACGAAAGGCTGCACCCAGTTCGGAAAGGCTTCGGCGGGAGCCAGTCCCGTCGAGACCAGAATCAGGATCAGCTGTGGCATCAGCAGGAGTTGACTCCCGCCGATTCTGCGAAGCCAGGTGCCGGTGGCGTCGGCGCCCAGTGAAAGCGCCAAGGTCAGGCACAGCGGGATGGCAATAAACGCGACAGTGCAGGCAACGCCGCCGGTCAACCGGAAACCCAGTAGATAGGCGGTCGCAAGCGCTGCGGCCAGTGACAGCACCCCGCGAAGAAGGCAGTACAGCATTCGCGCGATCATCGGTGCGAGTAGCGAAATGGGTTGTGTCCGTAGCCGGGCCGTGAGGCCCGAGGCTTGTTCCCGACCGGCCCGATCGGCGGAGGTCACCGCGCCGAGCAGCATGGCCTGGACGATGATGGCCGGCACAAGGTACTCGGCGTAACTCATCTCACCGGTGTTGATGACATATCGCAACGCGCCGTTGAGCCCCAGCAGGGTGCCCACCGGGACCAGGATGCCCAGCGCCAGGTCGAAATCGCGCACCGCGGTGTGCACGATTCGTTCCGTCAGCGCGGTGATCGCGGTCATGGGGTCAGCGCCGCCGTGCTCAAATGCAAGAACACCTCGTCGAGAGTTGGCTTGCGCAGCGAGATGTCGACGAGGCCCACGCCCAGTTGGTCGGTGCGGCGGATGACGTCGGCGAGCGTGCCGACACCGTCGCGCGCGCGCACCGACACGGTGTTGGTCTCGTCGTCGGCATCGACGTCGTCGATATCGGCCAGCACGGCGACGACGCGCGGGATATCAGCGGAACGCACGAGGGTGACCTGACAGTAGGTCGCGCCGGCCTGACGCTTGAGTTCTTCGGCGGTGCCGTGTGCGACGACCCGGCCCGAGTTCAGGATCACGATCGAATCGCTCAGTACGTCAGCCTCTTCGAGGTACTGGGTGGTGAGCAGAACCGTGACGCCCTGGGTGGCAAGCTCGGTCACCAACTCCCAGACCTGGCGGCGGCTGCGGGGATCCAGACCGGTTGTCGGTTCGTCGAGGAAGAGCACCTGGGGAGTCACGACCAGCGCCGCGGCGATGTCGAGGCGGCGCCGCATCCCCCCGGAGTAGGTCGAGACGGGCCGGTCGGCCGCGTGGTCGAGTTCGAACTGGCCGATCAGCTCGTCAGCTCGTCGTCGAGCTTCCTTGCGCCGCATGCCGCGCAACCGACCGAAGAGAGTCAAGTTCTGCCGCCCGGTGATCACGTTGTCGAGGCTGGCGCTCTGCCCGGTGACACCGATGCTGTCCCGAACTTGCGCGGCCTGCTCGACGACGTCGTATCCGGCCACGGTGGCCCGTCCCCCGGTCGGCGTTATCAATGTCGAGAGAATCTGCACCGCCGTCGTCTTGCCCGCGCCATTGTGACCGAGCAGCGCCAGCACCGAGCCGGTCGGCACGGTGAAGCTCACGTCGGTCAACGCGGTCACCCCGCCGTAGGACTTGCTGAGGCGTTCCAGTTCGATCATCAGCGGATCACCTTCCATTCCGTACTGACCGATCGGTTCAAGAAGAACACCGAGACGGAGTTGCTGAACCACTGCCACAGAAGCTTGCGCCAGCCGATCGCCTTGGCGCGTCTGCCGGAGTGGTAAACGGTCAGATCCCTTGCGAAATAGGTTCTTCCGACTCGGGATAGCCGCCGGAAGAGATCCATATCCTCGGACGCGACGAGCTTCTCGTTGAACCCGCCGATCGTCTCGAATGCGTCGGTGACCACCATCTGAAACTTTCCACTGGCCGCGCCCACCCGCAGGATGTTGTTCTGCAACAGAAATTGCACACCGAGCATGGTGAACACGAATCGGTCAGCTGCGGTGGCGGATTCAGGAACCACCCGGCATTGGCCCGTCAGCGCTACCAGGCGGCGGTCGGACTGGAATCGGGCGTGCGAGCGGCGGAAGAAATCGTCGATATCCGGGATCAGGACGTCGGCGTCGACGAACACCAGGTAATCACCTCGGGCGACGGCCGCGCCGGCGTTTCTGGCCGCAGCGATGGTTTGCTTCTCGGGCCGGCCATAGCGGACGACCGTGTGGGCGTACCTCTGACAGATCTCGACGGTGTCATCGGTGCTGTTGTCGTCGGACACGATGATCTCGTGCTCGCCCGAATAGGAGGCCAGGCACTCGAGGGTCTTCGCGACGGTTTGTTGTTCGTTGAGGGTCGGGACGACGAACGAGATCATTGCGACCTCACCTCCAGACATCCGTGATACCCATGCCTGTGACATGGGGTTATTCGAGGACCGGATGGAGGTCCAACCGAAAACACAGGTTAGGCTACCCTCAATCAATGACCGATGTGACCGCGGTACCCCGATCGCCGATCGAAGCGGCCCGGTGGACCGAACTACCGCACGGAATGGTCCCGGCGGATGTCGTTGCCCAGCTCGCCGCCGGCGTTCCCGAGCGCGTCGGCGCCGACTATCTGGTCTACGAGCAGGACGGCTGCTGGACACTCGCGATCGGTAGCAGGGCATCGATCGAGCTCGATCGCGACGAGTGCCGCATCAGCGACGGTGGTCCGGTGGTGAGCCATCCCTGGCGCGGCCGCCCCGCGGCAGTGCTGGCTGAAGCGCTCGATACCGTGCTGGGTGACGGCGAGCCGGCGTTCGGATGGATGTCCTTCGAGCTGGGCGCACATCGCTTGGGGCTGTTCGACCAGATCCCCACGGGCACACCGCTGGCCCGGATCTTTACTCCCGTCAGCCGCGTTCTGGTCTCGGCCGACGGGATCGAGATCATCAACGGTGACGAGCAGTTGCGCGCAGCCGTGCGGGACCTACGGCCCGGCGCGCTGAGTCGTGAGGTCCGCGGGGTGGACATATCGGTCGATCACGGCCGATACCGGGACCGCGTCGCGACGGCAATCGCCGAGATCCGGGATGGCCGCTACCAGAAGGTGATTCTGTCCCGCAGCGTCGACGTTCCGTTCACCGTCGACTTCCCGGCAACCTATAGCGTGGGCCGCAGGCACAACACGCCTGCACGTTCATTTCTGATGCGCCTCGGCGGTATCCGTGCCCTGGGCTTCAGCCCTGAACTGGTGACCGCAGTGCACAGCGACGGTGTGGTGATCACCGAACCACTGGCCGGCACACGGGCATTCGGCCGCGGAACCACCCATGATCGAGCGGCGCGTGACGACTTGGAATCGGATGCCAAGGAGATCGTCGAGCACGCACTGTCGGTCCGCACATCGATGCTCGAGATCGCCGAGGTTGCCGAGCCGGGCAGCGTCGCGGTGACTGACTTCATGACCGTGCGGGAGCGTGGCAGCGTCCAGCATCTGGGCTCGACCGTCGGGGCCAGACTAGATCCAGCCAGGAATCGGATGGATGCGCTTGAGGCGCTGTTCCCCGCGGTGACGGCATCGGGTATCCCGAAAGCACCTGGGGTAGAGGCGATTTTGCGGCTCGATGAAATGCCGCGCGGCCTGTACTCGGGTGCGGTCGCGATGTTCACCCCCGACGGCGGCCTGGATGCCGCGCTCGCGCTGCGGGCGGTCTACGAAGTCAATTCCCGGACCTGGCTGCGCGCCGGCGCGGGCATCATCGCGGCGTCGTCACCCGAGCGCGAATTCGAGGAGACGTGCGAGAAGATGGGATGCCTGGCACCCCACCTCGTCCCGCGCAGTGAGTGACCCGGCTCAGGGGCACACCTGCGCGACGATCGTGCGCTTGTCGACTTTCCCCACTGCCGTGGTCGGCAGCGCGGGCATCGGCGCAACCATGTCCGGACGGCAGTGCACGGCGACCCCTCGGGTGTCGAGATGGTCGTTGAGCTCGGCAAGTGAGACCGGACTTCCGCGGAAAACTATTGCGGCGCAGATTTTCTCACCAAGATACGGATCGGGTATGCCGACAGCGGCCGCTGCCGAAACAGCCGGATGGGTCAGCAGGTGGCTCTCCAGGTCGAGCGCCGATACGGTCTCGCCTCCGCGCAGGATGACGTCCTTGACTCGGCCGGTGACCTCCAGGTAGCCGCCCGCGAGGCGGCGCACCTTGTCGCCGCTGCGGTAGAAGCCGTCCGGGGTGAACGAGCGCTGGTTTTCCGCCTCGGCCCGGAAGTAGCCGTTGATCGTGTAAGGCCCGCGCACCAACAGTTCGCCGGGCTCGCCCTCGGGCACGGCAACACCCTCGTCATCGACGATCTGCAACTCGTCATGCTCGGCCAGCGGCCGTCCCTGAGTGTGCTCGAGGATCTCGGCAGGATCGCCAATTCTCGTGTAGCACAGCAGGCCTTCGGCCATCCCAAACACCTGCTGTAATCCGGGCGTGAGCGCCGACCGCACGTGCCGAGCATCGTCGGCGCCCAGCTTGGCGCCGCCGACCTGCAGGAGCCGCAGGGTGGTCGGACGCTGTTCCTCCCACTCACAGGCCTGCGCCCACAACCGCGCCAGCGCGGGCACCAGCGCCGTGGCGGTGACTCCGTGGCGGGCGATTGTCCCGAACGCCGCTTCCGGGCTTGGGTCCGTGCCGAACACGACAGTGGCGCCAACCGTCATCGCACCCAGCAGCCCGGGACATGCGAGCGGAAAGTTATGGCCTGCAGGCAACGCGACGAGGTAGACGTCCGCGCTTGTCAGCCGGCACACCCGCGCGCTGGCGGTGGCGTTGTAGACATAGTCGTCATGGGTGCGGGGGATCAGCTTCGGCGCACCCGTCGTGCCGCCGGACACCAGCAGGACGGCCGGGCCACTGGTATCGACACGCAGCCGGGGGGGCTGCCCGTCTCCCTCGCACAGCTGCGACCACGAGATGTGCGGTCCCGCTTCGCCGTCGACGATGATGTGGCGCAGCGCGTTGTCCCGTTCGAGTAGTCGCTCGGCCATGGCCCGGAAGTCGAATCCGGCCTCGCCGCCGACGATGATGCCCACCGCACCACTGACTTCGAGGAAATGCGCGAGTTCCGCGTCGCGGTGGCCGGGCAGACACATCACCGGCACGGCGCCGGCGCGCAAGAGCCCGAACAGTGCGACGGCGAACTGGCAGCTGTTCGGCAGCTGCACCAAGACCGTGTGACCGTCCTCGATTCCCACCGCGTGAAGTCCCGCTGCGGCGGCATCCGCCCGTTGGTCCAGTTCGGCGTAGCTGAGGCTGGACCGATCGTCGATGACAGCCCGGTGGTCCGGCCAGCGCTCGGCGGCGGACCGCAGGATCCCGTCGAGGGGCTGGCCGGCCCAATAGCCGGCCTCGCGGTAGGCCGCTGCGCGGTCTGGCGGAAAGGGCGTGAATCCGGTCATTGCGCTCCCTGAGGTAGCCGGCATCCGAGAGGTAAGCATAGGGTAGCCTTCCCAAAGTTAGGCGAGGCTATTCAGATGCAGGGAGGCGACAGTGATCGGGGCTGAAGACGGCTCCCCGCAGCAGGGGGGCCCGGACGCGGCCATGATCACCGGCCGGGTCGCAGAGCTGCTCGGCGTCGACCACACCGACATCGATCCGGACGGCGATCTGATCGCTCAAGGTCTGGACTCGATCCGGATGATGACGCTGGCGGGCCACTGGCGTCGCGCCGGATTCGACATCGACTTCGCCAGGCTCGCCGCCGCCCCCTCCGTCCGCGCGTGGACCGAACTGTTGGCACCGGCCGAGCGGCCCGAACCGGTATCGGCCCAGCCCCTGCCGGCCCCATCCCCAACACTCCCGGGTGAGCCCTTCGCCATGGCCCCGATGCAGCACGCCATGTGGATCGGTCGGCATGCCGACCAACAACTGGGCGGTGTGGCCGGCCATCTGTACGTCGAGTTCGACGGCAACGCGGTTGACCCCCAGCGGATTCGCCAGGCAGCCGCCCAACTGGCCGCTCGCCACCCGATGCTGCGGGTGGAATTCCTGCCCGACGGCACCCAGCGCATCGGCACTGCGCCGGACCCGCTACCCGTCGCGGTCGTGGACCTTCGCGGCGTCGACGACGCCACCGTCGAGCACCGGCTGGCGGCCATCCGCGCGGATAAGTCGTGTCAACAGCTCGACGGCCGGGTGCTCGAGCTGACGTTGACCCTGCTGCCCGGGGACCGCACCCGACTGCACGTCGACCTGGACATGCAAGCCGCCGACGCGTTGAGCTACCGGGCGCTGATGGCCGACCTTGCCGCGCTGTACCGCGGCGATCTGCTTGCCGAGATCGGCTACACGTATCAGCAGTACCGTCAACAGGTTTCGCCGCCGGATAGCTTCGACGCCGATCGGCAATGGTGGACCGAGAAGGTTCCCGAGCTGCCCGATGGACCGGCACTGCCGTTGGTGCCGCTCGCCCAGCAGTCCGACCCGCGCCGCGCGGGGCGTCGCTGGCATTGGCTCGATCCGGCCACGCGCGACGGCCTGTTCGATCGCGCCCGGCAGCGCGGCGTGACACCGGCGATGACGCTGGCGGCGTCCTTCGCCGACACGGTGGCCGGTTGGTCGGCCAACCCCCGCTTCCTGCTCAACGTCCCGCTGTTCGGACGTGAACCACTGCACGCGGAAGTCGACAGAGTTGTCGGTGACTTCACGTCATCGCTGCTGCTCGACATCGATCTCGCCGCCGCTGCCACCCCGGCTCAGCGGGCGCGGGTGGTGCAGCAGACCATGCACGAGGCGGCGGCGCACGCGTCGTATCCGGGGTTGTCGGTGCTGCGAGATCTGGGCCGCCACCGCGGGACGCAGGCACTGGCACCGGTGGTGTTCACCAGTGCACTTGGTCTCGGCGAGCTGTTCAGCCCCGAGGTGACAACGCAATTCGGGTCGCCGGAGTGGATCATCTCGCAAGGCCCGCAGGTCCTGCTCGACGCCCAGGTGACCGAATTCGACGGCGGCGTCCTGCTGAACTGGGATGTCAGGGAGGACGCGTTCCGCCCCGGGGTGATCGATGCGATGTTCGCCCGTCACATCGACGAGGTGCGACGCCTCGCTCACGACGACGACGCCTGGGACATCGCGCGGGGACCGTTGTTGCCCGCGCAGCAGCGCGACGCTCGGGAAGCGGTGACGACGGCCACGATCCCGAGCGGACGGATGTTGCACGACGGGTTCTTCGCCGCCGCGTCCGAACAGCCCGACGCACCAGCGGTTTTCAGTAGTATGGGCGATCTGACATACGGGGAGCTGCGCCGGCAGGTGCTCGCGGTTGCCGCCTCCTTGCGTGCTGCCGGGCTCCCCGACGGAGGGACCGTCGCAGTGCTCGGCCCCAAGACCGCCGAACAGGTGCCGGCGCTGCTGGGGATCCATGCCGCAGGCGGGGTCTATCTTCCCGTCGGTGTCGACCAGCCGCACGAGCGGGCGCAGCGGATGATCGCCGGCGGCGCGGTGGATCTCGCGCTGGTGTGCGGCACGGAGTTGCTCGACGTGCCGGTGCCCGCGATGACGGTTGCCGATGCGATCGCACGCGGCGGCGGAACTGAATTGCTCCCTGTCGCCGGCGATCCCAACCGGCTGGCCTACGTGCTGTTCACTTCCGGCTCGACTGGTGAGCCCAAGGGGGTCGAGGTCACTCACGACGCGGCGATGAATACCGTCGAGTTCATCACCGGGCATTTCGGGCTCGGAGCTGACGACCGATGCCTGGCGCTGTCCACGCTGGAATGCGACATCTCGGTGCTGGACATCTTCGCCACACTGGCCACCGGCGGGGCGATCGTCGTGGTTGACGAGGAGCATCGCCGCGACCCCGACCATTGGGTCCGGCTCATCGAGACCCATCGGGTCACGGTGCTGCATTTCCTGCCCGGCTGGTTGGCGATGCTGCTCGACGTGGCCGGCCCCCTCCCGACGGTGCGGGTGGTCCCGACCGGCGGGGACTGGGTCACTCCCGCGATGGCGCGGCAGCTACGTGAGCGCGCCCCGACGGTGCGGTTCGCCGGCCTCGGCGGCGCCACCGAGACGGCGATCCACAACACGATCTGCGAGGTGGCCGACGTACCGGCCGACTGGACCGCGATACCGTTCGGAAAACCCTTGCCCAACAACCGATGCCGCGTTGTCGCCGCCAGCGGCGCGGACTGCCCGGACTGGGTGGTCGGTGAGTTGTGGGTCGGTGGGCGCGGGGTCGCACGCGGCTATCGGGGCAGGCCCGACCTGACCGCCGAGCGCTTCGTCGACCACGACGGCGTCCGCTGGTATCGCACCGGTGATCTCGCCCGCTTCTGGCCGGACGGGACATGTGAATTCGTCGGGCGGGCCGATAACCGGGTCAAGATCAGCGGCTACCGGGTCGAACTCGGCGAGGTCGAGGCGGCGTTGCAGCGGGTCGTCGGCGTGCAGGGCGCCGTTGCGGTGACCATCCCCGCCCGCACCGGCTCCCAGGATTGGCTGGCGGCGGCAGTTGCGCTGGCACCGGGTTCACTGACGGTCGACGCACTCCGGAATCAGCTCGGCAAAGAAGTTCCGCCCCACATGGTTCCGCAGCACATCGAGGCGGTCGACCGGATCCCGTACACACTGGGCGGCAAGGTCGACCGGCAGGCCATCGCACGGCGGCTGGCGCAACAGGCGGAATCCGCGTCCGGGCACCGGCCCGCGTCCGGCCCCCTGCAGTCGGCGCTGGCCTCGCTCATCACAGGAGTTCTCGGCGTGTCCAGGCTGGGAGTCGACGATGACTTCTTCAGCCTGGGCGGCGACTCCGTCCTGGCTACCACCGTGGTTGCGCGGGTCCGACAATGGCTGGACATCTCGGGCCTCAGCGTCGCCGACATCTTTGCCACCCGAACCATCGAAGGCCTGGCCAACCGACTGCGCGAACTCGAACCCGCCGAGCGACTCGACGAGATCGCGGAGTTGTACCTCGAAGTGACCGACATGGACACCGCTGAGGTGGCCCTGGCGCTGACCACGGAGATGCCATGACTGACACCCTTGATGCCGATCAACATCGGCTGGAGCTGTTGCGCCACAGGCTCGCTCAGCGCGGACTGCTGGCGGAACCAACGGCTGCCGCCGATTCTGCGGTAATGACGGACGGTCAGCGCCGAATGTGGTTCGTCCAGTCCATCGACCCCACCGGCGCACTGCTGAACGTCGGCGTCTCGTATCGGTTGATCGGCGAGCTCGACGCGGACCGGCTGCGCGCGGCGGTCGACGCCGTCGCCGCCCGCCACTCGATACTGCGCACCACGTACCACGCCGGCGCTGACGGAGAACCGAGCGCGTGCGTGCACGAGGACCTGAAACCGGGCTGGGCCCAGCACGAGTTGTGCGAGCTGAGCCCGCAGGCCCGTGGGTTGCGTCTGGAGGTGCTCGCGCAGCGAGCGTTCACCACACCGTTCGACCTGAGCGCCGAGGCGCCGCTACGGATTACCCTGGCCCGGGTCGGCGCGGGCGAGCACGTGCTGTTGCTGGCGGCCCATCACATCGCCTGGGACGACGCCTCCTGGCGGGTGTTCTTCGCCGACCTCACCCGCGCCTACACCGACGAGGTGCTGGAACCGTTGGCGCCGGCTCCGGCACCGCCGTCAGGTAGCGATGACGCCGATGTGGAGTATTGGCGCGCGCTGCTCGTCGACCCACCCGAACCGCTGGAACTGCCTGGTCCCAAGGGATCTGCGGTGCCGTCTGCATGGCGAGCCGACCGGCGCGCGACCCGAT
The DNA here is from genome assembly GCA_900078375.1 of uncultured Mycobacterium sp. Taxonomy (GTDB): domain Bacteria; phylum Actinomycetota; class Actinomycetes; order Mycobacteriales; family Mycobacteriaceae; genus Mycobacterium. The sequence continues at coordinate 114,326 of FLQS01000089.1, read as the reverse complement.
TGGGCGCCGACACCGTCGACGCGGTGACGAAACTGGCACACGAGGCCGGTGCGACACCGTACATGGTGCTGCTGGCCGCATTCTCGGCACTGCTGCACCGCTACACCCACGCCGACGACTTCCTGGTCGCCGCACCGGTTCTCAACCGCCATTCGGATGACGTCATCGGCTACTACGGCAACACCGTCGCGCTGCGGATGCGGCCCAACCGCTGGACCACCTTTCGCGAATTGGTGACGGCCGCACGCGAGACCGCGGTGGGCGCATTCGCCCACCAGCGGATCAACCTCGACCGGGTGGTGCGGGAACTCAACCCGGACCGCCGCTACGGCGTCGAGCGGATGGCGCGGGTGGGCTTCGGCATGCGTGAGTCCGATGGCGACGGCTTCAATCCGCCCGGTGTGCGCTGCCAACGGGCCGAGTTCCGCGGCCAGTTCGCGCAGTTGCCTTTGGGTTTCATGGTCGAGTTCACCGGCGGTGAGGTTCAGGTGGAGGTCGAGTACCTGACCGAGGTGATCGACGGAAAGCTGGCCCGGCAACTTCTGGACAGTTTCACCGTGCTCCTCGCCGACGCGCTGTCCCACCCCGATCGGGTGCTGGCCGACCTGACTGTGCTGGACGACGCCGATGCGGCCTGGCTGGAGCAGATGTCTCACGGTGCGGACTTCGACTGCCCGGCACTGACACTCGGTGAGCTGATCGCCGATCGCGCCGCGCAGCAGCCGGACGCGACAGCCGTCGTCTACGAGGGTCGCCGGTACAGCTATCGCGAGGTCAACGAGGCGGCCAATCAGCATGCGCGCTGGCTGGTCGCACAGGGGATCGGCGCCGAAGACCGGGTCGCGGTGCTGCTGGACAAATCACCGGAGCTGGTGGTCACCGCCCTGGGTATTGCAAAGGCCGGCGCGGTCTATCTCCCCGTCGATCCCGAATACCCAGCCGACCGAATCGCCTACATCCTCGCCGACGCCGATCCCAAAATTGTGGTGCGCGAACCGATAACGGGAACAGAGAATCTCCCTGGCGATAACCTCGCACCGTCGGATCTGGTCCGGCCATTCGGTCCGGCCAACACCGCGTACCTGATCTACACGTCGGGCTCGACCGGCTTGCCCAAGGGTGTTCCGGTGCCGCACCGACCCGTTGCCGACTACTTCCGGTGGTTCGCCGACGAGTACCAGATCGGTCCGGATGACCGGCTGCTACAGGTGGCCTCGCCGAGCTTCGATGTGTCGATCGGCGAGATCTTCGGGGTTCTCGCCCAGGGTGCACGCCTGGTGATTCCGCGCAGTGACGGGCTGCGCGATATCGGCTACCTCACCGATCTGCTTCAGCGTGAGGCCATTACGTCGATGCACTTCGTGCCGTCGCTGCTCGGACTTTTCCTGTCGCTGCCCGGAGTCGAGCAGTGGCGCACCCTGCGCCGGGTGCCGATCGGTGGTGAAGCTCTGCCCGGCGAGCTGGCCGACAAGTTCCACGCCACCTTCGATGCGCTGCTACACAACTTCTACGGGCCTACCGAAGCGATCATCAACGCCTCGCGCTACAAGGTCGAGGGCAGGCAGGGCACCGGCGTGGTGCCCATCGGCAAGCCGAAGATCAACACCACGCTCTATCTACTCGACAATGCACTGCGCCCCGTGCCTGTCGATGTGATCGGCGAAATCTACATCGGTGGAGCACAACTGGCGCACGGCTACCACGGCCGCCCGGTGCTGACGGCCGAACGGTTTGTCGCCGACCCGTTCAACCCGGGCGGCCGGCTCTACCGCACGGGCGACCTGGCTCGGCGCAACCGCAACGGTGACCTCGAGTTCGTCGGCCGCGCCGACGAACAGGTCAAGATTCGCGGCTTCCGTATCGAGCTCGGCGAGGTGGCCGCAGCCATCACCGTGGATCCCAGTGTCGGCAACGCGGTCGTGATCGCCGCCGAGCTGCCGCATCTCGGGAAGAGCCTGATCGCCTACGTGACGCCGGTCGCCGGTGACATCGTCGACATCGATCGCATCAAGAGCCGCGTCGCCGCCGCACTGCCCGACTACATGATCCCGGCCGCCTACGTCGCCATCGACGAAATCCCGGTCACCGCCAACGGGAAACTGGACCGGCCAGCGCTGCCCGAACCCGAGATCGGACCGGCCGTCGACTATCGCGCACCGGTCACCGAGACCGAACGCGCCGTCGCCGCGCTGTTCGCCGAGCTACTCGGGGCCGGCGAGGTCGGCTGCGACGACTCGTTCTTCAGCCTCGGCGGACACTCACTGCTGGCTACCAAATTGGTCGCCGCGGTCCGCGAGGCCTGTGGGGTCGAGGTCAGCGTGCGCGACGTGTTCGAGCGCGGCACCCCCGGCGAGCTTGCGGCGCTGATCGACGATCTGCCGGACGGCCAGGCGAATTCGCTACGTCCGCAGCTCGTCGCCCGCAACACCGATGCCGAGCATTCCCCGCTGTCGGCCGCCCAGCTGCGCAGCTGGTTCCAGTACCGCGTCGATGGCCCCAGCCCGGTGAACAACATCCCCTTCGCGGCCAGGTTGACCGGGCCGTGTGATGTCGACGCACTGGTCGGCGCGGTCGGCGACGCGGTCGCCCGCCACGAGATCCTGCGCACCGTCTACCGCGAGATCGACGGCATTCCCCGTCAGGTCGTGGAGAGCGCCGACACCATCGATGTGCGGCGCCTCGACGGTCCGGACGGGGATTGGCTGACAACGCAACTCGACGGCGAACGGGCACACCGCTTCCAACTCGAGTCGGAGCTGCCGATCCGCATCGCGGTGTTACGTACGCCCGAGGGATGCGTGCTGTCGATGGTCGTGCATCACATCGCCGCCGACCACTGGTCGGCCGGTGTGCTGTTCACCGACGTGCTCACCGCCTACCGCGCGCGGCGCGAGGGGACGGGGCCGTCCTGGCTGCCGCTGCCCATCCAGTACCGCGATTACGCGGCATGGCAGGCCGAGCTGCTCTCCGACACCGAACTGATGGATGCGCAGCGGCAGTACTGGGTGTGCCAGCTCGACGGGCTGCCCGAGGACACCGGGCTGCGGCCGGATCTGCCCCGGCCGCCGATCGCGGGCGGGGCCGGCGCGGCCATCCCGCTGCGATTCGACTCCCGCGTCCGGGACCGGCTCACCGCACTCAGCCGAGAGCTGGGCATCACCGAGTTCATGCTCCTGCAGACCGCCGTCGCCGTTGTCCTGAACAAAGCCGGCGGCGGCAACGACATCCCGCTGGGCACCCCGGTGGCCGGCCGCGCCGACACCGAATTGGATCGGCTGGTCGGCTTTTTCGTCAATATCCTGGTGCTGCGCAACGATCTGTCGGGTAACCCGACGCTGCGCGAGGCGCTGCTGCGCGCCCGCGAGATGGCGCTGTCCGCCTATGCCAACCAGGACCTTCCCTTCGACAGGGTGGTGGACGCGATCAACCCGGTGCGGTCGTTGTCACGCAACCCGCTATTCGGAGTCGTCGTGCACGTTCGCGAAGAGCTGCCCGAGAATCAGCTGATCGAGGCCGCACCCGACGGCGAGACCAGGTTCACCGCGCTGGAGCCGACATTCGATGTGGCGCACGCTGATCTGAGCGTGAACTTCTTCGTCGGCGACGACGGCTACCGCGGCCACGTCATCTACCGCACCGAGCTGTACCACCCCTCGACGATGCAGCGCTTCACCTTCTGGCTAAACCAGGTGATCGACGCGTTCGCCACCGATCCCGACGCCACGTTGCGCGATGTCAACCTGCTCGGGGCGGCCGAACTGGATCAGGTGCTCGCGCAGAGCCGAGGTATCGCGTCGCCCGCCGACCGAGCCAGGACGGTGCCGGAACTGCTCGAGGCCAGCCGCGCCTGGGGCACGGACCGGGTGGCGTTGCGATGCGGTGACCAGTCCCTGGATTACCCTGCGCTGCATCACCGCTCGGATCGGTTCGCGCATCTGCTCGTGCGCCACGGTGTCGGTCCGGGCTCGCTGGTCGGGATGTCGATGCGCCGCGGAATCGACCTCGTGGTCGCCCTGGTCGGCGTCATGAAGGCGGGAGCCGGGTTCTTCCCGCTTGATCCGGGCTACCCGCGGGCGCGCAAACAATTCATGCTCGACGACGTCGCGCCGGAGGTCGTGGTCGTCACCGCCGAGGCCGGCGCGACGATGCCCGCCGCCGACGGCGTCACGTTGATCTCGATGGACGATCCGGGCATTCGGGCCGAGCTGGATGCCACGGTTCCGGTTGCGCCCCTTGCCCCGCCGCGTCCGGACGACCCGATGTACCTCATGTTCACCTCGGGGTCCACCGGCAAGCCGAAGGGCGTCGTGGGCACCCATCGGGCGATGAGCACGCGCTTGACCTGGCAAGTCAAGCACTACCCGGTGCCCGGCGACGACATCAGGCTGGCACAGGCCCCGATGACGTTCCTCGAGGGGTGCATCGAGACGCTGGCCGGGCTGGTGGCCGGTTCGACGCTGATCGTCGCCGACGACGTCGAGCACCGCGACGCCGAGGCGTTGGCGGGCCTGATCGAACGGCACTCGGTGGTCCAGGTCACCGGAGTCGCCAGCCTGGTGTCCGCCCTCGTCGACAGCACCCCGGATGCCGTCCGAGCGCTGCGCCGGCTGGTGACCTGTGGTGAACCGGTCAACGTGTCGCTGCTGCAGCGCCTCGTCGCGTGCGTGGGCGACAGCCCGACCGTCGAACTGCTGAACGCTATCGGCGCCACCGAGACCTCGGGTGCGCTGATCCGTGGCCCGCTGGACCTGCCTACCCCCACGATCGGCAAGCCCATGGAGGGGTCGCAGGTCTACCTGCTCGACGATGCGCTGCAGCCGGTACCGGTCGGCGTCGTCGGCGAGCTGTACTACGCGGGCGAGCAGATCGCGCGCGGCTACTGGAAGCAGCCGGGGCTGACCGCAACCCGGTTCGTCCCGAATCCCTATGCCGCCGAACCGGGGTCACGCTTCTACCGCAGTGGCGACCGTGGCCGCTGGACCGAGGACGGCCGACTCGAGTTCGTCGGCCGCACCGACCACCAGGTGAAGGTGCGCGGATTCCGGGTCGAACTCGCCGAAGTCGAGGCCGCGCTGAGGGCTGCCGACGGTGTCGCGGTCGCCGCAGCGCGCACCTGGGACGGACCGGGCGGGGCCAGCTTGGCCGGCTATGTGGTGCCGCACACGCCCGTCGCTGACCCGGCGGCGTTTGTCGCGGCGGTCCGCGCGTCGGTGGCTGCGGCGCTACCGGGCTACATGACGCCGTCGACGATCTCGGTGCTCGACGTGATGCCCTCGACCGAATCCGGAAAGCTGAACCGGCCCGGACTGCCCCGACCCGAGGTGCACACCACCGGGACGAGTGAGCCGGCCAGAACGGACACCGAACGGGCCGTCGCGGCCGCCATGGGCCAGTTACTCGATGTGGCCGGAATCGGCCGGGACGACGACTTTTTCGCCCTCGGCGGCGACAGCATCCTGTCGGTACAGCTGGCTTCCAGGATGCGGACCGCCGGTCTGACCGTCGAGCCCCGGATGATCTTCGAGTACCCGACGGTGGCAGCACTGGCCGGCGCGCTCGACGACGGGCCGCAGCCCGGCCAGGTCGATGATCGCGCGGACACGCGACACGAAGCGATGAGTGTGTCGGGACTGTCGGCGGCCGACCTGGATGCGCTGAAGTCGTCGTGGTCGAAGGCGCATCCGTCGTGACCACTCCTGACATCGACGACGTGCTGGCGTTGTCGCCGCTGCAGCTTGGGTTGTACTCGCGCGCCACGCTGATCGGGCCCGACGCCGAGGACCCGTACGTCATCGCGATGACGGCCGACGTGTCCGGGCCGCTCGACGTCGCCCTGCTGCGGGACTGCGCCTCGGCCATGCTGGTGCGCCACCCCAATCTGCGGGCCAGCTTCTGGCATCAGGACCTCCCGCGTCCGGTCCAGATCGTGCCGTCGACAGTCGAACTGCCGTGGCAGCAGGTACGCGCCGATGACGATCAGGCAGCCGCGCTCGAACAATACGAACGCGGCAGGCGGTTCACCTTGCACGACGGCCCGTTGATCCGCTTCCTGCTCATCGAACTGCCCGGCCAGCGTTGGCGGTTGGTGGTCACCGCGCACCACATCGTGATCGACGGGTGGTCGCTGCCGGTGTTCATCGGTGAGATGCTCGCGCTGTACCGCGGAGGCGGCGACCGGGATACGCTGCCCGCGCCTCGGCTGTATCGCGACTACATCGGCTGGCTCGCGGACCGCGATCCGCAAGTCGGCGAACTCCTCTGGCGCCAACACCTGGCGGGCATGCCGGGGCCGACCCTGCTGTCACCGGCGCTCGGGGGGGACGGTGCCGGGCTGCCCAAGCGCACCGAGCTGACACTGCCCGCTGCCGACGCCGAACAGCTCGCTGCGGCGGCACGCGCCCGCGGCGTCACCCTCAACACCCTGCTCCAGATGGCCTGGGCGCTCATCCTGTCGCGGCTGACCGATCGCGACGACGTCGTGTTCGGGGTTACCGTGTCCGGGCGTCCCCCGGAACTGGCCGGTGTCGAGACCATGGTCGGGTTGTTCATCAACACGATTCCGCTGCGGGTCCGCCTGAATCCGAACATGACTGTCGCCCAGCATTGTTCGGCCCTGCAACGAGAAGCCGCAGAGCTGCGTGACCACAGCCATCTGACGCACTCCCAGCTCCGCACCTTCGCCGGGGTGGGCGAGATGTTCGACACCCTGCTGGTCTACGAGAGCTTCCCGCCCGGAGACGTCGTCGGTGGCCATGAGTTCATCGCCGGACAGGTCCGCTTCCGACCGGCCGCGATGGAGAGCCTGACGCACTTCCCGGTGACCATCGCCGCCTACCGCGGTGACGCCGAACTGACGCTGCTCGTGGAGGTCACCGACAACGCACTCGGGGCATCGTCGGCCGACATACTCGGCAGGCGGGTCCTGCAGACCATGAACCGGCTGATCGACATGTGGGACCGGCCGCTGGGTGCGGTCGCGATCCTGCTCGACGGCGAAGCTCGTTCGACCGGCACACCCAAGCGCCCAGGCGCTACATCCCAGTTGGGGGTAGCCGACAGGTTCGCGGAAACCGCTATGGCGCACAGTGATTCGATCGCACTGTGCTGGGACGGCGGCCAGCTGAACTACGGTGAGTTGCACGAACGGTCGGATCGTCTGGCCGGGCTGCTTGCCGAATCCGGCGTGCGGACCGAGACCGCGGTGGCGATCCGGCTACCGCGCAACGCCGACTACGTGGTGGCGATGCTCGGTGTGCTCAAGGCCGGCGGGATGTACGTGCCCTTGGAGCCAGGCATGCCGGCCGGGCGGGTGGAGTCGATTCTCGCCCAGACCGGTGCCACTCTCGTCATCGACGAGGACACCATGGCGGCGGCCCACACCGCCCCCCGATACTCGACGCCCACCGCGGCGGGCCAAGCCGCCTACGCGGTGTTCACCTCGGGCACCACCGGAGAACCCAAGGGCGTCATCGGAACTCACCAGGCGCTACTCGCCTATATCGACGATCACGCCGAACGGATGCTGCGGCCGGCCGCCGAGCGTCTGGGCCGCCCGCTGCGCATCGGCCACGCGTGGTCGTTCGCGTTCGACGCCGCCTGGCAGCCGCTGGCCGGGCTGCTCTTCGGCCACGCTGTCCACCTCATCGACGAAACCGACCGCCGCGACGCCGAGGCGCTCGTCGAGATCATCGACCGGCACGGGATCGACATGCTCGACGTCACCCCGTCCCTGTTCACCAACCTGCGCCGCGCCGGATTGCTCGACCGCGGGACCGTGCGTGTGCTCGCCCTTGGCGGCGAAGCGGTGGGCTCGGTCGACTGGACCGACATCAGGAAGGCCTGCACCCAAACCCTGCTGGCGGCCCACAACTGTTACGGCCCCACCGAGACGACCGTCGAGGCCGTCGTCGCCGCCATCGCCGATCACGACGCACCGGTGATCGGCTATCCGACCCGATCAACCCGCGCGGTGGTGCTCGACTCGTGGCTGCAGCCCGTACCCGACGGTGTGGTGGGCGAGCTGTATCTGGCCGGTGAGCAGGTGACCCGCGGATACCTCGGCCGTCCGGCCGAGACCGCGACGCGGTTCGTCGCCGTGCCGGGCGGCGGCCGGATGTACCGCACCGGAGACCTGGTGCGCCGGGATCGTGACGGCGCGTACGCGTTCATCGGTCGCGCCGATGCCCAGATCCAGGTCCGCGGCCATCGCGTCGAGCCGGGCGAGATCGAGGCGGTCCTCGCGGAAGTGCCCGGCGTGCGGCACGCTCACGTCGCCGTACACCGGCAGGCCGCGGGCCCCAGATTGATCGCATACATCGCCGGCGACGTGGCGGTACCCGACCTGCGATCTGTGTTGCGAAACCGGTTGCCGCGCTACATGATGCCGCACAGGGTGGTCGTCGTCGAGGCCATTCCGATGACCGCCAACGGCAAGGTCGACGAAGCCGCCCTGGCCGCGGAGGCGACCACCGACGAGAGTCCGGAGCTCCCTGGTACCCCGACCGAAATCACGCTCGGCCAAGCGGTCGCCCAGCTGTTGGGCCTCACCGAGGTCGACATCGACGCCGACCTGCTGGAGCTGGGGCTCGACAGCATCGTCGCGCTGTCGTTGGTTCAAGCCGCGCGCCGGAGCGGGCTGCCACTGCGGGCACGACTGGTCCTGGAGTGTGGCACGCTTCGCGAACTGGCGGCTGCGGCCGACCGTGACAACGCCGAGGAACTGGCCGCGGGACCGGAACCCCAGGGGCCGATCCCGGCCCTGCCCGCCGTGCATTGGCTCTACGAACACGGTGAGCCCCGGCGGCTGGCGCAGATCGAGGCGATCACGTTGCCGCCGGACGCGACGGCCGATCGGCTGCGGCTGCTGCTGGACGGTATCGCCGCCGGGCACGAGATGTTCCGCAGCCGGCTTGATCTGGCGACGATGACGTTCCTCCCCGGTGACCTCCAGACCATTCCGCTGACCGAGGTGGAGGTCTCCGGAGAACTTGGCGACGCGGTCGCCGAACATGCCGCCACGGCGATCGACCGACTGGATCCAGAGCGCGGATACCTGGCCGAGGCGCGGTGGCTGCACCGGCCCGGCAGTGCGGGAGTCCTGCTCCTGGTGGTCCATGTGCTGGCGATGGACCCAGGGTCCTGGCGCATCGTGTTGGGGGAGCTGACCGCGAATTGGTCGACGCCCGTCGCGCCGGCGGGCAGGAGCGAAGCGGCCGGGGGAGTAGTACCCGACGTGGTGGGTGGAGAGCGCGTCAGCTATCGCCGGTGGGCGCACACGCTTGCCGAGCGAGCGGCCGAGCTCGACACCGTCGAATTCTGGGCCGAGCAACTCGACGGTGACGACCCGGTGCTGGGGGCCAGGCGAATCCGTCCACACGTGGATCGATTCGGCGACCTCGCGATCACCGTGTCGGTCACCGAGGCCGATATCACCAGCACATTGCTGCGGGCGCAGGCACCGATCCAGGAGGTGCTGGCCGGCGCGTGCGCCCGGCTGATCGCCCGCTGGCGTGACAAACGCGGCCAAGGCGATTCGGTTCCGTTGGTGGCACTGGAAACCCACGGCCGTACCGGCGCCGACGACACGGTCGGCCTGCTCAGCGCCATCTACCCGTTGCGGATCCGGCCTGGCGAGCCGATGCCCGAGATCACCGGATTGCCAACCGACTACGCCTTGCTGCGCTACCTCCGGTCCGACACCGCCGAACGACTCCGCGGATTCCGCGGACCCCAGGTGCTGCTCAACTACCTCGGTCGGCTTGACCTCGATGCCGGTTCGCTACTGGACCGGGGACTGCTCGCCCATGTCCCGATCATGACCGAACCGAATGTCGCGGTGCGCCACGAGCTGACCCTCGTCGCCGCCGTCGCCGGCGGGAAACTGGTCACCCAATGGCGCACGGTGCCCGATATCTTCACCGATGCGGATGTGGCTGCACTGCAATCTATCTGGCAGGACATCCTGCAAGAACTCGCGGAGGCACCCCGATGACGGCACGGCTGGCGATTCTCGGGGCCGGCGCCAAAGCGGTTGCGGTGGCGGCAAAGGCCGCGATGCTGCGGGAAATGGGCGTCGCCATACCCGACATCGTGGCTGTCGAGCGCACCGCGATCGCCGCGAACTGGCGAGCGGGCGGTGGTTGGACCGACGGCCAGCACCGGCTGGGCACCAGCCCGGAAAAGGATGTCGGCTTCCCGTACCGCTCGGCGATCCTGCCCGGCCGTAACGCCGAGCTCGACCAGCGGATGATGCGGCTGAGTTGGCAGTCGTATCTGGTCGCGACCGGACGTTTCGCCGAGTGGATCGACCGCGGCAAGCCCGCACCGACCCACGAGACCTGGGCTGGATACCTGCGTTGGGTAGGTGATGCCGCCGCGCTGAATGTGGTTGACGGCGAGGTCATTCGGCTGTCGCTGGCCGGCGAGTCGTGGGTGCTGCATACCCGTGACAGCACCGTGACCGCCGATGCGGTGATGATCACCGGTCCCGGTCAACCCGACCGATCGGTGCTGCCCGGTCATCCGCAGGTCCTCTCCATTGCCCAGTTCTGGCAGTTGGCCGCCGACCACCATCGCATCGATGCCGAACGTGTCGCGGTGATCGGCGGCGGCGAGACCGCGGCGTCGATACTCAACGAGCTGTTCAAACACCGGGTTTCGACGATCACGGTGATATCCCCGCAGGCGACGTTGTTCACCCGGGGCGAAAGCTTCTTCGAGAACAGAATGTTCAGCGATCCGACGGACTGGACCGGACTGACCCTCGCCGAACGGCGCGACGTGATGGCCCGCACCGACCGCGGTGTGTTCTCCGCCCGCGTCCAGGACTCACTATTGGCCGACGACCGCATCCGGCACCTGCGTGGCCGGGTCGCGCACGGTGTCGCCGCCGACGACCGGATTCGGATCACGTTGCACACCGACCGGCCCGGCGAGCGACTGGAAACCGTGCACGGGTTCGACCTCGTGATCGACGGTTCGGGGGCCGACTCCCTGTGGTTCCTGCCGTTGCTGGGTCAGGACGCACAGGACCTGCTCGAGGTCAGGCTGAACGGCCCGCTGAGCAGCGACCGGCTGCAACAGGCCATCGGCGCCGACCTCGCGTTGACCGGGGTCCAGCCGAAGTTGTTCCTGCCCAACCTGTCCGGGCTCAATCAGGGCCCGGGCTTTCCCAACCTGAGCTGCCTGGGCCTACTGTCCGATCGCGTTCTCGGCGGGGGATCCGCCGCCCGGCCCGCATATTCAACGAACAGGAGCAATAGTGAGTACCAATCCCTTTGATGCCGAGGACGGCCGCTTCTATGTGCTCGTCAACGACGAGGAGCAGCACAGCCTGTGGCCGGCGTTCGCCGAGATCCCGGCGGGCTGGCGGCTGGCATTCGGTGACGCTAACCGCGACGAGTGTGTGCAGTTCGTCGAGCAGAACTGGTCTGACATGCGCCCCAAGAGCCTCCGCTGAGGGCCTCGACAGGCACCGTGTGCGATGCTAACTTTCTCAGGTTAGGCAAACCTAAGGAGATGGGCGTGGCATCGACGGCTGCCCCGGAACGATGCCCATGGACAACGGTGTGGTGACCTCCAGGGGGCGCGCAGCGCGCCTCGACACGGACCTGGTGAGCCGGTTCGCGACCTGCTGTAAGGCGCTCGGCTTGCCGGTCTACGACCGGCGCAGGCCTGCCGACATGGCCGCTGCGCGCCGCGCGTTCACCGAGCTCACGCGGGTGGCATACGACCAGTGCGATGCGTGGACCGGGCTGGCCGCCACCGGCTGCACCACCCTGGACGTGCTCGCCGCCGTCGTGCGAACCGTCGACACGACCGGCGTGCTGCAACGGCGTATCGAGCTTCCCGCCGGGGCACTGGGGTTCGACTACGACACCGGGCTGTATCTGAGGTTCCGCGCCACCGCGGGAGATGACTTCCGGCTGGCGCACGCCGCCGCGCTCGCCATCGACGGCCAATTCCACAGCGCCGACCAGGTTGTGACCGAGATCCGCACCCGACGGCCCGAATGGAACGAGGCCCGCTGGGTCGAGGCGGCTCTGCGGTCTCGCGCGCAGCGCTGGTCGGACGTCGTCAAGTTGCTGACCCCGGTGGTCAACGACACCGGCCTCGACCCGCTGTTTGCCCACGCCGCCAAGATCGCTCTCGGGGTGGCCCTGGCGCGGCTCGGCATGTTCGCCCCCGCGCTGTCCTATCTCGAGGAACCCGAAGGCCCGGTGGCCGTGGCCGCTGTCGACGGCGGGCTGGCCAAGGCGCTGTCGTTACGCGCGTATGGTGACGACGACACCGCCGCCGATGTGTTGCAGGAGCTGTACGCAGCGAACCCGGGCAACGAGCAGGTCGAGCACGCGCTGTCGGATCCGACGTTTGGCATCGTCACCACCACGGCGGCCCGCATCGATGCCCGAACCGATCCGTGGGATATCGGAACAGAGCCCACCGCAGAGGATTTCGTCGACCCGGATTCGCGCGAGCGGAAAGCCGCCTTGCTCGAAGAGGCCGAGCGTGAGCTCGACGAGTTCATCGGGCTCGACGAGGTGAAGGACCAGGTGTCGAGGCTGAAAAGCTCGGTGGCAATGGCGTTGCGGCGTGAGGAGCGCGGCCTTGCCGTCGCCCAGCGCACCCATCACCTGGTGTTCGCCGGTCCGCCCGGTACCGGTAAGACCACCATCGCGCGAGTGGTGGCGAAGATCTACTGCGGTCTCGGGCTTCTCAAGCGGGAGAACGTTCGTGAGGTGCACCGGGCCGACATGATCGGTCAGCACATCGGCGAGACCGAGGCCAAGACCAACGCCATCATCGACAGCGCGCTGGACGGTGTGCTGTTCCTCGACGAGGCCTACGCCCTGGTTGCGACGGGCGCGAAGAACGACTTCGGCCTGGTGGCCATCGATACCCTGCTGGCGCGCATGGAAAACGACCGCGACCGGCTGGTGGTGATTGTCGCCGGCTACCGCGCGGACCTCGACCGCTTCCTGGACACCAACGAAGGCCTGCGGTCGCGGTTCACCCGCAGCATTGTCTTCCCGTCTTATTCGGCCGCCGAGCTCGTCGAGATCGCCGTGGCGATGGCCGCGAAGCGAGACAGCGTGTTCGAGTCCGCGGCTCGACACAGCCTCGAGGACCTGTTCGCTCAGCTGGCCAGTTCGACGACCCCCGACTCGACCGGCGTCGCGCGGCGCAGCCTCGACATCGCGGGCAATGGCCGCTTCGCCCGCAATGTCGTCGAACGCTCCGAGGAGGAAAGAGAATTCAGGTTGGACCACACGGACCTCGCCGGTGCTGATTTCACCGACGAGCAGATGATGACGATCACGGCTGCCGATGTGCGCAACGCGGTGGTGCCGTTGCTGCGCGGTCTGGGCCTGACGGTGCCCGCATCGTGAGCGGCCCCGACACCGGCGACGATCGCCGGTCCTTTTCGTCGCGTACGCCCGCCAACGACAACCCTGAGCGGGTCACCTACCGGCGCGGGTTCATCACCCGTCATCAGGTGACCGGCTGGCGGTTCGTCATGCGCCGCATCGCATCCGGGCTTGCATTGCACGACACCCGCATGTTGGTCGAACCGTTGCGCAGCCAGTCCCGCGCGGTGCTGATGGGGGTGCTGCTGTCGGTAACCGCGGTGCTCGGCTGCCTGGTCTTCTCGTTCCTGCGTCCGGGTGGCGTGCCGGGCAGCGACCCGGTACTGGCCGACCGCTCCACGTCCGCGCTGTACGTGCGCATCGATGACCGGTTGCACCCGGTGCTCAACCTGACCTCGGCACGGCTCGCCGTCGGGAAGGCGGTAGATCCGACGACCGTCAGCAGTGAGCAGCTGGACAAGATCGCCCGGGGCAGCCTGATCGGTATCCCGGGAGCACCGGAACGCATGGTGCAGAACCCATCTCGCGATGCTGCATGGACGGTATGCGACGGCGCAGGCGGACCCGCGGACGCCGCAGGTCTGACGGTGATCGCCGGACCGGTCGAACGCGGTGGCGCGCACGCCGATGCGTTGCCGGCCGGCCGTGCCATCTTGACCGAGGGCGCCGACGGGGCGTGGCTGCTGTGGGATGGCCGCCGCAGCGCCATCGACCTCACCGCCCGGGCAGTCACCGATGCGCTTGGCTTGCCGGCCACGCCACCCGCACCGCGGGCGATCGCGTCCGGCTTGTTCAACGCGGTGCCGGAAGCTCCCGCACTGCGGGTACCCCAGATTCCGGACGCCGGCCTGCCCACGGGATACCCGTTGCCCACTGCGGCCCCGATCGGCGCGGTCGTGATCGCCTACGGCAATGACGCCACCCCGATGAACTACGCGGTATTGCCAGACGGGCTCCAGCCGATCAGCCCCGTGCTGGCTGCGGTACTGCGCAACGCCAACTCCTACGGGCTGGCACAGCCGCCTCATCTCGGTGCCGACGACATCGCCCGGCTTCCGGTTTCGTCGCTGCTGGACGCGGACGCGTTTCCGGCCGCGCCGGTGAAACTCGTCACCGCCGCCGACGCGCCGGTGACCTGCGCGCAGTGGACCAGAATCGATGGCGCTGCGACCAGCTCGCTGACCCTGCTGTCGGGTTCGATGCTGCCGCTGCCTGCTGGCTTGCGGCCGGTCGACCTGGTCGGCGGCGCCAATCCGGGCACGGCGACCCGGGTCGCGCTGCCACCGGGCCGTGGCTACTTCGTGCAGACCGTCGGTCAGCAGCCGGCATCTCCGCCTGCCGGATCGCTGTTCTGGGTTTCCGATACCGGGGTGCGGTACGGGATCGGTGGCGATCGCCAAACCGCCGAAAAGTCGGTTGCCGCATTGGGTCTGAGCCAGCCGCCGCTACCGGTCCCGTGGTCGGCGCTGACACTGTTCGCGCCGGGCCCGGCGCTGTCCCAATCCGATGCGCTGGTCGCCTACGACGCTGTCCGAAGCAATATCGAGCAGGAGTCCCGATGAGCCGGCTGATCTTCGAGGCGGGCCGGCGCATGCCCGGCCCGAAGACCCACAAGGGCGCGATCGTGATCGAGCCACCGCCCGAGTTGCCCCGGGTGGTGCCACCGTCGCTGCTGCGCCGGGCGCTGCCGTTCCTCATCGTCTTTCTGATCGTCGGCATGATCGTCGCAATGGTCGCCACCGGAATGCGACTGATCTCGCCGCAGACTCTCTTCTTTCCCTTCGTGCTGCTGCTGGCCGCTACCGCGCTCTACCGGGGTACCGACAACAAGATGCGCACCGAGGAAGTCGACGCCGAGCGAGCCGACTACCTGCGCTACCTGTCGGTGATCCGGGACAACGTGCGCACCGAGGCGGCGGCGCAGCGGGCTGCGCTGCTGTGGTCGCACCCGGATCCGGCGGCGTTGGCCGCGATTCCCGGATCGCGTCGGCAATGGGAGCGCGACCCGCACGACAGTGACTTCCTGGTGGTGCGCGCCGGGTTGCATGCCGTGCCGCTGGACACCACCTTGCGAGTCAAAGACACCGCTGACGAGGTTGACCTGGAGCCTGTGTCGCACAGCGCATTACGCGCGTTGTTGGACACCCAGCGCGTTGTCCGGGGTGCCCCGCGGGGCATCGACCTGAAAACGGTGTCGCAGGTTACCGTCGTCGGTGACCCGGCTGAGGTCAGAGCTGCGCTGCGGGCCTGGCTGGGCCAAGCCGTCACCTGGCAGGACGCCGCCTCCCTCGGCATCGCGCTGGCCAGCCCCGATCTGGAATCACCGGACTGGTCCTGGCTGAAATGGCTGCCGCACAGCGATATTCCCGGTCAGATCGACGGGTGCGGGCCGGCGCGGTACCTGGCCGCCAGCACCGACGACCTGATTGCGTCGATCGGGCCGGCGTTGGCCGAGCGCCCGTTGTTCGGTGTCGACTCAGACGATCCACTGCGCCATCTCCTGATCGTCATCGACGATCCCGACCACGCCCCAGAGGATTCGGTGCTGGCGACCGGCCTGTCCGGGGTCACGGTGATCTACACCGCCGCAGCAGCTTCCGCCCCGCGAGCGGGCCAGTACCCCGACCCGGAACGGCCGGTCCTGCTGGTCGCCGACGGATCGATCCAACGCTGGGAAACCGGCGGCTGGCAACCGTATGTCGACCAAGCCGACCAGATGTCACAAGCCGAGGCGGTCCACCTGGCCCGCGGACTGGCGCGGTGGGACTCCAATCCGACGCACGCCGGGCTGCGCTCACCGGCCACCCGGGGTGCGAGCTTCACCACGCTGATGGGCATTCCCGACGCCTCGGCACTCGACGTGGCCGATGTCTGGACGCCGCGCCTGCGCGACGAGGAGTTGCGGGTGCCGATCGGTGTGACCGCGACCGGGGTGCCGCTGTACTTCGATCTCAAGGACGAGGCCGAAGGCGGGATGGGTCCGCACGGCCTGATGATCGGTATGACCGGCTCCGGCAAGTCCCAGACGCTGATGTCGATCCTGTTGTCGCTGTTGACAACACACTCCGCCGAGCGACTCATCGTGATCTACGTCGACTTCAAGGGTGAGGCCGGAGCCGATATCTTCCGCAACTTCCCCCAGGTGGTCGCGGTGATATCCAACATGGCCGAGAAGAAATCCCTGGCCGACCGGTTCGCCGACACCCTGCGCGGTGAGGTGGCTCGCCGGGAGAGCCTGTTGCGCGATTTCGGGCGGCGCGTGCAGGGCAGCGCCTTCGGTTCGGTAACCGAGTACGAGGCGGCCCGGCCGGCTGCCGAAGAGGCGGGGATCGACCTGCCGCCGCTGCCCACGCTGTTCGTGGTCGCCGACGAGTTCACCCTGATGCTGGCCGAACACCCGGAATACGCCGAGTTGTTCGACTATGTCGCCCGCAAGGGACGCTCGTTCCGGATCCACATCCTGTTCGCATCGCAGACCCTCGACATCGGCCGCATCCGCGATATCGACAAGAACACCTCCTACCGGATCGGTCTCAAAGTGGCCAGCGCCGCGGCGTCCCGGCAGATCATCGGCGTCGAGGACGCCTATCACATCGAATCGGGCAAGGAACACAAGGGAGTCGGCTTTCTGGTGCCCTCACCGGGAGCCGCACCGATCAAATTCCGCAGCACCTATGTCGACGGAATCTACGACCCGCCACGGCCCGTCACGTCGTATGTGGTGCCTGCGGCGCCAGAGCCGGTGGCATTCACGGCCGGTCCGGCGGCGCTGGACGAGGACATCGTGGTGCGCTCCGACGCCGAGCTCGTCCCGATGGCAGTGCCCCGCAAGCTGATCACCACCATCGGCGAGCAGCTGGCCCAGTACGGCCCGAAGGCGCCCGCGCTGTGGCTGCCGCCGCTCGACGAATCACTGCCGCTGGACGGGGTGCTGGCGGGCGCCGCGGTGACGCCGCGGCAGTGGCGCTGGCCACTCGGCGAGATCGACCGTCCCTTCGAGATGCGCCGCGACCCGCTGATCTTCGAGGCCGGTTCCTCGGCGGGCAACATGCTGATCCACGGCGGCGCGAAGTCCGGAAAGTCCACCGCGCTGATGACATTCGTGTTGTCGGCCGCGGCACTTCATTCGCCGCGTGACGTCACGTTCTACTGCCTGGACTACGGCGGCGGGCGGCTTCGCGACCTGGACGGCCTGGCCCATGTGGGCAGTGTCGCCTCGCCACTGGAACCCGAGCGGATCCGGCGTACGTTCGGCGAACTGGAGCAGTTGCTGCGCTCGCGTCAGCGTAATGCCGGCGGACAGGGCGGCCACCAGGACGAGTACGGCGAGGTGTTCCTGGTGATCGACAACCTCTACGCGTTCGGTCGCGACAACACCGACCAGTTCAACACCCGCAACCCGCTGCTGGCCGTCGTCACCGAACTGGCCAATACCGGCCTGGCACACGGTATCCACGTCGTGGTCACCACGCCGAACTGGCTGGAGGTCCCGCTGGCGATGCGCGACGGGCTCGGCCTGCGACTGGAGCTGCGCCTGCCCGATCCGCGCGACAGCAACGTGCGGGCGACCGACGGACTGCGCCGGCCCGCCGAATCGGTGCCGCACGACCAGCCGGGTCGCGGGCTGACCATGGCGGGAGAGCACTTCCTGTTCGCCGAGCCCGATGTGGCGCAGATACCGGCGATCAACGCCGCTTACCCCGGACTGCAGGCGCCGCCCGTGCGGCTGTTGCCCGCCGACCTGGAGCCTGCCACGGTGGCGCCGTTGTTCCGCGGGGGCGAACGGGTCGTGCTGGGGCAGCGCGAGCTCGATCTCGCCGCGGTGGTACATGACTTCGCCGAGCATCCCTTGTTGATGGTGTGCGGCGACAGCAAGTCCGGTAAGACCACACTGCTGCGCCATCTGATCCGCACCATCCGGGAGAACTCGACTGCCTCGGACGTCGCGTTCACGGTCTTCGACCGGCGCCTGCATCTCGTCGACGAGCCGTTGTTCGCCGACAACGAGTACAGCGCGAACATCGACCGGGTCACCCCGGCTGTGATGGGACTTGCGGCACTGGTCGAACAGCGCCGGCCCCAGGCCGGCACGTCCGCAGCAGAACTGGCCACCTGGAACTATCGCGACCAGACGGGGTCAGCCCACACCCACTATCTGATCGTCGATGACGTCGACCAGATCCCGGACGGCCCGGCGCTGAGCGGTCCGTACGCCGGACACCGGCCGTGGACACCACTACTCGGATTGCTCTCGGCAGCAGGTGATCTCGGTCTGCGGGTCATCGTCACCGGGCGGGCCGGTGGATCGGCGCACGCACTGATGACCAACCCACTGCTGCGCCGGATGAGCGACCTGCAGTCAACGGTGGTGATGTTGTCGGGCAATCCCGCCGACGGCGCCAAGATCCGCGGGCACCGGTTCACCAGGATGCCCGTCGGCCGCGGAATGGTGCTCGGCGACAGCGACGGCGTCGACCATATTCAGCTCGTCAATCCATTCGCCCACGCGCACAGCGCATCTCGGACTCGCTTCGGAGAGGACAACCTGTCATGACCCTACGTGTCATTCCCGAGGGGCTGGCCTCGGCCAGCGCCGCGGTAGAGGCCTTGACCGCACGGCTGGCCGCTGTGCACGCCGCCGCCACACCGTTGATCACCACGGTGGTTCCCCCTGCGGCCGACCCCGTCTCGCTACAGACCGCCGCGGGATTCAGCGCGCAAGGCCTCGAGCACGCCGCCACGGCTGCCCAAGGCGTCACCGAACTGGGGCGGTCGGGTATTGCGGTAGGCGAGTCGGGTACCGGCTACGCCACGACCGACGCGGGTGCGGCGGCCTCCTATCTGATTGCACGGGGAGGCTGATGACCGCGCCGATCTGGCTTGCTTCACCACCGGAAGTGCACTCGGCACTGCTGAGTGCCGGTCCCGGTGCCGGTGAGCTGCTGGCCGCGGCCTCGGCATGGCAGGTGCTGAGCACCGAATACTCTTCCGCGGCAGCAGAACTCACTCAGATACTGGCAGTGGTCCAGGCTGGTGCGTGGCAAGGCCCCAGCGCCGAGCAGTACGTGACGGCGCACGCGCCCTATCTGGCTTGGCTGGAGCAGGCCAGCGCGAACAGCGCCGCTGCCGCCGCCCAGCATCAAACGGCTGCCGCCGGGTACAGCACCGCACTGGCCACCATGCCGACGCTGCCCGAACTGGCTGCCAACCACACCGTGCACGGGGTGCTGATGGCCACCAACTTCTTCGGTATCAACACGATCCCGATCGCCGTCAACGAGGCTGATTACGTTCGGATGTGGATCCAGGCCGCCACCGCGATGAGTGTCTATCAGGCCGTCGCCGGTACCGCGCTGGCCGCGGCGCCGCAGACCGCGCCGGCCCCGACGATTGTCTTGCCGGGATCAGAGGCGATGTCGGGGATGGATGCGTCGAGCGTCTCGCAGGCTCAGGCCAGTGACTCCGGTTCCGCACTCACCAATTCGAACTGGTTGATTCAGCTGCTCGAGGCCTACGTCAAGTCGCTTCCGGATGGCGATCTGATCTGGGACTTCCTCACGCATCCGGTGCAGAGCATCCAGCAGATGATCGTCGACTTCCTGACCAATCCGGCCCAGGCGTGGGCGACGTGGGGGCCGCTGCTGTCTGCACTCGTCTATCAGGCAATCCTGCAACCGGTCGGCTGGACCACCTGGGGCCTGGCGTTCGCCTCGCCGCTGCTGATTCCGGCGCTGGCGGCCGCTGCGCTGCCCTTACTGGGGCTGCTGGCGCTGCAGCCGAACATGCCCGCACCCGACGTCGCCGCCGAACCGGTTGCCATCCCGGCCCAACCGCAGCAGAGCCTCTGGCCGATCTCTTCGACGGCGCCTACCGCGCCTGCGCCCGCACCCGCGGCACCGGCCCCCTCCGCAGCGCCGGCTGCTCCTGCCGCGTCCGCGGCAGCACCCGTGCCCGCGGCACAGGGCATCTTCTACGCCGTCGCCGGCGCCGACCCCGACGACGGTCCTGGCCCGACATTGATCGAAGGCAGCGGAAACAAGGCCCCGGTCCCCGAAGCGGCGCCCGCGGCCGCCGCGGTGTCCGCGGTGCAGGCCAAGGAACGAGCCAAACGCCGACGCGCCGCGCGAGTCAAGGACCGCAGCCACCGCGACGAGTACATGGACCTCGACAGTGATACCGGGCCGCCGGCGGAACCGACCCCGCAACCGACCACGTCATCGTCGGATCGGGGTGCGGGACCGATTGGGTTCGCCGGCACCGAAACCCGAACTCGCAGCGTCACCGCCGCGGGCCTCACCGAGTTCGCCACCGACCCGATGAGCGAACGTCCCACCATGCCAATGCTTCCGGCCACCTGGGATACCGATCCGGACGAAACAGATACCCACCGAAAATGATTGGAGAAATACCGTGAGCATGCTGGACGCACACATACCGCAGCTCGTGGCCGCAGAGGCCGCGTTCGGCGCGAAGACCGCGCTGATGCGCAGCACGATCGCCCAAGCCGAGCAGGCCGCACTGTCGGCCCAGGCTTTCCACATGGGGGAGTCGTCGGCCGCCTTCCAGGCCGCGCACGCGCGGTTCGTCGAGGTCGCCGCGAAGGTCAACTCGCTGCTCGACATCGCCCAGGTGAACCTCGGCGAGGCCGGCGGCACCTACGTGGCCGAAGACGCCGCCGCGGCAACGACATACGGAGGTTTCTGATGTCTCAGATCATGTACAACTACCCGGCCATGCTGGCGCATGCCGGCGATATGGCCGGCTACGCCGGGACGCTACAGGCGGTCGGTGCCGACATCGCCACCGAGCAGTCTGCCCTGCAGGGTGCCTGGCAAGGTGACACCGGCATCACGTACCAGGCCTGGCAGGCCCAGTGGAACCTGGCCATGGAGGAACTGGTGCGCGCCTACCGGGCGATGGCCACCACCCACGAGAGCAACGCGCTGTCCATGCAGGCGCGCGACCAAGCCGAAGGCGCCAAGTGGGGCTGAGACTTGCCCGCACATAACGCGGTCGAGCTGACCGCCGATGCTGCCTGGCTCGTCGCCGACAATGTTGGCGCCGGCTCGTTCCCCTGGGTGCTGGCGATCACGCCTCCCCTGACCGAGCCGCGCGGGGGCGGGGCGATGCTCGCCCGGTTGCGCGCGGAACTGACCCGCACGCGGGTGATGTCGGACGGCGGATCAGTGGACGCAGAAGTGGTCCGGTGGATACGCACCGTATGCGCGCCGCAGCGATGGCTGGAGCTCCGCTACGTGCGGGGCAACGGCACGCACCTGCTGCGCGGGCTGGTGGCCTGCCGCGGGGCGGACACCGTCGTGGCGCTGCGCAGCGGCGAACTGGTCACCTTCACCGAACTCGACATCAGCGACCCCGCCCTGCTGGCTCCGGTCGTGACCGCGGGCCTGCCGGGGCGCGCACCGGCGAGGTTCGCCGAATTCGTGCTGCCTACCCGGGTCGGGGTGCGGGCCGACGAACGGCTGCGTGCCGGAGCCGATCTGGGCGCCGTCCTGGACCACCTGTGCCTCCCGGCCTCGGCGGTCCCGGTGGTGCGGTCGGTATTCACCGGAGCACGCAGCTATGTCGAGGTGCGTGCCGGCTCAGCCCGCGACGGTGTGCACAATCTCAGCGAGGTCGGGGTCGGCATCATCGACGCCGAGGGCGGTCGCGTGCTGGTGAATCCGGAGCGCGCGGCCGACGGCGAGTGGTTGTCGACCTTCGCACCCGGCACGCCGTTCGCGATCGCGCTGGCTCTCGACCGGCTCACCGAGACGCTGCCCGACGGCCGGTGGTTCCCCGCTGCCGCGCTGACGCGCGACTTCTCCAGCAACACAATCTGATCAAGAGAGAGAACAACGATGACCGAAACACCGGTGCTGCCGATCGTGCGTGTCGCCGTTCTGGCGTACGGTCGGATCACCGACGTGGCGTTGCCCGCCGAACTGCCGCTGCGCGAGATCCTGCCCGCGGTGAAACGGCTGGTGCCACAGCCAGACTCCGACGGCGAAGCGTCGGTGCCGGAGCCGATGACCCTGGCCCCGATCGGTGGCGCGCCGTTCAGCGTCGATGCGAGCCTGGATACGGTCGGAGTGGTCGACGGTGATCTGCTTGCCCTACAGCCGGTTCCCGCAGGGCCGACGGCGCTCGGTGTGGTCGAGGACATCGCCGACGCCGCCGTGATCTTCTCCGCGGCACGCAAGCGGCCCTGGAGTCCACACCGTCTGCAGCTGGGGGCCCGGCTGGCCGCAGCGGTCTTCGTGGTGGCGCTGTCCGCGGCGGCGATCGCCCATCGTGCCGCGACCACCTCGGTCATCGGCCTCTACGCCGTGAGCGCGCTGGCAGTCCTCACCGCGGTTGCCGGCCTGGCGCTGCGTGCCCACTCGGCTCGGCTCGCCACCCAGGTATCGGCGGCGGCCTTGCTGCCGATCGCGGCGGCCTTCTGGCTCGCCGTGCCGGGACTGTGGGGTGCTCCGCACGTGATGCTGGCCGCCGCGGGTGTGGCCGCATGGTCGGTCATCGTCCTGACGCAGACCGAGGATGGCGTCGGGTTGTTCACGGCCGCAGCGGTTATCGCCGTTGGCGCGCTGTTGATCGCCGCCGCCACGGCCCTGTGGCAGCTGCCCCGCGTCCTGCAGGCGGGCGCGCTGATCGTGCTGGCGCTGCTCATTACCGTGTCGGCGCCAAGCCTCGCGGCGATGTGGGCTCGGTTTCCGCTACCGGTGATCCCGGCACCCGGCGACCCGACGCCGTCCAGCCCGGCGGCTCGGCTGCTCGCGGATCTGCCTCGCCGGGTGCGCGTCGGCGAAGCCCACCAGACCGGCCTGATCGCGGCCGGCGTGCTGTTGTCATCGGCCGGATCGCTGGTGGTGGCCGGGCGAACCGAAGGCCCGGGAGCCTGGGGCTGGTATCTGGTGGCGGCCGCCGCGGCCGCGGCGGTGCTGCGGGCCAGGGTATGGGACACGGCCGCCTGCAAGGGCTGGCTGCTCGCCCAGCCCTTCCTGGTTACCGGTGGGCTGCTGACCGCCTACATTGTGGATCAGCGGTTCGTCGCAGCGCTGTGGACGGTGGTGGCTCTCGGTGCGCTGACCGCCACCTGGGTGGTGGTGGCCGTTAATCCGGATACCGCTTCGGCGGAACGGTATTCGCTGCCGATGCGGCGACTGGTGGGCTTCCTCGCATCCGCGCTCGACGCGTCGCTGATCCCGGTGGCGGTCTATCTGGTCGGCATCTTCACATGGGTGCTCGATCGATGATGCGGACCGCCGCGATTGCCGCGGTGGTGCTGCTGCTCACCGCTCCGGTGGCCGGTGCCGTCAACCCGCCCGTCGCCGACCCGGCGGCGCCGCCGCCACAGGGCACAGCCGCGCCGACGGCGGGGATGACTCAGCGCTCTGAATGTGTGACGACCGGGATACGGCCGGGCAGTGACGTCGGTGCGGTGAGCGCCAATCAGACGATGCTCAATATTGCTGGCGCCGGGGAATATTCGCGCGGCGACGGCCAGACGGTGGCGGTGATCGACACCGGGGTACGACCGGGGCCGCGGCTGCCGAACGTGATCGGCGGCGGCGACTACCTGTCCGCCGGCGACGGTCTCACTGATTGTGACGGCCACGGCACGCTGGTCGCCGGGATCATCGGCGGGCAGCCCGGTCCGGACGGATTCAGCGGCGTTGCCCCGGGAGTGCGGCTGCTGTCGATTCGGCAGACCTCGCCGAGATTCTCGCCCAACGCCGGTGGGAAAGACCCCGCGTCGGTACAGGCCAGTGTGGGGATCGAGACGCTGGCCCGCGCCGTGGTCCGTGCCGCCGACCTCGGCGCCACCGTCATCAACATCTCGACGGCCGCCTGCCTGGCGCCCGACCGGCTCGGCGATCAGCAGACCCTCGGTGCGGCCTTGCGTTACGCCGCGATCGACAAGGACGTCGTCATCGTCTCCGCCGCAGGCAATTCCGACGCCACGACAGCACCGGGAATGCAATGCGAATCGAATCCGGTTGGCGACCCGGCGCGGCGTGACGATCCCCGCAACTGGGCGGGTGTGACATCGGTGTCGGTGCCGTCCTGGTGGCAGCCGTACGTCTTGTCCGTCGCCGCGCTGACCGCCGACGGACAACCCGCCGACTTCACGATGGCCGGACCATGGGTGGGCATCGCCGCACCGGGGGAGAACATCGTGTCGGTGAGCAATGACGCCGCGGGCGGGTTGGCCAACGGCATGCCCGATGGTCGCGGCGGGATGGCGCCGCTGGACGGCACGAGTTTCGCCGCCGCCTACGTGGCCGGCGCGGCGGCCCTGATCCGCAGCCGCTACCCGGACATGCACGCCGACGAAGTGGTGCGGCGGCTGACATCGACCGCGCACAACGGCGCGCAGGCACCCTCGAACCTCGTCGGCGCCGGAACTCTCGATCCGGTCGGAGCGCTGACCTGGGCCATCAACTCCGGCAGCGACACCGCACCCGCGCCTGCCACCAAACGCATTGCGGCACCGGCACCGCCATCGCCGGTCGACCACACACCGCGCACGGTGGCATTCATCGGGACCGGCGTGCTCGCGGTCGTCGTCATCGCCGTCACTGTCATCACACGCAGACGCAAGGAGGAATTGGAATGAGCGGGATCCCAGGTGCCGGGCGACTCACCGTCGTTCTGCTGGCGGTCGTGTCGGCGGTGCTGGCCTACCCGTGGCGGTCCACCAACGACCAGTGGGTGGTGGGAGTCGCCGCCGCGGTGGCAGTGCTGTCGTTGCTCTGGTGGCGCGGCCGCTTCCTCACCACGCTCATCGGCCGGCGCCTGCGGGTACTGCTGCGCGGCAGGAGAATTCAGGCCGCACCGGCCGACCTGCACGGGGTGGGCGCTGACGCGGTTGCCACGGTGTTGGTGCGCCTCGACAGCCGGGACCGTGAACTACCGCTCGGTCTGCTGGCCGGCTACCTCAATCGCTATGGAGTGCGATGCGATTCGGTGCGGGTCACCACCCGCAGCAGTCAGGCGGACGTGACGACCTGGATCGGGCTGACCTTCAGTGGCGCGCTGAATCTGAGCGCACTTCAGGGTCGCTCGGCGCAGATCCCGTTGCGGCAGACCGCCGAGAACGCTGCGCGACGGCTCATCAGCCATCTGCGTGAAATCGGCTGGACGGCAACGATTGCCGACCCAGAACAGGTGCCAGATCTGGCAGCCGACGGTGCGCGCGAGCGGTGGCAGTCGGTGATCGACGCGCGCGGATGCCTGACCACCTACGCCGCCAAGACTCCCGAAGTGCTTGCGGCAGTGAGCTCGACAGCCGCCGCCGAAACCTGGACGGTGGTCGAGATCGCCGGGACGTCGCCGCTCGACCGGATCAGGGCGGGCGCGGCGATCCGCACCGAGAGCCGGCCGAACGCGCCGCTACCCGGGTTGGTACCCATCCCCGGGCAGCAGGCCAGTGCGCTGGCCGCGCTGCACCCGTTATCGGGTGCGCGCCTGGTCAGTTGACGAAAGGAACCCACGTGGTGGCCAAGGTTCTGCGCGAGGACTACCGCATCCTCCGAACATCGATCAAGGCACAGGCCTACTGGGCTGAAGGGGCCTGAACGAACGTCGGGTGCCCGCCCACATGATGGCGGCGACGACGGCGATCAACAACAGACCGGTGCCGAGCGTGCCCAGATCGAACGGCGGCGCGCTGGGCCAGCCCGCTTGATTGCGAGCCGAGCCGCGCAGAAACGGAACGACGGTGAGAATTCCGATCGATACCAGTGCCTCGCCCGCGACAACGGAAGGAAAGTGTTGTGCGGCAATGAGAAAGACGCCGCGGGTGTCGCCATCTCGCTGCAAGACATGGATTTTCGGTAGCAGGATCCGCACGTTGTAGGCACCGCCGCCGAGCAAGGCGAGCACTAGGACGAGCTTGACCGCGAGGAATCGTCCATAAGTGGTGGTGAAGAATTGGCTTGGCGTCCCAACGTGAGTCCATGCCAGCCAGGTGCCACTGACGGCTAAGGCGCCGACGACGACCAAGGCCACCATGCTGAACCGTTGCCAGATCTGGGCCCAGTCCGCGGCGAGACGGTCGTCGTTCTGGGTGCGGGTGGCAGTGCGCCGCCCGGCAATTGCCGTCGCGGCCAAGACCGTCAATCCGCCCACCCACGTCATCGCGGAAAGCAGGTGCACTGTCACCACAACGTTGGTCGCCATTCGGCTCAGTGTGGACCAGGCCAACGGGACTCGGGGGATCACCGCCGCGAGGATCGCGACGGTGCCGACGGCGCGAGCGAGCAGTCGCGAGGGTGTCCACCGCAGCGCCAACAGGCCGCAGGCGGCCAACCCCAGCACAGCCAACTCGATGAGCGCCCAGTCGGTGACGTGAGTCGTAGCGTGGAATTGCAGTGCGGCGCCTGCGACGACGATGACCGCTGCCGGCACCGCGAGACTGCGGGCCTGTCGTGACACGAGCCCGCCGTGGCGCTCGGGAATCGCCAAGGCGCCGACAGTCATGCCGATTCCCAGTGGAATAGCCAAACTCAGGTAGTAGATGACCTGGGTGACAACCACGAGGGCGGCCGGGTTCGGCGGGGCTGTGCCGGGCACGGTGATGTCCTTACTCAACGATCGCTGTTACTGACCAGCACGGTAGAGGTCCCCGCTTTGTTCACCCTTTGCGCGAACTGTGCGTTGGCTTTTGCGCTCAGGGCTGGCCCTGGCGACCCGAGTACCCTTCCCATGGGCTGTAATCCGCGATCAGGTCCTCCTGCGCCGGACGCTGCGCCTCGGCTACGTGTTCGAGATTGATCCGGATGCGATACCAGATCGAACTCGGTCCACGCATACCGTCGACCAGGATGTCGGTCGGTTGCAGTGCTGCTACGACTCCCGGGTGGCGGGCACGCCAGATATCCAGGGCCGCCATCGCTTCGTCGCGGGTCTTGGTGCGCGCGATCTCGATCAGCGGCTTGTTGCCCTTCGGCGGTTTCTCCGCCGGTCCGAGTTCGGTGGCCAGCCGCAGCAACGCGTCCAACGAGCCGACCGCGTCGTCCATTGATTCCCACGGGTCGCCGCGTTCGGCGAACCGGGCCGGGACCGTCGTGATGGTGAACTCCTCGGCGCGGCAACCGGGCACCTCGTCCCACGTGAGCGGCGTCGACACCCGGGCGTCCGGGGTGGCCCGCACCGAATAGGCCGAGGCCACGGTGCGGTCCTTGGCGTTCTGGTTGAAGTCGACGAACACGCCTTGGCGTTCCTCTTTCCACCACTGGCTTGTCGCCAGCTCCGGCGCGCGGCGCTGCACCTCGCGGGCCACCGTCTCGGCGGCCAGCCGCACCTGTTTGAACGGCCAGTGCGGCGAGATCCGGGCATAGATGTGAAATCCGCGGGATCCCGAGGTCTTGGGCCACGCCGTCAGCCCGTGATCCTCGAGTACCTCGCGCGCCACCTGCGCCACATCCAGAATCTGTGGCCACTCGACACCGGGCATCGGATCGAGGTCGATCCGCAGCTCGTCGGGATGGTCCAGGTCGCCCGAGCGGACCGGATGCGGATTGAGATCGACGCACCCGAGATTGACCGCCCACACCAGCCCGGCCGCGTCGTGCAGCACCGCCTCCTTGGCCGAGGTTCCCCTCGCGTAGCGCAGCTCGGCGACGTCGATCCAGTCCGGGCGTTTTTCGGGGGCGCGCTTCTGAAAGATCGCCTCCTCGGTGATGCCCTTGACGAACCGCTTGAGGATCATCGGCCGATCTGCGACGCCGTGCAGCGCGCCGTCGGCCACGGCCAGGTAGTAGGTGACGAGGTCCATTTTGGTCACCGGATCGCGTCCGCCGGCCGCGGGGAACACGACTTTGTCGGGATGGCTGACGCTGACCTGGCGGCCCCCGATCTCCATGACGTCCGCCATGAGGCCATGGTAATTAGCCTGGCCGTTCTGTCCTGGGTGCGACCCACGTCACATAGGGTTGCAGGCATGCCCAGTCTCATGGATCTGCCGGCCCAGGCGTTGGCCAAGGCGCAGCAGTTGGCCGAGCGCGGCTCCTCTGAGCTGCACTATTTGTTCAAGATGATCGAGTCCGGCGCCTTCCGGCTCGAGCCACCACAGAACCTCGTCTCGATGGTGGCCGACATCCGCCGCTGGGGCGAGATCGGGATGGTTCCGGCGCTCAATGCGCGCCGCACCCCCACCGCGTTGGCGATCGTCGACGACGAGGGGTCGATGACCTTCAAAGAGCTCGACGAGGCCGCCCACGCGGTGGCCAACGGACTGTTGGCGAAGGGGGTCAAGGGCGGCGACGGGGTGGCGATCCTGGCCCGCAACCACCGCTGGTTCGTGATCGCCAACTACGGTGCCGCGCGGGTCGGCGCCCGCATCATCATGCTCAACACCGAGTTCTCCGGGCCGCAGATCAGAGACGTCTCCGAACGTGAGGGCGCCAAGCTGATCATCTACGACGACGAGTACGCCGAGGCGGTGAAGCTGGCCGAGCCACCGCTGGGCAAGCTACGCGCATTAAGTACGAATCCCGACGCTGCCGATTTGTCGGCCTCCGCCTCCGGCGACGAGCCGTCGGGCAGTACCGACGAAACGCTGGCCGATTTCATCGCGCACAGCAGCCACGAGCCCGCGCCCAAGGTCACCAAGCGGGCGTCGATCGTCATTCTCACCAGCGGCACCACCGGAACGCCCAAGGGCGCTACCCGGAACACCCCGCCGACGCTGGCGCCGATCGGTGGGGTGCTCTCGTCGGTGCCGTTCCGCGCCGGCGAAGTCACCTCGCTGCCGTCGCCGATGTTCCATGCGCTGGGCTACCTGCACGCCACCATCGCGCTGACCATGGGCTCGACGCTGGTGCTGCACCGAAAGTTCAAGCCCGCCGTCGTGCTGGAGGACATACCCACCCACAAGGTCACCGCGATGGTGGTGGTGCCCGTCATGCTGTCGCGCATGCTGGACACACTGGAGAGCATGGACACCAAGCCTGACCTGTCGTCGCTGCGGATCGTGTTCGTCTCGGGCTCTCAGCTGGGTGCGGAACTGGCCACCCGGGCGCTGAAGGATCTGGGACCGGTGGTCTACAACCTTTACGGCTCAACGGAAGTCGCGCTGGCCACCATCGCCGGCCCGAAAGACTTGCAGATGAATCCGGCCACCGTCGGTCCGGTCGTCAGGGGCGTCAAGATCAAGATTCTCGACGACGACGGCAACGAACTGCAGCAGGGCGAGGTCGGCCGGATCTTCGTCGGCAACAGCTTCCCGTTCCAGGGATACACCGGTGGCGGCGGCAAGCAGATCATCGATGGGCTGCTGTCGTCCGGTGACGTCGGCTATTTCGACCACAACGGATTGCTGTTCGTCAGTGGCCGCGACGACGAGATGATCGTCTCGGGCGGTGAGAACGTCTTCCCGGCCGAGGTCGAGGATCTGATCAGTGGCCATCCCGACGTCGTCGAGGCGACCGCGCTCGGCGTCGACGATCCCGACTGGGGTGCGCGGCTGCGCGCTTTCGTCGTGCTGCGCGAGGAAGCCGAACTCACCGAGGAAGCCGTCAAGAACTATGTGCGCGAACATCTTGCGCGCTACAAGGTTCCGCGCGAGGTGGTGTTCCTCAACGAGCTGCCGCGCAACCCGACTGGCAAGATCCTCAAGCGGGAGTTGCGCGAGATCGAAGTGCAGTAGCGTTCCTCCCGCGAGCAGACGCAAACGACTCCGACACGCCGAGCGTGCGGAGTCGTTTGCGTCTGCTCGCGAGGGGACTTACGGGTCGCGGGGCAGGCCGAGCAGCCGCTCGGCGATGATGTTGAGCTGCACTTCCGAGGTGCCGCCGTAGATGGTGGTCGACCGGCTGCCCAGCAGCCACTGCGCCCACTTGCCCTGTAGCGCTTCGGTATCGCCGATGGCGCCGTCGATCCCGAACGATGACACCGCGAACTCGGCGTAGCCCTGTCCGGTGCGCATCGACAGCAGTTTCGAGATCGCCGCTGACGGCATCGCATCGCCACCAGC
The DNA here is from genome assembly GCA_900078375.1 of uncultured Mycobacterium sp. GTDB lineage: Bacteria > Actinomycetota > Actinomycetes > Mycobacteriales > Mycobacteriaceae > Mycobacterium. The sequence goes on along the minus strand of FLQS01000089.1, from coordinate 83,981 downwards.
CAGCGTCAGCAGGGTCGAGCGCAGGTTCAGCAGTTTGGCTGCATGTCCCTCGGCGATCAATTCCCCCGCCCGGTGATGGCCGATCTGATCGAAGTGACCGTTGCTCACGAAGTCGACGAACCCGTCGAGGTTGGCCAGGAATCCGGGCTCGCTACTGCCGATCGAAACCCGTTCCGCGGTCAGGGTATTGCGGCTGACCTCCCAGCCGCGGTCCACTTCGCCGAGCACGAGTTCGTCCGGGACGAACACGTCGTCGATGAACACGGTGTTGAACATCGCGTGGCCGGTGAGCTCGCGCAGCGGCTTGACCTCGACCCCTTCGCTTTTCATGTCGAGCAGGAAGTAGCTGATGCCGGCATGTTTCGGCGCGTTGGGGTTGGTCCGCGCCAGTAGGGCGCCCCACTGAGCGAACTGTGCGCCGGTGGTCCAGATCTTCTGGCCGGTGATCCGCCAGCCGCCGTCGACTTTGGTGGCCTTGGTGGTCAGGCTTGCTAGGTCGGAGCCGGCGCCCGGCTCGGAAAACAGCTGGCACCAGATCATCTCGCCGCGGAAGGTCGGCGGCAGGAAGCGCTGCTTCTGCTCGTCGGTGCCGAACGCCACGATCGACGGGATCAGCCAGGCCGCGATCCCCATTTGCGGGCGCTTGACCTGCCCCGCGGTGAACTCCTGGGCAATGAGGATTTGTTCGATCGGCGTGGCTGCCCGGCCCCACGGTTTGGGCAGGTGTGGCTGTACCCAGCCGGCCTCGGCGATCGCGGCCTTGCGGTCCTCCCGCGGAATCGCCTTGAGTGCAGCCACTTCCGCGCGGATGTCGGCGCGCAGCTGCTCGGTCTCAGGGTCGAGATCGATGTTGATCGCTCGCATGCCGGTGCTCGTCGCGGTGTCGAACACCTTCTGCTGATATTCGCTAGCGCGCCCGAACGCGGCGACCAAGCCCAGCGCGCGGCGGTAGTACACGTTTGTGTCGTGCTCCCAGGTGAAGCCGATACCGCCGTGTACCTGGATGCAGTCCTGCGCGCAGTGCTGGGCGGCGGCCGGTGCCAGGCTGGCAGCCACCGCCGCGGCGAACTCGTACGCGGTTTGCTCGTTGTCCCAAGCCTTTTCGGCGGCCTCGTCCACGGCGCGAGCGGCGTCCCAGACTGCAGCGGTGGCTCGCTCGGTGGTGGCGATCATCTCCGCGCACTTGTGCTTGATGGCCTGGAACTGGCCGATCGGGCGGCCGAACTGCTCACGGATCTTCGCGTAGGCCGCGGCGGTGTCGGTGGCCCAGCGGGCGATGCCGACAGCCTCGGCGGACAGCAGCGTCGTGACGATCGCCCGCCCCGCCGGCTGCGACAGATTGGACAACACCTGGTCGCCGGTGACCTCGACCGCGCTGGCGCGCACGTGGGCCACCGGGCGCAGAAGGTCCACCGAGTTCACCGGTTCGATGTCCAGGTGGTCGGCGTCGAGGATCACCCATTCGACGCCGCCATCGATGGCGACCGGCAGCACCAGGATCGACGCCTGGGCACCGGCGGGCACCGACCGGGCTTCGCCGCGGATGACGAGGGTGTCGTCCTGCCGGGTCGCGGTCAGGCCGGACTCGAGTGCGCAGGTCGCGATGAGCTCCCCGGAAGCCAGGTGGTTGAGCAGCTTGGTGTCGGGATCGTGCGCCGAGATCAGGGCGCTGGCGATCGCCGATGTCACGAACGGTCCCGGCACCGCGCCGTAGCCGAACTCGGCGATCACGATCGCCAGCTCCAGCAGGCCGAAACCCTGGCCGTCGACGGACTCGGCAAGGTGCAGGCCGTGCAGCCCCTGCTCGGCCGCGGCTTTCCAGTACGGCGGCGGGTTGGGCACCGGCGTCTCCAGGGATTCGTGCCGGACGTCCGCCGGCGCGACCCGGCTGACCAGGGATTTCACCGAATCCGCGAGGTCGTTGTGCTCAGGTGTGATCGCGATGGGCATGGTTGGAGGCCTTCCCTATTAACCGGTGGGTTGGTAGCCAGGCTACCTGTCCGGCTGCTTGTCCCGTTGCGGGGTTGCGCGCAGGAGCACCACCACGACCGCCGATACCAGCATGATGATTCCCACCGCCCACATACCGGCCTTGTCGTTGCCGGTGAACTGGTTGAGCGCGCCGGTCGCATAGGGCGCGGCGAACCCGCCGAGGTTGCCGATCGAATTGATCAGGCCGATCCCGCCGGCGGCGGCCGCACCTGTGAGGAACTGTGCGGGCAGCGCCCAGAAGCTGGGGATCGCACTGAATACCCCCATCGCCGCGATGCTCACCGGGATCATCACCAGCAGCGGGCTGTGCAGATACAACGCGATCGGAATCGCCAAGCCGCCCAACCCCATTGGGATGGCGACGTGCCAGACATGCTCCCGCGTGCGATCGGCATGACGGGACCATAGGTACATGGCGATCGCGGCGAGCGTGTAGGGCACCGCGGTGATCAAGCCCACCTGCACGATCGAGAGGTGGACGTCGAACGCCTTCTTGAACCCCGAGATGATGGACGGCAGAAAGAAGGCCAGCGCGTAAAGGCCGTAGGCGACCCCGAAGTAGACCAGTGACAGCGCCCAGATTCGCGGGCTGGTCAACGCGCGGCGCAGCGGGAAGTCGAAAGTGCCTGCAACATCGCGCTCCTCGTCGGCCAGCACGTCGATCAGCCATTGCCGTTCGTCGGGCTGCAGCCAGTGCGCGTCGGCCGGACGGTCGGTGAGGTAGAACCAGCAGATGACGCCAAGGATGATCGCGGGCAGGCCGACGCCGATCATCATGAACTGCCAGCCGGCCAATCCGAAAAGGCCCTCGCCGGTCTGGATCAGCCACGCCGCCACCGGCGTTCCGACCGCCGCGGCGATCGGACTGGCCATCATGAACATGGCCACGATCCGGGCCCGGTAGGCGCCGGGAAACCAGCGGGTGAGATAGAAGATCACGCCGGGGAACAGCCCGGCCTCGGCGACACCGAGCAGGAACCGCAACACCAGCAGGGTGGCCGCGTTGGGCGCGAATCCGATTGCCACCGCGACGATTCCCCACGACACCGCGATGCGGGCCAGCCAGCGGCGCGCGCCGAAGCGCTCCAGAGCCAGATTGGATGGCACCTCGACCAGCACATAGCCGATGAAAAAGATGCCCGAGGCAAGTCCGAACATGCTCGCGGTGAGTTGGAGGTGCTCGCTGATGTCGGCCTTGGCGATGCCGAGGTTGGTGCGATCGAGGTAGTTGACGAAGTAGAGCGCCATCAAGAACGGCACGACGCGGATGATGACCTTGCGCAGTGTGCGCGTCTCCAGTGACTTCTCAGTGGTGGATGCGCTTGCCATCCTGCCTCCCGTTGACGACGTTGACCAGGTCGCGACTGTCGTGCAGACGACGGCAGTTGTCGACGGCCTGGATGAGGTACCGGCGCATGGTGTCGGCGGTGTACCAGGTGACGTGCGGTGTCACCACGACATTGTCGAGGCGTAGCAGCGGGTTGTCGGGGTCGACGGGTTCTTCCGTGAACACGTCGAGTCCGGCTGCGGCGAGCCCGCCACCGCACAGTGCGTCGACGAGCGCGGGCTCGTCGATGACACCACCGCGAGAAGTGTTGACCAGCACCGCGTGTGGCTTCATCGCGGCCAGTGCGGCCCGGTTGATCAGCTTGTCGGTGGCTGGCGTCAGCGGAAGGTGCAGGCTGACGATGTCGCTCTCGGCGAGCAGATCGGTTAGCGGACGCCAGGTGTCGGTGCCGTCGTGCGCGGTGTTGGTGTGCAGGACGATGCCGCCCATCGCGTGCACGATCTGTTCGACGCGTTTGGCGATGTTGCCGTAGCCCACCAATCCCACAGTGCAACTGCCGATATCGCGCACCGTCTCGCCGAGGCTGGCATCCGTCGGCCAGCCGCGGCCCTGCCGGGTGGCGCGGTCCAGCTCGGGCAGCCGCCGCAGGGCGGCCAGCATCAGCAGCACCGCGCCTTCGGCGACCGAGGGGGCGTTCGCGCCGGGCATGTTGGCCACCGCGATTCCCAGTTCGGTCGCCGTCTCGACGTCGATCGTGTTCACGCCGGCGCCCAGCTTGTGCACCAGGCGCAGCCGGGGTCCGAGACGCAAATCCGCTCCGGGCAGCGGCCGCAGCACGTGCCAGATCACCTCCGCCTCGGGCAGCTCACGGTGCAGCGTCTGGTCGTCGTCTTCGTGACACCATCGGACGTCAAGCCAATCCGATTCTGGTGCAACGATAGCCAGCACCCCGTCGCTAGGGAGGAAGTGCGCCAGGACTCTCAGCGCCACCGTTTGGCGATCCATTTCGCGATGGTGTCCGCCTGTTCGCTGCGCGCCCCCGGAGTGGTGAAGTAATGGTCGCTATCGATCGAGCATCGGGTCTTGTCAGTGCTGGCCAGCGCGTCGAAGATCCGCTGGGCGTCCGACGGAAAGACACCGGTGTCCTGATCGGCGTTGATCACCAGGGCAGGTACCGTGACGCGGCTGAGGTGGGGCTCGGCGCGGGTCTGGGCGGTCTTCAGGCTCCACATGCCCAGCCAGTTGCGCAGGGTGCAGGCGGCGGCGATGCCGCGGGCGGAGCGGTTGGCCTTCGCCGGCAGGCCCGCGTAGCAGAGGTTGGGTTGGCGCCGGGTGGGTTCGATGGACGGGTCGACCATGCGGGGATCAGCCCAGGTCCGCATCACAGTGAACGGCCGGTCGGAAAACCCCGCGGCCTGCACCCGCTTGAGTTCGGTCTCGGCCCAGTCGGTGATCGCGTGGTTACGGGCGATCTGAGCGGACCGATATCGGGCGATGAAATCGGGGGAGAACGGCGGACCGTTGTTCTCGTCGAACAGGTCGAGTTCGGGATCGCTGGCCACCGGGTCGTTTTCGTCGACGACGGCGGCGTCCATCCACGCGGTGAGCACCTCGGGACGGCCGGGATGGGCCGCGCTGGCGATGTAGCCGTCGGCCGGTGTCAGTTCGCCCAGCCCGGCGGCGGGGCGTGTTCCTTCCAACGGCGTGACATTGGGATCGACCGCCTGGGACTGATAGGCCGCCATCAGTGAGCCACCGCCCGAATTGCCGAGCAATACCACCGTTTCCACACCCTGAATCTCGCGCAGCCAGCGCACACCGACGCCGATGTCGACCAACGCGTGGTCGAGCAGGAAGCTGCTCTCGAATCCGCGGAAGCGGGTGTTCCAGCCGAGAAAGCCGACCCCGCGGGTGGCCAGGTAGTCGGCGAGGTAATGCTCGGAGAAGTCGATCTGATAGTGCGTGGCGATGACAGCGACCTTGGGCTTGCGGCCCACTCCGCGGTGGTAGAGGCCCTGGCAGGGATGTCCACCGGCGCCGGCTCGCCGCGCGCTGGGGGAGGACACCCCGATGAACTCACGAACGACTCCGGGGGTGGGCATGTCGGTGGCCTCCTCGGGAGTAGATCGCTGAGGAGACGATATTCGCCGGCGTCGATGTACACGCCTGAATCCGGTGTTAGGTTCGGTTGCGAGAGTTGACCAGTATCTGTGGGGGCACGTCATGATCAAGCCGCACAACACCAACCCGGAATTCGAGCTCGGCGGTATCAACCACGTCGCGCTGGTCTGCGCCGACATGGAGCGCACGAAAGATTTCTACACGAATGTGCTGGGTATGCCGCTGATCAAGTCGCTTGATCTGCCGGACGACATGGGGCAGCACTTCTTCTTCGACGCCGGCAACGGCGACTGCGTGGCATTCTTCTGGTTCGCCGACGCGCCTGACGGCACGGTGGGCAACACCACGCCCGCGGCGCTGCCCGGACTGGGCTCGATCGTCAGCGCGGTGGGGTCGATGAACCACCTGGCTTTCCACGTGCCCGCCGAGAAGTTCGACGAGTACCGCAGTCGGCTCAAGGAGAAAGGTGTGCGGGTCGGCCCGGTGCTCAACCACGACAACAGCCCCCGTCAATCCACTCGCGAGCTCCACCCGGGGGTATACGTGCGGTCGTTCTACTTTCTCGACCCCGACGGCATTGTTCTTGAGTTTGCTTGCTGGACGCGAGAATTCAGCGATAACGAAGCGACAACGAAACCGAAAACCGCGGCCGACCGCAGGTTGCCGATACCGGCTGGTTAGTCGCGGAACAACCGCGGCTCACCGAGATCGTCGATGATGGCGGTGAGCTGATCGACGAGCTCATCCGCGGTCAGTTTGATCGCACCACCCAGCCAGGCGCTGATCGTCTGGCCGACCCCGCCGACGATGAAGTGCGCGAACGCCTTGATCCGGTCGTTGGCTGGTCGGCGCAGCGTCGCCTCGACATGCTGGCCCGACAGCATGGCGAACAGCGCACCGGACTCCTGTCGCTTGCGTACCACCGTGGCATTGGACAGTTGCGAGCCGAACATGAGCCGCCCCACCCGGGGATCGAGCTCGATGGTCCGCACGATGTTGGCCATCGCTGCCCGGTTCTGGACGTCGGCCGGGGCCGTAGCGACCGCCGCCTGGGTGGTGGCGGCCAGCTCGGCGACCACCCAGTCGAAGACCGCCGCGACGAACTCGTCCTTGTCGGTGAAGCTCTCGTAGAAGTAGCGGGTGGCCACGCCGGCCTCCCGGCAGATGCCACGAACGGTGAGCTCAGCCGGGTCGACGTCGCTGCCGAGCAGCTCCAACCCAGCCCGCAGCAGCTGGGCCCGGCGCCGAGCCAGCCGATCAGCGGCGTCAATGCCGCCGTACGGGCGTGCCTGCGTCATTAGCCCATCTTGACATTGCTGTGGCCAGGGCGGCAATATTCGGAAACATTCGTTTCCAGATTTGATCCGATAGGTGGCGCACTGTGGCGATCCGCGAACCGGTCATCAACCACGTCGATCGCGCGGTGAGCGCACCGCCGATGCCGTCGCGGCGCCGCAGGCTGGGGCCTGGCTTCGACGACGGGCTAATGGGCGTGGCGCTGCTGGCCGGACCGGCGAACGTGATCATGGAGCTGGCACGGCCCGGCGTCGGCTACGGCGTGATGGAGAGCCGGGTCGAGAGCGGGCGGGCCGACCGGCACCCGATCAAACGGGCGCGCACGACCTTCACCTACCTCGCGGTGGCCACCCGCGGCAGCGAGGAGCAGAAGAAGGCGTATCGGCGCGCGGTCAACAAATCGCACGCCCAGGTGTATTCCACCCCCGACAGTCCCGTGCAGTACAACGCGTTCGACAAGGACCTCCAGCTCTGGGTGGCCGCCTGCCTCTACAAGGGCGGGGTCGACATCGCCCGCGTCTTCATCGGCGAGATGGACGATGAGACCGCCGACCGGCACTACCGCGAGAGCATGGCGCTGGCCACCACCTTGCAGGTGCCCGCCGAGATGTGGCCGGCCGACCGGGCGGCGTTCGACCGGTACTGGCAGGAGTCGCTGGACAAGGTGCACATCGACGACACGATCCGCGAATACCTCTACCCGTTTGCGGTGTCGCGGGTACGCGGTGTTCGGTTCCCCGGACAGCAGGTCCTCGAACGATTCAATCTGCTCATCACCACCGGGTTCCTGCCGCAGCGCTTCCGCGACGAAATGCAGCTCGAGTGGAATGCGGACACGCAGCGCAAATTCGACAGATTGATGGCGGTCATCCGCTTCGTCAACAACCTGACACCGCGGTTCATCCGGGAGTTCCCGTTCAATTTGCTGTTGCGGGACGTGGATTGGCGAATTCGCACTGGTCGGCCATTGGTGTGAGTCCTGTCAGAATCCGCGCGTACCCTCGCGGCTGTGCGAACTGACAACGACAGCTGGGACATCACTACCAGCGTCGGCTCGACGGCATTGTTCGTTGCAGCCGCCCGTGCGCTGGAAGCACAGAAACCCGATCCGCTGGTGGTCGACCCGTTTGCGGAGACGTTCTGCCGTGCCGTCGGCGGTCCATGGGCCGCGGTGCTGGACGGCCAGGCACCCGAACATCCACTGAAATCCGAGGGGTTCGGCCAGCACTTTGTCAGCTTCCAGGCCGCGCGGACCCGCTACTTCGATGCCTACTTCCGGCGTGCGGCGCAGGCTGGCGTGCGCCAGATCGTCCTGCTGGCCGCGGGTCTGGATTCCCGCGCCTACCGACTCGATTGGGCGCCTGGCACGACCATCTACGAACTCGACCAGCCGCAGGTACTAGACTTCAAGCGCGAAGCCGTCGGAGCCGCCGCGAAGACCGAACGCCGCGAGATCGCGGTCGACCTTCGTGACGACTGGCCGAAGGTGTTACAGGACAGTGGTTTTCGACCCGACCAGCCGTCGGCCTGGATCGCGGAAGGGTTGCTGATCTACCTGCCTGCCAGCGCGCAGGAACAGCTGTTCGCCGGCATCGACGCGCTGGCCAGCTCGGGCAGCCACCTCGCCGTCGAAGAGGGCAGGCCGATGGATCGTGACGCCTTCCGTGCGAAGGTTGACGAGGCCAGGTCCGTCGACAACGAGCAAGGCCAATGGTGGCAGCTGGTGTACAACGAGCAGCATGCGCCTGCCGCGCAGTGGTTCGGTGAGCGCGGGTGGACGGCGGAGGACACGACGCTGCTGGACTACCTGAAGTCCGTCGGCCGGTCGGTCGAGTCTGCGGACGCCGAGGCGGCCAACATGCTGGCCGGTGTCACGCTGGTCAGCGCGATCAAAAATTAGTCCCACATGAACGGCCGCAGGAACCGATTGATGCGGCGCAGATACTCCGGCTGACTGACGTGCAGGATGTGGTTGCCCGGGAACCAGTGCAGCGCACAGCGATCCCAGTGTTCCCACAGTGCCTCGGATTGCTCGGGTGGGGCCAGCCGATCGCCCAGGCCGGTGATGATGAGTCGCCGGTCCCGCGGCACGAGCGGAGCGTAGTTCAACGCGCAGTGGTATGCCGACGCGGCGGCAGAGTCCTCGCGGCTGATGGTGCCGACGGTGCGGCCCAATTCGATCAGCTTGTTGGCCGGCCACCACTCGTCGAAGGTCCGCTCGGGTGTGACCACCGGGACATTCGGGATCACCGCTTCGAGCCGGTCGTCGGCTGAGGCGACGAGTGCTGAGGTATAGCCGCCCAACGACATTCCGGTCAGCGCGATGCGCTCCACACCGGTATCGCGCAACCAGTCCATGACGGAGCGGAAGTCGTGAACGGCCTGGGCCATCGTCTCGGCGAATCCGGCCATGCCCTGGGAGAAGAAGCCGTAACCGCTGAAGGGTGAACCCTTTTCGGCGCGGCGACCGTGGAACGGCAGGGTGTAGAGCAAGACGTCATATCCGGTCCGGTAGAACCACGGCAGTGAGAAGAACAACCCGTTGAACAGATAGGGCGAACCCAGGAAGCCGTGGATCACGCATAACGTCGGCCTCGGTCCGTCGTCGTGACGCCAATGCTGGGCCCAGACGATGTTGTTGCGCTCCAGCTGTTTCCATTGCTTGCGCATCTTCGGGTTGACGGGTTCGAAGCTGCTCTCGAACCGCATGTTTCCGACGTTGCCGTGGGCGATGTACTGGGCCAACGGGTTCGCCGGGCGGGTCGACACCGTGGGCAGCACTGTGGGAGCGGGAAACGACGCGACCGGATCTTGGCGCGCGGCGAGCTCGGCGTAGAACTCGAGGTTGCTGCGCTCGCGGTGCAGGTCTGAGCGGCGGACGATGCTTTTCGCGACGGCCGGCAGCATCGAAACCCCGACCAAGGACGCGATGGCTGTGCGCAGACCGATGTCGGCGACCGCCGACGAATCCACAATGAGCCGCTGAAGTGCGGTCAGGTCGGCGCGGTCCGGCAGACCGCCGTAACCGGCGTCGGCCCCCGCAACATCGGGCATAGGGATGGGCATGTCGGCGTTCGACGTCATTGTCGCGGCCTTTCCGGGGATCAGGTACTTCCCCGGATGTTAACTGGACCGGCGCCTCACACGAGGCGATATACCGTCGCGCCGCCCACCTTCATCGGTTGGTAATGCTGTTGTACCCAGTCGGCGATCTCCCCGCCGTTGCGATCGTGGCTGCGCATCCGTCCGCTCTCCACGAAATAGGTGATCGTGCCGGCGTGGACGTCATCGACGAACTGCGCCAATGTGGGCACCGGATCGCTGCTCCATCCACCGATCGCCATGACCGCCGTGCCGGAGGCGATCTCCAGCGAGGCTGCGGCTTGTGAGCCCGAGGTAGCCGCTGACCACATGGTTCTGGCGCCGCCGAGCAATGCGGCCAACTGTGGGTCGACATTGTCGGAGCTGGCCCCCATCATCATGGTCTTCGAGAATCGGGATCCGACCGTCGGCCATACGTCCGCGGTGTGGGCAGCATTGGGGATCGATCCGGTATGCGGGGTGGCGGCGGTGGCGACCGAAAACATCGCGGTGCCAGTGAGGCTCGCGAACAGTGATATCGCCAGCGCGATCGGCGTGAGCCTCGGCCATTTCGTCAGCGCGGCGACGAGCAGTGCCAGGGCTGTCACGGCGGCGGCCCCGATGAGCCAAGGCGTCCACGCCGGGCCCAGTCCGGCGCGGTGCAGCAAGACGATGGCCCAGTCGGCGGCGGCCACTACCATCGCCATCGCCGCCGATCTGCTCAACACGGCCGCCAGCCCGATCAGTGCGCCTGCCGCCGGTGCCAGGGCGATCGTGTAGTACGGATGGACCATGCCGGTCATGTAGCTGAACACCACCGTGCACACGAAGAACCACACCGTCCACGTCACAAAGCCCGCCGCTTCCAGCCTGCTGAGCCTGCGGCGGACCGCGAGATAGCTGGCGGCGACGATCGCGATGGCGACGGCAGGCAGCAGCCAGGAAACCTCGTAACCCATTTCCGCGGAAAGAATTCGCAGCACACCGGCATGGGTGCTCCAGCCGCTGGGATGTCCGTGCGAGACCTTGTTGCCGCCACCGACGATACGGTCGACTCCGTTGTAGCCCAGCGCGAGATTGAGCACATTGTTGTTCGTCGAGCCGCCGATGTAGGGACGCGAGCCGGCCGGCCACAACTGGACGATTGCCACCCACCAGCCAGCGGAGAGCACGAGTGCCACAGTGGATCCCAGTAGATGCAGCACGCGGCGCCACCAATTCGTCGGCGCGAAAAGCAGATACGCGAGACCGAAGGCGGGCAGCACCATCAGCCCGGCCAGCATTTTGGTCAGGAACGCCAACCCCAATGCGACGCCGACCAGCGCGAGCCATCGCCACGACGCCCCGGATATCGCGCGCATCAGGAAGTAGGCCGCCATCACCATGAGCAGCACGAGCAGCGCGTCGGGGTTGTTGTACCGGAACATCAAGGTGGCCGCGGGCGTGAGGGCCAGGATGGCGCCGGCGATCAGGCCTGCGATTGCCCCGCGCGTGGGGTCGGCGATGGTGCGGCGGACCGTGGCGTATAGGAGGGCGACGGCCCCGACACCCATCAGCGCCTGCGGCACCAAAACCGCCCAGCTGTTCATCCCGAACAGGCGCACCGACAGCCCGGTCACCCACAGCGCGGCCGGTGGCTTGTCGACGGTGATGAAGTTGTTGGGGTCCAGCGAGCCGAAGAACCACGCGGTCCAGTTCTTGGCACCGGACTGAGCGGCCGCGGCGTAGAACGCATTGCCGTAGCCGTTGATCGGCAGATTCCAGAGGTAGAGGGCGGCGGTGACGACCAGCAGGCACGTCAGCGCAGCGGCCGGCCATCGCGCAGCGGTGCGCGGGCGGGCGATGGGCCCAGGCACACCGAGCACGTCGGTGAGGTCGGCGATGGCGGTCACCGCACCACGGTGCACGACAGTGCTGACCCGCCGATGTTGTCGCAGCTGGGAACTCGCTGTGGATTTCATGATCGACGTGGATGTGGTGAAGTGGCGGCATGTGGAATCCGCAGACGTATCTCACGTTCGCTGATCAGCGCGGACGGCCGTTCTTCGATCTGCTCGCGCGTATCGGGGCCGAGTCACCGCGGCGGGTGACGGATCTGGGCTGCGGGCCCGGCAATCTCACCGAACAGCTCGCGCAGCGCTGGCCGGATAGCGTGCTACAGGCGGTGGACAGCTCACCGGAGATGGTCGCCGCCGCCCGCGAGCGCGGTATCGACGCCGAGCTGGGTGATATCGCCGCTTGGACGCCGCCGCCCGGCACCGACGTCGTGTTCAGCAATGCGGCGCTGCAATGGATCCCCGGCCACGCCGACCTGATGGTGCGCTGGGCTGGGCTGCTGGAGCCCGGTGCCTGGATCGCAGTTCAGGTCCCCGGCAACTTCGATGCTCCGTCGCACGCGGCGATACGCTGGCTGGCCGATCAGGATCCGTGGTCAAAGGTGCTGGGCGACTTCAGGTTCCGCAACGCGGACATCGTAGAGACGCCCATGCGGTATGCCGAGTTGTTGACCGCCGCGGGTTGCGCCGTCGATGCCTGGGAAACCACCTATCTCCACGAACTCCGCGGCGACAATGCGGTGTTGACCTGGATCACCGGCACCGCGCTCACCCCGGTGCGCGATCAGCTGACCGACGAGCAGTGGCAGCAATTCCGTGTGGAGCTAATCCCATTGCTGGATGAGGCGTACCCGCCCCGACCCGACGGCCGCACGTACTTCCCGTTCCGCCGGATCTTCGTGGTCGCTCAGGTGGGCAGTCCCTCGCGTTCCGCCTCGGCACGGTAACGATCGACCCATTCGTCGGAGCGCTGGTCGGCTTGGCGCTCAAGGACGGGCGCAGGTGCCAGCCGGGGATCTTCGCCGAGCGCCTCGAGGACCTGAGCGACGACGTCAGTCAGGTTGCGCCACAACACCGGATAGGGAACGTCGATCGGATGGACGTCCTCTTCGAGGAACCATGTGCGCCAGCCCTCCTCTTGCGCGCGCAACATCCGTACGACATGGGCGATCGCCCCGGCGTGATATTCGGCCCTCGCGTCCCGCACCGGGTCCGGCCGGCCACGCCAGACCCGGGTCTGGACCGCGCGCCAGAACGACACCGCCTGCGACACCACGTCGGGGCGGTAGACATGGATCAACACCGGGTCGCTGCCGACGACATCGCGGATGGCTGATAGCAGACCCGATCCCGACCGTTCAGGCAGGTCCTTGGCGCGGCTGAGCAGCAGGGAGGTTTGGTTCCACATCAGTTTGCCGCCCCAGATGCCGTTGGGAGTCCGGCCCACGGTGCGGATGTAGTCCCGCCAGATCTCGGCAGGAGCCAGGTCGGGCTTGCCTTCGATGATCGGATCGAGCAGCCGGAGGATCGACTCGTCGCCGGCGTCGGCGAACCACTCCTTGGGCTGCGGCGACATGCTGGTGGTGGGCAGATATTGGAAGAATTCCTGGGGTTCACCGGCCACGCCGGTGGCCCGTAACGACTCAACCAACAAGGTGCTGCCACTGCGCTGGGAGGCGAGCACGAGATAGGCGGTCGCGTGATCGGACATGCGCTGAGCCTAATGGCAGTCAGGCAGCGCCGCCGACGTCGGAAATATAAACTCTGCGTGACGAAAACTATTGCTGCGAAACAACTTCATCGTCAAGTCCGCGCTCCGCTGCGATGGCAGAACGGCTGGTCAGTTTCAAGCCATTGATCTGGAAATACGTTTCGGTATAGCGGGCCGCGATCCGTGTTCCGACGAACTCGGAGGGTATGACGTCGCCGGTCTTCTGTCGCCATTCGTCGAGCCGGACCGCAAGGTCTTCGGCGATTTTCTCGGCTTCTCCGGTCACGTCTGCATCCAGCAGATTGGTCAGCTCGGTGGGGTCGGCATCCAGGTCATACAACTCGCGTGACGGGCGCGGCCCGTTGATGAACGGCTCGACCGCCTGACCGGACGGGCTCTCCTCGATGTCCAGTGGCAAGTCCAACAGCGGTCGCTGCGCGTAGTTCTCGATGTAGCTGTACTTCTTGGTGCGGATCGCCCGGATTGGATCGTACGAGTCGTGATAGGTCTTCTCGGTGTAGACGTGATCGCGGACTTCGATGGGATCGTCTTGTTGGGCAAGCAGATTGCGGGCATGGGACAGGCCCTCGATATCATCTCCGGGGGCGATGCCGACCAGCTCCAGCAGAGTCGGCAGCAGATCCACTCCGCTGAACAGCTCGTCGTAGACAAGCGGGCTGCGCTGCAGACGGCGCGGCGGACGGATGATCGTCGCGATACCGGTGCCGGCGTCGTAGAGGGTGGACTTCGCGCGGGGGAACGCCGGGCCGTGGTCGGTCAGGAACACCACCCACGTGTCGTTGTCGAGGCCTGTGTCAGCGAGCGTGTCGAGCAATCGTCCCACGGCGGCATCAGCGACGGCGATCGAGCCGTAGAACTCGGCGAGGTCACCACGCACTTCCGCGGTGTCGGGCAGGAAGTCGGGCACGTCGACGTCCGCATTGTCGGCGGGCTCGTAGCGGTCGCGGGGGTAGGGGCGGTGGGTTTCGAAGAATCCCGCGGTCAGCAGGAACGGAGTGCCCTGCTCGATCGGCGCGCTTTCCGTCAGCCACTCCTGCGCGCGCTCGACGACGTATTCGCAATATGCGTTAGATACGTCGAACTCGTCGTACCCCAACCGAACTGGGAACGACGTTTCGTGTTGCATTCCGAAAAGTGCTGAATACCAGCCATGTTCGTGCAGGATGTGGGGCAGTGTGCGGACCCCGGCGCGGTACTCGAAGCCGTGGTGGGCCAAGCCGATCAGACCGTTGCTGTGCGGATAGCGCCCAGTGAACAGCGAGCCGCGCGACGGGGAGCACAGCGGGGCGGTGGCATGGGAGCGGGTGAACACGATGCCCTCGGCGGCGAGCTGGTCCAGGCGTGGGCTCGACACCCCCGGATATCCGTAGGCGCCCAGGCAACGGCCCAGGTCATGCCAGTGGACGATCAACAGGTTATCGCGGTGCGGCTGGCTCACGCAGGATGCCTCCGTTCGGTTCGTGGGGTCTAGCTTGCCCCGCCGGGTGACCGTGCCTGCACCCGGCACAGCGCGCAAGGGTTATCCACAGCCGGAATTTACGGATTGTGTGGCACTCCGACTGCGCGATAAACGTATTCGGGCGGGACATCGAATGCGAGCTGGCGTGCGGGTAGCCGGGTCAACACATCCTCGGGGATGTCGACTTTGTAGGTCAGCGACAGCCGCCCGCTGAACTGGGGATCGACGGTGGCTATATCGACCTCCAAACTGACTCCACTACGCGAGATTTCGGCCTTGGCAGCGCCCTGTTGCGGATCGTTCCAGCGGACATCCATGGTGCGGCCGGCGATCTTGGGCACGCTCGAGAGTGTCGCTACTGCGCGTTGCGACGTGAACACCAGCGATCCGACGTAGCTCGCGAAACTGCCGCTGGCCCGGTGCCCCGGCACCTTTCCGGTGAACCGGCGGGTCACCGGAACGTACTCGGCGAGGTAGACGATGCCCTCGCCCTCGAACTGCTCACGCATCTCGCGCGGAAGCTTGCCGATGCCAAACATCCGGCGCAGGAATATGGCCACTCCGACGATCGTGCCAGATCTCGTGGTAGTGAAGAAGGGTTATGTCGTCAAGCAAACCCTGGTCGATCGCATCGGTGGTGGTCGCCTTACTGGTCTACGCCGCGATGTGGATCGGCTATGCCCAGAACTGGGTTTGGCTGGACGCCGTTGACACTCAGTTGCTCCAGACCTTCCACAACATCGGCGCCACCCACCCCGGGTGGGTGTCGTTCTGGGACGTGTTCTGCACCGTGCTCGGGCCGAACGGTTTTCGGGTGATCGCGTTGGTGTTCGTCATCGTGGCGCTGGTTCGGCGCAACGTGGCGACGGCGGTGTTCCTGGTGATCAGCGTCGGGCTGATGGGAGTTGTCACCGAGGGCGCCAAGTTCATTGCGGGTCGGCCGCGGCCGGCGACGGCACTGGTCTACGGCTCGTCGACGTCGTTTCCGTCCGGGCATGCCCTGGGCGTGATGGTCGGTGTGCTGGCTCTGCTCACCGCGCTATGGCCCAGCCTCACCCGCAGATGGCGCGCCATACTGGCGGTTCTGGGTGGGGTGCTGGTCGTCCTGGTCGGCTCGGCGCGGGTGGTGCTCAACGTTCACCACCCCTCGGACGTGCTGGCCGGATGGGCGCTCGGATACCTCTACTACCTGCTGTGCATGCGGTTGGTGCCGCCGCGCGGGATCAGGGCAGCGGCCGAAACACGGGCAGCACCCGATACCGGGCAGTGAAACTTGCGTGGTCATAGGTGTCGCCGACCTCGCCGTCGCGCGCCAGCGGTATCGGGCCGTCGAGCGCCTCGAACGAGAACTCCGGCACCTGCATCTCGTGGTAGAGCGGGCTGCGTACCAGGCGGCCCAGCACGAGTGCGGTGAGAATGCGCAGCCGACTCCATCGCCGACCGGTCTCCAGGATGCGGATGTCGATGAGCCCGTCGTCCATGCGGGTGCGGCGCGAGGGCGCGAAACCTGATGGGAGATAAACGGAATTACCCAGAAAGAACAACGACGTCTCGAGAGTCTTGTTGTCGTAACGGATGCGCACCGGCGTCTCGCGGCGCAGCGTGTGCAGCATCGCGTACAGGCCCGCCAGCGGTTTGCCGATCTTGTGCTCGAGCTTCTCCCGGGTGCGCACGAAATGCGGGTAGGCGCCGATGCTGGCGGTGTTGATCACCATCTGCTCTTCGTTGAGGCAGACCAGATCCACACACGACACGCTGCCGGAGCGGATGGCCGAGACAGTGCGCTCGACGGTGTCGCAACCGATGTCCTTGGCGAAGTGGTTGAACGTGCCGGCCGGAAAGACCGCCAGTGGCAACCCTGCGGATACGGCCACCGAGGCCGCGGAGGCCACCGTGCCGTCGCCGCCGCCCACCGCGAGCACCTCGGCGCGCCCGGCGGCCGCCCGCAACACGGTCTCCGGGTCGTCGTCCTTACCGAGTTCGACGATCTCGGCCTTGGGCAGCTTCTCGCGGACTTCGTCGACGACGCGAGCGCCATTCCCGCTGCCCGAGGCCGGGTTGACCACGAGGACGACGCCGTCGCCGTCGGGACGCTCGGGGGTATCGATCCGCAGCGGCTCGGTCGTCGGCAGCTTCGCCAGCACGATGGGCGGAACCAGCCGTCCGCCCAGTACCGCGATTGCGGCCCCGATGCCGAAGCCGGCGAACACGTCGCCGGGATAGTGCGCCCCGGTGGCCACCCGCGACAGGCCCACCAGGCCGGCCAGCAGCGCCAGCCCCAGTCCCAGCGGCGGGCTCTCCAGGCCGACGCCCACGGCGAATGCGGCCGCGCTGGCCGAGTGTCCGGAGGGCAGTGAGTTCGACGTCGGCATTCTGCGTGCTCGCCGCACCAGCGGCACCCTGCTGGTATTAGGTCGGGGGCGCTTCCACACGCGCTTGGCGACCTGATTGGTCACCAGGCTGGTGACGGCCAGCGTGACCACCCCGCGGCCGGCGCCGCGGCGCGCCGAGGGTGATCCCGTCGCTGCAAGGGCCGCCGCGATCGCGAACCACAGCTTGGAGTGATCGGCGGCGCGAGTCAGGATGGGCATCGCCTTGTCGAGAAGTGCCGTCGGTGATTCGGCGACGGCCTCGAACACCTCGCGGTCCAGCGTCCCCAATCCGCCGGTGATCTGACGGACGCCCTGACCTTCGAGCAAGCTTCGCGATGTCATCAACCCAACGTAGCTGGGTCAGGACTTCGGGTCCCCGGTCGACTCGTCGTCGGGCTTGCTGGTGGGCAGCAGGATCCGTTTGGTGGCCACTGGCTTGCCGTCGACCTTCTTGGTGACCTGAGGAGTCGGCGGCGGTGTGGTGATGCGGCCCTGCACCGGTGCGCCGTTCTTCACGGTGGGGACGGACACGCGTTTGGTGTCGGGCTTGGCGTCCTTCTCCGCGCCGCCGGCACCGTGCATCGCGCCGGGCGGAATCATCGGCATGCCGCCCATGCCGCCGGACGGGGCTGAGGCGGGCGCGGCCATCCGCGGTGGCGGGACGGCGGTGTTGGCTGACGACGGCGACGTGCCGGCAGACGGGACAGGAGGCGGGCCCAGCATCGCGGTCGGTGTGGTGCCGCCGATGCCGCCGCCACCCCCACCGGCGGATCCGCCACCGCCGGCACCGAATTCGCCTGGTGTTTCACCGAATTCACCCAGGGGATCGGTCAGACTGGCTTTGTCGAGCTCTGCTGAGGCGCCGCCAGCCTGCTGCATCATGCCCATACCCGCCTGCATAGCCTGCTGGGCGCCCTGGGCAACCTGTTGGGGGATCTGGGCCAGGGGCTGCAATGCGCCGCCCATCGCCCCGGCCAGAGCGCCGGCAAGCTGGGAGGCCATCTGGGGGAGCTGCTGGGCCATCTGGTCGGCTTGGCCCTGCCCGGCAACGCCTTTCATCTCGGCGCTCGCCTGCTCGTCCTGGGCGGGGAACTTCGCTGCCGCTTCGGCGGTCTTGGAATCGCGCTTGGCGTGTTCTTCGATGCTCTCGGTGTTGTCTTTGGGATCACCGAGATTGGCGGCCAGCCCAAGGACTCGCAGCAGTTGCTCGATGGGGGTCATGCCGGCGACGAGCGGATCAGAAGTGATGGGTGGCGGGGCGAGGTTCATACCGTTGGCCGCGAGATAGTCGCTCGCGTTTGCGTTGAGCTGTCCACCGCTCATGGGTGCACCTCTCCCTTCAGTGCCAGGCTCAGGGCCTGAAACCACGCAAAGTGGTAATTGGCGGCGGTTTTTTCGTTCTTGATGAGCGCGTCGATGGTCGCCAGCAGCTGCCAGTTGCCGACCTTAGCGGGGTCGGAATGTTCGGGGTAGTCACCCAGGACCTGGTGGGCGACGTTGGCGAGATGTTCGCGCAGCAGCTCGACTTCGGAGTCCAGATAGCCCGTGCCGGTGGATGCGGCTTTGGCCAAGGTGTGCGCCAGCCGTGGCAGTCCGTCACGCCATTTGGTGGCCTGGGCGAGTTCCCAGCCGAGTTCGTCGACCTCGTGGGTGTCGCGGGCGCGGATGGACATCTGGGTGGGCTCGGTGTCCTCGGCGGGCGGCAGGTATTGGCCGGGGGTGTAGGTGGCGGTCATGGTGGTCTCGCCGAGCAGCGCTTCGAGCGTCTTGCTGCGGCTGCGGGGGGCGAGCACCTTGATACCGGTGGGGATTTCGATGTGCGGCGGGATCCAGCCGCTGGCGAGGTCGGTGGTCAGGACGGTGGCGCCGTCCTCGCGGTCGCCGATTGCCCAGCGCAGCTGGGGTTCTTGGCGGGCGACGGCGTCGAGGAGGCGCTGCAGGCGCTGCTGGGCTTGGGTCTGCGCGGCGCTGGCTCCGGCCACGGCGCCCGCACCGGTTGCGGCGACAGCACTTTCGGTGAGGCCCGCGGGTGCTTGGGCGACCGGTCCTGCTGCCGCGGGCGTTTGGCGGACGACGGCAGGCTGGCTGAGGGGGCTGGCGTTCGAGGGATGGACGGGAGCGGAGGCTGGGGCTGCGGCGGAGGGCATGGGGGCCGGGCTCGCGGGCGTGGTGGCGGCGGCTGGGCGAAGATCCGCACCGTAGGCGGGCAGCGGGCCTGCGGGTGCCGCGGGGGCGGCAGTCGTTGGCATGACCGGCGCTTGGGCTGCCGGTGCGGCCATGTAGGTCTGGGTGGTGTCGGCTGGGGGAGCTGCCGGCGCCGGGGTTGCGTCGAAGGTGGCTGCGGGGTGGGCGGTTTCGAAGAGGGGCGCTCCGGCCGTTGGCGATGTGTAGGCCGGCGGTGCTGCCATGCTCTCGGGATGGATCGGCGCCTGCGGCTGCATGGCGTGCGCCGCGCTGCTGGAAAGCCCTTCGGTGCCAGCCGACACCGGATTGCCCACCTGCGCACCGGAATTGAAATTCTGCGCGAAGCCTTCGGGGGAGAGGGGGTTTGCGGGGGCGGAGGTGGAAAACGGGGATTGCGACATTCCGGTATTGGAAAGCCCGGAACTGCCGGCGGTTGAGGTCCCCATGCCGCCACTTCCGCTACCACCCGAGACAGTAGTTGGGAGAGACGGCTGACCGACTCCAGGTAGAGCGTTCGCTGGTGGCGGAGTACTCCCCCCTTGCATGCCTGTGGAGAAAGCCGGCTCTGATACTCCTTCGGTAATCGAGCCGCGTGCTGGGGTTAGGTTGCTTCCTGCCATCACTCCTGAGGGCGGCTTGGTCGTCTGAACTGAACCTGAAGCAGTCTCACTTGGCGCGGTCGAGGTCGGTGCACTTCCCCCGTGGAGGAAATTGGACTTACTGCCGCCGACGCTATCTTGGCCGATGCCAACCTGCGAGTCATTGCCGCTCGACAGGTTGTCCATTGTGGTGCTCGCGGGGTTTGTCGAACCAATCCCTTTCGTACCGATCAAGGCACTAACTTGTTCGCGAATAGACGCTTCGCTAGGCGAACGAAATGCCTGGTCGAGGTCGACGCCCTTGCTTTTTGCGAATTGGTGTGCACTCTGACTTGAGCCCTGGCTATCGAGTATCTGCTGGATATCGCTAAAGACGCGGTCGCTGCAGCCGGCGGCGCGGCTATTTGCTTGCGACTGTGCGTCCATCACAGCGTTGACAATTTTTCCTAGTTTGATTGGGGCAGGGTCTTTCGACCTCTGGATGTCTTCAATCGCTGAGTTTCCGTGCTGTGCAATCTCGCTCAACTGGGTGCGCAGATATTGAGTTGATCGATGCGCTGCGTCGTAAGAATGCTGATTGACGCCATTTTTCTCCGAGACTGCTCGGGCCGACGTTTCGCCTGTCTGGAACGCGTCCCGAGCATCGTCGGCTGTCGCGCCTTCTTGTTGCGCCAGTGGCCCAGTTCGGATTAATTGCAAAACGTCTGCGTAGCTGTCGAACTCAGTGCTGATCGACCCGCGATTGGCTGCCGCCGACGTGAGGGTCACGAGCGAATCGACTCCAGGCCACTGGTGGCCCACGAGCAATTCTGACCATTCGCCAGGAGGCAAATCACTCATTTGCACGCCTGTTTTATCGCCACATCCGTCGAATCAGCTTGTTTGAACAAGGGGGCGAGTTCCTCCTGTGATGCCTCCCCTAATTGGTCAATAGCGACGTCCTGGTAAGCGGTGGCGGCCAACCGTATCTGCTCCTGGAGATCGCGCGGCGCGGCGGGATTCTCTGCGAGCGTCCGCAGCAGAAAACTGCTGCTCTCGCTCAGTGCAAGACGGATATTGACAGCTACGGCGAGAATCGCGGTTTGATCGTCGCCCCCATTCCTTCTACCAGCAGCTTGGACAGCGCGATCCGTCCTCGTGTACGCATCGCACACTGCATTTTTCGCCTGGGCGACTTCTTGCTCGCTGTAAGTCTTCGCCGCAGGCGTCTCAGGCTTGGGTGCTGGCCGGAACCACGCGCCGACGGCGACCGCAATCGCGATCACCGCGATGACGATGGCGATGATCGTCGGCAACCGCGACGGGCCACCAGAAGAAGGGGGTCCCTGCCACGGCGCTGGTCCTGCAGGCCCGGGTGCGTATGGCACTTGCGACATGTCGAAAATGGTATCCCTTGCGTTTGCCGGAGCGCTATTCACCAACAGCTGCAATACCCACTCCGACCAGCGTGTACACGCAGTTCACGCGCACCCAAAGCCGACGGCAAGTCACACCCGCCGCCCGGACATCGTTAGCTGGCCCAGACCCAACCGTGGCCCAACCTTGACTTGACCCGCACGAAGCTGGCCAGACACCATGAACCGATGCGCCGAACCGTCGTTTCGATAAGTGCTGCCTTCAGCGCGGCACTCCTGGCGCTGTCCTCAGCCCCGCCCAGCCATGCCGAAACCCCGTGGTTTCAGGCCAACGTTGGCGACGCCACCCAGGTGCTGTCCGTCGTCAGCACTGGCGGCGCTACGGCCAAGATGGATGTCTGGCAGCGCGGCGCCAACGGCTGGCAGCCCGTCCTCGTCGGCGTCCCCACCCACGTCGGTGCCAACGGCATGGTTCCGCAGTCCCACGACGGCGAATCGAAAACGCCAATGGGCATCTTCACCCTCGACTTCGCCTTCGGCACCAAACCCAACCCGGGCGGCGGCCTCCAGTACGTCCAGGTGACTCCGGACTATTGGTGGGACGGCGACATGAAGAGCCCGACCTACAACACCATGCAGGTCTGCAAGAAAGCCGACTGCGCCTTCGACACCAACCCGGCCAGCGGCACCGAGAACCTCTTCATCCCGCAGTACGCCCACGCCATCGTCATGGGCGTCAACAAGGCCCGCGTCCCCGGCAACGGCGGCGCGTTCTTCGTCCACACCACCGACGGTGGCCCCACCGCCGGCTGCGTCTCACTCGACGACGACACCCTGGTCAAGATCATGCGCTGGCTACAGCCCGGCGCGCTGATCGCCGTCGCGAAGTAACTCGCCGAGCGTGGGGGATGTCGTCGACAACATCGACGATCGCCACCGACAAGGCACACGCTCGGCGGCAGGCCTTTAAGTCGTCGCGACTGCCTTGCCCGGCGTCGCCGTGAAGTTCAGGTTCTCCGTCGACTGCGTCACCTCGTAGGTGCGGTCGTATCCGGTCTTGCTGATCTTCCAGCCGTCGGGCGTCTTGCGATAGCGGTCGCGGTAGAACCCCGCCCCCATCAACATGAAGTTGTACTCCGGCACGATCACACGGTCCTGCAGGTACCAGATGGCCTCGGCCTCGTCGCCGTCAACGGAGATTTCCGGATGCGTGACGCGATGCTCGGTGAGCACGCCCGCCGGCATCGACCTCTCCATGAAGTCCACCAGATCCTTGCGGTTGGTGAAGTGGTGCTCCTCGCCCAGCGAGGACCCGTAGTCACCGATGATGTCCTCGGTCAGGGTGTCGGCGAAGTCATCCCAATGCTTGGTGTCCAGCGCTCGCATGTAGCGGTACTTCACCTGTTTGATTGCTTCGATCGCGTCCGCATCAGCCATGCCGGTCATTGCAGCACACCGGATGTGTCGACGGACAGACTTGTCCCGGTGACAATGTTCCAAGCCGAGGGAGCAGCCCAACGATCAGGAGTCGCCAATGTCTGGACCGGACCAACCCGAGGCCAGCCGCCCTGACGCCACCGTCCAGCAGTCCAACTTCGTCGACGGATTCCTACGCTCGCCGTTCTCCGGCATCGCGCCTTGGATCCTCATGGCCGTCATGTCGGGGCCGGGCCGGTTCGGACAGGCCGCGGCCGCCGCGCTGACCCTGACCCTCATCGTGATGTGGGCCGGCAGCCGGCGTGGCATCAAGGTGCACTCCCTCGAAGTCTTCGGCGCGGTGGTCTTCGCGGTCTTCGTCGGCTTGGGAATCTTCGGGTCCCCGACGCTCGTCAGCTGGCTCGAATTGTGGGCCGGCGAGATCACCAACGGCGCACTGGCCGCCTACGCCCTCGCCACCCTGGTGATCCGTCGCCCCTTCACGATCTCCTACGCCCGCGACACCGTCGACCCCGAGCATTGGAACAGCCCACTGTTCGTCCGTGTCAACTACATCCTGAGCGCGGTGTGGGCCGGCGCGTTTGTGATCAACACGCTGGTCGGCTCATTCGGCGACGCCGTCTTGCACGACGGCGACAACTTCTGGACGGGTTGGATCGTGCAGCTGGCCGTCACCCTGGTCGCGGTCGCCGTCACCGAGTTCTATCCCGATTACGCGCGGGCGAAGTTCCTGGCCACCACCGGTGAATCATCAGACAGTCCACCATCATTCGGCAAGCTGTTGGACTGGGCTCCCGGCTTCGTCATCGGCATCGGGATCGCCGGTTGGGTCAGCGATTCGTTCTCAGCTGGCGTCGGTATCGCGCTGATCGTCGTCGGCATCATCGCCGGTGCGGTCATGCGAAAGCTGTTCCCCGAAGAGAAAGAGGAAACACCATGACGAAGCTCTCGGTCATCTACTACTCGGCCACCGGTCATGGCACCGCGATGGCCAACAGGGTCGTCGCAGCTGCCGAATCGGCGGGAGCCGAAGTGCGGCTTCGGCACATCGCCGAGACCCGCGACCCGGCGTCCTTCGCCCAGAACCCGGCCTGGACGGCCAACTACGAAGCGACCAAGGACCTGCCCGCGGCTTCCGGTGACGACATCGTCTGGGCGGACGCCGTCATCTTCGGCACTCCCACCCGATTCGGTTCTCCTGCATCGCAATTCCGCACGTTCATCGACTCGTTGGGCGGTTTGTGGGCGCAGGGCAAGCTCGCCGACAAGGTCTATGCGGGTTTCACGTCCTCGCAGACCGCCCACGGCGGTCAGGAGACAACCCTTCTCGCCCTGTACATCACGCTGATGCACTTCGGTGGGATCCTCGTGCCGCCGGGTTACACCGATCCGATCAAATTCAGTGATGGCAACCCCTACGGGGTCAGCCACATCACCGGTCCGGAGAACAAGAACGAGATCGACGATGCCACTACGGCTGCGCTCGACCACTTGGCACGCCGAGTGGTCACGATCGCCGGGCGGCTCAGCGCCAGCTGATCAGCGATCCGCGTCTTCGTAGCGCTGGGCGATGGCCACGAGCTCCTCGCGCACCGTTGACGGCGGCAGTGCATTGATCCGTGCGTACAGACGGCGACGGGTCATGGCCCGCTTCATATCGTTGCGAAACTGCGCAATCGACATTCTTCTCAACTCCTTGATGGCCCCCGGTTCTGCAGGGGCGTATTTGCTATCGACGTCCACCAATCAGGGATCGCCTGTTTGGAGGAACCCCTTGATCGTTGTTGTTAATTTCGTGTAAATCAACTTTGAACGTGTGAGATTGCGTACAGCACAACGTTTTCCCAGCTCGGATGTCGAGCGCGGTGTGACGGCCGACACCCGCACGATCGGGTGTGACAGGGTTCGCTAGTTGTGCGGGGCTCAGCCCTGCAGGTACTTCGTGACCATGTCGACCAGTAGCTGACGCTCCCGCTGCCACTCGAAGTGCGAGTCGACGATCATCTCGACCAGGACCATGCCGCGCAGCGACGACCAAATGACCTCCGCCACAACAGGATCGTCGGAGATGAGCCGGCCGAGTTGGTTGATTGCCGTGTTCATCTCCAGCAGGTGGCGTTTCGCGCTGTCGCCGAGGGTGCCACGGGTGGCCCGCAGAATCTCGAAGGCCGCCAGCGATGTCGGGCTGCTGTAACAGCGGAATGCGGTATCGACGACGACCTCGATCCGTTCCCGCAACCCCAGATCCGCGACATCGGCCTCGCCGAGACTCTTGAGCAGCCCGGCCACGCCCTCGTCGACCACCGCCATCAGCAGACCGTTGCGGTCACCGAAGTGGTACTGGATCACGCCCCAGGTGACCCCGGCGCGTTCGGCGACATGCTTGGCGGTCGCGGCCGGAAACCCTTCCTCGGCCACGCAGCGGACCGTCTCGTCGATGATCAGAGCCCGGGTGTCGTCGCCCCGCTTGCGTGGCGCCTGGGTTTGTCGCGTGGGAGGAGTGCCGGGCGCCTTCACATCGTTGACTTTATAACATTGACCCGACTATGTTTCGCGTATGAGCCAGCCCCTCAGCCGGTACGCCCAGTTGTCCCGCGCGGAACTTGCCATCCTCGTGCCCGAACTGCTGCTGATCGGCCAGCTGATCGACCGTTCCGGCATGGCCTGGTGCATTCAGTCGTTCGGCCGGCCCGAGATGCTGCAGATCGCCATCGAGGAGTGGGCCGGCGCCAGCCCGCTCTACACCAGGCGCATGCAGAAGGCCCTCAAGTACGAGGGCACCGACATCATCACGATCTTCAAAGGCCTGCAGCTCGACATCGGCGCCCCGCCGCAGTTCATGGACTTCCGCTACACCGTCCACGACCGCTGGCACGGCGAGTTCCACCTCGACCACTGCGGCGCCCTGCTGGACGTCGAACCGATGGGCCCCGACTACGTCAAGGGCATGTGCCATGACATCGAGGACCCCACCTTCGACGCGACCGCCGTGGCCACCAACGCCAGGGCTCAAGTGCGCCCCATCCACCGCCCACCGCGCGTCCCCGCGGACCGCTCGCCGCACTGCGCGTGGACCGTCATCATCGACGAGTCCTACCCCGAGGTGAGCAGCATCCCGGCGCTGGACATCGTGGCCCAAACCAATGCTGCCACCTGGCAACTCGGACCCATCGATCCGAACGATGAAGGCCAGCCGGACTATTCGGGCGCGCTGCTGTCCGACGTCGACTTCGGGGCGTTCTCGCACTCTGCCCTGGTCCGCATCGCCGACGAAGTGGTGCTGCAGATGCATCTGCTGAACCTGTCATTCGGTATCGCGGTGCGGGCGCGGGCCGGCGACAATGCCGAGCTGGCAACCCAGATCTGTACCAAGCAGCTCACCGGTATCGCCGGGGTGGCAGCCGAGCGGATCCAGCGAGCCCTCAAGCTGCCCAACGACTTCGACGGTCTGGCCAAGGTTCTCGAACTGCATCCGCTGTTCAACCCCGCGGGCTACGTCGTCGCCGAGGTCGAAGGTGGCCGGCTACACGTCCACCCGTCGCCGTCGCACGACGACGCGACCTGGGTATCCCTGTGTTCCCCAACATCCCCAGGACCGTTGCAGGCCATCGCCACTGCGATCGACCCGCACATCGCGGTGCGGATCTCCGGAACCAGCGACGACTGGACAGCCGAATTCGAGAAGACCGACACGGCGGCCAAGGAATCGCCCGAGGTGGAGGTCACCCGGTTCAGCCAGGGCGTCACGTTTCAGTTCGAAGAGCGGCTCTCCCTTCCGCTCACTGTGGTGTAGCCGATGGCCTACCGCGTCGTGCAATGGGGCACCGGGGCGGTGGGCGTCGAAGCCATCCGCGGCATCCTCGGCCATCCGGACCTGGAATTGGTTGGCGCCAAGGTCTATTCGGAGGACAAGGCCGGGACCGACGTCGGCGTGCTCACCGGAGGTGAACCGATCGGCGTCACCGCCACCGTCGAGGTCGACACCGCCGAGGTCGACGCCGTCGTCTACGCCCCGCGCCATCCGTCGGTCGATGAAGCCGCCGCCATCCTGGCGTCCGGCGCCAATCTGATCACCACCGCGTTCGCGTTCCACCCCGCCCGGATGGCAACCGGCGACCGAGAGCGACTGCAGCAGGCCTGTATCGACGGCAACAGCTCCCTGCACGGAACCGGACTGAACCCGGGTAACCTCGGCGTCGTCGTCCCGTTGGCACTGACCGGAATGTCACGGACCATCGAACACGTCAAGGTGCAGGAGCGCGCCGACTGGTCGGTTTACGACAGCGTGGAGATCACCTTCGACCAGATGCATTTCGGCAGTCCGCTCGACGAAGTTGACGCCCAGACCGACGGCCTGCGGTTCACCAGTCAGCTCTTCCAGGAACAGGTTTGGCTGCTCGGAGACGCCCTAGGGCTCGGCGTCGACGAGGTCACCACCGACCTGGAGGTGATTCCGGCCAGCGCCGATCGCGACGTGTGCGGCCGGACCCTGCATGCCGGTACGGTCGCCGGTCAGCACTGGAGGTGGTCCGGGCTTCGGGCCGGCGAGCCAGTCGTCGAGGTCGAAACCCTATGGACCGTAGGGGAACCGCAACCAAAGCACTGGCCGACACCCCAGCACGGCTGGACTGTCACCATCGAAGGCACGCCATCGATGCAAGCACATCTGATGACACTGGCCAGTTTTCGCCGAGACGTTCCGCTGGCCGAGCATGTCCGCTCAGCCAGCGTGGCGACCGCGATGCAGGCTGTGAACGCCACCGTTGCGGTGTGCAACGCCGCTGCCGGCTTTGTCACCATGGCCGACCTGCCGCTGAGTCGTTACCGCCGCTGAAACCGGGTGTCCGGCTGCGGCTCTGATATTGGTGATCGCGGTGTTCACCGCGGTGGTCACCTGGGTGCGTGCCGTATTGAGCGTCGTGCGGGCTGAATCCATCCCAGCCATGATCGCCGCCGGCACACTACGCGTGGTTGCCAAAGTGGTTGCGGTGGCGTTGGCGGACTGCACGACGCCCAGCAGGAGCGTCTCGCCGGCCTGGAACGCCACCGCGGATGCGACGTTGATGGCCTCGACTGTGGCGACTTGCAGGAGGCCATGCGCCCCAACCGGAATCGTCGGCGTCCCCGGTGGCTGGTTGAGCGCCTGCAGGATCGTGTTCCGTGCCGCACCGGGTGTCGTTTGACCGGAGAGCAGGTCCATCGCCTGTACGACGGCGACCTCTAGCGTGTTCTGCGCCTTGGGCAGCACCAGATTCAGATCGTTGCCGATGATGCCGTCGGCGGCTGCATCGGCCGGCACCGTCACTGCCGAGGCTCCTGCGCCGAGCGCCCCCGCGAGATTGCCGCTCTGCAGCAAGGTTTGGAGGAATACGGCCGGCGCCTCGGCCACACCGATTGGAACTGTCACTGCGCCCTGCACGATGAACGGGCAGATCAGGCTGCAGAACGTCAGCTGATTGCGCAGGAACACCAGGGGTATCGCCCCGATCGGAGCTGCGGCCAATTCGATGTCGGGCGCGGTGACGGTGGCGATGCGGGCTTCGACCGGCGGCGCCAGCGGGGCAATAGACAGCGCCACGATCGCTGTGGCCGCTGAGCTGCTGAGGAACCGTGTTCGCGTGGGCGCAGACATGTTGGGGACACGGTTTCGCTGGCCGCGAAGTTCAACTTGTCGACGCGCCCGCGAACTGCGCGCACACTGGCAGCTATGGACAACAACGGACCGTTCGGGTTCGATCCCGACGATATCGATCGCGTGGTGCGGGAGGCCAGTGAAGGCGTCCGCGACGCCTTCGGCCGATTCCTGAACAGCTCAGGAGGCAACGCCGGATTCGGCGTGCTGTTCGACGAGTTCACCCGCCGTTCGCGGCCCCGGTCGCAGCCCGAGACCGCGGGGGAGGCGGGCGACGGGGTGTGGGCCATCTACATCACCGACCCCGACGGCAAGGCGCACGTCGAGCAGGTCTACCAGGGCGAACTCGACGCGCTGCGCGCCAACAAACACAACACCGACACCAACCGCAACGTGCGGTTCCTGCCGTACGGCATCGACGTCAGCGTCCTGGACGCACCCGCCAACGCCGACGACGAGCCCGACGAGGCCGAATAGCTACGTAGTGAGGACCATGCGGTAGCGCGCCCGACCCTCGTCCATCGCCGCGTAGGCCTCGGCCGCCTGGGCCAATGGCAGCTCCTGGATACGCGCCCGCACCCCGGACAGGAGCGCGAAATGCAGGGTGTCCTCCACATCGGCTGACGTGCCCGACGGATGTCCGACCACGCTGTAGTTGGCGAAGAGCAGATCGCCGGGGGTAATCGGCAGCGGATCGAACGTGGCCCCGACGATCACTAGCTCGCCCTGAGGCGCCAGCCCACCCACGGTGGCCGCCATGGCCGCCGAATTGGCTGCGGTAGCCAGCACCACCTGGGCGCCACCGAGTGCCTGCAGCGCCTCGGCGACGTCACCGGCCGTCGAGTCGATGTAGTGATGGGCACCCAGTTCCGTGGCGTCGTCCGCCTTGCCCGCCCCGCGCGCAATCGCGATGGTCTCGAATCCCATGGCGCGTGCCCACTGCACGCCTAGATGCCCGAGCCCACCGATGCCGAGGACGGCGACTCGGTCCCCGGCCACCGCCTTGGTGCGTCGCAGCGCGTTGTAGGTCGTCGCTCCCGCACACCCCATCGGAGCGGCTTCGGCGAACGACAACCCGTCGGGAATCCGGGCCAGCGCGGTGCGTGGCACGATCACCGACTCCGCGTAGCCGCCCGGGTAGTTCCAGCTGGGCACCTCAAGGTTCACGCATTGCATGAACTGGCCTTTGCGGCAGGGCAGACACTTGTTGCAGTTGCCGCCGAACCAGCCCACCGCCACCCGGTCACCGACCGCGAATCCCTCGACGCCCTCGCCCAATTCGGCGATCGTGCCGGCGATTTCATGTCCGGGGGTGATGGGCCACGTGAGGTTGGGGAAGGCGCCGGTGACGAAGGCGTGGTCGGTGCCGCACACCCCGCAGGCGTTGACGGCGATGCGCACGTGATCCGGCGCCGGCGACGTGGTTTCCACCTCCGCCAGTTCGAGTGGTCCCCCAGCTGATTTCACGTGTATAGCGCGGTGAGTGGGCATCGCTCTCCTCGGTTTGGGCTGCTTCTGCTGAGATTAACTCGAAACGTTCAGGAGGTAATCCTCAATCGAGAATGCGCCGGGCGACGTTGGTGCTCACCAGGTCCAGCAACTCGTCAGCCCGGCCGGCCAGGATGGTGCGGATCGCGTAGAGCGTGAATCCCTTGGCCTGCTCGGCGGATATCGCTGGCGGAATGGACAATTCCTGACGCGCGACGACGACGTCGACCAGCGCCGGCCCGTCGTGGGCCAGCGCCTCGGCCACCGCCGGCTCCAGATCGGCGGGGTGTTCGACCCGGCGGCCGAACAGTCCGATCGCCTGCGCGACAGCACCGAAGTCCGGGTTCTTCAGTTCGGTGCCGAAGTTGACCACCCCGGCCGCCTTCATCTCCAGCTCGACGAAGTTCAGCGACGAGTTGTTGAAGACGATCACCTTCACCGGCAGATTGTTCTGCACGAGCGTGAGCAATTCCCCGAACATCATCGTCAGCCCACCGTCGCCGGCCAGGGCGATCACCTGCCGTCCCGGGTAAGCAGTCTGTGCGCCGATAGCATGCGGCAGCGCGCAGGCCATCGTCCCGTGGGTGAAGGACCCGCTGATCCGGCGCCTACCGTTCATCGTCAGGTACCGCGCCGCCCAGATGGTCGGTGAGCCGACATCGAAGGTGAACACAGTGTCGTCGCCGGCAAGCCGGTCTGCCACTCCGGCAACATATTCCGGCCGTATCGGGGCGCGGTCGCGGTCGTTGACGGCCAGTGAGTCCAGTGATTTACGGGTGCGCTGGTAGTGGTTGAGCGACTTGTCCAGATGCGTCCGGTCCACCTTGCGTGACAGCAGCGGCAGCAGCGCATCGATGGTGTCCTTGACCGAACCGACCAAGCCCAGATCGACATGGGTGCGGCGCCCGAGGTGGCTACCCCGGATATCGACTTGAATGACCTGTGCGTCATCGGGATAGAACTGTGAGTAGGGAAAGTCGGTGCCCAGCATCAGCAGGACATCGGCTTCCTTGATCGCCTTATAGCCCGAGGCAAAACCGAGTAGGCCCGTCATTCCGACGTCGAACGGGTTGTCGTATTCGATGTGTTCCTTGCCCCGGAAGGAATGCACGATAGGCGAATTCAGCGTGTCGGCGAGTCGGATCAACTCGGCATGCGCACCGGCTGTCCCCGCGCCGCCGAGGATGGTCACCCGCGATCCCGCGTTGAGAATGTCCGCCGCGCGTCGCAGCGAGTCGTCGTCGGGGCGCAGCACCGAGCGGGTTGGCAGCACCGGGCCGGAGTTCCACGCGCGGTCGGGAACCTTGGCCAGGAACACCTCACCCGGAATCACCAGTACCGCAACGCCGTTCTCCTCGACCGCGGTTCGCATCGCAATCTCGACAAGGCGCGGGGCCATCTCTGGCGTGCTGACCAACTCGCAGTACACGCTGCACTCGCGGAACAACTCCTGCGGATGCGTCTCCTGGAAATAGCCGGTGCCGACTTCGGTCAACGGAATGTGGGCGGCGATCGCCAGCACCGGCACGCGGGTGCGTTGAGCGTCGTAGAGACCGTTGATCAGATGAGTGTTACCCGGCCCGCAGCTTCCGGCGCAGACCGCCACCCGGCCGGTCAGCGCAGCGTCGGCGGTCGCCGCGAAGGCCGCTGTCTCCTCATGCCGCACGTGTTGCCAGGTAACGCCTTCGGAGCGCCGGATCGCATCGGTGAACCCGTTGAGACTATCGCCGGGTAGCCCGTAAACGCGGCTCACGCCGCTGGACTGCAACGCCGCAAGAATGTGCTGTGCGACGGTCGGCATCGTTATATCTCAGCGACGGTCAACTCGGCTTCAGAGAGCCGGCGATCGGCGGCGAAGCACAGCAGGCTGGAAAGAAAGGCGACGACGGTGACCGTCGCCGCTGCTGCCGACGCACCAGGACCGGTGGTCCCCAACATGCTCAGAAACAGCGCGAACGCCACGATGGCGGCGAGGTTCAGCACGAGTCCCAGAGTACGGAGAACCTCGCCTTTGGCGCTATCCCCATCGTTCATCGGTTCCCCTCCACGTGTCGAGTTGTGCCGACTTGGTATCCCCGCCGTGTGGCCGGTCGAAACGTATTACCTGCTACCTGGAACAGCCAGTTGGGGGTCAGCTCCAATGACGCTGACAGCAACGCGGCGGATAACTGGAGTTATCACGCAGTTCGCGTTGACGAAAGAAGTCGATCATGAAGAAATCCGCCATAATTGTCACCCTCGCCGGAGCCCTGACGATGGGCCTGGGTTCGGTCGGTATCGCCCAAGCCGCAGACACCTCACCGTCCTGCCCTACGGCCTACGAGTGTCTGCAAACCGGCCCGGACCCCCAAGTGCCCTACGGCACCGACCCGTCCGTCCCCTATGGCGTCGGGAACTGGAATAACCCAGTCCCGTTCGGGCACGGCTCCAGCTCATACACCGGCGGCGCCGTCTGAGTTCGCTTGAACTCAGACGGTTTTCAGACCCGAGTGGCCCGGCACGTGCAGGTAGCCGTTCGGGTCAGCTTCGTCCCACACTGCTGCGTAGATCTCCACCTTGAGTGCCTGCGCCTCTTCTTCAACGTTCATCAGGTCGGCGAGCTGGTCGTAGCCGTAGTACAGAATCGACAGTGGCGTGGTTGTCAGCAGGAGACTGTTGATCGCCGCCTGTGAGCTGTCCCGGTGGCCGAGTGCCGCCTGGTAGAAGGCGGGCAGCAAATTGGCGACCGAAGCCACGACACCCAGGCCGGGGGCCATCTGAGAAATCCGCCAGCTCGCTTCATAGATCTCACGTACGTAGGGCTTCGACTCCTCGGGAGCCAGTGCGACCAAGGCCTTTTCGATGTTGTACGTCGCTGCGGGCATCCCGATGGGCGTCGGGTCGTCGGCGCGGAACGGATCCGGGTTATCGGGCACATCGATGGTCGGCAACGCGGCCGCATCGGCCGACGGCTTCACCGCGGCGGCGAGCGTGGTGGTGGCGGCCGCCTCCGGAGTCACCTGGTCCGGCGGCGGGGTCGTCGTCGACAGCGGCAACCCGGCCTCGCCGCGGATGTGCAGTAAGGCGAACGGGTCCAAGAGGTTCCACAACGAGGAGATGAACCAGGTCTGCAGCTGCAGGG
Organism: uncultured Mycobacterium sp.; assembly: GCA_900078375.1. Taxonomy (GTDB): domain Bacteria; phylum Actinomycetota; class Actinomycetes; order Mycobacteriales; family Mycobacteriaceae; genus Mycobacterium. The sequence continues at coordinate 50,989 of FLQS01000089.1, read as the reverse complement.
CCGGTGCTTCCAGGTTGAGGACGTCGGCGATCTCGTTGTAGCCGTAGTACAAGACCGCAACCGGGTGGATCGTGACGATCAGGTTGTTGATGACGCGCTGGGCGGCGGCCTTGTCGCCCGCGAACGCGGTGGGCAGGTCGGTGACGATGTTCGTCAACGGGACGATCACGTTGACCCACGGAATCATCTGGGTGAGGCGGTAACCCAACTCGAATCCCTCACGGGCGACAGCCTTTACAGAGTTCGGGAAGATGGCCATGAAGGACTCTTCGAGGGTCCAGATCGGGCCGGGCATGTCCTGCGGCGCCGGCTCCGGTGGCATCCACCGGAACGGGTTCCAGAACGCCGTCGCGGGATTGACGGTGGCGGCGGCGGTCGCCGCGGCGGTGGTTTCGGTCGTGGTCGTCGGGGTGGCGGCGGCCGGCCTCGGCGCTGCGTGACCGGTGAACAGGCCCTGCAGCTTCTTGACCTGGGCGGCCTCGAACTCCACCGCGGTGGTCTTGGCGCTCGTGGCCTTCGGCGCGACGGATGTGGTGTCGGAAGCGGCTGCGCTGCTCGGCGTGTCGTTCAGCTTGGATACCGGCTTGGAGCGTTTGGTGTTGCCGGTCGCGGCCTTCTTCGGTCCCGCGTCGGTCTTTGCCGAGTCAGACGCGCTCGACGAATCGGATTTGCCGGTATCCGCGCTTGCTACGCCTTGGCTGGCTGCGGCGACGGCCGCGCCCACCCCGATCGCGACAGCGACACCGCCGACGTAACCGACGTACTTATTCGACCCCATTTGCTGACCCCTTCGCTGGTTCATGGGCATAGTAGACGAGCGGGCAGGTCAGGACCACCCCAAACGGTTAATGGCGCGGTTCCGAATGCTTGCCCTTGTCCGACGGGCTGGTTACTCGGCGCCCTCACAGGAACCCGCGGCGGTTACCGAACACGACCTAGAGTCCGAGGTCATCGCGTGTTTGCGAGGGCTCACGCGGGTGGCGCTTTCGGTGTTTGCCAAGGTGTCGGCCGCGGTGCTCAGAGTGGGTTTGTCGCTGCCGTCGTCGCGACACAGCACAGCTCTTTGCTGGCTCGCCGGGTGGTCTGCGGAGGTGTGTTTCTGCAGATCAGCACACCTTTTCGTGGTGTCTGAACACGAGGTTAACGGCAAAGGTGACTTCACAGCGCACCCAGATACATGAGCCGCGAGGCTTCGCCTCTATGGTTTACCGGTGCCTGATATTGATCGTCGAAGTCTGATGCTGATGGCGGGATTCGGAGCAGTCGCCGCCGCTCTGCCCATGCCGATCGCGGGAGCCACGCCGACCCGCCCGCAAGCACCCGCGCCCAGCGCTGCGGCCCCGGCCTACCTGTTCCATGACGAGTTCGACGGTCCGGCCGGGTCGGCTCCCGACGGCGCCAAGTGGCACATCGCCCAGAAGCGCGAGCTCATCAAGAACCCGGTGTTCTGGGACCGGCCCGAGAACATGGGGCAATACCGCGACGATCGCGGTCACGTCTTCCTCGACGGCAACTCCAATCTCGTCATCCGTGCGACGCGCGACAACAACAAATACGTCAGCGGCAAAGTCGTCGGAAACTGGTGGGGCGGAATCGGAACCACGTGGGAAGCCCGGATCAAGTTCGACTGCCTGACCGCGGGTGCGTGGCCGGCCTGGTGGCTGATGAACGACCATCCCGAAGTGGGTGGCGAAGTCGACCTTGTGGAGTGGTACGGCAATGGCGATTGGCCTTCGGGCACAACCGTTCACGCCCGCCTGGATGGCACGTCATTCGCGACCCAGCACGTCGGCGTTGACAGCAACTGGCACACCTGGCGCGTCACCTGGAACGACTCCGGGATGTACTTCTGGCAGGACTACGTCGACGGCGCCGAGCCGTACTTCACCGTGCCGGCGAACTCCCTCGACGACTGGCCCTTCAACTTCCCCGACTACCGGATGTTCCCGGTGCTGAATTTGGCCGTGAGTGGTTCGGGCGGTGGGGATCCGCGGCCGGGCAACTATCCGGCACAGATGCTGGTCGACTACGTGCGGGTCTGGTAACTCCTGCTCGTCGGTTAGGCCATCCCCGCCGCAATCGCCTCATCGACTTCGAGGGCCCGGCTGGCCATCTCGGCGTGCGCCTGGTCCAGCGCCTCGGCCTGATCTTCATCGGCCTTCATCAGCGCCTCGATGTCGAAGCCGCCCATTTCGAGGACTCCCATGTCCGAGAAAGCCTTCTGCACCTTGTCGCCCCACAGTCCGATGTCCTTGACGATCGGCACGATGCGGCTGAACAAGTGCGAGCGGAACTGGATCATCAACGGTGACGTGTCGACCCATTCGGCGCACTCCTTAACGTTCAGACCGAGCGTCTCGAAGACCTCCTCGCCGCGGAACCGGTCGCGCATGAGGTAGCACGCCTCCACGACGAACTCCTCTCGCTCGTCCCGCTCGGCATCGGTCAGTGCGGAGTAGTAGTCCTTCAAGGAGATTCGGCCGAAGGCGACGTGCCGGGCTTCGTCCTGCATGACGTAGGCCAGTAGTTGCTTGGCCAGCGAGCCGTCGGGCGCCAGATCGCGCTGCACGCCGAAGGCGGCGAGTGCGAGCCCTTCGATCAGCACCTGCATGCCGAGGTAAGGCATGTCCCAGCGCGAGTCGCGCAGGGTGTCCTCCAGCAGCGCGCTCAAGTTCGTGTTGATCGGATAAACCAGACCGATCTTTTCTTGGAGGAACCGCGAGAACACTTCGACGTGCCGAGCCTCGTCCATGGTCTGGGTGGCGGCGTAGAACTTCGCATCCATGTCGGGGACGACCTCGACGATCTTGGCCGCGCACACCATCGCCCCCTGCTCGCCGTGCAGGAATTGCGAGAAGTTCCAGGCCTGGTTGTGCTGGCGCATCTCGGAACGCCGCTTTTCGTCTGCTGACTCCCACGCCGGGCTGCCGAACAGCGGGTGGAACTCATCGGGCACCCCGATCGGATTCATCGGGTCGACGTCCAGCGTCCAGTCGATGCGCGACTGGGCGTCCCACTGCTTGTCCTTGCCCTTTTGATACAGGGATAGGAGCCGGGCGCGGCTCTCGTCGTACTCCCAGGTGAAGCGGGCGTCGCCGCCGCTGGCGACATCCCAGGACAGCGGCTCGGGAACCTCGGTGTACTGGTCTTTTGTGGTCATGAGCTGCCGCCTTTCTCCCCCTGATACCCGGTGACGTATATCAACAGTGCGCCTGGTTTGACAGCGGCGTCAAGGCTGACGGGCCGATCGCCTGACGCCCGACGACTGGGTGCCCGGCCACATCGCAGACCGCCGTCGGCAACCGGACATGGGCCGGATCGATCCCGCATTCGCGGCGCCGCAAGGGTTGCACGCTGCTACCCTGATCGGGCGATCAGTGAGGTTTCGGGGACGTAAATGGCTGCAAGACACCGTGCGCCAAGCCGCGCGAAGGTCAAGGCGCAACGCGCTGTGGGCCGCCATCGTATTCAGGGTTCTCACAGCGATGTTTCGATCTGGCTCGGGACCGGAGCTCTCACCGTTGGCGTCTTCTGTTTCCTGACCGTCGGAACCGGGTTTGCCCACGCCGAACCGTCTACCGGCGGCTCCCCATCGTCGAGTCACAACACCGAGGGACCCAAGGTCGCCGCGAGCGGCCGATCCACGACGTCGAGCCGCAGTGTCAAGGCACCCGGCACGGTACAAGCGGCCCGCAGCGTCCGCTCCACGAAAGCCACCGCCAACGCGGCGCGCTCTGTCGTCAGCAGTGTCAACACCAGCCCGGCAGTGGGACACTTTGGACCCTTCGCCCCGACTCGTCGCCTCTCGACGAAATCGGTCAGCACATCCGCACTCGCGGCGGCGGCGCCCGCCGCCGCGAATACGCCGCTGGCGGCGGCCACCATAACGAGCACGTTCCCGACAGTGCAGCAGATACTGTGCAACCTTTCACAAGGGATCATCGATAACACCGGTCCCACGCTGCTCAGCATCTTGGGCCCGCGGCAGCAGTTCAGTCTCGAGGACATCATCACCGCGATAGTCACCAACGAATGGGACGGTCGTCAGATCGTCGGCAATGGCGCGGACGGGACAGCGGACAGCCCGGATGGCAAGGTCGGTGGATGGCTGATCGGCAACGGCGGCGCCGGCTATTCGCCGCCTGCCGGGTCCGGCCTGGTCGGCGGCAAAGGCGGCAATGGCGGGCTGATCGGCAATGGCGGCACCGGCGGGGCCGGCGCTGACGGTCTGGGTGGCAACAACGGACAGGACGGCGGAGCCGGTGGGGCGGCGTTCTTGTTCGGTACCGGCGGCGTTGGCGGCGCTGGCGGCGCCGGTGGTCCAGGAGATCTCCTAACGGCTCCTGGGAATGGCGGCAACGGAGGTGTTGGCGGGACCGGCGGGCTGTTCGTCGGTGCCGGCGGGACCGGCGGCGCGGGCGGCACGGGCGCCACCGGCGGTAACGGCGGTGCGGGCGGTGCCGTGCTCAGCCTCGGAATGGGGTACTTCACCGGGCCCGTGGGGCTGTTCGGTTTGGCGTACCAGGCCGGAACCGTCACCGGCGGGACCGGCGGCGCGGGTGGTACCGGCACGGCCGGCTCCGGCGGGAACGGTGGCGCCGGCGGTGCGGCGATGATCTGGGACTGGTCCTATACGAACTACGCGTTGGCTGCCGCGACACAGTTCACCTCCCTCACCGGCGATCCCCTGGTCGCCATCGGCGGAACCGGCGGGGCCGGCGGCGACGGAACCTTGCTTGGCGGGCAGGGCGGTGCCGGCGGCGATGCATACGACTTCTTAGACAGCGGATCCCTCACCCCGGGAGAGGCCATCGGTGGAGCCGGCGGGGACGGCGGTGGCGCCACGAACCTATTGGGGTTGGGCGGGGCCGGCGGCAAGGGCGGCAACGGCTACGCGAATTTTCCGGATACCGCCTCCGGTGGAGCCGGCGGCGCCGCTGGGAGCGGATTGGCCGGTCTGGGTCTGCCCGGCCTGCCCGGCGTCGGCCTATCGGTACCTGCCCTGTCCACCATCACGTGTCTGGTGAACCTCTGCCCAGCGTAGGCCGTAGTTAAGCTCACTCTCCATGGGTGCGTTGGACGGTCGGGTCGCTTTCATCACGGGAGGAGCGCGCGGGCAAGGGCGCGCGCATGCCTTGGCGTTGGCCGCCGAAGGTGCGAAAGTCGTCGTCGCTGACGCGCCCCGCCCGATGAACCTGACGTATCCACTGGCCACCGAGGACGATCTTCGGAGTACGGCCAAAGACGTCGAAGAGCTTGGCGGCCTTTGCCTTCCGATCGCGATGGACGTGCGGGATGCCGACGCGATGAGTACCGCCGTCGAGGAAACCGTCCGCAGTTTGGGAAGCCTTGACATTCTGGTGGCCAACGCCGGCGTCGTGAGCACTGGACCGCTCGAAGACGTGACCGACGAGGCGTGGCACCAGCTCGTGGACACCAATCTGACGGGCGTGTTCCACAGCCTGCGGGCTGCCGTTCCGGTGATGCGACGGCAGCGTTTCGGTCGGATCGTCGTTACGTCGTCAATGGGCGGCCGAATGGGCATCCCGGAGCTGGGGGCCTACAACGCCACAAAATGGGGAGTCATCGGTCTTGCCAAGTCCTTGGCGCTGGAGGTCGCCAAGGAGGGCATCACGGTCAACGTCATCTGCCCGACCACGGTGCGCACGCCGATGGTGCAGCCGACGGGCGGCGACGGCGTTCCCGACGAGTTGGTCCGCCGGATGATGAGGGCAAATCCCATTCCCCAGCCCTGGATCGAGCCCGAAGACGTCAGCCGCGGGCTCCTCTATCTGGTCGCCGACCCGGGCGTCGTCACCGGCAGCGTCTTGGAGATCGGCCTCGGCGGCAGCGCTCGACTTCACTGAGACCACCCAGCCGGCGTCAGAGTCGCTACTTCCAGTGGTCCTCGAGCAGCGTCGACCAGGCGTGGCTGACTTGTTTCCACTCGTCGGCGCATCCCTGTGCACGCTCTTCGGGGAGTCCACCGCTGCTGACGATGTCGGCATTGGCCTCAGGGTTGGATCCGTAGATCCAGCACTGCAGGTTGTACACGCGCTGTTGGTCCAACGAGTGAACGTCGGCCATATTGTCCGTCGCACCCATTTGGGCCTTCAGCTCCGCGTACGCGGCGAAGGTGCGCGCGAAATCCTTGACGGCCTGGACTGACTCCGAATCCACTTTGCCGTCGTCGCCGGGTGTCAGGAGGATGTAGGCCGCGAGCTGATCGGCGGCGTCCTCTTCCTTGCCGGTGATCGGCAAGTTGTACAGGGTGACCGCCATGTGGCCGGCCTCGTGATAGAAGGTCGCGTCCTCGGAGCCGATGGCCGACGTGTCAGCATCCTTGTCGCCGGCCTTGACGAAGATCTTTTGGCTCAGGTCAGCATCTTCGTAGCAGATTGTGATGGTCTTTTTGCTGGGGCTCCAGAAAGCGTTCGGTTGATCGCACTGCGAGCCATGGAGGGGGATGTCCTGCGGCAGCTTCAGGGATTGGTTGATATCGGCGGCAAGTTCTTCGAGAACCTTGTTGTCCTGCAGCAGCTTTTTCCCGTTGATCGCGTCAGGACTGGTGGCGTCGTCGTAGACGACGGTCATCTTCCCGCCGGCATCTGCTGTCGCAGTGTCGTCGGGGCCCTTGGCCTTTGAGGTCTCCGAGGCCGCCGGGCTGCCGGACGAATCGGCCTTCTCTCCGGCGCTGCCACCGCAGCCGGCGACGAGCAACCCAACCGCCAACACCGCCAGAATTCGAGTGCGCATGACCCCAACCTTCGCTCAAGGAACCCAGTAATTGACACGGTCGCAGATCCACCGGCTGGGCGTGGGTTGTTGGGCCAATTCGCGGGCCGTTCGACGCAGAAGCGAGCCTGGCGTCAACATTCGATGAACTGCAGGAATTGGCCGCCGCCGGGGCCTACATTTAGCCGGACCCGCCGTTCGCGGTTAGGAACAGAGGAGCCAGATGGCCATTCAGGACGCAGCATCGGTTGGGTCCGCAGCCGTGACTCCTGATGCGATCATGCAGTTGGGGACGGCGTACTGGGGGTCCAAGACGCTACTGAGCGCGGTCGAGTTGAAATTGTTTGGGGTACTCAGCGAGTCCGGCCCGCTCACCGTCGACGAGCTGCAAGACAGGCTGGGCCTGCATCCGCGCAGCGCACGAGATTTCGTCGATGCCCTAGTGGCGCTGCGCATGCTCAACCGCGACGACGGCCGGTACAGCAACACCGTCGAGACGGGTCTTTATCTCGATCCGGCGAAGCCCACATATGTGGGCGGCATGCTCGAGATGGGAAGCACACGCCTGTATGGGTTTTGGGGATCCCTCACCGAGGCCCTGCTAACGGGTCAGGCTCAAAGCGAGGTGAAGACCGGCGGCAGCTTCTTCGAAACCGTCTATTCAGATCCTGACAAACTCGCCGGCTTCACCGCCGCGATGAGCGGGTTGAGTCGCGCTGCCGGCGAGGCGATTGCGGCGAAATTTCCCTGGCACCACTACGGCAGCATGATCGACATTGGCTGCGCTCAAGGCGCTGTGCCCGTAGCGATCGCCCAAGCCCACGACCACGTGACCGGCGGCGGATTCGATCTACCGCAAGTCGAGCCGATCTTCAACAGCTATGTCGCGAAATGCGGTCTCTCCGAATGCCTTACCTTCACCGCAGGTGACTTTTTCGCTGATCCGTTGCCGAGTGCCGACGTGCTCATCATGGGCCACATCCTGCACGACTGGGGCATGGATCAAAAACGTCAACTCCTGCAAAAAGCATTCGAAGCCTTGCCCACCGGTGGAGCCCTGATCGTGCATGAGGCCCTCATCGACGACGACCGGCGGGAGAACGCATTCGGTCTGCTGATGAGTCTCAACATGCTCATCGAAGGACTCGGGTTCGACTTCACCGGTGCGGACTGCCAGGGCTGGATGGCTGAGATCGGATTCACCAGAAGCTACGTCGAGCCCTTGGCGGGGCCGGACTCTATGGTGGTCGGTATCAAATAGATCGGGAGATCGAGCCCGACGGCCGGGTCGATCGCGAAATCGAGATGCCGGTGGCACACCCGGACCGACCCGACACCGAGCCGTTGGCAGGCGCGGTCTTTCGCGTCGATGTGGGCGTTCGAGGGCTGCCCGAGAGACGATTCGATGACCGGCACCTGCCGGGCGGGTCCGGCTAACCCAAACTGTTTTGGTATCGGCGCATCCCGGCGATCCAGCGCTCGTAGTCGGTGCCCTTCTGCCGATACATGGTCAGCACCTCGGGGTGGGGCAGCACCAGAAATGTCCCGTCGGTGATCGCCTGGACCACGAGGGTGGCGACCGCATCCGGGCCGATCACCGCACCGGCGCTGGTGACGGCGGCGCCGGCCACCCGCATCTCCGCATCCGGCGAGTCGGACATACCGCGCAGCAACGGGGTGTCCACGCCCATCGGACAGACGCAGCTAACCCCGATTCCCTTGTTGCCGTAGGTGATCGCCAGCCATTCGGCGAACCCGACGGCGGCGTGTTTGGTCACGCTGTAGGGCGCGGCGCCGAGCTGGGTCAGCAGGCCGGCGGCCGAGGCGACGGCGACGAAATGACCGCCGCCACGCTCAACCCATTCCGGCACAACGGCTTTGGCTGCCCGGATGTGGGCGCGCAGGTTGATGTCGATGATCCGGTCCCACGCGGCTTCGTCATCGCCCAGGCCGGGTTCGCCGGTGATGCCGGCATTGGCGACGTAGATGTCGACCTGGCCGAACTTCTGGCGTGCGGTGTCGAGCAGTATCGCGATACCGTCCGTGCTGGATGCGTCCGCAGCCGCTGCGACGCCGCCGATCAGCGCGGCGGTCTCGGCGGCCGAAGCCTCGTCGATGTCGCCCGCGACCACCGATGCGCCAGCCGATGCCAGCGCTGTTGCTATGGACCGGCCGATGCCCGAGCCTGCTCCGGTGACCACCGCCACCGATCCGTCTACCTTCACGGGCACATGTCTACCGCATCAAACCAGCGGCGCGTTCGGTATGCCTCAGGAGTCCCAGATCGGCCAACTCTGCGGCGCATTCCTGGAGATGAGACTTCGCGCTCCTTCTACAGTGGCGGAAATGCAACCCCGCTTGGTGAGGAGGCTTGTACCCAGACGGCAAGTGCGGTCCTAATGACCCACCAAGCGATGCTCGTCGCACCGTTCTTCGTAGGCCTCGACTTCAGAGACGATTGGCTGACGCAAGCAGCGCTTGTGGATGGTTGGAAGGCGCGTGGTGCGGCCATCTACATCGCCCATTGCGGTCCGATGCGTGATGCTGCGGCCCTTCTAAATTTTGTAATACAAGCTGTTCGACGCAATCTCGACGACCCTGAATCATCAGCGGTTGGATCGCGTCTGCTGCTCACCGGCTGGTGCGGGTCGCAGGAAATAAAGGCGCAGCTCAAACGAACTCGGTCATTTTCCTGTCGGCACTGCTTCAAGAGTCTTGGCTGGAGTCGAGCAAGCTACCATTCGTATTAAAAGGCATACGTGACGGAATTGGTTCCGTCGACGTCGGAGACCCTCTCAAGGATGCGATGACCCGGCATTACCGACTCTTGACTGAGGAGGCAGGCTGGGTTTCCGCGGCTCAGCGGATTCATGACCTCGTCGCGTTAACTGACCTCGACGACCGCGTAACGGCAACGGGCGTAGTACTTCTCGTGCAGTGAGGGCGCCCCGACGTTTCAGGAGATTGACGCGCTTGACCGCGTGTTCTTCAGGGCTTTCCATCCGATGACCGGCAGCGCGTAGGTAATGAGCACGCCGAACAGGTATGCCGGCGCCAAGCCGATTGTCGACCAGATGTTGGCATCGCCATGCTGATTGCGGCCGAAGCTTAACGCGCGGTTCTTGGTGAGATTCGAGGCGAAGTAGAAGATGACATTGGCCCAGCCGTCCGCAACGACAATCCAGCCCAAACGTTTCGCACGGCTTTCTGGGAGTCCGGTCATAGGGATGACTGCCGCGGTGGCAACCACCATCATGCCGTTAAGGGCGGGGCCGGTGTGGGCGCGCGCCCAGCCCTCGTCGGTGCCGGGAACATCGAACTTCACGATCTTGCCGGGCCGAACCTCCCAGCCGCCCAGAAGCTTTGCCCACAGGACTAGTCCGGCGATAAGGGTGGAAAAGATCATCAGAATGCCGTGACCGGCCATCTTGCGCTGGAACTGCTCCATCGGGCGTCCCTCAATTCGCAGTCGTTGGAGAAGTGAAAGGGCTCAGGCTTGCGTGTGCGCGGAACTCTCGAGGTGCCTCCCCGTACGCAGACTTGAACAACCGTGAGAAGTAAGACGAATCGATGAGACCCCATCGTGCGGCAATTGCTCCGATCGATGTCCCCGCCAGCCGTGGATCGAGGAGGTCGCTTCGACAGTGCTCAAGGCGGCGGCCCCGGATCCAGTCCGTGACCGTCATGCCTTCGCTCTCGAACAGCTTCTGCAAGTAGCGTGGTGAAATGTTATGAGCCTCGGCAATTTTCGAGGAGCTGAGTTCAGGGTCTTCGAGGCGGGCGTCGATGAAGGCCTTGATGCGCAAGATCAGCGCGGCACGGTGTGTTTCGGGCGGGACACGAGATTCCACGCCGAGTTGTTCGGAGATCGCCGCGGCCAGCATGTTGATTACGGCAGAAGACAATTCGACGTTCGCGGACAGCTCGTCCTCGCGCATCTGGTGACTCATGTTGAGTAAAAGAGGAGCCACCAGTCCGCCGATCCCCTGACGTCCAGAGACGCGCCGCGCGGTGAAGTGGCTGAGCTCATCTCCTCGGAGGGGCAGCAGTTCTCGAGGAAACATCACGACGAGGCATTTGAACGTGTCGTCGAAAGACAGCTGGTATTGCCGGCGGGTGTCGTAGAGCGCAAAGTCACCCGGGGTGAGCGCAGCTTCCCGACCGTCCTGGGTCAACACGCAGTAGCCGCGCAGCTGAAGGCCAAGTTTGAGAAGTCCAGGGTCACTTTGACGGATCGTTTGCGCAGTGCGGGCGACTGCGCACGGCCCCCCGCTGATTTCACTGATGTGAGCGGAGCCGACGCTTTGGCTGACGAGTTCGCCGCCGAAGGGCAAGTGCGAGGTGTGGGCCGTCGCCACCAACGGGACGTATGTCTGCGAGACGGTGTGGCTCCAGGATTCGAACTGCTCTTTGACCGGAAGTTCTGCGAACGACACAACGGATGTCACCTTGGAAGCACCTCCTTTGGGTGAACACGGCCAAGGGGAACGGGTGGCCTGCTTCTCAGCGTACGGCAAGTGTAATCGCCGTCACAGTCCATGTGTAACCGAACAGTCGGTCGGTTGCAAGCCTGTTTACGCATGTCAAAGACATCTCGTATGCAAGGCGCAACAGTGCGCATGCGTCGCACAAGCCGTTCGTTTTCGTCCAAGACCAGCGCGAGTGCCCGGCCGGATACTCGGTGACACGGATCACGTACGTGGTGTGCGTGAGACCTCCGCCAGTGCCCGGTGACTACGCGGTCGGACTGGCTGCGGGTCCCGCTGCGAACTCGAAGGAGATTCACATGGCCAAACGCATCGCGATCGTCGGTGCCGGCACCGCTGGGCTGCACCTGGGCCTGTACCTGCAGCAGAACGGCATCTCGTCGACGATTTTCACCGACAAGAGGATCGAGGACTACCCCGGCCTTCGGCTGCTCAACACGGTTGCCCATCACGCCGTCACGGTCGCCCGCGAAGATGCGTTGGGTGTCAACCACTGGCCGGATGCGGGCTACTTCGGCCACTACTACTTCATCGGCATGCCGGGTAATCCGGTCGAGTTCTACGGAGATCTCACTACCGGCCCCAGCCGTGCCATTGATTACCGGATCTACCTGCCTACCCTGATGGGGGACTACCTGGCTCGCGGCGGAAACATCGAGTACCGCGACGTCACGGTGACCAACCTGCCCGAGTTGTCCGACGAATACGACCTCGTCGTCATCGGTACCGGTAAGGGCGGCCTCGGCACCCTGTTTGCCCGTGACGAGCAGAGTTCGCCATTCACGCAGCCCCAGCGGCAGTTGTGCGTCGGCCTTTTCAAGGGCATCAAGCGGCAAGACACCAAGGCCGTCACCTTCTGCATCTCCCCGGGCGCCGGTGAAATGATCGAGATCCCGACAGTGACCTTTGGTGGCGATGCCTCGGCGCTGGTGTTGGAAAACCATCCCGGCAGCGATCTGGAACAGCTTGTCCACACCCGATACGAAGAGAACCCGCGGGCGTTCCTGGACTTGCTGCTCGACAAGCTGCGCACGCACTACCCGATTACGGCCCGTCGTATCGACGAGGACGAGTTCGACGTGGCCAACAGCCCGCTCGACATCCTCCAGGGCGCCGTCACGCCCACCGTCAGGCACGGTCACATCAAATTGACCAACGGCAAGACTGCGTTGCTGCTTGGCGACGCTCATGCGACCGTCGATCCAGTCCTCGGCCAGGGCGGCAACATGGCGTCCTACGGTGCTCACGTCGTGGGCCAGGAGATCGCCAACGCTGACCACTTCGACGAGAGGTTCTTCGCCGAGGTCGACGCGCGCCGCGCAAACCGGGTCCTCGGTGCGACTCGGTGGACGAATTTCATGTTGGGCGCGCTGAACACCCTTCCTGATGCGTTCACGCAGTTCCTCGGGGCGGTGTCTCAAAACCGTGGACTCGCCGACACATTCACCGACAACTTCAACTACCCGGAAAAACAATGGGACCTGTTCTCCAACCCGGAGGCTGTCGGACCTTGGATCGCGGAGAACTCCAGCGTCAATGAGGAATCCGACCGCCCTTTTGCAGCGACGGGGGCGCAGTCGTGACCGCGACCCTGGAACCCGATGCCGCTGTGGCCGAGGCTGTTGAACAGGCAGTCGCCGACGCCACCCAGTTCCGGACGTCGGTGGCGCTGTTTGCGACCGGCATCGCGGTCGTGACTATGAATGATGGTGAAGGCGGCGTGCACGGAATCACGGTGAACAGCTTCACGTCGATCAGCCTTGATCCGCCGACAGTGATGATCTCGCTCAAGCCCGGGCGCGCTCACCAACTCATCAGCGAGGGCGGCGTTTACGGCGTCAGCGTCCTCAGCGAGGGGCAACAGGGTCATTCCCGGTATTTCACCGGGAAGCGCGATAGCGAACTGATTCCGGAATTCGTTACCGGAGAACGTGTTCCGACGCTGGCCGGTAGCCTCGCTCGCTTCGAATGCGAGGTTGTCAACACCGTCCCGGTCAACGATCACACACTGTTCCTCGCCAGGGTTGTGCGATGCGAATCCCAAACCGGCTCACCGCTGATGTTCTTCGCCAGCGCCTATCACGAACCCACCATCTTCGCGCCCTAACGTGCGGACCCCTCAACGAGGAGAAAGACAACCATGCTGACGTTCCAACGGAAGATGTACGGTCACGGCGTACTGATGATCTTCTTCACGCTGTTCTTCGGCGTGTTCCTGTGGATGAACCTTGTTGGGGGATTTGAGCTGTTCCCCGGCTACATCATCCAATTCCACATCCCCGGGACCCCAGAAGGCTGGGCACGCGCCCACGTTGGGCCGGCGCTCAACGGCATGATGGTCATCGCCGTCGCGCTTGTCATACCCCGCCTGGATTTCACCGAGGCCAAGGCAAAGCGCCTGGCGTGGATCGTCATCCTGGACGGTTGGTCGAACGTGATCTTCTACTTCTTCGCGAACTTCGCGCCCACCCGTGGGCTCAGCTTCGGCTCCAACCATTTCGGGCAGACCAACGTTTTCGGGGTGATTGCGTTGGCCGGCGCGTACCTCTTCGGCGTCCTGGCTCTGTTCGCCCTGGCCATCATCGGCTGGAGACTGATCACCCAAAGGGTGACGAAAAACGAGTCGCCCGAAGAACTCACAGTCGCCTAAACGACTGACTCACAGCGGCATACCAGCAGTCGCCTCGACCGGCGGCTAAGAAGGAGCACAATGACCATCGTCAACGGCGCGCCGGCTTCCTCCGCTACGCGGCTACCGGCGGGCACTGCGACCGAGCTATTCATCAACGGGCAGTGGGGCCCGGCCACGGGCGGCGCCACCCTGGCCGATCTGAACCCCGCCAGTGAGGAGAAGCTCGTCGACGTCGCCGCGGGATCAGCAGAAGATGTCGACACCGCTGTCACCGCTGCCCGAGCTCAGCTCGAAGGCGACTGGGCAGCGTTGCCCGGTGCCGGGCGTGGCCAGATCCTCAACCGCATCGCTGACCTGATCGAACGAGACGCGGACACGCTGGCGATCTTGGAGGCGCTCGACGTCGGGAAGCCTGTGGGCCAGCCGCAGATGCTCGACATTCCCAATGCTGCTGCAACATTTCGGTATTTCGCCGGTTGGGCTGACAAGATCGGCGGCGCGACCATTCCGACAGCTGGATACATGGGCAGGCCCACGCATTCGTACACCGTGCGTGAACCGGTGGGTGTGATCGGCGCGATAGTCCCGTGGAACACCCCTTTGATGATCGCGGCGTGGAAGCTCGCTCCGGCCCTGGCAGCCGGCAACACCCTGGTCGTCAAGCCCGCCGAAGACGCGCCGCTGTCGATCCTTCACCTGGGACGGCTGCTCGAAGAAGCCGGCCTGCCACCAGGAACTGTGAACATCGTGCCGGGCGTCGGCTCGATCACCGGAAACGCCTTGGTCGAACACCCCGGCGTCGACAAGATCAGCTTCACCGGAAGTCCCGGCATAGGACGGCAGATTCAGAAGACAGCGGCCGATTCGTTCAAACGGGTCACGCTCGAACTTGGCGGAAAATCACCGCAAATCATTCTGCCCGACGCCAATGTCGAGGCGGCGGTCGCAGGCACTGCCATGGGTCTGTTCTTCAACCAAGGTGAAGTGTGCGCTGCGGGCACTCGTATCTTCGTCCATCGCTCGCTCTACTCGGACGTCGTCGAGGCACTCAGTGCCGCGGCCACCGCTCAGGTACTTGGCGATCCCTTCGACCCCGAGACCACCTTGGGGGCGCTGGTCAACGCCAAGCAACGGGACTCCGTGCTCGGCTACATCGATCGCGGCCGCGCAGAAGGCGCCCGCGTCGCAGCCGGCGGCGGGCGTCCCGATCGTGCGGGATACTTCGTCCAGCCGACTATTTTCGCCGACGCCACTAATGACATGACTATCGCGCGGGAAGAGATCTTCGGGCCGGTCGGAACCGTGATCGCCTACGACGACGTCGAGGACGCGATTCGGCAGGCCAATGACACGAAATACGGTCTGGCGGCGACGATCTGGACCCAAGACGTCGCGCAGGCGCACAGCGTGGCACGGCGAGTACGCGCGGGAGCAGTGTGGGTCAACGGTTGGGCCGCAATTGATCCCGCGCTGCCGTGGGGCGGCATGAAGACCAGCGGCATCGGGCGCGAGCTCGGCTGGAGTGGCATCTTGGCCAACACCGAAGAGAAGGTCGTCACGATCGTTCTCTAGACCTGCGCGCCCGCACGGCCGATGCTTCCCAATTCCGGCCGTGTGGGCGCGAAGCCAACCAGTGGAGGAACATGATGGCGGCACCCGCATATCATTCTGGCAATGCGGTGCCGCCAGTCATCGTCGATGGCGTGGTCAAACGTTTCGGTGACGCGGTGGCTCTCGACGGAATCGCGTTCACGGTAGAGGTCGGCGAGGTTGTTGCCTTGCTGGGACCCAACGGTGCGGGTAAGACCACCACCCTTGAGATTTGCGAAGGCTTCATGGCTCCAGATCGCGGGACAGTGCGCATACTCGGGCTGGACCCGAGGGCTTCGCGCGAACGCCTGCGGCCCCATGTCGGCGTTATGGTTCAGGGCAATGGCGGTTACCCCGGCATCCGCGCAAGGGAAATGCTTGAACTCGCGGCCAGTTGTGCAGCGGCACCCCTGGACGTCGCGTGGTTGATCGACACCCTCGGGCTGGCAGAGGTCGCGCGCACCACCTATCGACGATTGTCAGGCGGCCAGCGCCAGCGGCTCTCTCTGGCATGCGCACTGGTGGGCCGACCAGAGGTCGTCTTCCTCGACGAACCCACCGAGGGGCTGGATCCGGTTGGGCAGCATCTCGTCTGGGATCTGGTCCGGCAACTGAGTACGGACGGTGTCGCGGTGATTGTCACCACCCACGCCATCGACGAAGCAGAGAAGATCGCCGATCGGGTGATCATCGTCGACCGCGGTCGCGTGATTGCCAACGGCAGCCCAGCCCAGATCAATCGAGGCAACACCGACAACGATCTTGTGTTCCGGTCGCTGCCGGAATTGGACATCGCGGCTTTGTGCGATGTTCTCGGTTCCCGATTCAACGTCGACGAAAGCGCACCCGGTTGCTATCGCGTGCGGGGTCCGATCGCCCCGGCAGTCATGTCGGCCATCACCGCGTGGGGCGCCGCCGGTGGAATTCTGTTGTCGGACCTACATATCGAGCGCGCAGGATTGACGTCGACATTCATTGACCTGACCCGTCGTCAGATGAGTACGCGATGACGGCGGCGGCATCGAACGCCACGTTTCAAGCAGGTACGTTCGCCCCTGCGCCCGGATCGGTTCCGTTGATCCGGACGGTAATTCGATTGAGCTGGCTGGAATTCAAGCTCTTCGTGCGAAATGGTGAGCAGCTTGTCGTCAACCTCGCCATCCCCGTCGCAGTTCTGCTCGCGCTGACCCACATTTCTGTGGGGCTCAACGAAGCTCACCGACTTTCGGTGGTCGTTCCAGGGGTGATGGCCGCCGCCATCATTTCCAGTGCCTTCACCGGGCAGTCCATCGCGATCGCTTTCGACCGCCGCTATGGCGCCCTTAAGCGCATCGGTGCCACCGTCGCCCCGCGCTGGGCGATCATCGTCACCAAGTCGAACGCAGTAACTGCCGTTATTGCAGCACAATTGAGCATTATTGGTGCGATCGGACTGGTAGAGGGATGGTCACCGACCGGAGGCCAGCTTCTTCATATGGCGTGGGTCGCAGTGTTGGGATCCGTGTGTTTCTCAACAATGGGGATCTTCCTCGGCGGCTCCGCCCGAGCCGAGCTGGTCTTGCCGCTGGCCAACGTGTTGTGGATTCTCCAGATCGGCGTCTGTATCGCGGCGATCGCCATGCCTGCCACGACAACGCTCGCCGCGCTGTCGAAATACACCGCGGCCGGCGCCCTCGCCGCCGGACTGACGTCGGCGGGTTCGACCGCACAGGCAGAGTTTGCCGCCGTCGTGCTCGTGATCTGGGCAGGCGTGGCCGGCTACTTCGCCAGACGGTTCTTTCGTTTTACCTGACCCAATAATTGACGCGCAAAGCACCCAAATACATTTCTGTTTAACCCGATTCGGGCATCTGAACTCAGGCCCCACTTAAATCACGAGTCGCGAACAGAACTTGGGCCGAATCGTCGTACAAGACGTTCGTCACAGTCCAAGACCGACTGTCGCTTAGGCCACATGATGCTGAGCAGTTGATTACGTCCGCATTACTAACAGCGCCCATTAGGAAGGCATGACGACGATGGACTCCCTGCCCGCAACGCCTATCCGGCGAGCGCTCGGGTATGCGGGGCCGCGATGACTGTTTCACAAGAGATTCGGGGCCTCCTCGGCGGTCAAGCGCGTCGCCCGCTGGCACATGTGGGCGGGTTCGCCCACATGTGCACGCTGACCGGAAAAGGACTCTTACAGCGGCCGTTCGAGTGGCGGGAACTCATCGCCCAGACCTGGTTCCTGCTCAACGTCACCATCCTTCCAACGATCATGGCGGCCATTCCGCTCACCGTCCTGCTCACCTTCACCCTCAACCTCTTGCTGGCTGAATTCGGCGCAGCTGACATCTCGGGAGCCGGGGCAGCGCTCGGTGCCGTCACTCAGCTCGGCCCACTCACCACGGTGCTTGTGGTCGCCGGCGCCGGATCAACAGCCATCTGTGCGGATCTCGGCGCACGAACCATCCGGGAGGAGATCGACGCGATGGAGGTCATGGGTATCGACCCCATTCGCCGCCTGGTGGTTCCCAGAGTGGTGGCTGCCACCATTGTCGCGACACTACTCAACAGCCTTGTGATCATCGTCGGTCTGTTTGGCGGCTTCGTCTTCAGCGTGTACCTGCAGAACGTTTCCGGTGGCGCTTACCTGTCGACCCTGACCTTGGTGACCGGACTACCGGAGCTCGTCATCGCCATGGCTAAAGCGGTGTCGTTCGGCCTGATCGCCGGTCTCGTGGGCTGCTACCGCGGGCTGACGGTGTCTGGCGGGGCCAAGGGGGTCGGCACTGCTGTCAACGAGACTGTGGTGCTCTGCGTCATCGCGCTCTACGCGGTGAACGTCATCTTGACCACCATCGGTGTGCGCTTTGGAACGGGCCGCTGAAAATGGCCAATGCTGCGGTCATTCGCGCCCGCTTCCCCCGAGCCGTGACCAGCCTGGACCGCTACGCCAGCAGTCCGGGCAGAGCTGCCGACGGCTTCGGGCGCATGGTGTGGTTCACACTGGAAAGCGTCGGTGAAATCCCGCTGACCCTGCGCCGGTACCGCGCAGAGACGGTGCGACTCATCGCACAGATCGGCATGGGCACCGGAGCCCTCGCCGTCGTTGGAGGCACCGCTGCAATCGTCGCTTTCGTGACGCTGTCAGGTAGTTCTCTCGTTGCTATCCAGGGCTTTTCCTCGCTCGGCAACATCGGCGTCGAAGCCTTCACCGGATTCTTCGCAGCCCTGGTCAATGTGCGGATCGCGGCACCGGTTGTTACAGGAATCGCACTAGCGGCAACCGTGGGAGCGGGCGCGACCGCCGAACTGGGGGCGATGCGAATCAGCGAGGAGATCGACGCGCTGGAGGTTATCGGTGTCAAGTCGATCGCGTTCCTGTCGTCGACCAGAATTGTCGCCGCGGTGGCGGTGATCTTGCCGCTGTACGGGCTCGCAATGGTCATGGCATTCCTATCACCGCAACTGGTGACCACGGTGTTCTACGGGCAATCGAGTGGCACCTACAACCACTACTTCCGAACATTCCTGCGTCCAGAAGACGTGATGTGGTCATTTGTCGTGGCGGTGATCATCGCAGTCATCGTCATGGTCACCCACTGTTACTACGGCTACACCGCCGCGGGCGGCCCGGTCGGTGTCGGCGAGGCCGTGGGTCACTCGATGCGTTTCTCACTCGTCGCGGTCGTCGTTGTCGCGATGCTCGCATCGCTGGCTCTCTACGGCGTTGACCCCAACTTCAATCTGTCGGTGTAACGATCATGGCAACGCATCTTCCCGAGAACACCTCACGCGTCCGGCCATATCGCACAATCGCGATAGTCGCATGGATAGCGCTCGCCCTCGTCGGACTACTGGTATTCGTACAATTTCGTGGTGGATTCACCAAAACTGACTCCCTGAAGCTGGTCTCGGACCGAGCCGGCCTGATGGTCGGGACCGGGTCCAAGGTGACCCTCAACGGCGTACAGATCGGAAAAGTCGCGTCGATCAACGAAGTTGAACGCAATGGCCAGGCCGCCGCCCAGTTTACTCTCGAGGTCTCCCCGCGCTATATGGCCCTCATTCCGGAGAACGTCGATGCCGCGATCAAGGCCACCACGCTGTTCGGTGGAAAATACGTCGCGTTGTCTTCGCCGAAGAATCCCGGGGCGCCGATCAACAGCAGCGACACCATCACGGTGAAATCCGTTTCGACTGAGCTCAATACCGTGTTCCAAACGCTGACTTCAATCACGCGATCGATCGATCCGGTGAAGCTGAACCTGACCTTGAGTGGGGTAGCCGAAGCACTGTCGGGCCAAGGGAAAAAGATTGGCACCGCTCTCGACAACGCCGACCAGGTGTTCGACAATCTCAACCCGCAAATGGATCAGGTCCACCACGACGTTCAGCAGTTGGCCGCACTTACCGACACCGTTGGTGATGCCTCCCCGGACCTGTGGAGTGCGTTGGACCACTTGTCCACCACGGCGGCAACCCTGACTGGTCAACAGACGGATTTGGACGCCACGCTGTTGGCGGCCGTCGGGTTCAGTAACACTGCGGCCGACGTCCTCGACGCGAGCAGGCAACACGTCGTGCAGACCCTGTCTCAGTTGACGCCCACGTCGCAGCTGCTGGACACCTACAGCCCAGAGTTGTTCTGCGCCATCCGTAATGCCGCCCAGGTTGCGCCGGCTGTTGCGGCCGCGCAGGGAACCGGCAACGGCTACTCGATCCGGGTACATACCCAGCTGGTCGGTGGCGCTAACCCCTATGTCTTCCCGGACAATCTGCCTCGGGTCAACGCTCACGGTGGGCCGGGCGGTGCGCCTGGTTGCTGGCAGCAGATCACTCGCGACCTGTGGCCCGCACCGGCATTGGTCACCGACACCGGAGCCAGCATCGCTCCGTACAACCACTTCGAAATCGGTAGCCCATGGGCCAACGAGTACGTGTGGGGTCGTCAAGTGGGGGAGTACACGGTCAACCCATGAAGCTCACCGCCACTTCGATCAAACTCACCGCGCTGGTTTCGGTGTTGTTGCTGTTCACTGCGACCACGGTTGTGATCTTCGGGCAGGTCCGCTTTGACAGCACTTCGGGGTATTCCGCTGTGTTCTCCGATGCCAGCGGCCTGCGAAAAGGGCAATTCGTCCGGGCGTCGGGAGTCGAGGTCGGGAAGGTCACCCGGCTGCGGTTGATCGATGGTGGCAGGAGAGTCGTGGTCGATTTCGCTGTCGACCAATCATTGCCGCTCTACCAGTCGACGGGTGCGCAGATTCGCTACGCGAACCTCATCGGTGACCGTTACCTCGAACTCAAGCGCGGCACCGGTGACGGCGCCGGACGGGTCCTGGGATCAGGTGGGCAGATTCCATTGGAGCGCACCGCACCTGCGCTCGATCTCGATGCCCTGATCGGCGGCTTCCAGCCCGTGTTCCGCGCCCTAGAACCCGACAAAGTGAACACCATCGCCTCGGCGATCATCACGGTGTTCCAGGGGCAGGGCGGCACGATCAACGACATCCTTGACCAGACGGCGCAATTGACTTCGGCGCTCGCCGACCGTGATGACGCGATCGGTGCGGTGATCAAAAACCTCGGTACGGTGCTGGACACCATCATCAAGAAGGCCGGTGATGTCGATGCCACCGTCACCAATCTGGAGAAACTGATCACCGGGCTTGCCAGCCAGGCCGACCCGCTGGCCGACAGTGTGGCCAATTTGAGCAACGCCGCCGGCGCGGTTGCCGATCTGCTGGCTGACAACCGCCCCCTGCTCAAGGACACCGTCGCCTCGGCGCAGAACGTACTGCAGCCACTGGTCGATCAAAAGGATCAACTCAACGATTTGCTACAGAAGCTCCCTACCGCCCTGACATTGCTCGGACGCAGTGCTGGCACCTATGGCGACTTCATCAACCTCTACCTGTGTGATGTCACGCTCACGCTCAACGGTCTGCAACCCGGTGGCCCCGTTCGCACGGTTCGATTGACCCAGCAGCCGACGGGAAGGTGCACCCCGCAATGAGAGCGCTGGAGCCCGAAAACCGTATCCGCACAGGAGTAATGGCCGTCATCATGGCGATCCTGGCGGTTGCCGTCGGTCAAAGCTTCACCAGCAACCCTGCGCTGTTCGCCGAGCCTCGGTTCTACGGTGAATTCACGGATTCAGGGGGACTGCGCGCTGGGGACAAAGTGCGCATCTCAGGTATGGACGTCGGTACTGTGCAAGATCTCCAGATCATCCTTGGCCATGTCGTCGTCCGATTCACCACCGGCGGAAACACCATTGGTGACAAGAGCCGACTGATGATTCGCACCGACACCATCCTCGGCAGAAAGGTGTTGGCGATTGATCCGCGCGGTGAACAGCCGCTGCGACCGGGTGCGAAGGTCCCGCTGGATCAGACCACCACGCCCTACCAAATCTATGACGCATTCCGCGATGCCACCAAGGCTGCCGCAGGGTGGGACACCGACACGATCCGCCAGTCTCTGCACGTGCTCACCGAGACAGTCGACCAGACCTCACCGCATCTGAGCGCCACGCTGGACGGTGTCCAGCGATTCGCCGACACGCTCGGAAAGCGCGACGAGCAGGTGCAGCATCTGCTCGGCGAAACGAGCAAGGTCGCCGGCGTCCTTGGCATTCACGGGGATCAGATCAATCGTCTACTGGTCAGCGCCCAGATGCTGCTGTCCGCAATCAACCAGCGTGGACAGGCGATACAGCTTCTACTGGGCAGGGTCAACGCCGTCGCCACCCAGCTGGAAGGCCTGATCAACGACAACCCGAACCTCAACAAGGTCCTCAATCAGGTCAACACGATCAGCAACGTGCTCGTCGACCGTAAGGACGATCTGGTCAAAACCGTCACGCAACTCGGCCAGTTCGTCGCTTCACTATCTGAAATCGTGTCATCGGGGCCGTACGTCAAGGCCGCGATATTCAACCTGTTGCCCTACCAGATACTTCAACCGTGGGTGGACGCGGCGTTCAAGAAACGCGGCATCGACCCCGAAAAGTTTTGGCGCGACGCTGGTTTGCCGGCATTCCAGTTCCCCGACCCCAACGGCACTCGCCAGCCAAACGGCGCGCCGCCGCCGGCGCCGACCGTACTCGAAGGTACTCCAGATCATCTGGGACCGGCTGTGCCCAAGGGATCACCGTGCTCGTACACGCCACCGGCCGACGGCATCCCGTCACCGGCAGATCCGTTGCCGTGCGCCAACCTGACTGAAGGTCCGTTCGGCGACAACCCCTATGGTCCGAATTACCCTGGCCCGCGCGGTGTCCAGACGTCAGCACCCAATCCTCAAGGACTGCCGCCGTCCCCGGGCATACCCGCTGCCGCAATTCCCGGTGAAGCCTCACCGGACGTCCCCGGAACTCCGGTTCCCGTTCCGGCTGGAGCACCGCCAGGTGCTCGGACCGAACCGCATATGCCCGCCTCGCCTGGAGGGGATGGCCAATGAGTACCACGCACAACGCACGCCAGCTGTCGCGCAATACAATCGTCGTGGTCGTTGTCGTCGTGCTCCTCGCGGTCATCGCGGGTTACGGTGCGTGGCAACTCATTCGTAAGATGACGACAAACACGGTGGTCGCCTACTTCACACAAACCTATTCGCTCTATCCCGGCGACGAGGTGGCCATCATGGGTGTGCCGGTCGGTGCGGTCGACGACGTCGAGCCGGCGGGCGACACGATGAAGGTGACCTTTCACTACCAAAGCAAATACAAGGTGCCGCAGAATGTCTCGGCCGTCATCCTCAACCCCACGTTGGTGGCCTCCAGAGACATTCAGCTCGAGCCGCCCTACAGCGGCGGGGAGGCACTCGCCAACAACGCCGTCATCCCTGTCGAACGCACCCAGGTTCCCGTCGAATGGGATGACCTACGGGACAGCATCAGCAAGACGGTGAGCGCCCTGGGCCCGACTCCAGATCAACCCAAGGGTCCGTTCGGCGACACCATCGAGTCTCTGGCCGACGGACTGGCGGGCAAAGGGCAGGCAATCAACAAGTCGCTCAACAGTCTGTCCACGGCGTTGACAGCCATCAACGACAGTCGTGGAGAAACGTTCGCCATCCTGCGCGGACTGGCCACCTTCCTCAATCAACTCCAGATCAACGAACAGCAGCTCGAGTCGCTCAACGGCAATCTGGCCCAAATCACGTCCAGCTTGACACCTAACGACCACGCAGTCGCCGATGCGGTCGAGAGCCTCAACGGTCTGCTGCCCACACTCAACAAGTTCCTACAGCAAAACGGCCAGGTTGCTGCAAACGACGTCAAGAACCTGTCGACCGCGACAACTCCACTGGTGCAGCGCGACACCGCGGGCTACCTAGAGACCTTCCTACATGTCTTCCCCACGTTCGCGGCCAACGCCAACAACGCCTACCACCCCAGTCACGGCGCGCTCACCATCATCCCGACGGTCACCAACTTCGCCAATCCTCTTGAACTGATCTGCAGTTCGATCCAAGCCGGTAGCCGTCTCGGCTATCAAGACTCTGCCGAGCTGTGCGCGCAATATCTGACCCCGGTACTCGACGCCATCAAATTCAATTACCTCCCATTCGGCTTGATGCCCTTCAGCACCGGCGAAACTCTGCCCAAAGAAGTCGCCTACTCCGAGCCGCGACTGCAACCGCCGGGTGGATTCAAGGACACCACCGTGCCCGGCGTCTTCTCCCCGGACACACCGTTCTCGCACGGCAACTTCGAGCCAGGATGGGTGACGGCACCTGGTATGCAAGGAGTCCAGGTCCGCCCCTCGACTGCGAACCTGATGACGCCGCAGTCACTCACCGAACTGTTGGGAGGACCAGATAGCGCACCGCCGGCCGCTGGGCAGAACATGCCTGGACCGTCAAATGCCTACGACGAAACCAACCCGTTGCCGCCGCCGTGGTATCCGCAACCGGGTGCACCCCCTCCACCCGGTCCTGGGGTGATCCCTGGTCCGGTGGCACCGACACCTGCAGCAGGCCCGTCGCCTGCACCCACAGAGGCGCCTCTTCCGGCCGAATCCGGAGCAGGACAATGACAATCACCTTCCGGCTCTCCACACGACATGCCCGCCCCAGGTGGGGATTTCGGCGGAGCGCCGCCCTGCTCGCTATCGCACTGACCGTAAGTTCCTGCGCGCAGTGGCGCGGCATCGCCAACGTGCCGATCCCGGGTGGCCCGGGCGGTGGGCCGGGCTCCTACACCGTCTACGTCCAGATGCCTGACACCCTCGGGCTGACACCCAACAGCAAGGTCATGGTCGCTGACGTTTACGTCGGCCAGGTCCGTGCGATCACCCTTAAGGATTGGGTCGCGACGTTGACGCTGGATCTGCAACGCGGAGTCCAGCTGCCGCGCAACGCGACTGCCACGATCGGGCAAACCACGCTGCTGGGGACCCAACACGTGGAATTGACTGCGCCGGAGAATGATCCGTCCATCAAGATGTTGGCCAACGGTGACACCATCTTGCTGCAGAACTCCTCGGCGTACCCGACCACCGAGCAGACACTCGCCAGTATCGCATTGCTGTTGCGTGGCGGCGGCGTGGCCAACCTGGAAGTCATCCAGAACGAGGCCTATGACATCGTCAGCGGCCGCTCGGACAAGATCCGGTCACTGCTGAACAAACTCGACACGTTCACCGCAAAGTTGAACGCCCAGATCGTCGACATCACCCACGTCATCGACTCGGCCGATCGCGTTCTAGCCATTGCGGCTGCCCACAACGACACGCTCGACCGAGCTCTCACGACGGTACCTCCGCTGGTGCAGTACTTGACCGACTCGAAAAACAAAGTCATCGACGCCGTCGAGGCGCTCGGCCGATTCGGCGACGTCACGCAGAAGACCATCGATCCTGCCGAAGCCGATGTACATCGGAACTTGGTCTCGTTACAGCGTCCCCTGGCCCAGTTGGTGCGCTCAGCGCCCGACCTGATCCCGGCGCTCAAGATCGCACTGACAGCACCGTTCGACATCGACGCCGTGCCGAAGACCTTCCGCGGCGACTTCATCAACACTTCCCTCAACGTCGATCTGACACTGAGCGCTCTGGACAACGGACTACTCACCGGCACAGGGGTTTCCGGGTCGCTGCGTGCACTCGAACAGGCGTGGGGTCGTGACCCCGCGACGATGATCCCCGATGTCCGGTTCACGCCTAATCCGAACGATGCGCCGGGCGGCCCACTGGTGGAAAGAGGACCGTCATGAGAACCACTCGGACCGTGCGCATTCAACTGGTCTTGTTCGCCGTCCTGACGCTGGTCACACTCGCCGTGCTCGGTGGGTACTACCTGCGCGTGCCGACCCTCGTCGGCGTCGGGCAGTACACGCTCACTGCGGACCTGCCGACATCGGGTGGGCTCTACCGCACCGCCAACGTCACCTACCGGGGCGCCACCATCGGCAAAGTGACCGACGTACAGCCCACTAAGAATGGTGTGCGGGCGACGATGAGCATCGGCGACCGCTACAAAATTCCGGTCGATGCCACCGCCAACGTTCACTCCGTCTCTGCGGTTGGCGAGCAGTACCTCGACCTGGTCTCGGCGGGCAATTCGGACAAATACCTCGCCGGCGGGCAGACCATCACCTCCGGGAGTGTGCCGGAGGAGATCGGCACGGCGCTCGACGCCGTGAACCGCGGCCTGGGCGCCCTTCCGAAAGACAAGATCGCCTCGCTGCTCAACGAAACCTCCCAGGCAGTAGGGGGTTTGGGTCCCGCGCTACACCGACTCGTCGACGCGGGGCAATCTCTGAGCGGCGAATTCGCCGCTAACACCAATGACATCAACGACGTCATCGCGAAGTCGGCGCCGCTGCTCGACAGTCAGGCCGCGACCGCGGACGAGATCCGGCAATGGATCTACAATCTCAACGTCATTCTGACGCAGACCGCGGCCAAGGATCCGCAACTCAAGAGTGTCTTGACTAATGCCGCGCCCACTCTCGACGCCGCCGGCCAGGTAGCTGGCGACGTGCGCCAGTCACTGCCCCAGACATTGGCGAACCTGGAAATCGTCACAGGATTGCTGCTGCGCTACCGCCAGGGTGTCGAGCAAGTCCTCGTGCTGTTGCCGCAGGCCACCGCGGTCGCACAGACCACCACGTTGGCGTTCCCCGGTGAGGCGAACATCGACCTCGGCCTAGCGATCAATCAACCGCCGCCGTGCCTGACGGGATTTCTGCCGGCATCTCAGTGGCGGTCGCCGGCCGATACCAGCATTGCCCCGCTACCCGCCGGGACCTACTGCAAGATCCCACAAGAGACACCTGCCAACGCGGTCCGTGGCGCTCGCAATCTGCCTTGCGTCGACGCCCCGGGCAAGACCGCGGCGTCGCCTCAGGAATGCCGTAGCGGCCAGCCGTACCAAGCGGTCGGCACTAACCCGTGGTACGGCGACCCCGACCAGCTCGTGAACTGTCCCGCTCCCGGAGCACGCTGCGATCAACCGGTCAAACCAGGAGTGGTGATACCGGCGCCCTCCATCAACACGGGATTGAACCCACTGCAGGCCGACCAACTTCCCGGGACACCACCACCCGTGAGTGACCCGATGTCACCAGCGGGCACCGGGGACGTCACATGCAATGGGCAACAGCCCAATCCGTGCACCTACACACCAGGGGGACCGCTCGGGCCAACTGCGACGAGTGGACAAGTCACCGGCCCCGGCGGCGTGCAATACAACGTCCAGAATTCCAGCGGAACAGGAGAGGACGGATGGAAACAGATGTTGGCTCCGGCGAACTGATCGCCGCCGACCACGCAACCTCCGCCGAAGCGGTCGACATGCGCTCTCGCCGCAAACGGTGGCTAATCATATCGGCCACGGTGTTCGTGGTGCTCGCGGGAGCGATCACCACGCTCGGAGTCGTTCTCGGTCGAACGCATCAGCAGGCTGTGGCATCCGGTGACACGGATGCCGCGGCGATTGCGGCCGCCAAAGACTGCGTGTCGGCCACGCAGCCACCGAGTGCCGCCGCGCTGCCCGCCTCGCAAGCAAAGCTGATCGCCTGCTCGACAGGGGATTTCGCAACACAGGCGCAGTGGTATGGAGCGGTCCTGGACGAGGCTTATCAGGCTGTCAACGTTCGAGTGCAGGTACCAGACATGCATGCCGCTGTGGAACGGCACAACGGCGACGGATCGATCATTGCGTTGGTGGCGTTTCGCGCCGTGATTTCCCAACCGGGAATGGCTGACCGTGAGAACGGCTACCGCGTGCGCGTGCGGATGGTCGCAGAGAACGGCACCTTCAAAATGTCCAACCTCGACCAGGTCGCCCAATGACCATCGCAGATTTGGAAGCCGAAGAGACCGTTGCCGAGCCATCCGCCCCGGAACTGCCTGGCGAGCTCGCTCAGCCCGACCATGTCTGGGCGCCATGGAGATCGCGCGCCGGTGCCATAGCACTCGATGTCGTTCCAGGTACCGCGCTGCTGGCCGTCGCGGTCCTCGCGGCGCTGACCGTGCCGCTGCGCGGCCCGTGGTGGTGGGTGTTTGTTACCGGCGGGGCGTTGGCGATGGTCGGGACCGGCGTCAACCGATGGGTTCTGCCCGTCACGGTTGGCAACAGCATCGGACGCGCGGTATACGGACTACGCGTCGCGAGTCGTGATGGCGACAATGTCGGCCCTTGGTGCCTGCTGCTGCGCGACTGCGCGCACGTTCTCGATACCGTCGTGGTGATCGGGTGGCTATGGCCGATCTGGAATGCGCGCCGTGGGACATTCGCCGACATGATTGCGCGTACGCGCGTGGAGAAGCAGGCCGTCGGGGGCGGGAACCGTCCGCGCCGCTACGCGATCGCGGTCGCCCTTTGCACGGCGTCACTGTGTCTGGGGGTCGCTGTAGCCAGCTACGTCGTCGTCGGACGTGACGACTACGCGGTGCAGACCGCGCGCGCCCAGGTGACAGCGGAGGGTCCGCATGCGGTCGAACAACTGCTGAGCTACAAGCCCGACACGATCGAGGCGGACTTCGATCGGGCGCGGAAACTGGCCACGGACAGCTATCGCGCGCAGCTGAGCGCCCAGCAGCAAGCGGTTCGAAAGGCAAACCTCGTCCGCAACCAGTACTGGGTGATCAATAGCTCGGTGGTCGACGCCACGCCACAGAAAGTCACCTTGCTGCTGTTCTTGGAGGGTGAGCGGGGCGACATCCCCAACCAGCGCTACCTCACCGCCTCAGTGCGGGCGCGCTTCGTCAAGAACTCAGACGGCTGGCAGGTCGACCGGCTCGACGTGGTCACCGCGCCGCAGAGCAAGCCGAGCAGGCCATGAGCCTGCGAATCAAACTGACCTCAGAGGATAAGCCATCGTTCGGAGCGGAACCACCCGGACCGCGCCGCCGGTGGGGCCTTGCCGTGAGTATCGTCGTCGCAACGCTGGCAGCCTCGGCGGCGATTGCCGTCTGTGGTCTGTCGTTGCACACGCACGAGACCCACTGTCACGATGACATCGCACAATCACAGGCACTTGGCTACGTGAAGTCCTTCATGACCGAGTTCACCTCACCGGATCCCTTCCACGCCAACGACTACGCCGACCGCATCTTGGGTCAAGCGACCGGCGAATTCGCCGGCTACTACCGCCAACACCAGAACGAAATTCTGGTGGGCATCGCACGATCGGAACCGACCACGGGCACCATCCTCGACGCGGGTATCTCACGACGCAACGGCGATGGCAGTTTCGACGTCATGCTCGTCACGAAGCTGACTGCCAAATCAACCGATGGTGCATTGCAAGTGGAGCGAACCAGCCGGTGGGTGGTCACCACCAGACGGGAGGGCGAGCGATGGAAAATCAGCGACGTAAATCCGTTGATGTGATGGATGATTCAGACGCCGCTGCCGACGACACTGATGCCACCACCCCAAGCGACTCCGATCAGGCCGACGTCGGCTGCGGCTCCGTGTCGTCAGCGGCCAAACCGACGCGACCTAGGATCTTAGACAGAATAGGCGGATGGCCGGGTATCGCGGCAGGCGTCGCAGCGGTGCTCTTCATCGGATCGGTGGTATTCGCCGGATCCGCGCTACAGCCTTACCTTGCCGACCGGGCTGACGCCGGTAACCGCCTCGAGGTCGCCCGTAACGCAGCCGCAGCGGTCACGTCATTGTGGACCTATACGCCCGACACCATCGACGGTCTTGCCGAGCGCACCAGCGCTTATCTCACCGACGAATTCGGTGGCCAATACCGGAAATTCGCAGAGTCCATCGCGTTGCCAAACAAGCGCGCACAAATCACGGACAAAACCGAGGTCGTGGGTGTGGCGGTGGAGTCGCTCAACGGCGACGACGCGGTCGCGATGGTATTTACGAACACCACCGCGACGAGCCCGTTATCGCAAAACGTGCCGTCGCTGAAGTACATCGCCTACCGGCTGGAGTTGAAGCGTGAACAATCCCGGTGGCGGGTCAACAAGATGAGCACCGTCAGTTTCATCGATCTGACTCCCCAACTGTGATGGTGAAAGGGCGTCGTCCTACATGAGCCGCAAATCAGTCCCCTTCGCGTGGGCCGGCGTCACGCTGGTCGGCGTCATCGTAATCATCCTGGTGATCACGTGGCAGCTGTTCCCCCGGTTGTTCGCTGCCCAGGGCTTGGTAAACGATCTCAACCCTGCCTTTACGGTGGAACGGGTCCACGGTGACCGCGGCGGCATCGAGATGGTTTCCGCGGCCACCGACACGGGGGATGCCATGATGCACGCTGATGGGGCTGCCGGCGAAGTTCCGCGACTGATCGACCTTGTCGCCGCACGCACTGGCAACTCGCGGCTCGATGCCGAAGCTGTGCTGCGCAACAATTTTCCGGCCATCAACGGCTTCCTGACGTCACTACCGCTGCCAGAGGTGAGCGCCGAGTTGCCCAAGTTAGTCCACTATCTGGGCACCGTTTTGCAGATGACGCCAGATCAGGTGAACCAGATGCTGCAAACCGATTACCCCAAGATCTATCAGGTCATCGTGAATCTGCCGCAGCTCACTGACGGATGGGACGCCATACCCGGCACCGAGAAGCTCATCCGCTTCGACGGCACGCCCGTGCATACCATGCCCCAACTGCGCACCTATCTGAGCAAAGAGGTCGTCGCCCCCGTCGAGCGGCAACAAGAGAACTTCCGCCCACTAGGGGTACGCGGGGGCGTGGCTTTCCTAGCACCTCTACTGCTGGCCCTGGGTATCGCGGTCATCATCTTCGGATCGGTGATGATGATGAAGACGTGGCGTGACGTTCCGACGACCAAGTTACGGTTCGCCTGGGTTGTCGTGCCCGTGATCGGTGTGATCGTAGTGGGCCTCGTGTTGGCGCTGAACCTATTTCCGAGGCTCATCGGAGGCCAGCAGCTGCTCGACGACACGCGAGGAGTGTTCGCACTAGACCGTGTGCACGGCGACCGCGCCGGCATCGAGTTTATCAACGTCTTCGTCAACGCACTGGGGCCGGCCGTCTTGCCAGACGGTGGTGTGACCGAAGAATATCCAAAGTTGCTCGATCGCGTCGCGCAGCATGTCGGCGTCCCCGTTCAGGACGTCCGAGACCTCGTCCATCTCGATTTCCCCCATGCCGCGAGACTTCTTGACGGCGTGCCATTCTCGGCGTCAACGGCCGATGCGACCAAGTTGATCGAGTTCTTGGCAAGGTCCTCCAACACCACCCGCGATCAGATGATGACGATCGTGCGAGAGCAGCTACCGCAGACCTATCAATTGATCACCAATCTCAAGATCGTCACCGATGGGTGGACGGAAGTACCTGGCACAGAGGGGCTCACTCGTTTCGACGGAACACCAGCGCGATCTGTGCCGTTGATCCGCGACTACTTCCGCGGGGACGTCATTCCCGGACTTGAACGTCAGCAACACAATTATGTTGTGGTGGACACCAACTGGCCCGAACTGACAGTGTTTGCGCCGCTGCTCACCGCACTGGGGCTGGCCGTCGTTCTCTATGGGTTGTACCTTGGCCGGATCACCAAGCGTCAACTGCGCCGCCAAGGCGTGGGCGGATCAGGCATGTTCGAACCCATTCACGGCCGGCCTGCTCTCGTCGACTCACGCTGACGCATTCGTCGTACAAGGTGTGCGGTCAGGTACAAGTTGAAGTGTGTTTCTCGTCACATCATTAGTGGACGGAAATCGGCGAAAGCCTCTGGCACTGACGAGGTTATAAGCCTGATCCCGGACAGGTGCACGGGCGCTCTGCTTGCCAAGGCCAGGAGAAGTGCTCCGGAAGCGGACCCCGTGCACCACGTAACGCGAGGAGGGACAAATGCAGCAAGTGACGGCGTTGCCACGCTGCGAAGGTGTGCGGCACGGTGACGATTTTGCGTCCTATCAGCCCGACGAGGTCGAAAAGGCGATGGTCGAGTTCGTCAGGCGTTGGTATCCGTACGGTGGTGGGCTCTCGGGCGACATCTTCGTCGACTTCGGTATGCCCGAGTGCGACTTCTTTTTCCGCATCCTGAAGTTGCTCACAACCGACTACGTCGCGTCCCGGATCGGGCCGGCAGAGTTGCGGTCGTTACGCGATTTGTGTCGCTGGCGGCTCGAGTCCATTCGCCCTGTGCGGAGCTCCTCGCGCTAACCCAAGCCGTGCGGCGGCGTCGCCGGTTGGTGGGCCGTACTCTTGTCGAATGTCGGATCACGATCAAATCGATTCCTTTGGAACCGCTTTCGCGACAGAAATGCTGAAGGAAGACCGAGTCGCCGCACACTTGGGCATCACGCTGATTGACTGCAATCCTGGCACAGCGACCGTCGTCATGACCGTCACCGACTTGATGACCAACGGTCACGGCATCACCCACGGTGGCTTCGTCTTTACTCTGGCAAACACAGCTTTCGCGCTTGCGTGCAACAGTTACGGCGAGACGACGGTGGCCGCCGCTGCTGGGATCGACTTCCTGACCCCGACCACAGTGGGCGACGAGTTGACTGCCGTCGCTGTCGAGAAAGTACGCCGCGGGCGCAGCGGTATATACGACGTGACCGTCCTGTGCCGAGAGGAGGTCGTCGCCGAATTCCGCGGCAACAGCCGACAGGTGAGACGCAGCTGACCGCGCAAAAGCGGCGCACCGGTATCCCGGCGCGCCGCTTTCGCACCTACTCGGCTATGCGCGGTTGATCTCTTCGCTGCTGTAGAGCGTGACCCCGCCTGTCGCGAAATTCGCGACATCGGCACTCGTAGCGCCCATTTCCGACGACTTCAAGGCCGCCTTTAGGTCGTCGGCCGTGTCGAACATCAGGCTCGCCACCATGTAGTACGGAGCCTCCTGGCCGGGCATAAGCGACTTGCACTTGCCCGTCGTGAAGCCTGCCAGACCGGGGATCTTGAGCGCGAGCGGTGTATGGGTCTTCTCGTAGTAGTCGTCGAATGCTGCCGGGTCGGTGGGTTGTCCGTAACAGACTGAGACTCGAAACATGTTTTCTTCCTTCGGATCGATTAGTTCTTCTTGGCGACCAGCGTCAGCACGTCGTAGGTCGCGACCGGCTCGTCGTTCTGATTGGTGACGACCGCGTCCCAGCGAACCTCGCCATACTCAGCCGACAGTCGGGGGGTGAGCTGTTTGGCCGTCAGGGTGACGGTGAGGCTGTCGCCGGCCTTCACTGGAGTGAGGAAGCGCAGGCCATCGACACCAAAGTTGGCCAGCACGGGGCCCGGATTCGGTTCGACGAACAAGCCCGCGGCCAGGGACACGACCAGGTACCCGTGGGCAACGATCCCCCCGAAGAGCGGATTTTCCGCCGCTGCCCGGGGATCGGTGTGCGCGTAGAAGGTGTCGCCGGTGAATTCGGCGAAGTGGTCGATGTCCGCCAAGCTGACCACCCGAGGCCCGCCGACAATGGTGTCGCCAATCTGCAACTCCTCCAGGTGCTTCCGGAAGGGATGCACGTCGGTTTCAGTGCGGGCTGAGCCCGTCGTCCACCGGCCGGTAATCGCAGTGAGCATGTCGGGACTGGCCTGAATAGCGCTGCGCTGCATGAAGTGCAGCACACCGCGGATGCCTCCCAACTCCTCGCCGCCACCGGCCCGCCCTGGGCCGCCATGGACCAAAGTGGGCAGGGGAGAACCGTGGCCGGTCGACTCCTTTGCATCGTCGCGGTCGAGGACCAGAATCCTGCCGTGGAAAGGTGCGACACCGAGCACCACCTCCCGCGCGACAGCAGGATCGTGTGTGACCAGCGAGCCGACGAGACTTCCCTTACCTCGTGCTGCCAGCTGGACAGCGTCGGCGACGTCGCTATAGCCGATTACGGTGCTGACCGGGCCGAACGCCTCCACTTCGTGGATCGCGGCCGCGGTGGCATCCTCGGCGCGCAGCAGCAGCGGCGGCAAGAAGGCCCCGGTTGAGGAGTCGGCGCCCTCCACCGCAAAGTCGTCGGGGTCGCCGAAAACCAGTGTCGCGCAGTCGCGTAGGCTCTTCAGGGACCGCAACACCTCCTCGCGCTGATCGAGGCTGGCCAGCGCGCCCATTCGCACGCCTTCGGCGTCAGGGTGGCCCACGATGATCTTGGACAGACGCGCACGCACGGCCTCAACGACGTCATCCACTCGTTCGTTGGGAACGATAGCCCGCCGGATCGCGGTGCACTTCTGCCCGGCCTTCGTTGTCATCTCCGATACGAGTTGCTTGACGTACAAATCGAATTCGGGGGTTTCAGGCGTCGCGTCAGGGCCGAGGATCGAGCAGTTGAGCGAGTCGGCTTCGCCGTTGAAGCGTACCCCGCCTTCGACAACGTTCGGATGAGAGCGGAGTTTGGCCGCCGTCGATGCGGAGCCGGTGAACAAGACCGTGTCCTGGGCGTCGAGATGATCCAGCAGAGCTTTCGGACTCGCGCACAGCAGCTGAATTGATCCCTCGGGCAGCAGATTCGAGTCAACGATCGCCCGGACGACAAGTTCTGTTAGGTAGGCGGTCTGGTGCGCCGGCTTGACGATCGACGGCACACCCGCGAGGAAGGCGGGTGCGAGTTTCTCGAGCATGCCCCAGACCGGGAAGTTGAATGCGTTGATCTGAACCGCCACACCGGGGCGGGATGTGTAGATGTGCTGGCCCACAAAGGTGCCGCCTCGCCCCAAGGTTTCCAGGCCGCCGTCGAGATAGATCGTGTCATTCGGCAGCTCGCGGGTGCCCTTGGAGGCGTAGCTCAGAAGGGTACCGATGCCGCCGTCGACATCAATTGCCGAGTCCTTGGCGGTCGCGCCGGTGGTCGCGGAAAGCGGATAGAACTCGTCCTTGCGGCTCATGAGCAACTTGCCCAGCGCCTTCAACGCGCTCGCGCGTTGATGAAAGGTCAAGGCACGCAACGCGGGACTGCCGACCTCGCGGCCGTAGGCTACTGCACTGGCCACATCGAGCGAGCCCGAGGCAAACCGCGCGACTTCCTCGCCGGTAGAGGCATTGATGAGGGGGATCGAGTCGCCTTCAGGAGCAACCCACTTCCCGGATAGATAGCTTTCGAGTACTGCGGACACAGCGGACACGCTCCTTTACCAACCGTCCATTCGTTCGGTAACTACTGTTACAGCGGCCGTGTCGGCGAGTCAAGGACTGGAGCGAACAGTTCGGAACCGACCGAACGGTCAGTTCGCGTTGCCTAGGCGCGAAGGCCGTCGAAGATCATCGCGGCAACCGCGTCGGCCACGCCGTCGGCGTCGAGAGTGCGGGTCGGCCGGTACCACTCGATCAGTGAGTTAACGGTTCCGAAGATGAGCCGGCTGGTGAGGGCGGGGTCGACGCCTGGGCGGATCGTCCCGTCGTCGCAGGCCTCCTGCACGAGGTCGCCGACGACGTGGTCGAATTCGCGGCGGCGCGCAAGAGCGCGTCGCTCGACGGGCGTGTTACCGCGGATCCGCAGCAGCAGGGTGACGTAGGGGAGTTCGTCAACCAGAACATGGATACTGCGCCTGACCAGGTGCTCCAGGCGATCGATGGCGGGGCCGGTCGTGGTATCAACTTCTCTGGTCGCTGTGAAGAGCGCGTCGAGGGCGCGGTCGGTCGCGAGCCGGAGTAGCTCCTCCTTGCCACTGACGTGGTGGTAGATCGACGACTTGCTGATGCCCAGCTTCGCCGACAGATGTTCCATCGACGTGCCGTCGTAGCCGCGCTGGATGAACACTCCGACGGCGACGGCGAGAAGCGAGTCCAAGTCGTAGCCCGGTCGGCCCACTTGACCGTTCGAGCGTGATTTAGGCGCCACCACGCTGTTCATCATCGCATTTCACCCGCTTTCGTCGTCGTCCATCGGAACTGTTCGCATTTGTTATAGACCACCGAACGAACGGTCGGTTATTCAAGAGTAGACCGAAAGGAGCGATTCGTGGGAGAGGTTTTCCTCGTCGATGGCGCGAGGACGGCGCAAGGCCGCTACGGCGGGTCTCTGGCATCAGTTCGCCCCGATGATCTGGCGGCGACGGTGTTGAGTGAGGTCGTCTCACGGGCCGGCGTACCAGGCGACGCGGTTGACGAGGTGATCCTCGGCGCGGCGAACCAGGCGGGCGAGGACAATCGAGACGTCGCGCGCATGGCGGTGCTTCTGGCCGGGCTGCCCGACACGGTGCCCGGCTACACCGTCAATCGACTGTGCGCCAGTGGTCTCACCGCGATTGTCTCTGCGGCCCAAGCGATCCGGTCGGGCGATGCGGGTGTCATCGTGGCCGGCGGCGTCGAATCGATGACTCGGGCGCCGTGGGTGATCGCCAAACCTGGAACCCCGTGGGCACGGCCGGGTGCGATGTTCGACACGTCCCTGGGCTGGCGATTGACGAATCCCCGATTCACCGAGATGGATGCCGCCGTGTCGCCGGATGCCGGTCCCGAAGTGTCGAAGGTGACGTTGTCGATGGGCGAGACCGCCGAAGACGTCGCTCAGCTCGACGGCATCACCCGAGAGGAATCCGACGCCTTCGCGCTGCGCAGCCACAGTCGGGCCATCGCCGCACAGGATGCCGGTCGCTTCGTCAAAGAGATCGTCCCCGTCACCACCAAGGACGGTGTCGTCGACACCGATGAAGGGCCTCGTCGCGCCACCACGCTCGAGAACCTGACGCGGCTACGCCCGGTGTTTCGGCAGGACGGCATTGTGACAGCTGGGTCGTCGTCGCCGCTCTCGGACGGCGCCGCGGCAGTTGTCCTTGCTAGCGAGGAAGCCGTTCACAAGCACGGACTCTCCGTGCGCGGGCGGGTCGTCGCGGCGGCCAGTGCCGGCCTGCAGCCCAATCTGATGGGCCTGGGGCCCGTCCCCGCGACACAGAGGGTATTGAGTCGAACAGGCTGGAGGACTGACGATCTCGACGCTATCGAGTTGAATGAGGCCTTCGCCGTGCAGAGCCTGGCGGTGTCGCGTCGCCTGAACCTGCACGAGGACATCGTCAACGCCGACGGTGGCGCGATTGCGCTCGGCCATCCTCTTGGATGTTCGGGGGCTCGGTTGATCGTCACGTTGCTGAACCGTCTCGAGCGTGAGGGCGGATCGCGCGGCCTTGCCACATTGTGTGTTGGTGTCGGCCAGGGGGTCGCCGTACTCATCGAGGCGCTATGACGGACTACGCAACGCTTCGGGTCACCCTCGGTGAAGACCGAGTGGTAGTCGCACTGCATCGCCCCCAACAGCGCAACGCCATCAATGCCGAGATGGTGGCCGAACTCCACGGGGTCTGTAGCGAGCTCGAAGCCGACCCGAGGATTCTCATCCTCACCGGCACCGGAACGGATTTCGCTGCAGGTGCCGATATTGCGGAGTTGCGTGCCCGTGGTCGACACGAGGCGCTCGCAGGGATCAACCGCAGCGTCTTCGACCGAATCGCGGCGCTGCCACTACCGACCATCGCTGCGGTTGAGGGAAACGCACTCGGCGGCGGCGCCGAACTGACCTATGCATGCGATCTGCGGGTCGCCGGCGAGGCGGCACGGTTCGGCAACCCGGAACCAGGACTGGGAATCCTTGCCGCGGCAGGTGCGAGCTACCGGCTGGCTGACCTGGTCGGTAAGTCGATAGCCAAGCAGCTGATCCTGGGGGCGCGCATCATCGATGCACAAACGGCACTGCGATGCGGTCTGGTCGCCGAGGTCGTGGCAGACGGCACCGCGTTGGCAACGGCGTGTACGTGGGCGGACCGCATCGCCAAGCAGTCCGCACTCGCCCTGCGGCTCTCGAAGTCTGTGCTCGACGCGGATTCACCACATCCGCTGCTCGACGATATTGCGCAGGCGGTGCTGTTCGAAAGCCCCGACAAGTTCGAACGAATGACGCATTTTCTCGAGAGGAAGACCTCGTGACCCCTCAGCGAGTCCCCAAGACTGTCTCCGTGATCGGCGGTGGCCGGATGGGCGCTGGAATCGCGCAGGTATTCGCCGCCGCCGGCGCCTTGGTGACCATCGCCGAGTCCAACCACGACGCAGCCGACGCGGCACGAGACCGAGTGGCGAAAGGACTCAAACGAGCCGCCGAAAAGGGCGCTCTTGCAGGTAATCCCGAGCATATTCTTGACCGGATCGCCACCGTCACTTCGATCACGGAGCTACCGAGCGATTCGGGGCTGGTGATCGAGGCAGTGCCCGAGGATCACACTGCGAAGATCCAAGTACTCAGCGTCGCGGAGAAGGCGGTCGACCCGAGCGCAGTACTCGCATCGAATACCAGCTCGCTGTCGATCACCGATCTTGCTGCCGCGCTGGATCATCCGCAGCGTTTCCTCGGGATGCACTTCTTCAACCCGGTGCCCGCATCGCTGCTCGTGGAGGTCGTGCGGGGACCGGAGACCACCGGAGAGGTCCTTCGACACGTCCTCGACTGGGTACACGCACTCGGCAAGTCCGATGTGGTGGTGCGTGACTCACCAGGCTTCGCGACGAGCAGACTCGGCGTGGCCTTGGGTCTCGAGGCGATCCGTATGCTCGAGGAAGGTCTCGCGGATGCGGAATCGATCGATCGGGCAATGGAACTCGGGTACCGACACCCGATGGGGCCGCTGCGATCCACCGACCTCGTCGGACTCGACGTTCGGCTCGCCATCGCCGAGCATCTGCACACCACCCTCGGCGAACGCTTCCGTCCACCGCAACTGCTGCGAGACAAAGTCGCCCACCGCGACCTTGGCCGTAAGACAGGGCAGGGCTTCTACAACTGGCCTGCTTGAGCAACTTCAGGAGACGACCATGACCGAAACCACCACCGCCACCGTCGAGCTATCAGTGAATGCCGGTGTCGGCACCATCAGGCTGGACCGGCCGGAGGCGTCCAATGCGCTCAACCGCGCTATGAAGCGCGAATTCCTCGATGCTCTGATGGCAGTGGCCCGGGACCCGGAAGTGCGTGCCGTCCTCATCCTCGCGGCCGGCAAGAACTTTTGCGTGGGTCAAGACCTCGCGGAACACGTCGAAGCCTTGCGTGCTGATCCATCGCGTGCGATGGACACCGTTGTGGACCACTACAACCCGATCGTCGAGGCATTGAATGCGATCACGGTACCGGTGGTGGTCGCGATCAACGGAGCATGCGTCGGAGCCGGATTCGGACTCGCCTTGGCCGCAGACATCCGAATCGCCGGAGCGCGCACGAAGTTCGGGACGGCGTTCACCGGCATCGGCCTCGCGGCCGACTCGGGGCTCTCAGCGTCGCTACCGCGGCTTATCGGGGCGGGGCGCGCGACAGCCCTCTTCCTGCTCGGAGAGAACATCGACGCGGCGACCGCCAAAGACTGGGGGATCGTGCACCAGGTCACCGGCGACGAGGATCTTGCTGCTTACGCATCCGGTATCGCCACGAAGCTGGCCGCAGGTCCGACAGCCGCGTTCGCCGCGGTAAAAGCCCTCATTCGCGACAATGCAACCGCTCCGCTGTCCGAGGTCCTCACACACGAAGCAGCCGCGCAACAGAGCCTGGGAGCATCAACCGACCACAGCGCAGCAGTCGAAGCGTTCCTGGCGAAGACACGACCCACATTCGTCGGCCATTGAAGTCCTCGCGACAACCTTGTGCATCTGGATGAAACCCGGCAAACTTAATAACCGATCGTTCGGTCGGTAATGAGGAGGAATCGATGACCGCGAGTACCACGTCACCGCAGGTAGGCGACGACCTGGATGCGGAGTTCGACACGATAATCTCCGACGGGCTGCGCGTTGAACCGCGTGACTGGATGCCCGACGGCTATCGCAAGACGCTTATCCGCCAGATCGCCCAGCACGCCCACTCCGAGATCATCGGGATGCAACCCGAAGGCAACTGGCTCACGCGTGCGCCGTCACTGCGCCGCAAGGCGATCCTGATGGCGAAAGTGCAAGACGAGGCCGGCCACGGTTTGTACCTCTACTCGGCCGCAGAGACCCTCGGTGCAGATCGGGCAGACCTCACGAACAAACTGATCGAGGGGAAACAGAAGTACTCCTCGATCTTTAACTACCCGACGCTTACCTACGCTGACGTCGGCGTGATCGGCTGGCTTGTGGACGGAGCGGCAATCTGCAATCAGGTTCCGCTGTGCCGCAGTTCCTACGGCCCCTACGCACGGG
Organism: uncultured Mycobacterium sp.; assembly: GCA_900078375.1. Taxonomy (GTDB): domain Bacteria; phylum Actinomycetota; class Actinomycetes; order Mycobacteriales; family Mycobacteriaceae; genus Mycobacterium. The sequence goes on along the minus strand of FLQS01000089.1, from coordinate 11,015 downwards.
CGATGATCCGCGTGTGCAAGGAAGAGTCCTTCCACCAGCGACAGGGCTACGAACTCTTGATGACCATGATGTCCGGCGCGGATGCACAACGCTCGATGGTCCAGGACTCGGTCGACCGGTGGTGGTGGCCGGCACTGATGATGTTCGGACCGCCCGACACGGATTCCCCAAACACCGAACAGTCCATGGCCTGGGGTATCAAGCGACACACCAACGATGAACTCAGACAACGCTTCGTCGACATGTCGGTGCCACAGGCGGCCGTACTCGGAGTGACGCTGCCCGATCCCGAGCTCCGGTGGAACGCGGAGCGGGGCGCACATGACTTCGGCACCCCGGACTGGGACGAGTTCATGGACGTGGTCAAGGGTCACGGTCCGTGCAACGTCGAACGTATCGCCAATCGCAAGCGTGCGCACGATGGCGGGACATGGGTACGTGAGGCCGCGAGCGCGTTCGCGGCAAAGTCGGAAGGTCAATCACGTTGAGTGAGAACGAGTTCACGACAGAAGGCGGTCACGGGGCCGTCAGGGTCGACAGCGTTGCGACGACGACGGACACGGTCCAGGTCGCCGCAGGCTGGCCACTGTACGAAGTGTTCGTCCGCGGAAAACGCGGCCTCAACCATGTGCACGTCGGATCGCTCCACGCGGCAGACGACGGGATGGCGCTGCGGCACGCCCGCGACGTCTACACGCGCCGCAATGAAGGCGTGAGCCTCTGGGTGGTCCGCTCCTCAGACATCGTGGCTTCCAGTCCTGCTGAGAAAGATCCGTTCTTCGCGCCGAGCGGCGACAAGGTCTATCGGCATCCGACCTTCTACGACATTCCCGACAACGTCCCCCACATGTGATGACGGAGGACTGATCATGATGAACGACCACGATTCTGCCTACGCCGGCCTCGTTGACACTGACGCTCACGACCAATGGGCGTTCGGCACCAGCTTCGACGACCCGCTCAAGGGTGTCGACACCACCTTGGCCGCGGGGATCGACGGCCAAGACTTGGCGTCGTACTGCCTAATGCTCGCCGACGACGCTCTGATCTCCGCGCAGCGGCTGGCCCAATGGTGCACCAACGCACCCGAACTCGAGGAAGAGGTCGCCCTCGCCAACATCGGGCTGGACCTCCTAGGCCAGGCCCGGCTACTACTGGCCCGCGCTGCAGCGGCAGATCCGGCGATTGTCCCGGTATTGCCAGAAGGCTCGCCTGTGCCGGACGAAGACGCGTTGGCTTTTTTCCGAGACGAGCCGCTATTCCGCTGCGTGCGGCTGGTGGAGTTGCCGAATGGCGACTTCGCCTTCAGCATGGTGCGATTACTCGTTTTCGCGGTGTATCGACTGGCGGTACTGCAGCGGCTTCGGGATTCCCGCGACCCCGTACTCGCCGCCGTGGCAGCCAAGGGCGTCAAGGAGTTGACTTACCATCGTGATTACGCCGCTCGCTGGTTTGTGACTCTGGCGGGCGGAACCGAGGAATCGCGCCGCCGCCTCGACACTGCGGTAGCAGAAGTCTGGCCCTACATTGCGGAACTGTTCGCACCGAACGCTACTGAGCAGAGGCTGGCGGCAGCTGGTGCCGCCGTGGACTCCTCGACACTGCGTGATGAAGTCGACGGCGTTCTTGACCAGATCTTCCGAGCGGCGTCCGTGCAACGGCTTGATGTTCGGCCCGCTCCACTGGTAGCCCGACGTTCTGGACGAGACGGTACCCACACAGAAGCCTTGAGCTACCTGCTGGCAGAGATGCAGTCCGTGGCTCGTGCGCATCCGACGGGGACGTGGTGATACCGATGACGGTCACGACGGTGGACGCAGTGGACCGGGCTCGCGACGTTGCCGCGCGGGTGACCGATCCCGAGATGCCCATGCTCAGCCTGGTCGACCTCGGAGTCCTCCGGGACATTCAGGAAGACCCCAATGGCACCATCGTCGTCACGATCACGCCGACCTATTCGGGATGCCCGGCGATGGCCACGATGCGCGCCGACCTTGAGTATGCCCTCACCGCAGCGGGGTTCGATCGGATTGATGTGCGAACCGTGTTGACACCCGCGTGGACCTCGGACTGGATCACACCGTTGGGTCGCCGGAAGCTCGAAGAGCATGGCATTGCTCCGCCTCACGACGTCACCACGCCGACGGCCGGTCCTGTGCCGCTGACGTTGTCGCCAATCCGGCAGATCGTGCAGTGCCCCCAATGCGATTCGTTCGACACCGAGCAGACGTCAGCCTTCGGCTCGACCGCGTGCAAGTCGCTGCACCGATGCCGCTCGTGCGGTGAGCCGTTCGACCGATTCAAGGAAATCTGAATGACCACTGCCGAACTTTCCGCACCGACCGGCCGCGCGTTGCGTAACCGGCCGTTTCGAACGGTGCGCATCGCCGAGGTGCAGCGACTCTGTGAGGACGCAGCCGCCATCACCTTTGCCATCCCGGACGAATGCACAGCGGAGTTCGTCTTCATCCCCGGGCAGTCCGTGACGGTCCGCCGCACCATCGACGGCGTCGAGCAGCGACGTACCTATTCGATCTGTTCGGCGGCGGGGACGAGCCCCCGTGTCGGTGTGCGCGAAGTGCCCGGCGGTGCCTTCTCAGGATGGTTGGTCCGCCAGTTGGGACCTGGTGACGAGGTCGACATCCAGCCACCATCGGGAAGCTTCACCGCTGATCTCGGCACGGCGGCTAATCATGTGCTCATCGCGGCCGGTTCGGGCATCACTCCGGTCCTGTCGATCGCAGCCTCTGCACTCGCAGAGCCGGATTCGACTGTCACACTGTTTTACGGGAATCGGCGTGCCAACACCGTGATGTTCGCTGATGAGCTGGCCGATTTGAAGGACGCTTACGGATCGAGACTTCAAGTCGTACATGTTCTTTCCCGCGAACCGCGCGCATCAGAGCTGTTCAGCGGACGGCTCGACCAGGAGCGTATCCGCACACTGCTTGAACGCCTTGTGGCCGTGGAGGCAGTCGACCACTTCTGGCTCTGCGGTCCGTTCGGCATGGTGAAAGACGCCGAAGCCGCGTTAGAGGACCTCGGTGTCGATATGGAGCGAGTGCACCGGGAGCTGTTCTTCGTCGAGGACGCCGCGCCGGTGCCGGCCGAACACACCGCAGCCGCGGCCTCGGGGCCGGTCAGTGAAGTGACGATCGTCCTGGACGGTTCCGAGAGCACCCTGTCACTGCTGCGGGACATGTCGATCCTCGATGGCGCCCAGCGGGTGCGCGATGACCTTCCGTTCGCATGCAAGGGGGGAGTGTGCGGAACATGCCGGGCGAAGGTGACTCACGGAGAAGTCGATATGCGTCGCAACTACGCACTCGATCCACCAGAGATCGACGCAGGCTTCGTCCTGACATGTCAGTCCTTCGCCATCACCGACTCATTGACCGTCGACTTCGACGCTTAGTCCCAACCCATCACGGGAGAACGCCATGACAGAGACCGTCGATCGCCTTGCGACGAGTGCAACACGCTTGCCGGATGATCTCGAACCGATCGAGACGGCATCGCGCGACGAAATCTCCGCCCTTCAACTGACTCGCCTCAACTGGTCGCTGCATCACGCTTACGAGAACGTCGGCCACTACCGGGCAGCGTTCGATGCGGCCGGTGTTCACCCCGGTGACCTCAAGGACCTCTCGGACCTGGCACTGTTTCCGTTCACCAGCAAGGCGGACTTGAGGCAGAACTACCCGTTCGGGATGTTTGCGGTTCCCCAATCGGAGATCGTGCGGATACATGCATCGTCCGGTACGACGGGACGCCCAACGGTCGTCGGGTACACCGCCGACGACATCGATACGTGGTCAAACCTCGTCGCACGTTGTCTGCGTGCAGCTGGTGTGCGGTCGACCGACAAAGTGCACATCGCCTACGGGTACGGGCTATTCACAGGGGGACTGGGAGCTCACTATGGAGCAGAACGATTGGGCTGCACCGTCATTCCTGTTTCGGGGGGTATGACCGAGCGTCAGTTGCAACTGATCACCGACTTCAAGCCTGACGCCATCATGGTGACGCCGTCGTACATGTTGACTCTTGTCGACGCGATGGAGCGGGCCGGGATCGATCCGCACAGCACCTCACTGCGGACTGGCATCTTCGGTGCCGAACCGTGGACCGATCAGATGCGCGCCGAACTCGAGTCGAAACTCGATATGAACGCCGTCGACATCTACGGATTGTCCGAAGTGATGGGTCCCGGCGTCGCCCAGGAGTGCGTGGAAACCAAAGACGGACTACATGTTTGGGAAGACCACTTCTATCCCGAGGTTATCGATCCCGAGACCGGCAAAGTGCTACCCGACGGATCTGAAGGTGAGCTTGTGTTCACCTCCCTGACCAAGCAAGCTTTCCCGATCGTTCGTTACCGCACCAAGGATCTGACCGCCCTGCTGCCGGGCACCGCGCGCTCGATGAGGCGTATCCATAAGATCACCGGTCGGTGCGACGACATGATCATCCTCCGTGGTGTCAATCTGTTCCCGACCCAGATCGAAGAACTCATTCTCGAGATCGACACGCTGGCGCCGCAGTTCCAGTGTGTTCTCGAACGGGCCGGCCGTATGGACTCGCTGACAGTTCGTGTTGAGGGCCGCCCCGGAGTGACACCCGATCAGCGTGACGCCGCTGCAGCTGCATTGGTCAGGCAGGTCAAGAATCGTATCGGTGTCAGTGTCGCGGTGGACGTCGTCGAGCCGGATGTCATTGAACGGTCAGACGGAAAGGCCAAGCGGCTCATCGACAATCGCCCAAACGGCTGACACCGGCACTGAACTGATGATTGGCGTCACAGGGGTGACTGGACACCTCGGCGGGCAGGTAGCGCAGCTGCTGCGGGCCGACGGCGTCCCGTTTGCGATGCTGGCCCGTCGACCCGACAGCGTGGCAGATCCCGTGCCCGATGTACGCCACTGCGTCTACGGAGATCCCGAGTCGGCCCTGATGTCGCTGACCGGCGTGACCACGTTGCTCATGGTGTCGGCGTCCGAATCCCCCACGCGCGTCGAGGAACATCGAGCCTTAATTGACGCTGCCGCCGGAGCCGGCGTCGAGCACATCGTGTACACCTCGTTCGCCGGTGCTGCGCCCGATGCCGTATTCACTCTCGCTCGCGATCACTACGCCACCGAAGAGCATTTGCGCTCGGCGGGCCCGGCATACACGATCTTGCGAGACAATCTCTACCTGGACTTTCTGGTCACCTTGCCCGGCCCAGACGGCGTGATTCGAGCACCCGCCGGAGATGGTCGCGTCGCGGCGATCGCCCGAAGGGATGTTGCCCGAGTCGCGACGCGGATACTGACTGACCCGGCGCCGCACCGAAATTCGGTCTACGAACTAACCGGACCAGAAGCCCTGAGTTTCGACACCTTGGCAGAAATATTGTCGCGAGCTCGCGGTGAACTGATCACCTTTCGCGACGAAAGCATCGAAGAGGCTTACGCATACCGCCGCAAATGGGCTGCGCCGCAATGGCAGTACGACGCCTGGGTGTCCACCTATACCGCCATTGCAGCCGGGCAGATGAGTTCGGTTAGCGGTGACGTCGAACGCATCTCCGGTGGTCTGGCCGTCTCGCTCGACAAGATGATCGCGGCTAGCGACTCGTGCCGCGGTCGGGCGTGCGAAGTAGTGCGGTTGTGTCGTACAAGCCGGGCGCATCTCTCCAAGACCGATGTGCCGTAGGGGGCCACTATCGGTTAGTGACACGGATCACTTCCGCGCTTCCGGTGTGAGTCCCTCTCAACAGTGCCTTCTCACCCGGTGGCCGACACGGAGTCGATGCCCATGCGACAAAGGAGATTTGGATGAGTAAGCGGATTGCGATCGTTGGTGCCGGGACCGCTGGCCTGCACTTGGCGCTGTTTTTACAAAGCAAGGGTGTGGATTCCACGATCTTCACGGACAAGAAGATCGAGGACTATCCGAACGTGCGACTGCTCAACACGGTCGCACATCACGCAGTTACGGTGGAGCGCGAGAAGGCATTGGGCATCGATCACTGGCCCAGCGACGGCTACTTCGGGCACTACTACTTCGTCGGTATTCCCGGCAATCCTCTCGAGTTCTACGGTGATCTCGGAACCGGTCCAAGTCGCGCGATCGATTACCGCATCTACCTGCCGACACTGATGCAGAATTATCTCGACCGGGGCGGAAAGATCGAGTATCGGGATGTTGATCTGTCGAACATCTCCGAGCTGTCCGAAGAGTACGACCTCGTCGTCATCGGCACGGGCAAGGGCGGTCTCGGCACGCTGTTCGCTCGCGACGAGCAGCATTCACCCCACACCTCACCGCAGCGACAGCTGTGCGTCGGTCTCTTCAAGGGCATCGCACCCCAGGAAACCAAGGCCGTAACATTCTGCATCTCACCCGGCGCCGGCGAGATGATCGAGATCCCCACCGTGACCTTCGGCGGGGACACCTCGGCGCTGGTGTTCGAGAACCATCCGGGCAGCGACCTCGAACAGCTCACGCACACACGCTATGAAGACGACCCGCGCGCTTTCATCGATCTCGTACTGGACAAGCTGCGCACGCATTACCCAATCACGGCTCGCCGGATCAACGAGAATGAGTTCGACCTGGCGAACAGTCCGCTTGATCTACTGCAGGGCGCAGTGACTCCCGGCGTACGCAACGGTCACGTTGTGCTCGAGAACGGCAAGACGGCGTTGCTCCTTGGCGACGCCCACGCGACAGTCGATCCGGTTCTCGGGCAGGGCGGCAACATGGCCTCCTATGCCGCCCACGTCGCTGGCCGGGAGATTATCGCCGCAGAAGCATTCGACGAGCGGTTCTTCGCTGCCGTTGACGCGAATCGGGCGAACCGCGTCCTGGGCGCAACGAACTGGACGAACTTCATGCTCGACGCGCTGACGACCTTGCCGGAAAGCTTCATTCAGTTCCTCGGGGCTGTTGCGCTAGACAGGGGATTGGCGGACAAGTTCACCGACAACTTCAACTACCCCGAGGTCCAATGGGACCTTTTCTCCAACCCAGATGCGGCAGCGCCATGGCTCGCCGAGCACTCGAGTGGCGTGGTCGTCGACCCCCAGGCCGCGGTCCTAAGCGCGCGAGCGTAGCGGGCATCGGCGGCGGCGAGCCGGATGAAGCGTCGAATCGCCGGCAGGCGTGTGCCTGCTCTAAACAACAGTTCGCAACTCGAAAGGTAAGCGATGACCGATCAACTCGTGTTCTTCTCGCAGGAGTGGCTCGACGCCGCTCGCGAGGCGGTCAACAACAACAAAGAGGTCTACAAGGGATTCAAGGATCCGGGCACTTTCACCAACAAGATGGTGTTCCAGACCATCGACGGTCCGGCGAGCACATTGGAGTGGGACCAGGGCGAACTCGTGTCGTGGACGGCCGGGGCAATCGACGAGTCTGAACTGTGGCTGATCATCGAGGGGAGCCTCGAAACCTGGCAGACGGCGGCGGCCGGCGAAGCACAGGGCGGAAAGCTGCTGATGCTGGGCAAGATCAAGTTCCTCAAGGGCCCGATGAGCGCCGCGATCGAGAACTCCAACGCGCTCAACAACTTCCTGCTGACCTGGGGTGAAATCCCCACGGATTGGACTGTCTGACGCGACCGCCACCAAGGGTCTCGGCCGGTGCTGGTGCTCAATCGCCTTACGCGTGACTGCTCCAGCGCCGCCGGTTCCTCCGGCGCCGCATGACCATCAAAGGCGAACTATGACAATCACATCCACCTACGAAGTGGCGAAGTACGAGGAAAGCAACGCCAACGGTGTCGCCGACATCGTGAGCATGCTGCTCGGACAGAACCTCGCGAGCTACCCGAAACGAATCCGTATCGCGCAGTGCATCTCTCGTCCGATCAGTGTCTACAGCACCGACACGGACACGGCGTGCACAGTTGTCTTCGGTAGCGAGGGCGCAACCGTCTACAACGACATCAAGGGCAAGCCCAGTGTGACGGTGAAGGCCACCGTCGATCAGATCCTTGATGTGTCGCAATTGAAGATGCAGGCCGGTGGACTCTGGCCTGCAGGGTTTTTCACCAAGCGTGGGCTGGGTGTGTTGGGCTCGATCGCAACCGGCAAGCTCGTGGTTCGAGGTCTCTTCGTTCACACCCTTACGGCGCTTCGCTTCATCGCGCTGGTATCGATCGTGGAATCGTAGGAGAAAGCGATGGATCCCAATCCTGACTACGACGCCAGCGACGAGATCGAATACTTCTTCAGTTGGCTGCCCTGGGCGCTGCGAGGTGTGCATCCCGCTCCCGCGTATCCGCCCGTATAAGGACCGCCCAGGCCATTGGCAGGTACCTATCGGCACCTCTATCCGGTTGCTACGCGCAGCGCTGGTTGCCGTGCTGGCGCTGTGCCTGTGGACGACTGTCAACGCAAAGGCCAATGCGGTCGAGATGCTTATGGTCCCTTCGGCGGCAATGGGCCGTGACATCCCTGCCGCGTCCCAAGGTGGCGGCCCGCACGCCGGTTGCGCCCAGCAGGAATTCCTTGACGATCTCGGTTAGCGACTATCCCGCGTCGACGGATGGATGGGGCGAGTCGTCAGTCCGATCGTGGTGTGCCGGCTGTCAGCACTACTTGGTGAAGGCGTGCACCCACCGAGTGCCTGCGACTAGACCTGAGACTTGCAGCACCGAGATCACTGGGGACTGCCCCAACCGACCCAAAGCCCAACCCGGCAAACGCACCGACACCCACGACCGCGTGCGCCGCGACCGCGTCGACGACTACGGCACCCTCACCCTTCGCCTGGCCGGCCGCCTGCACCACATCAGCATCGGCCGAACCCACGCCCGAACCCGCGTTCTCATGCTCGTTCAAGACCTCGACGTCCGGATCATCAACGCCGCCACCGGCGAACTGATCCGCGAGCTAACCATCGACCCCACCAGGGACTATCAACCCCGAGGCGTGTCCAGCGGCCGCCCACGAAAAAAGCCCTGAACCCCCAACGAGGGTTCAGAGCTATTCCTATGTCCTGACACATCACAGTGGAGCCGATGACGGGAATCGAACCCGCGTATTCAGCTTGGGGTCTCTCGGTTTACAGGCGTTCGCGTTGGTCCGTTAAAGTTCTGCACCACAAGCGCTTTCGTTGATAGCCGATACGCTGAGGTACAGGTAAGTCCGGCATCGATTGGGGGCGTTTCTGCGGTGAAAGTACGGAGCCCGTGCAAATCGTGGTGCTACGTTCAGGCCTATGCCGATCATTGATCCCGTCAAGGAATGCCGTGCTGCGGCCGAGAAGTTCGATCGTCTGGCGAAACGAGCCGAGAGCAAGGATGTCCGCGAATTGGCTGCGGGCCTCGTGCATCTCACGGCGGCCATCCGAGCAATCGCAGACCCCGAGGGCGCGAAGCTGGCCATGGACTGGCCCTGGTGACCGACCACACGTAGACCGACTTTCAAGCCAGCACACTCTTGGTGATGAGTTCGTAGTGGTGCAGTCGGCCGCGTATCAGATGCCGCTCGACGGTGCCGTCGACCAGTAGCCCGCTGTTGTAGGCGAATGGGTTGTCGGGGTCGAGCGGGAAGGCGCCCCATCCGAGGCGCAGGTTGTCGGCGATCTGCGGTGGGATGTCGATGTGCGGGGCCAGGATCATCCGGTAGCGGCTGATGACGACGTGGGCGGCGACGTCCACGACCGCATCGGTGTCGAGTGGGAATACCTCGGCGGCCACTGTGTCGGTGACGTGGTCCATGATCGGCTCGCCGTAGTCGCCGTACTGGGGCGGGTCAAAGGGCACCTGCATGGACACCGTCACGGTGTCATGGAAGATCACAGTGCGGTCCTGCGGTAGCGGTTGAGCACGAACGTCTCGGCGAGGGTCCAGCCTTGGAAGCCGCCGCGGATCTCGACGGAACCAACCTTGCTCGGAATCTGTTCGGGGTTGGCCACCATGCGGGCCGAGGCGGTGGTGATGACCGCGGCCAGCTCGTCGTTGGGCTCGGTGGCAGTCCAGCCGCGTCCGCGGGTGTAGGCGGACACCAGTGCGGTGATAACGGGGACGACCTCCCCGGCCAGGGCCACCAGTGTGGTGTCGGTGCCCTGGCCGAGGAAGTCGGCCACGTCTTGGCCGGTGACCAGCATCAGGCCTCGGTGAGTAGCGTGACGGCCTTGGCCTGCAGCAGTGCGGTGTCATAGCGGGTCACGACTCTGATGCCCACGCTATCGAACTGGCCCCACGTTTGATCGAGGATCTTGATCTGGGAGTCAACATCGCGCACGACAACCACCTTGGAGAAGTCGACCAGCGCGACGCGGTTCTTCGTCGATACGGCCGGGATGTTGTCAGTGATGATGACTTTCAGCCCGAAGATCTGGAACGCGGTGCCGCCCTGAATGCCGCTGGGATCGAACAGGTATTGGCGGAAGTCCTGATCGGACGTCGCACCGGGCTCGGCGATCTTGAGCTTGCGCAGGGTGGCGAACGTCGAGCTGGTCATCACCATGTGTGTCGGGGTGACCTTGTTGCCCTGGGCGGTGGCGATGCCGTCGATCAGGGAGTCGGCGTCGGTGAGGTCCAGGGTGCCGGTGGCGATGCCGGTGGCCCGCAGGATGCCCTTGATCGTGTTCGACGATCCGGTGCCGTCCCACAGGGCCGCGTCGAGGGCATTGCCGACGTCGGTGATGAGGCGCTGCTGTAGCACCGCGTCGAGGCCGACGACGGACTGGCGGATCAGCTCGTTGGACACCCGGACAAGCACCTTGAGGCTCTTGAGCGTCGAGGGCAGCAGGGTCACTTCGTCGAACGCGACATCCCCATCGGTGATCTCGGCACCCTCGGCGACAAAGCCCGCCGAAACGCCGTTGACGATGCGCGGCACCCGGACGCTGTCGGAGCTGTCGATGATGACAGGCCCGGACGCCAGGAACGTGGAGGCCTGTTCGAGCGGCTGAACGAGCAGTGAGGCGACCTGCGATTGCAGAAGCGTGGTGTTGGCACTGGTGAGTTCGATGGTCACGATTGAGTCCTAACGATGGTGTCGGTGGGGGAATCGACA
>FLQS01000009.1 GCA_900078375.1 uncultured Mycobacterium sp. | reverse complement strand
GGTCAGTCCGGCGGTTTGTATGACCATTACTTCAACACGTTTTTGAATCCGATTGACTTGTTGTGGAGCTTCCTGCAGGCGGTGTTGATGGCGATCACGATCTTGTTGATCCACACCTACTTCGGCTACTTCGCCACCGGCGGCCCCTCGGGAGTCGGCGTCGCGGTGGGTAACGCGGTACGGACCTCCCTGATCGTGGTCGTCTCGGTCACCCTGCTGGTCTCCCTGGCCATCTACGGCTCCAACGGCAACTTCAACCTGTCCGGATAAGGGAGATGACGTGACGCGAAATCTCGGTCCGGGGCCATCCGACCGATCAGAAACCGAAACCCATGCTGCGCCAGTGGCGGCCAGAACGGGGACCAACTTCGGTGCCCGCGGCTGGGCACGCCCGGTGGCGGGCTTCGCCACGGTCGTAATCGTCGCCGCGATCGTCGCCGTCTCCGTCGGCCTGTTCCGTGGCGACTTCACCAAAACCGTTCCGGTGACCGTGATCTCCGACCGCGCCGGATTGGTGATGAACCCCGACGCCCGAGTGAAGATGCGCGGTGTCCAGGTCGGCAAGGTCGACTCGATCGAGACCCGCCCCGACGGTGCGGCCGTCCTGCACCTGGCGATGGATCCCGGACAGCTGCGCAAGATTCCGTCCAATGTCGTTGCCGACATCGCCTCGACGACGGTCTTCGGCGCCAAGTACGTCAACTTCGAGCCACCCGCGGACCCGTCGTCGAAACCGATGTATTCCGGCCAGGTGCTGCAGGGTCAGCATGTCACCGTCGAAATCAATACGGTGTTCCAGCAGCTGACGCAGATCCTGCAGAAGATCGACCCGGCACAGCTCAATGAGACGCTCGGTGCGCTCTCCTCGGCATTCGCCGGGCGTGGCAAGCAATTCGGCCAGACGGTGGCCGACTTTGACAACCTGTTGGCCAAAATCGAGCCCAGCCTGCCGAACATGGCGCGCGACATCGAACTCAGCGCACCGGTCGCCGCCGCCTACGCCGACGCCGCGCCGGATCTGGTTCGCACCGTGCAGAACGCGAACAAGTTCAGCCAGAGCATCGTCGATGAGCAACAGAACCTGGATACCTTCCTGGTCAACATGATCGGGCTGGCGGATCAGGGCAACGAGGTGCTCGGCACCAACCAGCCGGCACTGAGCAAGGTGCTCCATCTGCTGGCGCCCACCACGGCCCTGTTCAACGAATATGCGCCGGCCATCAACTGCACGCTCGAAGGCATGAACTTCGTCCGGCTGCAGCCTCCGCTGCTGGACCCGGGCGTCCTGGTCGCCGTCGCCTTCACATTGGGCATCGACCGCTACCGCTACCCCTCGAATCTGCCCAAGGTTGCGGCCAAGGGCGGCCCACAGTGCATGGGCCTGCCCTATATCGGGTTCGGCAACAAATCGAAGTATCTGGTGACCGACGTGGGCAGCAATCCTTGGCAGTACGGAAACCAGGGCATCCTGCTCAACTCCGACGGACTCAAGCAGCTGCTGTTCGGCCCGCTTGACGGGCCGCCGCGCAACACCGCACAGATCGGACAACCGGGATGATGCGCACCACAAGCACACTCGTGAAGTTCGGAGTGTTCGCCGTTGTGATGGTGGTCCTGACCGCCTTCCTGTTCCTGACTTTCAGCAACTACCGCAGCGGCTCCACGTCCGGGTACTCGGCGGTGTTCGGCGATGCATCGCGGCTGAAGGACGGCGACACGGTGCGGGTCGCCGGAGTCCGGGTCGGCACGGTCAACAGCGTGGACCTGCAGCCGGACAAGAGCGTCCTGGTCACGTTCGATGCCGACCGCGACGTCGTCTTGACCACGGGAACCCAAGCGGCAGTGCGCTATCTGAATCTGACCGGTGACCGATATCTGGAACTCGTCGACGGGCCCGGCTCGGCCCGGGTGCTGCCGGCTGGGGCGCAGATACCGAAGGACCGCACCCAGGGCGCGCTGGACCTGGACCTCCTGCTCGGCGGCCTGCGGCCGGTGATCCAGGGGCTCAACCCGCAGGACGTCAACGCGCTGACCGCCTCGCTGATCAACATCCTGCAGGGCCAGGGCGACACCCTCGACTCACTGCTGAGCAGGACCTCGTCGTTCTCGAATGCTCTGGCGGACAACAGCCAAACCATCGAGCAGTTGATCGACAACCTCAGGGTGGTCGTCGACACGCTCGCCAAGGACGGCGACAAGTTCTCTGGAGCCATCGACAAGCTCGAGAAGTTGATCAGCGGTCTGGCGCAGGATCGCGACCCCATCGGCACCGCGATCACCTCGCTGGACAACGGAACCTCCTCGTTGACAAGCCTTCTCAGCGAGGCGCGCGCTCCGCTGAAGGGCGATATCGAGCAGCTCAACCGGCTCGCACCGCTGCTCGATGACAACAAGATCGTGTTCGACCGGGGCCTGCAGCGCGGTCCCGACAACTACCGCAAGATGGCCCGCCTCGGGTCCTACGGCAGCTGGATCATGTACTACATCTGCGGTCTTGCCATCCGTGTCACCGACCTCCAGGGACGGACCGGGGTCTTCCCGATGCTCAAACAAGAATCCGGTAGGTGTTCGGAGCCCTAATGCTGAAATATCGCGATTCAAACCTGTTCCGCGCCGGCTTCATCGGCGCAGTCCTGATCCTGCTCGTGATTGCCGTCGGGTTACAGCCCGAGCGGCTGGTGCAGCTGGCCACCTCGGTCCGCCATCAGGCGGTGTTCAGTGAGGCGGGTGGCATCACTGTCGGCAATGACGTGACGATCTCCGGAATCAAAGTCGGTACGGTCACCGATGTCGCGTTGGACAACGGTGACGCGTTGGTCACCTTCACCACCGCGGGCAGATACCCGCTGGGATCGCAGACCACCGCGCATATCCGCACCGGCTCCCTGTTGGGCGAGCGGGTGATCACCCTCGAATCCGCCGGCAGTGGATCCCTGCACTCCAGCGATGTGATCCCGACGACCCGTACCTCATCGCCCTACTCGCTCACCGAAGCTGTCAGCGATCTGACCAGCAACACGGCGGGCACCGACACCGGCTCACTCAACCAGTCGCTGGACACACTCTCAGCAACAATCGACCAACTCGCACCCAAGCTGGGGCCGACATTCGATGGCCTGAGCCGGTTGTCGCGTTCGCTCAACAGCCGCAACGAGAACCTGGCCGGCCTGCTCAAAAGCGCGGCCGACGTCACCACGGTGCTGGGGCAGCGCAGTCAGCAGCTCAATACCTTGATCCTCAACGCGAACGACCTGCTCGGCGTGCTCAACGACCGGCGCGAGGCGATCGTCGACCTGCTGGCCAACACCTCCGCGGTCTCCCAGCAGCTGACCGGTCTGGTCGCGGACAACGAGAAGACCTTGGCTCCGACGCTGCAACGGCTCAATTCGGTTGTCGCCGTGCTGGAGAAGAACAAGGACAACATCGCAAAAATGCTGCCGAACGTGAAGAAGTTCATCTTGTCCGAGGGTGAGACGCTGGCCAACGGCCCGTACTACAACGCCTATGTGCCGAACCTGCAGCCGGCGCAGTTGCTGCAGCCGTTCATGGACTACGCATTCGGCTTCCGGCGCGGTGTCAACGCCGGTCAACCGCCGGATAACGCCGGGCCACGGGCCGAATTGCCGCTGCCCTACAACGGTATTCCGGGAGGTTCGCGCTGATGAGCCGACGGTGGGTGAAGGTGCTGGCAGTCGCGCTGGCCGGGCTGCTCGTTGTGGGGGCAGCGTTCTTGGTGCACAAGATCTTCTTCGGTCCGAAGACCATCTCCGCCGTGTTCACCACGGCCACCGGTATCTACCCGGGTGACGACGTGCGGGTGTCGGGCGTCAAGGTCGGCACGATCAAGGCAATCGAGCCGGAGGGCACCCAGACCAAGCTGGTGCTCGACGTCGATCGCGACGTATCCATCCCGGCCGACGCCAAGGCGGTGATCGTCGCGCAGAACCTGGTTGCCGCCCGCTATGTGCAATTGGCGCCGGCCTATCGCAACAACGTCGGGCCGAAAATGGCCGACAACGCGGTAATACCGTTGGACCGCACCGCCATACCGGTGGAGTGGGATGAGGTCAAAGCACAACTGATGCGGTTGGCCACCGACCTCGGACCGCAAAGCGGAGTCTCGGGCACGTCGGTGTCGCGCTTCATCGACAGCGCCGCCAACGCGCTCGACGGAAACGGTGACAAGCTTCGGCAGACCATCACCGAGCTCGCCGGTGTGTCCCGCGTGCTGGCCAACGGAAGCGGCAATCTCGTCGACATCATCAAGAACCTGCAGACCTTCGTCACGGCCCTGCGCGACAGCAGCGATCAGGTGGTGCAGTTCCAGAACCGGTTGGCGACGCTGACCAGCGTGATCGACGGGAACCGGTCGGACCTCGATGGCGCGTTGAAGAACCTGTCGGTCGCGATCGTCGACATCCAGCGCTTCGTCGCCGGCAGCCGCAACCAGACCTCCGAGCAGATTCAGCGGCTGACCAACGTCACCTCGAACCTGCTCGACAACAAAATGGAGATTGAGAACATTCTCCATATCGCGCCGAACGCATTGACCAACGCCTACAACATCTACAACCCGTCCTCCGGAAGCGCAGTCGGGCAGTTCGTGCTCAACAACTTCTCCAACCCGACCGAGTTCGTCTGCGGCGCCATCGGCGCGATCGAGAACACCACCGCCCCGGAAACGGCGAAGCTCTGTCAGCAGTATCTGGGCCCGGCACTTCGCCTGCTGAACTTCAACTACCTGCCGCTGGGTATCGATCCCTACCTGATGCCTTCGGCCGCCCCGGACGAAATCGTCTACTCCGAGCCGAATCTCGCCCCCGGTGCGGGCGGCCCGAGCCCCGGCGTACCGCCGATCCCGCCGGCCATCTCGGCATACCAGGGTGTGGCCCCTGGGCCGCCGCCGTTCACCGGACGCGCGCCGGGGGAGACTCCACCCGGCGCGGCGCAACTGCTTCCCGGTGGGGCACCCGCGCAGGTTCCGAGTGTGATCTCGTCGCTGCCCAGCATGTTGAACCCGACGGCGGCCGCACCCGGTCCGGCACCTGGCGCCCCGATGCCAGCAGAAGCAGGAGGGACGCCATGAGCGGCGGAAAAACCTTGCGGCGGGCGGTGATCGTCGGCTCCTGCCTCGCGGTCACCACCAGTGCCTGCGCCTTCCAGGGGGTGAACTCGCTTCCGCTGCCGGGTGCGGTGGGTCGCGGTTCCGACGCCAGCGTCTACCACGCTGAGATAGCGAATATCTCGACACTGGAACCGAATTCGCCGGTGATGATCAATGATGTCGTTGTCGGTAGCGTGCGCAAGCTGTCGGTCAAGAACTGGCACGCCGACGTGGAGTTCTCGGTCAAGCCCGATATCGTGGTGCCGGCCAATGCTGTTGCCAGCGTTGGTCAAACCAGCCTGCTGGGCTCCATGCACCTGTCCTTGAACACCCCGATCGGACAAACCCCGAGCGGCAAGCTCAGCCCGGGCGGGACGATTCCGCTGAACGCGTCGTCGACGTATCCGACCACCGAGCAGACACTGGCCTCGCTTGCAGCTGTCGTCAACGGGGGCGGCCTCGGGCAGATCGGCGACGTGATCCATAACTTCAGCACCGCGGTAAATGGCAACGAGGCCCAGTTCCGTGACCTGATCACCCGCCTCGACACCTTCGTCGGAACACTGGATGGTCAGCGCGACAACATCGTCTCGATCATCCAGTCACTCAACCGGTTGTCCTCGACATTCGCCGGCCAGCGTGATGACCTCGCCCAGGCCCTGGCGAAGATCCCCCCGGCCATCGATGTGCTGATCAAGGAAAGGCCGACGCTGACAACGGCGTTGGAGAAACTCGGCACATTCAGCGATACCGCCAACCGACTGGTCAACGAGTCGCAGGCCGACCTGGTCGCGAATCTGAAGAACCTGGAACCGGCCTTCAAGGCGTTTGCGGATGTCGGTCCGGATCTGGATGCGCTGCTGGAATACGCGATCCACTTCCCGTTCACCCAGAGCTTCATGGATCGTGCGATCCGGGGCGACGCCTACAACTTGTTCGCAATCGTCGATCTGACCATTCCGCGGCTGAAGCGGACGGCGTTCCTGGGCACCCGGTGGGGAGACGCAGGCGCACAGCTCATTCCCGCCCCGGGTGATCCGGTCTACCTGAACTACACGTACGACCCGCTCAAGACCGGGGTCACCCCGCCACCGCCGGACGCCTTCGACGACCCGCCGCAGGCACCGCCACCGTCGATGACTGCTGACGTGGGCCCGATCCTGCCGTTCGTGCCACCCGCGCCGGTGAACGTCCCGGGTGCTCAGATCTACACCCAGGCCCAACTGGCCGCAACAGGGGTGGCGCCGATCTTCGCTGGACCCTATGGCGCACAGCCCAACCCGCCGGCGAACACCCCGCCGGCTCCGCCGACGGGAGGGGGCGGCTAATGCTCACGCGTTTCGTCCGAACTCAGCTGATCATCTTCACGATCGCCTCGATCGTCGGTGTGGCCATCATGCTGTTCGCGTACATCCAGGTTCCCACCCTGCTGGGGGTGGGCCGCCTCACCGTCAAGCTCGACCTACCGGCCACCGGCGGCCTCTACAAGTTCAGCAACGTCACCTACCGGGGTCTTCAGGTCGGCAAGGTCACCTCGATCGCCCTCACCGACAACGGCGCCCAGGCAACGTTGTCGCTGGACACCTCGCCGAAGATTCCCGCGGACCTCAAGGCCGAGGTGCGCAGCATGTCCGCGGTGGGCGAGCAGTACGTCGAGCTGTTGCCGCGCAACGACAAAGCGCCCTATCTGCAGGACGGCTCCGTCATCGCGGTCGGCAACACCTCCATCCCGCAATCGGTGGGGCCGATGCTCGACCAGGTCAGCAAGTTGATGGACACCATTCCGAAGGAGAAGCTGAGCCAGCTGCTCGGCGAGTCCTACCAGGCCTTCAACGGGACCGGCTACGACTTCGGCTCGCTAATCGACTCCGGTGCGACCATTACCAGGGATATGAACGGGATATCGGACAACACCCGTGCGCTGATCGATGATTCGCGGCCGTTTCTCGGGGCACAGGAGAAAACCACCGATTCGATCCGAACGTGGGCGGCCAGCCTGGCCGGTGTCACCGAGCAGGTGGCGAACAACGACCCGCAGTTCCGGTCGATCCTACGCAACGGGCCGGGGTTTGCCCAGGAGACCTCCAAGCTGCTGGAACAGATAAAGCCCACACTGCCAGTGCTTTTGGCGAACATGACCACCTTCGGTCAAATCTTCTTGACCTACAACAAGTCGCTAGAGCAGCTGCTGGTGCTCGTACCGCCGTTCGTCGCGCAGATTCAGACGTACGCGCCGACCAACAACCCCACCGGCCTGCCCAACGGTGATTTCTCGCTCGGCCTCGGCGACCCCGCTGCGTGTACGGTCGGCTTCCTTCCGCCCTCGTCCTGGCGCAACCCCGCCGACACGACGGTCATCGACACACCGGACAACCTATATTGCAAGCTGCCGCAGGACTCCCCGGTAGCCGTGCGTGGTGCCCGCAACTATCCGTGCATGGAGCATCCCGGCAAGCGTGCCCCGACAGTCGAACTGTGCAACGACCCCAACGGCTTCCAGCCGCTGGCGCAGCGCCAGCACGTCCTCGGCCCCGCCCCGTTTGATCCGAACCTGGTTGCCCAGGGCATTCCGGTCGATACCCGAGCGCTGCCGGATTCCAACATCTTTGGACCGTTGCAGGGCACGCCGCTACCACCCGGGGTTGCCGCGCCACCGCCGGGTGCTCCGCCGGTGGACCAGCCGCCGCCGAATTTCGCAGGTACCGGTCCCGGGCCGTTGCTGCCCGGCCAGCCCATCTATCAGACGCCGCCGGTGACGCCCCCGGGTCCGGAGGGCAACATCGGCCCGGCGCCCATCAACCTGCCGGGTCCGCCGCCCGATCAGCCTGCCCCGCCCGCGGATGGTGTTGTGCCGCAGGCGGCACCGAGCGCGTTCAACGGCGACGGTCAGAAGGCGGCTGCCGTGCAGATCACCAAGTACGACCGGCGCACTGGCCAGTACATGGGTAGTGACGGCACGCTGTACCGGCAGACCAACTTGGCCAAGCCGGCAACGACCTGGCAGGACATGCTGCAGAGCTGAAAGGGGTATGCCGATGTGGACTCGTGGATTACCGGCGATGACGGCCATCTGTGCGGCCGTCACACTGACCGGGCTCAACTGCGCCGCACCCGCTGCGGCGGACCCGAATTGGGGTATCAACGGAACGTTCGCGGTGTCGTCCAACGGTGATTGGGCGAAGGTCAACGAGCGCTACGAGGACCAGCCGTCCGAACGCAGCACCTGGACCATTTCGACCACCTGCATCTCACCCACCGAGTGCAGTGGCACCGTGCAGAGCGACGCGGGCTGGGCTGCCCCGATCTACACCACGAACAGCTTGTGGTATGTCAAGCGCACGATCCCGAACTGGCGGTTCTGCGCTGACGGCGCGGCTATCGAGGGGTTCCAGGAGTACAAGATCTATCCGGTCGGCAGCGATGGCCACTACGACACCGCGGCTGATGAATACACCGGCCAGAACCGCGTCATCGGCCCGAGCGGCTCGTGTGGCCGCAATCAGTGGCCGGTGATCTCGATGCCGTTCTACATGAAAAAGCTGTAGCGCCTTACCAATTCCGAAGCGAGCACAGCGCGCCCTTGGGTCCGCTGTTCTGCTTCACGACGACGCCGTTGATCGCCATGGTGCAGCTGAATCCGGCCGCCGCCAGGGGCAGTGCGCCCTGAGCCTGAACGGTAACCATGCCCCACTGAATCGGATCGGTCAGGGTGGCCTCAAGCACCCACGGCTTGCCCGGTCCGACGGTGGCTTCGGTGTTGGGGCTGAACACGTACGGGTCGTGGCTGTAGTCGGAGAACGTCGGGGGATCGGTATCCCGGTAGTAGATCTCGGCATTGACCGGTTTTTCGGCAGTCACGGTATACCGCACGTTGAATGCGGGCGGCGGCGGCGGATCGCCCGGCGGCGGATCATCGGCTAGAGCCGGCGACGCGAGACCGGTTGCAGCGCAGAGAACAGCGAAGGCGACGGCGGAAATCTTCGAGGTTCGCATGGTCACATCCGGCTCAGGCTGAACGGGTAGGTGAAGCTACCGCCAGGGGCGCCGTCGCAACCGGCGTCGAACGTCGACACCATCGATCCGGCGAGCGTCGTCGCGTCCCACGTGTAGACGTCATGGGTGGGAATGGTTGGGCCGTAATAGATGTCACCGCAGCGCAGGCCGAACGGATCGTCGACGGTGAAGGTGTACTGGCCGTTGACCAGTGCCGCATCAGCGTCGCTCTGGACGGCCTTCGCGATCGGTCGCGGCAGCGTGAGGATGTGAATGCAGTGGGGGATGTCGGTGTTCGTGTTCGGCACTTTGCACGGTGTCACGGCTGACCACACCCAGGTATGGAAGTCCCTGCGGTCCGGCATGTTCAGCTCGTAATTGCCCAGGTTCATGTCGGCAGCCGCGGGCGGAGCGAGGGTCACCGCAGCCGCCATCAGCGCCGTGGTCATTGCGAGGGACTTCAAACCGGCTTCCTCCACCTTCGAGCCAAGCTGCGTACGCTGCGAGATTGGCATTCTCGTCATCGGAGAATACTATCTCTGAGCTTTCGGGAGAACGGGTTTGGCAGGTTACGTCGCCGTCAGGCGAACTCGACGTCCGACATCTTCACCTGATCGCCCTCGCGCACCAAACTGACCACCACTCGCCACACTCGCGGCTGCTGATCTTCCTTCGGCGCATCCGGGCCGGTTCGCTGAGAGGTGGCCGCGACGAGGACGGTTGCCGAGTCCTTGTCCATCGACTCCACGGCGGCGTTGTTGACGGTGACTTTGGTGATGACCTTCGAGTCCTGCAGCGCCTTGATCAGGTCGCCGGAGCCGTCCTCGAAGTTCGACTTGAACTTGCCTGTCGAGCCGTCGATGACCCGCTGGACGCTTTCCTGGGCGTGGGTGTAGTCCAGCGACATCAGGTTGACCACACCCTGGCGGGCGGCCGCGGCGAATTCGGCGTTGCGATGCTGTAGCTGATCGGCGTTGCGGTGTTGCCAGAGCATGTATCCGCCTGTGCCCAGGAGTGCGGCGACGACCAGGAGAACGGCAAGGACGGCGGCCACGGTTGCCAGGCGGAACCCGCGCTTCGTTTTCGGTGCGACATCCCGGGTGGGCTGGGCCGGTTCGGTATCGACGGGCTCAGCCTCGGGCTCGTCCCGGGTCTCGACCGCGGTCACATCCTCGGTCACCGTTTCCGGCGGTGCCGGCGTCTCGTCGCGAGAGGCTTCGAGCTTGCGGCGCAATTCGTTTGCCCGCGCACGCGCCGCCTCGGCACGCTCCTCGGCGGCAGCGGCCGCGGCCTCTGCTGATTCGGCGGAAACGGCGTCGTCGGCGTCGGGTGCCTCGGATTCACTTTTGCCCG
Source organism: uncultured Mycobacterium sp. (assembly GCA_900078375.1). Lineage (GTDB taxonomy): Bacteria > Actinomycetota > Actinomycetes > Mycobacteriales > Mycobacteriaceae > Mycobacterium. The sequence continues at coordinate 125,243 of FLQS01000009.1, read as the reverse complement.
GCATGGGACCTCCTCGTCCATCACGGTCGCATGGCGAAGAGCGACGCTAGCACTGCCGGCCAGCATTCCACAGTGGCAGTTATGGGTTTTGTCCCGGTTTCTTCTCTGAGCCGGAGAATTCGCTTACCGAGTGTGCGAAAGTATTCGAGTGCGATCGACCGTGCCAGTTCTTGCTGCACTCCTGACGGCCGGATTGTTGATGCCGGCGCCGGCCTCTGCGGACCCCGCGGAGACACCGATCAACGCCAACGAGTGCAATGACGCGTTCTGCACGCCGGGCATCACGCCGGGCGTCGAACTCGGTGCCCCGTGCGGCAACACGACCTACTACGTGTTCGGTGTCGACACCCGCAACAACTGGGGCCGGCTGATCTTCTGCGGGTCGCCACGGCGCTATGAACCGCGGTACTTCCGGTCGCCGCCGATGGTGGGGATCAAGAATCTGGACGCCGACTGCTCCGGGTACGAGAACTCCGTGGCCCAGGCGCCCGACGGCATGTTCCTGTCGTGTATGGCGACCGGCGGGCGGACCCGCTGGGTGCAGGGCGACGCCTAACTAAACGCCAAAAGGCCCTAGACCGCCCACCAGCGGCCTAGGGCTTTCTGGTTCCCTAGCCCCTACCGCTGAACCGGACGTGGATGTCGGCGAGCCCGCGCAGGATGTACGTCGGCTCGTAGTTGTACCGGCGGTCGCCGGATGGTCCGTGGAACTCCTCGTCGATGGTGATCTCGCCCATCCGGTCCAGCATCCGTTCCAGGGACACCCGGCCCTCGACCCGCGCCAGCGGGGCGCCGGGGCAGGAGTGCGCGCCGCGGCCGAACGCGATGTGCTCGCGCACGTTGGGGCGCCGCACCTGGAACTCGTGCGGATCGGTGAAACGCCTGGGATCGCGGTTGGCCGCGCCGGGCAGCACCATCACAACCGTGCCGGCCTTCACGTCCATGTCGCCGACCTTCGACGTCCGGCGGGCTAGTCGCGAGTCACTCTTGACCGGACTCTCCAGGCGCAACGACTCCTCGATGAAGGTCGGGATCAGGCTGCGGTCCTCGCGAAGGCCCTGCTGCAGGTCGGGCCGTTCGGCCAGCGCCTTGATCGCCGCGGACAGCAGCTTGGCGGTGGTCTCCTGGCCGGCGGCGAACAGGAACGTCGCGGTGCGGACGACGTCGATGATCTCCGGGGTCGACCCGTCCGGATACTTGGCGGTCGCCAGTTCGGTCAGCACGTCGTCGCGGGGGTCGCGGCGCCGGTCCTCGAGGTAGCTGCTGAACTTCTCGTCGAGGAACTCCAGCGGGTTGATGCCGACTGACTGATGATCCAGCGAGCCGACCCGTGCTTCCGGCCGATCGGCGCCGAGCACCGTGCGGAACTCCTTGTGATCCTCTTCGGGAACGCCGAGCAGGTCGGCAATCACCAACAGCGAGAACGGCTTTGCGTATTCGGCCAGGAACTCACTGTGCCCGAGTGAGATGAACTCGTCGAGCTGGCGGTCGGCCAGCCGCCACATGAAGTCTTCGTTTTCCTTGAGTCGCTTGGGAGTCAGTAGACGGCTGAGCAACGAGCGGGCCTTGGTGTGATCGGGCGGGTCCATCGTCACCATGTGCTCGTTCATCGGAAAGAACGTCCGGTGCGCGTCGATCTGCGCGTTCAGGTCGTCGCCTTCTGGGGTGAACGGCAGGGGAGGGAAGGGTCCGCCGAGGGCCACGATGTTCGAGAAGTCTTCGGGATTCTTGTAGACCTCGAGCGCCTCTTCGTACCCGGTGACGGCGACGAAGCCGTGCGGTTCCAGCCGCACTGTCGGGCTCTGCTCACGCAGGTAGTCGTAGTACGGGTAGGGGTCAAGAACCAGCGACTGATCGGTGAGGAAGTCAATGGTGGCGAAGTCGGTCATGAGCGTGTGGGTCCTCCCGGCGGGCTGATTGCTGTGCACCTGCTTAGCATGGCGTAAAGTGCGTGGTCAAGGCTGGATCCCATTGGCCCACGTACTATCGGCGTGTTCAATCGGGCGTAAACGAGAACGAGGTGGCACATGGCATCGCCGCGGCGGATCGGGGCGCCCGACGCGAAAAATCGCCTGGTGCTGCTCGATGCCGCCGAACAACTGCTGATCGACGAGGGCTACGCCGCGGTGACCTCCCGTCGCGTCGCCGAGAAGGCGGGCCTCAAACCGCAGTTGGTCCACTACTACTTCCGCACGATGGACGACCTGTTTCTCGAGGTCTTCCGCCGCTATGCCGACCAGGGCATGGCAGCCCACCAGCTCGCGCTCGCCTCGCCCCAACCGCTCTGGGCGCTATGGCGATTCGGGATCAACCCCGCCGCCAGCCGGCTGACGATGGAGATGGCCGCGCTGGCCAACCACCGCAAGGCCCTTCGTGCCGAGATGTCGCGCTACGCCGAACGCTTCCGCGAACAGCAGCGCGAGGTGTTCGTCGCCGCGCTGGACCGGCACGGGGTGTTACCTGCCGAGGTGCCGCCGGTGGTCTGGTCGATCCTGCTGACCGGCTTGTCGACAGTGGTGATGCTGGGCGAAGCGCTCGGCGTCACCGCAGGGCACGCCGAAACCATGGAACTCGTCGAGAAGTACCTGACCGTGATGGAGGGTCCGCCGCAATCGGCGGACGACTCAGCTCACCAGTGGCGCAGCGAGCAGAGCGCGCCCTTGGGGCCGGAGTTCTCCGCGACGACGACTCCGTCGACGGCAAGCACGCAGTGAAAATTCGGCGGGGTCTTCGACAGCCCGCTGGTAGCCGCCACCATGGCCCATTCGTCGGGGTTGGCTAGCGCAACGTTGAGCACCCACTTCTGGGTTGGCCCGACGTCGGCCTCGACCTTGGGGCTGAACACGTACGGGTCGTGGCTGTAGTCCGACCAGTTCGCCGGTTCGGTATCCCGGTAGTAAATGTCGGCAGCCCGGAACGGCTGCTCGGCAAAGACGCTGTAGGTGACCTGGTGCATTACACCTTCGTCGGCACCGGCCGGGGCTGAAGAACCCGCCACGCATCCCGCTGCCAGGGCCACCGCCGACCCTAACTGGACGAACCTCATGGCTCAGTTTGGCATGGCGGCGTCTGTGCGGGCGGCGTTTGTCCCACCGAGGGGTCCCCTCATTGACAGGCGCCGTGAGAACACTATTCTCACTTCTGGCGAAGCCGCATTCCAATGAAGGAGCGAAACATCAGAGACGCTCTCATCCTCGACGCTGTGCGCACCCCCCGCGGCCGGGGCCGCGCCAACGGCGCCCTGCACGGAGTGCACCCGCAGGACCTGTTGGCGCAGTGTCTGACCGCAGCTGCCGGCCGGGTGGGTTTCGATCCCGCCGACGTCGACGATGTCATTGCCGGCAACGGGATCATGGCCGGCGAGCACGGCGACGATATCGCCAGACTGTCGCTGCTGCTGGCCGGCTGGCCGTTAACCGTGCCCGGCATGACGCTCAACCGGTTCTGCGGATCCGGCCAGCAAGCCGTCACCGTAGCGGCGGCCGGCATCGCCGGCGGGCAGCAGGAGTTGGTGGTGGCCGGCGGCGTCGAATCGATGTCACGCTGGGATGTCACCGTCGGTGCGCCGACGATCGACGGCGCCAATCCGGCCTTCCGGCAGCTCTATCCCACGGTGCCGCAGGGAATTTCAGCCGACCTGATCGCCTCCCTCGAGGGCTTCAGCCGGTCCGACGTCGACGCGTTCGCGGTGTCGAGTCAAGAACGCGCGGCCGCGGCCATCGCGGCCGGCTACTTCGGCCGCTCGATCATCGCGGTGCGCAACAGCGACGGCGAAGTTGTCGCTGATCACGACGAACACCCCCGGGCGGGAACGACTTTGGACACGCTGGCGGGGTTGCCGGCTGCCTTTGAACGCGCCGGTGCGGCGCGCCTGGCGGGTGAGAGCCTCAGCTTCGACGAGATCTGCTTGAGCCGCTACCCCGACGTCGAGCGCATCGACCACGTTCATCACGCCGGGAACTCCTCCGGCGTTGTCGATGGTGCGGCGGTGGTGGTCGTGTCGTCCGCCGACTGGGCGAAGGGCAATGGGGCAGTGCCGCGTGCCCGCCTTCGTGCCGCCGCCGCGATCGGCAGTGAGCCGATCATCATGCTCACCGCGCCAGGGCCGGCGGCGCAACGTTGTCTTGCCAAGGCCGGCATGACGGTTGGCGACATCGACCTGTGGGAGATCAACGAGGCCTTCGCCGCGGTGCCGCTCAAGACGATTCGCGATCTCGATCTTGATCCGGCTCGGGTCAATGTCAACGGCGGCGCCATTGCTCTGGGGCACCCGATCGGGGCGACCGGCGCCATGCTGATCGGCACGGTTCTCGACGAGCTGGAGCGACGCGACCTCAGCACGGGCTTGGTCACCATGTGCACCGGCGGCGGCATGGGCACCGCGACGATCATCGAGCGCGTCTGATGGCTGAGGCGCTCGAGATCGAGACGCCGGCCGCCGGTGTCCTGCTGATCCGGTTCAACCGTCCGAACAAGCTCAACGCGATCAACGAGGTGATGCGCGACGAGATCGCACACACGCTGGCTTCGGTGGCGAGCGACGCGGCAGTGCACGCGGTGGTGCTCACCGGCGCTGGGCGGGGATTCTGCGCGGGTATCGACATCCGCAACTTCGGCCCCGGCATGCTGGAGGCCAGCGCCCCGGCGATTGACCGGCTGCGCTTCCAGGAGGCGATGGCGGGTCTGGTGCGCGCGCTCGCCGACCTGCCCCAAGCGGTGATCGCGGCGGTCAACGGACCGTGCGTGGGTGCCGGCCTGGCGCTGAGCTTGGCTGCCGACATCCGGATTGCTTCCACTGCAGCCACATTCGGCAACGCGGCGATTCTGCTGGGCCTCTCGGGTGCGGAGATGGGTATGAGCTATCACCTGCCCCGCATCGTCGGCGCCGGGGTCGCCGCGGACTGGATGCTCACCGGCCGCACCGTGTCGGCTGAGGAAGCCGACCGGCGCGGCCTGGTCAGCCAGTTGGTCGAGCCCGAGCAGCTCGCGGAGCGGGCGATTGAGATCGCCAGTGGCGTCGCCGACTTGGCGCCACTCGGCGTCCAACTGACGAAACGGGCCCTGCAGGTCAACATCGGCGCAGCGGGCCTGAGCCCGGCACTGGAGCTGGAGAACCGCAATCAGGTTCTCAGCCACGCGACCGATGATGCGGCCGCCCGTCGATCCACCTGGTCTTGAGTGCGGCGAAGGGACGAAACGGATGTCTTGGGATTTCTCCACCGACCCGGAATGGGCGGATCAGCTGAAGTGGGTCGACGACTTCGTGCGCTCGGAATGCGAGCCGATCGACTTGATCGTCACCGAATCCCATGACCTCAACGATCCGGTACGCCAGGCGTTGATTCCGCCGCTACAGGAGATCGTCAAGGAGCGCGGGTTGTGGGCCACTCATCTGGGGCCGCACCTTGGTGGTCCTGGCTACGGCCAGGTGAAATTGGCGCTGCTCAACGAGATCCTAGGTCGTTCGGAGTGCGCGCCGATCGTGTTCGGTTCGCAGGCACCGGATTCGGGCAACAGCGAGATCCTGGCGCACTACGGCACGCCGGAGCTCAAAGCGCGCTACCTCGAGCCGCTGCTGGACAATCGCATCATCTCGTGCTTCTCGATGACGGAACCACAGGGCGGCGCCGACCCCAAGGTGTTCACCACGACGGCGGTTCCGGACGGGGATGACCACTGGATCATCAACGGGGAGAAATGGTTCTCCTCGTTCGCATCGATGGCGTCGTTCCTGATCGTCATGGCGGTGACCGATCCCGACGCGCCGCCGTACAACCGGCATTCGATGTTCGTGGTGCCAGGGGAGACTCCCGGGATCAACGTGTTGCGCGACGTCGGTCTGGGCTACCAACCGGTCGGCGGCGGGCGGGAAGGCTACGTCCGCTACGAAAACGTGCGCGTGCCGGCCGATCACATGCTCGGTCCGCGCGGCGGTGCGTTCGTGGTGGCGCAGACCCGCTTGGGTGGTGGCCGCATCCATCACGCGATGCGCACCGTCGGATTGGTCCGCCGGATCTACGACATGATGTGCGAGCGCGCGGTATCCCGCTACACGCAGGGCGAGTCACTCAGCCGCAAGCAACTGGTCCAGGAGATGATCGCCGACTCGTGGATGGAGATCGAGGCATTCCGCCTGCTGACCTTGCAGACCGCATGGAAGATCGACCAGCACAACGACTACAAGGCGGTGCGGGCCGACATCTCCGCGGTGAAGGCGATGATGCAGAAGGTGCTGCACGACGTGTCGGCTCGCGCGCTGCAGATTCACGGGTCACTGGGCGTCACCCACGAAATGCCGTTCGTGCAGCACCTGGTCGAATCGTTTGTCCTCGGTCTCGCCGACGGACCCACCGAGGTCCACAAGGTCACCCTCGCCCGGCTGCTGTTGGGCGATCGGGAGCCGGCGCCGGATCTTTTTCCCTCCGAACACCTTTTGCGATTGCGGCAGGCCGCCGAGGAGAAGTTCGCCGATAAGCTCGCCGGAATTCCCCGCGGCTAGCCGAGGTATTCGCGCGCCGTTCGGGAGGCCCCTGCTACATGGCGTTGGCGATGGCGATGTGTCCGCCGAATCCGAGCGCCGATGCGTGTGACCGGTAGCGATCGCGGTAGGCCCGGTACGCACCTTCGTCCCCGGCCGTGCGGGCTGCCAGTGCCCGCAGCCTGAGCAGTGGAAGCTTGTGCAGCACGAAACCTCGATCGGTCGGCACCGCCGCCAATCGATCAATCACATCATGCGCGGCCCTGCGGTCACCGGTGCGGGCTCGCTTCAACAGCGACTCGGTCAGGACGGTGGCCGCTGGGCCCCGCGAAATCATGTCGCCGGTGCTGAACTGCTCGTCGAGAACCATCGCCGCAAGTTCGATCGCGCCCTCGTGATCGCCGGCCTGCGCCTTCAGGCGCGCCATTTCAACATCGGCGATCCGCCGCAGCCCTCCGGACACGTGACTCAAGGCGTTGCGCGATCGGACCAGCAAGCCGGCGGCGATCTCGCTCTCGGTGCGGTCCAGGTAGATCTGCACGACCGCCCGGTTCAGCTGGGCGAGCGCGACAGCTGTGTCATCGCCGGACTGTAGCGCTGTCTTAAGCAGCTCTGCTGTCTGGAACTCGGCTGCGGCATCAGGTAGGAGCGCGCCATTGCAGATTGCGACGGCATACCTGTACAAGCCCGGGACAACTCGGGCAGTCGCGTCGAAAGGTTCGGTGAGCGCAATGGCTAGTTCGACGTCGTCGTTCCAGTCCATACGGCCAAGGGATAGCTTCGCTGCGCCGCGTACGGCCAGGGCCCACGCCAGCGGCGACGCCAACATCACGTTGCCCTTGGTGACGTCACCGTCGGCCAAGTCGATGACGCGTTGTGCCAGGCGGATACATGCCGCCGACTCACCGGCTTCCCAATTTGCTTGGGCCGCTGAGTAGAGCAGGGCGACGGCTAGCGTCCGGTCGCCGATCGCTTCCACAAGCGCGTCCAATTCCGCGGCCAACTGTAGGGCTTCGCCATGACGTGAGTGGAACGCGAGTGCCGTCAGGTGGCCTGCCATGCCGATCGCCAACGACACATCGTCGTCTGCGGCCGCTGCGAGCTCCCGCAGCTGGTTGAATCCGGTGTAATCGGGGCCATCACCTACTCGGAATGCACTGCTGCACAGTAGTGTTCGTGGCGCAATACGCAGCGATGCGCGATCCGGGTCATCGGTTGGCAGCTGCTCGGCCGCATCTCGTGCTCGTTTCCAGCTCGTCCGCGCCGCTCGCACGTCGCGGTAGTTGAACCACGTGCCAGCGCGCATATGCCAGGCGACTGCTGTCCTGAGCTCACCCGCGGCCTGCCAGTGAATGGCGATCATTGCAGCGTTCTCGTCCACCAAAGCGGGGGCGTTTTGTTCGATTGCGATGGCAAGCCGCCGGTGCAGCTCTGAGCGCGCCGACCTGAGCTGTGACTCGTATGCCACCTTCTGAATCAGGGGATGGCGAAACGCATATTCGGCGCGGGGTGCGGACATGACTTGATCGACTAGTTCCGCCTGGATTAGCGGGGAGACTTCTTCACTGCCAAGCAGTTCGCTCAGCAATTCGGTGCTGAATCGCGCACCGATTACCGCCGCCGCGTGCAACGTGCGTTTGGCGTCGGGAGCGAGGCGGTCGATGCGTGCGCCAATGGTCGCATGAAGGGTCGCCGGGACGTTGAAATCTACGACGCCTCGAGCACTTCGGTACCGGCCGAGTTCACCCTCCAGGACCTTGCGTTCGGAGAGGTCGCGAACTATTTCTTCGGCGAAGAATGGGTTTCCCGCGGATCGCTCTGCGACCATAGCCGTCAAACCTGCCACCGAGGGATCTCCGCCGAGTAGTTCACTCGCCAACTCCGCGGTGTGCGAATCATCCAGCGGTGCAAGAGTGATGACTTGAAGGCCATCGCTGCGGCACAGCTGGCCGCGGTATTCTGGGCGGTAGGTGAGCACAACCAGGGATCGGGTCTGGGGAACGACAGACATGAAGTCGGCGAGCAATGACTCGCTGGCCTCGTCGATCCAGTGGACGTCCTCGATCAGGTAAGTCGCCGGCGTATTCCGTTCTAACGCGGCCGTGTTGAGCAAGGCAATGAGTCGCCGACGTCGGGCGTCCGGGCTGATATCCGGCAACGCCACCTCGGTGTCACCAATACCGAGCAGATCATCGAGGAGCAATAGATCGACGTCGTCCGCGTGTGGCAGTCGGTTGCGGATCCGCGATCGGGCATCTGATGGTGCTAAAGCGTTCACCCCGAAGACGGCCCGGAGTAGCCGTCCGACCACAAGGAACGGGATCTCACGAGTGTGCGATTCGCAGTACGTCGAAAAGACCTCGATACCGCGGCGCCTTGCTGTTGCCACAGCTTCCCGGGCGAGCCGGCTCTTGCCAATGCCCGGGGGCCCAACCAACCCCGCGATTGCTCCACGCCCTGTTACCACTCGCTCCAGAACGGCGGCGAGTGCGTCGATCTCCCATATTCGCCCGATCAGAGGCGATTCGCGCAGGCCATCGTTTGGCGGCCGGTTACCAGTTCCTCGGAGCCGACGCGCGGGCACCGGGGTCTCGCTGCCCTTGATCCGCACCATCTGTGGTTCGCCCAGGGTCACTTGGTCGCGAACCAATCGAGCGGTCGACTCGCTCAGCATCACGCCGCCCGGCGGCGCAGCCGATTCCATTCGTTGAGCCATCCCGACCTGTTCGCCAACTGCCGTATAGCTCATCGGGTGTGAACCGATTTCACCGACGATGACTTCGCCCGAGTTCAGCCCGACTCGCAGTTGCAGCGAGATCCCGTCGTGGCGCTTGATCTCAGCGGCCAAGCGTTGGGTTTGCTCCTGGATCTCCAGTGCTGCCAGACATCCGCGGAAAGCGTGATCCTCCAATGCTATTGGCGCCCCGAAGAGCGCCATGATTCCGTCTCCGGTGAATTTGTCCAGTGTGCCACCGTAGCGGTGGATTATCGTCGCGAACCCGTCGACAAGGTCCGTCATGACCTCGCGGAGTCGTTCGGCGCCAAGCGCGGCGGCGATATCCATTGACCTGACAACGTCGGCGAAGAGGACCGTAACCTGCTTGTACTCGGCCAGCTCGCCGACATATCCGACCGGCGAGCCACAGGCGTCACAGAATCGGGCTCCCTCCCGCTGCTGGGAGCCACATGTGCGGCATATCGGCGGCATTGTCATCGCCCGAACCTCCGCGAAGCCGTGGTGTAGACGTCAGGCACGAGCATAGAGCGTTGCGGAGGGCCGCATTCGTAATCCGACTACGACGACGACCTAGTTCAGATACTGGCCGGCCCTGGTCAGCAGGGCCGGCAACCGCACGGCCATCGCCTCCAAACCCGGGTCGGGGGTTGCGCGGCGCCGATTGTGTTTGACGATCAGCGCCCATGTCGCGGTGGACTTGAAGCACGCCAGTGCCTGGAACCAGTCCAAGTGTGATGCCCCGTGCGCCAACACCTTCCGGTAGTCATCGATGAGCTCGGTCACCGGCGGCGTCGTCCCTCGATAGGGCGTAATCCGGTCGTAGGTGTCAGGGTCGGAGTTGATGAGGAACCAGCCTGCGTCGACGCGTGGGTCGCCGACCGACCAGATTTCCCAATCGATGACGGCGGCGATGCCCCGCTCGTCGGCCAGCAGATTGCCCAACCGGAAGTCGCCGTGCACGATCGCCGGTGCGATCGCGGGCGGGGTGGATCCGCGCAGAGTGTCGGCGACCTCCTGCCAGCCCGGCGCCAATTCCGCGTCCACCGTGCTCAAGGTGCGACACCACTTGTCGATCTCGGCGGCCGGTGCGACGACGGGTTCGTCGGCCAGGCCGAGGTCAGCAGGAGCCAGCCGGTGCAGCGCGGCCATGGCTCGTGCGGCATGCCGGAAACGCTCGGCGACCACGTCGGCCGGCCCCGCCTCGCCGGTGTCGAACAGCGGCTCGACCGATGTCCCGTCGGAGAACGACATCACGAACAGCGGTGGGATGTCGGGTGGTTCGCCCGCGTCGTCGAAGATGACCTCGGGCACCGGGACCGCGGTCGCCGCCAGTGCGCGAATGATCCTGGCCTGTCGAAGTACGTCGCGATGCGCGATGGGCGCCAGACCGGGCGGGGCGACTTTCACCACGACGCGGCGTCCGCCGAGGTCACCGGCGAACGTCAGGCTCGACGCCCCGCCGGCCAACGGTCGCAGCCCCGAGATGCCGTTCGGTGCGAGTCGGTGCCGGAGTTCGTCGAGTAGCTCGGTGGTCAGTGCAGCGCGCCGATCTCGCGCAGGAACGTCTGCGTATGCGCGATCCGGCCGGTCATCGTCGCCGGGTCGCCGGTGCACAATTCCAGTGCGGTCCGGGTGATGAGTTCGATGTCCTCGGTGTCAGTCTTGGCCAAGTCGAGGGTGCCGGCGCCGGGTGTGGCGACTGGGTTGGTCGGCGCCGCGGCGTTGACCGCGATGCCGTCGTCGTACAGCTCGGCGGCAAGGCTTTTCGTCATCCGATTCATCGCCGCCTTGACCGTGCCGTAGATTCCGAAACCGGCTGTGCGGTCGAACTCGGAGAACGGCGGACCTGGCGGCAGATCCCCGCCGACCGAGGTCAGGTTGAGCACCCACCCGCGGCCACGCTCGCGCATACCGGGAATCGCGAGCTGAGTCAGATGCAGCGGCGCCACCACATGCATCTCGAGCATGAGCCGCATCCGTCGTTCCGGAAAGCCATCCAGCGGACGCAGGAACGTCACTGCGGCATTGTTGACCACGATGTCGGGCGAACCGATCTGCGCCACCGCCTCGGCGAACAGCCGCTCGCGGTCCTCGGCACTGGACAGGTCCGCCGCGATGGCGACCGCGGTCCCTCCGGCATGGGTGATCTCTTCCTGGGTCTGCACCAGGGAGCCGTCGTACTTCGGATCAGGTTGCGAGGTACGGGCGGTCAGCACCACCGTGGCGCCCTCGCCCGCGAGCCGCTGCGCGATCGCCTTGCCGAGGCCCCGGCTGCTGCCGGTCACCAATGCCACTTTGCCCGCGCACCGTCCTGCCACGTCAATCGGCTCCTTCCTCGGCCCCGGCCAAGACCTCGGGGCTGTACTTACCGGCAATGAACGTCCACGGATCCGCGTACTGCCCACGGCCTTCGCGGCGCCGCTGCGCAGCCAGCGCCAGCCTCATCGCCGGCCTGATGAGTGGTCCCGCCAGCCCGAGCGCGCTGCGCACTGCACCGCTCTGCGACCCGGCCACCCAGTCAACCGTCTCAGGCCAGCTGTGCTGTTGAAAGTCAAGCAGCGCTTGGGATTCCGTGGTGTCGTACCAGCCGGTGAAGCTCCAGCCCCGGTCGTCGTCGGGGTCGCCGGGCAGGCTGGCGCCTCCGCCGAGGCGGCCCAGTCCCATCGCTGACATCATGTCGTCCTCGACATCGCGGTGCGTGTGCACGTGGGTGTCGTCGCCGCCGATCAGCAGCACCTTGCCCGCGATGGCCTTGGCGCGTTCCACGCCGTTGGCGAAGGCCAACCCGACGTCTCGCGCATCGACGGTGTGCAACCGGTTGTCGCCGGGCGTCGCGCGCATCAGCACCAGGTAATCGCCGTTCATGCTGCCCGCGGCGTCGGGGGAGATGACACCGGCCAGGCGCAGCATCGCGTACGGCAGCCCGCTGTCGGCGATCACCTTCTCGGCGAGCACCTTGTCCTCGCCGTACTGGTCGATGGGATTCACCGGTGTCTGCGGGGTGATCAGCTCGGGATGGCGATAGGGATTACGCGAGCCGTAGACCGAGGCGCTGGATGCCAGCAGCACAATCGGTGGCTCGGGCAGCGCGCCGGCCGCCTGGACGAGGGTCGCGGTGCCGCCGACGTTGATCCGGCGGGCCAGCTTGGGGTTGCGATAGGACGCCGGCGCGATCATCGCCGCCAGATGCACGATCGCGGTGGGCGGGTGCTCATTGACCAGCCGGCCAACGGCTTCGGGGTCGAGCAAGTCGGCGTATACCGGCCGCAGTGTCCCGGGGTGCCCGGCGGCCGCCAGTCGCGCCGCGACGGCCTCCGTTGCCGGCGTCTGCAGGTCGGTTGCGATGACAGTGTGCCAGCGTTGGAGCAGGATCTCGGCGCAGCGTGACCCGACCTGACCGAACGCTCCGGTCACCAGAACTGTGTGGTCCGCCATCAAACCATGCCTCGCTTTCGTGCCAGCCGCGCCGCGGAGTCCCGCAGCCGTGGTGAAATCCTCAGGGAGAAAAAGGGATTGAATACGTCTTCGCGCAGTCGGGTCAGGGTGGACGTCTTGATCCGCCACTGACCATCGGTCTTCTCGTAGGTCTCGTGGTAGTGGCCGTAGCCCGCGAGGTTGATCCCGGGGGCCAGTCGCACAATGTCGTTGAGTGCCCAGATGCCCGATGCCGTGGACGGTGACGTCAGCTCGATCTCCGGGGCGTGCACCTGATGCACCGTGGGTTGTGAGGGCTTGCCCAGGGTGGACTGAAGAAACGCGACAAACTCGTCGGCACCGGTGATGAGCACCCCGCCCGACGGGGTGGTGTCACTCACGAAGTCGTCGGTGAAGATATCGCGCCAGCCCGCCCAGTCCTTGGTGTCCAGCAGGCGGCAGTAGCGCGCCTTGAGTTGCTTGATGGCTTCGACGTCAGCCCACGAATCTTGTTCGGCCACCGGCATAGGCTAACGAACGCGCCGCCCGCGAGTGGCCAACTGATACAGCCGCACCCGATGTGATAGCCACGCGACGTAAACTCTCGCGAATGGCAAAGGCAGCGTCTCCAGAGCGGCGGGGCGGCCGGCCCACGCAGGCCGAGGCTGCGGCGCTTCACCACCGGCTGCGAGAGGCGGCGGTCAAGACATTCCTGGAGAACGGCTACGACGCGACGACGATGGTGGCGATCGCCGACGCCGCCGGGATCACCAAACCCACCTTGTATGCCCGCTATCCCGACAAGCGCGCTGTTTTCCTCGACGTCATTCCGTGGGCGTTCAGCCGGGCCGTGCAGGTCGACACCCCCAACGCCCCTGAGGGCGAAGATCTGCGTACCGCGCTGGTGGCCGTCGGCCAGGGTGCACTTCGCCAAGCACTGAATCCCGACATCGTCCAGCTGCACAAGATCGCTCGAAACGAAGCGCATCGGTTTCCCGAATTCGGGCTGTCCGCTGAGTCGCTCGGCTGGGCGAGCCGCCAGCAGCAGGTGATGGACCTCCTCGCCCGCCATGTCGAGGCCGGCACCATCGAGGTCGACGACATCGAATTGGCCGCCGAACACTTCCTGGCCATGGTCGAGGTCTTGCCCGCCCGGCTGGCCGATTTCGGCCTCTATCGCAGTCGCAAGGAAGAGCAGCGCCGGCTGCTGCACGCGGTGGACCTCTTCCTGCGGGGCGTGCTGACCCGATAGTTCCATATAACTTTACGCTCGGGTATAGTTAGCGCGTGGCAATGACGCTGTCGGTTGTCGACATCAAACCCAATATCGCCTCTGAAGTCCGAGCGACCAAGGCTCAATTACTCAGCGGCGTCCACTCGGAAGCGCTGCGCGAGCTGCTGGAACGGCGTGGTGTGCTGGTCTTCCCGCAGATCGGGTTCAGCGATGACGAGCAAGTCGAATTCACCCGGACATTGGGCACATTCGCCCCGGAGCGCACCGGTGAGCAGGTCTACTCCGTCACGCTCGACACGAACATCAACGAGCTCGCCGATTACCTGAAGGGCTCGCTGTACTGGCACATCGACGGGACCATGAACGACGTGCCAATCCGCGCCTCGCTGTTGTCCAGCAAGGTGGTGTGCCCGGACGGCAGCGGTGACACCGAATTCGCCAACACCTATGCGGCTTACGCTGCGCTCGACGACGCCGACAAGCGGGCGCTCGAATCGCTGCGGGTGATGCACTCCGCGTGGAACACGCTTTTCTACTATGATCCCGAACCGAGCTTCACGACGCTTCGGACGATGATGGCGATCGGCGATCGCGAGCTGCCCCTGGTGTGGAATCATCGTTCCGGGCGCAAGTCGCTGGTGCTGGGGTGCACGGCGCGCCACGTGGTGGATATGGACTTCAGGAAGAGCGTCGAACTCCTTGTCCGCTTGCGGGATTGGGCCACCCGACCCGAGTTCGTCTACCGGCACACCTGGTCGGTGGGCGACCTGGTCATCTGGGACAACACCGGCACCATGCACCGGGCCACGCCCTACGATCCCGCATCCGGCCGGTTGCTGCACCGCACCAAATTGGAAGGCGAGGAAGCCTTTCACTGATGGACGTCACGCCTGCAGCGTTCTTACGCACGACGCTCCCGTTGGATCTGTCGTGCCTGGCCGAACTGGATAGCGGCCGCTACCATTCGGTTTGGCTGCCCGATCACATGGTCAGCTTCTGGCCGGATGCCCTGTGGACACCGGAATTCACCGACCTGGCCACCGTCTCGCCGTCGCCGCACCGCCATCTCGATGGCATGGCGGTGGCCGCGGCCGCAGCGGTGCTCACCACGACGGTGCCGCTGGCGACCAGCGTCGTGGACACCGTCCGTCGCCACCCCGCTCTGCTCGCACAGAGCGCACTGACCGTCGATCACCTGTCCGGCGGGCGATTCATCCTGGGCCTCGGCAGCGGCGAGACCGAGAACATCGTGCCGTACGGCTTCGAGTTCGCCAAGCCGGTCAGCCGCTTCGAGGAGGCGCTGAAAGTCATTCGGCTGCTGTGGGATAGCCCGGGGCCGGTCGACTTCGATGGCCAGTTCTACCGGCTCGAGCACGCCCGATTGGACACCGAGGCCTATGACGGCCGGTTCCCACCGATCTGGATCGGTGCCAGCGGGCCGCGGATGCTCGAGATTGCCGGACGCTACGCCGACGGCTGGTGGCCGGCCGGCGCGTGGATCCCCGAGCACTACGCGGAGATGCTCGGTGCAGTGCGCCAATCGGCCGAACGCGCCGGACGTGACCCGATGGCGATCACCCCGTGCTTTGTGCAGGTGTGCCTGATCGGCGACGACGAGGCCGCGATCGAGCGGATCGTCCGCGCGCCGCTGGTGGCGAGCTTTCTGCTGCAGGTCTCCGCAGAGGTTCTGCGCCGTTTCGGGTTTGACCATCCGATGGGTGCGGACTGGGGTGGGTTCCACGACATCAACCCGGCGACCATGACCAGGGAACGCATCCTCGACTTCCTCGCTCGTGTCGATCCCGAGGCGATCCTGGCGGTCGTCCCGCATGGCACGCCCGCCGAGGTTGCACGGATCATCAAGTCGTATGTTGATGCCGGACTTCGGGTTCCGAAGATCTTGGATTACGCCACGATGGCCGGCCTGGAATTCGGTGCCGCATCGGCGGCCAATGTGCAGAGGACGGAAGACGAATTGCTGACGTTGTGTGGCGGACAGTCATGACCGTGAGACTGGATCCTGCCGGCCTGCTGGCCCGGGCGCAGGCCGAGACAGGGCACGACGATTTCGGCGACCCCACTCTGCCGGAGCGATTCGGGATCGCGGTCGACCATCTGAACGGGATCGGCCTGGACGCCAACGGTATTGCCGAAGCCGAGCGGGTGTGCCACTGGCTGCTGACCTCGCGGCTGGAACTGTTCGCCGACCGGACCCGCTTTCCGATCGCCGACGAGGTTATCGACCGGCCGATGTTCGTGACGGGCGAACCGCGCTCGGGAACCACGCTCATGCATGCCCTGATGTCGGTGGATCCACACGGGCGCGCGCTGCGGTTCTGGGAGGTGATGTACCCCTCGCCGCCGCCCGGTCTGGCTGGTCCGGACGACCCACGCCGCGCCGACGCTGACGCCGACTGGCGCGAGATCAACGCCAAGATGCCCAAGTGGCTACACAGCCACCCCTACAACGACATGCTCGGTAACGGCCTGCCCGAGGACGAACGCACCTGGGCCTTCGACTTTCGGGTGATGACGCCCACCGCATGGTGGCGGGTTCCGATGCAGACGCTCGTGGGCGGGCTACCGACGGATCCCGCTGCGCAATACCGCATCCACAAGGCGATGCTGCAACAGTTCCAGTACAACCGGGAGCCCAAGTATTGGGTGCTGAAGGGCTTCCACGGCTTTCGCCTCGAAGCGCTCTTCGACACCTATCCCGATGCCAACCTGTTGTGGTTGCATCGCGACCCGGTGCAGGTAGCAGCATCGCGGACGATGATGATGGCCGATATCCTCGACGGCATCGTCGGACCAATCAATCTGCATGTCGAGGCCAAGAAACACCTCGAGCTGACCAGGGCCAGCATCGCCAACACGATGACGTCGCCGATGGTGGACGATCCGCGGATCATGCACATTCCGTACACCGAATTCATCGCGGACCCGATCGGGGCGGTGCGCGGCTACTACACCTTCTGTGGACGGGATCTCACCAGTGAAGCCGAGGCCGCCATGCGCGACTACCTGGCCGGTAACCGCGGCGATCGCTACGGCAAGTTCGGATACTCCACCTCACTGCTCACCGATATCGGTGAAGACCTCGATGATCTGCACGCCGAGTTCGCCCCGTTCCGCGAGCGTTTCGGCGTTCGCATCGAAAAGCGGGACTGACGATGCACGAGCGCGTATCCGTCCACGACGTCACCTTCCTCGGCGCGAGTCCGGCTGAATTACAGCGCAATTGGACGGACCTCGGGGTTCGGCGCCTCAGCGTCATCGACACGCAATTCCGCACCCCAGAGTTCCGGCGCGTCCTCGCCGGCGGCGACTATCTGATCCACGCCGTCTACCACCTGTTCGGGGCCGGGCGGGTGCCGGTCGACGCATCGTCCGTCGACGCCGCGCGCGCCGCCTTATCCCGGTTGATCGAGACTGCCGCCGCCAGCGGAGCAACCTGCATCTACCTGCTCACCGGCGGGCGCGGCGAACTCAGCTGGGAGCAGGCAGCCGAGAAGTTCAGCGTGGCGATCGAGCCCTGCGCGCGGGAGGCGTCGGCGGCCGGCGTCAGCCTGGCAGTCGAGAACGCGTCCAGCCTGTATGCCGACATCCATCTGGCGCACAGTCTGCGCGACACCATCACGCTCGCGGAGGCGGCCGGCCTCGACATCTGCGTCGACCTGTTTCACTGCTGGGCCGAGGCCGACCTCGCAGGTTTGCTCAGATCGGCACTTCCGCGGACACGCCTGATCCAGTTGAGCGACTATGTGCTGGGCGATCGCGCACTGCCCGCTCGCGCGGTGCCAGGCGACGGTGCGATTCCGATCGAAGCCGTTGTGGCCCAGGCGTTGGCCGACGGCTATCAGTTCGGTTTCGACCTGGAGCTGCTCGGGCCCCGTATCGACGCGGAAGGGAGATTGGCGGCCGCCCGGCGGGGGTGCGAGGTGGTCGGCGCGATGCTCGATCGGCTCGGCGGCTGAGACGAGGAGGACTTCAGTGGCGTTCGGCAATGGGGCACAGGACGCGGCGCTCGACCGCGCGTGGGATGAGTTCTGCGACCGGTTGAAGGCCGCGGGCAAGCACGCGTTCAAGGATGCCAACTCAACCTCTGACGTCCAGCGCACCGACGCGTTCCGGTTCCTCACCCAGAATCTGGGCCAGGCCTTCGATCTCGCGCTGGAAACCCGTGATCCGCGCTATCCGAGTCTCCATGCGTTCTGCAACCCCACCCGTAAGCTCGGCGGCGACTGCGCGGACTTCACCTACCAGCAGGCCTGGATCGACGGCAAATCGACCTATCGGATCACCGGAACACGAGGAACCGCACGATTTTTCAACGTCACCGTACAGGGTGCGCGCCCGGTCGGTCCGCACGTACTGCACGAGCCGTTCGGCGACGTGCCCGAGGCCAACGTGTTCGGCCATCAGCTCCACGTTGAACCGGACGGCACGTTCGAGCTATACATCGGGGGACCTGAGCGCGAGCCGAACTGGCTGCCGACGACCGTCGCGTCGCGAAAACTGTTCATCCGCCAAGGCTTCGACCGCTGGGACGAGCGCCCCGGGCAGCTGCGCATCGAGCGCATCGACATGGCCGCACCCAAGCCGCTGCCGACGGCCTCAGAGATGGTCGACGCTTTTGCCTGGGCGGGCGATTTCCTCACCGGCCTGATGACCAGCTGGCCTGAGTTCCCGTTCACCTACGGCGGTGTCGACAGCGAGCACCCGAATCGCTTCCCGGTCGTGGATGCCACCGCGGCGGACGGCAAACGTGGCCGGACCGCCGCAAACATGTACTGGGAGTTGGGACCTGACGAAGCGCTCATCGTCGAATTCGACGCCCATGATGGCCTGTGGATGGTCACCAACATGGGCGTGTTCTTCACCAGCATGGACTTCCTCTACCGCCCGGTGAGCTACACGCCGAGCCGTGCGTCGACCGACAGTGACGGCAAGGTCCGGTTGGTTCTCGCCCACGACGACCCGGGCGTGCACAACTGGCTCGACACCCAGGGCTTCGAACGCGGCAACCTCACCTACCGGCACATGCTCGAGGGGCAGCCGGCGGTATTGAGCACCAGGCTGGTCGGGCGGGCACAGCTCGACGATGCACTACCGCCGGATACCAAGCGGGTCACTAGTGCCGAACGCACCGCTGCGCTATGGGAGCGCTTCAACGGAGTGCGCGGCAGGTTCCCGCTGTGAGGTCACTTGGCGCGGTTCATCACCCGGTCGGCGGCGGCCCAGTGCTCGTCGGACACCCAGAGTTCGGCGAAAGCGTCGATGGCCTCGGTGGGAGTCACGCCGGCAATCACCCGCTTGATCCGGCCGGCCGGACGGTTGGCCAACGACCGTGCCAGCGTGCGCCATTCGTCGTCGAACGAGTCGCGGGGGACAACCCGGTCGATCAGGCCCCACCGTTCGGCCTCGCCCGCGGTGAGCACCGTGCCCGATCCCGCGATCAGCAAGGCCTTGCTCTTGCCGACCAGCGCCGCCAGTCGTTCGGCACCGCCCCAGGCCGGCATGATCTCCAGGGACACCTGGTTGAAGCCGATCTTCACGTCGTCGGCGGCCACCCGGATATCGGCGGCGACGGCGACTTCGGCTCCGCCACCGAGCGCGTGTCCGTTCAGCGCGGCGATGACGGGGGCGGGGAAGCCGGCGATCCGGTCGCAGATGGCGCGCATCCGGGACGCCATCGCGGCGGCCTCCTCGGTGGTGCGCAGTGCGGCGAGTTCTTTGAGATCGCCGCCGGACACGAACGCGCGGTCACCGCCGCCGCGGATGACCATGGCCTGTGCGCCCGCCGCGGCGTCGAGCGCCTCTTCGAGTTCGCCCATGGTCGACAACGCGATGGCGTTGCGGGCATGCGGCCGGTCGATCGTGAGGACCACGAGTCCGTCGCTCCATTCCAGATCGACCATTTCGTTCTCCGATTTCGGTATTGGCATTCTCGATGCAGGAGAATAGCATCGCCATGCGGAGGTGCTGGTAGTTGAGAAATGTCCCGATTGAGCTGAGCAAACGCTACATCGAGGAGGGCTGGTGGACCCCGGACACCCTCGGTGAGCTCCTGGCCCGAGGGCTCGCGGCCAACCCCGACACGGGGTTCTGGGTGCACTCCGCGGTGCGCCCGTTCAGCGGCACGTTCCGCGACGTCGAGGTCGCCGCGCGCCGGCTGGCCGCCGGACTGCGGGCCCGCGGCGTCGGGCCGGGCGATGTCATCGCCTTCCAGCTGCCGAACTGGGTCGAGGCCGCGGTGACGTTCTGGGCGTCGGCGTTCCTCGGTGCCGTGGTGGTCCCGGTCGTGCACTTCTACGGCCGCAAGGAATTGACGCACATCATCGGTACGGCACGTCCGAAGGTCTTCATCACCACCGAGCAGTTCGGCCATATGACGTTCCAGCCGGACCTGTGTGCCGACGTCCCGATCGTCGGCCTGGTGGGCAAGGATTTCGACGACCTGCTGGCCGACGAGCCGATGGCCGGCGAACTGCACACCGATCCGGCCAGTCCGGCGCTCATCGCGTTCACCTCCGGAACCACCCGTGACCCCAAGGGTGTCATCCACAGTCACCAGACGCTGGGCTTCGAGACCCGCCAGCTGCTGGAGAACTATGCGCCGGATCGCGGCAGGCAGATCACCGCCACCCCGGTCGGCCACTTCATCGGCATGGTCGGGGCATTTCTGATACCGGTGCTCGAAGGCGCCCCCATCGACCTGACCGATGTCTGGGAACCGGGCCGGGTGCTGGAATTGATGGAATCCGAAGGCATGTCGATCGGTGGTGGCCCACCGTATTTCGTCACCAGTCTGCTCGACCATCCGAAGTTCACCGAGTCGCACATGAACCGGATCAAACACGTCGGGCTCGGCGGCTCGACGGTGCCGGCGGCGGTGACTCGCCGGCTGGCCGATCGGGGAGTGCACGTTTTCCGGTCGTACGGCAGCACCGAACACCCGTCGATCACCGGATCACGACCGGACGCCCCCGAGGACAAGCGCTTGCTCACCGACGGCGACGCCCGGCCCGGCGTCGAGATGCGGCTGACCGAGGACGGCGAAATCCTCTCCCGCGGACCGGATCTGTGTCTGGGCTACACCGATGACGCGCTGACCGCGAAAGCCTTCGACGACGACGGCTGGTACCACACCGGTGACATCGGCGTACTCGACGAGGACGGCTACCTGACCATCACCGACCGCAAGGCCGACGTGATCATCCGCGGTGGGGAGAACATCAGCGCGCTCGAAGTGGAGGAGCTATTGCTCAGCATGCCCGCAGTGGCCGAAGCCGTGGTGGTGGCCGCGCCGGATGCCCGCCTCGGTGAGCACACGGCTGCGGTGCTGCGCGTCAAGGAGGGCCACAGCATGCCGACCCTGCAGGAGGTGCGCGTCCACTTCGAGAGCTGCGGCGCGGCACGGCAGAAGTGGCCCGAGGAGCTGCACGAGGTGGCCGACTACCCGCGTACCGCCAGCGGCAAGGTGCAGAAGTACCTGGTGCGCAATAGTTTGCGTTGAGACCGCATTCAGAGCGAAGTTTCCGCAGAATTATCACTCTCAGTGCGGTCTCAACGCCAGGCTTGGCGGACTCGGCGCACGATGTCAGGCTTCCGGTGGCCGGCGATCACTCGGACGCGGCGCCAGCCGACGTGCGAGATGTACTCCGATCGGACCAGGTCGTCGTCATAGACGGCGCGATCGACGCGATGTTGCTCCCCGTCATATTCGACGGCAAGCATGATCTCGGGCCAGCCCATGTCGAGAAAGTAGTGCGAATACCCGTCCGGTCTGAGCACCGGTATCTGGGTCTGCGGGCGCGGAAATCCCGCCGCCATCAACAGCAATCGAAGCCAGGTCTCTCGCGGCGACTGGGCGCCGGCATCGACAAGCTCGAGCAGCCGGCCCACTTGTCGCAGACCCTTGACGTGCGGGTGGCGCTGGGCGACCTCGAGAACGTCGCCGGCGGCGAAGTTGGTGGCGGCGGCCAGTGCGTCCAGCCGCTCGACAGCCTGCCCGGCCGGCCCTCGCCGCGCCAGGTCAAAAGCGGTACGCGCAATGCTGGTGACGGCAATGCCTTGCCGCGAACTGATCTCTGCCCCAAGAAGAGTCTCGTTGCGAGCTTTGACCCCTGGCGGAGACTTGCGGCCAGGCCAGTTCACGTCGATGACGGCGTCCTGGTCAACCCATTTCGCGCCGTGCAGCGCCGACGCTGCGGCACCGGAGATGACGCCCTCACGACGCGACCACAACCAAGTCGCGATAGTCCGGTCGCGCAGCGACGGTGGCGCTCCCTTGGGGACGTAGACGTCAGGTAGCACTCGCTGATAACGGGCCCGCAAGTCGTACTTGGTGACTGTGCCCGCCGCGAACGCCTCGCTGCCGATGAATACCTGCGCCATGGGTCGGAGGTTGTCAAATGACGCGGATTCGCGTTATCAGCTATCCACAGCCTGTTGAAATCGCACTCAGGGCGATGTTTTGGCGGAATGCTCGTTCTCAGTGCGGTGTCAACGAGGAGCAGGCTTGCCAGCCGCGGCAAGGCCCGCCCGGTAGCCGAATACCATTGCCGGGCCCAGTGTTCCGCCGGCTCCGCCGTAGGCCCGTCCGGTCACGCCGGCCATCGCGTTCCCCGCGGCGAAGAGTCCGGGAATCGGCTCACCGCTGACGTGCAGCACCCGGCCATCGTGATCGGTGCGGGGTCCGCCCTTGGTGCCCATGGCGCCGATCCCCACCGGCACGGCGTAGTAGGGCGCGGTGTCCAGCGGGCCAAGCGTCTGCAGCGCCGGCGTGGCCGCTGAGTTGTCACCCCAGTAGCCGTCGTATGCGCTTGCGCCTCTGCCGAATTCGGGGTCAACTTCCTCGGCGACGGCGTCGTTCCAGGCGGTCAGGGTGGCGGCCAGTCCATCGGCGTCGATCCCGGTCTTGGCCTCCAGTTCGGCCAGCGTTGCCGATTCGTTGAACCAATCGGGGGCGACGCCGCCCGGGTCGATACCGAGGAAGCCGTACTGCTTCAGATGCTGGGCGTCGAACACGATCCATGCCGGGTCGTTGACATAGCCGGCGCGCGGGTCGAGCTGGTGGAACGGTCCGGACATCGAGTTGTACTCGCCGGCCTCGTTGAGGAAACGCTTTCCGGCTCGGTTGACGATGATGCTGCGCGGCCGGGTGCGCTCCAGTCGCACACTGCGGCTGCGCGGCTTTCCACCCAGCGTGTCGCCGGGGATCTGGATGACCGGCACCCACCAGGCCTCACCCATGTTCGCCAGGTCGGCGCCGTGCGCCATGGCCATCCGCAGGCCGTCGCCGGTGTTGTTCGGCGGTGACACCGGGCCACGCATCGGCCCGCGCAGGTAGGCCTCGACCAGGCGCTGATCCCATTCGAACCCGCCAGTGCCCAGGATCACCGCCTTGTTGGCCTTTACCAGGATTTCCTTGCCATCCAACGCGATCCGCACTCCGGTGATACCAGCTGCCGAGCCGATCAGCTCCACCGCGCGGGCCTCGGTCACCGGTGCGACCCCGAGGTCGAGCAGACCCTTGAGCAGGCCGGCGATCAGCGCGGCACCCGCGACACAGTAGTCACCGTCCATATCGTCGACGGCGGCATGGATCCGGGCGCGCGTCTCGGCGTCGATACCGACATTGCTGAAGTCGATCGGGAATGACGTGATCCGCGAGGCCCATTCGCCCACGGCAGCTTGATCGAACGGCTTGGCGTTCAACGACCGTCCGCCACCTGGCTGCCCGCCAGGGAGCTCGGGCTTGTAGTCGGGGAAACCCTCGGCGACCTCGAACTGCAGCGCGCTGTGAGCCTCGACGTAGTCCAGCATTGCCGGCCCGGTGCGCACGAAGGTCTCGACCAGTTCGTGGTCCATGACGCCGAGTGATTGGGCGTCAAGGTATTTCAGCGCATCGGCGACACTCAGCTCACCGCCGGCGGCCCGGTTGTGAGCGGGAATCCAGACGATGCCACCCGAAACCGCGGTGGTGCCACCGACCGTCGGCGCCTTCTCGAACACCGCCACCGATGCGCCTTCGGCGCGCGCGGCCAGTGCGGCGGTCAGGCCGGCCGCGCCGGTGCCGAGGACCACAACGTCGGTCTCGCGGTCCCACGCAGGTGGGCCGGATTGGCCCGAGCCCCAGGTGTGCGCCATCGCCGGCTCCTCACTTCACTCCTGTTGCCGCACACGGGTATTGGTGTGTGCATTTATCGAACTCAGGTGTTCGTTGTTGTCACGCTAACGACGTCGATCGTGCAGTGTCAAGCGCCCCAGTCGGCGTTTGCGCAGTTCAGCGGGGTGCTTAACTCAAAACCGCCGAGAGGCGTTGGGCGGCAGTGATGGCCGCTTCGCGGCCGTGTAGCACCAGGTCTTCACGGTGCGAGATCAGGTTGATGCAGGTATGGGGCGACGTGGGAGGCCTATGCACCGGGACGGCCAGGCCGTACGTATTGGGCTCGACCTCGCCGTGGGTGATGATCCAGCCCTGCTCGCGTGCGCGGGTGACCAGCGGGCGTTCGGTGGGTCGCGGCGCCATGCTCGCCAGCAGTGCGATCCCGGCCGCACCCCGGTCGAGCGGGTAGCGGCTGCCCTCGTGAAAGGACAGTTGATAGGACACCCGGGTCGGCACGATGACCGCGATCGCGACCTGTTGATCACCCTCGGCGACCAGCAGTGACACCGTCGTACCGAGTTCGTCGGCGAGCCCCCGCAGGGTCGGCAGGGACAGTTCCCGGACGTTGTTGTCGAACGACGCTCCCAGTGCCGCAAGGCCGGCCGCGGCCCGGAAGCGTCCGTCCTCGGCCTTGGCCACCAGCCGGTAGGAGGCCAAGGTGCTCAGCAGCCGGTAGGCGATAGTCCGGTGCACCCCGATGTGGTCGGCGACCTGCTGGATGGTCAGCCCGCCTTTAGCCTCCGCGACCAGCTGCAATGCGTGCAGGCCGCGAGCCAGCGTCTGTGACCCCGGCGCAGCGCTGACCGGGCTTTCGGTGGATGTCTGCGTCATACCGTCCCCGTGCCTGTGGTGCGAAATCGGATGCGAGCCACCCCGAAGCGCCTTGACAGACGGCACTGCGAGAGTGATGCTCTTAAACTATCGCACGTCATAGTTCAATAATTACACATACCGCTTACAAAAAGCGAGAATCCCATTATCACCGAGGACAGGGGCCAAGGGGTGCCGGAGTTCGAAAGCGTCTGGAGCGATCTGCAGGGCGTTGAGTTCTCACAGGGTTATCTGGATGCCGGCGGAGTGCGCACGCGCTACTTGCACGCCGGCGATCCGACCAAACCCACTCTGGTGCTTCTGCACGGATCCGGCGGCCATGCCGAGGCATACGTGCGCAACATCGAGGCGCACGCCGAACATTTCTCCACCTGGTCGATCGACATGCTCGGGCACGGCTACACCGACAAGCCCGGGCATCTGCTGGAGATCCCGCACTACGTCGACCACCTCGCGACCGTTCTCGACACCATCGGGGCGCGGCGTGCCTACATCTCCGGTGAGTCGCTGGGCGGGTGGGTGGCCTCGCGGTTCGCCGTCGATCACCCCGACCGGCTCGAGCGTCTGGTGCTCAACACCGCCGGTGGTTCGCAGGCCGACCCGGAGGTGATGAAGCGGATCATCACGCTGTCGATGGCTGCCGCGGAGAATCCGAGCTGGGAAACCGTCCAGGCCAGGATCAAGTGGCTGATGGCGGATAAGACCAAGGACTACGACGACATCGTCGCCAGCAGGCAGCGCGTCTACCGGCAGCCGGGCTTCGTCGCCGCGATGCGCGACATCATGGCACTGCAGGATCCCGAGATCCGGCAGCGAAACCTGATGAGCCCCAGTGACTACGGCGCGATCACCGCACCGACGCTGGTGCTGTGGACCAGCGACGATCCGACCGCCGATGTGAGCGAAGGCCGGCGCATCTCGGAGATGATCCCGGGCGCCCGCTTCGAGGTCATGGAAGGCTGCGGGCACTGGCCGCAGTACGAGGACCCCAAGACGTTCAACCGCCTGCACATCGACTTCCTGCTGGGCCGATGAACATGAATTTCGACGTCGTCGTGGTGGGCGCCGGGCCGGTCGGCCTGACCCTGGCCAATGTCCTTGGCCTGCAGGGTGTCCGCACCCTGGTCGTCGACGAGCGCGACGCGCTGATCGACTACCCGCGCGGGGTGGGTCTCGACGACGAAGGCTTGCGCACCTTCCAGGCCATCGGCCTGGTGGACGCCGTCCTTCCGCATACCGTGCCCAACCAGATTCTGCGGTTCTACGACGGCAAGCGCCGCCTGCTGGCCGAGATGGCTCCGCCCGACGCGCGGTTCGGCTGGCCTAAGCGCAACGGGTTCGTGCAGCCCCTGGTCGACGCCGAACTGTACAAGGGTCTCGACCGATTCGACCACGTGGAGGTGGCGTGGGGTCACCCGATGACCTCGATCACCGAGGCCGCCGACGGTGTCACCGTGGAGTTGTCCCCAGCCGACTCCGGGCCGCGAAAAGTGGACGCCCGCTACGTCGTCGGCTGTGACGGCGGGCGCAGTGCCACCCGCCGCCTGATGGGGGTGTCGTTCGACGGCACGACGTCGTCGACCCGATGGCTGGTGGTCGACATCGCCAACGACCCGCTGGGACATCCCAATAGCGAGGTCGGCGCGGACCCGGCCCGGCCCTACGTCTCGATCGCCATCGCCCACGGCATTCGGCGCTTCGAATTCTTGATCCACGGTCACGAAACCGACGAGCAGGCCGAGGATCCCGAGTTCGTGGCACAAATGCTCTCCCGGTTGGTGCCGTACCCGGACAAGGTCGACATCATCCGCCGCCGGCTGTACACCCACCATTCCCGCATCGCCAGCTCGTTCCGCAAGGGCCGCATGCTGATTGCCGGGGATGCCGCCCACCTGATGCCGGTCTGGCAGGGCCAGGGCTACAACAGCGGGATTCGTGACGCCGCCAACCTCGGCTGGAAGCTGGCCGCGGTGGTCAAGGGGCAGGCTCACGACGCACTGCTGGACAGCTATGACGTCGAACGCCGGAAGCACGCTCGCGCGATGATCGACCTGTCGACCACGGTCGGCAAGGTGATCTCGCCGACCAACCCGCGGGTTGCCGGGGCCCGCGACGTGCTGATCCGTGCGGCCTCCCTGGTGCCGTCGTTGAAGCGCTACGTCCTGGAGATGCGCTTCAAGCCGATGCCGCGCTACGAACAGGGCGCGGTGGTACACAGCGAGCCGCGGCCACCGTCCTCCGCGGTCGGCACCCTGTTCATCCAGCCCCGCGTGGACACCCGGGATCAGCAGAACGTCCTGCTCGACGATGTCGTCGGGCCATGGTTCGCGTTTGTGTGCTGGAGCAACAACCCCCGACAGCTGCTGGGGGAGAAGGCCTTTGCCGCCTGGAAGTCACTCGGTGCTGTATTCGTTGCGCTGCGCCCGACGACCCAGCTGCACTGGACCGGTCATGACGACCCCGACGTCCTGGTGGTCGGCGACCGCACCGGAGCACTCAAAGCCTGGTTCGACACCCACGAAGAATCCGTGATGTTCCTACGCCCCGACCGCTGCATCGCCGGCGCGTGCATCGCTCAACGCACACCGGAACTGAGCGCGGCCCTGCTCGACAAACTCACTCTGACCCCGGGAGGAGGCACCGATGCCACTGGCCCTCTGCTGCATGTCGCACAGCCCGCTGCTGAACCTTCCCGGCCCATCGGCGGAACTGCTTGATGACATCAATACCCAGCTGGCCGAAACCCGGTCCTTCGTCGCTGATTTCGATCCCGAGCTCGTGGTCATCTTCTCCCCGGACCACTACAACGGATTCTTCTATCGGCTGATGCCGCCCTTCTGTATCGGCACCGCGGCCCACGGTGTCGGCGATTACGGCACCCACGCCGGACCGCTGACCGTGCCCGCCGATGTCGCCAACGAGATGGCCGCCGCGGTATGGGAATCCGGCGTTGACGTATCGCTGTCGGCGGCTATGGACGTCGATCACGGCACCGTGCAGCCGCTCGAGGTGCTCTTCTCCGATGCCGCATCCCGGCCCGTCATCCCGGTGTTCATCAACTCGGTGGCCACCCCGCTGGGCCCGCTCAAGCGCACCAGGGCCCTCGGCACCGCGATCGGTGAGTACCTGGGCACCCTGAGCAAGCGGGTGCTGGTCGTCGGGTCCGGTGGGCTGTCCCATGATCCGCCGGTGCCGACGTTGGCGACCGCGCCACCTGCGGCGCTGGAGCGCATCGTCGGTGGGGCGCCGATGTCGCCGGAAGGGCGAGCGGCACGGCAAGATGCCGTGATCGCCGCGGCGCACGACTTCGCCCACGGCCAGAGCCCGCTGCAGCCGCTGAACCCGGACTGGGACCACGCCCTGCTGGACCTGATCGATACCAATCAGCTGGCCGAGGTGGACGGCTGGACCAACGACTGGATCGCCCGTGAGGCGGGCAATTCGGCACATGAGATCCGAACCTGGGTCGCGGCTTTCGCCGCACTGGCGGCTCAGGGTGACTACCAGACCCAGCAGCGCTACTACCGCGCTGCTCCAGAGCTGATTGCAGGCTTCGCGATCCGGACGGCGGTGCCGGCATGACCCAGTTTGATCACACGGTCGATGTCCTCGTCATCGGCTCGGGCGCGGGCGGGATGACCGCTGCGCTGCGCGCGGACGCGTCCGGGCTGGACACCCTGATCGTGGAGAAGTCGCCCAAATTTGGCGGCTCATCGGCACTGTCCGGCGGTGGAATCTGGGTGCCCGGCGCGCCGTCGCAACGCAAGGCCGGCTATTCGCCCGACCCGGACGGGGTGTTCGAGTACCTCAAGACCATCACCGGCGGTCTGGTCAGTGACCAACGGCTGCGCGCCTACGTCGACACCGCCCCCGAGATGATGGAATTCCTGGAGCAGTCCAGCAGCTGGTTCGACTTCGTCTGGAAGCCCGGCTATGCCGACTACTACCCGGAGCTGCCCGGCGGGTCCGAGCGCGGCAGCACCATCAACGTGCCCGAGATCGATCTGCGCAAGCTCGGCGACGAGGAGCAGAACCTGCTCGCGCCACTGGCGTTGGCTCCTAAGGGAATCTGGTTCGCCCCCAAGGATCTTCGGCTGTTCTACCAGGTGCGTCAGAACTGGCGGGGTAAGGCCGTGCTGCTCAAGCTGATCTGGCGGATGTTCCGGGCCCGGGTTTTCGGCGACCGGATGGCCGCAATCGGGCAGTCGCTGATGGCCCGGATGCGCCTGGCGCTCAAGGAGAAGGACATCCCACTGTGGTTGTCGGCGCCGATGACCGAACTGATCACCGACTCGGACGGCCCAGAAGGGCGGGTGGTCGGCGCCGTGGTGGAACGCGGCGGCAAGCCAGTGCGGATCGCCGCCCGGCTCGGCGTGGTGGTGGCCTCCGGCGGGTTCGACCACGATATGACGTGGCGCCGTGAGCACCTATCCGTGCTGGAAAAGGACTGGAGCTTCGGCAATCCCGCGGCCACCGGTGACGGCATCCGGGCGGGGCAGAAGGTGGGCGCCGCCACCGATCTGCTCGACGAAGCGTGGTGGTTCCCCGCCATGTGCTGGCCCGACGGGCGCCTGCAGTTCATGCTCAACGAACGGATGATGCCCGCGCAATTCGTTGTCAACGGAGCCGGCAAGCGGTTCATCAACGAAGCCGCGCCCTACATGGATTTCGCGCACGCCATGATCGAGGGCCAGCAGAGCGGCGTGGATCACATCCCGTGCTGGCTGGTCACCGACATCGCGTCGTTCCACCGGTATGTGGTGGGCGGGCACCTGCCGATCCCGAAAGTGCCGTTCGCTCCGGTTCCCACCGGCCGCAAGATTCCACAGGCCTGGTTGGACTCCGGGATCGTGGTGGCCGCCGACACCTTCGGGGAACTGGCCGCCAAGATCGGGGTGCCGGCGGACGAATTGCAGCGCACGGCCGCCCGGTTCAACGAACTCGCCCGCAAGGGGCACGACGACGACTTCAATCGGGGCGACAGCGCCTACGACAACTACTACGGTGACCCGACGCTGCCCAACCCCAACCTGGCGCCGCTGGGCAAGGCACCGTATCTGGCTTTTCAGATCATCCTCGGCGATCTGGGCACGTCCGGTGGATTGCTCACCGACGAGCACGCCCGGGTACTGCGCGAGGACGGCACCGTCATCGGTGGGCTCTACGCCACCGGGAACGCCTCGGCCGCGGTGATGGGCCGCAGCTACGCCGGTGCCGGCGCCACCATCGGACCCGCGATGACGTTCGGATACGTCGCAGCAGAACACATCTCCCACAATTCCGATCGAGAGGTAACCGCATGAAGATCTCGCTGTTCTACGAATTCCCGCTGCCGCGGCCGTGGTCGGAGGACGACGAGCACCAGCTGTTCCAGCATGGCCTCGACGAGGTGGAGGCCGCGGACAAGGCCGGGTTCTCCACCGTGTGGCTCACCGAGCACCACTTCCTGGAGGAGTACTGCCACTCCACCGCGCCGGAGATGTTCCTGGCCGCGGCCAGCCAGCGCACCAAGGACATTCGGCTCGGCTTCGGGGTGATGCACCTGCCGCCGCCGATCAACCACCCGGCGCGCATCGCCGAGCGCGTCGCCACCCTGGACCACCTGTCCAACGGGCGTGTCGAATTCGGCACCGGCGAAGGCTCATCGGTCGCCGAGCTCGGTGGCTTCGATATCGACCCCGCCGACAAGCGCACCATGTGGGAAGAAGCGCTGGAGGTGTCCATCCGGTGTATGACCGAGGCGCCGTTCACCGGCTTCAAGGGTGAGCACGTCGAGATGCCGGCCCGCAATGTCATCCCCAAGCCGCTGCAGAGCCCGCACCCGCCGGTGTGGGTGGCCTGCACCCGTCCGTCGTCGGTGCAGATGGCCGCCCAGAAGGCGATCGGCGCACTGAGTTTCGCCTACACCGGTCCCGAGGCGCTCAAGGAGCGGGTGGCCGGTTACTACCAGGAATTCGAGGAGCAGGGCGCGCCGGTCACCCCGGCCATCAACCCCAACATCCTGGCCATCGGCGGCGACCTGTCGATGATGGTGGCCAAGACCGATGACGAGGCGCTCAAGCGGATCGGAATCGGCGGCGGATTCTTCTCATTCGGCATCATGCACTACTACCTGACCGGTATGCACACCCCCGGCCGCACCGGCGTGTGGGAACTGTACGAGAAGGCCGTCAAGGAGGACCCGACCCTGGCCTACGGTCCGGGGCGCGGTGCCATCGGTTCGCCGGAGACAGTGCGGGAGTTCCTGCGCGGCTACGAGGCCAGCGGTGTCGACGAGATCATCCTGCTGCTCAACCCGCGTAGTCACGAGGGCACGATGGAGTCCATCGAGATCATGGGCAAGGAGATCCTGCCGGAGTTCATCGAGCGGGACGCCAAGGCCGTCGCCGACAAGGCCAAGCGGCTGGCGCCGGTGATCGAGAAGGTCGAGGCCCGCCGCCAGCCCTCGGAGGCACCGATATTCGACGAGACCTACTCCTTCGGCGGCCTGCCCACCGGCCGGGGTGGAAAGTTCACCGCCGGCGAGATCCCCGAGGCGATGGCCGAGATCAACGAGGGCCGGGTGAAGGCCGCGCAGTTGGAGAAGGAGAAGCGGAAAGCCAAGTAGCCCGTGTCCACCATCGACGATCTGCTGCGGTATGACGGCCGCCGTGTTGTAGTCAGCGGCTGCGCGTCGGGAATCGGCGCGCAGCTGTGCGGGCAGCTGACCGATCTGGGCGCCGAGGTGGTCGGCCTTGACGTGCGACCCCCGCCGCCCGGCACGGTCGAGCTGAGCGAGTTCGTCGAGGTCGACCTCGCCGATTCCGATTCGATCGATCGGGCGGCTGCCGCCGTGGGCGGCCACGTCGACGGGCTGTTCAACGTGGCTGGGGTGTCCTCGGGGATCGGGAACCCATTGTTGGTCGTCACGATCAACTTCCTGGGCACCCGGCATCTCACCGAAGCGATGCTGCCCAGGCTGGGATCCGGCTCGTCGGTCGTTTGCGTCTCTTCGCTGGCTGCGGCGAACTACCGTGAGAACCTGCCACAGGCGGCCGGTCTGCTGGCGACGGGCTCGATGGCCGAGGGCATCGCGTGGTGTCACGACCATCCCGACGCACTGGCCGACGGCGGCTACCGGCTGTCCAAGGAGGCGATCATCGGCTACGCGGTGAGCAATGCCGTCCCACTGGGCGCCAAGGGTATTCGGATCAACTGCACGGGACCGGGCGTGACCGAGACACCGATTCTCGACCAGCTGCGGTCGGCCTATGGGCAGGGCCTGCTCGATGACATCCCCAAGCCGCTCGGGCGGGTGTCCAACCCCGCCGAGCAGGCCGCGGTGCTGGTGTTCCTGGGCAGCAAGGCCGCCGGTTACATCACCGGGCAGGTCATCTGGGCCGACGGCGGCAACATCGCGGCGGGCCAAGCCGCCGACTACGAGAAGGGATGACCAGCGTGGCCGATATGAGCGATTTCCGTCGGGTCGCCGACGACGTCCGCAACTGGGGCCGGTGGGGTGACGCCGACGAGCTCGGCACGCTGAACTTCATCACGCCCGAGAAGGTCGCTCAGGCGGCCGCAACGGTCAAGCACGGCAAGGTCTTTCCACTCGGCGTCGACTTCGGCTCGTCGGGTCCGCAGGGCGCGTTCCAGTACCGGCAGAATCCCACCCACGTGATGACCATCGACGGCGGCGACGCCAACACGCTGATGGAGTACGGGCCGAAATGGCTTCGGAATCCCGCGGCCGTACAACTGAGCGGGTACAGCAAGGCCGGGCCGATGCGGTTCAACGACGACATGATCATCATGCCGCTGCAGGCCGCCACCCAGTGGGACGCGCTCTCACACGTCTACTACGAGGACAAGCTCTACAACGGGTTTCCCGCGGACTCGGTGTCCAGCCTCGGCGCGTACTACCTGGGCATCGACAAGGTCGTGAGCAAGGGCATCACCTCGCGGGGTGTGCTGCTCGACATCGTCAAACTGCGCGGGGTGCCGACGTACTGTGAGCTCGGCGAGCCGATCACCCCGGCCGAACTCGACGAGGCGGCCAGGACGCAAGGGGTCAGCATCGAACCCGGCGATATCGTGCTGATCCGAACCGGTTGGTGGGCACGCTTTTTGGAGACCGGTGACGGTGCAGAGCCGGGCGCAGGCCTGGACTGGACCTGTGCGTCGTGGCTGGCCGACCATCAGGTGGCTGCCGTCGCGGCCGACAACCTGATGGTGGAGAACCCGGCGTCGGGGGTCGACGGTGCCATTCTCCCGATGCACATGCTGTGCTTGCGTGACATGGGCCTGATGCTGGGCGAGTACTGGAATCTCACCGAACTGGCCGAAGATTGCGCTGCCGACGGCCGCTACGAATTCCAACTCGTCGCACCGCCGCTCAGTGTCACCGGGGGCGTCGGCTCACCGGTCAACCCGATCGCGATCAAGTGAGCATCCAGCACCGGCGCATCGTCGTCGACGGACTCGCCACTCATTTCCTCGAGGCGGGGGAGGGCGACCCCGTCGTGCTGTTGCACGGCGGCGAGTTCGGCGTGAGCGCCGAAATCGGCTGGGAACGAGTTATTCCCGTACTGTCGCAGAACTATCGGGTGCTGGCGCCGGACATGCTGGGCTTCGGGGACTCGGCCAAGGTGGTCGACTTCACCGATGGGCGAGGCATGCGGATCCGGCACATCGCCCGGTTCTGCGCGCTGCTGGGCATCGACTCGGCGCATTTCGTCGGCAACTCGATGGGCGCCATCAACCTGCTGGTGGACCTCACCTCGGGCGCCCCGGTGCTCCCGGTGCGCAGCGCGGTCACGATCTGCGGTGGCGGTGAGATTCAGAAGAACCGGCACACCAGCGCGCTCTACGAATACGACGCGTCGTTCGAGGGGATGCAGGCCATCGTGGAGGCGCTGTTCTTCGATCCCTCGTTCCCCGCGGATGAGGCTTACGTGCGGCGGCGCCACGAATCCAGCATCGCGCCAGGGGCCTGGGAATCGTTGGCGGCGGCAAGATTTCGCCGTCCTGGACTTGATGTCCCGCCGACCCCGTCGAGCAAGCGGGCGTATGAACGGATCGATGTTCCGGTCCTGGTGGTCGAGGGTGCGGGCGACAAGCTGCTACCGCCGGGGTGGGCGGCCGAGATGGCCGGGCAGATCACCGGTGGCCGCTCGGCGGTCGTCGACCACGCCGGTCACTGCCCGCAGATCGAACAGCCCGACGCGCTGGCCGACCTGCTGCTGAAGTTCTTCGCCGAGGTCGCCTGATCTCCGCGCCCAAATGGGGCTCCTGGCGCCGAGATTGACGCCACGCAGGAATAGTTCGAGTAGCACGCTGCGTGAGTTCAATCTCGGCGCAATCTGGACTACGCCAAAGCGGTGGTTTGGAC
The DNA here is from genome assembly GCA_900078375.1 of uncultured Mycobacterium sp. Taxonomy (GTDB): domain Bacteria; phylum Actinomycetota; class Actinomycetes; order Mycobacteriales; family Mycobacteriaceae; genus Mycobacterium. The sequence goes on along the minus strand of FLQS01000009.1, from coordinate 91,005 downwards.
GTACAGGGCTAAGGCCCGACCCGCTCGACACCGACGTAGGCCGAACTCAACGCCGGCGTCTGCGACAGGGGATCCACCGGGGATCCGTCGACGAGCAGATTCCGGTTGACGCCGAACGATATTGGCGCCGCACCGCCGCGCGGGTCGAACACCCGTGACCCCCATCCGTGGTCGACGATGACGACACCGGGCCGGGGCCGGTCGCTGACCTGGGCGGCGAGTTCGACCTCACCGACGGGTGAGAACACCCGAACGCGATCGCCATCGGCGATCCCGAGCTCGGCGGCGTCGGCGGTGTTGATCACCGCATGGTTGTCCTTGCCCGACGGATGCAGGCCCGGGATGTCGTTGAGCCAGGAGTTCATCGAATGCCTGCGCCGACTGTTCGCCAGCTGGAAGGGCAAGCCCGCCGGCGAGCGTGGATGCGGCTCGGCCAGCAGCTCGTGAGTACGGCCCACGAACTCCGCGGGTGCGACGTGAATCTTCTTGTCCTCGGTGCGCAGTGCCGGTCGCAGCCGTCCGAACTCGCGTTTGCCGAACACCCAGCCGTGCGGGTGCGCCATGACGGCTCGCCAGCTGATCCCGCGGCTGGCCGCCACCAGCATCCGGTCGATCCAGTGCGGCCCGAACGCCAACGATGGCCTGCGCGCGAGCCTGGCGGCCGCACGCGTCGCCTTGACGAACCCGTTGACGCCACGCATACCCAAGAACGGTCGCTTCATCGCCAGCGTGAGGTCAAGGAAGAACCGCCATTCCTCTCGGGCCTCACCGGGCGGATCGACCGCCCGCCGTCCGTACTGGATGTACGGCTGGTCGTGCAGGCCGCTGGTGAGCGCCAGCAAGTCGTCACGTTCCAGCCAGTGCGCGGCGGGCAATAACCAGTGTGCGTGGCGGTGGCTTTCGCGCTGCAGAAAGTCGATGGCCACCAACAGGTCGAGCTGCGCCAGGGCGGCATCGAGGCGCGCACCGTCGGGCCCGGACACGACGGGGTTGCCCGCGTTGATCACCATGGCCCGGATCTGCCCGCGCCCGCGCACGGTGATCTCGTCGGGCAATTCGTCGAGGCCGTGGTGGCCGGCCACCATCGGCCGGCCCTGCAGCCGACTGAGGTGGTCGGCGGGTTTGACCAGGGCCGCCAACTTCAGTGCATCGACATAGCCGCGTTCGAAGCGGCGGCCACCGGGCCGGTCCATCCGGCCGGTGACGACGTTGAGCACATGACCCAGCCACTCGCCGATGGTGCCGGCCAGGTGCAGTGACACCCCGGTCCGGGTGACCACCATCGCGCCCGGTGCCGCCGCGAAATCCCGTGCCAGCGATTCGATATCAACGCGGGGGAGATCGCAGCGGGCAGCCAGGTCATCGAGGTCGGCGGCGGCGACCAGGCTGCGCAACTCCGACACGCCCAGCGCCAGGTCAATGCAGTCCTGGCGATGCTCGAGGCCTTCATCGAGGATCACCTTGACCATGCCGAGCAGCAGTGCCCAATCCTGGCCGGGGCGGATCGCCAGATGCGTGTCGGCCTTCTCGGCGCTCTCGGTCCGGATCGGGTCGACGACGACGATCGTGGCGCCCTGCCGCTGCCGCGCCAGCGCCCGATTCCAGCCCCCCGGCACCGATTCCACCCAATTCCAGGCGCTGACAGCGGGATTGGCGCCGACCAGCAGGAAGAAGTCACAGCTGTCGACGTCCGAGACCGGGACGAACAGCTGGGAGCCGTACATCGCCTGCGCCACCACATGCAACGCGTTCTGATCCACCGAGCCGACGTAGTAACGGTTTTGGCTGCCGATGGCATCCAGCCATCCCGTCATGAACAACAGATTCGACGACGAGAACCCGGCCGGGTTGCCGGTGTAGGTGGCGACGGCATCCGGTCCGCCGGCGGAGATGATCGCCGACATCCGCGTGGCGATGTCGGCGATCGCCTCGTCCCACGTCGCCTCGACGTACGCGTCGCCCACCCGTCGCAGCGGAGTCGTGATGCGGCGCGGATGCTCGACGAGCTGCCCGGCAGTGCGGCCTTTGGCGCAGAAGTCTGCCCAACTATGCGGATTCTGTTTATCCGCAGAGATTTTCACCACCCGCCCCGCTTCGACGGTCACCTCGACGCCGCACGACGCGAGGCAGTATCGGCAGAACGTATGTACGGTCTGCTGCGGGGCCACGATTACTTCAAGCAGCTGCCGCCGTCGACGGGCAGCTGCACACCGGTGATGTACCGCGCCTCGTCGGAGGCCAGGAACAGCACCGCGTTGGCGATGTCCTCGGGTTCGACCCAACCAATGGGCAGCGTGTGCATGAACTCGCCGACGACCTTGATGTCGTCTGGGCCCGGGTTCTCCAGGTCGGGGCGGAACAGCTTCATGGTGCCCTCGTTCATGAACAGCGGGGTGTTCACGTTGGTCGGGTGCACCGAGTTGACCCGGATGTTCTTGGCGCCCAGCTCGACCGCGAACGTCTTCATCAGTCCCACGACGCCGTGCTTGGCAGCGACGTAATGACCGCAGTGGGGGTAGGCCTTGATGCCGCCGACCGAGCTGGTCAGGATGATCGAGCCGCCGCGCTCACCGGCGAGGATGTGCGGCACACCGGCCTTCACCGTCTTCCACACGCCACCGAGATTGATGTCAATCATTGCGGTCCAGTCGGTTTCGCTGGTCTGGTCCAGTGTCTGCCCGCCGTTGCCGATGCCCGCGTTCGCGACGATGACGTCCAGGCGGCCGAACTCCTCGACACCGGCGTCGACGGCGCTCTTGAGCGCGTCGTAGTCACGGACGTCGACCTGAGCGGTGAAAATGCGACCGCCGGCGTTCTTGACCAGATCGGCGGTCTCAGCCAGATCCTCCGGCGTGGACGCGGCGATCAGGTCGACCGTGTCGATCTTCTTACAGATATCGACGGCGATGATGTCGGCGCCCTCCGACGCCAATCGGACCGCGTGCGCGCGACCCTGTCCGCGTGCCGCACCGGTGATGAATGCGACCTTGCCTTCTACCCGTCCTGCCATGTTCTTCAATCCTCTTGTCGTCGTAGTGGGTGGATGTCAGGGAATGATCGTCGGCATGGCATCCCAGCCGCGGACCGCGGTGGTCTGGGACTTCACCGCGTTCGGCCAGTCGACGTCCCAGGTGGGGAAACGCTTGAGGATCTCTTCGAGCGCGATGCGCCCCTCCATCCGGGCCAGCGCGTTGCCCATGCAGAAATGCGTGCCCGCCCCAAACGTCATGTGCGACTTCAGTTCACGGTGGATATCGAACACGTCGCCGTCGGGGGCGAAGCGGCGATGGTCGCGGTTGGCCGCACCGACGAGCATCAGCATCGCCGAACCCTCCGGCACAGGCTGACCGTAGTACTCGGTGTCGCGGGCGACGTAGCGGGCGATCTGCAGCGCCGGCGGCTCCCAGCGCAGGAGCTCTTCGATGGCTTGCGGGATGAGGGCCGGATTCTCGGCGAGCTCACGACGCTGATCGGGATATTCGGCGAGTGTCTTTCCGGCCCAGCCGATCAGCCGGGTGGTGGTCTCCGACCCGGCGGTCGCGATCACCGTCAAATAGAGCAACAATTCTTCGCGGTGCAGCCGGCGCACGGTGCCCGTCTCGTCGGCGAACTCGGCATTCAGCAGGTCGGTCATGATGTCGTCGGACGGGTGGTCACGCCGGTAGTCGATGAACTCGGCGAACACCTCGCCGGTGGCCAGTAGGTCGACTTCCTTTTTCTGAAGCGTCGCCTCACCGTGATCGGTGATCTGGCGCTGCCGGTCCTCCGGAATGCCAAGAAGCATGCCGATGACCCGCATCGGCATTTGCTCGCCGAGGTCGTTGACGAAGTCAAAACGACCGGTGCCGACCAGCGGATCCAGACACCGGGTGGTGAATTCGCGGATCTGCGGCTCCAGCGCGGCGACTTTGCGCGGGGTAAACACTCGCGACAACAGATTGCGGTGGATGTTGTGGATCGGCGGATCCTCGAAAATCAATGTCCCGGTGGGAATTTCCATCCCGGATTTGATGATTTCCAGCAGCGCGCCGCGGCCGGAGATAAATGTCTCGTGGTCGATGACGGCCTTGTTCACATCGTCGAATCGGCTCAGCGCGTAGAAGTCCAGCTCGGGGTTGTAGTACAGCGGCGCTTCCTCGCGCAGCCGCGCGAACATCGGAAACGGGTTGATGTTTTGGTCGACGTCATAGGGGTCGTAATGAAGATCCCTGTCGGCACTGACTGTCACCGGATTGTTCCTCCCATGGGCTGCGGTGTGAGCAACTGTTGCAGCTCTGTTCAAAAGGTGTCAATGCCATGTCCGGATTGCGTGAGGTTTGCTGGCCAAGTGAGAGAACATCGTTCTCAAGTCGCTCGTTTACCTGGTCTCAGTTGTTTGATCGACCCGACCCTGAACAGGTTGAATAGGGGAGTGCTGTTGACTGAGGACTGTTCATGAGGGCCGGAGCATGACGCTGGTCGCCGGTATCGATTCGTCCACCCAGTCGTGCAAGGTTTTGATTTGCGACACCGAGACCGGAGCGGTGGTGCGGTCGGCGACCACACCCCACCCGTCGGGTACCGAGGTCGACCCCGAACACTGGTGGAGCGCGCTGCAGGCCAGCATCGCGCAGGCCGGCGGCATCGACGACGTGGCGGCGGTGTCGGTGGGCGGTCAACAACACGGCATGGTCTGCCTGGACGAGCACGGTGCGGTGGTGCGACCCGCGTTGCTGTGGAACGACACCCGTTCTGGTGACGCGGCCGCTGAACTGGTGACGGAATTCGGTGGATCGTCGTGGTGGGCAGCACAGATCGGTGTCGTGCCGGTCGCGTCGTTCACCGTGACCAAGATTCGCTGGCTCGCCGACCACGAACCGCGAAACGCCGACGCGACCGCTGCGGTGTGCCTGCCGCACGACTACCTGACCTGGCGACTTCGCGGCAGCACCGACATCGCGGAATTACGCACCGACCGCAGCGATGCCAGTGGCACGGGTTATTTCACTGCCGCCACCGGCGAGTACCGCCCCGACGTGCTGAGCGCGGCGATGCGCGGCCGCCGTCCTGCTGTGCCCCGGGTGCTGGGGCCACACGACGACGCCGGGCACACCGTCTCAGGGGCTCTGCTGGGGCCCGGCGCCGGCGACAACGCGGCTGCCGCACTGGGCCTGGGTGCCCATGTCGGTGACTGCGTGATCTCGTTGGGCACGTCCGGGGTGGTCAGCGCTGTCGGAGACACGGTGCCCAACGATGCGGACGGCCTGGTCGCCGGTTTCGCCGACGCGACCGGCCGGTATCTGCCGTTGGTGTGCACGCTCAACGGCGCGCCGGTGCTGGCTGCCGTCGCCGCCATGCTCGGCGTGAACCTGGAGCAACTCTCCGCGCTGGCACTGAGTGCGCCTGCCGGAGCCGAGGGTCTGGTCTGGGTGCCGTATTTCGACGGTGAGCGCTCACCGAACCAGCCCGACGCCACCGGTGCGTTGCACGGCGTGACTGGCCGTAACCTGTTGCCGGCCAACGTGGCCCGCGCTGCCGTCGAGGGGTTGCTCGCCTCGATGCGGTTTTGCCTGGACAAGATCGTCGACCAGGGTATCGGCACAGAACGGGTGATGATCGTCGGCGGCGGTGTGCGCTCCGAAGCCGTTCGGCGGATCGCGCCTGCCGTGCTCGGACTGCCGGTCACGGTGCCCGAACCGGGCGAGTACGTCGCCCTCGGAGCCGCGCGTCAGGCGGCCTGGACGCTGTCGGGCGGCGACGTCCCGCCGCTGTGGTCGACGGGCAATGCTGCGGTCTATGACGCCGAGCCGACCCCGGCGGTCATGGACCGCTATCAGGAGGCCTGCCGGTTGACCGTGGCTCGGGACACATAGCGTCGCACGGTGCGCCCGCGGACACCCGAGAGGATCTCGTAGTCGATGGTGCCGGCGGCGCACGCCCAGTCGGCCGCCGTCTGCTCACCCGAGGTGCCCGAACCGAAGAGCACCGCCCGGTCGCCCTCGCTCACATCGGTTCCGCCGGGTCCGAGGTCGACGACGAACTGGTCCATGCAGATCCGTCCCACGTTGGGGAAGCGTCGCCCGCCAATCGCCACCATCAACCCGTTCGACAGCACCCGGGGGATCCCGTCTGCGTAACCGCAGGCAATCACCGCGATCGTCGTGTCGCGCGGTGCGACCCACGTGTGGTTGTAGGAGACTCCCTGTCCTGCCGAGATCTTCTTGACCAACGCGATCTCGGCCGTCAGCGTCATCGCCGGTGTCAGCCCGAAATCGCCGAGCTGCGGAACGGGGGTCCGTCCGTAGACGGCGATCCCGGCGCGCACCAGGTCGCGCGACAAGTCCGGTCGGGTCAGGGCGGCAGCCGAATTCGACACGTGGACGACCTGGGCGGGTGCGCCCGCTCGGCGCAGATCGGCCACGCAGGCGTCCAGGCATGCTGCCTGCCGGTCGTTGAGCGGGTGATGCGGCTCGTCACCCCTGGCCAGGTGCGTCATCGCCGTGCGCATCACGACCGCGCGGGAGGCGACATACTTGGCCACCGCGTCGCAGAGGTCTGGCCAATCCGGTAGCGCGGCGCCGGCGCGCCCGAGCCCCGTGTCGACCTTGACCCCGATCGTCGCGGCGGCGCCGACCGCCTCGGCACAGGCCGCCACCTCGACCAGCTGGCGAACCGAGGACACCACCACTTCGACGTCCGCGGCGACTGCCGGGGCGAAATCGGTTGTGGGCGTGTGCAACCAGGCAACAATCGGAGCGGTCACCCCGTCGCGTCGCAGTACCAGCGCCTCCTCGACGGTGGCCACTCCGAGCTCGGTGGCGCCGGCCTGCAGTGCGGCGCGCGCGACCGGGGTCGCGCCGTGCCCGTAGCCGTCGGCCTTGACCACGGCCATCACACCCGATCGCGCGCGCTCGGCCACCACCTGCACGTTGTGGGCGATCGCGCCCAGGTCGACGACGGCCTCGACGGCCGCCATCTCAGTAGTCGATGGCTTCGATGAGCGGTGACGGCTCATCCATTAACGCCCAGAAGCGATCTCGGATCGCCACCGTCACCGGACCGGGCCTGCCGTCGCCGAACGTTTCGGCGTCCAGCGAGATGATCGGCGTGACCCCGCCCGCGGTGGTCACCGCCATCAGCTCGTCGGCGTCGTAGAGTTCGCGGCTGGTGACGTCGCACAGGGTGGCTTCGACGCCCATAGCGTCGGCGATCTCGAACACCGTCTTGCGGGTGATGCCGGGAAGCGCGTTGCGCGACGGCGAAAACAGCTTGCCGTTCTTGACGATCACGACGTTGAAGCCGGGTCCCTCGGCCACACAGTTGTCGGCGTCGAGCAGGATGGCAGTGCGCGCGCCGCGGTCCTTGGCCTCGAAGCTGGCCGCCGTGAGATCGCCCCACTGGTAGTTCTTGATGGTCGGGTCGACGGTGTTGCGGCCGGCACGCCGGACGTGACGCGGCACGATCGCGGTGGTGCCGAAGATCTGCTCCTCTGGCGGAAATGCCCACAGGTAGGGGATCGCATAGATGTAGACCTGATGGTTGAGCTTGGACAAGTCCTTCTCGCCCTTGCGTTTTCCGTAACCGCGCGTGACCGTCAGGTTGACGAAGGACTCCCGCAGCTGCGACAACGCGACGCAGCGTTTGGTGATGTCGGCCAGTTCCTCCTTGGTCATACCGGCGTCCAGCCGGAGCTTGGCGGCGCCGTCGAGCAACCGGTCCAGGTGATCGCCGAGTCGGAAGATGTTGCCGTGCCAGACATGTGCGACCGTGTAGGTCAGGTCGGAATGGCCGAATCCGGTGTCGAAGATGGAGATCCGTGCCTCCGATGCCGGCAGGTACTCACCCTCGATCCACGCCGCACCACCGGCGAACCCACTCGAGTAGTCCAATTCGTAGTCGCTGTATTGGATGACGGACCCGGGCGGGGTGCCCTCGCGGATGGCGCCGGGCTCGACGCTGACCAGATTGCTGGCGGAGAAGTCGGTGTGAATTGCCATGGTAGTGGCTCCCTTTCAGGGTTAGTCGTTGACGAGATGGGTGCGGGCGAAGTCCGATCCGGCCTCGCCGCGGCGGAGACGGCTGCGAAGCCCGGTGCCCCACCACACGGCCCCGGCCGCGACGATGCCCAGGAACACCCAGCCGTTGCCGGCGAACTGGGGCAGGAAGATCAGGGCCACTGCCACTCCGAGGAAGACGACTAATGCGGTGACGTAGAGCGGTATCCGGAAGCGGCCCAGGTCGAAGGTGCCCGGTTCGCCCTGCGGGATGGTGCCTTTGCGCACCCCGATCAGCAGCCCGATGGTCTGCAGGATGTAGACGGAGAAGAACAGCAGCGAGGCGATGCCGAGGATGTAGTTGAACGCCTTCTCGTTGACCAGTGCGGACAGCAGCAGCACCGTGGACAGGCAGCCAAGGCCGAGCACCGCGTACGTGGGCGTCTTGCTCTTGGCCGAGACGTGCCGCCACAGGTGCGAGGCCGGCAGCATGTTGTCACGCGCCATCGAATAGGCCAGCCGGGTGGCCACCAGAATGTTGGACAACAGGCAGGCCAGAATGTTCGTCAATGCCACGGCGACAACGATTTTAGTGACGACAGGCCCGGCCTGCTGGTTGATGATCTCCTCGATCGGTGCCGCGGAATTGGCCTGCACCGCCGCTTCGTCGCGGATCGCCAGGACGTAGACGACGTACATCAGCAACTCGATCACCACCGAGGTGATCAGCGCGTAGAACATCGTGCGCGGCACCACGTAGCGGGCGTTCTTGGTCTCCTCGGCGACGTCGGCACCTGACTCCACCCCGATCAAGCCGAAGAACGGGCCGAGCGCCGCCGCCAGCCAGGCGAGCACGTAGGAATCCTTGTCACCGGACTGCCCGCCGGTGAACAGCACGGACACCGGCTGATGGTGGTCGGGAGCCGAGAACGCAATGATGGCGACCAACAGCGTCGCGCCGACAGTGATGACCAGTTCGAGGCTGACGCCGATGTTGTTGACCATGGTCGCGAACCGCACACCGTAGATGTTGATCGCCACGCAGAGGAACACCACGGCGATGGCGACCAGGATCTGTTCGCTCTGCGTCATGTTCCAGCCAAAAAGGCCACCGAGGTAGCCCGACAGGATGAAGCCGACGCCGGTCATGCCGCTGATCCAGCCGAGCAGTGCGACGAACCCGGTGAACCAGCCCAGGCTGGGTCCGTTGATCCGGCTGGTCCACTGATAGGCGTAGCCGGCAAGCGGGATCTTGGCCGTCAGGTCGGCGGCGATGAACGCCCACAGGGCGAACACCACACCGGCCAGCAGCAGCGTCCACACGAACGGGCCGCCGGCGGTGAAGTAGCCGGCGCCGAACCCGGTGAACACCGCGGTGGTGGCGCTGATGGTGGCGAACCCGATCGCGAACGACGCGAGCGAGCCCACCGACCGGTCGAGTCGCTGTTGGTAGCCGAACTCGGCGAGCCGGGCGTCCTCGCTTTCTCCCGGACGGGACGCGGGCGGCAATGGTGAATGAGCGGAGGGTGTCAACGCGTCGGTCATGGTCACTCCAGGTCAGAACTGCTCATCAAACAACTGAAGCCAGGAAAACCCGCTGCCAGCGCTTTCGGAAGTTCCACATTTCAATGGACTGATAACCGTGGTTTATCACCCGCGCTCATCGCCGAAATTCCAATGTTCCTGAACATGCAAAACCAGGGCTTCTGCCTGCGGAGACAGCCGCCCGGGATGCCATGCCAGCGCCGTGTAGCTGGGCGGCCGCCCTGTGATCGGCACGTAAACAATGCCGGGGCGATCGTAGAAGTGCGCCACTGACGACGTCGTGAAACTGATGCCGAGGCCGCGGGCGACCATCGTCGTCTCGGCCTCGTAGGTGGCGGCGATCCCGGCAATGGACGGCGGGCGGTTGCCGCGTACATCCATCGCCAACCAGTAGTCGCGCCAGCCGCCGGCGGTCATAGGAGCGCACACGATCGGCTCGTCGAGTAGTTCGGTGATGTCGACCTCGGTGCGGGTCGCCAACCGGTGATCCCTCGGCAGGCAGGCCACCCAGCTTTCGGCGTCGAGCACCAGCATCCGGTGCTCGGGCAGATCTACCGGCGGTCGGATCAGCGAGACTTCCATGCTGCCGTCGCCGAGACCCGCGGTGGGATCGGCGAAGTCGTATTCGCTGGGTTCCACGACAACGCCGGGATGGGCCGCCTCGAAATGCCGGACGATCCGGAACAACAAGTCGGCGCCGGTGCCGATCAGATAACCGAGCCGCAACACCCCCTGTTGGGTCCCCGACATCGTCACGAGGTTGGCGACGACCGCATCGACACCGGCCAGCGCCTGCTGCACCTGGGGGAGCCATGCCGCACCCAGGTCGGTCAGCGCGACCTCGCGGGTGTTGCGGGTGAACAACACGACACCGAAGTGGTGCTCGAGCTGCTTGATCGCCGTCGACAATGCCGGCTGGGTGATGAACAACTTGTCGGCAGCGCGCCGATAGTTCAGTTCCGTGCCCAGCACAGCGAAGTACCGCAGCTGGCGCAACGTGACATCGGCGTTCGTGATGCCCTCCGGATTCGACGGTGCGGTGCGAGCTTCCAGTGTGCGGGCATTCCGGCGCGATGTGCCCATTTAAATCAACCGCTTGACTTCGGCCGGATGCAGCGAGTTGACTGCGTACGCCGCCGGATCGGTGTGCGGACGAGAGGGATTGGGCCGTCATGGGCAACGAATTGGCAGGCAAGGTCGCGGTCGTCACCGGCGGCGCATCGGGTCTTGGCGCCGGCATCGTCGAGCGGTTTCTGGCCGAGGGCGCGACCGTCGTGTTCGGTGACATCGACGCCGAACAGGGCCAGGCGCTCGCCGACAGCCATCCCCGGGCATTGTTCCTGCCCACCGATGTCGCGGTCACCGAGCAGATCACCCGGCTGATCGACACCGCGGTGGAGAAGTTCGGCCGAATCGACGTGATGGTCAACAACGCGGGGGTCTCGGGGACGATGCACCGAAGTTTCCTCGAAGACGGTCTCGACGATTTCGAGGCCATCATGGCCATCAATCTGAAGGCCGTCATGGTCGGCACGCGCGACGCCGCCCGGCACATGAAGACCTCCGGCGGAGGCTCGATCATCAACCTGACGTCTATCGGCGGAATCCAGGCCGGCGGCGGTGTGATGACGTATCGGGCGTCCAAGGCCGCGGTCATCCACTTCACCAAGTGCGCGGCAATCGAGCTGGCGAACTACGAGATCCGGGTGAACTGCCTTGCGCCCGGCCATATCCGGACGGCCATCGTGTCGAAGTCGGCGCGCGGAATGGATGCCGAGCAGGTTGCCAAGTTCGAGGCCGGCATCCGGGCGACCATGCGAGCCGACCGCCCGCTGGAGCGGGAGGGCACCGCCGCCGACGTCGCCGAGGCGATCCTCTTCTTCGCCGGCGATCGCTCGCCCTATGTCACCGGCACAGTTCTTCCGGTCGACGGCGGGACCGCGGCGGGCAAGCCGGTGCCGAAGAAGAAGCCACAGATTTCTTAAATCAATCGCTTGACTTAATCATAATCGCAGAGTTGACTGAGCAGCGATGACCACCGCGACCAGAGGCACCCGCACGGACCGGGCCAGCCTGACCCGTGAGGCGATCCTGACCGCCGCAGAGCGCCTGTTCGCCGAGCACGGCGTTTTTGCGGTATCAAATCGACAGGTCAGCGAGGCCGCGGGGCAGGGTAACAACGCCGCCGTTGGCTATCACTTCGGCACCAAGACCGATCTGGTGCGCGCGATCGAACACAAGCACGCCATCCCGGTGGAAAAGCTTCGCGAGCAACGGGTTGTCGCGATGAGTGACAGCGCGGAGCTCCGCGACTGGGTCGAGTGCCTGGTGCTGCCCCTGACCGATCACCTGACCGCACTGGGCAACCCCACGTGGTATGCCCGCTTCGCCGCACAGGTGATGGCCGACCCCGCTTACCAGCAGACCATCAGCCGCGACGCGCTCACCTTGCCGACACTGGTCACCGTGCTCGATGGCGTCAATCGTTGCCTACCTGACCTGCCGGCCCACGTCCGCACGGAACGCAAGATCATGGGGCGCAACCTGCTGATCCACACCTGCGCGGAATACGAACGGGCCCTTTCGGAGGGCTCGGCCCTGCCCCTGACCAGTTGGCGCACAGCCGCTATCGGGCTCGTCGACGCGATCGTCGGGCTATGGCTGGCCCCCGTGACACGACAGGACTGAACACGATGAAGGTCACCGTCGACCAGGACAAGTGCGTCTCCTCGGGCCAGTGCGTGCTCAACGCAGCCGAGGTGTTCGATCAGCGTGACGAGGACGGCGTCGTCGTCTTGCTCACCGCTAGCCCCCCAGCCGATCAGCAAGACAACGCGCGCCGGGCCGCCGCGGCGTGTCCCGCACAGGCCATCTACATCGAGGAGTGACGCATGTCGGACACATTGACATCTGAGGCGACCGAGGCGGCCGCTACCCCGGACTACCCGATGGAGCGCGCCGCGATCTGCCCGTTCGCCCCGCCGCCCCAGCTACTCGAGATGAACGAGACCAAGCCGCTGTCGCGGGTGCGGATCTGGGACGGCAGCACCCCGTGGCTGGTGACCGGCTACGAAGCGGCCCGTTCGCTCTTCGCCGATTCGAGAATCAGCGTCGACGACCGGATTGCCGGCTTCCCACACTGGAACGCCCACATGCTCGCCACCGTGGACAAGCGTCCCCGTTCGGTGTTCACCTCCGACGCCGAGGAGCACACCCGCTTCCGGCGAATGCTGTCCAAACCGTTCACCTTCCGCCGGGTGGAGACACTGCGCGGCGTCATCCAGCAGGTTACCGACGAGTGCATCGACGAGATCCTGGCCGGGCCGCAGCCCGCCGATATGGTCGCGAAGCTCGCCCTGCCGGTGCCGACGCGCGTCATCAGTGACATGCTCGGCGTGCCCTACGAGGATCACGAGTTCTTCCAAGAGCACGCCAACGCCGGACTTGCCCGTTACGCCGCGGCCGACGCCATGCAAAAGGGCGCAATGAGCCTGCATCAGTACCTGATCAACCTGGTGGAGAAGAAGCGCACAGAGCCTGCCGAGGACGCCATCTCCGATCTCGCCGAACGCGTTAACGCTGGCGAGATCGACGTCAAGGAGGCCGCGCAGCTGGGCACCGGCCTGCTGATCGCCGGGCACGAGACCACCGCCAACATGATCGGACTCGGTCTGCTGGCGTTGTTGCAGAACCCCGAACAGGCTGCGCTGCTGCGTGATTCCGATGACCCCAAGTTCATCGCGAACGCGGTCGAGGAGTTGATGCGTTACCTGTCGATCATTCAGACCGGTCAGCGGCGAGTGGCCCTCGAGGACATCGAGATCGGCGGCGAGACCATCAAGGCGGGCGAGGGCGTGATCCTGGATCTGGCCCCGGCCAACTGGGATCCCGCCATGTACGCCGACCCTGAAAAGCTGGACCTGACCCGTGACGCCAGCCAGCAGCTGGGATTCGGCTACGGCCGGCACCAGTGCGTCGGCCAGCAGCTGGCCCGTGCCGAGATGCAGATCGTGTTCCCCACTGTTCTGCGCCGCATGCCCGACATGACGTTGGCGATCCCGTTCAACGAGGTGCCGTTCGCGGAAGACCACCTCGCCTACGGAGTCTACGAAGTCCCCGTTACTTGGTAACCCTGCCCCACAGCCCGATTGGAGTGTCAACGATGTCTACTTTGACTGCCACCCTGTACCCCCCGGAAGGCTTCGGCGCACCGAAGAACCGCCAAGGCCACGCCCACGGCGACGTCGGGTTGCCCGCCGGCACCGAAGTCTTTTCGGCCGATAACCACATCTCGGTGGCCCAGGACATCTTCTACGAGAAGTTCCCCGAGGACCTCAAGGGGCAGGCGCCGCGGATCTGGTACGAGGACGGTGCCTACATGGTCGGCATGAAGGGCAAGTCGTGGACGGGCGGTGACTTCGGCCGCGTGCTCATGCAGTACGACGATCTGGCCGGGGCGTCGACCAACGACATGGCTGCTCGCGTCCGCGAGCTGGCCGAGGACGGTATCGACAAGGAGTTAGCGTTCCCGAATGCCGTGCTCGCGCTGTTCCACTACCCGGACAAGTCGTTGCGGGAGCGGGTGTTCCGCATCTACAACGAGGTGATGGCCGAACTGCAGGAGCGGTCAGGAGGCCACTTCTACGGTGTCGGCCTGATCAACTGGTGGGACCCCAAGGGCACCCGCCGGAATCTCGAGGAGCTGAAGGCGCTCGGGCTCAAGACCTTCCTGCTGCCGCTCAACCCGGGTAAGGATGACGACGGCAATATCTACGATTACGGCGCCGCGTCGATGGACGCGGTGTGGGACGAGATCGAAGACTCCGGCGTGCCCGTCACCCACCACATCGGTGAGACGCCGCCGAAGACGCCGTGCGAGAACAACAGCGTCGTGGTCGGCATGATGGTCAATGTCGACTCGTTCCGCGAACAGTTCGCCAAGTACGTCTTCTCCGGAATCCTCGACCGGCACCCAAAACTGCGTGTCGGCTGGTTTGAGGGTGGAATTGCCTGGGTTCCAACAGCATTGCAGGATGCACAGCATCTCCTGGCGTCGTACCGGCACATGTTCAACCACGAACTGGCCCACGATCCGCGCTACTACTGGGACAACCACATGTGCGCGTCGTTCATGGTGGACCCGCTCGGCCTTGAGCTCATCGACAAGATCGGTGTGAACAACGTGATGTGGTCGTCCGACTACCCGCACAACGAGTCCACCTTTGGTTACTCAGAGAAGTCGCTGGCCACCGTGGTCGAGGCGGTTGGCCCGGAGAATGCCGCGAAGATATGCAGCTCCAACATCAAGAACTTCCTGGGTGTCCGGTGACCACATCGCTGACCCGGCCCGTGCGGACGCTGGCCGATATCCCAGAGCTGCCCGATCGCGCCCGGATGCGCGCCGAAACCGGTGCGCGCCTGCGCGCGGCCATGACCGAACGTGGCGTCGACGCGTTGATTCTGTTGGGCAACAACACCGTCACATATGCGACCGGCACCAGCTGGCCACTCGGTGACGCCGGGCTCTCGCACGTCGAGCGGCCCGTTGCGTTGGTACTTGCCGGCGATCCCTCGCCGCACCTGTTCCTCCCGTTCCGAGAGGGCGCGGCCGAAGAAACGGATCTGCCGGCGGACCATCTGCACGGTCCGGTGTACGTCGAATTCGACGAGGGTGTCGAGCATTTCGCCAAGGTGTTGAGTGAGCTCATCCCGCGCGGCAGCACGATCGCCGTCGATGAGCTCACCGGTGCAATGCGTCGCGCGCAGAGCCGGCTGTTCCCCGACGGCACACCGGGCGATGCCGCCGTGGTGGTCGGTGCCGCTAAGACGGTCAAGACCGCCGACGAGATCGCCTGCATCCACAAGGCCGTCCGGATCACCGACACCGCGATGGTCGACGTCCAGCGGGCGCTGGCACCGGGTATCCGCCAGATCGACCTGTCGGCCGAATTCATGCGGCGGGCCTTCGAACTGGGTGCGGTGGCGAGCATGCTCGAGCCCATCTGGCAGGTGATGCCCAACACCAAGGCCGACGGTGTGTGGACCACACACGGCGATCTAGCGCTGCCGCTGTTGTCCACCGAGCGTGAATTGCGTTCCGGCGACGTGCTGTGGACCGACGTGTCGATCACCTACGGCGGGTACTGCTCGGACTTCGGCCGGACGTGGACCGTCGGTACGGATCCGGATTCGCGCCAACAGGCGAACTTCCGTCGCTGGCGCGACATCATGGCCGCCGTGCAGGAGGTGACCCGTGCCGGCGCCACCGCGGCGGATCTTGGCCGCGCCGCGACCGCGGCCAATGACGGCAAGAAGCCGTGGCTGCCGCACTTCTATCTGGGCCACGGTATCGGCGTCAATGCCGCCGAGATGCCCATGATCGGAACCGATCTCGGCGACGAGTTCGACGAGAACTACGTGTTGCAGGCCGGTATGGTGCTCGTCCTTGAACCCGTGATCTGGGAGGACGGCACCGGCGGCTATCGCAGCGAGGAGATCGTCGTCATCACTGAGGAAGGCTGGATCAAATTGACCGACTACCCGTACACGCCCTATGGCGACTGAAGTACTGGGCGACGACCGCGCTCTCCGCACCGGGCGGCGGGAGCGCGCACTGGCCCAGATGGAAGCCCACGACCTGGACATCCTGGTCCTCGGCCGGCAATCCAACATCCGCTATGTCAGTGGCGCCCAACAACTCTGGGTGGCTGGCACCAGGCCGTTCGCGCCGTCGTGCGTGCTACTGCGCAACGGTGCGGTGCACCTGCTGAGCACCTGGGATGAAGGCGTTCCCGAGGACATCCCGCACGAGAATCTCTACGGCATCGCGTGGAACCCGGTGAACACCATCGAGAACCTCAAGAAGATCCCCGGTGCGGCCAGCGCCAGACGGGTCGGCTCTGATGCGCTGTCGCCGGGCTTCGCCCAGCTGCTGCCGATGGCGTTCCCGAATGCCGAACTGGTCGACGGTGAAGCCGCGATGGGGGCGGCTCGCCGGATCAAGACGCCCGAGGAGATCGACGCGCTGCGCGAGTCGGTCCGGGTCGCCGAGGTCGGTCTGGCCGCTGCCGCGGCGAAGCTGCAGTCCGGTGCGTCGCTGCAGGACCTGACGGCAGTGTTGTTGGAGGCCATGACGGCCGGCGGGGTCAGCTCGCCGGCTCACCAGGATGCCGTGTGGGTGACCGCCAAGGATCACCCGTGGCGGCGCGTCCGCGGTGACGGGCTTGTCCACGACGGCGATCTGGTGGCGGTGGCCTCCGCGGTGCTGGATCGGGGCTACATCGGCGAGGTCGGTCGCACGCTGCCGGTCGGCGACGTCGCGGGCGCTTCCGCCCTGTACGAACGCTCGGATCGGCTGCATGCGGCGTTGATCGACGCCTGCCGTCCCGGCGCAGCCAACGCTGGCCTGCTGGCGGCGTATGAGGCTGTCGGCGAAGCGCTTCCGGTGGTTCCGGTGGCCCACGGCCTCGGCGTCGGATTCGACTCTCCGGTGGTCTCGCCACAACTGGCTGCCACCGCGGCCGGCGAGAAGCTGGAACCAGGCATGGTGCTGGCCGTCACCGGTTACGTCTTCGAGCCTGGTGTCGGGGCGGTGTTCCGGCGCGATTCCGTGCTGATCACCGCCGACGGCAGCGAGGTGTTGACGTCTAGCCCGGCCCATGGCTGAGGCGGAGCGCCCGTCGGCAGAGGAGATCGTCCTCTACGAGAAGAACCCGAAGACCAAGATCGCCACGATCACGTTCAATCGGCCGGAGTATCTCAACGCGCCGACTATCGCAGCGCGCCTGCGGTATTCGGACCTGCTGTACCAGGCCGGCGTGGACGACGAGGTGAAGGTTCTGGTGATCCGTGGTGCCGGTGAGGATCTCGGTAGCGGTGCCGACCTCCCCGAATTCATGGAAGTGCAGAACGACGAGGACTCCGAGCGTCGGCTCTCGGAGTTTCGAATCGCGCCAGAAGCGGTGAAATACCCACCCAGGGGGTCATTTCGGCGTGGCGCCACCGTCGGCGCCTGGTACGCCAGCCCACAGTCGGGCATCCGCACCCTGCAGGACTTCAAGAAGATCTCGATCCTCGAGGTCAAGGGGTACTGCTACGGCTGGCACTTCTACCAGGCGGCCGACGCCGACCTGGTGATCTCCTCCGACGACGCACTGTTCGGCCACCCCTCGTTTCGCTATTACGGCTGGGGCCCGCGGATGTGGTGGTGGACCCAGATGATGGGCATCCGCAAGTTCCAGGAGATGGTCTACACCGGGCGACCGTTCACCGCCGACGAGATGTACGACTGCAACTTCCTCAACAGCGTGGTGTCGCGCGATGAGCTCGAAGACGAAGTCGACCGGTACGCGCTGGCATGCGCGCGAAACCGGCCCACCGACACCGTCTTTCAGCAGAAGATGTTCTTCGAGGTCTTCAAGCAGTTTCAGGGTGAGTACCTGGGTAGCCTGCTCGGCAGCACCTTCGAGTCACTGGGCGGCGCCGCCGCGCACGACGAGGGCGATTTCGACATGCACGAGGCGCTCGACGAGGGACTCTCCGGCGCGGTCAAGGACAACGACAGCAAGTTCCCGCCCGAGTGGCGGTTGTCGAAATCCGGTCGCAAGAAAGCCAAGACTGCGGCCTTGGTCAAAGACACCAAGACCAAAGCCAAGACCAAGAAGAAGAAATAGCGATGGCCGACTCACCACTGACCGGCTTTGTCGTCGTTGACCTGTCGACCGGCATAGCCGGCGGTTACTGCACCAAGCTGCTGTCCGACGGCGGCGCCGAGGTGATCAAAGTCGAAGCTCCGGAGGGGGATCCGCTGCGCCGGTGGTCGGCCTCGGGGGCGTCGATCGCCCCGGGGGAGCACGGCGCGCTGTTCAGCTTCCTGGCCGGCGGCAAGCACAGCGTGGTGGCCGACCCGGCCCTGGCCGACGACGTGGCATTGGTGAACGATCTGCTGGCCTCGGCCGACGCCGTGGTGTGGTCACCCGGTTCACCGCTGGCCGACGACATGAGGATGGCACCGGCCGCGGTGCACGCCGCGCACCCCCACTTGATCGTCGCCGCGATCACCCCGTTCGGCTTGCAGGGGCCCTGGAGTGAGCGCCCCGCAACGGAATTCACCCTGCAGGCCTGGTCGGGCGGGATCGTCGGGCTGGGCCGCGGCGCGCCGGATCGCGCCCCGGTGTACGTCGGCGGGCAGGTCGGGGACTATTTGTCGGGCTCGTACGCCAGCGCGGCCATCCTGGCTTCGCGCATGCGCGTGCTCGCCGGTGGTGGCGGCGAGCTCATCGACCTGTCGATGCTGGAAAGCCACGTCATGGGCTTGACCTACTACCCCGTGACATATTTCGAGATGTTGGGCCGGCCGTGGCGGGACTCCCGCAAGCTGACCGTGCCGGGCATCGCCCGAGTCAAGGACGGTCTGGTCGACGTCGGCTGCGGCACCGCTCAGCAGTGGTTCGATTTGTGCGCGATGACCGGACACGAGGACTGGATCGACGAGGACGCAACGCTGACGATCACTGAGCGGGCCAACGAGAAATCCGCGGAACTGTACGCCTGGATGGCCGAGCGCACCGGTGACGAGGTACGCGACCTCGCGACGGCGTTCCGCATCCCCAACGCCCCGGTGGCGAGCCCGGATACCGTCGAGTCGCTGGAACACTTCACCGCGCGCGGGACGTTCGTCACCCACCCGGCCGGCTTCCGCCAGCCTGGCCACCCCTATCGCATCACCGGCGTCGGGCTGCGCCCGCCGTCGCTTGCGCCGCGGCTCGGTGAACACACCGACCGGTACCGGTGCGCCCCACGCAGTCCGCGGCGCGCCGGAACCGCAGCGGATCGTCTGCCGCTGAGCGGAATTCGGGTCGTCGACCTCACCACGTTCTGGGCCGGACCATCGTGTACCCACCTGATGGCCTTACTGGGAGCCGAGGTGATCCACGTCGAGTCGGCCCGCCGACCCGACGGCACCAGGATGATCGCCGGCGTGCCGGTGACCGAGGACCAGTGGTGGGAGAAGCAGCCGATCTTCGCAGCGCTGAACACCTCGAAGAAGGACATCACGCTCGACCTGGGCACCCAGCGGGGCCGAGAACTCCTTCACCAGTTGATCGCCACCGCCGACGTGGTCGCCGAGAACTACACCCCGCGGGTGCTCGATAACCTCGGCCTGGATTACTCTGCCGTACAACAGATCCGGCCCGACGTCGTCATGGTCCGCATGCCCGGCTTCGGGCTCGACGGCCCGTGGCGGGACAACCCGGCCTTCGCGTACGTCATCGAGGCTGCCGCCGGCATCAGCTGGCTCACCGGCTACCCCGACCGAAATCCCTATGAGCCGTACTCCCTTGGGGATCCCAACGCCGGCCTGCACGCGCTCAACGCTGTGCTGCTGGCTCTCGAACACCGCAGACGCACGGGGGATGGCGCGCTCATCGAAGCGGCGATGGTGGACGCCGCACTCAACATCGCCGCGGAACAGGTCGTCGAATACAGCGCCTACGGCGCGGTTTTGGAACGAGCGGGCAACCGGGGGCCGACCGCGTCGCCGCAGAATCTCTACCTCGCAGGTGAGATCGACGAGTTCGGCCGTGACGACTCCTGGGTCGCGATCGCGGTGGCCAGCGACGCGCAATGGCAAGCGCTGCGCGACGCACTCGGAAATCCGGACTGGGCGGCCGATCCCGAACTTGCCACCGCGACTGGGCGGCGCGCCCGCGCGGATGTCATCGACGAACACCTCAGCGCCTGGTGTCGCGAGCGCAGCAGCGACGAGATCGTCGGAACCCTGTGGCCGGCGGGCGTCCCGGTGGCGAAGGTGATGCAACCGCATCGGCAGCCCGAGCTCGAACAGCTCACCGCGCGCGGATTCTTCGAAGTGTTGGACCACCAGGTCAACGCGCCGGCCCGGTTCACCACGATGCCGTTCCGGCTGTCCCGCGGCCCGCGGCCCGTGCATACCTCGCCGGCCCCGTTGCTGGGCCAGCACAACCACGAGATCCTGGCTGAACTCGGTCTGTCGGCCGACGACATCGCGGCGCTGGAAACCGAGGGGGTCATCGGTGCTGGGTATTGCGGTTAGTCCATAATGAGAATATCGTTCTCACGACCATAAGGAGGATTTCATGGGTCAACTGTCGCATCGGGTCGACGTCCCGTTTCCCATTTTTGACGCGGACAACCACCTCTATGAGCCGCCGGAGGCGATGACCAAGTACCTCCCCAAGGAGTACAAGGACCTCGTCCAATACGTCGAGGTCAACGGCCGCACCAAGATTGCGCTGCGGGGCCAGATCAGCAATTACATCCCGAACCCGACGTTCTCGGTCGTCGCCAAGCCTGGCGCGTGGGAGGAATACTTCAAGTTCGGCAACCCCGACGGCAAGAGCAAGCGCGAACTGTTCGGCGAGCCGATGCGCGCCATCCCGGCCTTCTTCGAGCCCGGACCGCGCCTCGAGGTGATGAACGAGCTCGGCATCGACCGCTCGCTGATGTTCCCGACGCTGGCCAGCCTCATCGAGGAGCGTCTCGCCGACGATCCGGTCGCCATCCACGTCGTCATCCACGCGCTCAACCAGTGGCTCGACGAGGTGTGGGGATTCAACTACCAGAACCGCATCTTCACCACTCCGGTGATCACGCTGCCGATCGTCGAGAAGGCGATCGAGGAGCTCGAGTGGTGCGTCAAGCGCGGTGCCCGCGCGATCCTGATCCGCCCCGCACCGGTGCCCGGTTTCCGCGGCCCGCGATCGTTCGCGCTGCCGGAGTTCGACCCGTTCTGGGAGCGCGTCGTGCACCACGACGTCTTCGTCGGCATGCACTCCTCGGACAGCGGCTACTCGCGCTACACGTCCGAGTGGGACGGCTCGGTGACGGAGATGCTGCCGTTCCAGACCAACGCGATGGGCATCCTCAACGAGTGGCGACCCATCCAGGACGCGGTGGCGTCGTGGGTGATCCACGGTGCGCTGTTCCGTCACCCTAAGCTGAAGGTGGGCATCGTCGAGGCCGGCTCGAAGTGGATGTTCCCGCTGCTGGACTCCATGGCCGAGGTGTGGAAGAAGGCGCCGGAAGCCTTCCTGGGCAACCCGATCGAGGAGATCAAGAACCGCATCTACGTCAGCCCGTTCTACGAAGAGGGCATCGACCAGTTGATCAACCTGATCGGTGTGGAGCAGGTGCTGTACGGCTCGGACTGGCCGCACCCGGAGGGGCTGGCCGAGCCGACCCACTATGTGACGGCGCTGGAGCATCTGTCTGTCGATGACCAGGCAAAGATCATGGGCGGTAACCTGTCTCGCCTCGTCACGGTGTGACACCAGCAAGTAATTGGGAGACCATCCCCGAGATGGTCCTGAGCGCGGCGGACCGATTCGGCGACTCTGAAGCAGTCGTCGACGGTCCGCTGCGTCTCACGTTCGGCGAGGTCGCGCAGCGGGTGCGTTGTGCGGCAGGCGCATTCGCGGAGCTGGGCGTCGACAAGGGCGACCGGGTCGCGATCTGGGCACCCAACTCCGCGTACTGGATGATCGCGGCCTTCGGTGTGCTCACTGCCGGTGGCATTGTGGTCCCGGTCAGCACGCGCTACAAGCAGGCCGAGGCCGCCGACATCATCACCCGCAGCGGTGCCAAGGCGGTGCTGATCGAGAAGGGCTTCCTGGGACAGGATTTCGTGACTCCGCCCGGTGTGCCCGCGATCGATCTGAAGTCCGGGTTCCTGGAGGCGGGCCGTCCGTTCGAGCGAGCCGTGAGCGGAACCGATATCGCCGACATCATCTACACCTCGGGCACCACCGGCCGGCCCAAGGGCGTGATGATGAACCATCTGCAGAACTTGCGGATGTATGCCGAGTGGTGCGACCTGGCCGACCTTCGCCGCGGCGACCGCTACCTGATCGTGAATCCGTTCTTCCACACCTTCGGCTACAAGGCCGGGTGTCTCGCGTCGTTCATCCGTGGCGCGACCGTGCTACCGGTCCCGGTGTTCGACGCCGACCGCGTCGTCGACCTGATCGCCGTCGAGCGGATCACCATGCTGCCGGGCCCGCCGACGCTGTATCACTCGCTGCTGGCGGTGCCGGACAAGACCAAGCTGGCGACGCTGCGCGCCGGGGTGACCGGTGCCGCCGACATCCCGGTCGAACTCATCCGGCGGGTGCACGAAGAGCTGCCGTTCCAGACGCTGGCCACCGGGTACGGCTTGACCGAGGCGGGCACGGCGACGCTGTCGCGGCCCGGCGATTCGTTCGAAGATGTCGCCACCACGGCCGGCTTGCCCTGTGATGGGGTCGAGGTGCGCATCGCCGAGGACGCCGAAGTGCTGGTGCGCGGTTACAGCGTGATGCAGGGTTACTTCGACGACCCGGCCGGTACGGCCGAGGCGATCGATGCCGACGGCTGGCTACACACCGGTGACCTCGGCAGCTTCACCGAGTCCGGGCGGCTGAAGATCGTCGGCCGGAAGAAGGACATGTTCATCGTCGGTGGGTTCAACGCCTACCCCGCCGAGATCGAAGGCTTCCTGATGGAGCATCCCGCCGTTGCGCAGGCGGCGGTGATCGGCGTGCCCGACGAACGGCTCGGTCAGGTAGGTAAGGCATTCGTGGTGCTCAAGGGTTCCGAGCGTGGCACTGCCGACGTCTCGGCCGAGGAGCTGATCAGCTGGAGCAAGGACCGGATGGCCGGATTCAAGGTGCCCAGGGTCGTGGTGTTCGTCGCCGCGTTGCCGCTGAATGCAACGGGCAAGGTGATGAAGGACCAGTTGCGCTGAATTGCCGGAAATATCATTTCCGCACCATGATGGCGGAATCTACGCGGGTATGACACCAGTGCGACCGAGCAGCTTATCGCCTGGTGATAATCTCATTCTCGCCAGATATCGCGCCTTGGCCGTGCATGTGACGGACGACTCAGCCCCCGCCCGTACGCTGGCGGGATGTTTGGACCAGAGAGGAGTTCGACATGCGACGCCTAGACGTTGTAGTGCGTCGCCTGCCGAACGCGAACGACATGCGTGAGTGCCATGGCTGCTGACGTAGACGCAGAGGTATTGGCCGAGCTCGCCGAGGCTGAGGCGGCCGAGGCCGAAGCCGAGGCCGAAGCCGCCCGTGCCAAGGCCACCGCGGCACGGCTGCGTGGTTCGGCGCCGGCTACCGAGGCGGTAGAGCTCACCGAGGACATCGACCTCGCCGGCGACGCCGAGGACGTCGAGCTGGACCCCCGCGGGTGGTGGTCGCGGATAGGCCTGGTGACGGTCGGGGTGGCCGTCGTCGTGATCGTGGCCATCGGATCACTGGTGGTGACGGGGCTGATGAT
This sequence comes from uncultured Mycobacterium sp., assembly GCA_900078375.1. Classification (GTDB taxonomy): domain Bacteria; phylum Actinomycetota; class Actinomycetes; order Mycobacteriales; family Mycobacteriaceae; genus Mycobacterium. The sequence goes on along the minus strand of FLQS01000009.1, from coordinate 67,180 downwards.
CGTGGCGCACCAGAAAGTCGCGGCGCAACGGGCGCACCAGGACCAGCTCATCGACGCCGCGCGTGTCGGCGTGACGGCGCTGCTGTCGATCGACTACAACCGGGCCAAGGACGACGTCCAGCACGTGATCGACTTGTCAACCGGCAGCTTCAAGGACGATTTCACCAGGGGTGCCGACGATTTCGTGAAGACCGCTCAGCAGTCCAAGGCGGTGACCGTCGGGACGATCAAGTCGGCCGCGCTGGAGAAGGATGGCGGCGACACCGGGGTGGTGCTACTGGCGGCGTCCTCGACAGTGACCAATTCTAATGGGGCCCACCAGGATCCACGCGCCTGGCGGATGAGCGTCACGGTGGCGCGCGACGGGGACAAATACAAGATGTCGAATGTGGAGTTCGTGCCATGAGCAGTGAAAACAAAGACGCCGACGCAACCGAGGCCGAAATCATCGAGAGCAACGCGACGGAAATCGACGCCACGGAGGCCGACAAGGTCGACCTCGAAAAGGCGGTCGACGGCGACGAGCCTGGTGACACCGTAGAGGTTGACGAGGCCGAAATCCCGGGCGAACCGGTCAAGCAGCGCTCGGTAGCGCGCTTGGTCGCCATCGTGGTGCTCGCCGTCCTGCTGGTGGGATCGGCCGCCGGCGCAGCGTCGGTCTACTGGTGGATCTACCGCCCGGATCAAAAAGCCTTCGGCCTCAGCCTCTTTACCACCGCTTCCGTCGACAAGCAGATCCAGGACCGGCAGAAGCAGGTCGCTGGCGCGGCCCGCGACGGCACGGTTGCGCTGTTGTCCTACGCGCCGGAAACACTCGACAAGGATCTGGCCAACGCGAAGTCTCACCTCACCGGTGAATTCCTCAAGTACTACAGCCAATTCACCGACCAGATCGTGGCTCCGGCGGCCCGGCAGAAGGGCGTCAAGACCGAGGCGACCGTCGCGCGCGCGGCGGTCTCGGAATTGCGCGCCGACAGCGCGGTCGTGCTGGTGTTCGTCAATCAGGTGACAACCAGCAAGGACCGTCCCGACCCGGCGCTGGCAACCAGCAGCGTGGTGGTGAAGCTGACCAACACCGACGGTCGTTGGCTGATCTCGGAATTCAACCCGGTTTAGGCACACGGCGGCAGGAGAGGTCAATCGATGAGCGTGGCACTGTTGTTGGAGATGGCGGCCTCCGACTCCGAACGGGTCGGGGTGGTCACCGACGACCAGCGCCTGACCGTGGGCGAGCTCAACACCCTGGCCGATGGTGGGGCAGGAGTCATCGCCGCCTCCGGTGCAGGCAGTGTTGTGTATGTCGGCCTCGGCGGTGCCATGTTGCCGCTGCTGGTCTTCGCCTCCGCCCGTGCCGCGCGAGCGTTCACGCCGCTCAACTACCGGCTCTCCGGTGAGGCGCTGGCCGAACTGATCGAGCGGCTGCCCGAGCCGCTGATCGTCTTCGATGCCGAATACGCCGACGTGGTGGCGGGTTTGGGCGCAGCGCGACTGGAGTCGCAGGAATTCCTGACCGCCGCAGCGACGGCCGAGCCGGCTGCCGAATTCCCCGACCCCGACGACGTGGCGGTGGTGCTGTTCACCTCGGGCACCACATCACGACCCAAAGCCGTTGAGCTGACCCACAACAACCTAACCAGCTATGTGACCGGCACCGTGGAGTTCGCCTCCGCCGAGCCGGGGGACGCCGCGTTGATCTGCGTGCCGCCCTACCACATCGCCGGTGTCGGTGCGGCGCTGTCGAATCTGTACGCCGGCCGGAAAATGGTGTACCTGCGCAAGTTCGATCCGCAGGCGTGGATCCGGCTGGCCTCCGCCGAGTCGGTCACCAGCGCGACCGTGGTGCCCACCATGCTCGATCGCATCATCACCGAGCTGGAGACCAATCCGACCCCACTGCCCGCGCTGCGCACCCTCGCCTACGGCGGCTCCAAAGTCGCGCTGCCCCTGGTGCGTAAGGCGCTTGCACTGCTGCCCGAGGTCGGCTTCGTCAACGCCTATGGCCTGACCGAAACCAGTTCCACCATCGCGGTTCTCACCCCGGAGGACCACCGAGAGGCACACCAGGCCGCCGACGAGTCCGCTCGCAGACGGCTCGGCTCGGTCGGACAGCCCGTTCCTGGCATCGAGGTCCAGATCCGGGCCGACGACGGCACGGTCCTGGGGCCCGAGGAGGTCGGTGAGCTGTTCGTCCGCGGTGATCAGGTGTCGGGCCGCTACGCCGAAACCGGCTCGGTGCTCGACGCCGAAGGCTGGTTCCCGACCAAGGATGTCGCCTACCTGGATGCCGACGGATACCTCTTCATCGGTGGGCGTTCCGACGACACGATCATCCGCGGCGGGGAGAACATCGCCCCGGCGGAAGTCGAGGACGTGCTTGTCGAACATCCGCACGTGCGCGATGTCGCCGTCGTCGGTGTCGAGGACGACGAATGGGGTCAGATCATGGTCGCCGTCGTCGTCCCCGTCGCACACATCACCCCGGACCCGGAGGATTTGCGCGCACACGTGCGCGCCCAGCTGCGCGGGTCGCGCACGCCCGACCGGGTGGTGTTCCGCCACGAACTGCCCACCACGCCGACCGGCAAGGTGCTGCGCCGCCAACTGGCTGACGAGCTCAAGTCGCCGACGCCAACCCAGTGATCCCAGGAGGACAACTATGATCAAGACCGGCACCCGCCTGCAGAGCCAAGTCTGTGACACCCAGGTGATCGTCGTCCGTTCATCGGACAGCCTCGACGACCTGCGCGCCGGGGGTGTCGCGATGATCCCGCTGGACGCCGAGAAAACCGAAGGGGCCCAACTGGATCCCGGGTTCTCCGACGGCACCGTGATGGGCAAGCGCTACGTCGACGCCAGCGGCGCCGAGCTCCTGGTCACCAAGGCCGGGGCGGGCAGCCTGAGTGTGGGCACCACCCCGCTGGAGCAGAAGACCGCCAAACCGCTGCCGGCCAGCGACTAGACGGCGTCGGCGTGGACGGCACGGCCGAGGGCCAGACCCACACGCTCGTCCTCGCCATGGACTACCGGGTGGCGGACCCGAGCCGGGTGTGGCCCGTCCTGCGCCGCAGCAAGCCCGCGCTCGTCGACCTCGGGGCCCACTACGTCCTCGTCTATGCCTCCACTCGGGATCCGGGCCGGGTCATGGTGACGATCTCGCTGCGCAGCAAGGAGCCCATCCTCGAGGTGCTGCGTTCGCGGGCTTTCCTCAACTGGTTCGACGCCGTCGGGCTCGATGACATCCCCGCCATCTTCGCGGGGGAGACGGTGGACAAGGTCACCCTGACCGAGCCGCCCGAGGGGACCCCACCGGGGGTGATCGTCGGGGCGATCGCCGCGATCGAGGATGTGCCGGCCTTGATCGAAGGTGTCCACAATGGCCTGCCCCGATTCGCCGCCGCCGGCGTTCGAGCCGTCCGGATCTTCCAGGCGTTCGACGACGAGCACGAACTGATGATCCTGCAGGAACTCGACGACGAAGCCGACGCGATCGCCTGGGTGGACCACCCCGATGTCGCGGCGGAATGGATGGGCCGCACCGGGATCGGGGCCTACCCATCGGTCTTTGTCGGGCAGTTGCAGCACATCATGCGCATGGACGAGAGCGCCTGAGTCCCAGCGATGTTCGTCTGTCTGTGCAACGGTGTGACGAGCCAGGTGGTGACGGACGCCGTCGAGGCCGGAGCGACCACCACCAAGCAGGTTGCCAGTGTCTGCGGTGCCGGGGCGGAATGCGGCCGCTGCCGGCGCACGGTGCGGGCCATCATCGAAGCGGCAGGGACCATCGTCGAAGCGAAAGGGAACTGAGCAATGGACATCCAGCGGATCAGCGACGAACTCGAGATCGCCTCGGTGCTCAACCGCTACGCCCGCGCGGTCGACAGCAAGGACTGGGACCTGTTGCGGTCGTTGTTCACCGCCGACGCCGAGCTCGATTACAGCTCCGTCGGCGGCCCGGCCGGGGACCGTGAGGAGGTCTGCAGCTGGCTGGAGCGCTCGTTGGCACTGATGCCGATGACCCAGCACTTCGTCACCAACATCGAAGCCGATATCGACGGCGACACCGCGACCGTCCGGGCGATGTTCTACAACCCGATGCTGCTGCCCGGCGCGACTGAGACAAGCGCATGCGGTGGCTACTACCACCACGTTATGGTCCGCACCGAAACCGGATGGCGCAGCAAGCGGCTGCGCGAAGACAACCTCTGGTTCGACAATCCGCCGAGCGCGCAGCGGCGGGCGGAGTTGCAGGAGAAGGCGGATCGCGCATGAGCGGAATCATCGTCACCGGAGCGGCATCGGGAATCGGCCGGGCGTCGGCCGAAGCGTTGGTCGCCGACGGCCGCCGCGTCGCGCTCTGGGACATCGCGCCCGCGGTGGCCGATGTCGCCGAGGGTCTCGGTATGCCTCACGCGGTGATCGACGTCTGCGACGGCGACGCGATGAGCGCGGCCGTCGACGCGGCCGCTGCGGCGCTGGACGGGATCGACGGGCTGGTGCATGCGGCCGGGCGGGTCATTGCAGAGCCGGTGGGGGTCTACACCGCCGAGTCCTGGGACGCCGTCCTCGACGTCAACCTGAAGGCGCAGGCGATGCTGGCGCAGTTGATCCTGCCGCACCTGCACGAGGCCGCGCGGGCCGGCGCCGGACCGGCCATCGTCGGGATCTCCAGCATCGAGGGACTGAGTGCCAACCCGTTCATCCCCGCCTACTGCGCCTCCAAGGCCGGCCTGCTGGGACTGACCCGATCGATGGCAGCGCAGTTGGGCCCGGAGGGTATCCGGGTCAACGCGGTGTGCCCCGGGTTCATCCGCACCCCGATGCTGCAGATCGCGCTGGACATCGACGAGGTGCGTCAGGGTTTCGAGGCCGCCGCGCCGATGGGCCGGCTGGGCAATCCCGAGGAGGTCGCCGCGGCGGTGGCGTTCCTGATGTCACCGAAGGCGTCGTTCATCACCGGTTCGCACCTGGTCGTCGACGGGGGAGTGACCAGCAGGCACCCCTGAGCCTGGGTCGATGGTCCCGCTCGTTCGGGACGTCGGCCCCTTCCTCGCCCAGCCTTCCTCGCCCAGCATTGAGCCATGGCGACCGGTATCGAGGGCATGGTCATCGATTCGACGATGCCGTCGTGCGACGTGGCGCACATTCTGCGCGCCACGCTGCTGCCAGACAAACAGCGCCGCAGACCCCTCGGCCGGCACTGGCGGAGCAGCCCGCGATCCGGCTGCACAAGTCCCCACAGCAAAGGACTTACGTCTCTGGCTGGCGGCACCTATGCCGGGCGACAGTGGAGATATGAGTGCGCCGTTTCCCAACCCTGACACGGTTCGGGCTGTCCTGAGCCTGGCGACGCAGGCACCCTCGGTGCACAACTCGCAGCCGTGGCACTGGCGGGTCGGACCCCACAGCATGCACCTGTACGCCGACCCCAGCCGGCATCTGCCCAAGACCGACCCCGACCGGCGCGACCTGCTGGTCAGCTGCGGCGCCACGTTGCACCACTGCACGGTCGCGCTGGCCGCGCTGGGCTGGCAAGCCAAGATCCGTCGCTTCCCTAACCCCGCCGACCGCGATCACCTGGCGTCGATCGAGGTACACCCGCAGGCGGCAGGGGAGCTCGACATCACGCTGGCGGCCGCGATCGCGCGGCGCCGTACCGATCGGCGCAACTACAGCTCGTGGCCGGTGCCTGGCGGTGACATCGCGCTGATGGGTGCCCGCGCGGCCCGCGCCGGGGTAATGCTTCGCCAGCTCGACCTGCTGCCGCACCTGACCGCGATCATTGCGCAGTCGGTCTGGAGACACGCCACCGACACCGACTACCTCAGCGAACTCAACGCCTGGAGCGGCAGGTACGGGTCAGTGGCCGGTGTGCCGGCACGCAACACCCCGGCCACCGACCCGCACGCAACCTTCCCGGCGCGCGTGTTCGCCGGGCCGGCGCTGGACCAGCCGGCGCAGACCCCGGCCGCCGAGGACAACGCCGTCCTGCTCGCGCTGGGCACCGAGACCGACGACGAGCTGGCCCGGCTGCGTGCCGGAGAGGCGACGAGTTTGGTGCTGTTGTCGGCGACGGCGATGGGGTTGGCGACGTGTCCGGTGACCGAGCCGCTCGAGATCCCCGAAACGCGCGAGGCGGTACGGGCCGACGTGTTCGGCTCCAGCGGCTATCCCCAGATGATGCTGCGGGTGGGCTGGGCCGCGGTCAATGCCGATCCGCTGCCGCCGACGCCGCGCCGCCCGCTGCCCGAAGTGGCCGACTGGCTCAACGACGGCGCCGTCGTCGTCGGTCCGGACGCGATAACGCACCGCGGGTAGCCGCTCAGGAGAAGCGCACGGTCGACCCTGGGGTGAGCTTCTGTACGTTTCCGCGGCATTCGATCTCGATGGCGGGGTGATCGGTGGGATCGACACTGATTTCGGCGGTGCGTCCGTGGATCGTCAGGTGCAGGCGGTAGCCCCGGTAATAGATCGGCAGCCGAAGGACGCCAAGGCTTTCCGGCCACATCGGGGACAGGATCAGTCGATCGGCACGGGTCTCCAGACCGGTGAAGCAGCGCTGCAGCAGATCGATGCTGCCCGCCATCGCCGCGATGTGGATGCCTTCGGCGGTGGTACCGCCCTGGATGTCGGCCACATCCGACATCAGCACCTGCTGGAAGTACCGCATGGCGCGTTCTCGGTCGCCGCGGGCCAGCACCCAGGCGTGCACGACACCGCTGAGGGTCGAACCATGCGAGGTCCGGTGTATGTAGTAGTCGACGGTCTTCGGAATTTGGTCCGGGGTGAACCGATATCCCATCCGGGCGAACAACTCCCGCAGCTCGTCGGAGGACAGCAGATAGAACAGCATCAGCACGTCGGCTTGCTTGGAGGCCTGGTAACGGGTGACGCTGTCGTTCTCGGCTTCCAGGATCCGGTCCAGCCGCTGGATGTTGCCGTGGCGCTGCCGGTAGCCGTGCCAATCGAGTTCGGCCAGATCGCCGTACCCTTCGAACTGGCTGATCACCACCCCACCGGTAGTTGGGGACCCCCCGGGCCCTGGCCCGGCCGTCGGGGCCCCTCCGGGCCCTGGCCCGGCCGTCGGAACGGAGTGGAACGGGACGTACATCCGGCGACTGACGTCGTCCCAGGTCTCGAGCTCGCGCCCGCGAATTCCCAACCGCTCCATCAGGTCCAGCCGGTCGCGCAGCGGCAGGGCGTCGAGCGCGTCGAGCGCCCGCACGATCACCCACACCGCCATCACGTTGGTGTAGGCGTTGTTGTCGACGCCGTCGTAGGGCGCATCGGGGTAGCCGGAATGGAATTCGTCGGGACCGATCACCCCGCGGATCACGTATCGGCCCAGCTTCTCGTCGAATTCGGTGCGGCTGACCCAGAACCGGGCGATCTCGGCGAGCATCTCCGCGCCATTCTCGATCAGGTACTCCAGATCGCCGGTCACCTGGTAGTACTGCCACACGTTATAGGCGACGGCGCTTCCGATGTGCTGGGCACGCGCGCTGGCATCCGGGTTCCACCGGCCCGAGTTGGGATTGAGATGCAGCTTCTGGCTCTCCTCGCGCCCGTCGCTGCCCGACTGCCACGGGAACATGGCGCCCGCATAGCCGGCCTCCCGGGCAGCGCGCCGTGCCTCGGGCAGCCGCCGGTAGCGGTAACGCAGCAGCGAGCGAGTGCTTTCCGGCGCCCGCAGGTTTAGCACCGGGAAGACGAACAACTCGTCCCAGAAGACATGGCCGCGGTAGGCCTCGCCGTGCAAACCTCGCGCGGGCACCCCGGCGTCGAGGTCCGCCGCGCGGTTGGGGACGGTTTGCAGCAGCTGCAGCAGATGCAGCCGCACGACGCGCACGGCGTCGGGGTTGTCGTCGAACGCGATATCGAAGCGCTCCCAAAGGTGGGCCCATTCGCGGGCATGCCCGTCGCGCAACTCGTCGTATCGGCCCAGCTGGCCCAGTAGCCGTCCGGCGGCGTCACCGGGATCGGAGATCGCGTGATCGCGGCCGGTGACGATGGTGGCCATCTTCTCCACGGTCACCGACTCGCCGGGGGCAACAGTGACCAGATGGTTGTGTCCGGTGCGGCGATGTTCGTCGACGAACCGGCCGTCGGTCGCCAGCTCCGCTTCGCCATGCCAGACCCTCGTGCGTGCCGCCACGGCGATCGGGATCCGCGACTGCACCGTCTCGCAGACCAACAGTGCCGAATTCGGCGACAATTCTCTGGTCGTGGTGGCGACGAGGTGGTCGCTGGCGAGGTCTCGGTAGCGCTCGACGCCACTGTTGCGCACGTCGCCGTCGATGACCGAGTGGAATTCGATTGTGCCCGACCAGTCCTCGGCCCAGATCGTGGTCTGCAGCGCGCAGGCGTGCGGCAGGTGCATCGCCGCGATGCGGTGCTGGAGGACCCTGCTGGTGCGACCTGAGGGATCACGGAACCGGAATTCGCGCGTGAGTTGGGCCTGACGCAGATCCAGGCATTGCCGGTAGCACAGGATGTCGGCCGTGTCGACGTCGAACCAGTCCCCGCCGTCGATCCGGAATTTCAACGACAACCAGTTCGGTAGATTGACCAGGCTCTCGTTCTCGATCTCGACGCCGCCGACTTCGTCGGTGAGCCGGTTGTAGAGGCCGGCCGCGTAGGTTCCGGGATAGTGTGACGCCCCGGCATCGGCCTCCGGCGCGCAGCCGCGGGTGGCGCGGTAGCCGTTGCCGACCGTGCACAAGGCTTCACGCAGCCGCTCCTGTTCGGGCAGGTAGCCATGGAAAGTGAATGACCAAGGGCTGGAAAGGATCTGGCGATCGACGTCAGACTGGGAGATCAGCTGTTCGATGAACTTGCGGACGTGGGCGGGATCGTGCAGCGAAAAGCGTGCGGCCGTTGACCGGTCCCCGTCCTCGTCATGGCGCACCACGATTCCGATCCCGTCGTGCAGCACGGAGTCGAAGGCGTCCTCGTCGGTCAGGTCGTCACCGACGTAGACCGGCAGCATCGGATCGGTGCCGGCGATCCGGTCGGTGATCCACTCCAGCGTCTTGCCCTTGTCCCAGTCCAGGTTCGGGCGCAGCTCCGCGAGTTTGCGGCCGGCCGTGACCTTGAGTCCGTGACGGCTGCCGGCCCGACGGACCGCTGCCGTCACTGTCGCGGCGGCCTCCGGCGCAGCGTTGCGGTAGTGCAGGGCGACGGCGAATCGCTTGCGCTCCACCACAACTCCGGCGATCCCGGCCAGCTCGTCGGCCAGCTCATCAGCGGCATGGGCCAGGATGGGCACTGCAGACGCGGCGACCTCGTTCTCGTGGTGTGAGCCATCGGGCGCGAATATCTCAAACCCGTGGCTACCGGCGTACCAGAGGCCCGGAATGCCGATGCGGGTCCGGATGTCGGTGAGATCGCGACCGGACAGCACCGCGACCGGGTAGAGCTCGGCGAGCGTTCGCAGCGCCTTGTCGGCGCCGGGGACCAGGGTGGCTGCCGGCGGATCACCGACGATGTCGGACAGGGTGCCGTCGAAGTCGAAGAAAAATGCCGGCCGCCGCGCCGACACCACGCCCGCCACCTGGCCGAACGACAGGAGGGCGTCGGGCAGGGTGGACGTTCGCCGGTCAATGGTGCGCACGGTGACGTCGGCGAGATCGCCGATCACCACGTCGGCGCCACACCTGAGCAGGTTTTCGGCGGTGTTCTCCGTTCGGTCGACACCGATCACCAGACCGAATCCGCCCGCGCTGCCGGCGGCCACCCCAGCCTCGGCATCATCGACGACGACGCAGCGCCCGGGCCGCGCGCCGAGGCGTCTCGCCGTTTCCAGCAGAACCGCCGGATCGGGCTTACCAGGCAGACCCAGCTCGTCGGCCAGCACGCCGTCGACCCGCACGGCGAAGAGCCCGCCGAGGCCGGCCGATTCCAGCACCCGCTCGCAGTTGCGGCTGGCTGAGTACACCGCCGTACCCACGCCGAGCTCGTCGAGGCGACGGACCAGCGCCAGGGTCGACTCGAAGGTCGGGACGCCGTCGGCGATCCTGGCCAGATACAACTCCTGCTTGCGGTTACCGAGCCCGCAGACGGTGTCCTCGCCTTCGTCAGACGGTGCGCCCCACGGCAACTCGATCCCGCGCGACGCAAGAAAGTCGTGTACGCCGGCGTAGCGCGGCTTTCCGTCGATGAAATGTCGGTAATCGGCGCTGGTGAAGCCGTAATCCGCGAACAGCTCCGCCCACGCCGCCTCGTGCAACGACGCGGTGTCGGTGACCACACCGTCGAGGTCGAACAGAACGGCGTCGTGGTAGCGGGGATCGATGGCGACCGGTAAGCCGATGTCCTGACCGTCAACGTCGTCGGCAGGCCCGCCGAACGTGCTTTCGCTCGCCATGGCATCGACACTGCCACAACGACGCGTCCGCGATCAGGGCCTTGTGGCCGTCGCGTAGGGGACCAACGCCTCATGCCCACTAGGACGAGCACGCCTAGCCTGACAGGTAGCGATGTCGGCGCGCTCCGCGCCGGAGACCTGTCGGTGCGACGAGTCGGAAGGATAATTCAATGTCAACTTCTGCAATGAAATACGAAATTCTGGTCGGGGTCGATGGGTCACCGGAGTCGAAGGTGGCCGTCGACTGGGCTGCGCGTGCCGCGGCGCTGCGCGGGCTGTCGGTGCGCCTAGTGCATGTGCTCAACCCGCCCACGGTGATGAGCTTCCCCGAAGTCCCGGTGCCGCAGGGTTATCTGCAGTGGCAGGAAGAGTCGGGCCAGAGGATTCTCGACAGCGCGCGCAAGACCGTCGCCGAGGCGACCAAGGACCATCCGGTCGAGGTCACCACCGAGATGGTCAGCGGGCCCGCGGTGCCGACCCTGGTGGACCTGTCCAAGGATGCCCAGCTGGTCGTGGTCGGCTGCCGCGGTCGCGGTGCGCTGGGTCGTGCCCTGCTCGGTTCGGTGAGCACGGGGCTGGTCCATCACGCGCACTGCCCGGTGGCGATCATCCACGACGAGGATCCACTGACGTCGCGGCCGTCGAAGGCCCCGGTGGTCGTCGGTGTCGACGGGTCGCCGGCCTCGGAGCGGGCTCTGGAGATCGCCTTCGAACAAGCCTCATACCGCGGCGTCGACCTGGTCGCGGTGCACGCCTGGAGCGATACCGGCGTGTTCGAGTTCCCCGGCATCGACTGGTCGACGCTGCGGTCCGTAGCTGAGGCGACGCTCGCCGAGCGGCTGGCCGGCTGGCAGGAACGCTATCCCGATGTCCCGGTGCGCCGGGTGGTCGTCGCTGATCGGCCGGCCCACCAGCTGATCGAGCAATCGGAGTCGGCCCAGCTGGTGGTGGTCGGCAGCCATGGCCGCGGCGGGTTCGCCGGGATGCTATTGGGCTCGGTCAGTACCGCGGTGGCTAACGGCGCGAGGATGCCGGTGATCGTCGCGCGGTGACGATGCGCGACGAAGGAGCGAGGAGGAGGCGGGCAATCGGGTCTAGCCCGGTGACGGCTCAGGGCAGCGGTGCTGTCCATCGCAGGATGGTGCCGCCGCCCGGTGCGGCGCCCATGTAGAGCTTCCCGCCGACTTCCGCGGCACGCTCGCGCAGGTTGTTCAGCCCGCTGGCGGTGACGTCGGCCGGTAGGCCACAGCCGTCGTCGACCACCTCGATCGCGAGCTCGTCCTCCACCCGCACGCTGATGGTCAGGGTGGAGGCGTGCGCATGGCGTACCGCGTTGCTGACCGCCTCGCGGACCACCGCCTCGGCGTGATCGGCCAGCGTGGCTTCGATCACCGACAGCGGCCCGATGTATTGGACCGTGGTGCGTAGTTCCGAACCCGCGAATGCGCCGACCGCCTCGTCGAGGCGCTGCCGCAGCCGGGTGGTGCCCGCCGACCCGCCGTGCAGGTCGAAGATCGCGGTCCGGATCTCCTGGATGACCCCTTGCAGCTCGTCGACGATGCCGATCAGGCGTTGCTGCACCTCCGGCACGCGAGTACGGGGGATGGTGCCCTGCAGCGACAATCCGACCGCGAACAACCGCTGGATCACGTGGTCGTGCAGGTCGCGGGCAATGCGGTCGCGGTCGGAAAGCACGTCGAGCTCGCGCACATGCCTCTGGGTGGTGGCCAGCTGCCAGGCCAGCGTGGCCTGATCCGCGAAAACCGCCATCATGTCGAGCTTTTCGTCGCTGTAGGTCTGTCGGCCGCGGCGACGCAGAATCACCACCACACCGGCGACAGTCTCGGTGGTGCGCAGCGGCAGCACCATCGCAGGCCCAGCTTCAGGCATGGCCCGCAGGTCGTCGCCGATATCGTCGAACCGCCGCGGCGTCTGAGCGGTGAAGGCCTCGCCGATGACGTTGCCCGCCACCTTGATCGGCTCCATCGACTGCGCATGCCCGATCACCCCGGACGTCTCGACCACGAGGAGCTCACTGACCCGATCGGTGGGTAGTTCGATATCGGTGGGCACCGCGACAAGCACCGCGTCGGCGGACGTGAGCTGGAGAGCCTTGTCGGCGATGAGCCGGAACACCTGCGCCGGATCGGCACCGCCCAGCAGTTCGGTGCCGATGTCGCGAGTGGCCTCGATCCATGACTGCCGGGTGCGGGACTGCTCGTAGAGTCGGGCGTTGTCGATGGCGATGCCCGCCGCGGCGGCCAGCGCTTCGGCCAGCACCTCGTCGTCCTCGCTGAACGGCTGTCCGCCGGCCTTCTCGGTGAGATACAGGTTTCCGTACACCTCGTCGCGGATGCGCACGGGAACGCCCAAGAAAGTGCGCATCGGCGGATGGTTCGGCGGGAAGCCGACCGAGGCCGGGTGCTGCAGAATGTTGTCCAGCCGGATCGGTTTTGGTTCGTCGATCAAGTGGCCGAGCACGCCACGACCCGAGGGCAGCGGCCCGATCTGGTCGCGTGTCTCCTCGTCAATGCCCTCGTAGATGAACTCGACCAGTTCGTGGTCGTGGCCCCGCACGCCCAGCGCGCCGTAGCGGGCGTCCACCAGGTCGATGGCGGTGGCAACGATGGTTTTCAGCGTGACGTCCAGCTCAAGGCCCGAGGTCACCACGAGCATCGCTTCGACGAGCCCGTCGAGGCGATCCCGCCCTTTGACGATCTGCTCGACCCGGTCTTGAACCTCCACCAACAGCTCGCGCAACCGCAGCTGCGACAACGTGTCGCGCAGCGGCGGCGTCACCTTCTGATTTCGTTCCGGCCCGACCCTCTCGGTCATTGAGCCCATGCTGCCACCTGAAGCGCGGTGGCGCTTCAGTCTTCGGAGCGATGGTGCTGGTCGAGCTTAGAGATGAACACCGCGGCTTGGGTGCGCCGCTCCATCCCGAGCTTTGCCAGCAATCGCGATACGTAGTTTTTCACCGTCTTCTCGGCTAGAAACATCCGCGCGGCGATCTGCTTGTTTGTCAGGCCTTCGCCAAGAAGACCCAACAGCACCCGTTCCTGTTCGGTGAGACCCGATAACGGATCGGAACGCTCGGCGGCGCCGCGCAGCTTGGCCATCAACGCCGCCGCGGCCCGATTGTCCAGCAGCGAACGGCCCGCACCGACGTCCTTGATGGCCTGGGCCAGCTCCATTCCCTTGATGTCTTTGACGACGTAGCCGCTGGCGCCGGCCAGGATGGCGTCCAGCATCGCCTCATCGGAGGTGAACGACGTCAGCATCAGGCAGCGCAGGTCGGGCATTTTGGACAGCAGGTCACGGCACAATTCGATGCCATTGCCGTCGGGCAGGCGGACGTCGAGCACCGCGACATCGGGCCGTAGCGCCGGGATCTGCGCCAGCGCGTGAGCGACGGTGCCGGCCTCGCCGATGACCTCGAGCTCGGGATCGGCGGACAGCAAATCGATCAGCCCGCGGCGAACAACCTCGTGGTCGTCCACCAGAAAGACCTTGACCATGGCCCAACACTATCGGGGCATCGGCTGCAAAGGGTCACAACAAACGCTGACGATCCACTACCAAAACCGAGCAATCGGTGTTGTGCAGGGCCGCCGACCCCGTCGGGCCGATCAGTGCCTCGATGCCTTCGGCGTTGCGTGCACCCACCACGACCAGCTGGATCTCCTCGCTGTGCTTGGCGAGATAGTTGAGCACGCTGCCGTGGATGGCGACCGGACGCGCATCGAGATCCGGGTATTGGTGCCTCCAGTGCGACAGCCGGCGATCGAGCTGCGCGCGCACCATCCGGTTACCGTCGGACACGGCGTGCGAGTCGTGTACGTCGGTGTAGCGCGACTGCCACGAGCTGAGCACCCGTAGCGGTGCTTCCCGCAGTCGGGCCTCATGCACCCCGAATTGCAGCACCGCCGCGCTGTCGGGGGTTTCGTCGAGTTCGACAACAACCCAGCCCGCTCCCGACCCGACGGTCCGCTCCGAGCCGCGCACGATCGCGACCGGGCAGTGCGCGGTGGTGACCAGCGCGGTGGCCGTCGAACCGATGCGGTCGTGGTCGAAGTGCTTGAGCCCGACTTCGCCGACGCAGATCATGGCCGCCGAGCGGGATGCATTCACCAACGTGGCGATCGGCTGGCCCTGCAGGATTTCGATCTCGACCTTGACCGGTCGCTCGGTGGCCTCGACGGCACTGGCCGCAGAGCGCACCGCCAATTCGGCGCTGGCCAGTTGGCGCGCCTCGTCCTGCGAGTCGACAGCATCTGAACTTGACGATTCGATCGCGTACGCCAGCCGTAGCGGGATATCGCGGCTGATGGCTTCGTCGATGGCCCACAGTGCGGCTCGTAAGGCACCCCTCGACCCGTCGACGCCGACGATGATCGCCGGCGGTGTGAACGGTTCGGGCATCGTTGGCTCCCCTGGGGACTGTGGATCTATTCTGCGACGCTATCGCCGTCGCGCTGCGACGCTCAGGGGACAAAGTCCCCAAGTGGTGTGCAAACGGCAGTATTCACCTCAGCCGATTACCACATCCACGTCGACGGGGTCGTCGGTGAGCTCGAACAGGCGCTCGGTGTCCTCGCGGGTGCACGGCGCCGTGCCCGGGGTCAGCAACTTGGCCGCACCTGCGGCGATGCCCAGGCGTACCGCTTTGGTCAGCGGCCAGCCGCGGGTCAGGCCGACCGCTATCCCGGCCACCATGGCGTCACCGGCGCCCACGCCACTGCCAGTCGGCACCGGGACCGCCGCGAAGCGGTGCACGCTGTCCGGCGTGACCAACAAGGCACCCTGCGCGCCGAGGGACACCACGATGCAGCGCGCGCAGCCCCGATCGATCAGTTGACGAGCGGCGGCGATTTGCTCGGACTCGGTCGTCAGCTCCCTGTCGACGCATTCGCGCAGCTCCCGGATGCTGGGCTTGAGAAGAAACACCCCAGACGTGACGTGTTTGAGCCCACCACCGGAGGTGTCCAGTATGAACAGGGCGCCGATCTCCTGGCAGATGTTCGCGACCTGCTGATAGAAGTCCGACGGCACCCCGGGCGGCAGGCTGCCACTGGCCACCACAATCGCCGCGGATGCAGCCGCCCGGCGCAGCTGCAGCAGGCATTCGGTCTGCTCGGCCAGCGTGAGCTCGGGGCCAGGCAGCACGAACCGGTACTGGCGGTTGGTGCTGCGCTCGTTGACGGTAAGGCTTTCCCGTGTCGATCCGCCGATGTGAATGGGGTGCACCGACAGCCCTTCGGCGTCCAACAGTCGGGTGATCATGTCGCCCGCCGAACCGCCGGCCGGATAGATGGCCATGGCCGAAGCGCCCAGTACCTCGGCCACGTGCGCGACGTTGATGCCGCCACCGCCCGGGTCGTACCGGGCCGACGAGCACCGCAACTTGTCGGTCGAGTGCACCACCTCGGTGCTGGTGTTGATGTCCAGGGCGGGATTCATCGTCAGCGTGACGATCCGGTGCCCCGTCACGGCGAGGTCGTTCATGCCTACAGACCGCTCGGATAGGTTTCGGGGGTTTCCCCGCCGATCCAAACGCTCGTCGGTTCCAGCGGTTCCAGGGCACGAGTCTCATCGATGTGGATCATCGCGTCGAACTGGTCCGACGGGCGCACATGGAAATAGTGGCTCTGCCGCTCAGTCTCCGGTCGATAGATCACGCCGATCGCCCGGCCGAGCCGTACCACCTCCAGGGCCTTTGCTGCCAGCGAACCGTCGTGCATCGGCACGATGAACGACGGCTTACCGGCCTCGTGCAGCAGCTCTTCGATACTGCCGGCCAACGCCGGGCGCACCACCTTGCGTTCGGCGATGCCGCCCCAATCGCTGGCCGCGGTGACGGTGCCGCTGAACGTCGAGAAGCCGATCAGTCGGGACTGCTCGCCGTACTGTTCGCGGGCCACTTGCCCGAGGGTCAGCTGGCCGTCCGCCGAGACTTCGGTGGCGCGCGCATCGCCGACGTGAGAGTTGTGTGCCCACACCACGATTCGTGCCGGCTCAGCACCGCTGTGCCTGTCGAGATGGGCCATCAGGGCGTTGAGAGTCTGGGCCATGTGCTTGTCGCGCATGTTCCACGACGTGACTCTCCCGCGGAACATGCCGCGGTAGTACTCCTCGGCGTTGCGCACGGTCACCGCGTTCTGCTGGGCGTAGAACAACTCGTCTTCGGCGAGCTGACCGTCCTTGTCGAGGTATTCCAGCGCGTTGCGTTGCATCTCGACCAGCTGCTCGACGGCCTGGCGTTCGCAGGACGCGCCGGCACCGAATGCCGCGGCGTACCCATATGCCTGACCGTCGTCGCCTGCGGAATGGTCGAAACAGGCGTAGCGCGTCCTGGCCCGCGCCGCGGCCTTGGGGTCGACGGTGTCGAGGTAACCGATGACCTCCTGCATAGAGCGGTGCAGGCTGTAAAGGTCAAGCCCGTAGAACCCGGTCTGCCCGCGGCCGTCGGTGGCGCAGCGCCCGTTGTGCCAGCGCAGCCAGCCGACGAAGTCGCGTACGACGGTGTTGCGCCACATCCAGGCGGGGAATCGCTCGAACCCTCGCAGCGCCTCCTCCGGCGTGGAGTCCTCACCCAAGCCGCGCGCGTACCGGTTGACTCGATAGGCATCCGGCCAATCTGCCTCGGCGGCAACGGCATTGAAGCCTTTCTCCTCGATCAGCCACTTGGTGATCTCGGCGCGCGCCTGGTAGAACTCGTGGGTGCCGTGTGAGCTCTCGCCGATCAGCACCACGCGGGCGTCACCGATCAGCTCCTCGAGCACGTCCCGTGGGGGCACCCCGCCGGGGGCGTCGACCGCCGCTTGGGCGACGACGTCCGCCGCGCGCGGCTCGGCCAGCGGCACCGGTCGGCCGGCGGTCGGCCGGGACAGCAGCTCGCGCACCTCGTCGTCGGTGACCTGGGTGAAGTCCCAGAAGGATTCGCCCACCGCCAGAAACGGTGTCGGCATGGAGGCGCACACCACATCGTCGACGATGCCGGCGAACTCGCGGCAGGTGGACTCCGGCGCGGCGGGTACGGCGATCACGATCTCGGCGGGCTCGGATTCGCGCAGTGCCTGAACGGCTGCGAGCATGCTCGACCCAGTAGCCAACCCGTCGTCGACGAGGATGACCGTCTTGCCGGTGACCTGCAGTGGCGGACGGCCCTCGCGGTAGGCAGCCTCCCGCCGGACCAGCTCGCGGGCCTCGCGGTCGGCGATCTCCCGCAGTTGCTGCGGGGTGATCCGCAGGCCGCGAAGCACGTCGTCGTTGACCACGACGCGCCCGCCGCTGGCCAATGCGCCGACGGCGAATTCCTCGTGTCCAGGCGCCCCAAGCTTGCGGACTATGAACGCGTCCAGCGGCACACCCAGCGAGCTGGCTACCTCGTAGGCGACCGGGATACCGCCGCGCGCGAGACCGAGCACCACCACATCGGGTCTACCGCGGTAGGCCTGCAGCAGGCCGGCCAGCACTTGGCCGGCCTCCCGCCGGTCCGTGAAAACCCGGCGTGGGTGCTGGCGTCGAATTCCGGCGGATCTGGTCATGGTCTACCTCCATTGAGTGCGGTCAGCGGGGGCGGTCGGACCGCAGCGGTCTCGATCTCCGACATCGAGGTCGCAAACAGCTGATTGGCGAGGTTGGACAACGCCCGCGCGATCGCCAGCTCGTCGCGAAGCTCCACCGAGTGCGCATCACCCGCATCCATCCGGGCGACGCCGATGCCCTGAAGGGTCGTGCTGCGCCAGGACAGGCGGGCGGTGGCCCGGGTGCGGTCGGCGTCCTCGTCGACTGCGATCAACACCGCTGAATGCTTGGTTTCGTCGTGTTCCATGTCGGTCCCCCTCGCTCTCCCTCGATCCGACCACTCGGCGCAGGTCGCCGGTAGGGACCGAAGTCCTGTCGCAGTGGGCAGAAGGCCCTACGGCTCGTCGAGGTTCTGGGCAAGACTGGCCGCATGTGGAAGAGCGTGGTGACGACGGCACTCGCCGGGGCGGGGCTGTATGCGGCTCGGCGTTTTTATCGCAACTGGGGCACTACCAAGGCGGAGTGCGAAACACCGCTTCCCGGTGACGAACTCGTCGGGCGGCCGGCCGTTCAGACCACCGAGGGCGTGTGGATCGACGCGCCCGCTGAAGCGGTATGGCGCTGGCTGGTGCAGATGGGCCAGGATCGCGGCGGGCTGTACAGCTATGAGGCCTTGGAGAACTTAGTGGGGCTCAAGGTCTGCAACGCCGATCGCATCCACGACGAATGGCAGCGCCTGGCCGTCGGCGACGTGATCCGTCTGGTGCCTCGCGGGTGGATGGGGCTGCGCGACGGGCTGGCGTTGCCGGTGGCGCAGATCATCGAGGGTCAGTCGATCGTGCTGAGGGTTGATCCGTCCCGGTTGCCGTGGGACGGGGTGTGGTCGTTCCACATCGTGGCGCGTTGGGAGGATCGCTGCCGGCTTCTGGTGCGCAGCCGCTCGCGGTTGCGCCTGCCCGGTGAGGTGGTCGGCTCCGAACTGTCTGGTCCGGTCGTGGCGCTGATGACGCGCGGAATGTTGTTGGGCATCAAGCGTCGCGCGGAGGCGGCCCAACTCGCCGAGTGAACGCTCAGCCGCGGAATTCCAGCACGTCCGCCAGCGGCCGGCGCGGAGTGGGTACCGGCTTTTGTGCGGCCGAGGGCACGTGTCCGATGCGGACGAGCAGCTGCGGATCGTCGTCGGCGTCGATCAATGCCCGGACGATGTCGCGGCTGGCCTTCAGTTCGGTCATGTGAGTGAGCGTGCAGCTGGCGAGCCCGGCCACGGTTGCCTCCAGCAGCACATCGGAGAGGATTTCGCCGCAACCCAGTGCATCTCGGCGGGAGTCGCTGTAGGTCGACAGCACCACGATCACGGACTGGTCGTGGTCGACCCCTGGCCGCCGGTCGGGGTGCTCATCGGCCGGGAAGGCACGGGCGACGTCGACATGGTCACGCTCGGCAACTGAAACCAGGCTGCTGAAAGGCACGCCGTCGGAGAGCTCGTACCGTGCTGTCCACCAATGCAATTCGGCATGATAGGAGGAGTCGTACCGGCGTAGCGACTCGGTCAACCGGGACGCCTCGGCCAGTTGGGGACGCACCGAGTCGGGGAGCACGTGCAGCGCTGCCCGTTCGGTGTCGATCGTGCTGCGCAGCGCCGTCTCGAAGGCGGCCCAGTTGGGTGGCGGCTCGAACGGCAGCCGGTCGGTGTGCCGGGTCAGGATCGCGTCGGCGCGGGCACGCTCGGCATCGGTGACGAATGCCAGCGGGCTGAAGTCGATGCTGGCCAGGTGGTCGGGGTCGTTGGGGTTGGGAAATCGCGAGATGTTCGCCTGCCAGCCGGCGGCCGCGGCAGCAACCCGGAGGTGGTCGAGCACGGCGCCGCAGCTGATGATCGCCTCCCGACCGGTGAGGTCGGTCGCATGCGGCACCCGGTGGGCTTCGAGGAACAGTTTCAGTGAGGATCCTTCGGCGACCCAGTGCCACGGCTGGCTGTTGTGCACCGACGGTGCCCGGCAGGCCAACTCCACCGCATTCGCAATCAGCTGGGGATCGAGCGCCGACCTGGTCATGGGTAACCACCGCTTTCTGTTCTGAATCAACAATAGGATCGCCGCGCGAGGATGCCAGGGGCCAGAAGTCACTTCAGGTGTGGTCGTATTACCGCTGTGTTCGCGCTGGTTGCGGGCAAGGATCGACGTATGGGAGCGCAGATCGCCGAAACCCACACTGGGATGGTGTTCCTGGTGGGAGATCGGGCGTACAAGATCAAGAAGCCCGTCGTCACCGACTTCCTCGACTTCTCCACTCTGGAGCACCGCGAACAAGCCTGCGCCCACGAGCTGGCTCTCAACCGCCGGTTGGCGCCCGACAGCTACCTCGGACTCGCCCACTTCACCCCGCCCGGCGGCGTTCCTGAACCGGTCATCGTCATGCGTCGCCACCCGGACGAGCTGCGGCTGGCCACCATGGTGCGCCACGGTGAGCCGGTCGAGGACCACCTCACGGCAGTGGCGCTGGCGCTGTCACGCTTCCACGCCTCGGCTTTCCGCGGACGCGGGGTGGACGCCGAGGGCCGAGTGGACGCGATCACCGCGCGCTGGCGGGAGAACCTCGCCGAGCTTGCGCGCTATGCCGACGGCGTCGTCCCGGGCCTGGACCCGCAGGTGGTCGCCGAAATCAGCCGGTTGGCAAGCGCTTTCATTGCCGGGCGCGCCGTGCTGTTCGCCCGGCGCGTCAGCGACCGCAAGATCGTCGACGGGCATGCCGACCTGCTGGCCGACGATATCTTCTGCCTGCAGGATGGTCCGGCGCTGCTGGACTGCCTGGAGTTCGATGACCACCTGCGTTACGTCGACGTCATCGACGACGCCGCATTCCTGGCGATGGATCTGGAATTCCTCGGCCGCCCCGACCTGGCCGCGCTGTTCCTACGCAGCTATATCCGGCTGGCCGAGGACGACGCGCCGGCCGCGCTGTGCGACTTCTATATCGCCTATCGTGCGGTGGTACGCGCCAAGGTCGACTGCGTGCGTCACGCGCAGGGCAGCGCAGGTGCGGCCGACGACGCCCGACGTCATCTCGAGATCGCCCGCGACCACCTGCGCGCCGGTGCGGTCCGGCTGATCCTGATAGGCGGCGGGCCCGGCACCGGCAAGACGACACTGTCCCGCTCGCTAGCCGAAGATATTGGTGCACAGGTTATTTCCACTGACGACGTGCGCGCCGAGATGGTTCGACTTGGTGAGATCGCCGGCACGCCGGGGGTGCTCGACGAAGGCCTCTACGCCCGGGAGAACGTCGACGCGGTGTATGACGGTGTGTTACGCCGCGCCCACCTCGGACTGTGCGAGGGGCGCAGCGTGGTCCTTGACGGGACCTGGCACGATCCGCGCCATCGCGAGCTAGCCAGGCGGCTGGCCGCCGAAACCGATTCGGCTATAATCGAATTCGCCTGCACCGCACCGCTTGATGCCACTGTCGCCCGAGTTCGTACCCGCACCGAAACCACCTCGCAGGTCACCCCCGATATCGCCATAGCCTTAGCCGACCGCGTCGAGGAAGCTTGGGCTGGCGCGCATCCCATCGACACCACCGGGCCGCAGGCCGACTCCGTGGCGCAGGCCCGGGCGTTGTGCGGGCTGGGAGTCTGAGAAATCTCGCGACACCAGAGGAGAGCCAGATGCCGAGCCATTACGTCGAAGACATTGCCGACTTGCGGATCACCGATGCCGAGGAGGCCGGTGGTAAGGGCGCCAACATGGGCGAGATGGTCGCCGCGAATCTGCCCGTGCCACCCGGCTTCGTCTTGCTACGGGATTGCTATCTGGATTCGATGCGCGAGGGGGGAGTCGCCGACGAACTGAACTCCGCACACCGCGCCGCGCTGTCAGGTGATCCGGCTGACCTGGCTGAGACGTGCGAGCGGATGCAGGCGCTGGTGTGGAAGGCCGGCGTGGCCGATGAGGTCCGCGAACGAGTGTTGGCTGCGTACCGCACGCTTGGACCAGGCGCGGTGGTGGCGGTTCGGTCGTCGGCGACCGGTGAGGACGGCGCCGACGCGTCGTTCGCCGGAATGAATGCCACTTTCACCAACATCAGCGGTGAAGATGAATTGATCGAGGCGGTACAGCGTTGCTGGGCTTCACTTTTCAGCCCGCGGGTGGTCACCTACCGAGCAAGCCGTAAGTTTACCGGCGACCCGGCGATGGCCGTCGTCGTGCAGGTGATGATCGCCTCGGAGCGATCAGGCGTGGCTTTCACGGCCGACCCGAGCACCGGCGCCGAAGACCGCGTGGTCGTCGAAGGGGCATTCGGGCAGGGTGAGGTGGTGGTGTCCGGTTCGGTCGAACCCGACACGTACATCGTCGCCAAGGACACGAGAGAGATCGTCAGCACAAGGCTGGGAAACAAGTCCTTCAAGATCGTGCGGGGACCCGACGGCAACGACCTGTCCGTCGACCTCAGCGCGGAGCAGGCGCAGGCGCGGGTGCTCAGCGACGACGAGATCCGCGAGATCGTCGAGCTGGCGATGGCCACCGAACGGCACAACGGATGTCCGCAGGACACCGAATGGGCCATCGCCGGGGGTAAGGCATGGCTGGTGCAGGCCCGCCCGATCACCACGTTGCACCACGCCACCATGACCACTCCCGAGAGCCACGACGTGGTGGCGCGCGGACTGCCGGCCGCCCCGGGGGAGGCGGCCGGCACCGTCCGGGTGCTGCTCACTCCCGCGGAGGGCGGCAAGCTGCTCGACGGCGAGGTGCTCGTGGCCCAGATGACGAACCCGGACTGGTTGCCGACCATGCGCCGCGCTTCGGCGCTGGTGACCGACACCGGCGGAATGACCTGCCACGCGGCCATCGTGGCCCGCGAGCTCGGCGTGCCCTGCATTGTCGGGGCCCGCACCGCGACCACCGACCTGAAGGACGGCATGGTCGTCACCGTCGACGGCACCCACGGCCGGGTTCTCACCGGCCGCGTGATGTCCGGTGGCGCCCAGACCACTCCCGTCGCGCAGGCGCCGACCGCCGCCGCTCCGGTCTCGGAGGTGACCGCCACCAAGATCTACGTCAACCTCGCCATGCCCGACAGCGCCGAACGCGTTGCCGCTGCCGATGTCGACGGGGTTGGGCTGCTGCGGGCGGAGTTCATCCTCACCGACGCGCTGCGCAACCGGCATCCGCGCGACCTGATCGCCCGGGGTGAGCAGGAGACTCTGGTGGACGCGCTGGCCGCCGCGGTCGGGCGGATCGCCGCGGCATTCGCGCCACGGCCGGTGGTCTACCGGGCGACCGACTTCCGCACCAACGAGTTCCGCGGACTGCAGGGTGGGGAAACCTACGAACCCGTGGAGCACAACCCGATGATCGGCTATCGCGGCTGCTATCGCTACGTCAAGGAGCCCGATGTCTTCGCGCTGGAACTGCGCGCGCTGGCTCGGGTCCGCGAGCAGAACCCCAACCTGCACTTGATGATTCCGTTCGTGCGTACGAAATGGGAGCTCGAGGAGTGCCTGTCGCTGGTTGACGCGAGCCCGTTGGGCGCCCAACGCGGCTTGCATCGCTGGGTGATGGCGGAGGTTCCTTCGGTGGTGTACTGGCTGCCCGAGTACGTGGGCATGGGCATCGACGGGGTGTCGATCGGCAGTAATGACCTGACTCAGTTGATGCTGGGCGTCGACCGCGACTCCGATATCTGCGCCGAGCTGTTCGACGAGTCCGATGCGGCGGTGCTCGACGCGATCGGCCAGATCGTGAGCACTGCGCGTCGGTTGGGCATAACGTCGTCGTTGTGCGGACAGGCGCCCTCGGCCAAGCCGGCTTTTGCCGAACACCTCGTGCGGATGGGCATCACGTCGGTTTCGGTGAATCCCGACGCAGCCGGCCCGGCCCGGCGCACGGTCGCCGCAGCCGAACGGCGGATGCTCCTGGAAGCGGCGCTGGCCGGTGACGGCAACCGTTCCCGATGAACACGCCGCGGCGTCGGGCTCCCCGCCGCTGACAGCAGCGGCAGTCGCGGCAGCGCCGCTGGTCGATGTGTTGCGCTGGCTTGACACCTCGACGGAGGGACTGTCGAACGGCGAAGCTGCCACCCGGCTGGCCCGGATTGGACCCAATTCACTTCGCACCCATCGGGTTAGCGCGTGGGCCGTGTTGCGCAGGCAGCTCAACAATGCTGTGCTGGCGCTTCTGGCGGCGACGGCTGTCGTGTCCTATTTCCTCGGCGATGGCACCCAGGCCGTCATCATCGGCATCATCTTGGTGGTCAGCATCGGTCTGGGCTTCATCAACGAATACCGCGCCGAGCGTGCGAGCGCCGCGCTGCATTCGAGCGTCCGGCACAACGCGGTGGTCCGTCGTGACGGCAGCTACGTGAAGCTCGACGTCAACGAGTTGGTGCCGGGAGACGTGATCGAACTCGCGCTCGGTGAGTTAGTTCCGGCCGACGTGCGGCTGCTCACCGTCAACGGCTTGGAGTGCAACGAGAGCATCCTCACCGGTGAATCGACGGCATCCGAGAAGTCCATTGCACCCGCACCGCCGGGCACGGCCCTGGCCGACGCGGGAGATCTGGCGTTCATGGGCACCGTCGTCAGTGCCGGGTGCGCGACCGCCGTGGTGTACGCGACCGGACTGGACGCGCAGTTCGGCCGGATCGCGGCGGGATTGGGGGAGCGCCAGCCCGAGACCGACTTCCAGGCCGGGCTGCGCCGGTTCTCCTACCTGCTGCTGCAGGTTGCGATCGTCCTGACCGTGCTGATTCTGGTGACCAACTTGCTGCTGCGCCGTCCGGTGATCGACTCGGTGCTCTTCGCCCTGGCGATCGCGGTGGGCATCACCCCGCAGCTGCTGCCTGCGGTGGTCAGCACCAGCCTGGCCACCGGGTCGCGCCGGCTGGCCCGGCTCAAGGTGCTGGTCAAGAGGCTGGTGTGCATCGAGGATCTCGGTGATATCGACATCCTCATCACTGACAAGACCGGAACTCTCACCGAGGGCCGGATCATGTTGATCGAGGCCGT
This sequence comes from uncultured Mycobacterium sp., assembly GCA_900078375.1. GTDB lineage: Bacteria > Actinomycetota > Actinomycetes > Mycobacteriales > Mycobacteriaceae > Mycobacterium. Next base: position 42,284 of record FLQS01000009.1, on the reverse strand, counting down.
CGATGCTTCCGGTGCGACCTCGGACGCGGTGCTGCGCAACGGATTACTGGCCACCGACGTCGATCCAGAGTGCGGCGGAACCAGCGCCAACGAGTTGGACGCCGCGCTGTGGGAGTCCGATGCCGGACAGCAGGTGGTCACCCGCGGTGCGCGCCGAATCGCGGAACTGCCATTCGACCACCTTCGGCGCGCGACGTCGGCGCTGGTCGACGACGGCGCCCATCAGATCGGGTGCCGCCGGAGGCTCATCGTCAAGGGCGCACCCGAACAGGTGCTTGACCATTGCGCCGAGGTGCCGTCGGCGGCACACGATCTGATGGGCGCCCTGTTCGCCCAGGGCCGGCGGGTGGTCGCGGTGGCCAGCAGGCCGGCGCCGGAATTGTCCGCGATCACTGCCGCCGACGAAGTTGGTCTGAGGCTCGACGGTTTCCTGGTCTTCGCCGACCAACCCAAACTTGCCGCTCGCGCTTCGCTGCAGCGATTGGCTGACTTGGGTATCGAAGTGAAGATCGCGACCGGCGACAACCCGAAGGTGGCCGAAAAGGTCTGTGACGAACTGGGTTTGGCATCAAAGGGCACGGTCACCGGCGCTCAGTTGGAGGAGCTCGACGACGCCGCGTTCGAATCGGCGGCCCAGAATGCCACGATCTTCGCGCGGATTTCGCCCGAGCAGAAGGCCAAGCTCATCAGCGTTTTGCGGCACCATGGCCGGTCGGTCGGGTTCCTCGGCGATGGTGTCAATGACGCGCTGGCGCTGCACGCGGCCGATGTCGGGATCTCGGTCGACACCGCCACTGATGTCGCCAAGGACGCCGCCGATGTGGTGCTGCTGGAAAAGGATCTGGGGGTGCTGGCCAGCGGTGTGGCCGAGGGCCGCCGTATTTTCGCCAACACCATCAAGTACGTGCTGATGGGGACGTCGAGCAACTTCGGCAACATGTTCTCCGCTGCGGCGGCCTCCGCGGTGTTGAGCTTCCTGCCGATGCTGCCGAGCCAGATCCTGCTGAACAACCTGCTCTACGACAGCTCGCAGCTGGCCATTCCCACCGACCGGGTCGACGACGAGCAGCTGCAGGCGCCGTCGCACTGGAACATCGCCTTCATCCGGCGGTTCATGCTGACTTTTGGGCCAATCAGTTCGCTGTTCGACTTCCTGACGTTCGGATTGATGCTCGGCGTGCTGCACGCCGGACCGGTCGAATTCCGGACCGGTTGGTTCGTCGAATCGTTGGCCACCCAGACGTTGATCATCTTCGCGATCCGCACTCGGCGTATTCCGTTCCTGCGGAGCAGGCCGGGCGGCTGGCTGACGCTGAGCACCTTGTCGATCATCGCGATCGGTATCGCGTTGACGCTGTCGCCATTCGCGCGGGCGCTTGGCTTCACGACGTTACCGTGGCAGTTCTTCGGCGCGCTGGCCCTGTTCACTCTTGCCTACCTGGTTCTGGTCGAGATCACCAAGAAAGTCTTTTATGCCGAGCCGACGCGGGCGGCCGACGCGCCGCAGCGCACCCGTGGCCGCGAGCACCGCATTCACCGGCGCGCAGCGCGATTCAGCCACAGCGGGCGGCTCCCGCAGCGCGGAGCCTGAATCAGCCGTCGGACGATAGCAGCAGATCACCCTTGCGGGGCGGCTGCCCACCGGCCTTGGCCAGCCGGTACAGGCGTTGCACCCCGCGCTCGATGCCGATGGCGAGCTCGTCGACGTCCGGGGCGGTGTCGAAGTCGACTACCAGCCCGAAGGCCAGCTCATCGGCGTAGCTGAGGATCGCGATGCCGGTGCGCAAGCCCGCCGCGATCGGTGGGACCGGCAACAGGCGAACCACCTTGCGGCCCATAACGATTAGGGGTTGGCGCGGGCCCGGCACGTTGGTCACCACGGTGACCACTGATCGCTGGGGAAGCCGCGACAGCAGCCGAACCGTCCACGCCGTCACCGGGAACGGGATCAGGTTGGTCGCCCACACCAAGATGCTGCCCGCCTGCCGTTGGCCACTGGACTTGGCGACCTCGAGCCGGTCATGCACCGTTCGTAGCCGCTGGAGCGGATCGGCCACGTCGACCGGCAGCAGCGGCAGCATCAGCGACACCCGATTGTCCGAGACATCCATGGCCTCGGTGGCACGCACCGACACCGGGACCAGGGTGCGCAGCGAATCGGGGCGGGGCTGCTCACCGCGACGCAGTAGCGCGGCCCGATAGCTGTCGGCCACCGCGGCCAGCGCGACGTCGTTGATGGTGGTTCCGAAGGTATGGGCGATCTCATCGACGTCGCGTAGCTTCACCACAGCCGAGCTGTAGCGGCGCAGGTCGCCGACCGGCCCGGTGAACGACGAGCGGGCCGCCGGGCGCAGCATACTGGCGGTGATCTCCGCGGCGCCGGCGGCAGCCCGCAGCACCATCTTGCCCGCGCTGAGCCCGAACCGCACCGAATCGCCCAGCCAATTCAAGGGATTCGAGCTGGGCAGCGGGGGGCCGGGCCGACCGCCCTGATGCCGGGCGGCTCCGATGGAGCCGGCGAAGCTCGCAACATTGGCGTCATCGCACAGTCCGGTGAGCAGGTTGGTGGCCGCGATGCCGTCGGCCAGCGCATGGTGCACCTTGATCAGCACCGCCCAGCGATCGTCGGCCAGCCCCTCGATCACCCAGCATTCCCACAACGGTCGGTCACGATCGAGCCGGCGCTCCATGATCGAGGCGACCTCGGCGTACAGCTCGGCATCGTCGCCGGGATGTGGCAGTGCGGTTCGTCGCACGTGATGGTTCAAGTCGAATGTCGGATCGTCGACCCATTCGGGTGCGGTCAGATCCAGCGGATGGGTGCGTAGCACCTGGGTGGCACGTGGGTTGGCCAGGCATCGTGGGCCCATGGTTTCCAGCGCCACCCCGAACTCCGGTGCGGGACCTTCCAGCACCGCGACCGCGCCGATCGCGAGACTGACGTGGTGGTCGGTGTCCTCAATTTGCAGGAATCCGGCATCCAGAGTCGTGAGGTGCGTGACTTTCCCAGCCATACCCGCCGACCCTTTCGCTAACCCTGCGCGAATCAGTGTTCCGGGCTGGCGGTGTCCGCGGCAGGGTCGGAAGTCACCGGATGATGGGCCTCATCGCCGCGGTGATCCGGGCTGAGAAAAGTTGGAGCCCGGGCTGCCGTGGAGTCGGGTTTTGCACGGCAGCTCGGGGCTGACTGGAATATCGGCACCCCGCTCGCGAGTGTTACCGATCGCGGCGGGATGCCGGCGCGAGTTGGGCGTCGCTGAAAAACTCCAGCAGATAGCGGCTCTCCTCGATGTCACCGATCGTGCGGAGCGCCTTCCTGCGGGTGATCAAGATGCCGGCGATGGCCAGCACCCACACTGCGTATTGCACGCACCACGCCAGCCGGAACGAGTCGAACGAGTAGCCGCCGGTCGCGCCGATGATCATGCCCATCGCCTGCATCACCAGCAGCGAGGCCAGGAAGCCACCCATGTTCACCGCGCCCTGCGCGGTCCCCAGCGTGGAACGGGGGTTGAACGTGCGGGCGAAGTCGAAGCCGACCATGGATCCCGGTCCACCGACCGAGATCACCACGATCAGCACGACCAGCAGCCAGTGCGGCGCGGCGTGTGGCAGCGCGAGCACGACCGTCCACACCAGGGCGTTGCTGATCACGATTCCCAGCACCACCCACGAGCGCCGGTGCGGGTGCCGGCCGGTGACCAGCCCGATCACCACACCGAAGATGATCGCGGCGACCACCGAGATGGTCAGTAGCGTGCCCGCCTCACTACGCGAAAGATTTTGCGCCACCGTCAGATACGGGACACCCCACATCAACGCGAACACCGTGACCGAGAACTGGGTGCCCATATGCGTGAAGAATCCCAACCGGGTGCCCGGGCGCATCCAGATTGTCTTCACGCTGGCCAGCGTCTCGCGCAGGCTGATCACCGGGTCGTGAACGGCGACGCCGGGCGGGGCGTTCTTCACCAGCAGCAGGGTCAGCACCAGCGACAGCACGCCGAATGCCGCGACGGCCGTGTACGCCCTGGTCCACCCCGAGCCGATCAGCAGAGACAGGAACGGCACCGCCGAGAGCACCTGGCCGAGTTGCCCTGAGATACCGGTCAATTGGGTCACCAACGGGATCTGGCGCGGTTTGAACCAGTGCGGAACCAGCCTCAGCACCGAGATGAACGTGAATGCATCGCCCAGGCCCACCACCGCGCGCGCGGCGATCGCCGTAGGCAGTGAGACGGTGAACGCGAGCGCGAGCTGCCCAGCCACCATCAGGGCTGCGCCGGACAGGATCATCTTCTTGGACCCGAAGCGATCCAGCAGCAGGCCGGCCGGGATCTGTGCAGCCGCGTAGACGATCACCTGCAGCACGACGAAGGTCGACAGCACACCGGGGCTGGCCGAGAACCGGTTGGCGGCGTCCAGCCCGGAGACGCCGAGCGTGGTGCGGTCCAGGACGGCCACGATGTAGGCCAACACACCCGTCGACCACACAATCCAGGCCCGCACTGTCCATCACCCTCTCACCGGTTCGCCTGAACCAATCATCTCCCGGCGGCGCAAATTGATTCCCGGGCTTAGACCCGGGTCGCCGCCGGGTCGCCGCCGAAGCGCTGCGCCAGCCACACTGGAATCACCGCGAGCAGGGTCAACGCGGCGGCGACGACGTTGATCACCGGTGCCTGATTGGGCCGGAACAGATTGCCGAATATCCAGATCGGCAGCGTCTGCACTGTCGGGCCCGCGGTGAACGTTGTGACCACGATCTCGTCGAAGCTCAGCGCAAAGGCCAGGATCGCGCCGGCCAGCAGCGCGCCGCGCATCATCGGGAACGTGACGTACCGAAACGTCTGCCAGCCCGAGGCACCCAGATCGGCCGACGCGTCCTCGAGTCCCGCGCCCAGCCGGCGCAGCCGGGCCTGGGTGTTGTTGAACACGATCACGATGCAGAACGTCGCATGCCCGACGATGACCGTCGCCAGCCCCAGCGTCATGCCCAGCGCCGAGGTGAACGTGGCGTTCAGTGCGATACCGGTCACGATCCCGGGCAGCGTGATCGGCAACACCACCAGAAAGCTGATGGTCTGCCGGCCGAAGAAGCGATAGCGCTGCACGGCGAACGCCGCCATGGTGCCCAGCACCAGTGCCAGCGCCGTCGCGCACGCCCCCACCACCACCGAGTTGCCCAGCGAATGCCACATGCCCTCGCTGTTCCAGGCGCTGGCCCACCACTGCAAGGTGAACCCGGTGGGCGGAAACGCAAACGTCTTCGACGAGTTGAATGCGTTGACGACGACCAGAAGCAAAGGCGCGTACAAGAAAACCAACACCAGCACGGTCCAACTCCGGACCAGGCGGCGCATCCCGTTCGACAGCATCAGACGTTCTCCAATGCCCCGGTGCGCCGCATCGCCAACAGGTAGAGCACGATCGCGGCCAATGGGATCAGCGACAGCGCGGCCGCCAGCGGCTGATTGTTGGCCGTCACGAGCTGCCCGTAGATGATGTTGCCCAGCATCTGGGTCTTGCCGCCGACGATCGTCACCGCGATGTAGTCACCCATCGACAGCGAGAACGTGAAGATCGAACCGGCCGCGATACCGGGAAACACCAACGGCGCGACGATGCTTCGCAGCGTGGTGAGGTCAGAGGCGCCCAAGTCGGCGCTGGCGTCGATCAGAGGGTCGGGCACCCGTTCGAAGGCAGCGAACACGGGGATCACCATGTAAGGCAGCCACAGATAGGCCAGGGTGAGCACCGTGGCGATGAGGCCATAGCCCGGTGTGTAACCCGCCAGCCAGTGCAACGGGCCCTCCGGTGAGAGCAGCATCCGCCATGCGTAGGCCTTCACCAGATAGCTGGCCCACAAGGGCGTCGTCACCGCGACCACCAGGGCCAGCCGCATTCGGGGCGAGGCGACCTTGGCCATGTACAGCCCCAGCGGAACCGCCAGCAGGATGCAGATCGCGGTGACGCTCAACGCAATTCCGATCGTGCGCAGAGTGGCTGTGCGGAACACCGCGTCGGTGAGAACCCGCACGATGTTGTCACTGGTGTAGGACCGCACCACCGCGCCGGTGAAAGTGTCGGTGCTCCAGAACGCCGAGAGCAGCAGTACCCCAAGCGATCCCAGATAGGCCACCACCAGCCAGGCCAGTGGCGGAACGAGGAGAAAAGCGAGGCGGATCCGCCGGCTCACCCCTTGAGTCAGCCCTTGATCTGCTGCCATTTGTCGACCCACTCGCTGTAGGCCGTGCAGTTGTTACCGCTGCCGTCCACGCACTGCTTCTGCGGCGTCGTCCAGTAGCTGATCTTCTCCGCGTAGGCGGAGTCGGTGGCGTGATAGGTCTCGCAGAACGTCTTGTCGCTGGTGAAGTCGCAGGCCTTGGTCTGCGCCGGCGCCTCGCCGAAGTACTCGGCGACTTGTGCGTTGATCTCCGGTGAGGTGATCCAGTCCATCCACTGGTACATGCAGTTCGGGTTCTTGGCCTTCGACGACACCATCCAGGTATCCGACCATCCGGTCGACCCCTCCTTGGGCAACACGGTAGCGATCTTGACCTTGGCGTCGCTCGTCAACATGTTGGCGATCACCTGCCAGGTGGTGCCGATCACCGAGGTGCCGGACTCGAAGGCCTGGACCGCCTTGGTGTAATCCGACCAGTACTCGCCGATATTGCCGTGCTGGGCCTTGAGCAGATCGACCGCGGCGCCCAGCTGATCCTCGGTCAGCGAATACGGATTCTTGATTCCCAGTTCAGGTTTCGTCTTCGACAGGTACAGCGCGGCGTCGGCGATGTAGATGGGGGAGTCGTACGCGGTGACTTTGCCCTTGTACTCCGGAGCCCCCGGGAACACCGCACCCCAGCTGTCGGGGGCGCCCTTGACGACGTCGGTGTTGTACATCAGCAGGTTGGCGCCCCAGCCGTGCGGGATGCCGTACATCTGCCCGTTCACCGAGTTCCACGGCTTGTCCTTGAGGAACGCTGAGATGGTGTCGTAGTTGGGCACCAATTTGGTGTTGACCGGTGCGACGTCGCCGGCGTAGATGAGCCGCAACGTGGCGTCGCCGGAGGCCGAGACGCCGTCGTACTGGCCGGTTCGCATCAGCTGCACCATCTCGTCGGAGGTGTTGCCGATCTTGACGTTCACCTTGCAGCCGGTCTTCTGCTCGAACGGATGCACCCAATCCACCTTCGGGTCGTTGGAGCCGTCCTCGGCGTAACCAGCCCAGGCGATCAGGTTGAGCGAGCCCTCACCCTTGCCGAGTGCCGAGAGTGGCTCCATTTTCGGTGGCGCCGTGGAACTTCCGCCTCCGGAGGTGTCGGAACTCGAACAGGCGGCAACCAGTGCGGCGCACGCGACCAGCGCAACGCCGAGGCGACGGGTGGTGGTTCTCATGGCGAGCTCCTTCTTCGTTATTCGGACAGGGATCGAACGGCAGCGGATGGCCACGCCAGTACGACGGTTGCGCCGTGGGCGATGTCGGTGGATGCCTCGGCCGACAGCAGCGTCGCGGTCAACCGAACCCCGGATGCGTCGGCCGCGACCCGGGTGATCGGACCCGCGTACACCACTTCGGCGACTTCGGCTGTGACACTGCGCATTCCGGTCGGCACGGGTGCATCAGGCGCCAGCAGCAGGATCCGCTCGGGCCGGATCGCGAAGGTGCCGGCCTGACCGACGAGTGCTTCGGCCGTTGCGCCGTCGACCACGTTGGAGGTGCCGACGAAATCCGCGACGAACCGGTTGGCGGGGTTTTCGTAGACCTCACGGGCGGCGCCGATTTGTTCGATGCGCCCGTTGTTGAACACCGCGAGCCGGTCGCACAGGGTGAGCGCCTCGTCCTGGTCGTGCGTCACGATCACGAATGTGATGCCGACTTCGCGCTGAATTGCCTTGAGCTCCACCTGCATCTGCTCGCGCAGCTTGAGATCCAGTGCGCCAAGCGGCTCGTCGAGCAGCAGCACCTTGGGCCGGCCGACCAGTGCGCGGGCCAGGGCGACGCGCTGCTGCTGACCACCCGACAACTGCGTGGGCTTGCGGGCGGCATGCCCGGACAGCCGGACCATGTCCAGGGCGGCCGCAGTGCGTTCCCGGCGCTCGGGTTTGGCAACCCCTTTGACCTTGAGCCCGTATTCGACGTTCTGAGCCACCGTCATGTGGGGGAACAGCGCGTAGTCCTGGAAGACGGTGTTGGTGTCGCGTTTAGCCGGCGCCAGCGCCGTGACGTCCGCGGCGCCGAGGTGAATGGTGCCTGCGGTCGGTTGCTCGAAGCCGGCGATCATCCGCAGCACCGTGGTCTTGCCCGACCCCGACGGGCCGAGGATCGCGAACAGTTCTCCGTCGGTGACGGTCAGGTCCGCGCTCTCGACGGCGGTCACATCGCCGAACACCTTCCGCACCCCGCGCAACTCGATCTGTGGTGACCGAGAAGGACCGGGCGGCATGGGTGGATCCTACGGATTGCGTTGTCGAACCGCAGGCCCATGATGGACTTCGCCGGTCGTAGGAGCTTCACGCCACCGGATTCGCGATCGGACGTCGATGGCCAAAAGGTGATGCAGATGTGACCAGTGGCGTTGATGAGATTGGTGAGGTTGCTGTCGTATTCTGAGGCGCGTGTCCGTGTCGCGCCGCGACGTGCTGAAATTGGCCGCTGCAACCCCGGCCGCGCTGGGTCTGGGGACTTGGGCGTCGGCCCTCGCGCCGTCCACCGCCAACGCCGCCCCGCTGGGCGTGCTACTGGACTACGCCGCCGGCGTCATCAGCGCCAGCGACCTCAAGGCTTCCGGCGCGCTCGGCGCCATCCGGTACGTCTCCGATCGACGCCCCGGCGGAGATTGGATGTTAGGCAAGCCGATTCAGCTGACCGAGGCCCGCGATCTCTATCAGGCCGGGCTGAAAATCGTGTCCAACTACCAGTTCGGCAAGGCCGACAGCGCCGACTGGCTCGGAGGGCAACAGGCCGGCCTGATGCACGCCAAGCGCGGCTGGGCGCTGCACACCGCGGCGGGCGGCCCGGTGGCCGCCCCGATCTATGTGTCGATCGACGACGATCCCAGCCTGGATCAGTACACATCGCAGGTCGCGCCGTACCTGCGTGCCTGGGAGTCGGTGATCGGGCACCAGCGGGTGGGCGTGTACGGAAACTCCAAGGTCATCGACTGGGCACTGCGGGACGGCATCGGATCCTGGTTCTGGCAGCACAACTGGGGCTCGCCGAAGGGCTATACGCATCCCGCCGCGCACCTGCACCAGGTCGAGATCGACAAGCGCAAGGTCGCCGGCGTCGGGGTGGACCTGAACAACATCATGAAGCCCCAATTTGGGCAGTGGGACTGACCCATAACGCAAAACTTACCCACCGGTAAGGATTTGCCAGCAAACTTCTTAACGCCATTTTGGTGAACAATCGTGGACTGAAAAACCGAGCAAGTGCTTGGCCGGACGCCGTCACACGCGTCACCTGACGAACGAAGCGGAAGTAACGATTCGATAACAATCGTGCTTTGATCTGCACTATTGCGCCTACTCAACCGTAACCACCTACATGCAGGACGTTTGTCCCGGATGGTCCGGGTGCCCGTTCGATGCTGTGTTACCCGTTGTCCTGTTACCCGTGCGTAGAACTCGCCAGTAACCAATATCGGACGAAAAATGGTGCTGGTTCTTATGCCACTCTTAGTGCAGCCGGAATGTTCGCAGGCCCCCAGACCGGGGGATCGCGCGGACGCCGTGATTCGACGGGGAATCGCCGACACCTCCGCAGGGCAGCGCAGGTCTGACACGCCAACACATACGAAACGAATGCGCGTAGACGCGAAGACGAGCAGGACAGGGAGACACATAAGGTGACGATCCACGAACACGACAGGCTGTCCACGGGTGACGGATCACGGCGCGACAGTGCCAAGCAGGCCAGTACGCACGCTCTAGTCGATCGGCTCAATGCCGGCGAGCCCTATGCCGTGGCCTTCGGCGGGCAGGGCAGCGCCTGGCTGGAGACCCTTGAAGAGCTGGTCACCTCCGCCGGCATCGAATCCGAGCTCGCAACGCTGGCCGGCGAGGCTGAGCTGCTGCTCGAGCCCGTCGCCAACGAATTGGTAGTGGTCCGTCCGATCGGTTTCGAGCCGCTGCGCTGGGTGCGCGCGCTGGCCGCCGACGAACCCGTGCCCTCGGCCAAGCAGCTGACCTCGGCGGCGGTGTCGGTTCCCGGCGTCCTGCTGACCCAGATCGCCGCCATCCGCGCGCTGGGCCGCCAGGGCTTGGATCTGGCCGCCGCGCCGCCGGTGGCGCTGGCAGGGCACTCCCAGGGCGTGCTGGCCGTGGAGGCGCTGCGTGCCGCCGGTGCCAAGGACGTCCAACTGCTGGCCCTGGCCCAACTGATCGGCGCCGCGGGCACCCTGGTGGCCCGGCGTCGCGGCATCTCCGTCCTCGGTGACCGTCCGCCGATGGTCTCGGTGACCAACGCCGACCCCGAGCGCATCTTCGAGCTACTCGAAGAGTTTGCTCAGGATGTCCGCACCGTGCTTCCTCCGGTGCTGTCGATCCGCAACGGCCGGCGCTCGGTCGTCATCACCGGCACCCCCGAACAGCTGTCCCGATTCGAGCTGTACTGCGAGCAGATCGCCGAGGCCGAAGCGGCCGACCGGAAAAACAAGGTGCGCGGTGGCGCGGTGTTCAAGCCGATGTTCGATCCGGTCCAGGTCGAAGTGGGCTTCCACACGCCGCGCCTGGCCGACGGCATCGACATCGTCGCCCGCTGGGCCACCGCAGTCGGCATTGACGTCGACCTCGCCCGTGGCCTGGCCGACGCGATCCTGGTCGGGCAGGTGGACTGGGTCGAAGAGGTCACCGCGCTGAGTGAAGCCGGCGCCCGGTGGATCCTCGACCTCGGCCCCGGCGACATCCTGACCCGGCTCACCGCGCCGGTGATCCGCGGGCTGGGCATCGGCATCGTGCCTGCCGCCACCCGCGGCGGACAGCGCAACCTGTTCACCGTCGGTGCGGTGCCCGACGTGGCCAAGCCGTGGTCGAGCTACGCGCCTTCGGTGATCCGTCTGCCCGACGGCTCGGTGAAGCTGTCGACGAAGTTCACCCGGCTCACCGGCCGCTCGCCGATCCTGCTCGCCGGAATGACGCCGACGACCGTCGACGCCAAGATCGTCGCCGCGGCGGCCAACGCCGGGCACTGGGCCGAGCTGGCCGGCGGCGGCCAGGTCACCGAGCTGATCTTCGACAAGCGCATCGCTGAGCTCGCCACCCTGCTCGAGCCGGGCCGGACGATCCAGTTCAACTCGCTGTTCCTCGACCCCTATCTGTGGAAGTTGCAGCTGGGCGGTAAGCGCCTGGTGCAGAAGGCGCGCCAGTCCGGGGCGCCGATCGACGGCGTCGTGGTCAGTGCCGGCATCCCCGATCTGGAAGAGGCCGTCGACCTGATCGACGAGCTGAACACCGTCGGCATCGCCCACATCGTGTTCAAGCCGGGCACCGTCGAGCAGATCCGCTCGGTAATCCGGATCGCCGCCGAGGTGCCCACCAAGCCGGTCATCGTCCACATCGAGGGCGGCCGCGCCGGTGGCCACCACTCCTGGGAAGACCTCGACGATCTGCTGCTGACGACCTATTCAGAACTGCGTGGCCGCGCCAACATCACCGTCTGCGTCGGCGGTGGCATCGGCACGCCGGAGCGCTCGGCGGAGTACCTGTCCGGCCGGTGGTCGGCGGCGTACGGCTACCCGCTGATGCCGGTCGACGGCATCCTGGTCGGCACCGCCGCGATGGCCTGCCTGGAGGCCACCACCTCACCGGCGGTCAAGCAGCTGCTGGTCGATACCGCGGGCACCGACACCTGGGTAGGCGCCGGAAAAGCCGTGAACGGCATGGCTTCCGGACGCAGTCAGCTCGGTGCCGACATCCACGAAATCGACAACGCGGCGTCCCGCTGCGGCCGGCTGCTCGACGACGTCGCCGGTGACGCCGACGCGGTTGCGGAGCGTCGTGAGGAGATCATCGCGGCGATGGCGGTCACTGCCAAGCCGTACTTCGGCGACGTCGCCGAGATGAGCTACCTGCAGTGGCTGCAGCGCTATGTCGAGCTCGCCATCGGCGACGGTGACTCCACCGCCGACACCAAGGCCCCCGACTCGCCGTGGCTCGACATCACCTGGCGGGAGCGCTTCGCCGAGATGCTGCAGCGCGCCGAGGCGCGGCTCAACGCCTCCGACACCGGTCCGATCGAGACGTTGTTCGACGTGTCCTCGGCCGATGGCGAATGGCTGCTGGAGAATCCGGACGAGGCCCTGGCGGCCCTGCTGTCCCGCTATCCCGATGCCGCGTCGGTACTGCTGCATCCGGCCGACGTGCCCTTCTTCGTTCAGCTGTGCAAGACGCTGGGCAAGCCGGTCAACTTCGTCCCGGTCATCGACAAGGATGTGCGGCGCTGGTGGCGCAGTGACTCGTTGTGGCAGGCCCACGATGCCCGCTACACCGCCGATCAGGTCTGCATCATTCCGGGGACCCAGGCCGTCGTCGGCATCGACCGGGTCGACGAGCCGGTGGGCGAGCTGCTCGACCGCTTCGAGCAGGCCGCCGTCGACGAGGTGCTGGCCTCGGGTGCTGCACCAGAGCCGGCCGCCGCGCGGCTGCGGGTCCGCACCGACGCGACGGGTCCGCTGGCCATCGTGTTGGATTCACCCGACGTGCTGTGGGCAGGCCGCACCGCCACCAACCCGGTGCACCGCATCGCGGCGCCGGCCGAGTGGCTGGTGCACGACAATCGTTCCGCGACAAACCATTCCACCGGAGCCCGGCTCGAGGTGGTGGCCCCTGATCGTGTCGTCCTGAGCGTCCCGCTGTCGGGCACCTGGATTGACATCGCCTACACGTTGCCGGCCACGGTGATCGATGGCGGCACCCCGGTGGTGCGCACCGAAGACGCCGCTTCCGCGATGCGCGCCGTGCTCGCGATCGCCGCCGGGGTCGATGGCCCCGACGCGCTGCCGCCGGTGGTCAACGGCTCCACCACAGTCACCTTCGAGTGGGATCCCGAGCGGGTCGCCGACCACACGGGTGTGACGGCGACGTTCGGTACGCCGCTGGCACCGACACTGACGATCGTTCCCGATGCGCTGGTCGGTCGCTGCTGGCCGGCCGTGTTCGCCGCGATCGGCGGCGCGGCCACCGACTCCGGTTTCCCGGTGGTCGAGGGCCTGCTGAGCCTGGTGCACCTGGACCATGCGGCCCAGCTGCTCAAGCCGCTGCCCAAGGAGCCGACCCAATTGACGGTCACCGCAACGGCTTCGGTTGCCGCTGACACCGAAGTCGGCCGCGTCGTGCCGGTGACGGTGAACGTCACCGATGCCAAGGGGATGATCCTGGCGGTCCTCGAGGAGCGCTTCGCGATCCGTGGCCGCACCGGTGCCGAGGAGCTCACCGACCCGGTTCGGGCCGGGGGAGCGGTGTCGTTGAACGCCACCGATACTCCGCGCCGTCGTCGCCGCGACGTCGTCATCGACGCCCCGGTCGACATGCGCCCGTTCGCCGTTGTCTCCGGTGACCACAACCCGATCCACACCGATCAGGCCGCTGCGCTGCTGGCCGGTCTGGATTCGCCCATCGTGCACGGCATGTGGCTGTCGGCCGCCGCCCAGCACGTGGTGACCGCCACCGACGGCAAGCCGGTGCCGCCGGCCAAGCTGATCGGCTGGACGGCCCGCTTCCTGGGTATGGTCAAGCCGGGCGATGAGATCGACTTCCGCGTCGACCGGGTCGGAATCGACTTGGGTGCCGAGGTTTTGGAGGTCACCGCCAAGGTCGGCACTGACCTCGTGATGAGCGCCACCGCCCGGCTGGCGGCACCGAAGACGGTGTACGCCTTCCCCGGTCAGGGCATTCAGCACAAGGGCATGGGCATGGAGGTGCGCGCGCGCTCCAAGGCTGCTCGCAAGGTGTGGGACACCGCCGACAAGTTCACCCGCGACACCCTGGGATTCTCGGTGCTGCATGTGGTGCGGGACAACCCGACCAGCCTGATCGCGTCCGGTGTGCACTACCAGCATCCCGAGGGTGTGCTCTACCTGACGCAGTTCACCCAGGTCGCCATGGCCACGGTCGCGGCCGCACAGGTTGCCGAGATGCGGGAACAGGGCGCGTTCGTCGAGGGTGCCATCGCGTGCGGTCACTCGGTGGGCGAGTACACCGCGCTGGCATGCGTCTCGGGCGTCTACAAGCTGGAGGCCCTGCTGGAGGTGGTGTTCCACCGCGGCAGCAAGATGCATGACATCGTCCCGCGCGACGAGATGGGCCGGTCCAACTACCGGCTGGCGGCGATCCGCCCATCGCAGATCGACCTGCCGGACGCCGACGTCACGGAATTCGTCGCCGAAATCGCCGAGCGGACAAACGAGTTCCTTCAGATCGTCAACTTCAACCTGCGCGGCTCGCAGTATGCGATCGCCGGCACGGTGCGCGGCCTGGAGGCGCTGGAGGAAGAGGTCGAGCGGCGTCGCGAGATCAGCGGCGGCAAGCGGTCGTTCATCCTGGTCCCGGGAATCGACGTGCCGTTCCACTCCGACGTACTGCGCGTCGGCGTCGAGGACTTCCGCCGGGCGCTGCATCGCGTCATGCCGGAGGACGCGGACCCGGCCCTGATCGTCGGGCGCTATATCCCGAACCTGGTGCCGCGGCCGTTCACCCTGGACCGCGACTTCATCCAGGAGATCCGCGATCTGGTGCCCGCCGAGCCGCTCGACGAGATCCTGGCGGACTACGACACCTGGCGCAACGAGAAGCCGCACGCGCTGTGCCGCAAGGTCGTCATCGAATTGCTGGCCTGGCAGTTCGCCAGCCCGGTGCGCTGGATCGAGACGCAGGATCTGCTGTTCATCGAGGAGGCCGCGGGCGGTTTGGGTGTCGAGCGCTTCGTCGAGATCGGCGTCAAGTCCGCGCCGACGGTGGCGGGCCTGGCCAGCAACACTCTGAAGTTGCCCGAATATGCCCACAGCACAGTGGAAGTGCTCAACTCCGAGCGTGACGCCGCCGTGCTGTTCGCCAACGACACTGATCCCGAGCCGGACATCGAGGAAGCCCCCGAGGCCGAGGCGCCGGCGGAAGCCGCCGCGGTCGAGGCCGCGCCGGCGGCGGCGCCGACCGCCGCACCTTCGGGCGCTCCCCGCCCCGACGACATCGGATTCGATGCGGGCGACGCCACTTTGGCGCTGATCGCACTGAGTGCCAAGATGCGTATCGACCAGATCGAGCTGCTGGATTCGATCGAGTCGATCACCGACGGTGCGTCCTCGCGGCGCAACCAGCTGCTGGTCGATCTCGGTTCGGAGCTGAACCTTGGCGCCATCGACGGTGCCGCCGAGGCGGACTTGGCGTCGCTGAAGGGTCAGGTCTCCAAGCTGGCGCGCACCTACAAGCCTTTCGGCCCGGTGCTCTCCGACGCGATCAACGATCAGTTGCGCACGGTGCTCGGCCCGTCCGGCAAGCGTCCGGCCGCCATCGCCGAACGAGTCAAGAAGACCTGGGAACTCGGTGACGGCTGGGTCAAGCACGTCACCGCAGAACTGGCGCTGGGCACCCGTGAGGGCAGCAGCGTGCGCGGCGGTGCGCTGGGCGGCCTGCACGAAGGTGCGCTCGCCGACGCCGGAGCCGTGGATAGGGTCATCGATGCCGCGGTCACTTCGGTGGCCGCCCGCAAGGGTATTGCGGTGTCGCTGCCTTCGGCCGGCGGTGCCGCCGGCGGCGTGGTCGACTCGGCCGCGCTGACCGAGTTCGCCGAGCAGGTCACCGGCCGTGACGGCGTGCTGGCCTCCGCCGCCCGCATGGTGCTGGGGCAGCTGGGTCTGGACACCCCGGTGTCGGCCGCACCGTCGGCTACTGACGCCGAACTCATCGACCTGGTGACCGCAGAGCTGGGCTCGGACTGGCCGCGACTGGTGGCGCCGGCGTTCGATGCCAAGAAGGCGGTGCTGCTCGACGACCGCTGGGCCAGTGCGCGCGAGGACCTGGTCAAGCTGTGGCTGGCCGATGAAGGCGATATCGACGCCGACTGGCTGCACCTCGGGGCACGGTTCGAGGGTGCTGGCAATGTCGTTGCCACCCAGGCCAACTGGTGGCAGGGCAGGGCCCTGGCTGCTGGCCGCAACATCCACGCCTCGTTGTTCGGCCGGATCGCCGCGGGTGCTGAGAATCCGAACAAGGGCCATTACAGCGACGAGGTCGCCGTGGTCACCGGAGCGTCCAAGGGCTCGATCGCCGCATCGGTGGTGGCCGGCCTGCTCGACGGCGGCGCCACCGTGGTCGTGACGACCTCCAAGCTGGACGACGATCGGCTGGCGTTCTACAAGGCGCTCTACCGCGACCACGCTCGCTACGGTGCGTCGCTGTGGGTGGTCCCGGCCAACATGGCTTCCTACGCCGACATCGACGCGCTGGTGTCGTGGGTCGGCAGTGAGCAGACCGAAAGCCTTGGGCCGCAATCGATTCATCTCAAGGATGCGCTGACCCCGACACTGCTGTTCCCGTTCGCCGCGCCGCGGGTCGCCGGTGATCTGTCGGAAGCCGGCTCGCGTTCCGAGATGGAGATGAAGGTCCTGCTATGGGCCGTCGAGCGGCTCGTCGGCGGGCTGTCGTCCATCGGTGCCGAGCGGGACATCGCCTCGCGCCTGCACGTGGTGTTGCCCGGCTCGCCCAACCGCGGCATGTTCGGCGGTGACGGCGCCTACGGCGAGTCCAAGTCGGCGCTGGACGCAGTGGTCAACCGCTGGAATGCGGAAACCTCATGGGCACAGCGGGTCAGCTTCGCGCACGCGCTGATCGGCTGGACCAAGGGCACCGGGCTGATGGGCCACAACGACGCCATCGTCGGTGCGGTCGAGGAGGCCGGCGTGACCACCTACAGCACGGAGGAGATGGCGGCGATGCTGCTGGATCTGTGCACGGTGGAGGCCAAGGTCGCGTCCGCGCACGCCGCGCTGAAGGTCGACCTGACCGGTGGGCTCGGTGATGTTCAGCTCGACATGGCCGAGCTGGCCGCCAAGGCCCGCGAGGAGATGGCTGCTGAGGCTGAGGAATCCGACGACGAGCCGGCGGCTGGCACCATCGCCGCCCTGCCGTCGCCACCGCGCGGCTACACCGCATCCACACCGCCGGCGTGGGCCGACATCGACGTCGACCCGGCGGACCTGGTGGTCATCGTCGGCGGTGCCGAACTCGGCCCGTACGGCTCGTCGCGCACTCGTTTCGAGATGGAGGTCGACAACGAACTGTCGGCGGCCGGCGTGCTCGAATTGGCCTGGACCACGGGACTTATCGTCTGGGAGGACGATCCCAAGCCGGGCTGGTACGACAGTGCCTCCGGAGAGCTGGTCGACGAGGCCGACCTGGTCGAGCGTTACCACGACGCCGTCGTGGAGCGGTGCGGCATTCGCGAATTCGTCGGCGACGGGGTCCTCGATCCGGACCACGCCGCACCCCTGTTGGTCAGCGTGTTCCTGGACAAGGACTTCAAGTTCGTGGTGTCGTCGGAGGCCGATGCTCGCGCGTTCGCGGAGTTCGACCCCGAGCACACCATCGTCCGGCCAATACCGGACTCGTCGGACTGGGAAGTGATCCGCAAGGCGGGCACCGAGATTCGCGTCCCACGCAGCACCAAGCTGTCACGGACGGTGGGGGCGCAGATCCCGACCGGTTTCGATCCGACGGTCTGGGGCATCAGCCCCGACATGGCCAGCTCGATCGACCGGGTGGCGCTGTGGAACATTGTCGCCACCGTCGACGCATTCCTGTCCTCCGGGTTCACCCCGACCGAGCTGATGCGCTGGGTGCACCCGAGCCTGGTGGCCTCCACGCAGGGCACCGGTATGGGCGGTATGACGTCGATGGAGACGATGTACCACGGCAACCTGATGGGCACTGCCAAGCCGAACGACATCCTGCAGGAGGTCCTGCCGAACGTCGTTGCCGCGCACGTCATCCAGTCCTACGTCGGCAGCTACGGCTCGATGATCCACCCGGTCGGCGCGTGCGCCACCGCGGCGGTGTCGGTCGAGGAGGGGATGGACAAGATCCGCCTCGGCAAGGCCGAACTGGTGGTCACCGGTGGCTTCGACGATATGACGCTGGAGGCTGTCATCGGCTTCGGTGACATGGCTGCTACTGCCGAGACCGCGACGATGCGGGCGAAGGGCATCAGCGACTCGAAGTTCTCCCGTGCCAACGACCGTCGCCGGCTGGGCTTCCTGGAGGCCCAGGGTGGTGGCACCATCTTGTTGGCGCGCGGTGACCTGGCGCTGAAGATGGGTCTGCCGGTGCTGGCCGTGGTGGGCTACGCGCAGAGCTTCGGCGACGGCGTGCACACCTCGATCCCGGCGCCCGGGCTCGGCGCGCTGGGCGCCGGGCGTGGCGGCAAGGATTCGCAGCTGGCCCGGTCACTGGCGAAGCTGGGGGTCGGGGCCGACGACATCGCGGTGATCTCTAAACACGACACCTCGACGCTGGCCAACGATCCCAACGAGACCGAGCTGCATGAGCGGCTGGCCGACTCGTTGGGGCGCGCCGCCGGTGCCCCGCTGTTCATCGTCAGCCAGAAGAGCCTGACCGGCCACGCCAAGGGTGGTGCGGCGGTGTTCCAGATGATGGGGCTCTGCCAGATCCTGCGCGACGGCGTCATCCCGCCGAACCGCAGCCTGGACTGCGTGGACGACGAGCTGGCCGGCTCCGGGCACTTCGTGTGGGTGCGGGAGACTCTGCGCCTGGGCGACAAGTTCCCGCTCAAGGCGGGCCTGGTCACCAGCCTCGGCTTCGGTCACGTGTCGGGTCTGGTTGCGCTGGTGCACCCGCAGGCATTCCTGGCCTCGCTGAGCGAGCAGGAGCGGGCGGACTACACCAAGCGGGCCAACGACCGGGTGCTGGCCGGTCAGCGGCGACTGGCCTCGGCCATCGCCGGTGGGCCGCCGATGTACGAGAAGCCTGCCGATCGCAGATTCGACCACGACGCACCCGAAAAGCGTCAGGAGGCGGCGATGCTGCTCGACCCGGCGTCACGGCTGGGCGAGGACGACACCTACGGGCGATGAGCATGTCCGGATCCGCTAGGGTGCTGGCGTGGCGATAGTGGGTGTGGGGATCGATGTGGTCTCCATTCCCGACTTCGCTGAGCAGGTGGACCAGCCGGGAACGGTGTTCGCCGAGACGTTCACCCCGGGTGAGCGCCGCGACGCCACCGACAAGAGCTCGGTGGCGGCGCGGCACTTGGCCGCGCGGTGGGCCGCCAAGGAAGCCGTCATCAAAGCGTGGTCGGGCTCGCGATTCGCGCAGCGTCCGGTCCTGCCAGAGGGCATCCACCGCGATATCGAGGTGATCACCGATATGTGGGGCCGGCCCAAAGTGCGCCTGACTGGCGAAATCGCCAAGCATCTGGCGGAGGTGACCATTCACGTGTCGCTGACCCATGATGGAGACACCGCCGCCGCAGTCGCCATCCTGGAGACTCTGTAACCGCGAGCAGACGCATACTGTCCGGTTTCCTCGGTGTGTCGGAGGCTTTTCCGTCTGCTCGCGCGCGTCTAGCCGCTCTGGTGGGCGATCTGGATCAGGTTGCCGCACGTGTCGTCAAAAACGGCCGTGGTCACCGGCCCCATATCGACGGGCTCTTGGGTGAAGCGGACCCCGAGGCCGCGCAGTCGCTCGAATTCGGCGTGGACATCATCGACGGCGAATGAGGTGAACGGGATTCCGTCTGCTGCCAGTGCCTCCTTGAATGGTTTGGCCGCGGGATGGCCGTCCGGTTCCAGCACGAGTTCGGTCCCGTCGGGATTCTCCGGGGACACCACGGTGATCCAGCGGTGCTCACCCATCGGGATGTCGTGCTTGGTCGTGAAGCCGAGGACGTCGGTATAGAACCGCAGTGCGGCGTCCTGGTCGTTGACGAGCACGCTAGTCAGATTGATTCGCATGGTGACTCCTCAGCTTTCGTCAGCCATCGTTCGATGATCGGCGCGATCGGTGCGGTGTTGATGTAGTGGAATTTGAAGCGACCCGAACGCTTTGTCTCGACCAGACCCGCGGCCTCGAGAAGGTCGAGGTGTTGCGAAATCGCTTGCCGTGACGAGCCCAGCCCATGCTTGGTCGCCAGGCGGGCGCAGATTTCGAAGAGCGTCTGCCCGTTCCGGTCGGTGAGCTCATCGAGGATCGTTCGGCGCGTGGGGTCAGCCAAGGCCTTGAAAACGTCACCCACGCTTACGCACAATAGGCAAGTATTTCCTTGCATGTCAATGTTGGCCGGTGCTGCCGCTAACCTCGTCGGCATGAGCTATCTCGTCGCACGCGTGCAGGCCGTGCTTCCCTCGGTCCGCGCCGACCTCGAAGACCTGGTCCGTATCCAATCGGTATGGGCCGACCCGGCTCGTCGCGATGAAGTCCACCGAAGCGCACGTGCCGTCGCGGACCTGTTGACCCAGGCGGGCTTCGGCCAGGTCGAGATCGTGGCCGAGGGTGGCGCACCCGCGGTGATCGCGCACCACCCAGCCCCGCCCGGCGCGCCGACAGTGCTGCTGTACGCCCATCATGATGTCCAGCCGGAAGGTGAACCGGCGCAATGGGATTCGGATCCGTTCGAACCCATCGAACGAGACGGGCGGCTCTACGGCCGCGGCAGTGCCGACGACAAGGCCGGTATCGCCACCCACCTGGCGGCATTCCGTGCACACGACGGCAACCCGCCGGTCGGGGTGACGGTGTTCGTCGAGGGGGAGGAGGAGTCCGGCTCGCCATCGCTGGGCCGGCTGCTGGCGGCCCACAAGGACAAGCTGGCCGCGGATGTCATCGTGATCGCCGACTCGGACAACTGGACCACCGAGATCCCGGCGCTGACGATCTCATTGCGTGGGCTGGCCGATTGCGTGGTCGAGGTCGCCACCCTGGATCACGGCCTGCATTCGGGGCTGTGGGGCGGCGTGGTGCCCGATGCACTCAGCGTCCTGGTGCGGCTGCTCGCCAGCCTGCACGACGACGACGGCAACGTCGCGGTGCAAGGCTTGTACGAAACGACTGCTGCCGATGTCGACCGCGGACCGCAGTGGGTTCGGGCCGAGTCGGGACTGCTCGACGGGGTTCATGAGATCGGTTCGGGCCCTGTGGCCCAACGCATGTGGGCAAAGCCGGCGATCACCGTCATCGGCATCGACACCACGCCGATCGCCAAGGCGTCGAACACACTGATCCCGCGCGCCAGTGCCAAGGTCAGCATGCGGGTGGCGCCCGGCGGGGACGCGGCGGCTCATCTGCACGCGTTGCGGCGACACCTCGAACGGCACGCGCCGTGGGGTGCGCACGTCAAGGTCATCCCGGGCGATATCGGTCAGCCTTACGCGATCGACGCCACCGGGCCGGTTTACGCCGCCGCCCGCGCGGCGTTCCGGCAGGCCTGGGGCACCGACGTCGTCGACATGGGGATGGGTGGGTCGATCCCGTTCATCGCCGAGTTCGCCGCGGCCTTCCCCGACGCCACCATCCTGGTGACGGGCGTCGAAGATCCTGGCACCCAGGCGCACAGCGTCAACGAAAGCCTGCATCTTGGCGTGCTGGAGCGCGCCGCCACCACCGAGGCGCTGTTCCTGGGAAAGCTGGGGGAGCTGGGGATCTAAACCGAGATATCGCGCCGTAACTTCGCGACATGCCCGGTGGCCTTGACGTTGTACTGCGCGACCTCGATCGTGCCCTTTTCGTCGACCACGAACGTCGAGCGGATGACGCCTTGCACGGTCTTGCCGTACAGCTTCTTCTCGCCGTAGGCGCCCCACTCGGTGAGCACCTTCTTGTCGGGGTCGGACAGCAGCGGGAACGTCAGCTGGTCGCGGTCGGTGAACTTGGCCAGTTTCTCCGGCTTGTCCGGGGAGATGCCGACGACGTCGATGCCCGCGCCGTTGAGTTCGGCCAGGCTGTCGCGAAAATCGCAGGCCTGTTTGGTGCAGCCCGGGGTCATCGCTGCCGGGTAGAAGTAGACGATCACCTTGCGGCCCTTGAAGTCGGACAGCTTCACGGTCTTGCCCTCGGCATCCGGCAGGCTGAAGGCCGGTGCTTTGTCGCCGACTTCGAGGCGTGCTGTGTCCGTCACCTAAATGGTCCCTTCATCTACCGGTGCATCGGGGTTGGCCCGGGTTGATCTAGGGTAGTTCGGCAGGGCGGCAGTTTGGAGGACTGAAGTGGCGGACCGGGATCCCGAGGTCATCAAGGCCGAGATCGATCAGGCTCGTGACCGGTTGGCGGTGACGGTGGACTCGCTGGCTGAGCGGGCCAATCCACAGCGCATCGCCGACGACGTCAGGTCCGCAGTATTGCGCTTCGTGAAGAGACCGCCGGTGGCCGCGGCGCTGGCCGGTGTCAGCGTGGTGACGGTCGTGCTGGTGATCCGCCGAATCCGTAACGGATAGCGACTAGCGGCGACGAAACCAGTCGCCGAGCGAAAGCCGAAAACCTGGGGGATTGGCGGTCAGGCCGATCCGGCTGCAGCTATGAACTTGCATCGGGGTCACCGGTGCGGAGGCCTGCGGAGCTACTTCGCCTGCGGGGCTAGGAACGAGGTTCTCCGGCGCCATGCGGCTAAGTCCTAACTTCGTCACTGGACGTACTGTCCGTGGGCTGCTGATGGTCAATTCAGCTAACGGCGACTATAACAGGATTCGCGGCATCAGTGCAGCACAATGCGGTGTCCTTAGGCTCGAAACCGCCTGCCGGTTATCTATTGACGTGCATACCCGCTGGTCAGTCAGCTGTCTTAACGGGCAGCTCAGGATATTCTCAGCGACGCATCTCACACAGCCCCGCGCGGTGTGCGCCCGCGACCTCGGGCAACGTCATGGCCCGATCAGGGCAGTACGATCGGCAACCGCTCCCAGCCCCGCACCGTGGACGTCGGGGCGAGCTGGGCATTGGCGTAGTCGATGTCCCATTCCGGGAAGCGGTTGAGCAGTTCGTCGAGCGCGACCCGCCCCTCGAGTCGGGCGAGGTTGGCGCCCAGGCAGTAGTGCACGCCCTTGCCGAAGGTGAGATGGCTGATCGTGTCGCGGTGGATGTCGAAGGAATCGGGGTTGTCGTACCGGCGCGGATCGCGGTTGGCGGCGCCGAACAGCAGCAGCATCGCGCTGCCGGCGGGCACAGTCGTGCCGTGGCACTCGAAGTCCTTCAGCACGTACCGACCGACATGCGGCCCGGTCGGTTCGAAGCGCAGGGTCTCGTCGATCGTGCGGTTCAGCAGCGAGCGGTCGGCCAGCACCTCGCGGCGTTGGTCGGGGTGCTCAGCCAGCACCTTGGCCAGCCAGCCGATCAGCCGGCCCGTCGTCTCGTTTCCCGCACCGGCCACCACCTGGGTGTAGTGCAGCACTTCTTTGCGGGTGAGCTTGCGGGCCACACCCTGGTCGTCGGTGAACTCGACGTTGAGCAGTGCGGTCATCAGATCGTCGGAGGGGTTATTGGCCCGCCATTCGACGTAGTCGGCGTAGATGCGGCCGTCGGCGATGCGGTCGGGGTCGGCGACCCTCATCGGTGTGCCCGGCTTGGTGCGCAGGTTGGCATCGTTGGCGTCGCGCACCGAAATCTGTTCGGACTCAGGGATTCCCAGCAGCATGCCGATGACGCGCATCGGCATCATCGAGGCCAGCTCCGCGATGATGTCGAAACCGCCCGACCCGACCAGGGGATCGAGGCAGCCGATGCAATACCGGCGGATCTGGTCTTCGATCTCGGCCATCCGGCGCGGGGTGAACACTCGCGACATCAGCCCGCGCAGCTGGGTGTGTGCTGGCGGATCCTGGAACATCATCACGCCGCCGGGCATGTCGAAGTCGGACTTGATCAGCTCCAGGATGTCGCTGCGGCTGTTGGAGAACGTCTCCCAGTTCGACAGCGCTGCTTCGACGTCGGAGTGCCGGGCCAGCGTCCAGAAGTCATAGCGCTCGTTGTGATAGATCGGCGCCTCGTCGCGCAGGCGGGCATACACCGGGTACGGGTCGGCGACGATGTCGACGTCGTAGGGGTCGTAGTAGACGGTGTCGTTGGCAGTCGTCATGGTCCATCCCCACATCGGCCCGTTCCTTGCTGAGCGATCGCTCAAACTTCGCCGGTGGTGCCATGTTTAGCAGCCCTGGGAAGGGCCGGTCAAGGGTCGCTTTAGACGAATACCGCGCCGGGGTTGAGGATGCCGGCCGGGTCGAAGCTCTCCTTGATCCGCCGCATCAACGCCAGCTTCACCGGGTCTTCCAGCTCGCAGAAATAGTCCGCCTTAGCCCGCCCGACACCATGCTCGCCGGAGATCGCACCGCCCAGCGACATCCCCATGGCGAAGACCTCGGTCAGTATTTTCTTGCGGATCTGCGGGTCCTTGCAGAACAGCACACCGTGCACGTTGCCGTCGCCGGCATGTCCGCACCCGCTCATCCCGACACCCTCGGCGAGCGCGATGTCACGGGCCCGGCGCAGGAACTCCGGCATCGACGCCCTGGGCACCACCACGTCGATGATGTCGTCGGCGCCGATCGCTTTCGCGGTCCAGAACACGTTCTCCCGTGCCACGATCAGCCTGCGTGCCGAATTTCCCTGGAGCACATACGCATCCAGTGCACCCCACTCGCTGAGTAGCTCGCCCAACGCTGTGGCGTCTTCGTCGAGGCGATCAGCGTGGTTGTTCTCCAGCGCGACGACGAGGTAAGCCGCACACGTCTCCCGGATCGACTCGGGGATTCCGAGCTCCAGGTTCTCGGCGTTGACGATCGCCGCCATCACGACGTTGTCGATGTATTCGACGATGGTCGGGTTCAGTCCGCTCGAGATGAGTTTCGGGACGGCGGCCATCACCTGGTCGAAGTCGCCGAACGGGGCGAGCACGGTGGCGCTGTGCGCCAGCCGCGGGACCAGCTTGACGGTCACCTCGGTCACCAGCGCCAGCGTGCCCTCCGAGCCGATGATCAGCTGGGTGAGGTCGTAGCCGGTGGAGATCTTCGACATCTTGCCGCCGGTGCGGATGATCTCCCCGGTGGGCAGCACCGCCTGCAGGCCGAGCACGTTGTGCCGGGTGACGCCGTACTTCACCGCGCGCATGCCACCGGCGTTGGTCCCGACGTTGCCGCCGACGCTGGAGGACAGCTCGCCGGGATACACCGTGTAACTCAGTCCCGCCCTGGCGGTCTGGGCATCCAGTTCGGTGAGTGTCACGCCGGGCTGGACCACCGCGACGTGATTTTCGGTGTCGATCTCCAGTACGGCGTTCATCCGCTCGAACGAGATCAGCAGGCCGTCGGCGACGGGTTGAGCCGCGCCGGACAGCCCACAGCCCGACCCCCGCGCCGTCACCGGCACGTGGTGTTCGGTCGCGGTCGTCAGCAGTGCGGCGACTTCGTCGGCGGTCGCCGGCTTGGCGAGATAGGCGGGGCGCTGCGGCAGGATGGTCAGGGCCTCGTCGTGCCCGTAGTCCTCGGAGATGGCGTCGCCGGTCAGCAGGTGCGTGGGGCCTACGATCTCCGAAAAGCGTGCCGCTACATCGGCCATCGCAGGCTCCTTCGTTCGATGATGGCAGCGTATCCCGGCGCTCACATCCGGAGACCTCTTGCGCGAGTTCGGGGCCGAAAGGCCCTTACCGCGATGATGCGACGTCAAGAAGATGAAGCCCATGAGTGATAAGGCAGTCGAAGTCGTTTCGTGGGATCCAGAAGAGCACACCGAGCTGCCCGGCTTTGCGCACGGGATCACTCGATACGGTGGCCACTGGTTCGACGTCGGTGTGTCGATCGTGCCGGGGGACACCGACCCGCTGGAGGCGCTGGACAAGGTGTTCGCGAAGGTCAAGGAGATCATCGTCGCCGAGGCACCCGACATCCAGTACTTCAGCGTCGATGTGCGTGTCGCGTCTCGGACACTCGTCCCGCACCCCAAGTGACCGAGGAGGGTCCTAGACCGCAGGGGTCAAAACAGACAGCTCACCGGGGAAGATCGTCAACTGATAGATGGAGCCGTTGGGGCCCTGCGCTAACTTGACGGTGCTCCCGGCGGTTCCGTCGAAAGTCACCACGCCCAGGACCGTCGAGTAGGTGGAATTGAAGCTCACGACCTTGATCCAGCCCCGGATGTAGTCGGCGATGAACACCGTGTTGTGGTAGCTGGGACCGAACGCGTCGCCGGTGTAGAACAGCACGGAGGTGATCGCCGCGCTCCCGGCAGAGTGGTCGTAGGTGTATATCGGGTTGATGGACGTGCAACTGGCGCACACACCTTCGGCGCCGGGCCACCCGTAATTGCCGCCTTTGGTGATGAGGTCCAGTTCTTCGACGGCGTTGTTGCCGACATCGCCGGCCAGCAGACGGTCGTTGGAATCGAAGGCCAGCCGGAACGGATTGCGCAGCCCGTACGCCCAGATCCGCGGCTCCGCGTTGGTAACGTTCGCGAACGGATTATCTTGCGGTGCAGATCCATCCGTTGGATTCAGGCGCAGGATCTTGCCGTGGATATTCGACAGGTCCTGGGCGTTGGCGCCGACGGTGTTGTCGCCGATGCCCCAGTAGAGCATGCCGTCTGGCCCGAATTGGAGGTCGCCACCCTGATGGTTGGTGGCCTCCGTGTCGGGTGAGCGGAAGAGCGAGAACTCGGAGTTGGGGTCGATGCCCTCAGCGGTGACGGTGAGGCGGGACAGTTGGTAGTGGGCATCGGTCGTGGTGTAGGCGACGTAGACGTAGCCGTTGTCGGAGAAGTGCGGATCCAACTCGATACCGAGTAACCCGCGTTCGCCTTCGGTGCGTGTCGGCAGGACCAGAAGCGGGTCGGGGTTCAGTGCACCGTTCTCATAGACCCGGATCGCGCCGGCCTTCTGTGTGATGAGAATCCGGCCGTCGGGCAGGACGACGAAATCCGTGGGACTGGACAGGCCCGTCGCGATGGGGGTGCGGTCGAATGGGGGCGGCTCGCTGGGCGGGGCCGTACCGCACGCCATGATCGCGTCGTAGGCCTGCTCGGCGACGTGCGAGATCGCCTGCCGCACTTGCTTGACCACGGGTAGCGCGGCGATCTGTTCGATGGCGTCGTCGGCTTGTTTGCGCACCCAGGCCAGCGCCACCCACGCCCCGAACGGGTCGGGTGCCGGCTGCGGGAGGGCCGGAGGGCGGAGTTCTTGGGCGAAGAGGGCGGCATAGGTGGCGACCGTCTTGACGAGGTTGCATGCGCAGGCGGTCACGGTGGAGACGATCGAATTCAGTGTCGGTGCGGCGTTTGCTGTCGTCGACCTGGCTGAGGTGAGTGGCCGTGCCGGGCCGGCCTGCGGCCGGGCGCTACGGGCGACGGTAGCGGGCGCCTTGCGCGCAGTGGCCGGCTTCGGCGCGGCCTTGCCGGTGCGGGGAGCGTGTGATCCCGTCGCTCCGGAGTTTGACGTGGTGTCGGCGATCGCTATCCCGGGTGAACTCAACAGGGCCCACCCGAAGATCAGCGCGGTGGTGATGATGCCAATGCGCGCAACATATTTGGCGTGCACCATGGGTGCCCCCCGGGGTGATCGGCTAACTGACGCCTGTGCGGAGTCTGTCACGCCGGCAGGGTGGCGCGTGGGTTTTCTGTGAAGTTCCTCTGAGGCCTAGTTGGTCGACGGGCGTGGCGCCGGCCCGCCGGTGCTACCAGCCTTCGACTTTGTGGGCGTCGACGCCGAGACGCCCGCCCTTACGGTCTTGGTCCGCTCGAATGTGGCGGCGGCGGAAGTGGACTCGACGCCTGGCGTGATGCGCGGCACCGACAGTTTCGGCCTCGGCGCCGCGCGGGCCACAGTTTGGCGGTCTGGTTGTGCGGCAACAGCTTTCGCTGTCGACGGGGTCTCGTCAGCCTTGGCGTCAGCGGGCTTCTCCGAGGCGACGGCTGACGCAGCGGCCGGCCGAACGATCCCCAGCGCCGAGCCGATGGCATGCGCGATCGCGGTGACCGCGGAATTCGCGAGCTGGAAGATCGCGCGGGGCACGATCGCCACCAAGTTGATGAACTGCCGGATAATGATCAACGCCGCACCGAAAAAATCGACCTTGTTGGCATAGGGGGTGACGTCGAACGGTTGCAGGGTCCCGGATGCGAGCTGCTGAATCAGCTCCTCGACGGTCGCGACCGCTTCCTTGGGCGTCCAGTTCGTCTTGAACAGCCCGAAGTTCTGTTCGTCGTCGAAGCCGCCGGTGTAAGAGTCCCGCGTGGTGTAGATGAACATCGGCCCGGCGCCCTCGACGTTCTGCCAGGACACGACGAAGTCGTGGATGAAGGCGGCTTGCTGTCCTTGCGTAATCGGGTAATTGGTCGGCAGACCGTATTCGGTGGCCCAGATCTTGAGGTCGGCGTCGCCGTTGGCGTCCATCAGCGCCCGCATTGCCTTCACCTGCTCCAACGGGGAGTTGGCGACACCCGTCCCCAACGAGAAGGGCAGCGTGTAGTGGTAGGGGTGATAGGACAGGGCGTCGAAGTAACCTTCGGCGCCGGCGCCGTACATCTGCGCGAGGAAGCTCTGCGGTGCCACCGACAGCCCGGAGATCGTCTTGACCGCCCCCAGCACGCCCGCGATCACCACGGCGTTGGGGTTGTTCGCTTTGATGGCCGGATAGGCGGCCTGCAACATCTTTGTGTACGACGCCGCGCTCACCGGGTTGTAGAACAGTGCCCCGTTGGGCTCGTTCCAGATTTCGTAGTCGTCGATCGCGCCGATGGTGCTGGTGTCGTTGTAGCGAGAGGCCACCGCGCCGGCGAACCGGGCGTAGTCGGCGGGATCGGAATGTCCGTTGAGCGGAAAGCCCGCCCAGGTCGGGGTGCCGCTGATGACCCCGACGATGTTGATGCCGCGCTCGCTGGCCGCATGGACGACGTAGTCCATCTTGGACCAGTCGTAGTTCTCGTTGTCCTGCGGCTGCACGTACACCCACGGAACCGCGATGCGAATGTCGTTGACGCCCATATCTTTCAGGTGGTCGAGGGTGACGTCGATATCGGCTTCGGACAGGGTGTAGAGCGTCGAGTCCGCGACGCCGAGCGTGGTCGGCGCCTCGTCGATCGCGCCGGCGAGCATCACGGGGATGGAGACCGCGTGGCCGCGCGGCGTGGCCGGCGGCGCGACGGCGTAGCTGCCGGTGGCCGTGCAGACCAGGGCCGCGGTCAATGCCGCAGCTAAAGTCCGACGCTTCATCAAGCCCCCCGGCTGTCCGACATGGATGTATTGGTGGGACCTTAGCGTGCTGAGGGTTAGCTGACCCATCCAATCGCGAAGTTGCGCGGTGGATCTGGCGGCGCGGGGCTTCGCTGATCAGACGATCAGGGGTCTGGAAGCGGCCCGGAAACGGCAAAGAGCCCCGGGATGAACCGGGGCTCTTCTGCTGTGCGCCGTCAGGGTTTCGAACCCCGGACCCGCTGATTAAGAGTCGTATGAGGCACTTCTCTGTGGCCTGCGGAAATTCTTGTCCACCAGGGCGTTTCGATTTCTTCAAAGTGGCGTGATGTAGCGTGATGTAGCGCGGTGATGGCTTAATAATGGCTTAATGCGGCGAGGGAAAGATGGCTTAATAGATTGGAGGTGAGGGTTCTAATCTCGAGCGGCCAGAGCGACTTGACCAAATCTACGATTGCGCCGAGACGCGATCCTCGCGGGTGGCCCGGCGGCGACGGTCTGTGGCCCTTGGCTCATCGCCTACCACATCAAGTAGACATGCCCTAGTAGCCCCAACGTGTTCACCCACATGTGCGCGTAGCCGAAGTTTACGAGCCAAAACCTTTTACGTCGGCCGGTGTCACGTGCCCGTAGTGCACTAGCAGATGAAGCGGGTTAATCCCGTAATATTTCGCCGCTGCGATCAGGTTGTTCGGACGGGTCAGGTCTCCGCGTTCCTTCTGGTCATAGAACGCGCTGCGCGAAAGTCCCAGCGCGCCAATGACTTCGGATGACTTAAGTCGCCTATTGAGCAGGTAACTCAACAGCACTTCCAGGTCCCGCTGGTGCTCACCGTCATTGTTCATTGCTTCCTCGACTCGTCCTATGCGACCCGGGATGTGCGTCCTGGAAACCAATAGTACAGTTCTGATTTCAGACAGTAAAGCCAGAATTTAACCTTGCTGGGAAGCAGTTATCGACGAAGCATACGGCTGTCGGATAATATGTCTGATATTCCATACATGCGGCGCACCGTCGCCAGTGTTAAATCTGTGACGCATGTTACGAACGAGTTGAATGGGACATCGACAAAGGCGTAGACGCGGTTGGTGCCACGATTGCGGACGCCTTTGGTTTTGATATGGAGGTTCTATTCTCGCGCGGCCAGAGGACCTTGAGCACGTCTACGATCTGCCAAGCGTGCCACATGTGGGTGACCACGGGCCTGCTGCACGATCAGGTGACAAGTGGCAGAAAGCTTTTGATACCGGACGACATGCAACCGATCAAGGCCGCGCCCGATTTTTTGTTGCGGATCTGCCACTTTCTCTTGCCGCTGCAATCAGGTTGTTCGGGACTGTTTAGGTCTCCGCGTTCCGAAATATGGCTAGTCAGGCCTGCCGGAGGTCCAAGAGTCGCTGAAGATCGGCCGTCAACCTCTCCCTGTTGGTCATTGCCTGATTAGTCAGGGCGACCGCTAAGACCACCAGCAGAAATTGGATCAGCACCCACGCTCCGGTCACTAGAGATACGGCTGTTAGCAGGGACGTTGTCACCAAAATCGGCATCATCGGACCGCGCATAACACTTTCTCCCTTCTCCCGGGTCTGGCTGGTTAGTAGCTAGAGGGTAAGTCCCGAACGGCCCGCTAGGTGCCTGAGCAGGACTACTTGGACCAAATATTTATGGCAAAGTAACTAGCTGGGCGAGCCGTTTTCAAGATTCAACACACCCAATCTTGACTGCCTCGGGGATTTCAAGAATCTCGTGTATTCTGGGTCCATGACCACCGCATCGGCCTCCGGAGTTGATCTACCGGGACTGGCTGCTCAGCTCGATCAAGACATTCTTGAAGCTGAGCGCCGCCTTGCCGAACTTAAAGGTATGCGGCAGAACATTGATCCCCTCCTGAAATACGCTGCAGCCCATGCGCCAGCACGGGAACCTGTTGAACAGTCTCGGGAGATTTCAACAAAGGCATCCTTGACCGATCTGGTTGTTCAGGTCTTCGTCAACGATCCGGATTCCGTGCTCGACGCCAACACTGTCATTGCACGGCTGGAAGATGATGGGGTTGAGATAACCAACCCTGAGAGCGTGCGGAACGCGATCTACTACGGAGCTAGCTCAGGCAGGCTCGTCAAGACAGGCCGGGGGCTGTTCGCCCTGGCTTACGACGAATAGGAGATTTGCTGTAGGGAGAAGCGGGGTGTCCAAAGCCAGCCAGCATCCCTATGGAAGTCGGAAGGGTGACCTGCAGCATCCGACCGGCGCTGGCCGGTGGCGTTACGTCTTGGCGGGCGGGGCGTCACCGGCCCCTTTTTCTTGGAGCCTCACTAATTGTACGACATACGACGTATCCGCAGGTAGACCGTTTCGGCGTGGCTAGATTAAGCGCGCCATCGCGCAGCAGCGCCCTTTTTGGCGATCTCTGATTGCCGTTCGGGGTGAGCTTTGCGGCCCGTACAGCCCCTCGCTTCAAGCTGCGTTTGCGGCCCAGGGTGACGGCTGCGGGATCTTTTACCGTTGGGTCGGTTCTTTGGGCTGGCGTCTCGTCGCTCGTGGCCTCACCAACGATGGCGGCGGCCAGCGAGTTCGAGTTCCCTTGGACGCTTCTTGACCGGTCAGGTAGAGGTTCCACCCCAGGGCGGCACGGCTAGGACGAAGTGTTTACGGCGGAGTAACTAGCCGGGCGAGCTGGCTCACTTGAGCAGCTGAAGTCCCAGCGCTAGACGCCGAGATCGTGGCGGCGTATGCGGCGGTTTGGACTGAGTCATGCGACTCAGTTGCGCCCCCTGGCAGACGCACGTTCTGCTGCGGCCTTTACTCGACGGAAGTATTCGGGATTGCGGTCCCCGATTAGATGGCCGTCAGCTCTGGGATACAGGGGGCGCTCACCTCTGAAGATCTCGGCATGGTTCAAGTCAGCTAGTGACCGACTCCAGAGATGAACTTTTGACTCGTTGGTGAACGCACCTCGGACGGCGTTCAGTTCCTTGCATGTCGCCACCCATCGGTAAGGCGAGTCTCTGATGAGCTGGTATTCGATGGCTCGGGTGACGCATGCGGCGACCCAGTCTGCGAATTGAATATTGGAACTCAGCTGGCTGTCGACATGCATTGGCGGCTCGATGATCCGCTTCATTTCGGGGAAATCCGCCGCCCGGCCAAGGATGTGGCTGTACATCCTTGGCAGACGTTCGGCACGGGTTTTCTCGTTGATCTGGTCGATCATCACCAAGACATTCGAGTCCTGAGACTCGGTATGACGCGCGATGCGGTTGAGAGCCTCCCTCATGGCGTGCGTCTCGCGGTCGTTGGTGTCTAGGCGCGTCTGCGCGGGCGTCCCTAACGGCTTCTCATTGGCGTAGTAGAACAACCATCCGCCGCACTCCCTGCGCAGGCGAGCAACAAGCCCGTTAAACACGCGGATCTGGTTCTCGTAGCGTTCCAGCGTGTTTGGCCTGAAAATCTCTGAGCCTTTGCGCTCCCAGCGCCCGGGATGTTCGGCCTCGGCAATTTCCTTGGCGAAGAGCTCCCGCTTCCGCTCGGTAAAGATTCGTCCGAACCTGCGGGCCGTAACGGCCGGCACAATGAATCCCGCATAGCCGAACGCGGGGCTGGTGTTGAATCTTTTGTGGTCACGGGACACGAACGCGCCTGTCTCGCCAACTTCGTCGATGTAGGCGAGCAACACGTCAAGGATTATGACCTAAACCACAGAAGCCCACGTCAA
This sequence comes from uncultured Mycobacterium sp., assembly GCA_900078375.1. Lineage (GTDB taxonomy): Bacteria > Actinomycetota > Actinomycetes > Mycobacteriales > Mycobacteriaceae > Mycobacterium. The sequence goes on along the minus strand of FLQS01000009.1, from coordinate 9,396 downwards.
GACGTGGGCTTCTCGGATTAGCGCTCGGGGAACTATTTCATCCCTAGCTACTGACACCGGAGCATAGCGACGTATGCCCGGGGGGACAAGTGGAGATTCCCAGCCATACAACGCTGCGGAAAGGTGATTCTATGCCCTGCGCGACCAGGCCAGTATTTAGATTCAGTCCAGCAACGCGGCGATGTCCCGGTGCGTCCAGACTCGGTTCTCGATACCTGGGCCATCGCGGGTGTGGTTTTCCGGCCGTCGTTGTCCTGGGGAAGCGTCTGGTGCGGGCGGGCAAAGTTGTGTCGACGAGGCGCTTCGCTTTCTTCCCGGCGTTCAAGCTCACAAGGGGACCTCGTCTACAAGGCGCGCCCACAGGGTTGGCCCACTGTGGATGACTCAGTCAAGTAGGGCGGCGATGTCCCGATGGGTCCACACCGGGTGCTGAGTGAGGTTCTGGAGGTCGAGGTACGACGTGGACACCTTGGAGATGTCGGGGTTGCCGTTGCGCTGTGTTTTCGAATGGCTGCAACACGTGGCTTAATAGCCATGTGTTGCAACCCCCTCTTTTGGTGCATAATACCTGGTCAAACTATGTGCGCCGTCAGGGTTTCGAACCCCGGACCCGCTGATTAAGAGTCAGCTGCTCTACCAACTGAGCTAACGGCGCGTGAACCGCGTCAGCGACAATAACAAACACCACTGCCGAACATGAAATTGCGCTGGTGGGTGCCACCGGGCCGCTGACCTGTGCAGTCGCCAGTATCGCCGGCATTCCCTTAGAATATTGCCAATCATCCCCAGCGTTTGCACAGCTAGCGAGGCAGAGAGCGATATGAGGCAGGTCGGCTTGGCACACCGCCCGCGGTCGCGGCGTCGGTTGGCTGCGCTCGCGATCGTCCCGGCGCTGCTGATCGGGCTCGGCGCGTGCAGCAGTGAATCGGCGGGGCCCCCGCCGATCAAAGTCATCGCAGACAAGGGGACGCCCTACGGCGACCTTTTGATTCCCCAGCTGACGGTGTCGGTCAAGGACGGGGCGGTTGACGTCCCGCTCGACCGCCCGGTGACGGTCAGCGCCACCAGCGGGGTGCTCGGGTCGGTGACGATGGTCAATGAGGCCGGCAATCAGGTGGAGGGCAAGCTCAGCCCTGACGGCGTGACATGGGCGACCAGCGAACCGCTGGGCTACAACAAGAGCTACACGCTCACCGCGCAGTCGCTGGGCCTGGGTGGCGTGACGGCCGAGAAGATCAGCTTCGAGACCCAGTCGCCCGAGAACCTCACCATGCCGTACCTGCTGCCCGGTGACGGCGAGACCGTCGGCGTCGGGCAGCCCATCGCGGTGCGTTTCGACGAGAACATCCCCAACCGGCTGGCCGCCGAGCGCGCGATCAAGGTGACTACCAACCCGCCCGTGGAGGGCGCTTTCTACTGGCTCAACAACCGGGAGGTGCGCTGGCGCCCGCAGAACTACTGGAAACCGGGCACCACCGTCGACGTTGCGGTCAACACCTACGGTGTCGATCTCGGCGACGGGCTGTTCGGTCAGCAGAATCTGACATCGCACTTCACCATCGGCGACGAGGTGATCGCGATCGCCGACGACGACACCAAGACGCTGACTGTCCGGCGCAACGGTGTGGTCGAGAGGACCATCCCGGTCTCGATGGGGAAGAACAGCACGCCCACCAACAACGGCGTCTTCATCATCGGCGACCGGCTCTCCCACATGATCATGGACTCGTCGACGTACGGCGTTCCGTCCAACTCGCCCAACGGATATCGCACCGAAGTGGACTGGGCCACCCAGATGTCCTACAGCGGCATCTACGTCCATTCCGCGCCATGGTCGGTCGGCGCGCAGGGCTATTCCAACACCAGCCACGGTTGCCTGAACGCCAGCCCGAGCAACGCCCAGTGGTTCTACAACAACACCAAACGTGGCGATATCGTCGAGGTCCACAACACCGTGGGTTCGACACTTCCGGGAACGGAAGGCCTCGGCGACTGGAACATTCCGTGGTCGCAGTGGAAGGCGGGCAACGCCAACGCCTAGAGTCGCGACGTGTTGATCGCCCTCGACGAGCACTACCCCGCCCCGTACGTGAAAAGCAAGGTCGCCGGCGAGAACGCGCTGACATTATTCGGGGACAGAATCCCGCGACGGTGAGGTCGACTACGCCGATCGCCTGGTAACGCGCAGACCGGTCACCGCGGCTACACTGCGCGCCCTGACCTCAGCGGCGGACGGCAGACCTTCCTGCTGCCAACGCTCGCACTCACGCTGGACGGCGTTCAGCTCTTCGGTCAGCGAGGCGTGCACGGTCGCGAGCGTCGGCTGGCTCCTGGCTTCACCCTTGTTGCGGTAGGCGGACGCCATCACGCTCGCCAAGGCCTGGCGTACTCCAAGCACGATCAGCATGGCGGGGTGGGAGTCCGACGGGAGATCCGCATTCGCGACGCTCTCCCAGATGTCCCAGGCCTGCTCGCAGAAGGTCAACGGATCGTCGGCGTCGACGGCGTCGATCGCTGAAACGAACGCGTCGAGCCGGTCGACCCAAATGCCGGGGCGAAGAGAACCGTCAGAGTCTGTCAATAGCCGAATGCACATGTTCATACGTCCCTTCGCAGATGCGTCCCCCCGGACGCCGAGCCATTGTGCTGCGGGTTTCCGCCGCATACGAGTCTGTACCCGCCAGCCCGTTCCTTCAACCGGGGAGTTTGCTGAGCTCGCGTGAGATGCGTTACAGCATCCGAGCCGGCTTATTCGAAAGTTCGTACGAAGGAGAGCACGCGTGGCGACAGGTGCGGCGGCATCCACGGCTTGTCCGTGGCGCCGGGTGCGGAGTGCAACGCGTCCATGCCCTTCTGGCCCCCGAACCGGGCGATCAGGTCTTTGACGGCCGCGACATCCTCGGCCACGTTCGGATACAGGATCGCGTCGAGCTGCCCCTGCAGTGAATTCACCTTGGGCTGAATCGCTTTGATCATGTCCAGCACGCTGGGATCGCTGGCCATCACCAGCGGTTCGTCCGGTCCGCGCCACTTCTTGTTGGACTTGGCGAATTGGGCCATGTAGTCGCGATCCATGTGGACGTCCACATCCGGTTCGTGCCGGCGTGCGGTGAACTGATACTTCACCGCGGCACTGTCGCCGCGCTGCAGTGGCTCGTGCAGCTCATCCAGCCAGCGGTACTCGAAGGAGGACTGCTTGACATCGTCGAACAGCCGCTCCACCGCCTTGGCCTCGGCGCTGTCGTGACCGAAGGTCTTCGTCGCGGTCTTGACCGATTGTTCGTGGTGGGTGTGCAGCGCGCCGGTGACGGAGACCAACGCTGACTGGATCTTGCTCCTGCGCTCAGCCATGACGTTCTCGTCGAACGTGGAACCGCGACTGGCCTGCAGATCCAGGACGATACCCAGCACGACATCTGAGAGCGTGTCGCTCTCATCGGTGATGTGCTGCAACAACTCCCGGTTCAGCATTCGGCGCAGCCGGTCATACGCTTCCCGGTACCGCCGGTTCTCGGTATCGGTGAGTGCGCACACTTTGTCGAACACGATTCCGGAGTCCGATATCGGCGCGGCGCCCGGTGAATTGGTCGCTTGCAGGCTCGCCACCAAAGTTGCACTCCGTGCCTGTATTTCATCAGCGGCCGGCAGACCCTCCAGCAACCACCGGGCCGACTCCCGTCGGAGGGTGCCCAGGCACGCCTTGAGCGACGCATGCACGGTCGACAGTGTCTTCCGATCGCGGGCGTTGGGCGTGCGGTAGTAGTCGAGCGTCGATGCCGTCATGGCGTGGGCCACGGCTTGGAGCCCGCCAAGGGCGACGAGCACTGCGGGGCTGGTTTCAGGCGGCGGATCTGCGGCAACAGCACTCTGCCAGATCTCCCAGGCCTCGGCGCAGAAGTCGAACGGATCGTCAGCATCGATGGCATCGAGCGCGAGCAGGTAGGCGTCGACCCTGTCGAGCCAGACACCGAGACGTTCTTCGTCTGCAGCGAACCCTGGGGGTCCGTTTTCGATCGGATCGCCGTCCATGTTTCAGCCCTCCCCAGCTAAGCCATGTCAATTATTACTCGACAGTAACCTATGCCCAAATAATTGTCCCGTTTAAGTGGCAGAATCAGACAGAATCCTTACCATTTCGCTGCTGCGCCGACCGGGATCGGCGCCCGAAGGCGGTTGAGGTGATACGTGCTGGCCCGCATCTCGGATGCACTCACCCGCGATGGCGACGGCGCGTTGTCTGCCGTGTTGTTCATCGACCTGGACGGATTCAAAGACGTCGACGATTCACTGGGACACGAAGCCGGCGACACGGTACTGCGGACAGCCGCTGAACGCCTTCAGCGGGCGGTACGGCCCGATGACCTGGTCGCCCGTCTTGGCGGAGGCGAAGTTGTCCCGCTCCTGTTCGGGCCCACGGCGAACGGTGTGCTGGACCAAGTCAGCGAGCGCCTGCATGCCACATTGGTCGCGCCGACCCGCATCGGGGGCACCGTCGTCAACGTCAGTGCCAGTAGCGGTATCGCCCCGGTCGGTGAGGGCGACAAGCGGGACGCCACCGCCATCCTGCACGACGCCGATCTCGCGATGTACGCGGCGAAGGCGGCGGGTCCTGGCGAGAGCCGGCATGCGACCCAATTACCCGCCGCCACCGGGGAACTACTCGACGTGAATTGAGCATGAAAAAGGTCAGGGGCCCAAAAGGGCCCCTGACCTGCTGGGTGGCTGACGGGACTCGAACCCGCGACAGCCAGGATCACAACCTGTAAGCCAAAAATCTACTTGTTCCCAGCTAGATGCACCTTTCTAGCCAGCAAACTATCTAGACTTTGTTGGAGAAATCCCCACTTGAACAGGCACTATCTGGCACGTCTACGTCACGCTAACGTCACGCGGCGTAGACTCGCGGAATGGCGAAGAGAAAGAGTCAGCGTCGCTCGTGGGGCACGCTGCGGACCCTGCCCAGCGGCAACATTCGCGCCTCCTACACCGCTGACGACGGTTGTGTGTACTACGCAACCAGGACGTTTAGCGCACAGATGGACGCTGAGGCGTGGCTGAACGACGAGCGGAAGTTGCTGGATCGGGGGGAGTGGACCCCGCCTCAGGACCGCGCCAAGGTCAAGGCCATGTCGGGTGTCACCCTGGCTGAGTTTGCCGAAGCGTGGTTGCCTCAGCGCGACCTGACGCCCAAAACTCAGGCGCTGTACCGTGAGCTGCTGAAAGGCCGGATTCTGCCCACGCTGGGAGATCAGCCGCTGCGTGCCGTCACGCCTGCCCAGGTGCGCGATTGGTGGGTAGGGCTAGATAAAGAGACCGCGACGAGGAACACGCACGCCTACCAACTGCTCAAGGCCATCTATAACACCGCCGTGGTGGACAAGTTGGTGGCCGAGAATCCGTGTCAGATCAAGTCAGCCGGGAAGCCGCCTAAGCCGCGCGACGTGAAGCCGCTAACCCCGGCAGAGCTGGACAAGGTCGCGGAATCGGTGCCGGAGCACTACAGGGTGGCATTGCCGGTTGCGGCATGGTGTGGGCTGCGGTTCGGGGAGCTGATCGAGCTTCGCCGCAAGGATATCCACGACGACGGAAAGCGGGTGACGCTCAAGATCCGCCGCGCAGCGACGCGGGTAGAGAACAAGGTGGTGGTGGGTCCGCCAAAGACCGACGCTGGTATCCGTGATGTGACCGTGCCGCCTCACGTCGCCGCGCAGCTGCGGGAGCACATGGCTAAGCGCACCGGCAAGGGGCCTGAGTCGTATGTGTTCACGACAACTCGCGGCCTGCGGCTCTCCACGACGGCGTTCACCAAGTCGGTTAAGTCTGGGTTTGCCGCTATTGGCAAGGGGGACATGAGGATTCACGATTTACGCCATGTCGGGGCGACGCTGGCGGCGCAAGCGGGCGCGACCCCCAAAGAGTTGATGAGCCGCATTGGCCACACCACGCCCGCCATGGCGATGCGATACCAGATCGCCGCCAAGGAGCGCGACGCCGCCATTGCCGACAAGTTGTCTGAGTTGGCCGGATTGGGTTAGCCGTACACCTTCTGTACGGCAATGGGTTTGGGGCACACTGGGCACCGGAATGGGGTCCAATATGACATCAGTACAGGCAGCCAGCACCCGAGCGCTGGTCAAAGAGTTGGGGTGGAGGGCATACGACACGGTGTTTGCACGGGCGTGGGTGTGGCGCGTGCGTGACCGGGTGTGCGTGGCGCTCGGAGGCAACCCCGCATAAGCCGACCAGTAGAAACGCCGAATGAGCCGCTAGCATCGACGCTGACGGCCTCATTTGCGTTCTGGTGTAATTGCTACCTTGACAGTCTTTTGGTTCGCCTACGGGCAAATGAGGCTGCAAAGAATTGCCAGCGGAGGGCACGGGACCTCGCCAATAATTCGCCCGTGCCCTCCCTGACTATGAGAGCTAGGTTATAGCTCTATCCCATTAAATCGGTCACGTCACATTTTTGTTTTAATGGGGAGTTTAAAGCCGGGCGCAGGAGTTAAGACGCACCGGCTTAGGGCGCGGAAATGACAAAACGCGCCCATCTCGCCTAGCGCAGCCAAGGGGAAAGGGCGCAGCAATAGGCGAAAGTGAAAGTCTAGAGGGGGGATGGGCGAAACATGCCTAGTGAAAATTCCCATCCCCCCAATGGCCGAAGTCTATTCAATCGGCTTTTGCCGGTCGCGTAGTAATGGCATTAACCACCACCGGCATTCCCTCGCGTTGTCTACTAAGCAACGGGATGAGGGAACGGTCTTTTAATCCTCTAGTTGAGGCTGTGGCCTGCGGCCACGTTTTTTGGGCGTGTCGCCATCGGGTTTGTCATCGGGTCTATTGTCATCGGACGAACCAAAGAGAACGGTATCGTTGTCTCTTGTATAGGTCTTTAGGTCAATAGCCTTGATTTCCAAGAAACCCGGCTCAATAGCAGAGGACACCGGGGAGTGGATACGCCGCACGGCATTCTCAACTTTGACTGACGTTAGAATGAGATTCCCGTCAGGGTACAAATACCCTTGGGGAAGGGCACACCGATAGCGCGGCGGCATTCAACACGGAATGAGACCGCGTTGTCTTGCCAGAGGTTATGGGTGCCATCAGCGCTCACACCGTACTGGTTGGTGTCCATCGTCGGCGCTTGCCGTTCCCACGTCCAGACTGCATCGCGGTCCAGAATGATCGCGGTACCGGCTGCAATCTGCGTTGTCTGCACCACGTCGAGACCCCATACGGAATTGAGATCACCGAGGCGATTCGGATTCACCGGGTCCAGAACGAACAGACCGTCAGTCGAGGTGATGATCGACATCTGCGCCCAGTCAACGGGGTTGACGATCATCAGATCGGCCTCACCGAAATAGCTGCCGTTCCTGATAGCCGAGATTGCATTGCGCACCCCGACAAGCGGAGCAAGCTGCGTGTTGGCGGCCAGGGTGGGCTGTGCGACGGTGAGAATGCCAGTGGTGTTCAGCAGACCCGTGAAGCCGGGAAGCGCACCGCCCGAACCAGTTCCGTTAATGGCCTGATTTGACGTGGTGTTCGCGAGCGACCGGAACAATTCCTGCGGGAGCAGGTTCATGTAGGTCGGAAAGTCCTGTAATGCCTCAGTTGTGGCCTCAGCGGTACCGGCAAGCTTTGTCCAGCCCTGCGACACCACCTGAGTGATCGGGCCGAGGTCGGGCTTGGTGCCCAGTTCAGCAGTATAGGCAACCTCAGCCGCGTTACCGGTGTGCTGTACATAGCTGACCGAGACGCCCTCGGGGGCAATCTGACGATGGAACAGACCGAACACGTCGGACGGCTCATACGGCAGAAGAGTCGTAAGCTCGGGCCGCAGAATCGACGGGATACCCGGCTCGCTGATAGGCGAGGGGATCGTTTTGGTTTCGACCTCATACGGTTTGCCCTTTGCGGCAGCCTTGATGAAGGTTTCGAGTTCCTTCTTATCGACCGAATAGCTGTGACGGACGTTGCGCTGGTTGTCGGTGACAATTTCAGAGCCGTAGCCCTTGGCGCTGCCATCGAGTTTCAGAAAGCGTTTATCCTGCGCCAGTTTGGCCTGGTCTGCTTTCAGTGTCCTGAAGTCGGTGTCCCACTGGGCACCTTCTTCGAGTGTGAGCGATTTGGATGCACGGCGGCTCATTTCGTCAAAGCGCCGTTCAATTTCCTGCTCACGTTGTTCAAATGTATTCAATTGTGTTTCTTTCAAGGAAGTAGTTACTTTTTTACTTCCAGCGGCACGGGAGCATATCTGCTGCGGTGCGGGTGGTTTGTGCTTTCGCATGATCAGGCTTGGTGCGGGTTATGCGCGTCCAATGGAGGGGCATAAGCGGCTAAGCCCGAAGTCTTGTTGGCCGTTGAGGGCGAAGGTAGCGATGCGAACAGCCCCGCCGAGCGTTCCAGCGCCATGGAGGTCGCCGAATCTACGACACTCTCGGCAATGCTGTGTAGCTATTTGGTTGCGGAGGACCGTCTTTGCGCAGGAGTCTTCTTTGCGGGAATTTTTTCGGCGGCCTTCTTCGCAGTCGCTTTTACCGGAGCCTTTGAAAGGGTGTTCTTTTCGGGATTCTTCTTGGCTCCTCTCTTGATCGCCTTGAGAGCAGACAGCTTCTGCTGTCCGAGAGGTGTGAGGCGGAGGTATTTGTTTGTATCGCTTGGAACCCGCTTTCTGGTTCCAGACTCGATGAGGCCGAGTGCGCGCAGGTGGACAATGATTGTTTCAAAGTCACGCTTCTGCATAGAAAGCTGTCTGTTTTTTACTTGGGTTACAGCCTCATTGTCTTTCTCGCCCATATCGCCCAAGTAGATGCATAGTTCCAACTTCGACTCAACCTCATCCTCTGTCGCTTCATCGATCAGTGCAGGTCCGATCGTCCCGAGAATATCGTTCCAAGACACTTTGGAGCGGACCCACATACTAGTGTCGTCATTCCAGTTTCCTGAGTAGACGCGGAGAGCCACATTGACTAGGTCTTCCCCTCCGACAAGCGTGGCTGGATCAATTTGTTGGTTTTTCTCTGCCACGAGTGTCTGTGACTTTTCTTTCGCTTCGGCGAGTTGAGCTCTGAGTGTGAGTATTTCCCTTTCGGCTTCCCCGCTGAGAACGGTGTCGCCTCTAACCCATCCGATGCCTGGCTGGGCATCGACTAGGTTAACGAGGCTCATAGCCACCTGGCCGCCGAGTTCAGCCGCGCTGGTGAAGTACTTGACCGGCAACCCCTGAACCTTCTTACGGAAGGCTGTTAGCCTCTCGCGTGCTTCGTCGTTTTGGTCTGTCTTCTCGGACTCGAGCTTCCCAGGGTGGATTCAAGGTGCCAGTGCAACAGCGGGTGGATCGGACGGTTTGGAGAGTAGTTCGTCGAGGGTTTGGGCGGGTGTTTTCCAGCCGAGGGT
>FLQS01000008.1 GCA_900078375.1 uncultured Mycobacterium sp. | reverse complement strand
GGCGGCGCCGGACCGGGCGGTGTCAGCGGATCGGCTCCGGGCGTCCAGGGCGGCGCCGGACCGGGCGGTGCCGGTGGCTGCGTCAACGGCGTGGGCTGCCTGGGAACCGGCTAACCAGACCCTTAGCTGAGTGGCCATTCGTGACGCGGACCGCGTGACGGGTGGCCACTCAGTCGTCTGCGGGCCCGACCCGGTAAATCGACTTGAGTGAGAAGAACGCCTCCAGCCCCTCGGGCCCGAGTTCGCGGCCGATGCCGCTGGCCTTCACTCCCCCGAACGGTGCGCGGAAATCCAACTGGTAGTCGTTGATCCCGACAGTGCCGGTGCGCACGGCCCTGGCCACCTCGGTGGCGCGCTCATCGTCGGTGGACCACACCGTCCCGGCCAGGCCGAACTCGCTGTCGTTGGCGAGCGCGATGGCCTCGTCGTCACCGTCGTACGGGATCACCGCGAGCACCGGACCGAAGATCTCCTCCTGCGCGATGCGGTCGGCGTTATCCACGTCGGCGAACACTGTCGGCGAGACGAACCAGCCATGTTTCTGATCAGCCGGAACTGAGCCGCCCGCAACGAGTTTCGCCGCGCTGTTCTTACCCGACTCGATGTAGCCCAACACCCGATCGCGCTGGCGGGCACTGACCAGCGGGCCGATATCCGTCGACGTATCCAGCGGGTCACCGACTTTCAGGCCGTCGACCATGTCGACCAGAGCACCGAGCACCTCGTCGTAGCGTGACCGGGGCACCAGAATCCGCGAACTGAGGTGGCAGGTCTGGCCGTTGTTGACGAAGGAGGCCGTGCGCAGCCCCTTGATGGTGGCGTCCAGATCGGCGTCGTCAAGGATGATCGCCGCGGACTTGCCGCCCAGCTCGAGGGTGACCGGTCGCAGCAGCCGTCCGCACACCTCGCCGATGGTGCGCCCCGCTGCCGTTGATCCGGTGAATGTGACCTTGTCGATCCCGGGGTGGGCCACCAGGTAGGCGCCGGCGGCCGCGCCACCGGGCACCACGTTGAGCACACCAGCCGGCAGCCCGGCCTCCGCGGCGGCCTCGGCGAAAACCAAAGCGTCCAAGGCTGTTTCGGGGGCGGCTTTGAGCACCACGGTGCAGCCGGCCGCGAGTGCCGGCGCCAGCTTGAACGCGGCCAGTGCCTGCGGGTAGTTCCACGGCACGATCGCGGCCACCACTCCGATGGCCTCCCGGCGCACGACGGTGTGCCCGATCATGCTCGGGCGGATCTCCTCGATCGGGGTCTCGGTGATCAACTGGGCGTAGTAGCGCACCAGTGCGGCTGGGAACCGGCCATTGGCGCCGCGGGACAACGACATCGGCATGCCGTTCTCCCGGGTCACCAATTCGTCGGTGCGGCGGGCGCGCTGGTCCAGTGCGGCGGCGAATGCGGTCAGCACTTCCGCACGATGATCCGGTGAAGCGGACTGCCAGCCGGCCACCGCCGCCCTGGCCGCGGCCACCGCGGCGTCGATTTCACGGGCGCCGCCCGCGGCGACTCCGTGGAATTGGCCCAGCCCGGAAAGGCCCGCTTGGCGGCGGCCACCGCGGCGTCGATCTCGGCCTCGGTGGCGCTGGCACCGTCGCCAAGCGGCTCGCCGGTGGCTGCCTCGATCACCGGCTGTATCGCCTCGGCGGCCCGGAATTGGCCGTCGATGAAAATCTGTGCCGCCGTGCTCATCTGCTTACTCCTGTGGTCTCGGTATCCGCGGCGGGTGCGAACAGCACCCCGTCGGCGATCAATTGCTCGATGTCATCGTCGGCCAGGCCCAGCACATCTCGGCACACCTGACGGGTGTCGGCGCCGGGAAGGGGCGCCGGGCGTTGCGGCGCTGGTGGTATATGGCGGTAGGGCGCGGGCCCGGCCTCGGTGGGAAGCGGCACGTCGAACAGCGGATGGACCATGTCGCTGAACACATTTCGCAACCGCAGTTGCGGGTCGTCGTGCAGGTCGGTCGCCCGGTACATCGGGCCGGCCGGAACACCGGCGGCCTGCAGCTCCTCGGCGGCCTGGACCGGCGAGCGACCCCGCACCCAGGTGGCCAGCTCCCCCTGGCCGATCGCGGTCGCGATCGCCTGCCGATCGGCATCCGACCGGACCGACACCACACACCATTCGTCATCACCGGCGCACGGCAGCACCAGATGCGCGGTGGGATCCGGATCGACCCGCTCGGCGCCGGAAGCCGCCGCGGCCAATGTGACGTACAGCGTGTCGAGTTGGTTGATCACCGCCTCGGCCTGGGAGACGTGGATGCGGGCGCCAATGCCGTCGCGCTCGCGCCGGATCAGCCCGGCCAGAGCGCCGATCGCGCTGATCCGCCCGACGACGTGGTCGGGGAAGATCGTCGTCGCGTCGTAGAACGCATGCCGCGCGGTGGGTGCAGGCGGCTCCGCCGATGTCCACAACCGGGTCACCCCGATGGTGGCACGCACCAGCGGGCCGTAGCCCATGCGCTTGCTCCACGGGCCGGTGTCGCCGAATGCGCTGCTTTCGGCGACCACCAGACCGGGATTGAGCTCATGCAGCCGTTCGTGGGAAAAGCCCAGTGCGGGCAGGGTTCCCGGCTTGAAGTTGGCGAACACGGCATCCGATGCGGACACCAGGCGGCTGAACACTTCGGCGCCCGCCGGGCTGCGCAGTTCCAGGCCAAGACCGAGGTTGTTGCGATGCGCGCGGGCGAAGGACTCGCTGATCTGCTGATTCGGGCCCTTCTGGCGCAGCCCGTCGGGATAGCTCGAACTCTCGACCTTGATCACTTCGGCGCCGAGGTCGGCGAACAGCCGGCTCAGCTCCCCACCCGCGACGATGACGCCCAGATCCAGGACCCGAATGCCCTCCAGTGGCCGGGCGCCCACCGGCCGGGTTGCACCCGGAGTGAATGGTGTTGACTCCCAGTGCTTGTCGTCGTCACCGAGCTCGGGTGCAGCAGAGCGGTAGCCGGCATGACTGCCGTCGACCACCCAGTAGCCCACCGGCACGCGGGCGGGAACGCCGGGTGCCAACTCGGTGTCCACCAGCGCCCCGACCGCGGCGAGATGCTCGGAACCCAATGCGTGCGACGGAGTCAGGACGGCCGCGATCGGCACCCCGTGTGCCTGACCCTCGGCCACCAGCTGCTTCATCGTCCGGTCGGCGAACAACGCCGCCATCAGTTGGCTCAACTCGCCGAATGCCTTGGTGCGGGCCGCAATCGAGTCGAAGATGGGGTCCTGGAACTGCTCGGGCTCCCCCAGCCACGCCCGCATGCCGTGCCACTGCCGCGGCGCAAGGACACAGAGCCGGACGTAGCCGTCCTGACAGGCGAAGATCGGGTAGGAGTCCTGGTTTCTCGGCCGGCCCCGCCACCGTTCGGCGGCGTTGCGGGCGGTCGCGGCCTGACCCTGCGTGCCGAATGCTGGATCCAGCGTCAAAACCACCGCGTCGAAGCGGGAGAAGTCGACGTAATCTCCTGTTCCACAACGCAATCGGTTGAAGTACGCGACCAACACCGCCCAGGCTGCCTGTACCGCGGCGGTAGCCGATGCGATGCCGTCCGGAGGCAGTACCGGCGTACCGGATGGCGGGCCTGAGCGGGACAACGCGGACGACATCGCGTACAGCACCGCGTCGGTGGCCTGCCATGCCGCGTGCGGACCCTGCGTCCCGAAATCGGTGACCGACATGGTGACCAACCCCGCGTACTGGTCGGCCAGTGCAGCGCACGAGGTGCCGAAGGCTGCCGTCAGTCCGGGTGAGCCGCTGTCGACGACGATGTCTGCGCCGGCGGTCAGCTCGAAGAACTGCCGGCGGTCGGCATCGTCGGAGGGATCGAGCACGGTGCCACGTTTGTTGGCGTTGTGCAGGGCGAACGGGACGCTGACCCCGTCCAGGGTGGGCCGGAGCTGGCGCCCGGGGCTGCCGCCGGGCGGCTCGATCTTGATGACGTCGGCGCCGAGGTCGGCCAGCAGGCGGGTGACGCCGTCGCCCGTCTGGTCGCACAGATCCAACACCCGCACCGAGGCCAGCAGCGATTCCGTCACGAGGCGACCGCCAGCAGCCGCTCCACCCATTCCAGCGCAGCGTCGGTGTCCGAGACGACGTAGAGGGTGTCGACAAACGCGTCGTGATAGTTGTTGTCCTGCAAGGTTTTCACCGCATCCTCCACTGCCTCGATCGGCGTGCCTGCCGCAACGTTGACCCGGACGTGGGTGGCGATGGCCGCCGGGTCGCGTCCGGCGGCCTGCGCTGCTTCGTCGATCACCGCGCGCTGGGCGGCCAGCTTGTCGATCCGGACATTGCCTGGCACGACCACCACGGCCAGCCATCCGTCGGCGCGACGGCCGATGCGGCTCAGCCCCGCGGACGAGGACGCACCAAGATAGATCGGCGGGCGCGGCTGCTGAACGGGCTTGAGACTCACCCACGAGGGCGGGATGCGGTACCGAGCGCCGTCGAACGAGACGGGATCAGTCGTCCACAATGCCTCGAGTGCGTCGAGCAGCTCATCGAGTCGGGCACCGCGTTGCTCGAACGAGACGCCGGCGCCCTGGTACTCCTCCGGCGACCAGCCGATCCCGAAGCCGGGAAGCACCCGGCCGCGGCTGACCACATCGATGCCGGTCAATTGCCGGGCCAGCTGAACCGGCGGATACCACGGCGCCACCAGCACGCTGAACCCCAACCGCGCTGACGTCGTCACCGTCGCGGCGACCGTCAGCGCGGTGAAGGGATCCAGGCTGCTCCGGAAATTCAGCGGCACGGTGTCGCCGCCGCCGTAACCGACGGACGGATCTGCCGCGGCCAACAGCCGATCCCCCACCCACAGGCTCTCGGCACCGAGTTGCTCGGCGGTCGAGGCGAATCGGGCCAACTCGGCGTGGGCGGATTCGCCGAATTGCGGTAACGCGAAGCCCAGCACCCCGCCAGCGTAGTAGAGCGGCCCGTGAACAAATGGTGCCCCGCAGGCAGCGTCGCGTCGATCGGAGTTGGATGGGGACATGGAGTCGATAAGTGAAGACACGATCACCCAACTCGACGGCTGGTGGCGCGCCGCCAACTACCTCTCCGTCGGTCAGATCTATCTGCTGGACAACCCGCTGCTGCGGACGCCCTTGACCCGCGACGACGTCAAGCCCCGACTGCTCGGGCACTGGGGCACGACCCCGGGGTTGAATTTCCTCTACGCGCATCTCAACCGCGCCATCAAGGCGCGCGAGCAGTCGACCATCTACGTCACCGGACCCGGCCACGGCGGTCCAGGGTTGGTGGCCAACGCCTACCTGGACGGCACCTACACCGAGACCTACCCGGACATCACCCAGGACGCCGAGGGCCTGCGCCGGTTGTTCCGCCAGTTCTCCTTCCCCGGCGGCATCCCCTCGCACGTCGCCCCCGAAACCCCCGGTTCGATCCACGAAGGCGGGGAACTCGGGTATGCGCTGTCGCACGCCTACGGCGCGGCCTTCGACAACCCGGACCTGCTGGTGGTCGCGGTGGTCGGCGATGGTGAGGCCGAGACCGGTGCGCTGGCCACCAGCTGGCATTCCAACAAGTTCATCAACACCGCCAACGACGGTGTGGTGCTGCCGATCCTGCATCTGAACGGCTATAAGATCGCCAACCCGACGGTGCTCGCGCGCATCCCCGAAGACGAATTACGCAGTCTGATGGTCGGATTGGGGCATCAGCCGTACTTCTTCGAGGTGCCCGACGACGGTTCGACCGACTCGAATGATCATACCGACGCGCATCGCCGATTCGCCGCGCTGTTGGACGAGGTGCTGGACCAGATCACCGAGATCAAGGCTTCGCCCGATGCGGAGCGGCCGGCCTGGCCGATGATCGTGTTCCGCACCCCCAAGGGGTGGACCGGCCCGGCCACCATCGATGGCAAGAAGACCACCGGATCATGGCGTGCGCATCAGGTCCCGCTGGCCAGTGCCCGCGACACCCCCGAACACCTCCAGGTGCTCGCCGAGTGGCTGGCGTCGTACCGCGCCGAGGAACTGTTCGACGCCGACGGCAAGCTGGATCCCCACATCGCCGCACTCGCGCCGCCCGGCCAGCTGCGGATGAGCGAAAACCCGCACACCAATGGCGGATTGCTGCTCAAGGATCTGCGCCTGCCGGACTTCCGCACCTTCGGCGTGGACGTGCCCGCGCCAGGGGCCACGGTCGCCGAGGCGACCCGCGTGCTCGGGCAGTGGCTGACCGAGGTGATCCGGCTCAACCCGGACAACTTCCGGATCTTCGGACCCGACGAGACCGCATCCAACCGCCTGCAGTCCGTTTTCGAGGTGACCGACAAGCAATGGTCCGCCGAGTTCGTCGGCCCCGAGGTCGACGAACATCTGGCCCGGGCGGGCCGGGTGATCGAGATGCTCTCAGAGCATCAGTGCCAGGGCTGGCTCGAGGGGTATCTACTTACTGGCCGGCACGGGATGTTCAACTGCTACGAGGCTTTCATCCACATCATCGACTCGATGTTCAACCAGCACGCCAAATGGCTGAAGGTGACCAACCACATCCCCTGGCGGCGCCCGATCGCGAGCCTCAATTATCTTCTGTCCAGCCATGTTTGGCGCCAGGACCACAACGGGTTCAGTCATCAGGATCCGGGCTTCATCGATCACGTCGTCAACAAGCGCGCGGAGGTCGTGCGGGTGTACCTGCCGCCGGACGCCAACACCTTGCTTTCGACCTACGACCACTGCCTGCGCTCGCGCCAATACGTCAACGTCGTCGTCGCCGGTAAACAGCCGCACCCCAACTTCCTCACCATGGAGGAGGCGATCGCGCACTGCACGCGCGGCCTGGGCATCTGGGAATGGGCCGGCAACGAGACGGTCGGCCACGATCCCGACGTGGTGATCGCCTCCG
Organism: uncultured Mycobacterium sp.; assembly: GCA_900078375.1. GTDB lineage: Bacteria > Actinomycetota > Actinomycetes > Mycobacteriales > Mycobacteriaceae > Mycobacterium. The sequence goes on along the minus strand of FLQS01000008.1, from coordinate 131,630 downwards.
CGGGCGATGTGCCGACGCTGGAGGCGCTGGCCGCCGTCGACCTGCTGCGCCAGCATCTGCCCGAGCTGCGGGTCCGCTTCGTGAACGTGGTGGATCTGATGCGGCTGCAGGACGCCACCGAGCATCCGCACGGCCTGTCCAACCGGGACTTCGACACGATCTTCACCCCCGACAAGCCCGTGATCTTCGCCTACCACGGTTACCCGTGGCTGATCCATCGGCTGACCTACCGCCGCAGCAACGACAGCCGCATCCACGTGCGCGGCTACAAGGAGGAGGGCACCACCACGACGCCGTTCGACATGGTGATGCTCAACGACCTGGACCGCTACCACCTCGTCATCGACGTCGTGGATCGAGTCCCGGGCCTGGGTTCCAGTTGCGCCACCCTGCGCCAGCAGATGCTCGACAAGCGTCTGGCCGCCCGCGAGTACACCCGCGCCTACGGCGACGACATCCCCGAGGTGCGCGACTGGGTGTGGCCGGGTGCGCGGGGTGTGCAGGTCGATTCGTCCGTTGCTGCCACCGCAGCTACCGGTGGAGACAACGAGTGATTGCTGGACTCGGCGGTTCTTGGGCGCGCGTACAATAGACAGCAAATGTCCGAGCAGAGCGCGGTGGCCGCGCACCCCCATCCCGCGCTGTCGCAGCTGGCCGCCCTGCACCACTTCCGGATCTACGTCGATATCGGCATCGTCGTCGTCGTGCTGGCGATGACCAACCTGATCGCCCACTTCACCACGCCGTGGGCCAACGTCGCCGTGGTGCCCGCCGCCGCTGTCGGCCTGCTGTTGCTGGTGCGCTCGCGTGGAGCGGGCTGGGCCGAGCTGGGTCTGGGCCGCGAGCACTGGAAGTCGGGCGCCTGGTACGCGCTGGGCGCGGTGCTGCTGGTGCTGACCGTCATCGCGGTGGGCGCGCTACTGCCCTGGACCCGCCCGATGTTCCTGAACAACCATTTCGCCACCCTGTCGGGCGCGCTGGTCGCGTCGATGATCATCATCCCGCTGCAGACCGTGATCCCCGAGGAGCTGGCGTTCCGCGGTGTACTGCACGGCGCGCTGGACCGCGCGTGGGGCTTTCGTGGGGTGGCGGCGGCCGGGTCACTGCTGTTCGGTCTGTGGCACGTTGCCACGTCGCTGGGCCTGACCAGCAGCAATGTCGGTTTCACCCGGCTCTTCGGTGGCGGCGTGCTCGGCATGCTCACCGGGGTGCTGATGGCAGTACTGGCAACGGGAGCCGCCGGATTCGTGTTCACCTGGCTGCGGCGGCGCAGCGGCAGCCTGATCGCGCCGATCGCGCTGCACTGGTCGCTCAACGGTCTCGGGGCACTGGCTGCCGCGCTGGTGTGGCACCTGTCGGCCTGAGCTAGGCATCTCCTCGGCGGCTGCGCCGAGCCCGGAATTCCCGGTTCTTCAGCTTGTTACCGCAGGTGGCCATGTCGCACCAGGTGCCGCCGTGATTGCGAGACCGATCGTAGAACGCCCACCGGCAGTCTTCGTTGCCGCAGGCCTTGAGATGAATCCAGGTTCCGTCGCGTTGGGCGTCGGAGACCACCAGCAGCAGTGAGAGCAGCCGTCCGGTCATGGAAGCGCTGTCGGCGGCGACATGCAGTGTGCCGTCCGCACCGAGGCGAACCCGAGCGGCGGCAGCGCCGGCGATCTGGCCGAGCGGACTCAGCTGGTCGCCGGTCGGCGCCGGGCCGCCCGCGTTGTGCACGAGCATGGCGCGCAGCGCTTCCCGCAGTTCGCGGATGGTGCGTAAGTCGTCGGTGCTGGGAACGTCGCCGGGCGGCAGCAGTCCCTGGGCCTGCAGCCACGGTTGGGCGTCGGTGGCGAGCGCCAGCCGGTCGGCACCGGATTCGAGGTCGACGGTGTTGACCAGCGCTTGTATTCGGGACAGCGGCGCGGGTGCCGGCTTGCCCTCGGTGTCCCCGAGCCACTCCGCAGGGGCCTGCGTCATGTCAACCAGCGTAGGAGTTGGTGACTGGTAAATCAACTTGACTGGTCATGCATGACCGGTGTAACGTTTTGGGTGGTCATAAGAGAGGGCGACGAGGCCCGACTCGGAACAGGAAAAGGCCATGGGGCCCAACGATTTTCAAGACAACATCCGCCACGCCAACTCCCGCGACACTAGCATCCGGCTACCGGGCGGATTCGACGCCCCTATGTCGGCCGATCTCCTCGATGGCGCGGCCCTCGGTTCCCGCTTGAAGGCACGGCTGTTCGCCGGTCGGCTCGACCGAGAAGTCGAAGTGGGCATCGTGCCGTTGCCGGGCAGTTCGCTGTCGGTTCACATCGCGCGGCTGACGTCCGTCGAGGAACGCGAAGCCCTCGCCCGGACACTGCGGGAAGCGTTGTCCGAGCTGCGTAGCGACCGTCGGGGCTTCTCCCCGCGGATCCCCGTGCACCCCGAGCGGCTGGCGAGCTGCCGCGGCGTGATCGACGACATCACGTTGCTACTGCATTCGCCGCGCCCGGTGCGCGCGCGCGGCATGGCCCGGCTGCGGCTCTTGCTCTCCGACGGAACCGGACCGCTGTATCGCGGCGGGCGGGGCAGCCTGGCTGCTGAGCTGCGCGGGGTCCTGGCCGCTCTCTAGGTCGCTAGGGCAACAACACCGCGGCACCCGCGATGCGCCCCTCGGCAAGATCGGTCAGTGCCCGATCAGCTTGTCCGAGTGGATATTCCGGGGTGGTGACCTCGATGCGATGACGGCCGGCGAAGGCCAGGAACTCGCGCGCGTCGGCTCGGGTGTTCGACGTCACCGACCGAACCTGGCGCTCCTGGAACAGATGTCGCTGATAGTTCAGCACCGGGATGTCGCTGAGGTGGATGCCCGCGATCGCCAGGGTGCCACCGCGATCGAGTGCTTCCAGCGCCGGTAACACGAGGTCGCCGACCGGAGCGAACAGGATCGCCGCGTCGAGCTTGGCCGGTGGCGGGTCAGCCGCGCCCTGGGCTGAGGCGGCGCCCAGCCCCAGCGCGAGCTCACGTGCGTCGGCTCCCCGGGTCATGACGTGGACCTCGGCGCCCTGCGCCAACGCCACCTGGGCGGTGATGTGGGCGCTGCCGCCGAATCCGTATAACCCCAGCCGTCCCCCTTCGGGCAGCTCGGCGCGCAGCAGTGAGCGGTAGCCGATGATCCCCGCGCACAGCAGCGGCGCCAGCTCGGTGTCGGTGTAGCCGGCGGGCAGCCGGTGCGCGAAAGCGGCTGGAGCGGTGGTGAAATCGGCGTATCCACCGTCGGCGTCCCAGCCGGTGTACAGCGAGTTGGGGCACAGGTTCTCCGCGCCCCGCCGGCAGTAGTCGCAGACCCCGCAGGTGTGGCGCAGCCACGCGACGCCGACCCGATCCCCCACCGTGAACTCGTCGCCGACATCCGATCCTTTTCCGACGACCTCGCCGACGACTTCGTGGCCGGGTGTCACGTGCGGGCGGTGCACCGCGAGGTCACCTTCGGTGACATGAAGATCGGTGCGGCACACACCGCAGGCGCGCACCGCCACCAGAAGTTCGTCGGGCGCCGGCCGGGGAATCGTGGCGTTGGTGTCCAACTCCAGCGGTTGACTGCGCATCGGACCGGGCCGGCGGACCCGCCAGGCGCGCATCGTGGTCGGTTCGGTGCTCATCCGTCCATCGTGCAGCGCGCCTGGCCGGCGCGCAGGCGTGTGGGCTAGGTCTTGCGGACCTTGGCGACGATCCAGAGCAGGATCACCGACCCGAGGAGCGCGACAAAGAAGGTAAACCACCTGCGGCCACCTTCGACGTCGACTCCGAGCCAGCCAAGGAGGAGGCCGCCGACGAATCCGCCGACAACACCCACAAGGATGTTGACCAAGATTCCTTGGCCGCTGCCCTTGACGATCTTTCCGGCCAACCAGCCGGCGATGCCGCCAATGACTATGTAAGCAACCCAACTGACTGCGGTGGGCGGAGCAAAGGCGAGGAATTCAGTAGCAGCCACCATGTCCATGACGGTCTCCTCGGTGTCGCTGGCCAGCGCGAATGCTGGCCACTATCCCTTTGGTATACCGCTGGCAGGTAACGATTGGCCGGTCGATACGGCCACGATCACCTACTGACCGGGTGTCATCCCGGGGACCGGCGTCTCCACCGGGACGGGAACGCCGACGGGCACCCGCCCACCGGGAACCGGAGCCGGGGTGTCGGCCACCGGAGCGTTGGGGTCCGGCGCAGGCGGAGGCGGCGGGGCGTACGGCCGGATCGACTCGGCCAGCGCCTTCGCGGCCGCCGGATCGATCGGATCCTTCGCGGTGCCCAGCCAGACGATGAACCAGCGCTGGTTGCGCTGATCGCGCGGCGCGTTCGGGACCGCCGTGCCGACCACACCGGCCCAGATCTGGCCATTGGGCTTGGTGGTGTCGGTGAATTTCACCTCGTAGGAGGAGAAATAGCCGGGCATGTCACCGGCTTGCAGTGCACCGCTCTGCTGGTTGATCCGAACGCCGGGGAACGGCATGAAGAACTCGCCCATGTCCGAGCCCAGCCGGATCGCGGCCTTGCTGTTGTCCTGCTCGGCGCCGGCGAACAGCTTCAGGTCGAGCCGGCCGAGGATGACGCTGGTGTCGTTGGCGGTCGGGGCGGGCTGGCCGTTCTCGGGCACGGCAGTCTGCTTGCTCAGCAGCGCCTGGCCGTAGTTCAGGCGGGACGCATCGGAGACGATCCAGCCCGCGGGAAGCAGGTAGCTGAACCCGCCCGGGATGTTCGGAATGCGGCCCGGCTCCAACGGCGGCGGGGCCGGCGGCGCATTCGGATCAAGCGGCGGCGGCGGCGCATTCGGGTCGACCGGCGGTGGCGGCGCGTTCGGGTCCACTGGAGGCGGTGGCGGCGCATTCGGGTCCACCGGAGGCGGTGGGACTTCGGTGGCCGGCGGAGCGGCCGGGACGGCGGGGGCCGCCGTCGTGGGTGTCGGCGTCGCGGGGTCCGCGAGCGCGGACGTTGATGGCAACGCGATCGTGACGGCGCTGGCGGCGGTCACCGCGGTGACCGCAAACGCCGTCCAGCGGCCCAGGCGTCGCAAAATCGGGTCCGACTGCGTCATTCCGATGAACCTACCGTGTTACGGCCGTGACGCAAGTGTGGCCTGCTCACGATGTTGCGCGGGCCGCCGCGTGCAACGCAACCTCCTGCGCTTTGACCGTGAACCACACCGCGTCGCCGGCGGCCAGCCGCAGGCCGGCCGCCGACTCCGCGGTGATGTCGGCGGCCAGGCCTGGTGCGCCGTCGGATTGCTCGTCGGCGCGCACCCGCACCCGCGCGCCGTCAGCGTCCAGCTCCGCGACGCGGACCTGGACGCTGTTGCGCGGGCTGCCGTGCGGCAGGTCGCGGTACACCGCGACTGCCGCCGGGAAGAACACCGCGACGAGATCGCCGTCGGCGATCTCGTCGGCCTGCCTGCCATGCCACAGCGTGCCGTCGGCGGCCCGCAGGCTCTCCGGGCCGCCGCGAACGCCGCGCACCACGTTCACGCCCGCGATGCGGGCGCCGAACCTGCTGCGCGGCGCGGCCAGCACGTCAGCGACCGGGCCGACCTCGGCTACCGCGCCGTCCTCGAGCACCAGCACCCGGTCGGCCAGCGTCAGTACGTCGAGCAGATCGTGGGTGATCAGGACCGTCGCGCGGCCCTCGGCCGAGGACACCCGGCGCAGTAGTGCCCGCACCGAAGCCGCCACCGCGACGTCGAGCCCCGCCAGCGGTTCGTCGAGCAGCAGCACCTCCGGCTCGGCGGCCAGCGCCCGTGCGATCGCGACCCGCTGGGCCTGCCCGCCGGACAGCTGGCCCGGTTTACGCCCGGCCAGCTCGGCGAGGCCGACCTCGGCCAGCCAGGTCGCGGCGCTGGTCCGCGCCCCGGCGCGGCCCGCCCCGCGACTGCGTGGCGCGAATTCGACGTTGGCCTGCACGCTCAGATGCGGAAACAGCAGCGGGTCTTGCAGCAGCAGGCCCACGCGCCGGTCATGGGTGGCCACCTGGATGCCGGCGGAGGTGTCGGTCAGGGCACGTGCGCCGAGGCGAACCAGGCCGGTGTCGGGCGCCAGCAGCCCAGCGATCACATGCAGGGTGGTGGACTTTCCCGCGCCGTTGGGGCCGAGGATCGCCAGCACTTCCCCGGCGGCCACGTCGAACGCCACCTCGAAGCCGCGCTGCGCCACCGCGGCGTGGAAGTGTAGGTCAGGCATCGCTGGTCCAGCCCGACAACCGCCGCGCCCCGAGCGCCAGGACGACGACCGCGGCGACGGCGACCAGCAGGATCGACAGCGCCACCGCCGCGTCCGCGTCGCTCTCGCGCTGCAGATAGATCTCCAGCGGCAACGTCCTGGTGACGCCTTGGCGGGACCCGGCGAAGGTCAGTGTGGCGCCGAACTCCCCCAGCGAGCGGGCGAAGGCCAGCACCGATCCCGACACCAGGCCGGGGGTCAGCAGTGGCAGTGTCACCCGCCACCACACGGTTGCCGGTTTGGCCCCCAGCGTCGCCGCGACGACGTCGTAGTCGGCCCCGGCGGTGCGGGCCGCACCCTCCAGCGCAATCACCAGAAACGGCAGCGAGACGAATGTCTGCGCCAGCACCACCGCGGTCGTGGTGAAGGCGATCCGGATGCCGGCCGCCTCCAGGTAGCTGCCGAGCAGGCCCAGCCGCCCGAACGCGTACAGCAGCGCGATACCGCCGACCACCGGCGGCAATACCAGCGGCAGCAGGATCAGCGGGCGCAGTGCCCGCACCACCCGCCCGTCGCTGCGGGCTAGCACCATCGCCATCGGAACACCAAGGACCAGGCAGAATACGGTGCTGGCCGCGGCCGTGCGCAGGCTCAGCAGCAGCGCGGCCTGCGACGGTGTGCTGCTGATCAGCGACCAGAAATTCGTCCAGTCGACCTTGACCGCCATGGCCACCAGCGGCAGCACCACGAATGCCGCGCCGAGCACCGCCGGGACGTACACCCAGCGCGGCAGCGGCGGCTGCGTACGGTGTGCCCCGCTGCGCCTCACCCGTCACACCCTAGGGGCGGATTCCCACGTCGTGTCCTGATCGTGTCGGTGCGCCATTAGCCGAATTAGCTACCGTCCAGTAACATTTCTGACCAATCGACACCACCGCGCTCGAAGGCGTGCACGAGGAGGTCAAAGATGATGGACGTGCTGGTCACTGGTGCTGACACCGAACTGGGGCGCACGATCGCGGAAGGTTTCCGCGACGCCGGCCACAAGGTCGTCATCAGCGGCGCGCGCCGCGACGACCTCGAGGTGGCCGCCAAGGAGCTCGATGTGGACGCCATCGTGTGCGACACCACCGACCCCGTGGCCCTGGCCGAGGCGCGCACCCTCTTCCCCCATCACCTGGACACCATCGTCCACGTCCCGGCCCCGGCCTGGGTCGGCGGCGATCCCCGGGCCTACACGTTGGCCGACACCGCCAAGGCGTGGCGCACCGCGCTCGATGCGACCGTGCTCTCGGCCGTCATGCTGGTGCAGAACATCGGTGATCACCTTCGCTCCGGCGGATCCATCGTGACCGTCGTGCCGGACAACCCGCGCGCCGGCGGCGCCGACGCGGCGGTCAAGGCAGCGGTGTCGAATTGGACTGCGGGACAGGCGGATTTCTTCGGTACCCGCGGCATCACCGTCAACACCGTGGCCTGCGGCCGCAGTGCGGAGCCGTCCTACGACGGACTGTCCACCACCCCGCCGTCGGTGGCCGCCGAGATCGCCCGGCTCTCGTTGTTCCTGACAACGCCGGCGGCCCGGCACATCACCGGCCAGACCGTGCACGTCGGTCGCGGCGCGCTGGCCAACTTCGGCTGACGAGGACGGAGCCGAAAGGTCGGCGACCGATTCACGGAGCCGGAAGGCCGGCGACCGACTCTGATTCACCTGACGTTTCCCCACAAGGACTAACGTCTGCCGGGTGACGATCCGACTCGGTCTTCAGATCCCGAACTTCTCGTACGGCACCGGTGTCCCCGAGCTATTCCCGACGGTCATCGCGCAGGCTCAGGAAGCTGAGGCGGCGGGATTCGACACCGTCTTCGTGATGGACCACTTCTACCAACTGCCCAACCTCGGCGCGCCAGAAGAACCGATGCTGGAGGCCTACACCGCCCTTGGCGCGCTGGCCACGGCCACCCAACGGGTTCAGCTGGGCACCCTGGTCACCGGCAACACCTACCGCAACCCGACGCTGCTGGCCAAGGCCATCACCACCCTCGACGTGATCAGCCAGGGCCGGGCCATCCTGGGCATCGGCACCGGCTGGTTCGAGCTGGAGCACGACTCGCTGGGCTACGAGTTCGGCACCTTCACCGACCGGTTCAACAAGCTCGACGAAGCACTGGAGATCATCCTGCCGATGCTCAAAGGCGAACGGGTAACCGTGGACGGAAAGTACTACCGCACCAACGAAGCATTCGCGAATCCCCGCTTCCGCGACCACATCCCGCTGATGATCGGCGGCACCGGCGAGAAGAAGACCATCCCGCTGGCGGCCCGCCACTTCGACCACCTCAACCTCGTCTGCGGATTCGACGAACTGCCCCGCAAGGTCGCCGTCGCCAAGGAACGCTGCGAGGACATCGGCCGGGACCCAGCCACCCTCGAGACCAGCATGCTCGTCTTCACGGTCATCGACGAGAACGTCACCGAAGATTTCATCCCGGACAACGTCAAGCAGCGCGCCGCATACGGCAGCCCCGACCAGATCGCCGAGCAGATCAAAACCAAGGTCCTCGACGCCGGCGTCGACAGCGTCATCCTCAGTCCGGTCACGCACCTGGACGGCTACCACCCGGGCCGGGTCGCCGCCGTCGGCGAGGTCCTTCGGCCCCTTCTGGCCCGCTAGCCACCTCAGGTGGCCTATATCACCTGATCGGCCCGGGGACCGACGCGAACTCTCATCCCCGGGCGACTAACCTGGTAACTGTCCTGTGCACGCTTTGAGGAGCAGAAATGACCCACCCCGGTGCAACTCCAACGGATAAGCACAAGGTCGTCATCATCGGTTCGGGATTCGGCGGCCTTAATGCCGCGCAGAAGCTCAAGCGAGCCGACGTCGACATCAAGCTCATCGCCAAGACCACCCACCACCTTTTCCAGCCGCTGCTGTACCAGGTGGCGACGGGCATCATCTCCGAAGGCGAGATCGCCCCGCCCACCAGGGTCATCCTGCGCAAACAGGAGAACTGCCAGGTGTTGCTCGGTGAGGTCACCAATATCGACCTGGCGCACAAGACCGTCGACTCGATCCTGCTGGGCCATACCTATCGGACCCCGTTCGACACCTTGATCGTCGCCGCCGGCGCCGGGCAGTCGTACTTCGGCAACGACCAGTTCGCCGAGTGGGCCCCCGGCATGAAGACCATCGACGACGCGCTGGAGCTACGTGGCCGCATCCTCGGCGCATTCGAGCAGGCCGAGCGGTCCAGCGACCCGGTGCGCCGCCAGAAGCTGCTGACCTTCGTCGTGGTCGGCGCCGGTCCGACCGGTGTCGAGATGGCGGGGCAGATCGCCGAACTCGCCGATCACACTTTGCGCGGTGCGTTCCGCCACATCGACTCCACCCGGGCGCGGGTGATCCTGCTGGACGCCGCACCCGCGGTGCTGCCGCCGATGGGCGAGAAGCTCGGCAAGAAGGCCCAGGACCGCCTGGAGAAGCTGGGCGTCGAAATCCAGCTCAACGCGATGGTCACCGACGTCGATCGCAACGGGATCACCGTCAAGCGCCCCGACGGCACGATCGACCACATCGAGGCCGCCACCAAGGTGTGGTCGGCCGGCGTGTCGGCCAGCCCGCTGGGCAAGATCATCGCCGACCAGTCCGAGGCCGAGATCGACCGGGCCGGGCGGGTCAAGGTTGGACCGGATCTGTCGGTTCCCGGGCACCCGAACGTGTTCGTGGTCGGCGACATGGCGTTGGTCGACGGCGTTCCCGGGATGGCGCAGGGCGCCATCCAGGGTGCCAAATACGTCGCCAACCTGGTCAAGTCGGAGCTCAAGGGCGCAGATCCGGCTGCCCGCCAACCGTTCAGCTACTTCGACAAGGGTTCGATGGCGACCGTGTCGCGGTTCAGCGCCGTGGCCAAGGTCGGCAAGGTCGAATTCGCCGGATTCTTCGCGTGGCTGGCGTGGCTTTTCCTGCACCTGGTCTACCTCGTCGGGTTCAAGACCAAGATCGCGACCATGCTGTCGTGGACCACCACATTCCTCGGCCGCGGCCGCAGCCAGCTCACGATTACCGAGCAGCAGGCCTACGCGCGCACCAGAATTGAGCAGCTCGAAGAGATCGCGGCGACGGTCGAAGAAGAGAAGGCAGCCAGCTGACCCCAGCCGGTGCTGGCTGGGAATTGCCCGTGAGCGGCGCTGAAAGCACCGTGTTCGCGCACTGGCTGCCCTAGCATGATCAGCGACGACAGTTCCATAACGAGGGGGCCCGATGACATCCAATCGTTCCGTGCGACGCGCAGCTGCGGCAGCGTTGGGTGCAGGTGCGGTGTTGCTCAGCGTGGCCGGCCCGGCCGCTGCCGACCCGCCGCCCAACTGCACCACCGCGGACATGACGGGGATCATGGCGGGCGTATCGGCGGCGATGTCGAACTACCTGTTCACGCACCCGGACGTCAACGCGTTCTTCACCGGTCTGCAGGGGCTGCCCAAAGCTCAGGTCACCACCCAGACTCAGCAGTACCTGAACGCCAACCCGCAGGTCCGCGCCGAACTGGATGGCGTCCGCCAGCCCTCGACCGACTTCCGCGCCCGCTGCGGTCTCGTCCAGCGCCCGCTGGCCCCCGGCGTGGTCTAGCGTCCTCTCGGCGTGGCCCGGCGCCGTTTCGGCGGCGCGCCCTAAGGTTGTCGGCGTGGTCGTGAAGCCCGACGAGATCGTCTACCGAGTGCTGCAACGGCTGCCCACCCGCATGCTGTCGCTGCGCACCATCGTGATCGTCGCCGCGCTGTCGGTGGTGATTCTGGTCCTGACGCTGGGCACCTGGGTGTGGGTAGGTGTCACCCACGACCAGTACAGCCAGCTCGACCGGAGGCTCGATTCGGTCAGCAGCCTCGGTGACGTCAGCTCGCTGCTGAGCACTGCAGGCCCCAGCGGGGTCGGCACGCCCACGCCCGACGGGAACCTGGTGCGCACCATCCGGGTCGGGGCGATGGCGATGTCGGTGCCCGCCGAGGTGGTGCTGCCCGCACTGGGCGACGGCTACGCCAACACCACCATCGACGGCGTCGAGTACCGGGTGCGCACCTTCTCGGTCGGCGGGGCCACGATCGCGCTGGGCGCGCCACTGGCCGAGACCCAGCGCCGGATCGCCGAACTGCATCTGCGGGTGCTGTTGATCTGCGCCGGGGTGATCACGGGGACCGTAGTGATCGGCTGGCTGATCTCGCTGATCATGATCAACCCGTTCCGGGTGCTGGCCCAGCAGGCCCGCGCCATCAACGCCCAGTCCAACCCCGACGAGGTGCAGGTGCGCGGCGTCAAGGAGGCAGTGGAAATCGCCGAGGCGGTCGAAGGCATGCTGGCCCGCATCGGCGACGAACAGGCCCGTACCAAGGCCGCTCTGGAATCCGCCCGCGACTTCGCCGCCGTCGCCTCCCATGAGTTGCGGACGCCCCTGACCGCCATGCGCACCAACCTCGAGGTGCTCGCCACCCTGGACCTCGGGCCCGAACAGCGCACCGAGGTGATCGGCGACGTCATCCGCACACAGAGCCGCATCGAGGCCACCCTGACCGCCCTGGAACGACTCGCCCAGGGTGAGCTGACCACCGCCGACGACTTCGTGCCGTTCGATGTCACCGAACTGCTCGACCGGGCCGCCCACGACGCCGAACGCATCTACCGCGACCTCAAGGTCTCGCTGGTGCCCTCGCCCGCGGTGCTGATGGTGGGCCTACCGGTCGGGCTGCGGCTGGTCATCGACAATGCGATCGCCAACGCCGTCAAGCACGGAGCCGCCACCGAAGTCCAGCTGTCGGTGTCCAGTTCCGCCGACGGCGTCCAGATCACGATCGACGACAACGGCAGCGGGGTGCCCGAAGAGGAGCGCGCCGCCGTGTTCGAGCGGTTCTCCCGCGGCTCCACCGCCTCGCGGTCCGGGTCGGGGCTTGGTCTGGCTCTGGTCGCCCAGCAGGCCGAATTGCACGGCGGCACAGCCTTGTTGCGCGCCAGCCCGCTCGGCGGTGCCCGGTTGGTGCTCGACCTCGCCGGTCCGCACGACTAGAGCCGGGGACCCTGCCAGGTCGAGATGCTGCCGCCGGCGGCCAGCGCGCACGTAAGCCCCGCGGCGTCGTCGGCCGGCTCGGGGTAACGCAGTTCGCTCACGCAGGCCAGTGGAGTGCCCAACGCATCATCGGCCACCGAACCAGGTCCCAGCTCCACCCGGTGCCGCAGCAGCGGTGTACCGGCCACGTCGGCGCGCATGGCTCCGCTCCAAAAGCCCTCGCGCTCACCCGTTCTGCCGATCTGCACCCGCTCCCGGATCCGCAGCCGGGACGTGTCGCCCAGGCAGACCGTCAGCTCACTGAGGTGGCGGGCATCGGCGGCAACGACGGTCGGCTCTGGATCGAGGTCGAGCTCACCGTCGTTCTCGATGTGCCAGCACGCCCGCGACTGCGTGGTCGCCGCGCCGGGCAACGCCACCGTGGCGGCGGCGCTGCGAAGGCGCAGTCGCGCACCGGGTTCCACGATCAGCCGGATCGAGATAGTGTCCCCGCCCAGCGGCGTCGCCGCGGCCGACACCAGGTGGACGGTGTCGGGTTCGGTGTGCCGCGCCGCCAGGCCGCCGCGACACTCGATACGCGGCAGCCGCCCGGGCTGGGCCACCACGAGGACATCGGAACGCATTGCGGCTAGGCCGGTTGGTTGACGCGCAGCTGTTCGCGCACCCAAGACAGGACCTCGGACGCGGCCGGATCCTCGGTCAGTGAGATCAGTACCGTCGGGCGTCCCTCGCGGACCTTGGCGGCATCGCGGCGCATGACGTCGAGATCGGCGCCGACCAGCGGAGCCAGGTCAGTCTTGTTGACCACCAACAGATCTGAGAACGTCACCCCAGGGCCGCCCTTGCGCGGCACCTTGTCCCCGCCGGCCACGTCGACGACGAAGATCTGCACGTCGACCAGGCCGGAGGAGAACGTCGCGGTCAGGTTGTCCCCGCCGGACTCGACGAGGATGAGGTCCAGCTGCTCGTGACCGGCGATCAGGTCGTCGATCGCGTCCAGGTTGGCGGTGATGTCGTCGCGGATCGCGGTGTGCGGGCAGCCGCCGGTCTGCACGGCGGCGATCCGGTCGTCGGGCAATACCGCGTGGCGGCGCAGGAAATCGGCGTCCTCGGTCGTGTAGATGTCATTGGTCAGCACCGCCAAGGACAGTTCGTCGCGCAGCTGGCGGCACAGTGCGGCCACCAGCGCGGTCTTTCCGGAACCGACCGGGCCGCCGACCCCGATGCGCAGCGGCTCCCCCGGCTGGCGGGTGCGCTTCGGTCGGTCGGAATGGGCGTGCGGTTGGCCGTCAATGAAATGTGGAGGCATACAGGCTCTTTCAGGAGACGAATAGGGGGCGTTCTCGGTGCGCATGCCGCTGCGACAACTCGTCGAGCAGCGGGTCGGACAGGTCGGCCAGCGCGGTGGCGGCATACTCGGCGGTCTGCTCGCACAGCTGGGCCAGGGCGAAGGTCAGCACCGCGACGTCAGCGGGATCCAGTGCCAGCAGCCGCTGTGCGGCGGTCGCGGTGCCGGTCATCGTGGTGTACACGAGCGACAGCGCGGTCTGCTCGGGCGCCAGCCCGCTGGCCGCGCCGACGCGGCCGGCGGTCACGGCCAGATGCGGGCGAGACCCCAAATCGTCCCAGTCCCAGCCCTGCTCCGGGGCCGGCCAGACCCGACGAGCCAGCCGCAGCAGCCCACGGCCCTGCGCGCGAGAAGCCTGCCGGGCCGCGGGTGCCGGTGTGCGGGCATCGGTTTCGGCATCGGCGGCGGCCACCGTCAGATCGCCGCGGTGGACGGCGGCCGCGACGGACGCCGTCACCAGACCGCTGGTCCGGATCCGGCGGCGCAGAAATGCCTCCAGCGTGGTGAGATCGGTGACCAGCTTGCTGGTCACCGCCTCCTCGGCCCCGCCGGAGTGCACGTGGCCCCCGGTCGGCAACCGCGAGTCGGCGAGGGTCAGCAGGGTGCTCAGGGACGAGGGCGAGCGAAGCGACGGGGAATGTGTAGCCATCAGAACAGGAAGTAACGCTGAGCCATCGGTAGCTCGGTCGCGGGTTGTTCGGCCCAGACCTCGCCGTCGATGCGCACGGTGAAGGTGTCGGGATCGACCTCGATACGGGGCTGGGCGTCGTTGAGTGGCATCTGCGCCTTGCCGACGGCGCGCACATTGCCCACTGGCGCCAGCCTGCGGTTGACGGCGAGCCGGTCGGCCAGCCCGTCCTCGATGGCCTGCGGGGCGACGAAGTGCAGTGAGGTGGCCGCTGCCGCCGCGGGTGCCGCCCCGAACATCGGGCGGGGTAGCACCGGCTGCGGCGTCGGAATGGAGGCGTTGGCGTCGCCCATCGCGGCCCAGGCGATCATGCCGCCCTTGACCACCACGTGCGGGCGCACCCCGAAGAACGCCGGCTCCCACAGCACCAGATCGGCCAGCTTGCCGACCTCGACCGAACCGACCTCATGGTCGAGGCCGTGGGCGACGGCCGGGCAGATCGTGTACTTCGCGACGTAACGCCGCACCCGGTGGTTGTCGGCTGCGCCATCACCTTCCAACGCGCCGCGGCGGCGCTTCATCACGTGCGCGGTCTGCCAGGTACGCAGCACCACCTCGCCGATGCGACCCATGGCCTGAGCGTCGCTGCCGATCATCGAGATCGCCCCGATGTCGTGCAGCAGGTCCTCAGCGGCGATGGTGGACGGCCGGATGCGGCTCTCGGCGAACGCCAGATCCTCGGGCACGCTGGGGTTCAGGTGATGGCAGACCATCAGCATGTCGAGGTGCTCGTCGAGGGTGTTGACGGTGTGCGGCCGGGTCGGGTTGGTCGAACTGGGCAGCACATAGGACTCGGCTGCGACGGTGATGATGTCCGGTGCGTGCCCGCCGCCGGCTCCCTCGGTGTGGTAGGCGTGGATGTTGCGGCCCTTGATCGCCGCCAGGGTGTCTTCGACGAAGCCGGCCTCGTTGAGGGTGTCGGTGTGGATGTTGACCTGTACTCCGGCGGCCTCGGCGACCGTCAGGCAGGCATCGATCGCAGCGGGGGTGGTGCCCCAGTCCTCGTGCAGCTTGAAACCCGCTGCACCCGAGCGCAAGTCCGCCCACATGGCGTCGTGGCTGACCGTGTTGCCTTTGCCCAGCAGCGCGATGTTGAGCGGCCAGTGGTCCAGCGCCTCCAGCATGCGGGCCAGATGCCAGGCGCCCGGCGTCACGGTGGTGGCCTTCGAACCTTCTGCGGGACCGGTGCCGCCGGCCACGATGGTGGTGATGCCACCGCCGATGGCTTCTTCCATGATCTGCGGGCAGATCAGGTGTACGTGACAGTCGATGGCACCGGCGGTGACGATGCGGCCATTACCGGCGATGATCTCCGTCGACGGGCCGACCACCAGGTCGGGGTGCACACCCGACATGATGTCGGGATTGCCCGCCTTGCCGATGCCGACGATGCGGCCGTCGCGAATTCCGATGTCCGCCTTGATGATTCCCCAGTAGTCGATGATCACCGCCCCGGTGATCACGGTGTCGGGCGCACCGTGGGCGCGGGTGACCCGGCTCTGGCCCATCGACTCGCGCAACACCTTGCCGCCGCCGAACACCGCCTCGTCACCGGCCAGCCCCGGTCCGCCGCTGCGGTCCTCGGTGATCTCGACGATCAGGTCGGTGTCGGCGAGCCGGATCCGGTCGCCGGTGGTGGGGCCGAACAGCGCGGCGTAGCGCGCCCGGGACAGCTGCGTCATGAGTCCAGCTTTCCCGGTGGATTGAGGCTCAGGCCGTGGACTTCCCGTAGGCCGCCGAGGGGCACCAGGCGAACCTGCTGCGCCACACCGGGTTCGAAGCGCACCGCGGTGCCCGCGGGAATGTCGAACCGGTGCCCGTGGGCGGCCGCGCGGTCGAACGACAGCGCGGCGTTGGCCTGCGGCAGGTGTACGTGGCTGCCGACCTGAACGGGCCGATCGCCGGTGTTGACGATCTCCAGCTCGATACGCGGGGCGCCGGCATTGATCTCGATGTCACCGTCGCCGAGGAAGACCTCGCCGGGAATCATGCTGTCCTCCAGGGCATCACGGGATGGGATCTCACGGGATCGGGTGGTGGACGGTGACCAATTTGGTGCCGTCCGGGAACGTGGCCTCGACCTGCACGTCGTGCAGCATCTCGGGCACGCCCTCCATCACGTCGTCGCGGGACAGGACCTCACGTCCGCTGACCATCAGCTCGGCCACGGTGCGGCCGTCGCGCGCGCCCTCCAGGACGTGGTCGGTGATGAGCGCCACCGCCTCGGGATGGTTGAGCCGCAGCCCGCGCGCCTGCCGCCGGCGGGAGAGGTCGGCCGCATAGGAGATCAGCAGCCGGTCGGTTTCATGCGGTGAGAGTCGCATAGAGCGCGATCCTGCCATGGCAGGACGCGATCAGCAGGTCGACCGGCGGCCTTATGGCTGCGGCGGCTCTGGCTCCAGGTTCTGCAGGCGTACCTGGCCGCGGGCGACCAGCCGGTCGTTGTCGTCGCGGATGGTCACCAGCCACAGCTGCTGACGGCGGCCGCGGTGCACCGGCTCGGTGGCTCCGTAGACGGTGCCCCCGGAGATCGCCCGCAGGAAGTCGGTGTTGTTGTTCACGCCGACGACGTTGCCGCCGCCGTTGGCGGCCAGCCAGACGAAGGCCGACGTGCTGGCCATCGACTCGATCATCGAGCAGTACACCCCGCCGTGGACGATGCCCATCGGCTGAAGCAGCTTGGGCTGGACTTCCAGCTGCGCCTTGGCGCCGTCCGGAGTCAGCTCGGTGAACACCAGGCCGAGCTCGTTGTCGAACGGGGCGGAGAAAGCGATCTGCTCGATCGGCGACTGCTCTGATTGCACGCATCTGTGTCTACACCAGGCAGGTCCCCGAGATGAGGGACGGGCCCCGCGCGTCAAACGCGGGGCCCGTCCTCAGCACGGACCGGGGTGTCTCTGCAGCCCTCAGGACATCCGGCGCGGTCCGTTCGTCTGTGTCGCTATCACCATAGGCAAGGCTGGCCTTACTAACAAGACCTACCCGGTCCGGCGCAGCGCCCGCACCGGCAGGCCGAAGCCACTCAGGGCGTCGAGCACCAACTGGCCGCGGCGCATGCAGGTGACCTCGCCGCTGCCGGTGAGCACGGGGACCTGGGTGGCCGTGATGACCACCGCCGAGCCCACCATCTGCCACATCGCCGCCGGCGTGACCGAACCGCGGCTGAGCTCGTGCAAGCATTCGAAGATCGGCTCGAGCGAGCGGTGGCAGCGGTGTGCCGTCCACGTCGCCAACGCGAGTTCATTGGGCAGCCGGACTACGTTGGTCGTGGCCGGATCGTCGGGCAGCACCCGAAGAGTCGGGTCGACCACCGCGGCCCAGTCGATCGTCCCCTCCGAGTCGACGTGCATCCAGAGGTTGCCCGGCCCGGTGTCCCACACCCGACCCTCGAGCACGAACAAGGTGACCACCCGCCCCAGCACGGCATGGGTGAAGGTGGCCGCCAGCTGCTGGGCGACGGCACGCCGGTCACCCAGCTCGGCGACCGTGGCATCGAACATGTCGGCCAGCCGGCCCGTCGTCGTCACCGAGTCCAGTGCCCACCACCGGCGCCGCGACACATCGGCCATGACCGCCACGCCGTGCACCCGCGGCGAATCCGGGCTCAGCTCGCGCAGTCGGCCGCTGGATTCATGCAGGGGCAGCATGCGGCGGATGGTCATTCCGTCGATCAGTGGATCAGCGACGGCTGTGGTCACGGCACCTCCTCAGTTGCAGTTAGGCAAGCCTAACCATAAGAGGCGTAGCAAGGTTAGCATTGCCTAATGTGAATGCTGTCACAGTTGCCGCCCAGGTTCGGCCCACTGTCCTGCGGTTACGGGCCGTCAGAGCGGGTCGGGGAACGCATCGTCATCGGCCGGAGTTGATCCGAAAAGCTAGATACGACGCGCGGTAGTAACGGGAGTACTCTTGTTTCACTGCTACGGAATGAACGGAAATGGCCAAGTTGACTCGTCTCGGCGAACTTGAACGCGCGGTGATGGACCACTTATGGGCCGCCGGCGAACCCTTGACGGTTCGCCAGGTCCACGAGGCCCTCTGTACCGAACGTGACCTCGCCTACACCACCGTGATGACGGTTCTGCAGCGGCTCGCGCGCAAGAACCTGGTATCCCAGATCCGCGACGACCGGGCCCATCAATACGCGCCGGTGCACGGCCGCGACGAGCTGGTCGCGGGCCTGATGGTCGACGCGTTGGCTCAGGCTCCCGACTCCGGTGGTCGGCAGGCGGCGCTGGTGCACTTCGTCGAACGGGTGGGGATCGATGAGGCGGACGCCTTGCGCCGCGCCCTCGCAGAATTAGAATCCAGGCACCGTTCAACCTGGCCCGCTGGCGGCGCACCTAGCGTCTGAGGGACACTGTCAGCGTGTCCGCGCTGGCCTTCACCTTCCTCGCCTTGATGCTGGTTGGTCCGGTGCCCGCACTACTGGCCCGGGCGTCCTGGCCGATGCGTGCGCCGCGGGCGTCAATCGTGCTGTGGCAGTCCATTGCGGTGGCCGCTGTCCTGTCCGCTTTCAGCGCGGGACTGGCGATCGCCAGCCGACTGTTCGTCCCCGGTCCGGATGGGCGCCCGACCGCGACCATCACCAGTGAGATCGAGGTGCTGGGCTGGCCGTTGTGGCTGGCCTATGTCTCGGTCCTCGCCGTCACCCTGGTCATCGGTGCCCGCCTGCTGGTCGCCGGCGTTCAGGTCGCGGTCGCTACCCGGCGCCGCCGGGCGCACCACCGGATGGTGGTGGACCTGCTCGGTGAAAGCCGGCACGGCGTGAGCGGGTTGCGGGTGCTGGATGTCGCCGAACCGCTGGCCTACTGCCTGCCCGGCGTCCGCAGCCGGGTCGTCCTCAGCGAGGGCGCGCTGGCGGCGCTGAGTGACAGCGAACTGGCGGCGATCCTCAGCCATGAACGCGCCCACCTGCGTGCGCGCCACGATCTGGTGCTCGAGGCGTTCATCGCCGTGCACACCGCCTTCCCCCGCTTCGTCCGTAGCGGCAGCGCGCTGAACGCCGTGCGGCTGCTCGTCGAGCTGCTCGCCGACGACGCGGCAGTGCGGACCGCCGGGCCCACTCCCCTGGCTCGCGCCCTGGTCACCTGTGCGTCCGGACGCACGCCAAACGGCGCACTGGCGGCGGGCGGGCCCACCACGGTCATCCGGGTGCGCCGGCTGTCCGGCCGGCCCAACAGCCTGCTGCTCTCGCTGGCCGCCTACACCGCCGCCGCCGCGGTGCTCGTGGTGCCGACCGTCGCGGTCGCGATGCCGTGGCTGACTGAGCTGCATCGGTTGTTTCTGTCCTGACATCCATGTTCTAGAAAAGTTTGTGCCACAACACAATCCGCATAATTGAAAGGCGCCAGATGAGCTCACCGCAGACGAACGGTACTGCACAGATCGGTGTTACCGGATTGGCGGTGATGGGCTCCAATATCGCGCGGAACTTCGCTCACCACGGCTACACCGTCGCATTGCACAACCGGTCGGTCGCCAAGACCGATGCGCTGCTCGCCGACCACGGCTCCGAGGGCAGCTTCGTACGCGCTGAGACGATGGCCGAATTCGCCGCCGCGCTGGAGCGGCCGCGGCGTGCGCTGATCATGGTCAAGGCCGGCGATCCCACCGACGCCGTGATCAATGAACTCTGTGCCGTCTTCGAGCCGGGCGACATCATCATCGACGGCGGCAACGCGCTCTACACCGACACCATCCGCCGCGAGAAGGCGGTGCGCGAGCGCGGCCTGCACTTCGTCGGCGCCGGCATCTCCGGCGGCGAGGAGGGCGCCCTCAACGGGCCGTCGATCATGCCGGGCGGTCCCGCCGAGTCCTACAAGTCGTTGGGCCCGCTGCTCGAGGAGATCTCCGCGCACGTCGACGGCGTTCCGTGCTGCACCCACATCGGCCCTGACGGCGCCGGCCACTTCGTCAAGATGGTGCACAACGGCATCGAGTACTCCGATATGCAGCTCATCGGCGAGGCCTACCAGCTGCTGCGCGACGGGCTCGGCAAGACCGCACCCGAGATCGCCGGAATCTTCGCCGAGTGGAACTCCGGCGACCTGGACAGCTACCTCATCGAGATCACAGCCGAGGTGCTCAAACAGATCGACGCCAAGACCGGCACGCCGCTGGTCGACGTCATCCTCGATGAAGCCGAGCAGAAGGGCACCGGACGCTGGACCGTGAAGTCGGCGCTGGACCTCGGGGTGCCGGTGACCGGCATCGCCGAGGCGGTGTTCGCCCGCGCGCTGTCGGGCTCGGTCGCCCAGCGCAAGGCCGCGACCGGCCTGGCCTCCGGCAATCTGGGTGAACGCCCCACGGACGCAAAGCAATTCATCGACGATGTCAGCAAGGCGCTGTACGCCTCGAAGATCATCGCCTACGCGCAGGGCTTCAACCAGATCCAGGCGGGCAGCGCCGAATACAACTGGGGTATCACGCTAGGCGACATGGCCACCATCTGGCGCGGCGGCTGCATCATCCGGGCGAAGTTCCTCAACCGCATCAAGGAGGCGTACGACGAGGATTCCGGGCTGGCCACGCTGATCTCGGCGCCGTACTTCCGCGACGCGGTCGAGGCGGGCATCGACAGCTGGCGCCGCGTCGTCGTCAAGGCCACCGAACTCGGCATCCCGGTGCCCGGCTTCGCCTCCGCGCTGTCCTACTACGACGCGCTGCGCACCGAGCGACTGCCCGCGGCACTGACCCAGGGTCTGCGCGACTTCTTCGGCGCGCATACCTACGGCCGGACCGACACCGATTCCGCCGCCCGCTTTCACACGCTGTGGAGCGGCGACCGCACCGAGGTCGAGGCCTGATCCCAGTACCCTGAGGTACGTGCAGTTTCTCGACGGCCAGCGGCCTCCGTACGACCTGACCTACGACGACGTCTTCATCGTCCCCAACCGATCCGACGTCGCCTCCCGGTTCGACGTCGATCTGTCGACATCGGACGGCACCGGCACGACGATCCCGGTCGTCGTGGCCAACATGACCGCGGTGGCCGGGCGGCGGATGGCCGAGACGGTGGCCCGCCGCGGCGGGATCGTGGTGCTGCCGCAGGACCTGCCGATCGATGTGGTCAAAGCGACGGTCGACTTCGTCAAGAGCCGCGATCTGGTTGCCGACACCCCGGTCGTCCTGGCTCCCGACGACTCGGTCTCCGATGCGGTCGCGCTGATCCATAAACGCGCCCACGGCGCGGCGGTGGTGGTGTCCGAGGGCCGGCCGGTCGGGCTGGTCACCGAGGCCGCCACCGCGGGTGTTGATCGGTTCGCCCGGGTGCGTGACATCGCGGTCGCCGACTTCATCACCACGCCGGCGCACACCGAACCCCGCCAGGTGTTCGAGCTGCTCGAGCACGCACCGGTGGACGTGGCCGTGCTCACCGACGCCGACGGCGGCCTGGCTGGGGTGCTCAGCCGGCTCGGCGCGGTGCGGGCCGGCATCTACACTCCCGCGGTCGATTCCGCCGGCCGGCTGCGCATCGCCGCGGCGGTGGGCATCAACGGTGACGTGGCGGCCAAGGCACAAGCATTGGCCGAGGTCGGCGTCGACGTCCTGGTGGTCGACACCGCCCATGGCCACCAGTTCAAGATGCTCGATGCGATCAAGGCGATTGCCTCGCTAGACCTCGGTATCCCGTTGGCGGCGGGCAACGTCGTCTCGGCCGAGGGCGCCCGCGACCTGATCGGCGCCGGCGCTTCGATCGTCAAGGTCGGCGTCGGCCCCGGTGCGATGTGCACCACCAGGATGATGACCGGCGTCGGCCGCCCGCAGTTCTCGGCCGTGCTCGAATGTTCCTCGGCTGCAAGGGAACTCGGTGGCCACGTCTGGGCTGACGGCGGCGTCCGGCACCCCCGCGACGTGGCGTTGGCCCTGGCGGCCGGCGCCGCCAATGTGATGATCGGGTCCTGGTTCGCCGGCACCTACGAATCCCCAGGCGATCTGATGCTCGACCGCGACGGCAGGCCCTACAAAGAGAGCTACGGCATGGCCTCCAAGCGGGCGGTGGCCGCCCGCACCAGCGCCGACAGCGCCTTCGACCGAGCCCGCAAGGCGCTGTTCGAGGAGGGCATCTCGACGTCACGGATGGCGCTGGATCCCGACCGCGGCGGTGTGGAGGACCTGCTCGACCACATCACCTCCGGGGTCCGCAGCACCTGCACCTACGTGGGTGCAGGCACCATCGCCGAGCTGCACGAGCGGGTGGTGCTGGGCGTGCAGTCGGCGGCCGGCTTCGCCGAAGGGCATCCGCTGCCGACGGGCTGGTGAGCCGGGTCTCGGCGCACAGGGGAGCTAACATAGGGGTTTGTTCTGCCCCCATCGAGGAAGGGATCCCGTGCCGCAGGCACCCATCGAGGCCCCCGCGGATCGGGCTGCCTGGGGTGAGCGGCCCGCAGACGATTCCCCTGGGGACGATTCCGAGGCGGAACCTTCCACTAGTCGGCCGGGCTTACGGCCCGGCGACATCGAGGCAGTGAGGGCAAGCGCCCGGTGAGCCTCATGTTCACCCTGTTGAGCCTGTTGGCGATCGTCGCGCTGACGTTGGGGACGGCATTGTTCGTGGCGGCGGAGTTCTCGCTGACCGCCCTGGAGCGCAGCACCGTCGACGCCAACGCCCGCACCGGCGACCGTAGGGACCACAACGTCGCGCGCGCCCACCGCACACTGTCGTTCCAGCTGTCCGGCGCGCAGCTCGGGATCTCGATCACCACGCTGGCCACCGGCTACCTCGCCGAACCCGTGCTGGCGCGGTTGTTCGACCCGGTCCTGGAGTTCCTGCACGTGCCCGATAGCGCCGCGACCGGGATCGCGTTGGCGCTGGCCATCCTGATCGCCACCTCGTTGTCGATGGTGTTCGGCGAGCTGGTGCCCAAGAACCTGGCGGTGGCCCGCCCGGTCCCCACCGCGCGAGCGACAGCCGGATTCCAGCTGATGTTCTCCACCGTGATGACCCCGGCCATCAAGGCCACCAATGGCACCGCCAACTGGATTCTGCGTCGGATGGGTATCGAACCGGCCGAGGAGCTGCGTTCAGCGCGCTCCCCCGAGGAACTCGGTGCGCTGGTTCGCAGTTCGGCCGAGCACGGTTCACTCGACGCGGCCACCGCGGCGCTGGTCAACCGCTCGCTGCAGTTCGGCTCGCGGATCGCTGAGGAGTTCATGACGCCGCGCACCGAGATCGAGGCGCTGGAGGCCGACGACACGGTCAGCGATTTGGTGACCGCCTCGGCCAGCACCGGCTTCTCCCGTTTCCCCGTCGTCAACGGCGACCTGGACGAGACCATCGGCATCGTGCACGTCAAGCAGGTGTTCAGCGTGCAGGCCGCACAGCGGTCGACCACCAAGCTGTTGACGCTGGCCATCCCGGTGCCGACCGTGCCATCGTCCCTCGACGGTGACGCACTGATGTCTCAGCTGCGCGCCCACGGGTTGCAGACCGCCATGGTGGTCGACGAATACGGCGGGACCGCGGGCATGGTCACGGTGGAGGACCTGATCGAAGAGATTGTCGGCGACGTCCGCGACGAGCACGACGACGCCACTCCTGATTTCCAGAAGTCCGGCCTTGGCTGGCAGGTGTCGGGTCTGCTGCGCATCGACGAGGTAGCCGAGGCGACGGGTTTCCGGGCGCCGGAAGGCGAATACGAGACCATCGGCGGGCTGGTGCTGGAGAAGCTCGGCCACATCCCTGAGACGGGTGAATCGGTGGAACTGTCCGCCTTCGACCCCGACGGCCCGTTCGACGATCCGATCCGCTGGCGCGCCACCGTTGTCGCGATGGACGGCCGGCGCATCGACCAGCTGGTACTGACCCGGGTGCTGCGCCCCGGTGCGGACGGGGAACGCTGATGGGCGCCGACTTCCTGGGTGTTCTGCTGACGATCGCGCTGCTGGGTGCGAACGCGTTCTTCGTCGGCTCGGAGTTCGCGCTGATCTCGGCCCGCCGCGACCGGCTGGAAACCCTTGCCGAACAAGGCAAGCGGAGTGCGGTCATAGTGCTGCGGGCCGGTGAGCAGCTGTCGCTGATGCTGGCCGGCGCCCAGCTGGGCATCACGGTGTGCTCGATCCTGCTGGGCCGGGTCGGCGAGCCTGCGGTGGCCGGCCTGCTGGACAAGCCCTTCGATCTGGTCGGAGTGCCCGACGCCGTGCTGCACACGGTGTCGTTCCTGGTGGCGCTGGGTGTCGTGGTGATACTGCACGTCCTGCTGGGCGAGATGGTGCCCAAGAACATCGCGATCGCCGGGCCGGAGAAGACGGCGATGCTGCTGATGCCGGTCTATCTGGCGTACGTGCGGTTGGTCCGGCCGCTCATCGCGTTCTACAACTGGGCGGCCAACATCACGCTGAAGGCCTTCGGTATCGCAGTCAAGGACGAGCTCGACGTCACCGTGTCGACCGTCGAGCTGGCGGAGATGATCGCCGAGTCCCGCTCCGAGGGCCTGTTGGATCCCGAGGAACACATGCGGCTGACCCGGGCGCTGCAGATCCGCAACCGCGTCGTGAACGACGTGGCCGTGCCGCTCAGCGAAATACGGGCGATCCCGGTCGCCCGGCCGGGCTGCGGGCCCACAGTCAGCGAGGTCGAGCAGGCGCTGCGGGAGACGGGCTACTCGCGGTTCCCGGTCGTGGGTGCCGACGACTCCCTGATCGGCTACCTGCACATCAAGGATGTGCTCAGCCAGATCGACGATCCCGCTTCGGTGCTCGACATCTCGGTGGTGCGTCATCTGCCCAGGGTGGCCGCCGATATGGCGCTGCCCGATGCCCTGTCCCAGCTGCGGCGTGACAACAGCCACCTGGCGCTGGTGACCGGCGCTGATGGTGCGGTCACCGCGATGGTGGCGCTGGAAGACCTGGTCGAGGATCTGGTCGGCACGGTGCGCGACGGGATGCATCGTGCCTGATGTGCTCACCGAGCGCGAGTGGACGGCCAGGGCCGCCGCCCATCGCGCCCGGGTCGAGACCTTCACCGGCCCGCATGGCCGTCGGGCGCAGCGTGGCGAAGCTCACCCGGTGTGGGATTTCCTGTTCAGCTACTACAGCCTGCGCCCCCGCCAGCTGCGGGTGTGGCACCCCGGCTACGGCACCGCACTCGCGGGGCCCGCTGCCGCCGAGTACCTCGACCGCGCGGGCTACGCGGCCGGTGCAGGCGGCGTCACCGTCGGCCCGGAATTCCTGAGCTCGCGGCGGGACACCGTCGGCTTCGTCGCCGATCTGCTGCGGGCCACCGAAGACCGCGCACCACAGTTCGGCTGCTTCGGCATGCATGAGTGGGCGATGGTCTACCGCGCCGACGCGGTTCGCCACGACGGCGTGCCGCTCCGACTGGGCTCGGCCGGCACCGATGCCGTGGTCGAAGCAATGTCCTTGCGCTGTACCCACTTCGACGCGTTCCGGTTCTTCACCGAGGCGGCCGCGCCGCGCAACCGCGGCGTGCCGACCCGAGCCGACCAGCGCGAGTGGGAACAGCCGGGCTGCCTGCACGCCAACATGGACTTGTACAAGTGGTGCTACAAGCTCGGACCGCTCGTCGACGCGCGGCTGCTGGTGGACTGTTTGGAACTGGCCGCCGAAGCCCGCGAGCTCGACATGCGCGCCAGCCCCTACGACCTGACGCACCTCGGATTCGAGCCGATCACCGTCGAGGAAGCCGCCGGACGAGCCGAATACGTGCGCCGCCAGGGACTCATCAGCGAGCGCGCGGCACCCTTGCGTGCGGCGCTGCTGGCGTGGTGTGAGCGGCTGCTGGCCTGTGACCGGCGTAACTGCGCCTACTCCGCCTACGACGGTGTGTCGGAGGGGTTCCTACCTGCGGGTAAGATGAATTGATTTGTCGTGAGGGAGGACAGATGACCGAACGCGTGTCCGTCGGCAATCTGCGCGTGGCGCAGCCGTTGTACGACTTCATCACCAACGAGGCGCTACCCGGCACCGGGATCGACCCCGACAGCTTCTGGTCTGGTGTGGACAAGGTCGTCGCCGACCTGACTCCGCGGAATCAGGACCTGCTCGCTCGCCGCGACGACCTGCAGGCCCAGATCGACAAGTGGCACCGGCAGCGGATCATCGGCGGTATCGACGCCGGTGAGTACCAGCAGTTCCTGCGCGATATCGGCTATCTGCAGCCCGAACCGGCGGACTTCACCATCACCACCTCCGGTGTCGATGACGAGATCACCACCACCGCCGGGCCGCAGCTGGTGGTTCCGATCCTCAACGCCCGCTTTGCGTTGAACGCCGCCAACGCCCGCTGGGGCTCGCTGTACGACGCCCTCTACGGCACCGACGTCATCAGTACTGAGGACGGCGCCGAACAGGGGGCCGGGTCCGGCGGCGGATATAACCCAGTCCGCGGCGACAAGGTCATCGCCTATGCCCGCAACTTCCTTGACCAGGCGGTGCCGCTGGCGGACGGCTCCTGGGCCGACGCGACCGGCATCAGCGTCGCCGACGGCGCACTCGAAATCGCCTTGGGCGAAGGGAAATCCACTCAGCTGGCCAGCCCGGAGAAGTTCCTCGGCTACACCGGCGAGCTCGGCTCCCCCGCATGGTCGGTGCTGCTGGTCAACAACGGGCTGCACATCGAGATCCTGATCGACCCGGAGTCGCCCATCGGCAAGACCGATCAGGCCGGCGTCAAGGACGTCGTGCTGGAGTCGGCGATCACCACGATCATGGACTTCGAGGACTCGGTCGCCGCCGTCGACGCCGACGACAAGGTGCTCGGCTACCGCAACTGGCTGGGCCTTAACAGGGGCGACCTGGCCGAAGAGGTCAGCAAGGGCGGCAAGAGCTTCACCCGGGTGCTCAACGACGACCGCACCTACAAGACCCCGGACGACGGTGAAATCACGCTGCCCGGGCGCAGCCTGCTGTTCGTCCGCAACGTCGGGCATCTGATGACCAACGACGCAATTGTGTTCGAAAAGGACGGAGCCGACGGTGCCGAAGTTTTCGAGGGCATCCAGGACGCCCTGTTCACCAGCCTGATCGCCACACATGGGCTCAAGGCAGAGGACGGCAGCCCCCGGCAGAACAGCCGGACCGGGTCGATCTACATCGTCAAGCCCAAGATGCACGGCCCCGACGAGGTCGCCTTCACCTGCGAACTGTTCAGCCGCGTCGAGGACGTGCTGGGCCTGCCGCAGAACACGATCAAGGTCGGCATCATGGACGAGGAGCGCCGCACCTCGGCCAACCTCAAGGCCTGCGTCAAGGCCGCCGCCGACCGGGTGGCGTTCATCAATACCGGCTTCCTGGACCGCACCGGCGACGAGATCCACACCTCGATGGAAGCCGGCCCGATGATCCGCAAGGGCGCCATGAAGACCCAGCCGTGGATCCTGGCCTACGAAGACCAGAACGTCGACGTCGGCTTGGCGACCGGCTTCTCCGGCCGAGCCCAGATCGGCAAGGGCATGTGGGCCATGACCGATCTGATGGCGGCGATGGTGGAGCAGAAGATCGGCCAGCCCAAGGCCGGTGCCACCACGGCGTGGGTGCCGTCGCCGACGGCGGCGACCCTGCACGCCATGCACTACCACTACGTCGACGTCTATGAGGTGCACAAGGAGCTGGCCGGCCAGACCCGCACCACCATCGACGAGCTGCTGACGATCCCGCTGGCCCGGGAACTGGCCTGGTCGCCCGAGGAGATCCACGAAGAGGTCGACAACAACTGCCAGTCGATCCTGGGCTACGTGGTGCGCTGGATCGACGCCGGTGTCGGTTGCTCGAAGGTGCCCGATATCCACGATGTCGCGTTGATGGAAGACCGCGCCACACTGCGGATTTCCAGCCAGCTGTTGGCGAACTGGTTGCGCCATGGCGTCATCACCTCCGACGATGTGCGCGAGAGCCTGCGCCGGATGGCCGCGGTGGTCGACGAGCAGAACGCTCAGGATCCTGAATTCCGACCGATGGCACCGGATCCCGAGGGCAGCATCGCCTTCCAGGCGGCCCAGGAGCTGATCTTGGCCGGCGCCGCACAGCCCAACGGCTACACCGAGCCGATCCTGCACCGGAGGCGCAGGGAGTACAAGGCCAGCGCCGGCGCCTGACCGCAAGCCCACACCGCACGACCGCTGAAACGAAAGAGGATCAAGCACCCCCATGGGCAGGCACAGCAGACCCGGACCCGGGGAGTCTTTCGGTGAACCGGACGAGCCTGCCGACGTACCGGAAGGCACCACCGGGCGATTCGCCCGGCCCAGTGACGATTTCGCCGGCGGGGACGCGGGTGGCGGTGATGCAGGCTACGAGCCGTCACCGCTGACCGACACCGCACGCCGCCGGGTTGCCGCCTTTGAAGGTGGTCACCGCAGCGAGGCCGGCCGCCGCGGCGTGAGCCTCGGCGTGATCGCCGCTCTGGTCACCGTGGTGGTGGTCGTCGGCGCGGTGATCCTCTGGCGGTTCTTCGGCGATGCGCTCTCGCACCGGTCGACGGATGCCGCCCAGAAATGCCTGGCCGGTGCGGTGAACGTCGGGGTGGTCGCCGATCCGTCGATCGCCGCCAACGTCGCCAAGTTCGCCGAGAGTTTCAACGCCGTCGTCACCCCGGTCGGCGATCGCTGCGTGAAGATGGTCGTGACCGCGGCCGATTCGGACCGGGTGGTCGACGGGTTCGTCTCCGACTGGCCCGGTGATCTCGGCGAGCGGCCGGCCCTGTGGATACCCGCCAGTTCCATTGCCGAGGCGCGGCTGCAGGCCACCGCCGGTAAGCAGGTGGTCAGCGATGCCCGCTCACTGGTCAGCTCGCCGGTGGTGCTCGCGGTGCGCCCGCAGCTCAAAGAGGGTTTGGCGCAACAAAATTGGTCGGCTTTGCCGGGATTGCAGAACAACCCCACGGCGCTCGACTCGCTGAATCTGGCGGGTTGGGGTTCGCTGCGGTTGGCGCTGCCCACCGCAGGCAATGCCGACGCCACCTACCTGGCCGCCGAGGCCGTCGCGTCGTCGTCGGCTCCGGCCGGCGCACCGGCCACCGCGGGCCTGGGTGCGGTCAACGCCCTTGTGGCCGGCCAGCCCAAGCTCGCCGACAACTCCGCCGACGCGGCCTGGAAGGCTTTGTTGGCATCCGGTGAGGGGGCCGGCGCGCCGGTGCACGCCGTGGTGACCACCGAGCAGCAGCTGTTCGGCCGGGCATCAGCGGCCGACGCCAAGAACAACGTCGCCGAATGGCTGCCTTCGGGTCCGGTCGCGATCGCCGACTACCCCACCGTGCTGCTGGCCGGGACGTGGCTGTCCAGCGAGCAGGTCAGTGCCGCCAGCGAGTTCGCCCGGTTCATGCGCAAGCCCGAGCAGCTGACCGCTCTGGCGAAGGCCGGATTCCGGGCCGAGGGCACCACCCCGCCGGGCAACGACGTCGTCAGCTTCCCGCAGCTGGGTGCGCCGGTGTCGATTGGCGACGAATCGGAACGCGCCACTTTGGCCGCGGCGGTATCCAACCCCGCCACCGGCGCAGCCACCACGATCATGCTGAACCAGGCGATGGGCGCCGACGAGGGCGGGAAGTCGCGGCTGGCCAATGTGGTGGCCGCACTGAACAACCGCATCGGCGCGCTGCCGCCTAACGCCGCGGTGGGGCTGTGGACGTTCAACGGGGTCGAGGGCAAATCGGTGGTGCCGATAGGGCCGGTGCAAGGCCAGTCGGCGGCGCTGACCGGCGCACTGAGCGGCCTGGCGCCGTCCGGCAGCGGCGGGGTGTCGTTCACCACGCTGCGCCTGGCGTACGGCGATGCGCTGACCAATTTCCGTGATGGGCAGTCCAATTCGATTCTGGTGATCACCCAGGGTCCGCACAGCGACCAGACGCTGGACGGTCCGGGGCTGGTGCAGTACGTCAAGTCGGCGGTCGACCCGGCCAGGCCGGTGGCGATCAACGTCATCGACTTCGGCGACGACTCCGACCGTGCGACGTGGGAGGCCGTTGCACAGACCTCGGGCGGCACGTATCAGAACGTCGCCACGTCGGACTCGCCGGACTTGGCGAGTGCGGTCACCAGCCTGCTGTCCTAATCGAGCTGTAGGAGTTTGCGTGCCCCGGCGGTGAATTCGTCGGGCACCTCGATCTGCGGGTAGTGGCCGATGCCGGGCAGCTCGATCACCTCGGCGGCGGGCCGCAGCTCCCGCAAGCCGGCCAGCACGTTGGTGGTGGCGACGGGATCGCCGGTGGCCCACAGAAATCCCAGCGGTTTGTCCCAATCACGTACGGCTCCGTGCCAGCGTGGCGCGAAGCGCACCCGCTCGTTGAGGTAGGCGCACAACAGGTTCATGATGCGGTGGCCGTCGTTGCGAGCCAGCAGTGCCCACTGCGCCTGCGCTTCCTCGTCGGATAGCGGGTGCGCTGCGCTGAACAGTTTGGCGAAGCCGCGCAGGAAGCCCCGCTCGTTGGTCAGCCGGGCGAGGATCGGGCCGAACGGTCCGCGCAGGATCTTCTGGCTCGGGCGCAGGCTGGCCCGCTCGATGATGACGCTGCCGTTGGTCAGCACCGCCCGCTGGAGCTCGAAGGGCAGCGTGCCGGAGACGTCACGAGCCAGCAGCTCGGTGGCGACCGAGGTGCCCATGTCGTGGGCGAGGAGCACCACCGGGCCGGGCGCGACGTCGGCAACGACCTGCTGCACGATGTCGGCCTGCTCCAGCAGGCTGTAGCGATGCGGCCGGGGTTTGTCGGACAAGCCGAAACCGAGGAAGTCCAGTGTCAGCCAGGCCCGGTCACCCAACCGATCGACGACCCCGCGGAAGTCGTAGCAGCTCGACGGAAAGCCGTGCAACAGAAGGACGGCCGGATCGCGACCCGGCTGGGATCGCACGAACACCGACCCCGCGCTGGTGGACAGCATCCGTCCACCTTCTTGCCACTGGCGAACGCTGGCGGGCAGCACAGGTGCGACGCTATCAGCGTCCCTATCCTTTGGAAATGGCAGGTTCTGGGTTAGCTCTCGGACGAATCCGGTCCGCCGCCAGGCTTTCCGCCGTCGTTCCGCCGGCGTTTCCGCGACTGCCAGAAGGCGATCACGCCACCCACGGCCAAACCAGCGACCCCTGCGTACAGCATCGATCTCGTGGTGTCCGATCCACCGGGTTCCGCCGCCGCTGGCGCTGCAGTCGTCGCGCTCGGTACCGAAAGCGAGGTGTGGGCGGCGGCCACTGGACCACCCCACAACAAGAACGTGAGGGCCATCAACGTTGTTGCGACGACGCGCTTGGTGAGGGTCACCGGGCTCCTTCCGTTCCTGCTGCACAGCATGGCCGCATTTGTCGGCAACCCCGTAGCTTTCAGGCTTTGATTCAGAACTGAGAGCGAGTCTGCCGGCCGAATCTTCGCTCTCAGTTCTGTGTCAACGAGCCGATCAGGCGAAGGCCTCCACCGGCGGGCACGAGCAGACCAGGTTCCGGTCGCCGTAGGCACCATCGATGCGGCGCACCGGCACCCATACCTTCGGACGGAACTGCTTGCCCAGCGGATAGGCCGCCTGCTCACGGGTGTACGGGTGAGTCCACTCATCGACCAGCAAGCACTCAGCGGTGTGCGGTGCGTTGTGCAGCGGATTGTCGTCGGCTGGCCACTCGCCGGATCCGACCTTGTCGATCTCGGCGCGGATGGCGATCATCGCTTCGCAGAACGCGTCCACCTCGGCCAGGCTCTCGCTCTCGGTTGGCTCCACCATCAGCGTGCCCGCCACCGGGAAGCTCATCGTCGGGGCGTGAAAACCGAAGTCCGCCAACCGCTTCGCCACATCATCGACGGTGACGCCGGTGGCCTTGGTGATGCCCCGCAGGTCGAGGATGCATTCGTGCGCCACCATGCCGCTCTCGCCGGTGTACAGCACTGGGTAGTACTCGTCGAGGCGGCGGGCGATGTAGTTGGCCGACGCGATCGCGGTCAGCGTCGCGTTGCGCAGCCCGTCACCGCCCATCATCCGGATGTAGGCCCAGGTGATCGGCAGGATCGACGCCGAGCCGTACGGTGCCCCCGCCACCGGGTGCCCCTTCGGCAGCTCCTCGGCCAGCGGGTGGCCCGGCAGGAACGCCGCGAGGTGCGAACGGACCGCCACCGGTCCGACTCCGGGGCCGCCGCCGCCGTGCGGGATGCAGAACGTCTTGTGCAGGTTCAGATGGCTGACGTCGCCGCCGAACTTGCCCGGCCGGGCCAGCCCGACCAGAGCGTTGAGGTTGGCGCCGTCGATGTAGACCTGCCCGCCGGCATCGTGGACCGCCGCACAGACATCGGCGATGTCGTGTTCGTACACCCCGTGGGTGGACGGGTAGGTGACCATCAGCGCGGCCAGCTTGTCGGCATGCTCGGTCACCTTGGCGCGCAGGTCGTCCAGGTCGACGTCACCGTTCTCCCGGCAGGACACCACGACCACCCGCATGCCGGCCATGGCCGCCGACGCGGCGTTGGTGCCGTGCGCGCTCGACGGGATCAGGCAGACATCGCGGGCGCTGTCGCCCCGGCCGACGTGGTAGTCGCGAATGGCCAGCAGGCCCGCGTACTCACCCTGCGATCCGGCGTTGGGCTGCAACGAGATTGCGTCGTATCCGGTCAGGCCGGTAAGCCAGGTCTCCAGGTCGGCGATCAGCTTGCGAAGCCCGGGGGTGTCCCCGGCCGGGGCGAAGGGGTGCTGGCGGCCGAACTCGGGCCAGGTGATCGACTCCATTTCGGCGGCCGCGTTGAGCTTCATCGTGCAGGAGCCCAGCGGAATCATGCTGCGGTCCAGTGCGATGTCTTTGTCGGCCAGCATGCGCAGGTAGCGCATCATCTCGGTCTCGGTGCGGTACCGGTGGAAGGCCGGGTGAGTGAGGAATTGACTTGTCCGCGAATCGATCTCAGGCCCCGCGTAGTTCCCGGCCGCTGAAGCATCATCTGCCGGTGCAGCGCCGAACGATTCGAGGACCAGTGCAACGTGCGCGGCCGTGGTGGCCTCGTCGCAGGTGATCGACACGTGGTCGGCGTCCACTCGCCAGATGTTGATACCGCGGCCCTTGGCCTCGGCCTGCACCGCGGCGGCCCGGTTCGGGACATGCGCCAGCACGGTGTCGAAGAAGCTGTCGTGCACGACGTCGACGCCGGCCGCATTCAGGCCGGCCGCCAGCGATCGGGCGTGACCATGCACTCGTCGGGCGATCCCGGTCAAGCCCTCCGGACCGTGGTAGCTGGCATACATCGCCGCCATGACTGCCAGCAGCACTTGCGCGGTACAGATGTTGGAGGTCGCCTTGTCGCGGCGGATGTGCTGTTCGCGGGTCTGCAGCGAAAGCCGGTACGCCGCAGACCCATCCGCGTCGACCGACACCCCCACCAACCGGCCGGGCAGCTGGCGGGCATGCTTGGAGTGCACCGCAAGGAAACCGGCGTGCGGACCGCCGAATCCCATTGGCACACCGAATCGTTGGGCACTGCCGAACGCCACGTCGGCGCCGAACTCCCCCGGCGGGGCGATCAGTGTCATTGCCAGCAAATCGGCGCCCAGCGCCACCAACGCGCCGCGCTCGTGGGCCTGCTCGACCAGCTTCGACCAGTCGGTCACCCGGCCACTGGCACCGGGCAGCTGTGCGATGACACCGAAGAAGTCGCCTTCGGGCAGCCCGTTACGCAGATCGGCGGTGACGAGCTCGATGCCCAGCGGCTCCGCGCGGGTCGCGAGGATCGCCGCCGTCTGCGCGAACAGGTCTTCGTCGACCGCCAGCCGGTTGGCCGGCCCTCGCGTCGCGCGGTGCATCAGGGTCATCGCCTCGGCGGCCGCGGTGGCCTCATCGAGCATCGACGCGTTGGCCAGATCCAGCCCGGTGAGGTCGGCGATCATGGTCTGGAAATTCAGCAGCGCCTCCAGTCGGCCCTGGCTGATCTCCGGCTGATACGGCGTGTAGGCCGTGTACCAGGCCGGGTTCTCCAAGATGTTGCGCACCAACACCGGCGGGGTCAGGGTGTCGTAATAGCCCTGCCCGATCATCGAAACGGCGATCGTGTTGGTGTCGGCCAACGCCCGTAGCTCGGCCAGCGCCTCATGCTCGCTGACCGCGGCGGGCAGGTGATCGAGGCCGGGCGCCAGGCCGCCGGCGAGCGCGTCGAGGATCCCGGCAGGCAGCGCCTTGGCGGCCAGGTCGTCGAGCGAGCCGACCCCAATGACGTCGAGCATGGTCGTCACCGCGTCGGAATCCGGTCCGATATGACGATCGGCGAACGTGGGCTGGGTGTGATCGGACACTTTGGGTGGGCTCCTGACTCGGGCGGACGCAGCCGTCAGCGGCGTCCCCTCCCTCTGTCGTCCACCCAAAACCGGGCGCCTGAGAGATTCGGCCTACGGCCTTTCCCCATGGGCGGGCAACCGTGAGGTCACCGCTTTCCAGAGGCATCGTGGCCAGGCGCGGTCCTGGGGCCTGAGAGGTTGACGGAGAGGTGTTGCTCCTTCGGCGTCCGTGGCTGGCGGCCACGAAGCTCTCCCGCGCGCGGGCGATACGCCGCCGATTCTAGCCGATCTTGCGGTCGCGGCTCTTACGCCGCGAGGCCAGCTCGTCTTCCGGCGAGGCGATCGATTCGCCGCCGTCGGCACGCTCGCCGGGGAAGTCTGCGATGGCGCCGGAGAGTTCCCGCATCGCGCCACTGACCGCGATGCCGAACACACCCTGCCCACCCTGCAAAAGGTCGACTACCTCTTCGGCGGACGTGCACTCGTAGACCGTTGTGCCGTCAGAGAACAGCGTGATGTTCGCCAGGTCCTGCACGCCGCGCTGACGCAGATGGTCGACGGCAACCCGGATGTTGTGCAGCGAGATACCGGTGTCGAGCAGACGCTTGACGATCTTGAGAACCAGAATGTCCTTGAACGAGTACAGCCGCTGGCTGCCGGAGCCGGCCGCGCCGCGGATGGACGGCACCACCAGTGACGTGCGGGCCCAGTAGTCCAACTGCCGGTAGGTGATTCCGGCGATCTGGCAGGCGCTGGGGCCGCGGTAGCCGACGAGTTCGTCGGGCACCGAATCATCGGGGAACAGGCCGGGCTGCACCGACTCACCGACAGGTGCGCCGGCGGCCGAATCCGCCTCGAAAGAACCAGACGTCGCGCCGGCAAGGTCCAACTGTCCCTGACGTGGCTGCTCGCCCACGATGCTTCCTCTCGCCGTTCGAACTATGGCCCGCTAACCGCTCCACCAACCACGTAAGCCCTGCGTCCGAGTCCATCGAGCATACGCTTGTCGACGGGCAGTCGTGCTCGTCGTCGTGATGAAAGTATGGCTGCCCTTGTGCGTGCTCCCCGGCATCCGTCGCGCGTGTCGAACCGCTCCCGGCCAAGTGATACGCGTCCGTGATCTTGACATTCACCAGGCGCGGCGGGGATACCCGGTCAGGTGGCCTTGAAATCGTCCGGTGACACGCTGTCGAGAAACTCCTTGAATTTCTCGACCTCGTCCTCACGGACCGCACCGTCGGACTCGTCGTCGCTCTCGTCCGGAATCAGCAACCCGGCCTCGGCCAGCACCGCTTCCTCCACATAGATCGGCACACCCATCCTCAGGGCGATCGCCACCGAGTCCGACGGGCGAGCCGAGACCTTGATATCGCGGTCGAAGATCAGGTCCGCGTAGAACGTGCCTTCCTTCAAGTCCACGATGCGCACCTCTTTGAGCGAATGCCCAAGTGCGCCAATGAGATCTCGGATGAGGTCGTGGGTCAGCGGCCGAGAATGCTCGACGCCCTGCTGTTCCAGCGCGATCGCGTTGGCTTCGGACTGGCCGATCCAGATGGGCAGATAGCGGTCGCCGCTGGATTCCCGCAGCAGCAAAACCGGCTGGTTCTGGGGCTGCTCGACGCGGATGCCGACCACACGAACCTCACCCATTTGCGTCTGACCTCCGCGCTCGTGTTGCCGCCATTGAAGAGTCTAGTCCTCAGCGGTCGAGAACGTCTCGTACAGCGGACTTGATCAGCGACGTGTGCAGCGTGATTGCCAAGGCCGCGACTTCGCGCGCCAAGTCGTCAGCGCGGTCGCGGGCACCGGTCTTGGACGCCTTGCCGACCGGGCCTGCGATCTGCGCGATCAGGTCGGATTGCCGGTCGGCCGCCGACCGGAATGCCCGCAGGTGCCGCGGTTCGACGCCGTACTCCCCCAGCGCCCGCGCGCACTGCGCGATGACCACCGAATATTCGTCGAACAACCCGCCGGGGCCGGTGGTGATCACGCCTGCTTTGCACAGCGCGACCACCAATTCCTCGTCAACCCCGGATCGCTCCAGCAGATCCTCGCGGCTCAGGCGAACCTGGGTGCGTGTGGCGTCGTCCGTGCCCAACGACTTGTCACCAGAGACAGTCACCAAACGTGGTCCGGCGTAAGGCGATCCGCCGTGGGGCAGTTCGCCGTCGGGCAGGGCGTCGAGCTGTGCCTTGATGACCTTCAGCGGCAGATAGTGATCGCGCTGGGCGGTCAGGATGAACCGCAACCTCGCGCAGTCGTAGGCGGTGAACCGCCGATACCCCGATGCGCTGCGCTCCGGCGTGACGAGACCCTCGGCTTCCAAGAACCGAATCTTAGAGATCGTCACGTCCGGGAAGTCCGGTCGCAGCAGGTCCAGGACCGCTCCGATAGACATCCCGGCAAGCGCGGGAGTATCGGGTGCGGTCACTAGCTTCCTGGACCGCCTTCGTCGTCGGACGGCCTCGGTCCGGTGAGGAACACGAGCCGGAACTTGCCGATCTGGACCTCGTCGCCGTTGGCCAAGGTGGCTGAATCGACCGGTTCCCGGTTGACGTAGGTGCCGTTGAGGCTGCCGACGTCGACGACCTGGAATTCGTTGCCGTCCAACCGGAACTCGGCGTGCCGACGGCTGACGGTCACATCATCGAGGAAGATGTCAGAGTCCGGATGGCGGCCGGCCGACGTCGTCGGCTGGTCGAGGAGGAACCGCGAGCCCGCATTCGGTCCGCGCTTGACGACCAGCAGCGCGGAGCCGACCGGGAGGCCCTCCACCCCGGACACCGCGCTCTCGCCGCCGGCGGTCGCCGGGGCATCCAGCTCGTTGAGGAAGTCCGCGCGGAAGACGGATGTCGTCTCCACGGTGACTTCCTCAGACACCTGGTCCGCCCCAGAGTTCTGGTCCTTGTCCGTCACCCGCTGCTCCTCACTGGCTGCCGTGGCGATACTTGGCGGGGTGCCCGCACAAGGCGCCCGTCCGCCTCCACCATCACTTACGTCGACCGTACCGCGCAGTGGTCGCCGTTGTGCCCACCACCGCCGGATCGGTGGTTGGCAGGCACCCTAACAATGTCATTCCGTCACTGTGCCCCGATAGGCGTCCGCATCAAGCAACGCCGCCAACCCCTGGTCGAGGGTATCGCCGTCGACCTGCAAGTCCAACAGCCACCCCTGACCGTAGGGATCGGAGTTGACCAGCCCGGGGTTTGCCTCCAGATCGCCGTTGACCGCAATCACTTTGGCGCTGACGGGGGCGTAGAGATCCGAGACCGACTTGGTCGACTCGACCTCGCCGAACGACTCGCCGGCCGTGACATTGCTGTCCACGTCGGGTAGTTGCACGTACACCACGTCGCCCAGCGAGGACTGAGCGAAGTCGGTGATACCGACGCGGACGGTGTCCTCACCGGTGCGCCGCACCCACTCGTGTTCGGCGGTGTAGTGCAGGTCGGCTGGGATTTCGCTCACAGTGCTCCTCGTTGTCGGTCGCTATTTGACGGGCTGAGCGTATTGGCGAGGTTTCGGTTGCCGCAAGGTGGTGATGTCCAGCCGGTCGGACTGCGACACCGTCATTTGCCCGCCGACCCGCTCGACGCTGTCGACGGCGCCGCCCGGGATGTTCATCGCCGCCGCCAGGGTGGGTGGATCACCAATGGCCAGAACAGAATACGGCGGGCTCAAAGTTTGCGTGTCGATCTCCAGCGCGCCGGGGCTGCCGACTACCCAGCTGTCCACCCCGATCCGCACCGCCCGCTGCCCGGACCGGATTTCCATGGCTTCGGCCCCAGCGGCGCGCAGTTCGTTGATCACGTCGAGCATGGTCTCCGGCGCCACGCCGGGTCCGGGATCGTCGATGGTGATGCTCACCCCGGGCCCGGTGGCGCCGACGGTGCCGATCAGGATCGACAGCGCGGCCAGCCTGGCCTGGGCGTTCTGGATGGCCGCCTGGTCACTGCTGCCTGCGGTCTGCATCGCCGCGAGATTTCGCTGCAGCTCGGCGACCTCGGTGTTGAGCGCGGCCTCGCGCTGCTGCAGTGAGCCGAGCAGCACCAGCAGATCGGCCGGGCGCGCGGTGTCGAGCGCGTCGCCGGACTCGGTTTGCCGGACCTGGGTGGCGATGCCGACGCCGAGCACCACGCACAGCAGCACGCCCAGGGCGCCGAACACCAGCTGGGTGCGGCTTCGGGGCCGTCGCACCGGGGGCGGTGCGGCGCCGGGCAGTTCGTGGCGCCCGTGCTCGGTCGCCACGTCCTCCCCCGCGTCGTGCCCACCTTCTTTTCTCACCTCATGCCCCGAACAACTTGCGCCGCAATGCCGCGGCGTTGCCGAAGATGCGGATGCCCAGCACGACGATGATCGCCGTCGACAGCTGGGTGCCCACGCCGAGCTGATCGCCCACGTAGACGATCAGCGCGGCGACGAGCACGTTGAACACGAACGAGACGACGAACACTTTGGGGTCGAAGATTTTTTCCAGGTAGGCCCGCAACCCGCCGAACACGGCGTCGAGCGCGGCCACCACGGCGATCGGCAGGTAAGGCTGGATGACCTCGGGGACGCTGGGGTGCAACACCAGACCCAGCACGATGCCGACGATGAGTGCCGCGATTCCGATCATCTGTGTCGGCCCATTCCTTAGCTACCGCCCGATCTGCTTGGCAAATTTAATCTCTCGCACTGCGCCAGCGGGCAACGACAGGCCGTCGCCGTTGGCCACGCTCACCCCGACACCGTAGGACGCCTCCAGTAGCCGCAGCCGCTGAAGGCCGCCGCTGTGGTCGAAGGTATCCCGCATCCCGTTCGGCGGTCCGACCGCGAGAATCGTGTACGGGCTGCTGATCGGATGATTGTCGACCAGGATGGCGCCACCCGCTTGGCGGATCGTCACGTTGGGTCCCATCCGCACGCCGCCGACGGAGATCGCTTCGGCTCCGCTGGCCCACAGCGAGTTCACCACGAGCTGCAGATCGCGATCAAGAATGACTTGGCGGCTGCCGGGCACCCGCTGGTTGGAGACATCGGAGAGACCCCGGCCCATCCCGGGGTCGGTGACCGTGATGGTCAGGCCGGGTCCGATGACGGCGGTGGTGGCCGCGGCCAGGCTCAGCGCATCGAGCCGGCTGAGCAGGTCCCGCCCGGTGGTGTCGTCGCGCAGCTGGCGGCGCTGGATGTCGTCGGCCTGGGTGGCCAGTTCATCGCGACGGCGGGTGAGCCGGTCGGTGGTGCCCTCAGCGGATCGCACACTGGCAGCAAGCACCTGCTGGGCGGCGTTGACACCGGGAGCAGTGGACCGTGCCTGCGCCATCGCGGCGGCGAACACCGCCGCGATCAGCAGGGCGGCCAATGCCTGCCAGGCGTGGGTGGCGACGGGGCGGCGGGAGTGTCCGGTGCGCTCGCGCTCGGCGGCGGCCGCGGCATACCCCGGGTCGAGGTGCTCGGTCAGCAGCGATCGCAGGAGTCCCGGCAGCGGGATCAGCGTCGGCCGCCTCTCGTGGCGTTCGCTGCGGCCGGCCAGCGGGTCGTAGCCGCCCAGCGCGCTGTCAGGCGCGGGCATCGCTGACGCCTGCCTTGGGCAGCGTGGTCACCACCAGGCGTACCTGCACCAAGTAGAGGACCGCAGACCACAGGTACATGCCGACGCCCCAGATCAGAAATCCCCAGCCACACGCGCCGATCACCCGGCTCCACAGGGCATCCCACTGCCCCAGCAGTACCAGCGGGAAGCCCGACATCAGCGCGAATGTCGCCGCCTTGCCGATGTAGGTGACCGGAAGCGCTGTCAGGCCGCGGCGGCGCACCACCGGCAGCGTCGCGGCCAGGACGAGGTCGCGGCCGATCAGCGTGCCCACCAACCACCACGGCACGACGCCTGCCGCGCCGAGGCCCAGCGGAACCGTGACCATGTAGATCCGGTCGACCAGTGGGTCCAGCAGCTCCCCCAGCCGTGAGGACTGGTTGGCCATCAGACGAGCGATCTTGCCGTCGGCCCAGTCGGAGAACCCGCTGAACATCAGGATTGCCACCGCGAGGGCGTAGGCATGGGTGACCAGCAACAGATACAGGAATACCGGCACCAGGACGAGCCGGATCACCGACAGGACGTTCGGGATCGTCAGCACCCGATCGCGGCCGTGGCGCGTCATGAGGAGAACCTAACGGAAAACCCCGGGCAGGCTCAGCGCAGACAACGTGTCGTCGTGGAGCGGGTTGTCGTGGACCATGTAGGTCCACGTGGAGGTCGGGCGAGCCAGTTTCGACAGGTCCAGGCCCTGCTCCTCCTCGAGGATGTTGGCCGTCTCGAACGTCTGCTGGGATGCCTCGATCGCGTCGGCGGCCAGATTCGCGAACGCGTCGACGGCCATCCGGTGGAACTCGTCGAGCGGGTTCTGCCGGCCCAGAGCGCGCAGGTGGATACTCTCCCGGATATCGGCCAGGTAGGCCAGGTGATCGGCCCACCCGCGGTCCAGGTGGAAGAGCATGATCTGTCGGCAGATCGTCTCCAGCTGCTCCTCGCTGGACTTCTCAGCCAGCTCCTCATAGCGGTCCGGCGACAGGTCCTTGAGCTCGTTTCGGGCCGCCGCCGTGCTCAGCAGGGCGTTGCGGCGTTCCACGATGATCGCGCGCTGCTGGGCGATGAGCTGGTTGTAGCGCCAGGTGTTGGCGTGCACGTCGAGCAGCCGGCCCTCGGCGACCCGCTGGGCGTGGTCGAGCAGGCTGCCGGCCTTGGGGCTGGTGATCTTTCCGCCGCCGTCGGCGTCGGTGGGCAGCTTGCCCGAATCCAGATGCGCGACGACGACGTCGTCCTCCCAGCTGGCGAAGAACACCGACGAACCGGGATCGCCCTGGCGCCCGGCACGGCCGCGCAGCTGGTTGTCCAGCCGTTCGGTGAGGTGCCGCCCGGTGCCGATGACGTGCAGGCCGCCGAGTTCGGCCACCTTGTCGTGGTCAGTTTCTTCCGACCCGCCGAGGCGAATGTCGGTACCACGACCGGCCATCTGGGTGGAGACGGTGACGGTGCCGAGCTTGCCGGCCTCCGCGATGACGGTGGCTTCTTCCTCGTCGTTCTTGGCGTTGAGCACGACGGCAGGCACACCGCGGCGGATCAACCGCTCGTGCAGTTCCTCGGACTCGGCGACGTCATGGGTGCCCACCAGGATCGGCTGACCGGTGGCGTGCACCTCGATGATGTGCTCCATGATCGCCTCGGTTTTGGCCGCTGCGGTGATGTACACCTGGTCGGCGGCGTCCTCGCGGACGTTGGGCGCGTTCGACGGGATCGGCGAGACACCCAGCTTGTAGAACTGACGTAGTTGCTCCCCGGCCGCCAGCGCGGTACCGGTCATCCCGCACACCGTCGGGTAGCGGTTGATCAGCGCCTGCACGGTGATGGTGTCGAGCACCTCGCCGGTCTCGGTGGTCTCGATGCCTTCCTTGGCTTCGACGGCCGCCTGCAGGCCGTCGGGCCAGCGCTGCAGCTGCGCGATGCGGCCGCGGGAGGAGTTGATCAACTGCACGGCGCCGTCGCGGACGATGTAATGCACATCGCGCTGCAACAGCACATGCGCGTGCAAGGCGACGTTCACCTCGGTCAACGTGGTGGTGACGTGCTCTTCGGAGTACAGGTCGATGCCGCCGAGTGCGGCCTCGAGTTTCTTCGCGCCGTCCTCGGTGAGGTGGACGTTGCGGCTTTCGGCATCGGTGTCGAAGTCGGTACCGGCCGTCAATTCGCCTACCAGGCGGACGATTTCGACCTTGGGGGTTTCCCGGTGTGTGGTTCCGGCCAGCACCAGCGGCACCAGCGCTTCGTCGACGAGCACCGAGTCGGCCTCGTCGATCAGCGCGACGTCGGGGTTGGGTGACACCAGGTCGGCCTCGTCGGTGACCAGTTGGTCGCGCAGCACGTCGAACCCGATCTCGTTGACCGACGCGTACGTGACATCGCATTGATAGGCCGCACGGCGCTCAGCCGCCGTCGACTCGGCGGTGATCCAGCCCACGGTCAGGCCCATGGCCTCGATCAGCGGACCCATCCATTCGGCGTCGCGGCGGGCCAGATAGTCGTTGATGGTGACGACGTGGACGTTGCGCCCAGCCAGCGCGTAGCCGGCGGCGGCGATGGCACCCGAGAGGGTCTTGCCCTCGCCGGTGGCCATCTCGACGACATCGCCGGCCAGCATGCGCAGTGCTCCGAGCAGCTGAACGTCAAAAGGACGGAGCGCCGTTTTCCGCTCGGCCGCCTCACGGGCGATGGCCAGGAACTGCGGGACGTCGGCCGAGGCGGCGAGGTCGCCGAGTTCGAGTAGCTTGGCCGCCTTGAGCAGCTGCTCGTCGTCCAGGCCCTTGGCCTTGTCGTCGAACTCCGCCGACGCCGTGACCTCGGCCATCGACTCGGCTTTGGTCTTCTCGGTGCTGGCACCCAGTAGACGCCAGAAGCCCCGGCTGATGCGGCCGGATCCGGCAGCGCTGTTCTTACGATCTTTCGCCACGGGTCAACGGTACCGTCGGCGCCATGACGGACGTCGACGTGCTCATCGCCGGTGCCGGACCCGGGCGCCGACGTCGCCCAGACCGAGCCCGCACTGATCCACGATTCCGCCGGTGAGTTCGCCACGCGACACCGGCCGGGATTGTCTGCGGTGTTCGCCATCAGACCGGACGGCTATCTTTGCTTAGTCGCCCGCGACTCGCCCACGCAGGCGGATCTGAAGGTGGCGCTGAAGCTCACATTTCGCTGGCCATCTGGTCCGGACCCGCGCCTTCGCCGGGATCCAAGGGTAGGTTCGCCGGGAAGCCACACGGATCGGTAGTCAAGCGCGACGCCGCCGCAGGAGGAGAAACGCGTTGGAGAAGTTCACCCCGTCAATGGACTGGGGACACGAGCTCGTCCCGTCCTTGATCTGGATTTCCAAAGCGTGGGCGATCAGCGCTGTTCTGACCCTCGTCGTGCTGTTTCTGCTGGCCCGCTACACCGTTTGGGGCCGGCAGTACTGGCGGATCACCGGTGATTACTTCAAGGGCCGGCAGAGCATCGGAGTGTGGATCTGGGTCGCCGTGCTGCTGCTGTCGACGATCATCTCGGTGCGCCTCGACGTGTTGCTCAGCTATTACAGCAACGACCTGTTCACCTCGTTGCAGGTGGCCTTCCAGGGCGCAGGCGGTGGCAACGAAGAAGTTCGCCAGTCCGGCATCCACGGCTTCTGGGCGGCGCTGATCCTGTTCGGCATCCTGGCGACCATCTACATCAGCCGGGTGATGCTCGACATCTATCTGATGCAGCGGTTCATCATCCGCTGGCGGGTGTGGCTCACCGACCGGCTCACCTGCGACTGGCTCGACGACCACGCCTACTACCGCACCCGCTTCACCGACAGCGATATCGACAACCCGGACCAGCGCATCCAGTACGACATCGACATCTTCACCGCCGGGGTGGGCTCCTCGCCGAACACGCCGATGATCGGCAGTTCCAGCACGCTGTTGTTCGGCGCGGTCAACTCGCTGG
This sequence comes from uncultured Mycobacterium sp., assembly GCA_900078375.1. Lineage (GTDB taxonomy): Bacteria > Actinomycetota > Actinomycetes > Mycobacteriales > Mycobacteriaceae > Mycobacterium. The sequence continues at coordinate 87,673 of FLQS01000008.1, read as the reverse complement.
TGACGGTGGTTTCGTTCACCGTGATCCTGTGGAACCTGTCCGGCCCGCTGACGTTCCTCGGTGTCACCCTGGGCCACGCGCTGTTCTGGGTGGTGCTGGTCTACGTGGTGTTCGCGACGATCATCGCGTTCTGGATCGGCCACCCGCTGATCAAGCTGAGTTTCCGCAACGAGCTCACCAACGCCGTGTTCCGCTACGCCCTGGTGCGGCTGCGCGACTCCGCCGAGGCCGTCGGCTTCTATCGAGGCGAGGATGTCGAGCGGAGCCTGCTGCGCACGAAGTTCGCCGCGATCATCGCCAACTACCGCCGGTATGTGAACCGCACCATCGGGCTGACCGGCTGGAACCTGTCGATGAGCCAGATCATCAATCCGCTTCCGCTGGTGATCCAGGCGCCCCGGCTGTTCTCCGGCGCGATCGACCTGGGTGACGTCACCCAGTCGTCGAGCGCCTTCGGGTCCATCCACGACTCGCTGTCGTTCTTCCGCAACGCCTACGACTCGTTCGCCTCCTACCGGGCGGCCATCATCCGTCTGCACGGGCTGGTGGAAACCAACGCCGAGGCCCGCGAGCTACCGAAGCTGAACACTCTCCCCAGCCACGACGGTTCGGTCGAGCTGCGGCGGGTGGAGGTTCGCAAGCCCGATGGTGGCCAGCTGGTCGACCCGATCGACCTGCGGCTGGAGCCGGGCGAGACTCTGGTGATCACCGGGCCATCGGGGGCGGGCAAGACCACCCTGCTGCGCAGCCTGGCCCAGCTGTGGCCATACACCTCGGGCACGCTGTGCCGCCCCGACAATCACGACACGATGTTCCTGTCGCAGATGCCCTACGTGCCGTTGGGCGATCTGCGCACGGTGGTGTCCTACCCGGCGGCCTCCGGCGACATCAGCGACGACCAGTTGCAGGCTGTGCTGGCCAAGGTGGCATTGGCGCACCTCGCCATCCGGCTCAACGAGGTCCAAGACTGGGCCAAGGTGCTCTCCCCCGGCGAGCAGCAGCGTATTGCGTTCGCCCGGGTGTTGCTGACCGGGCCGAAGGCGGTCTTCCTCGACGAGGCCACCTCGGCGCTGGACGAAGGTCTGGAATTCGCCCTTTACGAGCTGGTCCGCAGTGAACTGTCGAACACGATCCTGGTCAGCGTCAGCCACCGCAGCACGGTCGAGCAACACCACGTCAAGCACCTGGAACTGCTCGGCGACGGGGAATGGCGGCTGGGCCGCATCGACGGAACCGAGCCCGCGACGGCGTAATCACCGTGGCGGGCTGCCTTCCGGCGGTTAGCTTTTCGCAGCCGACGCGGCGTGCGTCCCGGCGCGCCGGCCGAAGAAGGAGCCCTCCCCCAGCTGGGTGCCACTGGCGTAACCCTTGCCGTCCTGGGCGATGTTGGACGCGCAGGCCCCTGCTGCGTACAGGCCGCGGATCACGCTGCCGTCCGCCCGCAGCACCTCGCCGTTGATGTCGGTGGCCAGACCGCCGACGGTGAACCCGGAGTACATCGCCTTGCCCAGCGTCAAGTCGAAGGCACCCCACGGCCCCTTGTCTTGTGGCGCAAGGAATTCCGGCTGCTTGTGGAACTCTGGGTCCTCGCCGTTTGCGGCGTGTTCGTTGTAACTGTTGAGTGTCTCGACGAGGTTGCCGGTCGGGATGCCCAGCGCCGCCTCCATCTCCTCGACGGTTTCCCAGCCGTCGATGAAGGTGATCAGCGGGATCTCCGGGCGCTGCATGTGGGCCTCATCGACGATCAGAAAGGCTGCACTGTCGGGCTGGTCCATCACGTGACCCGAAGTGCGCGAATGGTAGCCGTCCTCGGTGACGAACCGCTTGCCGAATTTGTTGACGATGATGCCGGTCAGCAGGATTGACGGCGGGTAGACGGGCGCGGTGATGAACACCTGGTCCATGTGCTTGGTGGCCCCGCCCACCGACTCGCCGAGCCGGATGCCAAGCCCGTCATCGTAGGTGTTGCCGAGCACGAACGGCTTCTCCGCCAGCTTGGGTGTGAATTCGGCGACCATGTCGGGATTCATCACGAACCCGCCCGCGGCGATGACGACGGACTTGGCTCGGACCGTCCCGGTCTCGTTGAAGCGCTTCCACGAGACGCCGACGACGGCTGAGTCGAGTGAGTCGTGGCCCTCCACGACGAGGTTGGTCGCGCCGGTCTCGTAGCGGATCTGCACGCCCAGCTCGGCCGCACGCTTGAGCAACAGGTCGATCACCATGGCCGCGCCCTGGGTGTCGCCGGGGACCGGAACCTTGTGTCCGCGCGGGGCCGGCACCGCCATGTTCTTGTACGGCCACACCTTCTCGTTGCCGGTGAACATCAGGCCCTCGGTATTCGGCTGGATCACCGCCTTTTCCGGGTAGTAGCTGCGTTCGAAGGCGACCCCGAGCTCCTCCAGCCAGTTGAAGTGCTCGACACTGCCCTCACAGTAGGCGCGGATCTTGTCGAGCTCGGGCTCGCGGGACACCGCGACGAGGTACTTGTACATCTCCTCGACGCTGTCGCTGTGACCGGTCGCCTGCTGCACGGCGGTGCCACCGCCGAGGTAGAAGTGCCCGCCGGCCATCGAGGTGGTGCCACCGGCGACGGCGGCTTTTTCGAGCACCAGAACCCTGGCACCGGCCGCCGCGGCGCTGACCGCAGCACAGCCGCCGCCGATGCCGAAGCCGATCACCACCACATCGACGTCGTCGGACCACTCGGTCACTGCTGAGGCGTCGACGGTCGCGGGGATGTCCAGGCCACTCATTGCTGCTCCTGTTTCACATAGTCGAAGAACGTGCGGATCTCGTCGGGGACGTAGGCGATCTCGAGGTAGGGCACACCGGCCGCGGGGGCGGCCAAGTAGGCGAATTGCATGCCACCCGGCATCTCGCCGCGGGCGACGACCGGAGCCGACGCCTCGGCGGCGGCCAGCGCGGCCTCGAAGGCTTCTTGGTTGGCGGCCTCCACGCAGATGTGGTGCAGGCCTGGACCGCTTTCGTCGAGGAACTCGGTGTAAATGCTCTCGCCGCGGGTTGGCGCGATGAGTTCCAGCTGGGTGTCGCCGGCGTAGCTCAGCGAGATATCGGCGTGGTAGTCGGCGGGCGCCCCACGATGCACGCAGGTATCGGGCCCGAAATGGATATCGGGCATTCGTATCCATTTCCTGGCCCCGAGCAGCGTCGTCAAGGCCGCTTCGGTGGCGTCCAGATCGCGGGTTACCCAGGCGATCTGGACAGGTGTCTGGCTGGTCATCGGTTTGAGGATATCCCCGGCCCGTCGGCGTGGCTAGAACGTGTTCTAGTTCTGTGCCACAGAACTAGAACTCGTTCGAGTTCGGTGGCTCAGCGGTCAGCAGGTCGACGGCCAGCCGGATCTGCTCGTCGAACAACACGCTCGTATCGGTGAAGGTGTCGGTGCCGTACTGACCGAAGACCTCGAGGCTGACGGCGCCGATGAGCAGTGCCCAGACCGCGGTGCAACGGATCACCAGCGCGTCGTCTCCAGGAAAGCCGAACTCGTCGCGCACTCGGACCAGATCGGTCGACATCGGTTGTGCGACATGATGTTCGGTGAGTGCAATGTCGCCGGTGGCAACCCCGGTGGCCACCGCGTCGAACAGCATCCCGATCACCCGGGTGCCGGGTCCGGTGGTCAGTTCGGCGGGGGCGCGATAGCCGGGCACCGGGCTGCCGTAGAGCAGCGCCCACTCCGCCGGCTGGTCCAGCGCCCACTGACGCAGCGCGTGGGCGATCGCCGCGACATCAGCTCGCCAGCCACTATCGGTGCCTGCCCTGGCTTGCCCGACGGTGTCGGCCAGGTCGGAGTACGCATCGATCAGCAGGAGGGTCAGCAGGGCGTCGCGGCTGGCCACGTAGCGGTACACCGCTGAGGACACCATGCCCAGGTCGCGGGCGATCGCGCGCACCGAGAGACCGGCCGCACCCACGGTGGCCAATTGCCGTCGACCCAGCTCGATGATCTGCCCCTCGATGCGTTGCCGGGTCTCCTCCCTTTTGCCCATCCGGCGAGTCTCGCACATTCGAGAACACTGCTCTTGATTTTGGCGGGCGCGGCTGGCATTCTCGAAACAAGAGCATCGCTCTCATTCGAAAGGATTGGCCAATGGACCAGCACTATGACCGCCCGAACGCGACCGCACGCGCCCTCAACACCGTCATCCGCCGGCTCGCCGAGGCGGGCATCAGCATCGCCGGCACCCGCGCACTGCGGGTGCGTGGCCGCAAGTCCGGCACCCTGCACAGCGTGGTCGTCAATGTGTTGCGGGTCGACGGGACCGACTATCTGGTGTCACCTCGCGGGAACACGCAATGGGCCCGCAACGCGCGCGCGGCCGGTGCCGTGGAGCTCGGGCCACGCTGGCGGCACACGCCGGTGGCGCTCACCGAAGTCGCCGACGACGACAAGCCCCAACTGCTCAAGCGCTATCTGGATCGGTGGTACTGGGAGGTCAAGGGGCACGTGGCCGGCCTCACGCCGGCCTCGAGTGCCGATCAGCTACGCGCGGCCGCCCCGGTGATCCCGGTGTTCGCGCTGGCACGCTAGACGTTCGTTGAGGCGCGGGATTGAATTCGCGCAGGACTTCCTCTGCGTGGTTTCACTTTCGGGACGAAATCTTCGCCGAGATCGACGCCATCGCGCGAAAGCGCGAGAAGCATGCGCGCCAGCGTCAATCTCGGCGCGAAAGCAAGTCGCCAGTGCTAGTTGGCGTTGGCTTCCTGGGCCGCGGCCACATTGACCACGCCGATGTCCGCGCTGGCCTGCTGGCTGGTGGCCACCCAGGACACCGCCGCCGGGAAGGTACCCCAGGTGCTGTTGAACAGCCCGATGATCACGGCCTTGTTGTTGTCGATCGGCATGTACACCGGCCCGCCGGAATCACCCTTCTGGCTCACCACGCCGTTCTCCATGGTGAACCAGCCATTGTTGACCCGCTCGATCGAGCCGCAGCTTTCGCCGGTGACGACCCCGAAGTGGCAGACCGGCTGGCCGGGCGCCATCGCCGGGGCGGCTTCGGCGACCAGCTGACGGCCGCCGGGCAGGATGTTGTTGATCGCGACGCCGGGGGCCAGGGTGATCGTCTCGTAGTCGGAGATCACCTGGTCGGTGCGCACGACGGCGCCGTCGGGGGTGTTGTCCTGCGACATCGATACCGTGCCGATCATGTGGCCATCGCGGTCGGTGACGGGCCCGTCGGCGCGGCAGTGGCCGGCCGAATAGGCGATCCGCGCGACGGGGTCGACATAGCCAAGAGTGCAGACGTTACTGGCCTGGCGGATTTCCATGCCTGGCGAGACGACCACCCCGGGCGTAGCCTGGGCCACCGGCGCGACGATCGCCGACGCGGCCAGAGCCGCAGCGGTGGCGATGACACCTCTCAGAGAAAAACGCGACACAGTACACCCCGATCGGTCGGCAACACGTCAAGGACGCGCCGCAAAAGTATCTCGACTTTGTATCGGCGTCGATTTCAAATCGTTACCAACGAACAAACGCGTACCCGGCGTGTCGTCGCCGTAATCCGCTCAGAAGGGGTTAGGAGTCGAACCCCAGACCCAGCCGGTCCAGGGTGCGCAGGAAGATATTGCGCTTGCCGGCGTGGTGATCGGCCTGGTTGAGGGACCATCGGGTGGCTTGGATACCTATGCTGGCCGCCAGTTCTGGCGGGAACGGCAGCGGTTTGCGGTTGACCATTTCCAGCTCGGTGCGCTCGGTCGGATGCCCGTCGAGCAGGTCAAGGCAGACGTCGGCAGCGAACCGGGCCGCACCGACGCCGAGACCGGTGAATCCGTTGACATAGGCGATCCGCCCGCGGCCGGCCAAACCCCAGTGCGCACAGAATCGGGTGTTGGTGTCGATTGCGCCGGCCCAACGATGGCTGAACCGGACGTCTTCGAGTTGCGGGAACGTGATGAAGAAGTGCGCGGCGAGCCGGCGATAGGTCTCCGGCCGGTCCTCGTACGTCGGGTTCACCCGACGGCCGAAGTGGTAGACGGCGTCGTATCCGCCCCAGACGATGCGGTTGTCGGCCGACAGGCGGTAGTAGTGGAACTGGTTGGCGCTGTCGCCGATCCCCTGCCGGGACCGCCACCCGATCCGGTCCAGCTGCTCCGCTGTCAGTGGCTCGGTGGCCAGCACGTAGTCGTACACCGGAATGGTGTGCAGCCGGTTGCGCTTGAGCAGGCTTGGAAAGACGTTGGTGGCCAGCACAACCTGGTCGGCCTCGATGACGCCCGTGCGGGTGCCCACCTGCACGCCGTTGCGCTCACGGTCCACCGACAGCGCCGAGGTGTGTTCGAAGATCTGCACGCCTGCTTGCGCGCAGGCGCGGGCGAGTTCGAAGACCAGCCGTGCGGGATGGACGATCGCGCAGGTTTCCGCCGCGAACAGTCCGGCCTGGTAGGTCGGTGAGGCGACCTCGGCACGCACCGCCGCCTGGTCGAGGAACCGTCCGTCCCCGTTGTCGGCGCCCTCGCGCAACCATCCGACCTGATGCGGTTCGGTGGCCACGGTCAGCATCCCGGAGCGCTCCCAGTCCACCGCCATGGCGTACTTCTCGATGTCGGCCTGCATGCCGTCGAGGTTGGCCAGGCCGAGCTTCTCCAGCTGGTCGAATTCGGTAGGCCAGCGGGATTTTCCGTTTTCCGCACCGTGCGTGATGCTGGCCTCGACGAATCCGCCGTTGCGTCCCGACGCCGCCCAGCCGACCCGCTCGGCCTCGATCAGCACCACCCGCGCGCCGGGGTTACGTTCGGTGGCGTGCAGTGCCGTCCATAGACCGGCATAGCCGCCGCCGACCACCAGCAGGTCACAGCTCAGGCCGCCGGACAGCTTCGGATACTCGGGGCGGGGCATGTCCAGCCACATCGATCCGAACGCCGCGGACCCCAGCGCCCGGGAGATCAGATCGGGGTCGACGCGGCGATCGAATACGGTCTGCACCCTCGCATGGTGCCACGGCCGGGCGCGCTACTTGGCGAATCGCGCCAGCAGGGGCCCGAGGGTGGCCAACACGAATACGTATGGCGTGGCAATGGATCCGATCTCGGCGACCGACGTGCCGGCCAGCCCGATGATCACCAGGGAGAACTCACCGCGGGCGATCAGCGCCGTCCCGGCGCGCAGCTGGCCGGGCCTACCGACACCGTCGCGTCGGGCGGCGTACACCCCGGTCGCGACTTTGGTCACCGCCGTGACGGCGGCGAGCAGCGCGGCCACTGGCAGCATCGGGACAAGATCTTTGGGGTCCACCGACAACCCGATCGCCAGAAAGAACACCGCGGCGAACAGGTCGCGCAGCGGCGTCAACACGGCGCGGGCCCGTTCGGCGGTCTCCCCCGTCAGCGTCAGCCCGACCAGGAACGCCCCCACTGCCGCCGAGGCATGCAGATGTTCGGCCGCGGCCGCCACAAGCAGTGTCAGCCCGAGGATGCGCAACAGCAACTGCTCGTCGTCCGGGTGAGCGATCAGCCGCCCGACATGATGACCCCAGCGATACGACGCCGCGAACACCGCCACCAACGCAATCATCGCGGCGGCCATCCACAGCAGCGCCTCCCACCAGGTGCCGCCCGCCGCCAACACCGCGAGCAGCGGCAGGTAGGCGGCCATCGCGAAATCCTCGAGCACCAGAATCGACAGCACGGCCGGAGTTTCGCGGTTGCCCAATCGGCGCAGGTCGTTGAGCAGCCTGGCGATCACGCCTGACGAGGAGATGAACGTGATGCCGGCCATCGCCAGGATGCCGACGAAGTTCAGGCCCAGCAGCCAGCCGGCGATAGCGCCCGGGGTGGCATTGAGGACGAGGTCGACACCCGCCGACGGCAGGTGCCGCCGCATACTGGCGGCGAACTCACCGATGGAGAACTCCAGGCCCAGGGTCAGCAGCAGCAGGACGACGCCGATCGTCGCGCCGGTGGACACGAACTCCCCCGCCGCCGGGATCGGCGCGATACCGCCGTTGCCGAGCGCCAGGCCAGCGAGCAGATACAGCGGAATCGGCGACAGCGCGAACCGCCGTGCCAGTGTTCCCAGGATTGTCAGGACCGTGAAGATGACGCCAAGTTCGAGGAGGAGCGCCGCCGACACAGCCACCGGCGTCAGCCCTGGTCGACGATGCGCCGGACGCCTGCGATGCCGTTTTCAGTGCCGATCACCACAAGGACATCATGGGCGTGCAGCACCTCGGCGGGTCCCGGCGAGGCCAGCACCTCCTCGTCGCGCACTATCGCCACGATGGAGGCGCCGGTGCGGGTTCGGGCTTTGGTGTCGCCCAGCGGGTGGTCGACGAACGGCGAGGTCGGCACGATCTCGACCTGACCGGCGTCCAGGCCGGGCACCTCTTTGGTGAGGTCGGCGAAGCGTTCCACCAACCGCGGTGCGCCCAGGATCTGGGCCAGCGCGTCGGCTTCCTCGTCGGTCAGCCGGAATACCGGACGGGCCTGATCGGGGTCGGCGGCGCCGTACAGGACGACTTCGAAATCGCCGCTGCGACGGGCGATCACGCCGATCCGGTTGCCGTCGGCGTTGTCGAACTCGTAGCGCAGCCCGACGCCGGGCAGCAGGACTTCTTTGACCTCCATGGGCTCCATCCTCGATGACGGCACCGCTGTTGACTAGGCGTTAGCAACCGTAGTGGATTTCGCGGCGACGGTGGGCGCCCATCCGGGCGGGCCGAACACATAACCCAGGCGATCCCGCCAGCGGGTGGCCGCGCGCACGTCGTGGGCGATCGCCACGTATTCGCGGGTCTGCAGCTTCCAGATGTTGAACGTGTTGACCGGCTTGGTCAGGCCGTAGTGCGGTCGGAACAGTTCGGCCTGAAATGTGCCGAAGAGACGATCCCACAGGATGAAGATTCCACCGTAGTTCTTGTCCAGATATTCGGGATCCATGCCATGGTGCACGCGGTGATGCGACGGCGTGTTGAAGACGAATTCGTATGCCCGGGGCAGTTTGTCGATGTGCTCGGTGTGCACCCAGAACTGGTAGATCAGGTTGATCGAGAAACCGGTGAACACCATCCACGGCGGAACGCCCAAGAGCGGCAACGGAATCCAGATGATGATCTCGCCGCTGTTGTTCCACTTCTGGCGCAGTGCGGTCGCGAAATTGAAATACCGGCTGGAGTGGTGTGCCTGATGGGTGGCCCAGATCAGCCGCACCCGGTGGGCGATGCGGTGATAGGCGTAGAACAGGATGTCCACGCCGACGATCGCGATCACCCACGTGTACCACTGCGTCGGCGACAGATGCCAGGGGGCGACGTAGGTGTACAGCGCGGCGTAACCGAGCAGCGCCAGGAACTTCCAGGCGCCCATCGTCGCGATCGACACCAGCCCCATCGAGATCGAGTTCCAGGCGTCGCGGGTGAGGTAGGCGCCCGACGCGGGCTGGTCCGACTCCTCAGTCAGGCGCTCGAGCTTGCGGGCGGCGGTCCACTCGATGATCAGCAGCAGCAGGAAGAACGGGATCGCGGCCAGCACCGGGTCCCGCATCTGTGGTGGGAGAACCGACAGCAGTTCACCGACTCGTTCCACGCCTACCTCCGATGTCGCCGGCTCAGCGGCTCCGGCACCGCCCGCCGGGAGTCTAACGCCGGATCAGCGGAAGCTGAGCACCTCATCGCCCCAGGCCAGCCGGATCTGGCGGTCCAGGTCGTCGACGACGCGGTCGTCCCGGTCGATGACCAGGGTGGCACGGTCGTCGCTGCGGTAGGGCGCCCACTGCGGTTGACCCACTGGCACGTTGGGGTCGCCAGTCGCCGCGAACGTGGTCCAGCGGGTACGCATGCGCTCCGACACCGCCTCGCCGGTCTTGAGTCCACCGAGTTTGAAGGTGACGTCACGGGAGCCGGAAAGCAGGTTGCCCCACACGTAGATCAGTTCGGTGGCGTGCGCGGCCCCGAGCCGGATCGCCTTGAACACCGGTGTCGCCCAGTCGAATCGGTACAGATAGACCGGAGCCGTCGCACCGTGCCCTTCGGCGAACCACACCGTGGGCATCCGGAAGCCCATGTCGCTGGCGACCCCCAGGCTGCGGGTGCGGGCCCGCCGGGCCGGGTAGGCCATACCGATCTGCTCGGCGGTGGGCAGCTGCAGACCCGGCTGGTCGTCCGCGATCTCGTTGAACATCGTGCGAATTGCCTTGGGCGCGATCGGCATCAGTGGTGAGCGCATGAACCGGAACAGCGCGGCCTCATCTTTGTTGGTGCCGATCAGCAGCGGCACCGGGTGCGTCTTGCCGGCGCGGGCCAGCGTCACCGGATAGTCCGGGACGAGCTCGCCGTCGACGGTCGGAGCGAACGCCAGCCGCCCCGGCGTCGCGGTCGGGACGTGGTCGAACACCTCCATGGACGCGTCGACCAGCGCCTGAACCGGGGCCCGATGCGCCTCGGCGGCGGTCATTCCGAGCCGGTCGAGCAGCAGCTGGGCCACCGCACCGGCCCGGCTTTTGTCGTAGATCGACGTGGCGGGCGAACTTTGGGCGATGGCTCGTGAGAACAGTCCGGCGGCCTGCGGCGCGGCCAGCAGCGTCGTGACGATCCCGGCGCCGGCGGACTCGCCGAACAGCGTCACCCGGTCCGGATCGCCGCCGAAGCCGGCGATGTTGTCCTGCACCCAGCGCAGTGCGGCCAGCACGTCGCGCAGGGCGATGTTGCTGTCGAAGCCGGCCGACGACAGGTCGATGAAGCCCAGCGCGCCGAGGCGGTAGTTGATCGTCACGACGACGACGTCGGACCCGTCGGCCAGCACCGTTCCGTCGTAGAGCGGCTGGCTGCCGGAGCCGAAGATGTAAGCCCCGCCATGCACCCACACCATCACCGGCTTGGGAGCGGAATGAGCGGCATCAACATTGGATGGGGCCCACACGTTGAGAAACAGGCAGTCCTCGTCGGCGCGGGTGCCCAGGCCCATCGGGATGGGGCTGCGCGGCTGGGGGCTCACCGGTCCGAATTCCGTCGCGTCCATGACCTCGGTCGACGGCTCGGGCGCCACCGGCGCTCGCCAGCGCAGGTCCCCGACGGGGGCGGCGGCGTAGCGGATGCCCTTCCACGTCGTGACCCGGCCGTCGTCGGCGCCGCGGACCGGGCCGTAGCTGGTCGCGACGACCGGCCGGTCAACGACCTGCCGAATGTTCGCCTCCGTTGTCATCCCGTCCACGTTACCGACGGGTAACGGCCACTGCTCCGTCACCCTGCTCACGCCTATGCCTCGGTATGGCGGCGACCACCATCCCCCGCCCGGCTATCCTGACCAGGCTGATAGCCGATGGAGGTGCCTGGAGTGCGGAAGTGGGCGCTGCTCCTGGCCGCCATCTGCGTCGAGGTCACCGGCACACTGTCGCTGCGAGCCTCCCAGGACCATCGGGCCTGGCTGGCCGTCGTGGTGGTCGGCTATCTCGCCTCGTTCTACTTTCTCGCGCTGGTGCTGCGAGCCGGCATGCCGATCGGGGTGGCCTACGGCGTCTGGGGTGCGGTGGGAACCGCGGCAACGGCGGCGCTGGCCGCGGTGATCTTCGGTGACCCGTTCACCACGCCGATCATCGCCGGCATCGGGCTGATCATCGCCGGGGTGCTCTTGGTCGAGCTCGGGTCGCGGCACGAGGAGTCCCCGCCGTGATGTGGCTGACGCTCGCGGGCGCGATCCTCGTCGAGGTGTGCGCGACGCTGTCGTTGCGGGCGTCGGACGGCTTCCGCAAGAAGATCTGGATCGCGCCGATGGCGATCGGCTACCTGGTGTCGTTCACACTGCTGTCGGTCACGCTGTCGCTGGGCATGCCGGTCGGCGTCGCCTACGGGGTGTGGTCGGCGGCCGGTGTGGCGCTGATCGCCGTGATCGCGCGGGCGCTGTTCAAAGAGCCGCTGACCCCGCTGATGGTCGCCGGTATCGGGCTGATCATCGCCGGTGTGCTCACGATCGAGCTGACCGGTTCCGCGGGCTGAGCGCCCGCGCGAGCGCCACAGCTGCCAGCCCGGCCACGACGACGCTGAGCAGCCCCACCCGCAGTGACACCGCGTCGGCGATCGCGCCCACGACGATCGGTGAGCCCAGGAAGCCCACACGCATCAGCCAGGTCAGCACCGTCAGCCCCGTACCGGGGCGCAGACCCGGAAGCTCGTCGGCGGCGTGCATCGCGCCCGGCACCAGCGTGGCCGAACCGAACCCGGCGGCGGCGAACCCGGCGATGGTGCCCGGCACGCTCGGAAAGGCCAGCGCGGCGCCCATGCCCACCCCGACGATCACCCCGCCGGCCCGCGCCACTGCGGCCTGTCCCCACCGGTCGACCATCCGGTCGCCGAGCGCCCGGCCGATGAACTGGAAGCCGACCACGGCGACGTAACCGAGCGCGGCGATCGCGGCCGGAGCCGACAGCGAGTCGTGCAGATACAGCGTGGCCCACGAGCTACCTCCGTCCTCGACGACGGCGCCCGCGATCGCGATGGCCACCAGGGCGGCCAGCACGAGGTAGACGGCGCGGCCGGCGCGGGCGGCAGCCGAAGTCTCGTGGTGCGGATGAGGCTCGTCATGGTCGGCGCCGGGCAGCAGAAACCGGTAACCGATCAGGCAGACCGCGCTGAACAGCAGCCCGGACGTGCCCAGCTGCACCGTCCGCGGAATGCCGAGATAGATTGCGCCCGCGCCGATCAGGCCCCCCAGGACCGCGCCGGACGACCAGACCGCGTGCAGCGAGTTGATGATGGATCGCCCGTAGACGCGCTGAAGCCGCAGCCCGTGTACGTTCTGGGCGACGTCGGTCACCGAATCGGCCGCCCCGGCGCAGAAGAGCGCCGCCGCCAGCGTCACACCGCTGGGCGCCAGCCCGGCAGCGAAGGCGAACACCGCGATCAGCAGACTGCAGGCGACCGCGACCACCGCGGAGCGGTAGCGGCGGATCAGCGCGGCGGCGGTGGGACCGGTCAGCAGCGCGCCCGCCGAGAATGCGGCCACCGCCAGGCCGAATGCCGTGTTGGACAACCCGAGGTCCGCCTTGATTTCCGGATAGCGCGGCAGCAGGTTGGCGAACAGCGCGCCGTTGGTCAGGAACAGCGCCGCCGTCGCGACCCGGGCTCGGCGGTTGCGCACGTCGAGTTCGGGGGTGCCCACGTGAGGCGAGGTTACGGGTAACCAAGCAAGATGGCAGCCATGACTGACTCGCCGCTGTCCGAACTGGCCCACCGGTTCGGCGTGGCCACCGAATATCACGACTGGACGGGACGGCTCGAGACGGTCGACGAGGCCACGCTGGTGGCCGTCCTGGCCGCGCTCGGCGTCGAGGCCGGCACCGAAGAGGGCCGCGCGGCGGCACTTTCGGCCGAGGACATCCGGTACTGGTCGCGGTCACTGCCGCCGACGATCATCGGGCGCGGCGCCAGTGAGACGTCGTTCTGGGTTCATGTCAGCCACGGCGATCCGGCGCACATCTGGGTTCGGCTCGAGGACGGCACGGTGCGTAGCGGGGTGCGACAGGCCGACAATTGGACCCCGCCGTTCGATCTGAACGGCAGGCTGGTGGGTGAGGCGACCTTCGTGCTGCCGGCGGATCTGCCGCTGGGCTATCACCGGGTACACCTGCGCTCCGGCGGTCAGGAATCCAGCACACCGCTGATCATCACGCCGGCGTGGCTGGGGCTTCCGGCGCGGCTCGGTGCGCGCCGCACCTGGGGGCTGGCCACCCAGATTTACAGTGTGCGGTCGAAGAACTCGTGGGGTGTCGGGGATCTCGGTGATCTGGCCGATCTGGCGGTGTGGGCCGGGGCGCGGCACGGCGCCGGTTATGTCCTGGTCAACCCGTTGCATGCGGCCGCGCCCACCCAGCCGATGGAGCCCTCCCCTTACCTGCCGACGTCGCGGCGGTTCACCAATCCGCTGTACCTGCGGGTCGAGAATGTCCCCGAATTCGCCTTTCTGCCCAAACGCGGCCGGGTGTGGAAGTTGCGCACCGCGATCCAGGGGCGGGCACGCAAGGTCGACACCATCGATCGCGATGCCTCATGGGCGGCCAAACGCGTTGCGCTGAAAGCGATTTACCGAGTGCCCCGATCGGCCGGCCGCCAGCTCGCCTTCGACGCGTTCAAGGAGCGGGAAGGGCGCGCCCTCGACGACTTCGCCACCTGGTCGGCGCTGGCCGAGAAGTACGGCGGCAACTGGCATGAGTGGCCGCACGCCCTGCAACACCCGGCCAACCCCGAAGTGGTCGACTTCGTCGAAGGGCACCGTTCCACCGTCGACTTTCACCGCTGGCTGCAGTGGCAGCTCGATGATCAACTCGCCGACACCCAGTCCCAGGCGGTCCGCACCGGGATGACGCTGGGCATCATGCACGACCTCGCCGTCGGTGTGCATCCCGACGGAGCCGATGCCTGGGCGCTGCAGGATGTGCTCGCCCTCGGCGTCACCGCCGGGGCACCGCCCGACGAGTTCAACCAGCTGGGCCAGAACTGGTCACAACCGCCGTGGCGCCCCGATCAGCTCGAAGAGCTTGGCTACCAACCGTTCCGGGCGCTGATTCAGACGATCCTGCGGCACGCGGGCGGGGTCCGCATCGACCACATCATCGGGTTGTTCCGGCTGTGGTGGATCCCTGCCGGGGCCTCGCCGACCAAGGGCACCTACGTGCGGTACAACCACGACGCCATGATCGGGATCGTCGCGCTGGAGGCCTACCGCGCCGGCGCGATCGTCGTCGGTGAGGACTTAGGCACCGTGGAACCATGGGTGCGGGACTATCTGCGCGCTCGCGGGATTTTGGGGACGTCGATCCTGTGGTTCGAGCTGGATCGCGACGGACACGGCGGGCCGCTGGAGGCCCAACGGTGGCGCGAGTTGTGCCTGTCCTCGGTGACCACCCACGACCTGCCGCCGACGCCGGGCTATTTGGCCGGCGAACACGTCCGACTGCGCCATGAGCTGGGTCTGCTCACCCGGCCCGCCGAGGATGAACTGGCCGACGACCGCGCCGAGCAGGCGGCCTGGATGGCCGAACTGCGCCGGGCCGGTCTGCTCGGGGCCGACGCCGACGAGGAGGACGTGATCCTGGGCTTGTACCGGTATCTGGCCCGCACCCCGTCGCGTCTGTTGGCGCTGGCGCTGACCGACGCGGTGGGCGACCGGCGCACCCAGAACCAGCCGGGCACCACCAACGAGTATCCGAACTGGCGGGTTCCGCTGACCGGGCCCGACGGCGCGCCGATGCTGCTGGAGGAGGTGCTGACCGACCCACGGGCCCAGGCACTGGCCGCCGCATTGCACGCGGCCACCGTGCCGCGGCCGGAGTAGCGATGCCGAAATTCAGTGCGGGCGTGCTGTTGTACCGGGGCACCGACGGGGTCGCGGAGGTGCTGATCGGTCATCCTGGCGGACCGTTCTGGGCCCGCAAGGACGACGGCGCATGGTCGATTCCGAAGGGTGAGTACGAACCCGAGGAGGACCCGTGGGCGGCCGCCCAACGCGAGTTCGCCGAAGAATTGGGCTGCGCTGTCCCCGAGGGGCCCCGCATCGCCTTCGATGCGGTCAAGCAGCCGAGCGGCAAGGTGCTGACGGTGTTCGCCGTCGACGCCGACCTGGACGTGGCCGATGCGCGCAGCAACACCTTCACGCTGGAATGGCCGAAAGGGTCGGGACGGCTGCAGGAGTTTCCCGAACTGGATCGGGTGGGCTGGTTCTCGGTGGCGCAGGCGCGACGGAAACTGCTCAAGGGGCACGTCGTGTTCCTGGATCTGTTGATGGCTCATCAGACGGGACTCGCTGAAGGCGACGCGGGACCGGAGGGTTAGCCTCACGTCAGTGTCAAGGTGAGGTCGCCGCTTGTTTGCGGTGGTTGGATTCTTTGCACCTGGTGTCTGGCTCGTAGCCTCTGTGCCGCCTGCGGGTTGGCGTTCATGCGTTTTGCCGACATCAGGTGTGAAGGACCGGCCGGCGTGACTTGATAGGAGCGTGGCATCGCCCCCACTGAGGTATGTCCGCCGACCGGCCCAACCGTCACCTCACAGTGAATGGAGGCAACCACCATGGTTGTTGTTGGAGCCGATGTACACAAGCGCACGCACACCTTTGTCGCTGTCGATGAGGTGGGGCGCAAGATCGGCGAGAAAGTCGTCGCCGCCACGACAGCCGGTCATGCCGAGGCGGTGATGTGGGTTCGGGTGCTTGTGGCCCAACGCACTGCGACGATCAACCGGTTGCGTTGGCGGGTCCACGAGCTCGATCCTGANCGTGCCCCCAAAGCCGCCTCATTGGACTTGGCCAAACACCGTCGCATCCTCGGTGACTGGNTGCAGGCGGTTCCGGGTTTGGTCGCCGAACTGGCTCGCGACGAGCTGGCCGAGATCACCCGGCTCACCGACATGATCAACACACTGGCCAAGCGCATCGGTGAGCGGATCCGCCCGGTCGCTGCAGCACTACTGGCGATGCCAGGTTGTGGCGAGTTGACGGCAGCCAAACTCGTCGGGGAAGCCGCCGGTATCACCCGGTTCAAAAGTGAGGCCGCCCTCGCCCGTCACAGCGGTGTGGCACCGGTGCCTGTGTGGTCGGGAAACACCGCGGGACGAGTGCGGCTGACCCGCTCGGGCAACCGACAACTCAACGCCGCTCTGCACCGCATCGCAGTGACACAGATCCGCCTCGATGGCCCTGGGCAGGCCTACTACCGGATGCGCTTGGCCACCGGAGACTCCAGCACCGAAGCACTGCGCTGCCTCAAACGACGCCTTGTCCGCACCGTCTTCCAGACCATGCGCGCCGACCACCAAAACCGCCTACAGCCTTGCCAACCGGCAGCGGCTTGACATAGGAGAAACACGTGAAGGTCGCCGTCGTCGCACCCATCGGAGCCGGGGTCACCGCGGACCCGGTGTGGATGAGTGAGTTTGCCCGCCATCTCGAGGCATGTGGCTTCGAATCGATCATCATGGCCGAGCACACGGTGCTGGTGACGCAGTACACCAGCGTGTATCCCTACGACCCGTCCGGGCGGGTCGAGGTGGCCCCGGAGTGTCCGGTGCCCGATCCGCTGGAGCTGTTGGGGTTCCTGGCCGGCCAGACGACGACGTTGGGGCTGGCGACCGGCGTGCTGGTGCTGCCCAACCATCATCCGGTGATGCTGGCCAAGCGGGCCGCGACCATCGACGTGCTCTCCGGCGGACGGCTGCGGCTCTGCGTCGGAGTGGGGTGGCTGCGCGAGGAGATCGAAGCCTGCGGAGTGGATTTCGACAGCCGGGGCCGACGCACCGACGAACAGATACACGTACTGCGCGAGCTGTGGGCCGACAAACCCGACGGAGTCAGCCACCACGGCGAGTTCTACGACTTCGACAACGCGATGAGCTATCCGAAACCGGTTGCCGCCCAGGGTGTCCCGATTCACGTCGGCGGGCACAGCCGTTTCGCTGCGCGCCGGGCGGGACGGCTGGGTGACGGATTCCAGCCACTCGGGGTGAATGGCGGGGAGCTGGCGACCCTGATCGAGGTGATGCGAGTGGCGGCCGAGGACGCCGGACGTGACCCGGATTCCCTGGAGCTGTCGCTGGGCCATCTGGTCACGAAGGTCGACGCCGATCGCGCCGGGCGGCTGGCCGAGGTCGGTGCTGACCGGCTCGTGCTGGGGATGCCGTCGGTCACCGACCTCAACGAGGCCAAAGACTTGCTGTCGGCGTGCGCGCAGCGACTCGGCCTGCAGCCGTGAGCCTTTCGGTTCCGGATCGGTTGGCGCTGTCGGATCTGGTGCATCGCTATGCCGCCGCCGTCGACGATCAGGATGTCGGGACGGTGCTCGGATTGTTCGTCGACGACGGCGAATTGGTGCTACCCGAACCTCCTGACGTCCTGATACCGGTGGGAAGCCACCGTGGTCCGGAGTCGGTGCGGGCCGCGCTGGCAGCAGCGATCAATGTCGGGCGGACCCATCACGCCATAGATTCGGAGGTTTACACCGCGGACTCGAATCCGAATCGGGCGCAGGGGCGTATCGCGGCGACCGCACACCATTGGAGCCGGCGCGACGAGGGCATCGTCGACCTGGTGTGGTATCTGCGCTACGACGATGAGTATGTCCGGGGTGAGTCGGGTTGGCTGCTGGTGCGCCGCGCGCTGACCATCAACGCGATCGAGACCCGCCCGGCGCGCCGCCTGCGCTAGACGCCCGAAGGACACCGCCTGATGGCCGGATACGGCCATCAGCCAAAGATGGCCGCGTTGAGTGAAGCACCCGGGGTCACTCCATTCGTAGGTTTGCGGCATGAGAGTGATCGAGTGCACCGAATCATCGGCCCATGCCCGGACCAAGCCACCGCTGCTGAGCAACAAGATCGCCGGCGGGTTGGTATTCGCCGGGTTGGGCGCGAGTGCGTTGGCGGCGACCCTGGGGACAGCGCCCCAGGCGAGCGCCAGCTGCGCATCCTTTTTCGGCGTCGGCAACAGCTCGGACTGCGTCAGTTCGCCCACCAGTATCGCGATCGCGCTGGGCCCTGGCGCCAGGGCCTACGCACTTGGGACGCTGGGGAGCGCGATTTCCGTTGGCAGCCTGTCGTATTCCATTACCGAAGGCGGAACCGCGGCAGCATCGGCCACCGCGCTCGGGAACGGCGCTGGAGCCTACGTGTACAACGACGGCCGCCTGTCCACCGCGTTCGCCGCCGGCACCAACGCGGCTTCTATCGTCAACGGGGGTGCCCTGGAGCTGTCAGGGGCGTTCGGCGACCGCACCGTCGGCTACACCGGCCCCGCGGCGTCGGGCAAGCCCGCCTACGGCAATCTCGCGATCGCGATGGGCAACAGCCCGTATTTCAGTCAAGCGGTAGCGCGGGGAACCGGCAATATCGCGCTCAACGTGATCAGCCCTTCTTCAGCCAAGGCCTTCGGAAGCAATGTGGTCGCCTCGGGTGCATACAACTTCGCCTCGAGCCTCTTCTCTCGCGACAGTCTGGTCTTCGCCGGCTATGGGGGCAAACAGCAAATCGGCAGCCGCAACGTCGCATTCAGCATTTTCGGCCGGGGCAACGACGTCGAAGCCCACGGGCCCGGCTCCATCGTGGGATCGCTGTTCCAAGCGGCAGCGACGGTCTTCAGGGAAGGTCCTGGCCTCACGATCAATGGCCCCGCACTCAGGCGGCAGATCGCCCCCGGTCAACGCCGGACCTCCGCCCAGGTGACCACACACGGTGCGAAGAGCGGACGTCGGGGCGCATCTCGATGACGCCGCCGATCCGGCGGGCCAGCCGGGCGTTGTTCTGCACGCCTGGTACGCCGCGCAACGGGCCTGACTGCAATTCACTTCGACCACCCGGCCTTTGGTCGGCGCGGCGACCAGACCGCCGATATTGGCTCCCCAGACCCAGGACAGCAGCAGGCCGACACGAAGAACGGCTGGTGTTCGTTGAACGCCTTGGTGAATTCGTTGGCCGCGGCGATCGTTTGGGTGCCATGAGTGACGATCGACGCCGCGTGGGTGACCTCGGTGTAGAAGGTCTTGATCTCCCTCGCGCGGGACTCCCGCAGCTGGGTCAGCCGCTGGAATTCGGCATTTCGCAGCGGGGTGGTGCCAGACACGATGCTGACCGCAACCAGCTCTACTCCGAACCGAGGAGTCAGTTGCGAGACTGCAGCGCCTGCTGTCCGAATGTGCCGGTCTGCACTGACCCTGCCGGCAGCACGAGGTCCCCGCTGTCCAGCCGGGACCTCAGGTAGGCGAAAGTCTGTGCGGTCTGGGCGAACAGATGCTCCCCGGCGACCAGCGCCGCCCGGGCGGGCCCGTCGGCGAACTGGGGCAGCGGCTGCACGACGGTGTGGTAGTCGACGTTGAAGAACAACGGGAATGCGTAGCGCTCCTCCTTGACCTTGCGCACCCGATGCGAGGTGGCGACGAATGCGCCGTTGGTCCACAGCTCAAGGAGGTCACCGACGTTGACGACGAAGGTGCCCGGTATCGGTGGGACGTCGATCCACTCGCCTGCGTCGTCGAGTATCTCGAGTCCCGGCGCGGTCGGCTTGAGCAGGGTGAAGCACTCGTAGTCGGTGTGCGCGCCGATACCCTGGGCGTCTTCGGCCTCGGGGTTGTACGGGTAGTAGATCAGCCGCAGCTGGCTCGGCGTCTTGGTGGCATGCCGGGTGAACGTGTCGGGATCTTCTCCGAGCGCGACTGCGAAGGCCCACAACAGATCCTGGCCGACGCCCAGCACCGCCTGGTAGTACTCGGTGACCGTCTCGGCGAAATCGGGCAGGTCGGGCCACACGTTGGGCCCGAGCATCGGATTGCCGGCCAGGTGATCGGGGTCGTCGGCGGGCAGGTCCAGCGCGGTGTCGAACGCCTCTTTGAGGTCGGGCTTGTCGCCGTAGAGGCCCTCCTCGCCCACCGGCACGTAGCCGCGGTGGCAGGTCGAAAGTCCGATGTAGGACGCCATCTTCTGATCCATTGGCAGGGCGAAGAACTGCTTGGTCGCGCTCAGCAGCTTGTCGAACAATTCGTCGCTGACGGACGTGCCGGAAATGTAGAAGAACCCGACTTGGCGGGCGGCGGCGCCGAGTTCGGCTGCCACGCGCTCACGCTCGGTGCGATCAGCCGATCGCAACCCACTGATGTCGATGACGGGTACCGATTGAAATGCCAAACTCACAGTGTCACGCTTCCTTCGCTTTCCTTGATCTCCCATGCGATGTCGTCGTCGACTCGTAGCTGTCCTGATGTCAGTCGGGGGCTGACTATCGTCCCCACTCGCGATGAATCAGCGGAAACGGTAATGCGCCACGTGCTTTCGGTGACCTCGCCCAGCGAGACGTCCACCGTGCCGGCCCGCTGGTTCGCCCAGCCGAAACGCTCCCCCACCCGGAGCAAGACTCCGGCCGCGTCGTCGGGCGCCGAAACCAGCAGGCCCCAACACGGTTCCACCGGCCCCGGCTCGCGCTGCCAGTGTTCGGTGTAGTCGGCGTGCACCCCGACCTCCACAAGAATGTCGTCGGCCCAGCTCATCCTTCCGGCGTCGGGCAGCCCAGGCGGCTGCAGGTCGACCAGCCGGGTCCACTCGAAGACGTCGAGTCGTTGATCAAGCTGGCCGGCGAAACCCTCGCCCGGTCCGCGGACGTCGACGAACAGGGAAAGTCCCTGCAACCAGACGACATTCGTTCCGGTGTCGCGGGAGCCGTCGGCCTCGATCAAGAAGGTCCGCCGCCACAGACCGGCGCACTCGGCGATCGCGGGTGTCACAGTGCGGCCTCCCACCGCTCGCGGAGTTGGGCCAGGCCAGCCTCGGTGGGCCGCCCCAGCGCCCGCACCCGGGCGATGCCGCCATCGGGGTAGGCCTGCACCCGGATCGCGGTGATCGCGGCGGCGTCCACCACGAAGACCTGGCGAGCGTCGGCGAGCAGCCGGGTGCGGGGTACCACGATCTCGTCGAATGACAGCGCCCACCAAGGCCGCCCGGCACTCGGTCGGTCTCGGGTACCGCGCACACAGACTTCGCGGGAGGCGTTGAACACGAAGTACGACGTGTCGATTTCGACGCGGTCGAGATCGGTCGCGGTCAGGAAGGAGATCGTCACCGCGTCGTGGGTGTCAGGTCCGATATCTCGCCGGCGCCGGGCCTCCCAGCCCGCCCCCATGTTGTGCGGCCGGTCGGCCGAGATCAGTGCGCGGGCGTCGGAGTAGAACGTGTCGCTGCAATGTTCGAGGCGCCCGCCCTGCTCGGCTCCCGAGACCTCGACGGTCACGCCGGACCAGAGCGCCGGGTCGGGGACGGGGTCGCCGTGCGCGCGTAGCCTGGCCACCCCGCCGTCCGAGGCGATCGCCAATTTGAGATGGGTGTACCGGCGCGGGTCGGTGACCGCGATCGGGTTGTGCGCGTCGGCCTTCAGCGGTGTGGATGGCGCCAGCAGCCGCCAATCCACGGCTGCACCGCACGGGTCATCCGATGCGGTCAGTGTGGCGCCGTAAAGCGTGCAGCCGGTCGGATGGTTGCCGGTGAAGAAGCGGGTGTCGACGTCGATGGTGCGCAGTCGGCCCGGGACGCCGAGCCGGATGATGGCCCAGTCCCCGTCCGGCGCATGCCGTCGCGTCTCCCAGCCGTCGACCACCTCGCCACGAAGGTCGAATGTGCCGGGGACGAAATTCGGCTCGGCCAACTCGATCAGTCGTTCCTTGAACCCGAACGACTCATCGCTGGCCGCGACGACACTGCCGCCGACCGCGCGACAGGCCAGATCCAGACCGGCATCCCGCTCGATTGTCATAGGCCCAACGCTTTCGATAGTGGCCAGTGGGTGCGTGAATTGTCCGGCCCCGGTGCGTACGCCCCGGCCTTGCTGGTCGACAGACCCAACCCGACCAGCATCTGGGCCAGGCCGACCGCGGCGGCCACCCCGTCGACGGCGGGCACGCCGAGTGCGTCGGTGATCGCCCCCCTCACCCCGGCCATGCCTGCGCAGCCCAGGCAGATCACGTCGGCGCCGTCCTCGGTCACCGCGCGTTCGGCTTCGGCGACGATCGCTTTGACGGCACCGGCCGGATCCGCGTCGACCTCCGCGGTCCCCAACCCACAGACCCGCACCGACGCGCAATGTGCCGCCAGCCCGGCCAGCAGCAATCGGTCTTCGATAGGGGCGATCGACCGGGCCAGCGTGGTCACCACGGAGAACCGCCGGCCGATCAGGTGGGCGACGTGAGCGGCGGATTCGGCGATGTCGAGCACCGGAACATCGAGCATCTCCTGCAGTGCGTCCTTGCCGTGCTCGCCGAAGCCCGCCAAGACCACGGCGTCGGCGTCGAAAGTCCCGCTTGCCAACTGGGCGGTGACGACATCCATCACCCCGACCGCGGACAGATAACTCTCCGCCGCGGAGTCGATGGCCGAAGATCCGAAACATGGTTCGCTGGTTCGGATTTCGGTTCCCGGACCGGCGGCGGCTCGAGCTGCCGCGTCGATTGCGGCGCTCATCGTCGCCGACGTGTTGGGGTTGAGCACCAGGATCTTCACGCCGGCTCGCGGATCCCTGCACACAACAGCTCGCCGCGGCTGTTCTGATCCATCACCCGGCCGCCACGCCACATCTGACGCACCGCGCCGGTCAGTCCGGCGCCCTCGTACGGCGTGAGCGGATGGCGGTGATGCAGTTCGGCGCCGCGCACCACCCACGCCGCGTCGGGGTCGAAGACACAGAAGTCGGCGCGCGTGCCGGGTGCGATCACGCCACGGTCGGTCAGGCCGGCCAATTCGGCGGGTGCCTGCGCCGTCCACCGGCACACATCGGGCAACTCGAAACCGGCGCGCACCGCCTGCGTCCACAGCGCGGGCAGTGCGATCTGCAGCGAGCTGATCCCGCCGAAGGCACGGCCGAAATCGCCGCGATGCAGATCCTTGTGCTCAGCGGCGCACGGCGAGTGATCGGAGACCACCATGTCCAACGTCCCGTCAGCCAGCGCCGCCCACAACTGGGCACGGTTGTCTTCACCGCGGATGGGCGGGCAGGCCGCAAACACGGTGCCGCCCTCCGGGATGCTCTCGGCGGCGAACGTCAGGTAGTGCGGACAGGTTTCGGCGGTGACGGGCAGCCCGGATCGTTTGGCCTCGGCGATCAGCGGCAGCACTGCCGCACTGGATACGTGCACGATGTGCGCCCGCGCGCCGGTGGCGGCGACGGCGTCGAGCACGATCCGTACTGCGTCCTGCTCGGCGGCGTCGGGCCGCGACCGCAGGAAGTCGCCATAGTCGCGGCCCGCCGGTGGTGGGCACCCGGCCAGCACACGGGCACTCTCGGCGTGCACCAGCAGCACCGAATCCAGCTCGGCGACTCTCGCCATCGCAGCGCGGAACTCGGCCACCTCCAGCGGCGGGAAGTTCGGGTTGCCCGACTCGGAGAGAAAGCACTTGAACCCGAGTACCCCGGCAGCGGCCAGCTCGCCAAAGGAACCGAGGTTGTCCGGCACAATGCCTCCCCAGAACCCGGTGTCGACTCGGCAGGCGCCG
Organism: uncultured Mycobacterium sp.; assembly: GCA_900078375.1. Classification (GTDB taxonomy): domain Bacteria; phylum Actinomycetota; class Actinomycetes; order Mycobacteriales; family Mycobacteriaceae; genus Mycobacterium. Next base: position 63,710 of record FLQS01000008.1, on the reverse strand, counting down.
GCGGCTGCCGAGCGTTTGACGTCCAGCGCGGCCGCCGTCGTCGTCACCGGGTCACTGTCCAGCGGCATGTCCACGACGGTGGTGATGCCGCCGGCCAACGCCGCCGCGGTCGCGGTGGCGAAACCCTCCCAATCCGTGCCCGGATCGTTGATGTGCACATGGGTGTCCACCAAGCCCGGCAGCAGTACCGCGTCAGGATCCAGGACGGTCTGCTCGGCGCAGCCCAGGTCGGCATCGATCTCGCGAACCACCCGGATCATGCCGTCCGCCATGCCGATAGCGGCGGGTCGGACGGCGCCGTTGACCACCGCGCGCCGGGCACGAAGGACGTGCTCGACGGCGGGCCCGCTCACCGCGGCCGCACCGGACCGAACCGCTCGTCGAGTCGCTGAGTCAATTCCGGCCACACGTGCGGGTCGTGGCCGGGAACCAGCTCGTACCCCTTCTCACTGGCCAGCTTCTTCAGCCGCCGGATCGGCTCCACCGTCTCGGCCGGGTCGACGTCGATGAATCCGCCGATCGGCAGCTCGTGCTCGATATTCTCGGTGAGGTCGGCGGCGTCGAACGCGAATACGAAACCCCCGCCGCCGACGCTGGGATCGAGTTCCACGACGAAGCTTTGATGCCCAGGCGTGTGCCCATAGGTGGGCACCGCGGTGATGCCTGGTGCGATCTCGGCTTCACCGTCGGCCAGCACCCAGTCGATACGCGGATCGTCGAAGTCCACCCGGACGATCGCATTCCGTTCGGGCTCAGGGTGATTGGATAATCCGTACTCCAGCTCGCGGCGCTGCGCGTGCACCGGAACCTTGCCTGCGAACAGCTTCACGCCGCCGGCATGGTCGTGGTGCAGATGCGACAGTGCCACGAGGTGGATGTCGTCGACGTCGATGCCGATATCGCGCAGCGACTCCTCGATCGGCTCGCCTGGCCCTGGGAGCACCGGAATGTACTCGACGGTCGGGAAGAACCGCCGGTACAGCGCCGGATCGCGGATCAGCGCGGTGTTGAACCCGGTGTCGAGCAACACCCAGCCGCCGTCGGTCTGCAGCAGCACACCCGGCACGGGCTCACGCATCCGCAGCTCCGGTGGCGACCCGTAAACCGACACCGCCTTCGGTAGCTCCTCCCAACCCAGCGTCAGCAGGACGATCCGGCGAACTTTTCCGTCTCCCAAGGTCATTGGCGCTAGCCTACCGACAGCGCGGCCAGCCGAAGCGAGTTCGGATTGGTCACCACGTGGGCCTGCTCGACACCCTTCAGCCACGGCTGGGCGACCATGAAGTCGTCCACGTCGGCGATGTTCAGCCAGCAGCCGGTCTTTATCGCCTCGTCACCGGCTTGCCCGAAGTCCTGCGGAGAGCCGGATGTCAGCCCGCGGGCCAGCGCCTCGGTCACCGGCGGAGCCGAGCAACCCAGGTAGTTCAGGCCGCCATCGGCATCCCAGGAGATGTGACCCCAGGTGTAGGGCGACGGTGCGTCGGGCCATGCCAGCAGCGAGATGACCTCCGGCGGAGCCTGCCCGTCGCCACCGATCCAGCCGTAGATCTCCGACGTCGGATAGGCCTGCACCTTGGCGGTCAGACCGGCCGAGGCCAGTTGGGTCTGGATCAGGTTGCTGATCAACTGGTTATCCGGGTTCGACGAGTCGTAGCCGACGGTCACATTCTTCTGGTCGGGCGACAGACCCGCCGCGACCTTGGTCAGAGCGGACGGATCAAGGCTGACGTTCTGTTTGGCCAGATCCGGCGCCAGCATGTTCGGCGGATAGATCTGGTCGGCGACCTTGCCGCGACCGAAGTATGTCTGCTTCACCAGAGTGTCGACGTCGATGGCCTTCAACAGCGCAGTGCGGTTGCCGGCATCGGTCAGCATCCCCTTGTGCGGGTTGACGTACAGGTAGTTGGACATCATCGTCGGCAACGAGTAATGCGAATACTTGTTGTCGTTGAGATACTGGCCGACCGCCGAGGACGGTAGGTCGTGCAGAATCGCGGCGACCTGGCCGTTGTTGAACTGCAGCTGCTGCGCCGACACGTCGGTGATGACCGGGATCTCGACCTTCTCGAAATACGGCTTGGTCCCCCAGTAGTCGGGGAAGGACGCCAGCGCATAGCGCGACCCGACTTCAGCCGCGGTCAGCGTGTAGGGACCGGTGCCCAGGTCGTGGGTGGTCAGGTACTGCTGAGCGTTGTCGGTGCCGCCGTTCTTCTTCATGCCCTCGGGGCTGAGCATGCGCGGTCCGTACGGGCAGGCCAGGTAATCCAGGAACGCCGAGTTGGGTGCCTTCAGCGTGATCGTGACCGCGTGATCACCCTGTGTGGTGACCGAATCGATGTCCTTCACCATGTAGGCCGGGCCCTGGTTGACGGCGAGCCTGCGGTCGAAGGACGCTTTGACCGCATCGGCGGTGAACGGTGTCCCGTCGTGGAACTTCACCCCGTCACGCAGCTTGAACGTGAACACCTTATGGTCGGGTGACTCGGTCCACTCGGTGGCCAGCAGCGGTTCCAGTTCGGGCTTCTCGGTTCCGGCCTTGTACTGAAGGAGCCCCTCATAGGTGTTGGTGGTCAGCAGCAGTCCCTGACCGGCGTAGAAGATGTCAGGGTCCGGCGGTTGCCCGGGATCCTGCAGGAACGACAGGTGCAGGACCTTGTCGGTCGGGGCGGCGTTGGGTGCGCCGCCGGACGAATTGGACCCGCCACCGCACGCGGAGGCGACGAGCAGGACCGCGGTTCCGGCGGCCAGTACTCCGAGCGGGCGAATCTTCATCTGGTGGCTCCTTCGAGGACGGGTGCGCCGAGCCGCTCGAAGGCGGCGATGATCTCGTCACCGGTGCGCATCGCACCGGCCTGTAGGTACTCCATGGCATCCAGCGCGGCGTCGTGCCGGTACACCGACGATCCACCGACGCAGTCGGTCACCACCCTGACGTAGAAGTCCCGCTGGTGCGCGTCGGCGAAGGTGTAGTGCACGCATACGTCGGTCAGGCCGCCGATCAGGATCAGCGTGTCCGCCTTCAGGCCCGACAGCACGATCTCGAATTCCGTTCCGATGAAACCGGAATAGCGCCGCTTGACGATATGGAATTCGTGGTTGGGACCGTTGAAGTCGGGCAGCAGCCGCGGGTGGAGCGGGGTGCCCGCCCGGCCCTCGACGCAGTGCTCGCCTTCGTTGCCGTCCAGCTCTCGGCCGAAGTCGATGCCGCTGGGCCGGTGCACTTCCTGGAAGAACACGATGGGGATACCCGAGGCACGGGCGGCGGCGATCAGCCGCTCGGCCAACTCGATTCTGTCGTCATAGCCGGGCATGTGCTCGATGCCGACCTCGGCGGCGGGCATGCCGCCGCTTTCTTGCATGTCGACGACGACAAGAACCGGATTGCCCACGATCAGTGGCTGTTTCGGCACCTAACTTATCCTCCTATTACTGCGATGCGGGGGTCTGCGGCGGCCTGGAGAAGATCCACGGCCGTATTGATGAAGACGTAGAGGGCGCCGAGCATCAGCGTCACACCGGCGATCGCCGGGAAGTCGGCGACCGGGATGCTCTGGGCGATGTACTGGCCGATGCCCGGCCAGCCGAAGACCTGCTCGATCACCAGCACGCCGGAGAACATCAACCCGACCTGCAGGCCGGTCATCGACAACGCGGAGCCGACGCAGTTGCGCAGCACGTGCCCGGCCACGATCCGGCTCTCCGACAAGCCTTTTGCCCGCGCGGTACGCGCGTAATCGCTGTCCATGTCGGTCAGCAGGCTCGAGCGCAACACCCGGCCGATCGCCACCGCCGGGCCAAGCGCGATCACCAGTGCCGGCAGGATCAGGTGGTGCAGCGCGTCGGTGACGACGTCGAGCCGGCCGCTGAGCAGACCATCGACGGTCAGCAACCCGGTGGGTCCGGTCGGTGGGTTGCTGATCCCGGTGCGACCGTTGGCCGGCACCCAGCCCAGCTTCTGGTAGAACACGATCAGCCCGAGGATCCCGAGCAGAAACATCGGCGCCGACGAGCCGGTGAACAGAATCGCCCGCAGCGCAGCGGATCCCCGCCACTTCAACGTGGTGCTGAAGGCCAGCAACACGGCGAGCACCAACGCGATTCCCATGCCGTAGAGCGCCAGTTCCAGGGTCGCCGGGAAGAAGCTGCCGAGATCGGACGCGACGGGGTGGCGAGTCCGGTAGGACATGCCGAGATCACCATGCACCGCCCCGGTGAGGTAGTTCCAGAACTGGGTGAAGATCGGGTCGTTGAGGCCGAGCGCTTCGCGGCGTGCGGCGACCGCCGAAGCGGAGGCCTGCGCGCCCATCTGGGCCTTCACCGGATCCAGCGGCGAAATATGTTGCAGGATAAACATCACCGCGGTCAGCGCGACCAGGATCGCCACCATGGCCGCCAGGCGGGAGGCGATGAATGTTCTCATCTTTAGCCTCCTAGCTCGTCTTCATCAGGTTGCGAAGGCTGTCGCCGGCGATGTTGCCGATCACCGCCAAGACCAGGACCCCGAGGCCGGGCATCACCGGAACCCACCACTGCTGCAGGAAATAACTGAGATTGCGGGCGGCGTCGGCGCCGAGTTCGGGAGCCGGGGCGGATTGGCCGAGTCCCAGGAACGACAGCGCGGCCAGGGTGAGGATCAGCGTCCCGAGGTCCAGGCTGGCGGCCACCAGCGCGTTGGGTACCGCGCCGGGCAGCAGGTGCCGCATCGCCACCCGAATCGGACCCACGCCGGCCAGCCGGGCGGCTTCGACGTGCGGGCGGGCGGCCAGTCGGGCGATCTCGCCGCGAATCAGCCTGGCGTAGAACGGCCACCACACGATCGACACCGCGATCAGGGTGTGGACGAACCCTGGTCCGAGCGCGGCGACGACGGCGATCGCGAGGACCGGTGCAGGCAGCGACAGGAACCCGTCGGTGACGCGCATCAGGGTCGCGTCCACCCAGCCGCCGGTAGCCCCGGCGATCAGCCCGATCCCGCCGCCGATCAGCAGTCCGACCCCGACCACGACCAGCGCCGCGAACCAGCTGGACCGCACGCCGAAGAGCACCCGGCTCAGGATGTCGCGCCCCACGCTGTCACTGCCGAGGAGGAAGCCGTCCTTGCCCGGCGCCTGCAACGGCATGCCGACCGGAACCAGCGGATCATGCGGAGCGAGCACGGGCACGGCGACGGCAATCAGGGTGACCAGAAGAAGCAGTGACACCCCAAGCCAATTCATCACCATCGCACGGTCTTTGGGAAGTGCAGCCATCCGCTTCTCGCGGCTGCGCAGCAGCACGGGGGCGGGCATCGCAATGGCCATCAGCGCGCCTTTCGTTCCAGGCAGGCGACCTGGTGCGGGCTACCGGGTATGCCTTCCAGCCGCACGTCGAGTTCGACGTCACTGCAGGTGTCGATCGCGATGGGGCACCTCGGGTGGAAGGCGCATCCCGTCGGCGGCGACAGCGGGCTGGCGGGTTCGCCGGCCAGCACCCGGCAGTCGCGACCCAGGTCGGGGATCGCGTCGACGAGCGCCTGGGTGTACGGGTGGGTCGGGCGCCCGATCACATCCTCGGCGGGACCGATCTCGACGATACGGCCCAGGTACATCACCGCGATCCGGTCGGCGACCACTCGCGCCACCGACAGGTCGTGGGTCACGAACACCACCGACATGTCCAATCCGCGGCGCAATTCGCCGATCAGGTTGAGCACCGAGGCCGCCAGGGACACGTCAAGCGCACTGGTCGGCTCGTCGCACAGCAGCACCTGCGGCGGGATCACCGTGGCCCGCGCCAGTGACACCCGCTGCCGCTGGCCGCCGGACAGCTGTGCGGCCCTGGACTTGACCACGTCGTGCGGCAGGCCGACCCGCTCGAGCACCGCCGCGACGGCGTCCTTGCGTTCGGTGCGCGACATCGTGGTGGTGCGTAGCCGCTCGCCGATCAGCTCGCCCACCGACAACCAGGGCGTCAGTGAGGCGCCGGCGTCCTGAAAGACCATCTGCGGGCGTTGGTTTCCGGCCAACTCGATCTCGCCGGTGGTCGCCTTCTCCAATCCGGCGATGATCCGCAGGAGTGTCGACTTACCCGAGCCGCTCTCCCCCACCAGCGCCACCGATTCGCCGTGTGCGACGGTCAGCGACACGCCCCGCAGCGCCTGCAGTTTGCTCTGTCGGGCACCCGAGCGGTCGAGCCAGCGCCGGCGCACGGTGAATGACTTGGTGACGGTGCGGACATCGACGGCAGGCGGCTGCTCGACGTCGATCTCGGCGCGGTCGGCGAAAGCCTCGGTCTCCGCAGCGGCGATCCCGGCCAGTTCGGCCCGCATCTGGTCGGGCGCGATGATGCAGGCGCTCACCCGGTGCGCCGCGACGACGGCCGGATCCGGCGGGGTGTCCGAACATCCGGGGCGGGCCACCGCACACCGCGGCACAAAGGCACAGCCGGACAGCGGGGCGGTCGGGCTGGGCACCTGGCCGGCCATCGCGGCCAGTGGACGGTCCCGCGCGGTGTCCAACGTCAGCCGCGATTGCAGCAGACCGTGGGTGTAGGGGTGCGCGGGCGTGGCCAGAACCTCTGCGGTGGGGCCGATCTCGGCGATCCGCCCGGCGTAGAGCACCGCGATGCGGTCGGCGATCTGCGCCGCGACCCCGAGGTCGTGGGTGATCAGCACGATGCTGCAGCCGATCTCGGTGCGCAGCCGCTGCAGCAGTGCCAGTACCTGGGCCTGCACGGTCACGTCCAGCGCGGTGGTCGGCTCGTCGGCGATGATCAGCTCGGGGTCGCCGGCCACCGCGATCGCGATCATCACGCGCTGCCGCAGGCCGCCGGACAGTTCATGCGGGTAGGCCCGCATCCGCCGCTCAGGATCCGGAATGCCAACGGCGGTAAGGAGTTTGAGCGCTTCGGCGCTGCTGCCGGCCACCTCTTCGACCTGCTTGCCGATCCGCATGGTGGGGTTCAGCGACGTCATCGGGTCCTGGAATACCGCGCCCAGGTCCAGGCGCCGGACTTTGCGCAGTTGCTTGGCCGCGCCGGTGAGCATGTCGGTTCCGCAGACCTGCACGCTCCCGCCGGTCTTGGCGGCCCCGAGCAGGCCGAGCATGCTGAAGCCGAGCACGCTCTTGCCCGAGCCGGATTCGCCGACCAGGCCCACGATCTCGCCCGGGGCGATGCTCAGTGACACGCCACGCAGCGCGTGCACGTTCTTGCCGTTGCGGCGGAACGTGACGCGCAGATCATCCACCGCCGCGACCACGTCGCCGGCCGGCGTCGTCGCCGGAGCGTCAGGTCGTAGCGCAACACTTGCGGCGCTCGCCATGCGGAGTCTCCCCGAGGGTCTCAAAGGGTCACGAGGATGAGCTCACCGGTGAGTCATCAGCCTGTCGATTGACAGTTTTGCGGGCGCAATGTCGCGGTGGGTGTCGCTGGCGTAACCAAACCAAGGCGGCGCGTAACCGATAGGTATCGCGCGTTTCTGTCGTGTGACAGAAAATGCCCGGGTCTGTCTTTTCGCAGGTGATGTGGGTCAACATCGGATTCATGGAGACAACGCGGGCGGGGCGCCCGCGCTTGACCGAACGGCGCAGGCCCGGCACGACGGCCCGGGAGGAGATCCTCGACGCCGCGGGGGAACTGTTCACCACCCGCGGCTATGCGAGCACGTCCACCCGGGCGATCGCCGAGGCGGTCGGCATCAGGCAGGCCTCGCTCTACCACTACTTCAAGACCAAGGACGAGCTGCTGTCGGCGCTGCTGCACCAGACCGTCACGCCGACCCTGACGTTCCTGTCCGCCCTGCGGCATGACGATCCATCTGCGGCGCAGTGCCTGCACGCGCTGGCGGCCTTCGACGGTGCCCAGCTGCTGACGTCGCGGTGGAACCTGGGCGCCCTGTATCTGTTGCCCGAGCTACGGGAAGCCCGGCTGGCGACGTTCTGGACCGAACGCGAGCGGCTGCGGCTGGCCTACCTCGACCTGAGCCGGACCATCCTGGGCACGACCGGGGTGGCCGATGATGCCGCCGACCTGCCGTTCCGTCTGGTCGAGTCGCTGGTGAACATGTGGTCGCAGCCCCCGCAGTCCGATCACGTGACGCTGGCCGGTCACGTCGCCGACGCCTGCCTGCGGGTGCTCGGCGTCGCCGACGATCTTCCGGACCTGCGGGCCAGCACCCATCACTACCTGGGCCGCAACAGTCCCGCCGAGGTGGGACATTTGTAGGATCGGTCAATGCCGCTGGCCGAAGGCGAGACATTCGCCGGCTACACGATCCTGCGACTGCTCGGCGCGGGAGGGATGGGTGAGGTCTACCTCGCCCAACATCCCCGGCTGCCCCGTCAGGATGCCCTCAAGGTGCTGCCGGCCTCGGTCAGCGGCGACACCGAATACCGCGCCAGGTTCGACCGCGAGGCGGATATCGCCGCCACGCTGTGGCATCCGCACATCGTCGGCGTCCACGACCGCGGCGAGTTCGACGGGCAGCTGTGGATCGCGATGGACTACGTCGACGGCACCGACGCCGGCGATCTGCTGAAGAGCTATCCCACCGGCTTGCCGCAGCGGGAAGTGCTCAACATCGTCACCGCGGTCGGCGAAGCCTTGGACTACGCGCACCAACGGCATCTCCTGCACCGCGACGTCAAGCCCGCCAACATCCTGGTGTCCAAGCAGGAGACCGGCGAGGAGCGAATCCTGTTGGCGGACTTCGGCATTGCCCGCTGGGACAATGACGCGAGCGGCCTGACCCAGACCAATATGACCGTCGGCACGGTGTCCTACGCGGCCCCCGAACAGCTGATGGGCCGCGACCTAGATGGACGGGCCGACCAGTACGCGCTGGCCGCCACCGCCTATCACCTGCTGACCGGCAGGCCGCCGTTTCAGCATTCCAACCCCGCGGTGGTGATCAGCCAGCATCTGTCGGCACTGCCGCCAAGTCTGGCCGAGCACCGCCCCGAGCTGGCCGACCTGGACCCTGCGTTGCGCAAGGCGCTGTCCAAGGACCCGGCCGACCGCTTCGACCGGTGCGTGGACTTCGCGCGTGCCCTCGCTCACCACATCACCACACCGCTGTCCGGTGACGGCCTGACCGACACCGATTCCACCCGGCTGACGCCCATCGCCGATGCCGCACCGACCGGTGGCGAACCGCAACCATCGGCGCACAAGTCGTGGCTGCGGCCGGCGATCCTGATTCCGGTGCTGGTCGTGCTGCTGATCGCGGTCGCCGCGGCGTTCATCGCGGGCCGCGACCGCGGTGAGACGGTCGCACAGGACCACCACACCGTCACCACGGCCGCGACGACGACTACGACGCCGGTGCCCACCAGCGTCCTGCTGCCACCCCCGCCGCCGCCGGTCACGACGACAACCACGACGACCGCCAGCACGCCGACTGACACCGTCACTGTCCAACCGACGCCCACCGCGGTGATCGGGTCGGACTGCACCGAGCCGGGCGCCACCGGGACCACCGCGGACGGGGCGACCGCCTACTGCACGCAGCTGCAGTACACCAACCGCTACCTCTGGTCGGTCCACCAGGACGTGATCCCCAACCCGGTGGTGACGTCCTCCCCGACTGCGCCGATCGCGCCTCCGGCGGCCGGAGACGAGTCCCCGGTCCGGATCTGCATGCAGGAGACCGGGCACACCCGGCTGCGGTGTGCCGAGGAGATCCTGCGCGGCAACGCCGGCCAATAATGTCTTGCGCCCAAACCGACAAACGGGCGCACTTTTGCGAGTAAAGACCGGCAAAACGTCGAGTTCGGCACGCCGTGAAAGGGCCGATGAAACGTTCGGGCGCGGTTGTGACGATAGAGGTCGCAAGAGGCTGGTGAGATCTGCTCGTCGGGCGATCTTGAGTCACCCTGCGCTATGTTCGACCGGAGACACAGACGGAGGTTCGAGTGAACAGGCTCATCCTGGTGGCCGCCGGAGCGCTTGCCGCGGGTTCGGCAGCAGCCGCCCTCAGCATGGGGTCCAGCAACGCCGACCCGAATGGCGGCGGCACGATGAACATCCTCGGCGAGCCGTATTACAAGGCGGTCGCCATCCTGCACGCCCAAGGTATCTCCTCAGTTTTCGGCGGCTCGGTAGGTAGCGACGTGCCCCAGGCCAAGTGCATCGTGCAGAGCCAGAAGTACCTGGCCAGCGGCAAGATGTCGCTCATGCTCAACTGCACGAAGGCCGCCCAGCCCGAGGCCCCGCCACCCAGCTCGGCAGGAACGGCGCCCACGATCCCGGCTGACGGCGGCGGCCGCCCGACCCCGGGTGCTCCCGGCACGGTGGTCGTGACGCCGACTCAGGTCGGCTGACCGCCGCGCTCGGCTAAACTCCGGTGAGCCACTGCCGGGAGGTTTCGCCCATGCTGCGCCCACGTCGTTTCGAACACGAGATCGATCCTGGCCGGGTGCAGATCCAGGCCCGCAAGGTCGACTTCGACGTGTCCGACGCCCCGTTGCACTGGATTCCCGGCCACCCCGTCGCATCCCATGTGATCGGGCTGCTCAACGTGGTGCTTCCGGTGGCTGAGCGGTGGTTTGTTGCCACTTACAACGAAGCGTTGCCACTGGTCAAGGATCCACAGCTGGCCGAGGACATGCGGGGGTTCATCGGCCAGGAGGCCACCCACGCCGACACCCACGAGAAGGTCCTGCAGGACTTGATGGTCGCCCGCGGCGTGAACGCCGAGCCCATCCTGCGCCAGCTCGACTACGTCTTCGGCCAGGTGCTCTCGCCGAGCACAGGAAGTGATCCGCAGCGCCGGCTGAACCACCTGTGCGACCGGCTGTGGCTGATCGCGGCGATCGAGCACTACACCGCCGTGCTCGGCGACTTCGCCCTCAACAGTGCCTGGGACGACTACGGCGCCGATCCCACCCTGGTTGACGTGTTCCGCTGGCACGGCAGTGAAGAGGTCGAGCACCGCAATGTCGCCCACGACGTCGCGGTCTACTTCCACGACAGCTATCTCGACCGGATCCGGTCGATGGGCATGGCGGCGATGCTGATCGCCGGCTTCTTCAACCGCGGCGCCTGGTATCTGTGTCGCACTGATCCCGCCCTGGACATGAGCTGGTGGCGGATGCAGCGGTTGCGGGCCGACGATTCCAAGCGCGGGCTGCTGCCCAAGTACCGCAAGCTGTTCGGCTCGGCGACGTTGACCTATTTCCGGCCGAACTACTCGCCGGAGGACGTCGGCTCCACCGCGCAGGCGGTCGCCTACCTGGCGAGCTCGCCGGCCGCCCGCGCCGCGCACCTGTGAAACCGTTGGCCCGCTTGCGGGCGGCTCCGCCGAGCGCGTCGGGGCGGACCCGCCACGACGTTCCACTAAGCCTCACCGATGCGGCCATCACCACCCTGTGGGCGATCAGTGCCGCGATCCGCAGGCCCGCGGCTCCCCCGGGCCGGGACCACACGCTGACGCTGCAGATCGTCGAGCGTCAGGTGGTCGCGCGCGATCAGAACGTCGTCGCACTGACACTGGCCGCCCCGGATCGGCGGCCGCTGCCACCCTGGCATCCCGGGGCGCACCTGGACATCCACCTGCCCAGCGGGCGGATCCGGCAATACTCGTTGTGCGGCGAGCCGGGCCTGCGGACCTGCTATCGAATTGCCGTGCGACGCATCCCCGATGGCGGTGGCGGCTCGATCGAGGTCCACGACGAACTCGGCATCGGAGCAACGGTGACGAGCAGCGGTCCGCGAAATGCGTTCCCGCTCACCGTTCCCGGCTACGGCTCCCCCGCGCAGCGGCTGCGGTTCATCGCCGGCGGCATCGGCATCACCCCGATTCTGCCGATGCTCGGCCTGGCCGAACGTCTCGGTGTCGACTGGTCGATGATCTACGCCGGGCGCAGCGAAGAGTCCATCCCCTTCCTCGACGAGGTGCGCCGGTTCGGCTCGCGGGTGCAGATCCGCACCGACGACGTGCACGGGGTGCCCACCGCCGCCGACTTACTGGGTGACTGCCCGGACGGGGTCGGGGTGTACACCTGCGGCCCGGCGCCGATGCTCACGGCGATCCGGGCAGCGCTGGCTGGACGCGACGACGTCGAACTGCATTTCGAGCGGTTCGCCGCCGCGCCGGTGGTCGACGGCACGAACTTCACCGTGACGGTGGCGTCGACGGGAGCCACGGTGACAGTCGGACGCGGCGAGACACTGCTGGCGGCGCTGCGGCGCGAGCAGGTGGCCGCGCCGTACTCCTGCCAGCAGGGATTCTGCGGCACCTGCCGGACTCGCGTGATCAATGGTGTTGTGCAGCATAGGGATACACTCCTGACTGAGCCGGAGCAAGCCGCCGGAATGATGCTGACCTGCGTGTCGCGCGCCCCCGAGGGTGGCCATCTGGAGCTGGACCTGTAATGGCACGTTCGCTGGGTCTTGCCCGGTGGGATCTTCTGCGGCCACTGGACATGCTGTCGTCGGTGTGGTCGTCGTCGGCGGTGAGCTCCGGGGCCGCGGTGGCGTATCGGACCCTGTTCATGACCGTCAAGCGTTTGGTGATCGGCCGCACCCTGACCGTGCGGCTGGACAACGGGGACATCACGCTGACCGTCACCGAATTCGACTCGCGGCTCGACGTTCGCCGGCTTGCCGTCGGTCAGCTGAACGACGTGCGGCTGGCGGCCACCGATATCCGTTGGGATGAACGGTATTTCGAACGCGCCTCCGTGGTCCTGCACAATGTCCATCTGCAGCCGGGATTACCACCGGAGTTGGTGGCCGCACCGGTCGAGGTGAGTATGGACGTCTCGACGCACGCACTCGATGAGGTGTTCTCCGACGCACTGCCCCGCCTCTCCGGACACGTGGACGACGACGGCGTCGCCCGGTTGCGCTGGGCGCGCCGCCCCGGACTGGGCAGTGTGGAGGTCGAGGTGGAACTCGACGGCTCCACCCTGTGGCTCCATCCCCGGGCCGTGCGGACCCGCCGGCGCCGGTGGCCGCTGCCGGCCAAGACACCGGCCTACCCGGTGCGGCTGCCGGAGCTGGCCAGCGGCCTGACCCTGACGAGCCTGTCGTTCGGGCCCGGTGCCCTGCGCCTGACCGCAAGCCTGCCGGAGTGGCGCGCCGAGGTGCCCACCGGGCGCATCGAGGACGTCCTCACCCAGCTGAGCGCGGTCGGCTTGCCGGTGAATCTCACCGGCCGGTCCCGCCGCGACTAATCCGGTTGCAGCGGCCCATCAATGGTCAGCTGCGCGGCAACTCGGCACCATGCGACCGCGTCGTGGCCCAGCCGATCGAGTTCGGCGATGGTGCGTTCCCAGCACCAGCCCGCATGGAAACCGCCGTGCACGAAGACGAACCGCGCCGGTGTCTGCTCAGTCCCAGGCTGACGCGACGGCCTCGGCGACGTCGATGACCTTCGCTTGTTGCGATCCCGGGCTGTCGATCTCGTCGGCAACATAGGCCGCGACGAAACGGCGGATCTCGGCGTCGACGCCGGCGACGAGCCGGATGATCTCGCCGCGCATGGATTTCGACGTCACGTTGACGGAAATGTCGGAGGACCGTGGTTTGGCGACGTCGATGACCAGCAGCAGCGGTTCGGCCGCCCGCGCCGTGGCCCGCAACGCGATATCACCGTCGACGGTGAACCGTTGTTTGTCCACGCGCAGGTCGACGATCAGCTCGATCACCAGCGGGATGCGGACGTTGAACGTGATGGTGTCGCCCACGCTGCGCCGGGCAACCGGTTGCTGGATCTTCACCTTCGCCGTGACCTTGGCCAGCCCGGCCGGCCCCTGCGCCATCGGACCCATCTCGAACTCGCCGCCCGCGATCTCGGCGAACGCCGCCGCAACACGCTCCTCGGTCACCGCTACCTCGAAGAATCGGCGACCGAATTCCTCGTAGGTGACGAAGCTGTGCGTATGCATAGAGATCTACGTTCTCACGCCGGAGGTCGACCCCAGGCGGCGGACCGGTAACAATTGAGCGTGTCGATCTGACTCAGTGCCGCGCGATAGCGTGCCACGCCAGGTCGGCGACGGCGTCGCAGTAGCTCTCTTCGATCGGGTCGATGGTGTAGAGGGCACGCACATTGATCGGCGCCAGCACCAGCTGCATCGCGGCGATCATGTCGACACCGTCCCGTATCTCGCCGCGTTCGACGGCCCGGTCGAACACCGTGCGGATGCCGGTGAACCGTTTCAACCAGAACGACATCCGCGTGTCGTCCGCGAACGCGGCGCGGTCGTTGACCACCATCGCGCGTAGCAGGCTTCGGCCGGTGTCGGTGTTGACCTGGCGGGCCACCGCGACGGCCAACGCCTGCAGATCAGTACGCAGGGATCCGGTGTCGGTCGGGGTGAGGATGTCGTCGCTCCAGTACAGCAGCGCATCGAGGGCAAGCTTGCGGCCGTCACCCCAATAGCGGGTGACAAGTGCCTCGTCGATCTTGTGGCGAGCGCACATGGTCGGGATGTCGAAGCGCTCCAGGCCCCACCGGGTCAGCTCGTCGTGGGCGGCGGTCAATACGGTGCGGCGGACATCTTCGGGGACATCGGCGTCTATATCTTCCGAATCGGCGATTGCTCAACCTCCAATCCGTGCCGGGCTCCACCGACCAGTCAACCACTCCCGCCTGTGCATGACGACGGGATCGCGGCGCGAGCTGGTACGCGCGTGTGCCGGCCGCTCAGAACACCCCGAGGTTCCGGAGTGTGTCGCCGTAGGTGTTGACATCAGCGGCAAACAGATCAGGTTGTTCGAATGCGGCGAAGTGGCCCCCGCGGTCCAGCACGGAGTAATGCACGAGGTTGTACCGGCGCTCCGCCCACACCCGCGGTGTCTGCAACAGCTCACAGGGATACACCGCATATCCGGTTGGAACGTCCACGCGCCCATGCCAGTCGCTCAGCGCCGAATTACCCGCCCTGGTCGCTTCGCAGTACAGGCGGGCTGCCGAGGTTGCGGTTCCGGTGAGCCAGTACATCATCAGGTTGTCGATGAGCCGGTCGGTGCGGACCGGCATTCCCTCGCGGATATCGCACCAGGCATGGAACTTCTCCAGAATCCAGCCGGCCAGACCCAGCGGTGAATCGTCGAGTCCATATCCCAGCGAGTGGGGCCGGGTCGACTGGATTTGCATGTACGCAGTTCCGTCGACGACCCGTTCGGCTGACGAAACAATTCTCGCCAGTTCACTTTCCGTCACTCCAGTCATCGCATCGGCGGGGTCACCGTCGAACGGGGCGAACAGCATGTTGGTGTGGATGGCTGCCACCCGCGGCGCAAAGTGCTGTCCGAGATGGCGGACGACGAGAGCGCCCCAGTCACCGCCCTGCGCGACGTATCGGTCATAGCCGAGTTGGGACATGACGTCGTCGACAGCTGCGGCGACCGTCGAGACATCGACACCTCGTTGTGTGGTCGGACCCGAGAACCCGTAACCCGGCATCGAGATGGCGACCACGTGGAAACGTTCGCGGAGCAGTGGTAGTACGTCGAGGAATTCGGTGATCGACCCCGGCCACCCGTGCACCAGCACCAAGGGGATCGCATCGGCATTGTCCGAGCACACGTGCAGCAGGTGCACTCGCTGACCGGCGGCGGTCGTCACGTGTGAACCCCATTGATTGAGTTCGGCTTCCGTCGCCCGCCAGTCATAGCCATCACGCCAACGCTCGACGACCGTCCGCAAGAAGGCCTGCTCGGTTCCGTACTCCCACCCGCAACCCGGCAGTTCGGCCGGCCACCGCGCGCCGTCGAGGCGCCGGCGCAGATCGTCGAGAACCGAATCGGGCACCGCGATCGGATACGGCGTCACCGTCGGTGTGTTGGTCATCGTGCCTCCAGTGTGTGGCGATCCATCCGTTATGTACACAATGCCCTCCCCCGGACTGCGTCGTAATCGGGCCCCTTCACCGGCCCAACCCCGTTATCGTGCTGATGACTTCGATTGCGGGAGAACACACTTTGCCCACCGGTGATCACATAGCGAACACGTCGTCCTTGCGCCGGGTGATTACCGGCGCGTCGATCGGGAACGCCGTGGAGTGGTACGACTTCGCGATCTACGGCTTTCTGGCCACATTCATCTCGGTGAAGTTCTTTCCGCCGGGCAACGAGACCGCCGCGCTGTTGAACGCCTTCGCGATCTTCGCCGCGGCCTTCTTCATGCGGCCGTTGGGCGGCTTGTTCTTCGGCCCGCTCGGTGACCGCATCGGTCGGCAACGGGTGCTGGCCCTGGTGATCCTGCTGATGTCGGGCTCGACGCTGGCCATCGGCCTGCTACCCACGTATGCCTCCGTCGGTGTGCTGTCCCCGCTCGGCCTGTTGCTGCTGCGCTGTCTGCAGGGGTTCTCCGCCGGCGGTGAATACGGTGGCGGCGCGTGCTATCTCGCTGAGTTTTCGACCGATCGCCGCCGCGGTGTGGTGGTGGCCTTCCTGGTCTGGTCGGCGGTGCTGGGCTTTCTGCTCGGTTCGGTCACCGTGACACTGCTGACGACCGTCCTTCCCGACGGCGCGATGGAGAGCTACGGATGGCGCATTCCGTTCCTGTTGGCCGGCCCGCTGGGCCTGGTCGGCCTCTACATCCGGCTGCGGCTGGAGGACACCCCGGCGTTCGCGGAGCTGTCGGAGGCTGACGAGGTCGCCGCTTCGCCGTTGCGGGAGGCCGTCACCAAGGCCTGGGTGCCGATTCTTCAGGTTATCGGCCTGATGATCATCCACAACGTCGGCTTCTACGTGGTGTTCACGTATCTGCCAACGTATTTCATCAAGACACTGCACTTCTCCAAGACGGCCTCGTTCGCTTCGATCACCACGGCAAGCATCGTCGCGCTGGTGCTCATCCTGCCCTTGGGTGCGTTGTCGGACCGGATCGGACGGCGGCCGTTGCTGATCGGCGGTGCGGTCGGGTTCGCGGTGCTGGCGTACCCGGCGTTCGTGCTGTTGAACGCGGGCTCGCTGGTTACCGCGATTCTGGCGCACTGCCTGCTCGCCGCGATCGAAGCGGTGTTCGTCTCGGTGTCACTGGTGGCCGCCGCGGAATTGTTCGCCACCCGGGTCCGCTATAGCGGCCTGTCGATCGGCTACAACGTGTCGGTGGCGGTGTTCGGCGGTACGACGCCGTATGTGGTCACCCTGCTATCCGCGCGCACTGGAAACGACTATGCCGCAGGCATTTACGTGGCCATCGCCGCAGTAGTGTCATTGCTCACCGTACTGACATTGCGCGAGACCGCCACCAAACCGCTGCAGACACTGGGGGCTACAGCTCCAGCAGCACCGTGACCGGGCCGTCGTTGACCAACGCGACCTGCATATCCGCGCCGAACACCCCGGTCTCGACGTCCGCACCCAGGCCGCGCAGGGTCTCGGCGAACACAGTGACCAGCGGCTCGGCGACCGGACCCGGTGCGGCCGCGTTCCAGGTTGGCCTGCGCCCCTTCACAGTGTTGGCGTACAGCGTGAACTGACTGACCACCAGGATCGGCGCACCGATGTCGGCTGCGGACTTCTCGTCGTCGAGAATCCTTAACTGCCATAGCTTTTCACCCAACCGGCGGGCAAGGTCATTGGTGTCGGAATGGGTGACACCGACCAGGGCCAGCAATCCCTGGCTCGGTGGCCGGATTTCGCCGACCACCTCGCCGCCTACCGACACCGACGCGGACGTGACCCGTTGCACCAACACTCGCATGGGTGCCGATGCTAGTGGTCGATGGTGCTACTCCCCGGTGCCGGCCGGCGCGTATCCCAAGATCGCCTTGGTTTCCAGGAAGTCCTCGAAACCTTCTTCGCCCCACTCTCGGCCGTTGCCGCTGGTCTTGTAGCCACCGAACGGGACCTTGATGTCGAACGCGTGGTTGATGGCGACGGCACCGGCGCGGATCCGTCGGGCCAGGGCTCGTGCTTGATCCAGGTCGGCACCCGAGACATACCCGTAGAGGCCGTAGTCGGTGTCATTGCCGACTTCGACGGCCTCATCCAGGTCGTCATAGCCGAGGATGCACAACACCGGTCCGAAGATCTCCTCCCGGGCGATCGTCATGTCGTTGTTGACATCGGCGAACACCGTCGGACGGACGTAGTAGCCGGTGTCCAGTCCCTCGGGGCGGCCGGGTCCACCGGCGACCACCGTCGCGCCCTCGTCGATACCCTTCTGGATCAGTCCTTGGACCTTGTCGAACTGCGCCCGCGAGGCCACCGGTCCGATCGCCGAACTGTCGGCCAGATCGCCGACCTTCACGCCTTCCGCGGTGGCCCGGGCCACCGCGGCGGCTTCGTCGAGCCGCGCCTTCGGCACCAGCATGCGAGACGGAGCGTTACAGCTCTGGCCGGAGTTCATCATCATCACCGCGACGCCCGCCGTCACGCTCTGTGCGAAGGCCTCGTCATCGAGCACGATGTTCGGGCTCTTGCCGCCGAGCTCCTGGGCCACCCGCTTGACCGTCGGTGCGGCATTGCGCGCCACCTCGATCCCGGCGCGCGTCGATCCGGTGAACGAGACCATGTCGATGCCGGGATGGCTGGACAGCGCGGTGCCCACCCCCGGTCCGTCACCGAAGACCATGTTGTACACCCCGGCGGGCAGTCCGGCGGCGTCGATGATTTCGGTGAAGATCTGCCCGGAGAAGGGCGCGACCTCGGACGGCTTGAGCACCATGGTGCAGCCGGCCGCCAACGCCGGGAACACCTTGCAGGCGATCTGGTTGATCGGCCAGTTCCACGGTGTGATCAGACCGCACACCCCGATCGGCTCCTTGACCACCATGCTCTCGCCGCGCTGTTCCTCGAAGCTGTAGTTCTTCAGGACGTCGATGGCGGTGGCCAGGTGACCCAGACCCATCATCACCTGCGGCCCGGCGGCTAGCGACGGCGGCGCACCCATCTCCTCGTGCACTGCGTCGGCCAGGTCCTTGGCCCGTGCCTGGTACTGGTCGAGAATCGCCTGAAGCACGTCGAGGCGCTCTTCGCGTGTCGACTGCGACCAGGCGTTGAACGCCTTGCGGGCGGCCTTGACCGCCTTGTCCACGTCGGCCGCTGAGCCGATGGCGATCTTGCCGCCAACCTGTTCGAGTGTCGGGTTGTCGACGTCAAGGGTCCGCAGTTCGACCGGATCAACCCACTGCCCATCGATGTAGAACTTCAGATATTCACGCATGGAAACATCCTCCTCAATCTCGACGCGTTATTGGGTGCCTTCGGCGTACCAGGTCCGGAATCGGTCGTACTTCGGCATCTCCTCGGAGTTCGCCTTCGGGTCGATGCACACGTGCACGACGCCGACTTTGCCACTGGCGTAGGCGCGGGCGATGGCCGGGCCGATCTCCTCTTCCTTCTCGACGTACTCGCCGTGGCAGCCGAAACCCTCGGCGATCTTGTCCATTCGGACGTCCTTGCTCCAATGCACACCGGGCTGCGGTGAGGGCTGCTCGAACGTCCGCTTGTACACACCGACTTCGAGACCCCACTGGTGATCCACGCCGACCACACACACCAACGGCAGGTTCAGCCGGGCGGCGGTCTCCAATTCGGCGATGTGGAACAGGAACGCCGAGTCACTGGTCAGCAGCATCACCGGACGCTTGCCGCCCTCGGCGACCGAGGCGCCCACCGCGTACGGCAGGCCCGTGCCGAGGTGTCCGAAGTTCTGGTTCCAGATCACGTCGCGGGGCTTGGTCTGCGAGTACGTCCACTGGAAGATCACGGTCGCACCGCCGTCGCGCACCATGATGCCGTCTTGCGTGTACTCGTCGAATGCCTTGGTGGCTTCGACGACGTAGCGCGCCGGGTGGATCGGCGAGCGTCCGGACGGTGCCTCCTCGGCCACCCGCGCAAGCTCCGCGGCGTCCGCCTTCACCAGCGCGTCGAGGTTGGCCGACGGCGCACGCGGGGTGTCGCGAAGGGCCTCGACCAGCTGCGGCACCACGCCGCGCAGATCGCCCACCAGCGCCACGTCGACGGGCCGGTTGACGCCGATGGCGGTCGGATCTTGCTCGACGTACACCCATTTGCGGGTCGCATTGTTGGCGGCCCAGTGCTGAGTGCGGCCATAGTGCATGGGCTCACCGAGTTCGGTGCCCAGCGCGACACACAAGTCGGATTCCTCGACGGCTTCGTTGGCGGCCGGGGAGAACAGGTACGGGAATGTCCGGTCCTGCAGGCCGGGGATGAACGATGTGCCGCCCGAGGTCTGAATCACCGGGCAGGCCATCAGCTCGGCTAATTCCTTGACCTCCTGCTGGGTGCGCGAGGTGTGTACACCGTGGCCGACGAGCAGCACCGGGCGCTCGGCCGCGCGGATCAGCGTGACGGCTTCGGCGATCTCGCGGGAACCGGCGCCCTGGTTGACCAGCCGGTAGCTGGACGGGGCGGGCGCCGCATCGACATCGAGATCGGTGAGGATCACGTGTGACGGGAACTCGACGTAGGTCGGGCCCGGGGTGCCCGACATCGCTTTCCGGATGGCCTCGTGGATGATCTCGTCGGTCTGATCGGCGTACTCGATGGAGCTGCTGTACTTCACCGACGCGGCGAAAAGCGGCTCCTGCTGGACGAATTGGATGCGGCCGCGCCGCACCCGCCGCTCGGTGACGCGGGCCCGCTGCCCGCCGAGGAAGATCACCGGTGAGTTCTCGACGAGAGCACACTGGATCGCGCCGGCGATATTGGCCATGCCCGGGCCGAGTGTGCCGATGCACAGGCCAGGTTTGCCCGTCATCCGCGAGGCCGCCTCGGCCATGAAGCCGGCGCTCAGCTCGTGGTGCGGCGCTACCACCGACCAGCCGCGTGCGTCGGCCTCGGTGAACATGTGCACGAAGTTCGGGTCCGGAATGCCGAACAATGTGTTGACACCCTCGGCCTCGAACAGGTCGAGAATGCGTTGGTAAACCGGTACACCCATGCGAAACTCCTTGATTGCGTTACAGATAACGTTGGGAAAGTTCTTGGCGATACGACGCGGGCGAACCGAACAGCGAACGATTCAGCGCGGCCCGCTTGAGGTACACGTGGATGCCGCTCTCCCACGTGTAGCCGATGCCTCCGTGCAGTTGCATGGCCTTGCCGACGACGTCGACGGCGGCGCCGCACACATACGACTTCGCCATCGCCGCTGGGACGCCTGCGTCAGGTCGGTCCTCCGCGATGGCGTGCACTGCGGCACTGACCAGTTGGCGAGAGACGGCGATCGCCACGTGCATATCGGCACAGGCGTGCTTGACAGCCTGGAATGAGCCGATGGGCCTGCCGAACTGCTCACGCACCTTCACGTAAGCGACCGTCGCGTCGAGCATGGCCTCGGCCACCCCGAGACTGTCGCAGGCCACCGCGACGGCCGCCCGGTCGCGCACGCGGCGAGCCGCAGCGTGCGGATCCCCTGCGAAGCGATGCACTTCGGCAATTCCGTCTGCCGTCACCGCAGCCAGCCGGCGCGTCTCGTCCAGCACAGGATGCGGGGTGACCGTCATGTGAGCCTCCACCACCGTGTCGCCGTCGATCATCAAGATTCGGTCGGCACCCTCTGCGTCCGGCACGAACTCGAACGGCTCGAAGGCGACGGCCACCCGGGTGGCGCCGGAGGCGATATCGGTCAGCAACCTGTCGCGAGTATCGCTGGGCTGCAAGGCGTTCACCACACCGACGGCCAGCACCGCGCTGCCGAGGAAGCTGGTGGCACTCGCCGCACGGCCCATCTCCTCGCAGATGACGGCCACCTCGGCGAACGTCGCGCCGGCGCCGCCGAGGTGTTCGGCCACCTCGAGCCCGGCCCAGCCCGCGTCGGTGAGCACCGGCCATGCGATCGACCTGTCCTTGGCCAGCAGCTCACCCGCCACCGAGCGCAGCTCGGCATGGAATTCGGAATAGTCGGCCATCAGACTCTGCCTGATTCTCGCGGTCTCACAAGGCCCCGCTCGGGACTCGGCTCGCGCGGCAGGCCGAGGCCACGTTCGGCGATGATGGTGCGCTGGATCTCGCTGGCGCCGCCAGGGATCGTCCATTCCCATGAGCCGATGAAGTCCAGCAGCCACGATCCGGATTCCCAGCCACTGGAGGCCGGTTTGGTGAGTTGGGTGTGGGCCGCCATACCGCCGACCTCGGCACCGAAATCGGTCATCCGTTGCAGCAATTCGCTGTAGTACAGCTTGACGATGGACGCGTCTGCGGGGCCGGTGGCACCTGCCGCGCTGTGCTGCACCAACTCCCGGCACAGCCCGCGCAGGCCGGCGATCTCGATCTCGAACCGCGCCAGCCGATCGGCAACCAGCGCATCGTCGATCGGCTGACACGCCTGCACCAGCCAGCGAAAGCCCGCATTGCCCAGCCGTTCGGCCAGTTCCAGCATCGTCATTCCACGCTCCGCGCCCAATGTCGCCTGCGCGACCTGCCAGCCCTGGTTCTCCGCGCCGATCAGGTTGGCGGCCGGGATTTCCACCCCGTCGAGGAAGATCTCGCAAAAGTGGGATTCGCCGACCGCGTTGCGGATCGGTCGCACGTCGACGCCGGGGCTGGTCATATCAAGCAGGAAGTAGGAGATGCCCTGTCGCTTCGGGGCGTCGGGATCGGTGCGGGCCAGCAGCAAGCACCAGTCGGCATGCATTCCCCCACTGGCCCAGAGTTTTTGACCGTCGACGACGAACGCGTCACCCACCCGTCGCGCCGTGGTGCGCAGGCTGGCCAGATCGGATCCGGCCTCGGGTTCGGAGAACCCCTGGACCCAGATCTCGCCGTCGAGGATCGCGGGGAGATGGCGTCGCCGTTGTTCGTCGGTTCCCGCCACCAACAGGGTGGATGCGGCGTGGTGGATGCCGACGAAGGCCAGGACCAGTCGCGGGGCGTCATGGGCTGCCAGTTCGGAATACAGCACGATCTGCTCGTCCACTCCCATGCCACCGCCCCACTGCGCCGGCCAGTGCGGCACAGCGAAGCCGGCGGCATGCAGTTCGGCGAACCAAGCTTTTTGGAACGCCGCAAACTCCTCCTCCGTGGCACCGGTTTGGGTGGCCCGCCAGTCGGTGGGAACGTGAGTCTCGCACCATGCGCGGACGCGCTCGCGAAACTCGCCGAGTGCTGTGGTCATGATGCCGTGGCCCGCAACTGATCCATCGTTCGCGCGACGGCTACCCCGTCGTCGAAGGATGGCGCGGCCTGAGTTCCGGTGCGGAGCGCGTCGGCCACCTGGGTCAGAAACGCTGACAGTGCCGGCGGAGGCGACCGCCGCGGTGCGGGCGGAAACTCGAATGTCTCCGGATCCGCGCCGGGCCGGTGTACGACGAGGGTCGTGTCGCCCGTCAATTCGATGGACCCGCCGCTACCGATCAGCGTCGCACGCGGGGTGGTCGGCACCGCCGCGGCGAAGCCGGTGTCATGTGCGGCGGTGCAACCGTTGGCCAGCACGAACCACGCCGAATAGGCGTCCTCCGCGGTCGCCTCGGGCGGCGATCCCTCGATCCGGGTGACTCCCCCGCAGTCGGCGACCTCGCTGTCGAACAGCCACCGCGTGTAGTCGATCAGGTGCGATCCGTAGGCACCGATCCAGCCGCCGCCGAGTTCACGGTCGTTGATCCACCCGTACTTTCGGCCGCGCAGTCCGCTGCCGAAGAACGTCCAGCTCAAGTGCGCCGGAGTACCTATCGCGCCGGAGTCCGCCAGCTGTTTGACCTTCGCCCACGACTCGTTGAAGCGGAACTCGAAGTTCAGAAAGTTCAGAATGCCGGCTTGGTCCGCGCGGTCCCGCATGGCAACGGCCTCGTCGGCGTTTCGCCCGAACGGTTTGTCGCACAACACCGGATGCCCATTGTCGATCGCCGTCATCACATGATCGAGATGCATGAACGGCGGCGAATGCACCGACACCAAGTCCACGTCGGACGCCAGCGCGGCCTTCACTGCCGCATCGTCGCGGGGGCTCACGACCTCGACGTCGAACCCCAGCGCCTGATAGGCGGGTGCGGCGGCGTACTTACCGAACCCGGTGCCGATGACAAGGACCTTCATGCGAACAGTCCCGTCAGCCCGGCCCCGCCGACTCGGCGCGTCAACAGATCTCGCGTGGCGGACAGACCCAACGGAAGCCGCCGTAGCGGTTGGCTGTAACGCGAGAGCCACGACAGGGTCGTCTCGTCGCAGAACCCAACAGCGCCGTGCAGCTGGTGGCACACCCGGAAGACCACGTCAGCCGCCTCGATGGCCGACATTCGCAGGGCGAGAGCATCGTTCATCGCATCGGCCCCGCCGCTCCCGATGCTCCAGAGCGTGTACTTGGCAAGGATGTCCAATCCGCTGCGCTCGACCTCGGCGTCGGTGAGTTGGAACTGCACGCTTTGAAAGGCCGACAGCGTCTGACCGAACTGCTTGCGCAGGCCGACATGTGCCACTGTCAACTCGATCGCACGGTCCAGCATGCCGAGCAGCGTCCAGCATTGCAGGGTCAGCGCCAGGGCGACGTCCCCCGCGCCGTTCTCGTCTATCGCCGACAGCTGCAGCTCGGTGACGAACGCCGGGCCGTCCGCGGCATAACCAGTCACCTGGGTGCGGATTCCATCCAGCGTGACGGCAGCCCAACGGGATTCGAGTCCAGCCAGCGCGGCGGACGGCCGGATGTCTGCCACGACCACCAGGCCGTCGACGTCGAGGTCGGTGGGGGCGGCAAGACGCTCGGCCACCGGATAGGGCGCCGCCCAGTAGCCTGCGCTGCGGCACAACGCTGCGGCGGCTTCCAGTCCATCGGCGTCGGTGCATGGGTCGAGTTCCCACGCGCCCAGTCCGGCGAGGATCGGGCCGACGAGCGACTCCCTGATGTCCGGCTTGGCCTCGGCCTGCTGCACCAGCTGGTCACCGCCGGCGGCATCGAAGGCCCGAAGTGCCTGATGCCCAAACTCTCTGGCATGCTCGCTGAGGTCCAGCACCATCCCGGTCATTTCGCCGCCGCCAACAGAGAACGCGACAGCAGGATGCGCTGCATCTCGATGCTGCCGGAGGACACCGTCGAGGCCTGCGAGTACTTCCAGTGGTCGTCGACCTCGTCGAGGAACCACCCGGCCCGCGGGTCGTCGTGTGACACCGCGGCGGCGATGTCCATCAACACCTCTGCGCTGTCCTGATCCAGCTTCGTGACCGCGATCCGGTACGCGGCGGCATCGCCGGGCCGGACTCGCCCGGTGCTCTGGAGTTCCACGATGCGATAGGCCATCAGGCGCGCACGGCGGCAGTGCGTCAACATCCGCACCCACCTGCCGCGCAGTTCGGCGGGCAGCTCGCTCCACCGGTCGCCGAGCACCGTCGGTGCGGCCGCGAGCAGTCGTTCGCACCGTGCGTAACGGGCGATTCCGACCCGCTCGAACGAGGTCACCTCCTGCACGATCGACCACCCTTCATCGACCGTGCCGAGCACGTCGGCCTCGGTGACGCGCACGTCGTCGAAGAACACCTCGTTGAGGTGGTGCGGGCCCATCATGCAGCGGATCGGTCGCACTTGGATCGCCGGATCGTCCATCGGCACCAGGAAGATCGTCAGACCCTGCTGTTTCTTCTCGCCCTTTGTGGTGCGGGCCAGCAAGAAACACCACTGCGCCATGGTGGCGTAGGACGTCCAGATCTTCTGACCGCTGACCAGCCAGCCGTCACCATCGCGACGTGCGGTGGTGCGCAGCGAGGCCAGGTCGCTTCCCGCCTCCGGCTCGGAGAAGCCCTGACACCAGATCACTTCGCCGCGGGCGATGGGCGGAAGATGCGTGCGCTGCTGGGATTCGGTGCCGTGCCGCATGATGATGGGCCCCACCCAGTTGACTCCCATGTACTGGGCGCCGCGCGGTTCGTGATGGGCCCACATCTCCTCACGCACCACGGTCTGCTCCCACACCGAGGCGTCGCGCCCGCCGAATTCTTCGGGCCAGGCCAGGCACAGCAGCTCACGGGCCGCCAGTGTCCGGCAGAACTGTTGCGCCACTTCCAGATCGGCGGGGTCATCGGTGAATGCCCCGAGAAAGTCTTCGGGGACATGCTGTTTCACCAGATCGCGCAGCTGTGAGCGCAACGCCGCAGCGGGCCCACCCATGTCGAAGCTGAGGCTCATGCGCTCTCCACGCTCTCCACGCTCTCCACGTCGGCCAGCCCCAACTCCGCCAGCACGCTTGCGGTGTCGCCACCGAGTTCGGGGGCCGGCCCCGCGATCCGGCCCGGTGTTCGGGAAAACCAGGTCGGCACACCGGGCATCCGGACCGGCCCCTGCGGGGTGGGCACGGTTTCGAAGAAGCCGACGGCATTGAGCTGTTCGTTGTCGAACAGTGCCTGCGGTGAGTTCAGCGGCGCCGCCGGAATTTCCAGCTCGACGAACAACTTCAGCCACTCCTCGGTGGTGCGTTCGGTCATGGTCTGTGCCACCAGCGAGTACACGGTGTCGATCTCCGCGGCCCTCGCCTTCAGCGTGACGTAGCGCTCTTGGTTCCACGCGGGCTGCACCGCGTCGATGAAACCGGCCCAATGCTTGTCGTTGTAGATCAGCGCCGAGATGTAGCCGTCCTTGGTCTTATACGGCTTACGGTTGGGGGCCACCGTCCGGTGATATAGCGCCGGGCCCAAGGGCGGGTCGAACATCGCCCCGTTAGCGTGCTCGACGAGCATGAACGAGGCCATCGTCTCGAACATCGCGACCTCGACCTCCTGACCCTCACCGGTGCGCTCGCGGTGGAAGAGAGCCATCGTCGTCGCATACACCGCGGTCAGGCCGGCGACCTTGTCCGCCACGATCGTCGCGACGTAGTTGGCCTCACCGGTCAATTCGGCCTGCACCGCGGGCAGGCCGCACTCGGCCTGGATCGTGTCGTCGTAGGCGGGGCGGTCGCGGTCGGGCCCGCGCCTGCCGTAGCCGTAGCAGTTCGTGTAGACGATCGCCGGGTTGATGGCGGCGACCTCGTCGTAGCCGAACCCGAGTTTGGTGATGGCCTTGGCCCGCATGGAGTGGATGAACACGTCGGCACCGGCGATCAGTGCGCGCAGCGCCGTCCTGCCCTCGTCGGAGCGAAGGTCAAGGACCACACTGCGTTTGCCCCGGTTGACGTTGACGAACACCCCGCTCATCCCGTGCGCCGGGCCGACCGAGACGTAGCGGGTGTCGTCTCCGGCGGGCGGCTCGATCTTGATGACGTCGGCGCCCATGTCGGCCATGATCTGGGTGCAGTAGGGACCCATCACCATCGCGGTGAGGTCGATCACCCGCACACCCGTCAGTGGGCCCGTGCTAGTCATGGCCAGCGGGTCGCTGTTATTCATGTAGCCCCCTTGCCATCCCGAAGCTGTGACCGATGTGGGCACTGTGCCCGTCGGGTACGACTGGAAAGACCAGCGGGTTGCTCATATCGCGGATCTCCTCGATGCGGGCGCCCACCTCGTCGACCGTCCATTGCGGCTGGTACACCCCGACGGACTCCGCGACGACGACCCGGGCTACCCGACCCGCGATGGCGGTCAGGACCTCCCCGGTGACCGAGCAGGACTCGTGAGCCAGCCAGCCGACCACCGGGGCGACGAGGTCGGCACCCATCGGCGGATACGCCGACGTGTCCAGACCTTCGGCCATCCTGGTCACCGCCGCAGGAACGATGACATTACAGCGCACCCCGTGCTCGGCGCCCTCCAGCGCGACGACGTTCGACAGCCCGACGATCCCGGCCTTGGCGGCGGCGTAGTTGGCCACCGCGTGATTGCCGTACAGACCGCCGATGGACGAGGTCAGCACGACGCGGCCGTAGCCGGCCTGACACATCGCCGGAAATGCCGCTCGCACAACGTGGAACGCGCCACGCAGGTGGACGTCGAGCACGGCATCGAAGTCCTCGGCCGCCATCGCGGACAACGGCGCCGGGCGCACGATCCCGGCGTTGTGGATCAGGATGTCGATCCGGCCATACCGCTGGGTTGCCGCCCCGACGATCGCCTGGCCGCCGACCGCGGTCGCCACCGACTCGGTGGAGGCGATCGCCTCCCCGCCGGCCGCGATGATCTCGTCGACGACCTGCTGAGCCGGCTCGCTGTCCCCACCGTCGCCGGTCAGGGCCCCGCCGGGGTCGTTGACCACGACTTTGGCACCGAGGGCGGCGAGCAGCAGCGCGTACTCGCGCCCCAGTCCCCGGCCGGCGCCGGTGACGACGGCGACGCGATCGTCGAATCGTGCCTGCTTCGTGTCGAATCGTGGTCGCGCCATCTAGTGTCCGAGCTCCAGGCCGTCGAGATCGCCCTTGGCCCGCCATTCGGCGATCAGATCGTCGAAGGCATAGAAGCCGGGCGAATAGAAGTCGCCGAGGAACGATCCGTTGTTCTCTGAGCCGCCACGGCCCTCGTTGTTGTAATAGCCAGGCGTGCAGGATAGTTCGAACGCGGAGTTGTCGATCGACAGTCCACGCACGGTCGCCACCCAGGTGTCCTGGCCTTCCTGGCTCGGCTCGACGGTGGTCGCGCCACGCTTCTGTGCCTCGGCGATGAGGTAGGCGATGTGCTGGGCCTGCTGCTCGAACATCGCGGTGGTGTTGGCCGACACCCCGCCCTGGATGAACCCCATGAAGAACTGGTTGGGGAATCCCCGGGTGGTCATCCCATGCAACGTCTTGTAGTCGTCGTGCCAGTGATCGAAGAGCGATACCCCGTCGCGGCCGACAATGGAGTCGATCGCGAACCGCCTGCTGATCTCGGTGGAGATCTCGAAGCCGCTGGCGAAGATCACGCAATCGACTTCGTACTCAACGCCGTTGGCGACGATGCCCTTCTCGGTCAGTTGCTCGACACCCTTGGACGCCGACACGTCGACCAGCGTCACGTTCGACTGGTTGAAGGTTTCCAGGTATCGCTCGCTGGAGGTCGGGCGTTTGCACATGAACCGGTAGTACGGCTTGAGCGCTTCGGCGGTGTCCGGGTCTTCCACGATCTCGGCGACGTGGCGACGCAGCCGCTCCATGATCTTGTAGTCCTCTTCTTCCCGGAAGGCCATGATTTGCTCGATGCTTACCGACGCCGGATCCGGGCTGGCCGCAATCCGGGCGGTGAGGTTGCGCCCGAGTTCGGTCCAGAAGTCGCACACCAGATCCGGTTCACCGAACACCACGCCGACGAACGGCGACCAGTTGTGGAAGTTGCGCTTGCGCTCCTCCTGCCACCCCGGCTGCAACGAGGCGGCCCACTCGCGGTCAGTGGGCGGATTCGAGCGCGAATCGACCGACGACGGCGTGCGCTGGAACACGAAGAGCTGCTTGGCATCACGACCGAGGTGCGGAACCAGCTGGATTCCGGTTGCACCCGTACCGACCAGAGCGACGCGCTTGTCGGCGAGCTTGTCCAGGCCGCCGTCCGCGTCACCACCGGTGTAGTCGTAGTCCCAGCGGGCGGAGTGAAACACGTGACCCCCAGCTGCACAGTAATCCTTGATGCCCGGGATTCCCGGCAGTTTCGGGCGGTTGTAGGAGCCCTGGGCCATGACGACGAATCGGGCCCGGATGTCGTCACCGCGATCGGTGCTGATCCGCCAGCGCTTGAGCCCGTCGTCCCAATGCAGTTCGCGCACCTGGGTGGAGAACAGCGCCCCGTCGTAGAGGCCGAAGTGTTTTCCGATATTGCGGCAGTGCGCGAAGATCTCGGCACCGTCGGCGAATTTCTTCGACGGCATGAAACCGAGCTCTTCGAGCAGCGGGATGTAGCAGTACGCGTCGTTGTCGCACTGGATCCCCGGAAACCGGTTCCAGTACCACACCCCACCGAAGTCGCCGGCCATCTCGATGACCCGGACACCTTCGACACCCGCCTTTTTCAGGTAGGCCCCGGCCAATAGCCCGGCGAACCCACCGCCGAGGACCACGACGTCGGCGTCCTCGGCGATCGGATCACGCGCCGTCACCGCCGTGTAGGGGTCGACCTCGTAGAAGTCGGCGTACTCGCCCTCGAGCTCGAGGTACTGCGCGGATCCCTCTGGGCGCAGTCGCTTCTCCCGCTCGACGCGGTACTTCTCCCGCAATGCGTCGATATCGATATCCTGTGGGACATCCGTTGGCCCGCAGTCCGCGGTCATCGATCGTTCTCCTTTGCGAGCGCGCGGGGTTCCCCGGTGCCCATGTACTTCGACAGCTGGTAGTGCAGGTTGACGGTGCTGCGCTCGCGGTACGGATTGGGTTGGGTGCCCGGGAATCCGAGCGACTTCATCCCCTGCTGGACGGCGGCCATATTGGAGAAGTCCTGCGGCAGCACGCTGCGCCAGCGCGGATCACCCACCGGGGTGTACTCCCAGTCGGTTTGCGGCTCGGCACCTTTGGGGTAGAGCTCGAACACCGACACCTCGAAGATGCACTTGTCCGGGTCGTAGCCCGGGTCTGGGCGCGCGCCGTAGCACAGCGCACTGGTCAGGCCCTGCCCGATCTGGAAGTTCGGGAACAGCTGCCAGGCGGTGCCGCTCTGGCCGAGGATGTCGGCGGGGATCGTCGGCCACAGCACGCCGCGGGCCTCGTCGTCGCGCCGCGCTGACGCCAGCCAGTGCTCGAGCACCTTGTCGGCCGGAGTGTCCTCGGGCAATTCGTCCACCAGTCGCAGCGCGGCGTTCACCAGCGTCTGCGTGGTGGTCGCGTTCGTCTCCTCCATCGTGTACACCTGCATCTCCGCGGTGGAGATCCGCGGATCGCCGGTGCCGAGCCGGATCTTGGACTTGGTCTCGGCCATGTCCTCAGGTGCGTCGTAGCCGATATTGCTATGCCGGCCCTGTGCTTTGGCCCAGCCCTTGAACTCACCGAACTTGTTGAACTCCGGATGAGTGGTGAACACGTGGTAGGTCTCGTTGAAGGCCTCCAGGGCGACCTTCCAGTTGCAGTCGAAGTGCACCCATTTACGCCACTTGCAGCGCATGTTCTCGAGCCCGAACGGGTCGAGGATCTTCGCCGCCGGAAAGAGATAGTCGGCCAGCGGTTCGCAGTCGGGATCCATGTTGATCCACAGCCAGCCGCCCCAGGTGTCGACGTTTACCGACCGGAGTCGGGTGCCGGCCGGGTTCAGCGCACCCTTCCAGTCAGCTTCCTCGCGAATGTGTGTACAGGCGCCGTCCAGACCGTAGGACCAGCCGTGGAATCCGCAGACGAACGACTTACGGGCCCGGCCGACAGCCTGTTTCGCGCCGGGCGGGGTGTCGACGAGCCGGCGGCCGCGGTGCATGCAGACGTTGTGGTGTGCCGCAAACTCATTCGGCCCGGTTCGCACGACGATGATCGAGTCGTCGAGGATGTCGTAGGTCAGATAACTGCCGACCTCGGGCAGTTCCTCGACCCGGCCGACCTGCTGCCAAACCTTGCGCCACAACTTGTCGCGTTCGGCGCGGGCGTACTCCGGCGAGATGTACGCCTCCACACCGATGGTCATCGGTTCGGCTAGCTCTTCATTACTATCGAGATCGCCCATCGCCAACTCCTTTCAGGGCCTTCTGATTTCGCTGCGGAAGTCGTCGTCGGAGAGAAACAGCGACGTGTTGTCCGCACCGACGTGACTCCAGCGCAGATCCAATCCCCCGTCGACGAGCAGGGTTTGGCCGGTGATGTAGCTCGACAGGTCGGACAAGAGGAACAGGATTGCCCCGGCCTGTTCCTCGGGGCGTCCGCGCCGCCCCATGGCGATGGCGGCTTTGTCCCTATCGGAATCGGAGTGGACGTAGGCGCGCGATGCCACGGTCTCGGTGACCCCGGGCGCGACCGCGTTGACCCGGATATCGTCCAGCGCGAGTTCCAGTGCCATGGTTCGAGTGGCCGCCACGATCGCGGCCTTGGCGGTGCCGTAGGCGATGTGGAACGGCGCGGTGTTCATCCCGCTGATCGACGACACCGACACAATCGAGCCCGGCCCGCCGGCCGACCGGATTTCGGCGGCCACCGCCTGGCTCATGAAGAACATGGTCTCGAGGTTCGCGGTGAACAGCTCTCGCCAGTCGGCGCGGCTGACCCGGGTGGCCGGCATCCACGTCGAGGGCGCGGCGCCACCGGCGATGTTGACCAGTCCGTGCAGCCGCCCCTCATTCCGGCGCACCGCGTCAAGGACGGTGGCGATCCCGGCATCGGTGGCTGCATCCGCGGCGACCGGCACGATCGACAGCCCGCCGTCGACCAGCGGACCGACGTGTTGATCGAGGTTGTCCTGTGAGCGGCTGACCGCGATGACGATGGCGCCGGCCTGTGCCGCCATCTCGGTCACGGCCGTTCCAATGCCGCCGCCTCCGGCGCCCGAGACCACCACGATGCGGCCGTCGAGCCTGAGGAGATCCGTCATAACCCGCTTTCGTTCGCAGCAGTATCGTCCGGACGCTCCGGCTTATTGTCCGGACAAGCCGGGGGACTCTGCTGGCTGGAGAACATGATTCCGCAGCACTTATAGAACCGTCAAGGGGGTCGTCGTAGATAGCTTGAGACTATTGTCTGGACTAAGGCCGCTTGGTACGGTCACGCCGTGACATCGCAGCAGGAGGGGCGCTTCACCCTCGCCCGGCCCCCGGTCCTGGCCGAGGGCTGGCGCATTGACCGCCGCAGCGCGCCCAGCCGGCTGTTCGGCGCCAACGGCCTGCGCACCGGTCCCGACGGTCGCGTGTACATCGCGCAGGTGACCGGGAGCCAGATCAGCGCACTCGATATCGGCACCGGCGCGGTCGACACGATCAGTGCCAAGGGCGGCGACATCATCGCCCCCGACGATGTCGCGTTCGACGACGCCGGAAACCTCTACGCGACCGAAGTGATGGACGGCCGGGTCAGTGTCCGTGCCGCCGACGGAACCGCGCGGGTACTGCGTGATGACCTGCCCTGCGCCAACGGCATCACCGTGCATCGTGGCCGGTTGTTCATCGGCGAGTGCCGTGAAGGTGGCCGGCTGCTGGAGCTGGATCCGGCAACCGGTCAAACCCGCATTCTGCTGGAGAACGTGCCCTCGCCCAACGCCATGGAGGTCGGGCCCGACGGGCTGCTGTATTTCCCGGTGATGGGCGCCAACGAGATCTGGCGCATCGATCCCGACGGCGGCAGTCCCGAAATCGTGGCGACGGGCCTCGGCGTACCCGATGCGGTCAAGTTCGACGCGCAGGGCCAGCTGGTCTCCACCCAGGTGCACAGCGGCCAGGTGCTGCGGATCGATCCACGCACCGGGGAGCAGACCGTGCTGGCCAATCTCAATCCGGGACTGGACAACCTGACCTTCGTGGGGCGGAGGCTGTTCGTCTCGAATTTCACCGGCGAGATCACCGAGGTCCTCGACGGCCTGCAGACCCGCGCGGTGCTGCCGGGCGGGCTGAACTGGCCACTGGATCTGACGGTCGGGCCCGACGGCGAGTTGTATGTCGCCGACGGCACCTACTTCTACGCGCTGCGGGCCGACGGCACCCTGCATACCCTCGGCATGCTGTTCAGCCCCGGTTATCCCGGCTTCGTGCGCGGCGTGGCCGCGGCAGGCCCAGGCGAGTTCGTGGTGACGACCTCGGGTGGGCAGGTCGCCCGGTTCCGCCCCGCCGACGGCGAAAGCGATTTCCTGGCAGACGGATTGGACCAGCTCTACGGCGTGGCCCTGGGCCCACGCGGCATCGTCGCGGTCGAACAGGGCACCGGGCGGCTGCTGTCGGTGGACGGTGGCCGCACCGAGGTGCTGGCCACTGGCCTGGATACCCCGGTCGGGGTGGCCTTCGGACCCGACGGCAATCCACTGGTCAGTGAGCGCGGCAGGGTCGTGAGGGTGAACGGCACCACCACCGAGCCGGTGGTGGATGGACTAGGTTGCCCGCAGGGCATTCTGGTCTCCGGTGACCTGCTCTACCTCGTCGACGCGGACGCGAAATCGTTGATCGAGGTGGATCTGGCCAACGGCGCCCGCACCACCATCGCGTCCGGCCTTCCGGTCGGCGCACCGCCCGGGGTCACCCCCAAGCCACTGCGCGGTATGCCACCGTTCTCGGGGCCTCAGGGGCCGTTCGCGGGGATCGCGGCCGGACCCGACGGCACCCTGTATGTCTCGGCGGATTCCGACGGCAGTGTGCTGGCCTTCCAGCGGAAGAGCGGAGATCATGCACGCTGAGTCCGGGGATCACCGCTACATCCAGGTGGCCCGCACGCTCCGCAAGGAGATCGTCGACGGCGTGTACCCCGTCGGATCGCAACTGCCAACCGAACATGAACTCTGCCAGCGATTTTCGGTCAGCCGCTACACCGTTCGTGAGGCGCTGCGCCGCCTGCGTGAGGACAACCTGGTGTCGTCACGACCGCGGGCGGGCACGATGGTGGTGCCGCGACCGTCGTCGCACGCCTACGTCCAGGACGTCGTGTCCATCAACGACCTGCTGGCATTCGCGACGGGTGCCCGTTTCGCCATCGAGTCGGTCGCCATGGTCACCGTCGACGACGAGCTGGCGCAGCGAAGCGGGCTCACGGTTGGCGAACAATGGCTGGCGGTGCGCGGATTCCGCCGCGCCGAGGGCGCCGACGCCCCGGTCTGCCGCACGGAGTACTACATCAACCGCGCGTTCGCGGCGGTCGGCCGGATGCTGCAGAACCACACCGGGCCGATCTTCCCCCTCATCGAGGATCTGTTCGGGATCAGCATCGTCGAAGTGCGCCAAGAGATCTCGGCCGTCCAGGTCGGGGCTGAGCTGGCGGACGCGCTCAAGGTCGAGCCGGGCACACCTGCGCTGGAGATGCAGCGCACATACACGACCTCCGATGGCGAGATCGCTCAGGTAACGGTGAACACTCACCCCGGTGCGCGGTTCCGCCATTCGATGACCATGCGACGAGTGAAGGGCTAGCCGGCGTGCGCACCGCACAGCGGGATTCCGAGTTGGCCGCGCAGTCCTACGCCAGCGGGTTGTGGGTGCGCGAAACCCTGGCCGACGCCTTGGCCGCGGCCGCGCGGGACACCCCACAGCGGGAGGTCCTGATCGACGGACCGGTACGCCTGGACTGCGCAACGTTGTACGACCGGGCCAACGCATTGGCCGGCGCGATGTCTGCCTGCATGCCCGCAGGCAGCGTGGTGTCGTTCATGCTCCCCAATTGGCACGAGGCCGCGATCGTCTATCACGCTGCGACCGTGGCGGGCATGGTGGCCAATCCGATCCTGCCGTCGCTGCGCGACCACGAGCTGGCCTTCATCCTGGCCGATGCCGACGTCCGGATGATCTTCGTCCCTGCCGAGTTCGGCGGCCACGACTATGCGGCGATGCTGCATCGCGTCACCGCCGCGATGTCGTCGCCACCGACCGTCGTCGTGGTGCGCGGTGAGCCACAACCGGGGCAGGTCGGGTTCGGTTCGCTCGCGGGTCAGGCACTCACGCCACCGCTGCTCGATCCCGACGCGGTCCGGATGATTCTCTACACCTCCGGCACTACGGGACGGCCGAAAGGTGTATTGCACAGCCAGAATTCGATCCACGCGCTGATCCGTCAGCTCGGTGAACACTGGCGGGTCGTGCCAGGGTCGGTGTATCTGGTGCCCTCTCCCATCGCCCACATCGGCGGATCGATCTACGCCTTCGAATTCCCGATTCTGCTGGGCACGACGGCGGTGCTGATGGACCGTTGGGATCCCGACGCCGCGGTCGCGCTGATGGTCGGCGAACGGTGCACACATATGTCCGGCGCAACACCGTTCCTGCAGCATCTCCTGGCTGCCGCCGAGCGCGCCGACACCCGACTGCCGGACCTGAAGGTGTTCATCTGCGGCGGTGCCTCGGTGCCGCCGGCGCTGATCCGCAGTGCCGCCGACTATTTCGACAATGCCGTCGTCACCCGCGTCTACGGCTCCACCGAGGTGCCGGTCGTCACTGTCGGCGCGCTGGGCGACCTCGACCATGCCGCCGACACCGACGGCAAGCCCGGAATCGCCGACGTCGTCATCGCCGACGGCGAGATCCGGGCCCGCGGACCGCAGATGCTGCTGGGGTACCTGCATCCCGAGGACGAGGCCGACGCGTTCGACGCCGACGGCTATTTCCGGACCGGCGACCTCGGCCACTGGGTGGACGGCCATTATCTCGTCGTCACCGGGCGGGCCAAGGACATCGTGATCCGCAACGGGGAGAACATCGCGCCCAAGGAGGTCGAGGACGTACTGCTCGGCCACCCCGACATCCGCGAGATCGCGATCGTGGGGATTCCCGATCCGCGTACCGGGGAGCGGGCATGCGCGGTGGTGGTCGCCGACCGTCCACCCGGGCCCGGCGTCGCCGATCTGCGGGACTTCCTGCAGGCCACCGGTGTCGCGAAATTCAAATGGCCCGAAGACGTCGTCGTCTGGGATTCGTTGCCCAAGAATGATGCGGGCAAGGTACTCAAACATCAGATCAGAGCAAGGTTGGCCGAGGCGGATGGGTGACATACAGGTAGCGGTGGTGACCGGCGCGAGCAGCGGAATCGGATTCGCCTGCGCCACACAGCTCGCCGAGATGGGAATGGCCGTCGTCGGCACCGGACGCGATCCCGAGCGACTGACCGGTCTGGCCGAGGCCATCGGCGATCCCGACCGGGTCGCCACGCTGGCCGTCGACCTCACCGATGACGACGCCCCGCAGCGGATCGTCGACCTGGCAGTCTCCCGCTGGGGCCGCATCGACTTCCTGGTCAACAACGCCGGTGTCGGCAGCCCCAAGCCCCTGCACGAAACCGACGACGAGACACTGGATTACTTCCTCGGCGTCATGCTGCGGGCGCCGTTCCGGCTGGCCCGCGACGTGATCCCGCACATGCGGCCGGGCTCGGCCATCATCAACGTGACCTCGACCTTCGCGGTGGTCGGCGGCCTTCGTGGTGGCGCCTATTCGGCGGCCAAGGGCGGCCTGACCGCACTCACCCTGCATATCGCCTGTCAGTACGGCGCACAAGGGATCCGGAGCAACGCGGTCGCCCCCGGGGTGACCGTGACGCCGATGGTCGAGCACCGCCTGGAGGACCCCGGATTCAAGAAGATGCAGACCGAGATGACGCCGCACACCCGGTTGGGACGCGTCGAGGACATCGCCGGCACGGTGGCGTTCCTGTGTTCCCCCGCAGGCAGTTTCATCAACGGACAGACGATCGTGGTCGACGGCGGCTGGAGCTCCACGAAATACCTGTCGGACTTCGCGCTGTCCTCGGAATGGGTCGCGCGGTGAACCTGTTCGCCACCTTGGATCAGGCCGCCGCCCGATTCGGTGACCGCGGCGCGGTCTACTGCGGCGAGCAGCAGCTCCACACCTGGAACCAATTGCGGGAGCGCGCATTGCGGTTGGCCGCATCGTTGCGCCGAACGTTTGCGCCAGGCCAGCGGATCGCGATCGCGAGCGAGAACCGGGCCGAGATCGTCGAATTGTTCTACGCGGTGTGGGCCGCCGAGTGTGTCGTAGTCCCGGTCAACTTCAAGCTGCATCCCCGCGAGATGGTGCAGATCCTCGAAGACTCCGGTGCCGCAGCGGTATTCGCATCACCGAAGATCGCAACGGAGCTGACATCACAGTCCCCCGTCGTCGTCGAGCTGATCGGCGGGCCGGACTACGAACAGCTCTTCAACGCGCCGCCGGCAGCGATACCCTCGACGGACCCATCGACGTTGGCCTGGCTGTTCTACACCAGTGGCACCACCGGCCGATCCAAGGGCGCGATGCTGTCGCATCGCAACCTCACCGCGATGACCGTGGCACACCTGGCCGACATCGACTCTCCCGATGAGAACTGCAGCCTGCTGCACGCCGCCCCGATGTCACACGGGTCCGGGCTCTACATCGCTCCGTATGTCCTGCGCGGCGCCCGCCAGGTGGTGCCCGCATCGGGTGCCTTCGACCCCCACGAGTTCCTCGACCTGTGTGGCGCGCACCCGGGATCGTCAGCCTTCTTGGCGCCCACCATGATTGCGCGTCTTGTCGGGACCGGACGCAACCCGCCGGCCGCGTTGCGCACGATCGTCTACGGGGGCGGCCCGATGTACGTCGACGGCCTCAAGAAAGCGATGGCGGCATTCGGGCCGATCTTCGCCCAGATCTACGGCCAGGGCGAAGCGCCGATGACCATCACCGGATTGCGCCGTGCCGACCACGAATCGGACGATGATGCGGTCCTCGGCTCGGTGGGCTATCCCCGCTCCGGGGTCGACGTGGCGGTGCTCGACGAGGACGGCGCGCCCGTCGAGCCGGGACAGATCGGCGAGATCGCGTGCCGCGGCGACGTGGTGATGTCCGGGTACTGGAACAACGCCGACGCGACTCGCGAGACCCTCAAGGATGGCTGGCTCTACACCGGCGATATGGGCTCGTATGACCAGCGGGGCTACCTGACTCTGCGGGACCGCTCCAAGGATGTGGTGATCAGCGGCGGCAGCAATATCTATCCGCGCGAGGTCGAGGAGGTTCTGCTGGAGCATCCCGGCGTGGCCGAGGCCTGCGTGGTCGGCGCACCCGATCCCGAGTGGGGCGAGGTCGTCGTGGCCTTCATCGTCGGCTCCGCTGCCAACGATGCGCTCGATGCCCACCTGCTGGATCGGATCGCCCGGTTCAAGCGCCCCAAGCGCTATATTTTCGTCGACGACCTGCCCAAGAACAGCTATGGCAAGGTGCTCAAACGCGAATTGCGCGCCCGGCTCGGGTAACCGCATTCTCCTCTGCATAGAATGCCGCTATGCCCCAGGATTACCGCTTCCTCACCTATGAAGAGCTCGACGAAGGCCGCATCGCGCGCATCATGCTCAACCGTCCTGAGGCGCGCAACGCTCAGAACCGCGGCCTGCTGGTGGAGCTCAACGAGGCGTTCCTGAAGGCCGAGGCCGACGACAAGGTCCGGGTTGTCATCCTGGGCGGTCATGGCCCGATGTTCTCCTCCGGCCACGACCTCGGGTCGGCGGTGTCGCGGGCCGAACACACCCCCGGACCGGACCAGCACCCGAGCTTCCAGGTGAACGGTGCCACCCGGGAAGGTGCGGAGAGCCTGATGCTGCAGGAGTGGCATCACTTCTTTTCCAACACCCGCCGCTGGCGCGACCTGCGCAAGATCACCGTCGCCCAGGTGCACGGCGACGTCTACGCCGCCGCGCTGATGCTGATGTGGGCCTGTGACCTGATCGTGGCCGCCGAGGGCACCCGTTTCGCCGACGTCGTCGGGGCGCGGCTGGGCATGTGCGGCGTCGAATACTTCGCCCACCCGTGGGAGTTCGGCCCCCGCAAGACCAAGGAACTCATGCTCACCGGTGACGCGATGACGGTGGACGAGGCCTATCAACTGGGCATGATCTCGAAGGTCTTCCCTCAAGACCAACTCGCCGACAAGACGCTGGAGTTCGCCCGCCGGATCGCCGAGGTTCCGACCATGGCGGCGCTGCTGGCCAAGGAAGCGGTCAACCAGACGGTCGACAACATGGGCTTCTACAACGCCCTGAACGCCTGCTTCACCCTGCACCAGCTCAACCACTCGCACTGGGCGCAGGTGCACGAGAACGGCTGGCCGGTGGGCCTCGAGGAGGACGGTCTGCCGAACTGGAAGACCGCCCCGCCGATCGTGCCGGCACTCAAGGACCAGGTCCGCGCCGAGGGCTGAGCCCACCTACTTCGGTCACCCCTGCGCGATCACGGCAAAGCACCGTTTTCGGCTCACCTGAATCGATCAAGTCATTACATACCCGTCACGACTGCTCAAGGGGCAGTCCGCCGGGCCAACTGCAGCGGGGTAGCAGCTGACAATGCCGACTTGTCGAAACACACTGGTATAGCGTTTAATTCGCAGAACGCGCAAAGGTAAATCTTCCGATTCCGTTCTGATTTATCAGCACAACTGTTAGTCGCGCCACAACGTTTCACGAAACGTGGTGGAAAACACAGACTTTGGCATGCGCGCAAATTACTTGTTAGTTTCGGCCACATGTTTGCAATCGCGACGTTGATGACTCTGATCAGTCAGGTGTCAGGCACGCCGTACGTTCCCGGTGGGGACAGTCCGGCTGGCACCGACTGCTCAGGGCTGGCCTCCTGGGTGTCCAATGTGGCCACCGGCAGGCCCATTTACGGCAGCCGGTTCCACACCGGCAATGAGGAAGCTGCCCTCCTCGCTCGCGGATTCCACTACGGAACCGCTCCCAACTCGCTCGTGATCGGCTGGAACGGCGGGCACACCGCTGTCACGCTGCCCGACGGCACCCCGGTATCCAGCGGTGAGGGCGGCGGCGTGCGGATCGGCGGCGGCGGCGCCTATCAGCGGCAGTTCACGCACCACATGTACCTGCCGATGCCCGCCGATGAGATGACCGATCCGTTGGCGCCGCCGGCGCCCGACGCCCCGGATGCTCCCCCGCCGGGCGCGCCCGTGTTCGTCGACGCCGTCGTCGATGCGCCGCCGCCTGGGGATCAGCCGCCTCCGCCCCCCGGTGACAGCGTGCCGGTCGGTGCCCAAATGGCACCGCCACCAGTAGATCCCGCTTCCCAACCCGCCTAGAAGCACGACGGCTCAGCCTTCAAAAGCCTTGCGGCACTCAGGCTTCCTCGTCCAGCATCAACGCCTCCTCCGGGCAGGCGGCCACGCCGTCCCGGGTGCGCTGTTCGTCCCCCGGCGCGACGTCATGGTCGGTGAGGATCGAATAACCCATGTCGTCGATCGGGAACAGATCAGGGTCTTTCGCATAGCACTGTGCATGGCCCACGCATCTGGACCTTTCGAGACGGACCCGCATCGGCTCAGGCTAACCGCGATCGTCAGGGGTTGATGGTGTTCTCGCCGACCTGACGGCCCCACACGTATTCGGTGAGCAACGGCTGGCCGAGCTCGAAGTGGTTGTACGGCGCAAGCGAGGCACCGTCATCGACCACCAGGTAAGGCGCCGGCCAGAAGTTCTTGTCGACAGTCTGCCAGCAGCCTGGCGCTCCGCCCGGTCCGCCTCGGCCATTGGTTCGCGGCAGATTGTCCGGATAGACATAGGGATTGGGGGCACCGAGGACCTCGGTCACCGTGGAAAGTGAGTATCCGTTGCCGCCGAAGGCATCCAGCGCCGCCGGCGACACTTGGGCGATATTGCGGATGCTGCAGAACAGCTCCGGGCTGTACTTGTCGAGCAGGCGGCTGCTGGGCACCAGGTCCGCCATTGCACGCACGAAATAGGGACTGCCCCGTTCGAAGACATCGGCACCGGTGTTGCCGAACCCGATGGAGGCCAGCAGCGCGGCGTCGATGTCCTTCTGCTGGGCGTTCAGCGAGTGCGCGGTGACGGCCAGGTTGTCGAGGGCGTTCCACAGGTCCGGGCTGGCCTTGGTGTAGACCTCGGCCAGCTTGGAGAGCTGCTGAATGTTGGTGCGGATCTGCGGCATCTGCGGATTGACGTCATCGAGAACGGCGTTGCCGTTGACGATCGAGTGCCCGAACTTGGCGCCAAGGCCGCTCAGCGCCTCGGCGGTAGCCGACAGCGTCAGGTTGAGCTTGACCGGGTCCACCTTTTCAGCGATCGAGGTGACCGTCTCGAAGAGCGTGTTGAACTCGGTGGTGACCGACGATGCGTCGATGACCTCGGAACTGGTCAGCCGCTTCGAGTCCGGGTTTTTCGGCGTCGACAACGCCACATACTTGTTGCCGAACACCGTGCTGGCTTTGATGTCCGCGTGCACGTTGGCCGGCATGCTGGCCAGATAGCGAGGGTCGACGTCGAGCGTCACCTTCGCGATCATCTTGCCGTCGCGCTCGGCCGAAGCCACCTTTCCCACCCGGCCGATGATCACGCCGTTGTAGGTGACCTTGGAACCCGCGTCCATCACCAGGCCCGCCCGATCGGAGACCAGGGTCAGCGCTGTCCGCGGTGACAGATCGCCGCGGAACTGCAGATAGATCAGCGTGACGACGCCGACGATGAGGACCAGGAACAGAATGCCCGCGGTCTTGAGCGGGGGCCGGTCGCGCCACCTCACCGCGGCGCCCAGCTGTCGGGGTCGTCGTCCTGCGGCCAACCGCCGCGCATGTCGCCTCCTTGGCCCCGACCCCGAGCGAAAAGGAACCCGTCCCACTGATCCCTGGTCAGTGAGGCGGACCACAGGAATGTACCCGATTTTGTATCTCCGGTAAGCGGCATCGGCGCAATTCGCCGCAATGGCCGTTGCGTAATTCGACTTGCGCTGTCGTTAATAATTGGGCAGCGTCCGTTGAACCAGGGAAAGCACTGGTGCACAGCCTATTCCGATAGGGAACCGCCATTTTGCCACCCACGCCCGAAAAGGCGGCGCAACATGACCCACCACATTTGCTGGGCGCCTGGGCTCACCCCGTCTGGTCTCGCGACGGCGTCCCATGATTGCCTACGCCGACGGTGAGGGTGTTCCAAACCCACTCCAGCCGGAGGTGGAGTCGGGATAATCGAAAGCGCCGCCCGGGGGTTGTCGCCGGCGGGAACCAGCTCAGCGAGGAGCGTGAGATCCATGTCCACCATCGAAGCGGACTCAGCGACCCAGTCACCGTTCGAACGTGACGTCATCGAGGCACAGCGTTACTTCGACAGTCCGCGGTTCGAGGGGATCACCCGGCTCTACACCGCACGGCAGGTCGTCGAACAGCGCGGCACGATCCCGGTCGACCACACCGTCGCGCGCGAGGCTTCCACCGCGTTCTACAAGCGTCTGCGCGAACTGTTCGCCGCCAAGAAGAGCATCACCACGTTCGGCCCGTACTCGCCGGGCCAGGCGGTGACCATGAAGCGGATGGGTATCGAGGGGATCTACCTGGGCGGCTGGGCGACCTCAGCCAAGGGCTCGACCACCGAGGACCCCGGCCCCGACCTTGCCAGCTACCCGTTGAGTCAGGTGCCCGACGAGGCCGCCGGGCTGGTGCGCGCATTGCTGACCGCCGACCGCAACCAGCAGTACCTGCGCCTGCAGATGACCCCCGAGCAACGCGCAGCGCAGCCCGCCGTCGACTTCCGCCCGTTCATCATCGCCGATGCCGACACCGGGCATGGCGGAGATCCGCACGTGCGCAACCTAATTCGGCGCTTTGTCGAAGCCGGGGTGGCCGGCTATCACATCGAGGACCAGCGTCCCGGCACCAAGAAATGCGGTCATCAGGGCGGCAAGGTGCTGGTGCCGTCCGACGAACAGCTCAAGCGACTCAACACCGCTCGCTTCCAGCTCGACATCATGAATGTGCCGGGCATCATCGTCGCCCGCACCGATGCCGAAGCAGCCAACCTGATCGACAGCCGGGCCGACGAGCGGGATCAGCCGTTCGTGCTCGGGGCCACCAACCTCAAGGTCCCGCCGTACAAGTCCTGCTTCCTGGCGATGGTGCGGGGGTTCTACGAGGCCGGGGTCACCGAACTCAACGGGCATCTGCTCTACGCGCTGCCCGAAGGCGAGTACGCGGCGGCCGACGCATGGCTACAGCGCCAGGGCATCGTCGACCTGATCGCCGCCCAGGCCGCCGCCTGGCGTGACGGCCGGGAACGTTCGCTGGACGCCCTGTTCGACAAGGTCGAGTCGAAGTTCGTCGACGCCTGGCAGGACGACGCCGGGCTGGACACCTACGGCGACGCGGTGGCCGAGTTGCTGAAGTTCCGCGAGGGTGAGGGCGAGCCGCACGAGATGAGCGCCGCGGATTGGCTCGCGTTCGCCAAAACCGCATCGCTGTATGCCGCCCGGGAGAAGGCCCGCGAATTGGGCGTGGACGCCCCGTGGGACCCCGAGCGCGCCAAGACCCCGGAGGGCTACTACCAGGTGCGCGGTGGCATCCCTTATGCGATCGCGAAATCCCTTGCGGCAGCGCCATTTGCGGATCTGCTGTGGATGGAGACCAAGACCGCCGATTTGGCCGACGCCCGCGAGTTCGCCGAAGCAGTGCACGCGGTGTATCCGGACAAGATGCTGGCCTACAACCTCTCCCCCTCGTTCAACTGGGACACCACCGGGATGAGCGACGAGGAGATGCGGGCCTTCCCCGAAGAGCTGGCCAAGATGGGCTTTGTCTTCAACTTCATGACGTACGGCGGTCACCAGATCGACGGCGTCGCCGCCGAGGAATTCGCCACCGCCCTGCGCCAGGACGGCATGCTGGCGCTGGCCCGTCTGCAGCGCAAGATGCGGCTGGTCGAATCGCCCTACCGCACACCGCAAACCCTGGTCGGCGGGCCGCGCAGCGATGCCGCGCTGGCGGCGTCCTCGGGCCGGACCGCGACCACGAAATCGATGGGCAAGGGCTCCACGCAACACCAGCATCTGGTGCAGACCGAGGTGCCCAAGAAGCTTCTCGAAGAGTGGCTGGCGCTGTGGAACGAGCACTATCAGCTCGGCGAGAAGCTGCGGGTGACATTGCGGCCGCGTCGCGCCGGGGGCGAGGTGCTCGAGCTCGGCATCTGGGGTACCAGGGATGACGGTGGCGAGGAAGAGCTGCTGGCCAACGTGCTCGTCGACCCGATCAAAGACCGGCACGGCCGCAGCATCCTGACGGTGCGCGACCAGAACACCTTCGCCGAGAAGCTGCGCAAGAAGCGCCTGATGACACTGATCCACCTGTGGATGGTGCACCGGTTCAAGGCCGACGCCGTCTACTACGTGACTCCCACCGAGGACAACATCTACCAGGCCGACAAGATGAAGGCACACGGCATATTCAGCAATGTGCACAAGGACGTCGGTGAAATCATCGTCGCCGACGTCAATCCCGAGCGGATCGCCGAGCTGCTGGAGCCCGACCAGGCCGCACTCAAGCGGCTGATCGCGAAAGAGGACTGAACCCGCGCCCAATCCCGAGTTGTTGTCGCCGAATCGGCAATTTTCGCGACCAGCACGCGACGTTCGCGGGCTTTTCTGCGCACCCATCGGAAGTTCGCCGACGCGTCTGGAGCGAACTGAAACGACGACGGTATCGGTACGGATTCGGTTAGGTGAACAGAAGATGAACATGCTGCTCACCCACTAGATCTGGAATGCACTCCAGCGCCGACAACGGGCGGAAACGCGTCCTCGACAGCAACATCCCATACCGTCGATGGCCGGCCTGTCGACCAGCCCGCCACCGGACGGAAGATAGCGAACGG
Organism: uncultured Mycobacterium sp.; assembly: GCA_900078375.1. Classification (GTDB taxonomy): domain Bacteria; phylum Actinomycetota; class Actinomycetes; order Mycobacteriales; family Mycobacteriaceae; genus Mycobacterium. Next base: position 18,767 of record FLQS01000008.1, on the reverse strand, counting down.
GGTTCATTCGCCGGAAGTGTCCAGGTAAAGTGCCGTCCGTGGGCAGACACCGGTTAGCCAAGCCACGGCGCCGTTGGTCGGTCGCCGTGGTCGCGCTCGCCGCACTCCCGGTGGCTGGCATCCTGACCGCCAGCTCTGGCGGACTCCCCAACAAGGTCGCCCCACAAGGCAGCCTCGAGTGCTGCGCCAGACTCGTCGCCGCCAACCCCGTGGACCTGAGTAAGGCATCGATCAGCGGGCACTACATCGTCATGACCCAGGCCGATCTGGTGGCCAGCCGAAGCGCCGTCAATCGCAGCACCCTGCATGCGCTGCCGGCGGGCGTCGGTATCGAACAGGGTCTGCAGATCAAGACGATCTTGGCCGAGCGCCTCGTCAGTGCCTACTTCCCCGAGATTCACAACATCGGCGGCGTCCGGCCGGACTACTTGAGGTGGCACCCGACGGGGAGGGCCATCGACGTGATGATCCCGAACTATCAGAGCCCGGAAGGTAAAGAGCTGGGCGACCGCATCGCAGCCTTCGCTCTCGCGAACGCCGACCGGCTCTCGCTGAACCACGTGATTTGGCGGCGCATCATGTACGACAAGAGCGGGAAACCCTTCCTGATGGGGAATCTCGGGTCCGATGACGCCAACCACTACACTCATGTGCATATCGCCACCGACGGTGGCGGCTATCCCACCGGTGGCGAGAGTTATTTTGGCTGATTCCAAGCACTTTGGCGCGGTTGTCATTCTGCTTATCGGTGCACTGGTACCTGTGCCGGTCGCGCACGCAGACGAAGCGTTTTGGGGCGGCTGGTACAAGATCACGTTCCACACCGACCAGAAATCGGGCACCAGCGTCGCGGCCACGCAGCAGGAGACGCCGTACGCCGCCTCGTACAAGATCACGACGGACTGTTCGTCGGGCACCTGCATCGCCTCGGTACTCGACGGGCCGGCGCCCAAAGACAATGTCGCGCAGTCGACTACGTTCGCATGGACCGGTTCGCAGTGGTCTCGGTCCAACAGCTGGCGCTGGGACTGTACGCTGCCGGACGGCACGATCACCTATGACCCGGCCAACTCGGTGACCACCTATAAGCCGCAGCCCGACGGAACGCTGGCGGGCACCTTCGAGACCACCATCGACAGCGGTGCGTGCCAGGGCACGGTCATCATCCCGGTGACCGCAGTCCCCTCGCCCTCCTGACCCAAGGGCGCGAAGGATGAATCGCCTCGACCGCTTCTTCGAGATCACCGCGCGCGGGTCGACAATCGCCGCGGAAGTCCGTGGCGGCCTGGTCACCTTCATCGCGATGGCCTACATCATCGTGCTGAATCCGATCATCCTGTCCGGGGCCGCCGACGTGGCGGGGAACAAGCTGGGCTTCGCTCAGGTTTCGGCGACCACATCGCTGGCCGCAGGCGTGATGACCATCCTGTTCGGTTTGTTCGCGCGGATGCCGTTCGCATTCGCCGCCGGACTCGGCATCAACTCCTTCTTGGCGACGACCGTGGTCGGCACCACCACCTGGCCCGAGGCGATGGGCCTGGTGGTCATCAATGGCCTCATCATCGTTGCGCTGGCCGCCACCGGGCTGCGCAGACTGGTATTCGATGCCGTCCCCATGCAACTCAAGCTGGCGATCACAGCAGGCATCGGCCTGTTCATCATGTTCATCGGTCTCGTCGACTCCGGATTCATCTCCTCGACCGGGTTGCCTTCTCCCCCGGTCGGATTGGGCGGCGGCGGCCACGGATCGATCAGCACCGTCCCCACGGTCGTGTTCGTGTTCACGCTGTTGGTCACCGGCATCCTCGTGGTGCGCCGAGTTCGGGGCGGCATTCTGATCGGGCTGGTGGCCGGCACCGTGGTCGCCGTGATCATCGAGGCGATCTGGCATCTCGGGTCCGCGACGCACAGGCCCGGCGGCTGGACATTGTCGGTGCCGACGTTGTCGGGGTCACCCTTTGCACCTCCCGACCTGTCTCTGGTCGCGTTGACTCATCTGAAATGCGCGCGAATGGGTGGTTCGTTGACTCATCTGAAATGCGCGCGTGGACGGCGCGTCTGCCGGCTTGGTCAGCAATGACTTCGGTAGGCCCAGGTGATGGGGTTGACATTGGGCGAACGCAGAGCAGTGACGCAGGCAGCGGCGATCCGCTACCAGCAGGCCAGTAAGCGCGGGAAGAGTCGGATTCTCGACGAGTTGTGCGCCAATACCGGCTGGCACCGAAACCATGCCCGCAAGGCGCTCACAGCCGCGCTGCAGCCCAGGATCGTCACCGTGCGCGGTCCCCGGCCAGTCAAGTACGGGCCCGAGGTCATCGCCGCATTGACGGTCTGCTGGACGGTGCTGGGAATGCCCGCCGGTAAACGGCTCGCCCCCATGCTCGCAGAGCTGGTGGCCGTGCTGCGTCACTTCCGGGAGCTGGTCATCAGTGATGAGACAGCGGCGTTGCTGGTCTCGATGTCGGCGGCCACCATCGATCGCCGCCTGGCCGATGAGCGAGCCAAATACACGATCAGAGGACGTGTGGGCACCAAGCCGGGATCGCTGCTCAAAAGCCAGATCCCGGTACGCACCTGGGCCGAATGGGATGACGCTGTGCCCGGCTTCGTCGAGATCGACACGGTCTTCCACGACGGCGGCAATCGCGGTGGGGGCCATGCCTTCACACTGACGGTCACCGATATCGCCACCGGCTGGACCGAGAGCCGCTCAATGCCCGACCGGATGGCCAAACACGTACTGGCCGCCCTCAATCACATCGCCGCCGCGATGCCGTTCCCGATCCGCGGCGTCGACTCCGACAATGGATCGGAATTCATCAACGACGACCTCTTGCGATGGTGTCAAGACCGCCGCATCACCTTCACCCGGTCCCGGCCGGGCAACAAGAACGACGGCTGCCACGTCGAGCAGAAGAACTGGACGGTGGTACGCACAGTGGTCGGCTACTACCGCTACGACACCGCTGCAGAACTGTTGCTACTCAACGAAATCTGGCACCTGCAGTCGATGCTGACCAACTACTTCCACCCCCAGCAGAAACTAATCTCCAAAGTCCGCACAGGAGCCAAAGTGTCCAAGAAACACGACAAAGCCACGACCCCCTTTCACCGCGCGATCAATCACCCGAGCATGACTGTGGAACGCACCGTCGCACTCAAACGGACCCACTCACTGATCAATCCAGCCGCCACCGGCCGCCAGATTCAGGCCTTAACCGCCCAGCTCTTCACCCTAACCACCAGCAAAGCCCCAACCGGCACCCCCGCTCCAGTCACCAAGCGCGCACGCTCACATGAGGCAACGAATCCCCCTACGCGCGCATCTTGACGTGAGGCAACACGCTGGTCGGTGCTTTGAGCTTCGACAGCTTCGGCCGGATCGGCATCCTGGCCGCGACGATGCTCGTGTTCACGTTGGTGTTCGCCAACTTCTTCGACGCGATGGGAACGTTCACCGGGCTGTCGCGGGAAGCGGGCCTGGCTGACGAGAACGGGACCTTCCCACGCTTGCGTTCGGCGCTGATTGTGGAGGGCGCCGGCGCCGTCGTCGGTGGTACCACCTCGGCGTCGTCGAACACCGTCTTCATCGAGTCCGGTGCCGGTATCGAGGAAGGCGCCCGCACCGGGCTGGCCAATCTCGTCACCGGAGCGCTGTTCCTCGCTGCGATGTTCGTCGGGCCGCTGGCTCAGATCGTGCCGACCGAGGTGGCCGCGGCAGCGCTGGTGATCGTCGGGACGATGATGTTCTCCCAGCTGCGCCACGTCGACGTCTCGGAATTCTCGGTGGCCCTGCCCGTCGTGCTGACGGTCGCGGTCATGCCGTTCAGCTACTCGATCGCCAACGGCATCGGCGTCGGCTTCGTGACGTGGGTCGTGGTGCGATCCGCGGCGGGCAAGGCCCGCGAGATCAGTCCGCTAATGTGGATCGTCGCGGCGGGCTTCGTTCTGTACTTCACCCGGAGCGGGATCGAATCACTGCTCGGCATGTGAGGACCTGATGCTGCCGACCGACAATCACGTCATACACGGTGGTCCTGGGACACGCCGGGCTCATCCTCGATGGAGCTGGCCTTCTGGCGCCGCTGACTCACACGTCGTCGACGAGCGTTGTCTGGAAGGCGACCCGGTCGCCGCGGTACAACGCCCGGACCATCTCGATCGGCCGGCCGTGTGCATCCAGCGAGCGCCGACGCAGATGAAGCATGGGCATGCCCGTCGTGGTGAGCAGCAGACCGGCCTCGCGAGGCGTGGGCAGGATCGTCTCGATGAGTTCCTGTGCCGAGGTGAAATGCACACCCGTTCCGCGAATCGCGGCGTAGAGCGAGGTTTCCGGATCGAACGTGTCGTAGAGGCCGGCGAAGCGCGACTTCTGGAGGAAGGTGCTCTCCAGACCGATCCGCTCGTTGTCGGCCAGCAGCACGCGCTCCAGGTGCATCACCGGTTCGCCGAGTTCGACATCCAGTCCGGCGCAGAGGTCCGGACTTGCCTCGACGTCCTCCCAGGTCACCAGAATGCGGCCCGGCTTGCGGCCCATCCGTTCGGCACCCTCGGTGTAGGAACGAAGCGAAAGAGGTTGTGTCAGCTTCGGTTTCGCCATCACAGTGCCGCGCCCGCGGCGCTGAATCCGGCCCTCTAGCAGTAGCTCGTGCAGCGCTTGGCGCACGGTGTCCCGGGCGACGCCGAAGCGCACGGCCAGGTCCCGCTCGGCGGGCACCGGGTCCCCTTCCTCCAGGCCCCCCAAGAGCTCGTCGAGGCCGTTGCGAACGAGGTGCGCCTTGCTCATGTCGATTCGCGCTTCCTGAGCACTCGTTCGGCGACGATCAGCACGTCCTCCACGCTTGCGGCCACCGCTCCGGGAACCTTGGCGGCGTCATCGTAGTAGCGCAGCCTCAGCGCATCGGACCACCATGGGTGACAGGCGATTTCGTCATCAACCGCCGCGCCGCCCTGTGCCTGCAGCGACTGCACCGACGTCGGCGACAGCGCATCGGCATAGCCGGGTTCGGTGGCCGCCAGATAGCGCTTGGCTGCGACATGTGCTCCGGCAAGCCAACCCACCCGAGCACCGTATCGCGGTGTCAGCCAGTCGTGCGCGGCGACGTCGTGACAGTCCCGGTTCGGCAAGTCGCACAGCGGACTGTGGGCCAGATCGTGCAACGCGGCGGCCAGCACCAGCTCGTCGTCGGCGCCATCGTCGAGGGCGCGCGCGGCGGACTGCAGCGCATGGTCGAGATCGTCGACGGCGTCCTCGTCCCACACTCCCCGCAGGGAGCGCAGCAGGGCAGCAGTATCCGCCAGCACCACGGATTCTTGCGCGTGAGTCACGGTCACAGCATACCTGCAATTGGTCTATACCAATCGTTAATCTTCTGTTCAGGCATGCAAAACCGCACCGTAGGTCCACCGACGTTCGGGGTGTAGAGCCTCAATACCCATGCAGGTGACGGTTGTGGGTGGCGGCGTGCTGGGCACCACTCACGCGTGGGAAGCCGTCGAACGCGGGCATAGCGTCGTGCACCTCGAACGTGAAACCGAGGCCCGCGGTGCCACGGTGCGCAATTTCGGCTTGGTGTGGGTTTCCGGCCGCGCGGATCACGAACTGGACGCCGCGCTTCGCGCCCGCGAGTTGTGGGAGAAGATCGGCGAACGCGTTCCAGGGGTCGGCTTTCGTCCGGCCGGGTCGCTCACTCTGCTGCGCTCCCCGCACGAGGTGGCCGTCGCCGACGAGGTCACCCGCCGCGCAGACGCCGTCCGGCGCGGCTTCCGCTTGCTGGAGCCGGCTGACGTACGCGCCATCAATCCTGCTCTGCGTGGCACATTCCTTGCCGGACTTCATTGTTCGCGTGACGCGGCGGTGGAATCGCGGCAAGCCCTGCCGGCCATCCGCGCACATCTGGAAACCACCGGTCGCTACACCTTCTTGATGGGCACCGAAGCCCGCTCCGTCGACGGTGGTGTCGTGCGCGACGACCGCGGGCGCAGCCATGAGGGCGACCTGGTGCTGCTGTGCCCGGGTGCCGCACACGGCGGGCTGACCCGAGAAGTCGCAGGCGAGCTCCCGGTGCGGCGGGTACGGCTGCAGATGATGCAGACCGAACCCCTCGGTGAAGCCCTGACCACCGCCATCGCCGACGCAGACAGTTTCCGGTACTACCCCGGTTACGCCGGATCGGCACTGAATAAGCTGCGGGACAACGAATCTCAACATCCAGTTGCCGACGCCAATCGGATGCAACTGCTGTGTGTGCAGCGTCTGCACGGCGGGCTGACCATCGGCGACACCCACGAATACAGCGAGCCGTTCGGGTTCGACGTCCACGAGCCGCCCTACGAATACCTGATCGGTGTGGTCGAGGAGTTACTCGGGCGGCGTCTGCCACCGGTGCGGCAGCGCTGGGCGGGGGTGTACAGCCAGTGCACCGATCCCGGCGAACTGGTGTGCCGGCGTACGGCCGGCGACGGGGTGTGGGTGATCACCGGGCCCGGTGGTCGCGGGATGACGCTGGCTCCGGCCATCGCCGAGCACACCGCGGACCTGATCGGTATCTGAGCGGTAAGGAACATGATGGCGGACAACATAATTCAACTGGCGGTCATAGACATGGCCGGCACCACCGTGGCCGACGACGGTCTGGTGGTCGAGGCGTTCGAGGCCGCGGCCACCGCGGCAGGTCTTGCGCACAGCGGAGCGGTACGCGAGCAGGCCCGCCGGTACGTGCTCGACACCATGGGGCAGTCGAAGATCGCGGTGTTCCGGGCGCTCTTCGGGCAGGAGCAGCTGGCTCAGCAGGCGAACCGGGCCTTCGAGGCGGCCTACGAGGAGCTGATCGACAACGGCAACGCTCGGCCGATTCCCGGTGCCACCGAGGCCGTCACCAACCTGCGCAGCGCCGGCGTGAAGGTCGCGTTGACCACCGGCTTCAGCGGCACCACACAGGAGAAGCTGCTGGCCGCCCTGGGCTGGCAGTCGCTGGCCGATCTGACCTTGGCTCCCGGTGACGGTGTCCGGGGCCGGCCCTACCCCGACCTGATCCTGACCGCCCTGATGCGCCTGCAGATCGACGGTGTCGGCAACGTCGCCGCACTTGGCGACACCAGCAGCGATATCGACAGCGCGCTGCGGGCGGGCTGCGCCATCGCGGCGGGCACCCTGTCCGGCGCCCACAACGAGCAGCAACTGAGCGGCGCCGGCGCCACCCACGTCGTACCCACCGTCACTGAGTTCGCCGATCTCATCCTGAACTTCCGCTGAAACGAAAGAGGTGCTGATGAACATCCGTAAATCCCTGCTGGCGGTCACGATCGCCGCCGTCACGACCTTGGCGGCCGCCTGTGGCGGCACCGGCACCTCCGGATCGGGGGGCGCCACGACGGTGACCGTGTACAGCGCCGACGGCCTCGGCACCTGGTACAAGAGCCAGTTCGCCAAGTTCACCAAAGACACCGGCATCAACGTCAATCTGGTCGAGGCCGGCTCCGGCGAGGTGGTGTCGCGGGTGGAGAAGGAGCAGTCCAACCCACAAGCCGACCTGCTGGTCACCCTGCCGCCGTTCATCCAGAAGGCGGACAAGTCCGGCCTGCTGCAGTCCAGCGGCGCCGACACCAGTGGCATCTCGGGCGACCTGGTCGGCCCTGACGGCAACTACCTGCCGATCGTCAACAACGCGCTGAGCTTCATCGCCAACCCTGGTGCCGATCCGCAGCCACAGACCTGGGAGGACCTGCTCAAGCCGGAGTTCAAGGGCAAGCTGCAGTACTCGACGCCGGGTCAGGCCGGTGACGGAACCGCGGTGCTGGTGCTGCTGCAGCACCTGATGGGCAAGCCGGCCGCCCTGGACTACCTGGGCAAGCTACAGGCCAACAACGTCGGACCGTCCTCGTCCACCGGAAAGCTGCAGCCCAAGGTGAGCAACGGCGAGCTGCTGGTCGCCAACGGCGACGTGCAGATGAACCTGGGCTCGATCAAGGACGACGGGTCGAAGTTCACCATCTTCTTCCCCGCAATGGCCGACCACAGCCGCACCACCGTGGCGCTCCCTTATGTCGCCGGTGTCACCAAGGGCGCGCCGCACGCCGACGATGCCAAGAAGCTGCTGGCCTTCCTGATCTCCGATGACGTCCAAAAGACCGTCGCCACAGACGCGTTGGGCATCCCGGTGAAGGACTCGATCGCCAAGGCCTCGGGCAGTCAGTCGGATCAGAACACGCCGACCGGTCTGCTCAGCGGTGTGCAGATGTGGACGCCGGATTGGAACGCGGTGTTGACCGATCTCGATGCCGACGTCGCCGCCTACCAGAAGGCCACCGGGAGCTGATGTGACCGAACTCGGCGTCAGCGCCTCCCCCACGACCGCGGCCGCGCAGCAGACGCCGACACCGTCCGAGGCCACCCCGGCGATCATCTTCGATCGCGTCGGGGTGGCCTACGGGCGGGGCAAGAAGGTGACCAACGCCCTGATCGACTTCAGCCTCAAGGTCGCGGCCGGCGAGACCGTCGCACTGCTGGGCCCCAGCGGTTCAGGGAAGTCGACTGCACTGAACGCGCTGGCCGGGTTCGTTCGCCCCACTGCGGGCAGCGTCCGACTGGACGGACGGGACGTGACGGATCTGCCGCCGGCCAAGCGCGGTATTGGCGTGGTGTTGCAGTCCTATGCGCTGTTCCCGCACATGCGGGTCGCCGAGAACGTGGCCTTCGGGCTGAAGTCCCACCGGGTGCCGCGTGGCGAAATCGGACCGCGGGTCGCCGAAGCTCTCGACATGGTGGGGATGTCGGCATTCGGAAAGCGGCTGCCGCGTGAGCTTTCCGGTGGCCAGCAGCAACGTGTGGCGATCGCTCGGGCACTGGCCATCCGACCCAGAGTGCTGCTGCTGGACGAGCCGCTCGCGGCACTCGACGCCCAGCTACGCCAGTCGATGCTCGCCGAGTTGCAGCAACTCAAAGAGGCGCTGCCCGAGACCGCGATGCTCTACGTGACCCATGATCAGGCCGAGGCGCTGGCACTGGCCGACCGCATCGTGGTGATGAACGATGCCCGGCTGATGGACGTCGACGCCGCCGAAATCCTATGGAAGCGGCCGCCGACCAGTTTCACAGCAGCCTTTCTCGGCGGCGCGAATCTGATCCCGTGCACCGTCGGCCGCGTCATCGGAACGTCGGCGTTGGTGAGCATCGCACACAAGACCGTCAGCGCGGAGGCACCGCAGCCCGCGGTCGGCAAGATCGACTGGGCGCCGGGCTCGCAGGCGCTGCTGTGCATCCGCCCGCACGCGCTGCAGATCGTCGGTCTTGGGCATCCGGAAGCGTTGCGCGCCAGCGTGAACGCCTCGGTGTGGCGGGGCGCGACGACCCGGGTGGTGTTGTCGGTCAACGGACTGCCCGATCGGCTCATCGAAGTCGACGCGCCCGGCCACTCCGGTTATCCGGTCGGCGCCGAGGTCGGGTTGCGGTTCCCGCAACCGGCCGGGGTGCTGGTCCAGGCTGGCCGATGACCGCGCTTCTCGAGCTGCCTGCGCCGGCCGACAACGCACCACCGCGTTGGTCGGCCTCCCGAATCCGCCCGGTGCTGTGGACGCTGCCGCCGCTGCTGATCGTGCTCGTGGCAGCGGTCTATCCCCTGGTGCGAGTCTGCCTGGAATCGGTCAAACTCCGCGACGGCAGTGTCGGCCTGGGCACCTGGGCGTCGGTGCTGGGCTCGCAGGCGTTCCGGTCGGCGCTGTGGCGCACCGTGGCCATCGCCGTCACCTCGACGATCGGCTGCCTGATCCTGGGCACCTTCCTGGCGATCGTGTTGGCATTCGTGCCTTTTCCCGGGTCGTCACTGATCGGTCGGCTCATCGACACGATCCTGGCGTTGCCGTCGTTTCTGATCACGTTGGCGTTCACGTTTCTCTACGGGACTGCGGGAGCGGTGAACGCGTTGATCGCCGCCATCACCGGGGCCAGTTCACCCGCACTGAACTTCCTGTACACCCCGGCCGGGGTGATCGCCGCCGAGATCACCTTCTTCACCCCGTTTGTCGTCCGTCCACTGCTGGCTGCCTTCGCACTGGTGCCCCGCCAGCAGCTCGATGTCGCGGCGAGCCTGGGCGCCTCTCCCCTGCGCGTGCTGCGCTCGGTGCTCCTGCCTGAGGCCTGGCCTGCCCTGATGGCCGGCGGCAGCCTGGTATTGCTGTTGACACTCAACGAGTTCGGCATCGTGTTGTTCACCGGCGCCAAGGGTGTTATCACCCTGCCGGTGCTGATCTACACCCGCGGCATCGTGACGTTCGACCTACCCGGTGCGGCCGTCATTGCGACGGTGCAGATCGGGCTGTCGCTGGTGCTGTATGTGGGCTACCGGCTGATCTTCGCTCGCGTCACCACCGGCCCTCGCCGGGAGGGCTAGTCCAATGTTGTTGTGGAGCAGGCGTAGTCGGGCCGTGGTGCTCTGCGTGTTCGCGATAGTGGTACTGGTGGTCTTCGTCGCGCCACTGGCCACGGTGGTGCTGGCCGGGCTGGCCAGATCGTGGAACGGGCCGCTGCCGTCGGGTCTGGGTTTCGCCCGCTTCGGGCAGGCGCTGTCGGGTGAGAATCTAGCGAGCCTGTCGGTGAGCCTGCAGACCGCGTTCCTGGCGGGCGGTCTGGCGTTGTTCCTGGGCACCTGGGCCGCGATCGCGTCGCGCGGCGCGCCCAGCTGGCTGAGCCGGGTGACGGACGCGGTGTTCCACCTGCCGATCGCGGTGCCGTCGGTCGCCATCGGGCTGGGCGTGTTGATTGCGTTCAACTCTCGCCCGCTGCTGCTGGGCGGCACCCGCTGGATCGTCATCCTGGCTCACTTCGTGCTGGTGCTGGCGTTCGCGTTCAGCGCGGTGTCGGCGGCCTTGGACCGATTGAACCCGACGTTCGGGCAGGCGGCCGAATCACTGGGTGCCGGGCCTGCCCGGGTGCTGTTCCGGGTCACGTTGCCGTTGCTGATGCCCGCCTTGGGGGCGGCCGCCGGCCTCGCAGTGGCGTTGTCGATGGGCGAGCTGGGTGCCACTGTGATGGTGTATCCAGCCACTTGGAAGACGTTGCCGGTGACCATTTTCGGGCTCACCGACCGCGGTCAGGCGTTCCAGGCAGCGGCCAGTACGACGGTCCTGCTGCTGGTGACGCTGGTGGTGCTGATCGCCCTCGGACGGATCCGCGGCCGGGCCGCTTTGCGCTAGCCGCACATCATCAGTCGCTACTCTGTGTCGTTATGCGCATGGTGAAGGTAGCGACGCTGGTCACGGCGATCGCCGTCGCGAGCGCCCCGGGCATCGCGGGCGCCGCACCCAAGAACTACTGCGCCGACCTGAAGGGCGTCGACAACGGCCAGGCCTGCCAGATTCAGGTCTCCGACCCGGCCTACCAGGTCAGCATCAGCTTCCCCAGCGGCTACCCGGACCTGAAGTCGGTCGCCGACTACGTCGGCCAGACCCGGGACGGGTTCGTCAACGTGGCCAAAAGCTCCACCCCACACGACATGCCCTACGAGTTGGACGTGACCGCGACGAGCTACAGCTCGGCGATCCCGCCACGCGGCAGCCAATCGGTGGTTCTGCAGACCTACGAGAACATCGGCGGCGCGCACCCTGAGACGTTGTTCAAGGCGTTCAACTGGGATCAGACCTACCGCAAGGCAATCACCTACGACACGCTGTGGCAGCCGGACGCCGACCCGCTGAAAGTGATCTTCCCCATCGTGATGGCCGAGCTACAGAAGCAGACCGGCCAGCCGGTCTTCGTCGACCCGGTCGCGGGCATGGATCCGGTCAATTATCAGGACTTCGCCATTACCAACGACGGGGTGATCTTCTTCTTCAGCCAGGGCGGACTGCTGCCCGAGGCAGCCGGCGCCACCCAGGTACTGGTTCCCCGCGCGGCGGTCGACCCACTACTGGCGTGAGCCCGCCGGCGGGGTGACACACGCCACCGCGCTCCACATCATGCCGTCGGTCTGAAGCTTTCCAGACCGCCGGCTCAGAAGACCGGCAGGTGCGCGGCGGCCACCAGGGGCAGGCGCCCGGCGCCTACGCAGCGGCCTTCATCCATCGCCGCGACGCCGGGCCAGGACGCACCGTACGACGGGTCGATCGGGGTCAGCGGTGTCGCGCCGGCGAAGCTGCTGGCGGCCCGCTCGAGCCAACGTGTGATCCGACCGTTCATGGTGAACCTCCTCTGTCGTCGTTGCGCACTGACTTTCCTCGGTCGCGAGCCCGGGCGACATCGGGTGACTGGCGGATGCGAGGGATGAATCGCATGTCCACCGGTCGGGGGACATCGCGACGATCCCCGATAGAGTCACTCAGCAAAGGATTGTGCGGGTCACCTAGTTCGGGGGTCTGATGGTGGTTGTGAGGGCGGGTGTGCGCGTGGGCGCTGCGGTGTTCGCGGCCGGACTGTCGTTGTCGGCTCCGCACGTAGTAGGGATCGCTGCGGCGGACTCACCGGATACCGGGTCGGTCTCGGCTGGGCCGGTTTCCAAGACCTCGGTCGCACGCTCGGCACGCAAGGCGCAACCGCCGCATTCGTCGCCATCGACACAACCTCCCGCGAATGGGCCGCGGGCGCGACCCAGTTCGGCTCCCTCCGCTGCAAAGTCACTGCCGTCGGCCCCGACACGGGCCACATCGGCCCGTGTGCCGATCGATCCAACGCAGACCACACAGCCCGCGCCCGTGACCACCGCCGTCGCGGTGGTCCCGCCACGCAGCCCAGTGGCATGTGAAAGTTGCTCGGCTATAACGGCTTTCCCCGGCGAGCACAGAATCGTCGCGGCACTCGGACATGCGTTCAACTCCGTCGCCAACTTCTTGTCTCGGCTGCCGGCCAACCCGGTCACCGATTTTCTCGAAGGCGGGTTGTTGTTGCTGCGCCGCAATTTCTTTCCGTTCCTCACCCAGGGCCCGGAATGCGTGGCGGACAAGAGTTGCTTCGGCGCAGACCTGACTGCCGCAGATCTATCGGGCAAAGACCTGACCGGGGTGAATTTCACCCGCGCCGCGCTGACCGGTGCCGATCTGTCGGGTGCGAACCTGACCGACGCGCTCATGAGCTATGCCAACTTGTCCGGGGCCGACCTGCAGAACGCGACCCTCACCGGCGTCACGTGGCATCGGGCAACCTGCCCCGATGGCAACAAATCCAGCGGCGGATGCTCAGCCGCCGCGTCATCGCCGTCGATCACGATCCACAACAGCTCGGGCCAGACGATCTGGGTGTATAACCTGCCCACCTCAGGCGATTACAGCATCCCGGCCGGCTTCCAACCGGTCGAGGTGCAGGCCGGGGACACCACAAAAGTGTCTCTGGCGCTGGGTACCGCCCCAGCCGGGTCGCCCGAGAACCGGATCTACATCGTGCAGGGGACCGCCGGTTTCACCCTGCCGGTGAGCTCGCCGGGCGGCGTCGACGCGTTCAACCCGACCGCACCCTCGGCAGGCAACTCCTTCCAGAACTACAGCTTCCTGGAATACAACTACTACGCCGCCAACGGCGGCTATCAATACACCATCGACACGTCATACATCGACGAGTGGTCGCTGCCGATGCAGATGCAGTTCCACCTCAACGGTGCGACATGGTCGGGTGCACAAGACGGAAAGACGTACGGATTCCACGATTTCGACACCGTCGTCAGCCAGCTGACGGCGGCAGGCGGTCCCTACGCGGATCTGGTGTGGAGCGGCACCACCCCGTGGTCGCCCTACCCGCCGTCGAGCGTCAGCCGGATCATCGGACCCGACAAGGTGTGGGCGCAGCAGTCCACCGAGCCGGCCGACAACATCAACATGAACACCAGTGGCTGGGTGCCCGCCTCATACCAGGACTTCGTCCAGTACGGATCGTCTGGAACCACTTATCCCTACGCCTACAACGGAACCCAGCTTTCCTCGGAGGGCAACTTTGCCTTCTGGAAGGATTCGGTATCCGGTCCCGCGTCCACCCCGTACCCCATTGCGTTGCGCACCTCCGCGGTGCTAGATGGCTATCCCGCCGACGCGAACGGGGTCTACGGATTCTTCACCTATCCCAATGACGAGACCGCCGGTCAATTCACCAACATTCCCGACGCCGTGTCGCTGGACGTCTACGTCTTCGGCACCGCGGATGGGATCACCGACAGCGTGATCAGCGGCGGCAGGTGGGTGTACTCCAGTTCCTCACCACTGCACGGCACTGACGCCACCGACACCTACATCCTCGACCACGGCTTCACGACCGGAGACGATGCGCCACTGGTCGATGCCCACAAGACCGACCACGACATCGTCGTGATCGACAAGGCGGCGTTGGAGGGGGCGACCAGCTCGTCGGTCGACATCGTCGACAGCGCCCAATTCGTCGGCGGTGGCGCCAACTACACCAGCCAATTCGTCTATGAACGCTCCACCGGATATCTGTACTACGACCGTGATCCGGGCCTGCCCGGCTACACCGCGGTGCTCGCCAATCTCTCGGGCAGTTCCATCGATCCGTCCTCGTCGGTGTTCGTACTGTAGAACTCATGCCCCGACTCCCCCGGCGGATCGCATCGGATCTCAACGCGAGGCTGCGCAGCCCCGAGACTGCCGCGGTGGTGGCCGGGCTGGAGAGCAAGCTGACCGAGCGGCGCCGCGACTACAAGATGCAGTCCGGGGCGTTCCGCGGGGTTCGGGTGGTCCTCTACCGCGGGTTCGTGGCCGACGACGTCGCCAAGGTGCGGGTCCGGGTGATCGAGAGCCCGGAACTGCCCGGCGACAGCCGGATCCCGTACTGGGAGGTGGCGCAGAACAACCTGCGCCGGCACGCCGCGCTGTCGATCGTCGGCGTCGAGGTCGAGTTGCGGGTCGGTCGGCACCGGACCACCGAGATCACCGACGGCCACGGTTTCGCCAACTTTTCCCTGCCGGTGCCGAAGTTGCGCGCCGGCTGGCACGCGGCCGAAGCGGTTGCGGCGGGAATCAGCGACGACGAGCCGGCTGTCGGCAGCGGATGGGTGATCAAGCCATCGCTGGCCGCGCCGTTCCTGGTGATCTCCGATATCGACGACACGATTCTGCTCACCGGCTTGACCGAGGGCCTGACGATGGTGGCCAGAACACTGCTGCGCGATGTGGAGCAGCGCACCGCGATTCCCGGGATGTCGGCGCTGTATCGCGGTCTGGCACGGGGCGTTCCCGGCCGCACCGGTAAACCCCGCCCGGAGTCGGCGTTCTTCTATGTGTCGACCGGAAGCTGGTCGTTCTATTCGATGCTGGAGCAGTTCGTCGAACTGCGCGCCTTCCCGGCGGGGCCGATGTTCCTCACCGACTGGGGTCCGACCGAGCGGTACCTGCGGCGCAGCGGTGCCGAGCACAAGCGCGCAGCTGTCCGCCGGCTGTTCGAGGCCTATCCGGGAATGCGTTTCGTGCTGATCGGCGACAGTGGCCAGCGCGATCCGCTGATATATGAGGAGGTGGCGCGGGAGTTTCCCGGCCGGGTGCTGCTCGCCATGATCCGGCAGGTCGGTTCCGACGCCGACGAGCGCAACGCCTTGTTGCGGGAACACGCCGAAGCCCTTCGCGCCGAGGGCATTCCACTGCATCTTGTGGCGGACGCCACGCAGGCGACACAGCTGGCTGTCGACCTCAAGCTGTGCGACGAGCAGACGGTGGCCGAGGTCGGCGCCGACCTGGCCGATTTCTGACATCGATATTTGCTGTGGTGATAGTCTCTGCAGCTAGCACTCAAGGACTACATTGCTCAGGAGGTAGCGTGCGGGCGTCGGGGTATGTCGGAGGCGTCGCGATCGCGGTGGGGATCGGTGCCGCCTTCTTCGTCGGACATGGCGTGGCATCGGCCGACCCCGATGCGGGGTCGGCAGTCCACAAATCCGTCGCCGGTCCGGCCCGGGCCAACAACCAGAATCACAAGCCGGTCAGCAGGCGGGTGACCGGACATGCCGTCCCGGCATCTGCGCGCCGCGAGTTATCCATGACAGTAAAGACTTTCGCGTCTAACGTGACAGTGAACCTTCCGCCTATGCCCGTGCGCAGCGGCCTGTCGTTCACGGTGTCGCCCGATTTCATGACGGGGTTCGCCACCGACTTCGTCGCCGGCGGTGGCGACGCGGGCGACAGTGCCCGATTCTTCTTCGGCGACCTGGCCGTGAAGAGCCTCGACGCCTTGGCCGAGGAGAACGTTCCGTCGCAGCAGGTGCGGCTGCTCCTCGGCAACCTGGCGGCATCGGGTTACTTCGGGGGAATCTGGTTGCGGGACAACCTGGGTGATACCACCACCCCGACGGCGGTCACGGCGCCAGCACTGGCTATCCCCGCGGTCAACCTATCCCCGTCGGCGATCGGGATTGAGCTCTTTGATGCGTTGTCGGCGGGCCTGGCTGGAGCGGCGGCCAGCGCACCGGACTGGCTCGTCTCGACCGTCGCGCACGCCTCGGTACCCGTGCTGCTGGCGCTGTACGGGTACAACCGCGGTTACCTGCAGGTGGTGCTGGAGCACCCGCCAGCCGGTGTGCCGTCGATGCAGGACACGCTGAGCTGCGACGGCTTCCTGGACTGCAATTCGAGCGCGTTCCCGCTGGAGCTGGCCACCCGCTATGACGGCGTGCTGGCCGAGCTCGACCACCCGACAACCCTCGGCTGGGCGGAGATGGCGATGTGGACCACTGTGCTGAACGGTGCGACGAGTGCCGGTCGGTTTGTGTGGGAGGGAATCGCCCGGGCCGGCTTCTCGCCGGCCTCCTACACCGCACTTGTCGAATTGAGTTCGGCCTATCTGATGGTCAGTAAGGCGGCCGTGCTGTCCAGCATGACCGCGTACGCCGACGGCGACGCCGCCGTCGGCCGCAGCTCACTGCGACTGCAGGCCGGTCTGTGGATGTGGTCGGGTGCGTACTTCGCCGGACTCGCATCGAGCGCCGGTCGCGGAACGGTGCCGACGATCACCGTGTCCTGACCGATTGCTACCGCGAATTCAGCCAGGCGACCCCAAACGCGCTTGCCACCGAGATCACCGTCAGCGGAATGCCGAATCGCACAAACGTCCCGATGCTGTAGCCCCCTGGCTTCATCACCATCAGGTTCGACTGGTGGCTGAACGGGTTGAGGAAGGTGAACGAGATGCAGGTGCCGATCAATGTCAGCAGCAGCATCGGATTCAGGCCGGTGGCACCGGCTACGGTCAAGGCGACCGGCGTGAGGATGGCCGCGGCCGCCGCGTTGGTGACGACGTTGGTCAGCACGGTGGTGACAATGGCGATAACCAATATGACCAGGACGGTGCTTCCGGTCGCCAGTCTCAGGATCGCCGATGAGATGTGTTCACCCAGGCCGCTGTTCACGACGATGACTCCCAGACCGATCGAGCCGGCGATGATCGCGAGAATGTTCCAGTTCAGTGCCCGCACGGCCGACCGAGGGGTGAGCACCCCGCTGAGGACCATCAGCACGGCGCCCGTGACTGCGATCAACTCGATCGGCGCCACGTTGAAAGCTGCACTGGTGACGACACCCAGCAGGATCGCCAGCGCGATCCACGTCTTGGCGGTCTGCGGAGCCTTACCCGCGACCTGTTGCCACAGCCCGACCAGTGGGTGATCAGCGAGAACAGCGGCGGAACTCGTTGTGACAAGACACATTTCTCCCGGCAACGCCGGGGTGTCGCGCAGCCGCTTGGTGGACTGCGCGGCGACCACCTGAACGTCTTCGGATTCCTCGAGGTCGCGTATGCTCGCCGACTCGTCGGTGGCGATGGACACCATGTAGAGCTCCTGAGCCGCATGGCCGAAACGTGGGCTGGCCCAGAGCATCCGGACACCGGACTCGGTGGCGCGGTAGACGAGGATGTCGTCGGCCTGCACCGTACTGTCCGGACCGACAAACTCACCCCAGCGCTGAATCTCGACCAACTCGAATTCCGGGGTGGCAAGCACCCCAAGCTCGGCAGCGGTGCGCCCCAGCGCATTGGCACCGGCGGCGACGGGAATCTCGGCCCGCCAGTCCAGCTTTAGGTCAGTCTGCTCGGCACGACCCCGCAGCATCAGCGGTGCGGCGATGAGCAACACCAGCCATCCCACCAACGCGACAGGCACGGCGATCGGGACGAACGAGAACATCTTGACGTCGACACCGGCCGGTGCGGCCAAGCCGGCGATCAGCAGGTTGGAGCTGGTGCCGATCAGCGTGGCCGAGCCCGCCAGGGTGGTGGCATGCGCGATGGGCAGCAGCACCCCGCGGGCGGCAACGCCGGACTGCTGTTCGAGTTCTTTGGTGGCGGGGATCAGCATGGCCACGATCGGGGTGGTGTTGATGAGTGCGGAGACGACGCCGACCGGCGGGATGAGGCGGCGCAGCACTTGCCCGGAGCTGTGCACTCCGGCCAGCAGACGGAAGGTGACGCGGGTGATCACCCCGGTGTAAAGCACACCTTTGGCAATGACGAGCATGGCGGCGATGGTGATCACGCCGCCATTGCCGAGCCCGCCGAACAACTCGGCGGGAGTGGCGATGCCGGCGATGCCGGCAACCACCAGCGCACAGATCAACGCCAGTACCGCCGGTTGGCGGCCCGTGGTCATCACGATGAGCGTGACGAGAACAATCACCGCGGCCAGGATGGTCATGGCCTCCATTTTGGTGCTAGGGGCGTCGTGCGGCGTTACGTTCCGTCCATCACTGACGAAAGTGGGGGCACTGTCATGTCAGATCAAGATTGGACACATCCCGCCGCGAAGGCCACCCCGAAAGAGGGCCGGACCTCCGTGTCCTGGGCTGTCGGGGGG
>FLQS01000002.1 GCA_900078375.1 uncultured Mycobacterium sp. | reverse complement strand
CGATGCTGCCGCCGTCGCTACCTAGCCCGGTCGCTGGCACCCCAGAACTGGACGGCATACCTCCCCTCCAGAGTCAGCGACCGGGCACAACCCCCCTTTCAAAGACGTTGTGCAACAACAGTTACGAGGAAGCGATGACGTGGGACAGTAACCGGCCAGGCATCAAGGTGGCCGAAGCGGTGCGCCGTGCTGTCCGTCGCCGCGACGGCGACCGCTGCCAGCTGCGCTACGAAGGGTGCACCGGGTACTACCAGGAGCTCGACCACATCATCGGCATCGCCGCCCGCGGCTTGCAACGCCGGGAGACCGTCAATGATCCCGACGAACTTCAGTGCGTCTGCAAGGCCTGTCACAAGCAAAAGACCGCTTGGCAAGCCAAGGTTGGACGCGGCCTGGGCGCACGAGAACCCGAGCGATCACTCTGGCTTGGCCCGGTGACGCTGCCCGCTGGCTTCCGCTACGCCCCCCGAGCCGTCGAGGGCGATGGTCGGGCGATGACCTGCGAAGACACCCCAGGGGAGGGATCCCCCTCCGCCCCAGTCGGCCAGCCGGTTGGCATTGGCGCTCTCATTCCGCCGCAGTCTGGGACTTTCAGCGAGGCCGCGGAATGACCGCGCTGGACGAAGCTGTCGAGGCACTGCAGGCCCTACTTCAACGCTTGCAAGATGCCGCCGCCGTGGACGTGGAGAACCTATGGCGCATCGTCACCGCCAACCTCATTGGCTGGGATCCCGCCGACCGGCAGGCTGTGATCGCCGCGCTGGCCGAGCACTTGCCCGACGTCTTGGGCGGCCACGTCGCCGCTGTGGCCGACGTGACGACCACCTGGTACGACATGCTGGCTCCCGACGAACCCTTCACCGCCGCGGTGCCACCCGGCGACCTGGTGCCCGCCGAACGGATCCGCCAGTCCATCAGCTGGGCCGTGAACACCGCGACGTCGACCCAGACCGCGCTGGCGCAACTGCAAGGCACTGTCCAGCGCGGCGTCGTCGACGCCCAGCGGGCCACCGTCGCACACAACGCCGCCGCGGAGGGTGTCCGCTACCGGCGACACACGAACTATGCAGGTGCCTGCAACTGGTGCCTGACCATGGCCACCCGCGGCGCGATCTACATAACCGCGATCTCCGCAGTGAAGGGTCACGACAACTGCAAGTGCATCGCCGTACCCGAACGCAAGGGCACCAGCTACATCGCGCCCGCGATGGTGCGCGACGCCGAGAAGCGTTACGCCGAAGCCAGCCGCCAGCTCAAAGCCGAGGGCAAACCCGCCACGCTCGACTCGATTGTGGCCCGCATGGATCGGCTAGCTACTTAGCACTGGAAAGTGCACGGCGTCACCAACTCTGGCAACGAGATAAGAGTTCGCCAAGAGTTTGAGCAGAGTCACAGGGTTGAGCGGACCAGACGCATTTTCGTCGGTTTTCGAGCCTAGAATCGAACATGTGAACGATGACTACACGCGCGAGTTGCATGAGCTGCGCCAAATTGAGCTACCTCAAGGTGCCGTGATCAGCCGCGAGTTGGTCTCGTCCATCGAAGCGGTAGAGGCCGACATCCAGGACCAGCCCGAGGCGCAGCGCGACATGGCCCGCGCGAGTGCGGTACAGGTCCTCAACGCCCGCGCAATCATGCGCTTGGAACTGCAGTTCTTGGAGTACAAGAGCGACCTCCAACGAAAGGCTGACTTCGCCGACCTGCAGTACCGAAGCGCGGGCGGTCGCTAGACGCGCCTTTGCGCGTCAACACAATTCAGTCGATAGGGGTTTGCAAATATGCCGCCGATCTCAGAGTGGCATCAGGCACTGACCGTGCTCTTGGTCATCATTCCCGGATTTGTCTATCAAGGACTGCTGGCCAGGTTTCGCGGCCCCATACCCGAGGACAGTGAACTAGCGAGGCGGCTCCTTCGATCCCTAGCTGCGTCAGGCTTGTTCGCGATTTTCTACGTCATAGTCTTCGGCTCATTCGTCAAGTTCGAGACCGTCAGTAGCCGAGCGACTTACGTGGACCATCCGGTCCGTGTCGCCCTGGTGCTACTCGGCCTGATATTTGTGTTCCCCGCCTTTGTCGCAGTCCTGCACCATGGCTACGTCGTCAAGCGGCAGCGCCCAGACCTACCTTGCCGGGACTATTTTCGCGTCTACAACCCGACCCCGACAGCGTGGGACTGGGCCGTGAAAGAAGCTGTCGCAGGGTATGTCCGCGTTCTCACCAAGGACGGCAAGTGGTTCGGCGGCTACGTTGGGGAATTATCGTTCTATACGAGCCACACAGGAGCCCGCGAGATCTTTGCCGAAAGCGCTTGGGAGCTCGATGAAAACGGCGAGTTCCTAACGGAAATCAAGAACAACGCCGGTCGGTGGATCCAGTGCGCCGACGCTGTTGTGGTCGAGTTCATTCGGCCAGATGATCCGGCATCTCCCGAACAAGAGCAGCCGTCGGCGAGCATCATCTCTCGGCTCACGGGTGACGCCCTCGCGGGGGCGGTGTTCGGCGCGGCGGCGGTGGCGATCGCCGCCATCGCTATCGGAGAACGATTCCGCCGCCGGAGCGGATAATCAAAAGTGACGACCGAAGGAGGTACTGGAATGGCCGAAGACAAGCCCAAGCCCAGGCGCGAAGTGGAGTCGGGCCGCACGCCGCCGCCCAGGCGGGGCGATATGGAGACACGAGGTCGGACGCCTTTTGGCGTTACGCCGCGAGCGCGCCGCGTTACGCCGCCCCCGCCACCTCCGCCGCCGCCGCCGCGTAAGACGAAATAGTTCGGCTAGCAGCTGGCTGCATGCCCCCAAGAAATCTCGGCTGGTCTGTCGGGAGCCGCGTCTAGCCTGAACGGTATGACCACAGAGGAATCGGGTTCGCTATTTCGGAGTCTCGGCGATGCCGTCCAGACCGCTCTCGATCAGCTCAACAGCGCAGTGGAATCGGGAGACGAGGCTGCCAACGCTGTTGCCTATTCCAACCTGCTCGGCGCGTTAGTTGACGCGACGCTCGCGGCCAGCGATGCACTGCATAGGTTTAGGCCGTTCACCGAGCCAGGCTTCTTCAGCGACGAAGCACCCGACTTCAATGAGGTCGTAGACGCTGGTCTGGACCTGGACGCCGACGCCGTCATCAGCCGCGAACTGATCGAGGCGCTAGCCGTCGTCGAGGAGACGCACCGGGGCAACCCGGTGCATCGCGAATTCGCCAAGGCGATGGCCCCTGGGCCGTTGGCTATGCGCGCCGTGATGAAGCTGGAGCGCGAACTGAATGCTCTGCGACGAGAAGTGCGGGGCGAATAACGATTTGCCAGGAACCCAAGCCGTCGAGAACGCATAGCTGTCAGATAGCTACGGGTGGTCCCGGTATGCCTCAAAATAGGCCTTGACCTGCATCAAACATGAGTGCCCCCGGCAGGATTCGAACCTGCGGCCTTCTGCTCCGGAGGCAGACGCTCTATCCCCTGAGCTACGGGGGCGCACCTACAGCTGCGCCATTGGGCTCCGACAGCCTAACGCATTTCAACGACTGCCCGGACCGTGCCCGCGGCGATGATTCCCCGGTCGCTGCGCTCCTGCCCGCCGGGATGCGGATTCGGGCCCTGACCACGCCAGACCATAGGATGGACCCTCGTGACACCCGCCGACCTCGCCGAGCTGCTCAAGAACACCGCCGCCGCGGTGCTCACCGAGCACGACCTGGATCCCGCCGCCCTGCCTGCGACGGTGACTGTCGAGCGTCCGCGCAATCCCGAGCACGGTGACTATGCGACCAACCTGGCCCTGCAGGTGGGCAAGAAGGTCGGCGCCAACCCCCGCGAGCTGGCCGGTTGGCTGGCCGTCGCACTGGCCGCCGCCGACGGTATCGCCGCCGCCGAGGTCGCCGGCCCCGGCTTCGTGAACCTGCGCATCGAGGCATCGGCGCAGGGCGTCATCGTGCAGAACATCCTCGCCGCCGGTGCGGGCTACGGGAACTCGTCGGAGCTCGACGGCACCAACATCAACCTGGAGTTCGTCTCGGCCAACCCGACCGGTCCCATCCACATCGGCGGCACCCGCTGGGCGGCGGTCGGTGACGCGCTGGGCCGGCTGCTGAGCACCCAGGGCGCCGACGTCGTGCGCGAGTACTACTTCAACGACCACGGTGCCCAGATCGACCGGTTCACCAACTCCCTGATCGCCGCGGCCACCGGCCAACCCACTCCCGAGGATGGCTACGCCGGCGACTACATCAAGGACATCGCCGACCAGGTGCTGGCCAAGGCTCCCGATGCACTGAGCCTGACCGGCGACGAGCAGAAGGAGACGTTCCGCTCGATCGGCGTCGACCTGATGTTCACCCACATCAAGGAATCGCTGCACGAGTTCGGCACCGACTTCGACGTGTACACCCACGAAGATTCGATGCACACCAGCGGGCGGGTCGATCAGGCCATCGCCAAGCTGCGCGAGACCGGCAGCATCTACGAGAAGGACGGCGCAACCTGGTTGCGCACAACGGAATTCGGCGACGACAAAGATCGGGTTGTCATCAAGAGCGACGGGCAGCCCGCTTATATCGCCGGCGATCTGGCCTACTACCTAGACAAGCGCCAGCGCGGCTTCGATCTGTGCATCTACATGCTCGGTGCCGACCACCACGGCTACATCGCGCGGCTCAAAGCTGCCGCCGCAGCACTGGGCGACAACCCCGACACCGTCGAGGTGCTGATCGGCCAGATGGTCAACCTGGTGCGTGACGGCCAGCCGCTGAGGATGAGCAAGCGAGCCGGGACCGTCATCACCCTCGACGACCTGGTCGATGCCATCGGGGTGGACGCCGCCCGGTATTCGCTGACCCGTTCCTCGGTGGACACTCCGATCGACATCGATCTGCAGCTGTGGTCGTCGGCATCCAGCGAAAACCCGGTCTATTACGTGCAATACGCGCACGCCCGGCTCTCGGCGCTGGCCCGCAACGCCGCCGATCTCGGACTGGCCCCCGACACCGCGAATCTGGAGCTGCTCACCCACGACAAAGAAGGCGCACTGATCCGCAATCTCGGTGAGTTCGCCCGGGTGCTCAATTCCGCTGCGTCGCTGCGTGAACCGCACCGGGTGTGCCGCTACCTCGAAGACCTGGCCGGCGACTACCACCGGTTCTACGACTCGTGCCGGGTGCTGCCCATGGGTGATGAAACACCGCAGAGCCTTCATCGTGCCCGGCTCGCACTGTGTGCCGCCACCCGCCAGGTGATCGCGAACGGTCTGACGATCCTCGGCGTGTCCGCACCGGAGCGGATGTGAACGCTCACCCCGCCGGCCCGCGCCACGCCGAGGAAATCCACCACGGCGGCGCCCCGGCGCGGCCGCAGACCGCCGCCGATACGCTGCTGCTCGCACCGAATGTGTGGCCCCGCAACCTTGTTCGCGACACCGATGGTGAGGTGACGATCGCCGGTGTGGCCGTGGCCGACCTGGCCGCCGAGTACGGCACCCCGCTGTTCGTCATCGACGAGGACGACTTCCGTAGCCGTTGTCGCGAGATCGCCGCGGCATTCGGCGGCGGCCACAATGTGCACTACGCGGGGAAAGCCTTCCTGTGCAGTGAAATTGCGCGCTGGGTGGACCAGGAGGGCCTATCGCTGGATGTCGCTACCGGCGGCGAGCTCGCTGTCGCGCTGCACGCCGGATTCCCTGCGGAGCGAATCGCGTTCCACGGCAACAACAAATCGCTTGATGAACTGACGACCGCGGTCAAGGCGCGGGTCGGCCACATCGTGCTGGACTCGATGGCCGAGATCGACCGTCTCGACACCATCGCCGCCGACGCCGGTGTGGTGCAGGACGTCCTGCTGCGGGTCACCGTCGGCGTGGAGGCGCACACCCACGAGTTCATCGCTACCGCCCACGAGGACCAGAAGTTCGGCCTGTCGCTGGCCAGTGGAGCCGCCATAGCCGGGGTGCGCCGGGTGTTCGCCACCGATCACCTGCGCCTGGTCGGCCTGCACAGTCACATCGGCTCGCAAATCTTCGATGTGGCCGGCTTCGAGCTGGCCGCGCACCGGGTCATCGGCCTGCTGCGCGACGTCGTCGCCGAGTTCGGGGTGGACAAAACTGCGCAGATCTCCGTCGTCGACCTCGGTGGTGGACTGGGTATTTCCTATCTGCCACAAGATGATCCGCCACCGATTGAGGATCTCGCGGCCAAGCTCGGCGCGATCGTGCGCAGCGAGTCGGCGGCCGTCGGCCTGCCCGCACCGCGACTGGTCGTCGAGCCGGGACGCGCGATCGCCGGGCCGGGTACGGTCACGCTCTATGAGGTCGGCACCGTCAAGGACGTCGTGATCGGGTCCGACAAGACCCGCCGCTACGTCAGCGTCGACGGCGGGATGAGCGACAACATCCGCCCGGCTCTCTACGGCTCCGAGTACGACATCCGCCTGGTGTCGCGCACCAGCGAGGCGGCGCCGGTGTTGGCACGCGTCGTCGGTAAGCACTGCGAGAGTGGCGACATCATCGTCCGAGATACCTGGGTGCCACAGGACGTGACGCCGGGTGACCTGCTCGCAGTCGCCGCCACCGGGGCCTATTGCTATTCGATGTCGAGTCGATACAACCTGATCGGCCGACCCGCCGTGGTGGCTGTGCGCGACGGGCGGGCCCGCCTGATCCTGCGCCGGGAGACCGTCGACGACCTGCTGAGTCTGGAAGTGAGGTAACAGCCAATGAGTTCATCCGAGAAGCCGGTTGGTGTAGCGGTATTGGGGCTGGGCAACGTCGGAAGCGAAGTTGTTCGGATCATCCAGGAGAGCGCACCTGATCTCGCGGCGCGTATCGGTGCCCCGCTGGAACTGCGGGGTGTCGCAGTGCGAAATGTCTCCGCCGACCGGGGCCTGCCGGTGGACATGCTCACCGACAACGTCGAGGAGCTGGTCTCCCGCGAGGACGTCGACATCGTCGTCGAGGTCATGGGCCCGGTGGAGCCGGCTCGCAAGGCGATCCTGACGGCGCTCGAAGGCGGGAAGTCGGTGGTGACTGCCAACAAGGCGTTGCTGGCCCAGTCCACCGGCGAGTTGGCGCAGGCCGCCGAGCGCGCCCACGTCGACCTGTATTTCGAGGCGGCCGTCGCGGGTGCCATCCCGGTGATCCGCCCGCTCACGCAATCGCTGGCCGGTGACACCGTGCTGCGCGTTGCGGGCATCGTCAACGGCACCACTAACTACATCCTATCTGAAATGGCCTCTACCGGAGCCGATTACAGCTCCGCGCTGGCCGATGCGAGCGCCCTGGGATACGCCGAGGCCGATCCCACCGCAGACGTGGAGGGTTACGACGCCGCCGCCAAGGCCGCGATCTTGGCGTCCATCGCCTTCCACACCCGGGTCACCGCCGACGACGTCTACCGCGAGGGCATCTCCAAGATCACCCCGGAGGATTTCGAATCGGCCAAGGCGCTGGGCTGCACCATCAAGTTGTTGTCGATCTGCGAGCGTGTGACCGGAAGTGATGGCCAGCAGCGTGTTTCGGCCCGGGTCTACCCGGCGCTGGTCCCGCTGAGCCATCCGCTGGCCACCGTCAACGGGGCATTCAACGCCGTTGTCGTGGAGGCGGAGGCGGCCGGCCGATTGATGTTCTACGGCCAGGGAGCCGGCGGCGCCCCGACAGCGTCGGCGGTGATGGGCGATCTGGTGATGGCCGCGCGCAACCGCGTGCAGGGCGGTCGTGGGCCGCGCGAGTCCAAGTACGCCCAACTGCCGATCGCTCCGATGGGCATCATCCCCACCCGGTACTACGTCAGCATGACCGTCACCGACCGGCCCGGTGTGTTGTCCTCGGTGGCAGCCGAATTCGCCAAGCGAGAGGTCAGCATCGCCGAGGTGCGCCAGGAAGGCATCGTGGGAGACGGGGGTCAGCCCAGCGGTGCCCGCATCGTGGTGGTGACTCACCGGGCAACCGATGCCGCATTGTCCGAGACCGTTGCCGCGCTGGCTGATCACGATGCCGTCCAGGAAGTCAACAGCGTGCTGCGTTTGGAAGGAACCAGCGAATGAGCTCGACGAAATCGCAAGCCGTGCATACCCCGTGGCCCGGGCTGATCGCAGCCTACCGTGACCGGCTGCCGGTGGCACCGGATTGGACCCCGATCACCTTGCTCGAGGGTGGCACCCCGTTGCTCAGTGCGCCGCGGCTGTCTGAGAGGACCGGCTGCACAGTTCATTTGAAGGTCGAGGGCCTCAATCCCACCGGGTCCTTCAAGGACCGTGGCATGACCATGGCGGTCACCGACGCTGTCGCCCGCGGCCAGCAGGCCGTGCTGTGCGCCTCGACCGGCAATACCTCGGCCTCGGCAGCGGCCTACGCCGCCCGGGCCGGCATTACCTGCGCGGTGTTGATCCCGCAGGGCAAGATCGCGATGGGCAAGCTCGCGCAGGCAGTCATGCACGGCGCCAAGATCATTCAGATCGATGGCAACTTCGATGACTGCCTGGAGTTGGCTCGCAAGCTCACTGCCGACTACCCGACGATCGCACTGGTCAACAGCGTCAATCCCGTGCGCATCCAGGGCCAGAAGACCGCGGCGTTCGAGATCGTCGACGCGCTGGGCACGGCTCCTGACGTGCATTCGCTGCCGGTCGGCAACGCCGGCAACATCACTGCGTACTGGATGGGCTACACCGAGTACCACCGCGACGGTCTGACCGACAAGCTGCCTCGGATGCTGGGCACGCAGGCCGCCGGCGCG
Organism: uncultured Mycobacterium sp.; assembly: GCA_900078375.1. Lineage (GTDB taxonomy): Bacteria > Actinomycetota > Actinomycetes > Mycobacteriales > Mycobacteriaceae > Mycobacterium. The sequence goes on along the minus strand of FLQS01000002.1, from coordinate 163,747 downwards.
GCTCCGCTGGTGTCCGGCCAGCCGGTGAGCAACCCCGAGACCATCGCCACCGCGATCCGGATCGGTTCGCCCGCTTCCTGGGCCGGCGCCGTGGCCGCTCAGCAAGATTCCGGCGGCCGCTTCCTGGCTGCCACTGACGACGAGATCCTGGCCGCGTATCACCTGGTCGCTGAGGCCGAGGGGGTATTCGTCGAGCCGGCGTCGGCGGCCAGCATCGCCGGGCTGCTCAAATCGATCGAGGACGGCTGGGTCAAGCCCGGCTCCACCGTGGTGTGCACCGTGACGGGCAACGGCCTCAAGGATCCCGACACCGCACTTCGCGATATGCCCACGGTGAAGCCCCTGCCGGTCGATCCCGGTGCCGTCGTCGCCGAGCTGGGCCTGGTCTGAGAAGCGGATCCTCGGTGACCCTGAACCTGCCTGCCGGCCTGACCTCCAGCGCCACTGTCGCGGCCTCCAGCGCCAACCTCGGCCCCGGCTTCGACAGTCTGGGCTTGGCGCTGGGCCTCTACGACGAGATCCTCGTCGAAACCACTGACGCCGGACTGCTCATCGAGGTCGAGGGGGAGGGGTCCGGGCAGGTGCCGCTGGGCCCCGAGCACCTGGTGGTCCGAGCGCTGCACCGCGGGCTGGCCGCAGGCGGAGCGGAGGCTCCCGGGCTCGTGGTGCGCTGTCGCAATGCGATCCCGCACTCGCGAGGCCTCGGATCGTCGGCCGCGGCCGTCGTCGGTGGGTTGGCGGCAGCGAATGGCCTTCTGGCGCAAGCGGATCGGGAGCCGCTCACCGATGCGCAGCTGATCCAGCTGGCGTCGGAATTCGAGGGTCATCCGGACAACGCGTCGGCCTCGGTGCTCGGTGGCGCTGTGGTGTCGTGGGTCGATGGGAATACGACGCCCCCGACGTATTCCGCCGCTCGGCTGCAGCTGCATCCCGACATCCGGGTGTTCCCGGGAATCCCGCAGGTGCGGTCGTCGACCGCCGAGACCCGGGTGCTGCTGCCCGACCACGTCACCCACGAAGCCGCTCGTTTCAATCTGAGCCGGGCGGCGTTGCTGGTTGTCGCGCTCACGGAACGGCCGGACTTGCTGATGGCGGCCACCGACGACGTTTTGCACCAACCCCAGCGCGGCCCGGCCATGCCTGCCTCGGCGGAATACCTGCGGGTGCTGCGGCGTTGTGGGGTGGCAGCGGTGTTGTCCGGTGCTGGTCCGGCGGTCCTTGCACTGACAACCAGTGCAGATCTTCCGGCTGAGGCAGTCGAATTCGGCGCCGCGAAGGGATTCACCGTAGGCGAGATGAGCATCGGCGAGGCAGTTCGCTGGAGCTCAGGTGTCGCGGTTCACGGCTGAGTTGCGCACACGCCGGTGGCGACTTCTTGCTTTCCGGCGGTCAAGGGGGCTATTGTCGGTCCCGTCCAGGCAAACGCAGCGACTGTTCCTGCGCCGACACTAGGACGACCACCAATTTCTCTTGTGTTCAACTCGTGGACTGACGGTTCGCCATGTAGCCGCGAATGCCGGCGATCACCGTTGACGCACAGACGATGGTGAGACTTCGCATTCAGCGAATCGGCTGAGTGCCAGAACCCCTTGCCCCGACGAAACGGTGAGGGAAGAAAGGAAATCCGTGACTGATACGGACCTGATCACGGCTGGAGACAGCGCCCCGCAGACGGAGGCGCCCGCCGTGACCGCAGAAATCCCCTCGGCGCCTGATTCGCAGGCCGCCCCGAGTGGGGACGCGGGCCGGGCCGGCTCTCTGTCGACGATGGTCCTGCCCGAGCTCCGCGCCCTGGCCAACCAGGTTGGCGTCAAGGGAACCTCCGGGATGCGCAAGGGCGACCTGATCGCCGCGATCAAGGAGCACCAGAACGGCGGCAACGGCACCAATCGCAGCGCCGACAACGCCGCTGCGGCACCCGCCGAGCAGCCGACTGAGCCGCGCGAGCCCCGTCAGAACGCCGAGAAGACCGAGAACGCCGAATCCAACAGCGGCGAGCCACGCCGCCGCGAGCGCCGGGCTGCCACCCGCGACGCCGGTGCCGCTGGCGCTGAGGGCGCTGAGCAGCCGAAATCGCAGGAGAACCGCGCCGAGCAGGGCGAGAAGCGCGATAACCAGAATCAGAACCGGCAGGAGAACCGCGAGTCGTCCAACCAGGGCGGCCAGGGGCAATCCGGAAACCAGCAGAACCGCGGTAACCAGCAGAATCGCGACAGCAACCAGAATCGCGGCAACCAGCAGAACCGCGACAACAACCAGAACCGCGACAACAACCAGAACCGCGATGATGATGACGACGACGACAGCCGCCAGGGCCGTCGCGGTCGCCGGTTCCGTGACCGTCGCCGTCGTGGCGAGCGCCCCGGCGGCGAAGGCGGTGGCGGCGGCAACGACGCCGAGTTGCGTGAGGACGACGTCGTCCAGCCGGTCGCCGGCATCCTCGACGTACTCGACAACTACGCGTTCGTGCGCACCTCGGGCTACCTGGCCGGCCCCAACGACGTCTACGTCTCGATGAACATGGTCCGCAAGAACGGCCTGCGCCGCGGCGACGCCGTCACCGGCGCGGTCCGCGTGCCCAAGGAAGGCGAAGGCGGCCAGAACCAGCGCCAGAAGTTCAACCCGCTGGTTCGACTCGACAGCGTCAACGGCGGTCCGGTCGAAGAGGCCAGGAACCGGCCCGATTTCACCAAGCTGACCCCGCTCTACCCGAACCAGCGGCTGCGGCTGGAGACCACTCCCGATCGGCTGACCACCCGCGTGATCGACCTGATCATGCCGATCGGCAAGGGGCAGCGCGCCCTGATCGTGTCGCCGCCCAAGGCCGGTAAGACCACGATCATGCAGGACATCGCCAACGCGATCACCCGCAACAACCCCGAGTGCCACCTGATGGTGGTCCTGGTCGACGAGCGACCTGAAGAGGTCACCGACATGCAGCGCTCGGTCAAGGGTGAGGTCATCGCCTCCACCTTCGACCGGCCGCCGTCAGATCACACGCAGGCCGCCGAGCTAGCCATCGAGCGCGCCAAGCGTCTCGTTGAGCAGGGCAAGGACGTCGTCGTGCTGCTCGACTCGATCACCCGGCTGGGCCGCGCCTACAACAACGCCTCGCCCGCGTCCGGGCGCATCCTGTCCGGTGGTGTGGACTCGACCGCCCTGTACCCGCCCAAGCGGTTCCTCGGTGCGGCCCGCAACATCGAGTTCGGTGGTTCGCTGACGATCATCGCGACGGCGATGGTGGAGACCGGCTCCACCGGTGACACCGTGATCTTCGAGGAGTTCAAGGGCACCGGTAACGCCGAGCTCAAGCTCGACCGCAAGATCGCCGAGCGCCGGGTGTTCCCGGCGGTCGACGTCAACCCGTCGGGTACCCGCAAGGACGAGCTGCTGCTGTCGACCGACGAGTTCGCGGTGGTGCACAAGCTGCGCCGGGTCCTGTCCGGGCTGGATTCGCATCAGGCCATCGATTTGCTGATGAGCCAGCTGCGCAAGACCAAGACCAACTACGAGTTCCTGGTTCAGGTGTCCAAGACGGCGCCCGGTGGCGGCGGCAACAGCTCCTCGGACATCGACTAACTACGCGATTTCGGCGCACTAGGTCTGCCGCAGGGCGTCCATCCCGGGCGCCAGCAGTCCGTCCAGCGCCGACCACGGCACCGTGATCGTCGGTGTGCCGTGGAAGAACTGGTAGTCAGCGAAGTGGATCTCCAGCCCGTCGGGCGTGGGGATCCAGTTGCCGAAGTTCGCCTCGGTGGGCGCATTGCCCGGCTCGTCGGCCATCGGTGTCGGCCCAACCCCGCTGACCCCGGGCAGCAAGGCCTTGGTCTGCTCCGACAGCCGATTCAAACCGGCCTGCTTATCGGTGAACAGATCCGCCAGCGTGATCGGCTTGGCCGACCGCGAGTCGATCACCACGGTGCTGACATAGCTACTCGGATGCGCGGACGGCACATGCACGTAGAGGCCGCTGATCAGTTCCGACACCGATGCGCCGCCGAAGTAGATCTGCGGTTGGGTCTCGAACGTCCATGTCCCGTCCGGGTCCGCGCCGTTCTTGACGGGTTCGAGCTGCCCGGCGGCCGACGCGTGCACCGCACTGTTGAAGGTCCCCGCGACCCGCGGATCACCGCCGGTGATGGTGTCGACGACCAGCGTCCAGCGGCCCTTGCCGTCCGTGGTGGCATCCCCGGCCGTGGAGCGGGTGACCGAATACTTCTGATTGTTGGAGACCCCGCTGCTCGGCGCGGCCGCCGTCGGTGACGCGCCGGCACTCGTCGAAGTCGTGGCGGCCTTGCTGGTCCCAGAGGTGGTGGCCTTGGTACTCGTCGACCCGGCCGCATGCGGTCAGCCCGATGGCCAAAGCTGCGACCAAGACCGCCCCCCGGCGGCTACGTATGCCCATGGCGGCCATTCTGTCAGGCGGGCACCCGACACTGCGAGTAGATCACGACAGCGCTTGACGCCCAAGGCTTTTCGTTGCGAAGACCTACTGCGCCGCGGGCGCCACGCGCAAGCCGGGCAACACATATCGGCGCATGAACCGCAGCACCGCGTCATGGTCGTCGGGGTCCAAGGTCTCACCGGGAACGGTGCCGAGGCTGATTTGAACCCGAGCCACCCACTCGGCGGCCTCGTCGAGTTGTGTCTCGGCGTGGATCTCGCCCCGGTCGCGCGCTGCCTCCAGGTAGGGCTGCCAGAACCGGCCCAGATCGGGCACCAGGCCTTGCACGCCGGCGCCGGCGCAAGCCGCGAATTCCTCAGGCTCGTCGCGGCGCAGCTGCATCACCAGTGCGCCGGGGGAGTCGTAGGCGCTGCGGCCCAGTCGCACGCCGACGGTCAATTGCTCCTCGAAGGTGCCAAGCCCGTCCAGCACCTGGTGCGACTCGGCCCAGAACGCGTTGTTGAGACGCACGATCGCCGCGCCCAGCAGCGAGGCCTTGTCGGGATAGTGCCGGTAGAGCCAGCCGCGCGATACGCCGGCTGCCTCGGCGACCTCGGATACCGTCGTCGCCCGGATGCCCTTGGCGCGCAAACAGACTTCGGCGGCGTCGACCAGTCGTTCCTGGACGGATTTGGCTCCGTGCCGGCTGTCGGCGTCGGTGCTGGCAGTCACCTTGGTGATCCTCCTCGTATCGACGCGACAGTCCCGATGTGGACATCCTTCCAAACCCGGATCTGCGGTGGTCCCGCTACATGGGTAGACAGATTTGTCATTCTGTTTACCCTGCGCTTCTATTGTGACCTAAGGCACCGCGAGAACGCGGGAGATGACAAAAGACGGGAGTTCCGTGGCCGAGACCGTCCAGCAGCTGCTCCGCGAGCGTCTCGACGAATCCACCCCCGCGGTGAAGTTCGGCGAGCAGGTGTGGAGCTGGCGCGAACACCTTGACGAGGCCGCCCGACAAGCGGCGGCGCTGATCGCGATCGCCGACCCGGACCGGCCGCTGCACGTGGGAACGCTGCTGGGCAATACCCCGGCGATGCTCACCGCCATGGCCGCAGCAGGCCTCGGTGGATACGTGCTGTGCGGGGTGAACAACACCCGCCGTGGCGCGGCCCTGGCTCGCGACATCGTCAAAGCCGACTGCCAGATCCTGCTCACCGACTCGGCCGATCGCGCGCTGCTCGACGGCCTGGAGCTGCCCGGAGTCCGGGTGTTCGACGTCGACTCCGAAGAGTGGTCGGCGCTGCTGGCGGAGGCGGGCGAGCTCACCCCGCACCGGGAAGTCACCGCGACCGACACGTTCATGCTGATCTTCACCTCCGGTACCAGCGGTGAGCCCAAGGCGGTCCAGGTCGCCCACATGATGGTGCCGTTCGCCGGCGTCGCGCTGGCCGACCGGTTCGCGATCACGGCCGACGACGTCTGCTACCTCTCGATGCCGCTGTTCCACTCCAACGCATTGATGGCGGGCTGGGCGGTGGCGCTCAATGCCGGCGCGGCGATGGCGCCGGCGTCGTTCTCGGCATCCGGCCTGCTGGCGGACCTGCGCCGCTACGGGGCCACCTACATGAACTACGTCGGCAAGCCGCTGGCCTACGTGCTGGCGACGGCCGAACAGCCCGACGATCACGACAATCCGCTGCGGGTCGCCTTCGGCAACGAGGCCACCGACCGCGATATCGCCGAATTCAGCCGCCGGTTCGGCTGCGCGGTGTGGGACGGCTTCGGCTCCACCGAGGGCGCGGTCATCATCACCCGCGAGGACGACTGCCCGCCCGGCTCGGTCGGCCGGGGCTTTCCCGGCGTGGCCATTTACGACTCGGAGACTCGAATAGAGTGCGCCACAGCAGTTTTCGACGACAGCGGCGCTCTGGCCAACCCGGATGAGGCGATCGGCGAGATCGTCAACACCACCGGTGGGGGCATGTTCGGCGGTTACTACAACGACAGCAACGCCACCGACGAACGCCTACGGCACGGCATGTACTGGTCCGGTGACCTCGGCTACCGCGACGCCGACGGCTGGATCTTCCTGGCCGGGCGCACCGCGGACTGGATGCGGGTGGACGGCGAGAACATGGCCGCCGCGCCCATCGAACGCATCATCCAGCGGCTTCCGCAGGTCAGTCAGGTCGCGGTGTACCCGGTGCCCGACGAGCACGTGGGTGACCAGGTGATGGCGGCCATCGTGCTCGCCGACGGTGCCGAACTCACCCCGGCGGACCTCGCCGAGTTCCTGGCTGAGCAGTCCGACCTGTCGCCCAAGGCATGGCCGCGGCACGTCTGGATCGCCGAGGAGCTACCGGCCACCGCCACGAACAAGGTGCTCAAGCGGGAGCTCATCGCCCGCGGTACCCACCCTGGAACCGGCGTGGTGTGGGCGCGCCCGGCCCGGGGGAAGAGTTACGCCGCCGGCCCGTCGGAATAGCCGGCGACAGCGACGCGTTTGGGCAGGTGACGGTCAACCTGGCATACTGGATCGTCGACCACCTCAGGTACCGGTTCACGCTCGATTACCAGGCGAAACGCCTAGGGCGACCCGGCGACCACCGAATGCAGAGGACACCATGAAAACAGGGATTCATCCCGCCTACGCCGAGACCACCGTGGTCTGCGGCTGTGGCAACTCCTTCACCACTCGCAGCACCAAAGACGGCGGCCACATCACCGTCGAGGTGTGCTCGCAGTGCCACCCGTTCTACACCGGTAAGCAGAAGATCCTCGACAGCGGCGGCCGCGTGGCCCGCTTCGAGAAGCGCTACGGAAAGCGCAACGCTGCCGGTTCAGCCGACAAATAGCTGCCTTACCGACGCCCGCTCTGCTGCCTCGTGCGCAGGCCGGGCGTCGGTTTGCGTTTGGGGCACCGTTGAGAGCTGAGGAGAAGCGACATGACGCACTCGACAGTTGAGGGCATTCTGACCGAGTACGCGGACCTCGAACGTCAGCTGTCCGACCCGGCACTGCACAACGACACGGGCAATGCCCGCCGGGTGGGCCGGCGCTTCGCCCAGCTGGCGCCGATCGTCACGACCTATCGCCGACTGGAGACCGCGCGCGGCGATCTCGAGGCCGCCCGCGAGCTGGCCGCCGAGGACGCGTCCTTCGCCGCCGAGGTGCCCGAGCTGGAAACCAAGGTCGCCGAGCTCGACGCGCACCTCACCGACCTGCTGGCACCGCGTGATCCGCACGACGCCGACGACATCGTTCTCGAGGTCAAATCCGGTGAGGGCGGGGAAGAGTCGGCGTTGTTCGCCGCTGACCTGGCCAGGATGTACATGCGCTACGCCGAGCGCCACGGCTGGACCGTCACCATGCTCGACGAGACGTGGTCCGATCTCGGCGGCTACAAGGACGCCACGATGATCATCGCCAGCAAGGGTGACTCCGCCGACGGCGTGTGGTCGCGGATGAAGTTCGAAGGAGGCGTCCACCGTGTCCAGCGCGTGCCGGTCACCGAGTCGCAGGGCCGCGTGCACACCTCCGCCGCCGGCGTGCTCGTCTATCCGGAGCCCGAAGACGTCGAGACCGTCCAGATCGACGAGTCGGACCTCCGCATCGACGTCTACCGGTCGTCGGGCAAGGGTGGCCAGGGCGTGAACACCACCGACTCCGCGGTCCGCATCACGCATCTGCCCACCGGCATCGTCGTGACCTGTCAGAACGAGCGCTCGCAGCTGCAGAACAAGGCCCGCGCGATGATCGTTCTCGCCGCGCGGCTGCAAGCGCTGGCCGAAGAACAGGCGTCGGCGGACGCATCGGCCGACCGGGCCAGCCAGATCCGCACCGTCGACCGCAGTGAGCGGATCCGCACGTACAACTTCCCGGAGAACCGAATCGCCGATCACCGGATCAATTTCAAGGCGCACAACCTGGACCAGGTGCTCGACGGCGAACTCGACCCCCTGCTGGACGCGCTGGCCGAGGCCGACAAGCAGACCAGGCTGCAGCAGGCATGACCACCAGCCGCGAAGGTGAGCGCGAGTGAGGATCGCAGCGCAGCGAGGACCGGAGCGAGCGGGAACCGAGCAATGACGACATTGCGGCAGGCCATTGATCTGGCCACCGCCGCCCTCACCGAGGCGGGTATCGACTCGGCCCGCGCCGATGCCGAGCTGCTGGCCGCGCACCTGGCCGGCGTCAACCGTGGCCGGCTGGCGGCGATCGACGAGCCGGACGCCGATTTCTTCACCCGCTACGACGAATTGATCGGCGCCCGCTGCAGCCGGATTCCGCTGCAACACCTCACCGGCTCGGCGGCGTTCGGCCCGCTGGAGCTACTGGTCGGGCCAGGGGTGTTCATCCCACGCCCGGAGACCGAGGCGCTGCTGGAATGGGCACTGGCCCAACGGCTGCCCGAACACCCGGTGATCGTGGACCTATGCACCGGATCCGGTGCGCTGGCCATCGCCCTGGCGACGCGTTGGCCCCGGGCGCGGGTGATCGCCGTCGACGACGACGCCACCGCACTGGACTACGCGCGCCGCAACGCGGAATCGACGACGGTCGAATTACTGCACGCCGACGTCACCGTCCCCGGGCTGCTCACAGACCTGCGCGGTAGCGTCGACCTCGTGGTGTCCAACCCGCCGTACATCCCTGCCGGGGCAGTGCTGGATCCTGAAGTGGCCGACCACGACCCGGCGCACGCATTGTTCGGTGGCACCGACGGCATGGCCGTCATCTCGCCGATCGTGCGTCTGGCCGCCGGCTGGCTCAAGCCGGGCGGCTTGTTCGCTGTCGAACACGACGACACCACGTCGGATCAAACCGCCGAAAATATCAGCGCCACAATGCTTTTCACTGCAATCACCCCACATCGCGATCTGGCGGGCCGACCCCGGTTCGTGACGGCCTGCCGGACAAAGGAGCCAGCGTGACCCAGGTGTTCGACTGCGCCGACGCCAGCCAGCGCGCCGAGGCCATCACTGCGGCCGCCGCCGCGGTAAAGAGCGGCCGACTGGTCGTGATGCCCACCGACACCGTCTACGGCATCGGTGCCGACGCGTTCGACAACGAGGCCGTCGCCGCGCTGCTGGCCGCCAAGGGTCGCGGTCGCGATATGCCGGTGGGCGTGCTGGTCGGCTCCTGGCACACCATCGACGGCCTGGTGTACTCCGTTCCGCACAGCGCCCGCGAACTGATCCGCGCGTTCTGGCCCGGCGCGCTGAGCCTGGTTGTGCAGCAAGCGCCCTCGCTGCAATGGGACCTCGGCGACGCCCGGGGGACCGTCATGCTGCGGATGCCGCTGCACCCGGTGGCGATCGAACTGCTGCGCGAGACCGGCCCGATGGCCGTGTCCAGCGCCAACCTCTCCGGGCGTCCCCCGGCCATGACATCCGAGGAGGCGCAGCGTCAGCTCGCCGATCTGGTTCAGGTGTATCTCGATGCCGGGCCGTCCCAGGAGCAGGCCGCTTCGACGATCGTCGACCTGACCGGGTCCACCCCGCGTCTGCTGCGCGAAGGCCCGATCAGCGCCGCGGCCATCGCTGAGGTCCTCGGCACCGACGTCGCGTCCCTGACGGCCTGATGTCGGAATTCGCGGTGCTCATTCCCCCGGTCGCTTCGCTCCTGCCCGCCGGAAGCACTTTGGCGCTCGCTGACCGCGGCGCCGGTGTTCCGTTGCGCGAGTTGGCCCTTGTCGGTCTGACCGCCGCGATCATCACCTACTTCGCCACCGGGTGGGTCCGGGTGTTGGCCACCCGCCTTGGCGCGGTGGCCTACCCCCGCGAGCGCGACGTGCACATCAAGCCCACCCCGCGCATGGGCGGGCTGGCGATGTACGTCGGTGTGGTCACCGCCGTCTTCGTGGCGTCCCAGCTGCCTGCGCTGGCCCGCGGCTTCATCTACTCCTCGGGCATGCCCGCGGTCGTGGTCGCCGGCGGGCTGATCATGGGGATCGGGCTGATCGACGATCGCTGGGGCCTGGATGCGCTGACCAAGTTCGCCGGGCAGATCACCGCGGCCAGCGTGCTGGTCACCATGGGTGTGGCGTGGAGCGTGCTGTACATCCCGATCGGCGGGGTCGGCACGATCGTGCTGGACCAGGTGTCGTCGATCCTGCTGACCCTGGCGCTGACGGTGTCGATCGTCAACGCGATGAACTTCGTCGACGGCCTCGACGGCCTGGCCGCGGGTCTGGGGCTGATCACCGCGATGGCTATCTGCATCTTCTCGATCGGCCTGCTGCGTGACCACGGTGGCGACGTGCTGTTCTATCCGCCCGCGGTGATCTCGGTGGTGTTGGCCGGCGCGTGTCTGGGGTTTCTTCCGCACAACTTCTATCGCGCCAAGATCTTCATGGGCGACTCCGGTTCGATGCTCGTCGGCCTGATGCTCGCCGCAGCGTCCACCACCGCGGCGGGCCCGATCTCACAGAGCGCCTACGGCGCGCGCGACGTCTTCGCCCTGCTGTCGCCGTTCCTGCTGGTGGTCGCGGTGATGCTGGTGCCGGCGCTGGACACGTTGCTGGCCATCGTGCGGCGCACCCGCGCCGGCCGCAGCCCGCTGAGCCCCGACAAGATGCATCTGCACCACCGGCTGCTGCAGATCGGGCACTCGCACCGCCGCGCCGTGCTGCTGATCTACCTGTGGGTGGGCATCATCGCGTTTGGTGCAGCCGCCACTATCTTCTTCGATCCGCGCTTCACCGGAGCGGTCATGCTGGCCGCGATCGTGGTCGCGGTGGTGGTCACTTTGATCCCGCTGTTGCGTCGCCGAGACGACGATTACGAGGGACTTTACGACAGTAAGTAGTAGACGTGTTTTCTGCCGTCTACCATGTGGTACGGTGCTGGCAGAACCCGAAGAAACCTCGCGGGTTGCCGGCCCGGCCCATCGGAGTCACGACCGATCGGCGCCGATTTACGACCGACAAAGGGAGCTGCCCCTTGGGTGATTCCAGCGCGCATGTCGCCCTCCGATACGCTCGGCGGACCCAGCACGCAGAAATCGCTCGACCGGCTCTCGAGAACGCAAGATTGAGGTGAACCTGTGACGACGCCAGCGCAAGATGCGCCGTTGGTGTTTCCGTCCGTTGCCTTTCGGCCCGTTCGGCTGCTTGCGATCTGTGCTGCGCTGACGGCGCTCGTGATCATTGCGGGGGCGACGGCCGGGCCCTACCTCATGTTCGGCGTGTTCTTCGGCATCGGCTTGGCGCTGGGCCTGCTCAATGCGGTGCTCGTGCAGCGGTCGGTGGAGTCGATCACCGCAGGCGATCACCCGCTCAAGCGCAAGATGGCGCTCAACTCCGCCACTCGGCTGCTGGTGATCACCGCGATCGGGCTGACCATCGCGATCCTGTTCCGCCCGCTCGGGCTCGGCGTGCTCTTCGGCTTGGCGTTGTTCCAAGTTCTGCTGGTTTTGAGCACCGCGTTGCCGGTATGGAAGAAGATTCGCACCGGAGACGACGGGAGCTCCGACGTGACTGCAACCCCCGGGGCCACAACCTCCGTAGACGAAGCACCGAAGGATTGAACGCACGATGAGTGAACGAATCCTCGCCGAGGCCGCCATCGAGGTCGGCCATCACGAGACCGCCAAGTGGCTGGGTCTGACGGTCAACGTCGACACCATCTTGGCGACGGGCATCGCCGCGGTGATCGTCATCGCGCTGGCCTTCGTGCTACGCGCCAAGGTCACGTCGACGGGTGTGCCCAGCGGTGTCCAGCTGCTCTGGGAGACCCTGACCACCCAGATGCGCGGCCAGATCGAATCGGCGATCGGCATGAAGATCGCCCCGTTCGTGCTGCCGCTGGCGGTGGCGCTGTTCATTTTCATCCTGATCGCCAACTGGATCTCCGTGCTGCCGGTGCAGTACGGAACCGCCGAGGGCGCCACGCATGAGCTGCTCAAGCCGCCGGCCGCCGACATCAACTTCGTGCTGGCGCTCGCGCTGTTCGTCTTCTTCTGCTACCACGCTGCCGGCATCTGGCGCCGCGGCATCATCGGCCACCCGGTGAAGGTCCTGAAGGGTCACGTCGCGTTCCTCGCCCCGATCAACCTGGTCGAGGAGATCGCCAAGCCGATCTCGCTGTCGCTCCGACTTTTCGGCAACATCTTCGCCGGCGGCATCATGGTCGCGTTGATCGCGCTGTTCCCGCCGTACATCATGTGGGCGCCCAACGCGATCTGGAAGACGTTCGACTTGTTCGTCGGCCTGATCCAGGCGTTCATCTTCTCGCTGTTGACAATTCTCTACTTCAGCCAGTCCATGGAACTGGATGAGGAGCACCACTAAAAGACGTGTTCGACCCCCGAACCACCCACAGCCTGGTAGGTGTCCTACCAGCAATCAAGGAGGATAGGAATGGCAGCAGACCCTCAAATCGTCATGGGCGCCCTCATCGGCGGCGGGCTCATCCTGGGCGGCGGCGCCATCGGCGCCGGCATCGGTGACGGCATCGCCGGCAACGCCCTGATTTCGGGCATCGCCCGGCAGCCTGAGGCCCAGGGCCGGCTGTTCACACCGTTCTTCATCACCGTTGGTCTGGTGGAGGCGGCGTACTTCATCAACCTGGCGTTCATGGCCCTGTTCGTGTTCGCCACGCCTGGCGCTTCCTAGTACGCATGGGGGAGCACAGCGTCACCCTGTTGGCGGCCGAGGAAGGTGGAACCCAGAACTTCCTCGTCCCCAACGGCACCTTCTTCTTCGTACTAGCCATCTTCTTGATCGTGCTGGGCGTGATCGGCAAGTTTGTCGTGCCGCCGATTCAGAAGGTGCTCGGTGAGCGCGAGAAGATGGTCGCCAAGACCACCGAGGACAACCGCAAGGCCAACGAGTTCGAGGCCGCAGCCGACTCCGATTACCGCAAGGAGATGGCCACGGCCCGTGGCGACGCTTCGGGCATCCGTGACGAGGCCAGGGCCGAGGGTCGCAAGATCCTCGACGAGCACAAGGGCCATGCCAGTGAGCAGGCAGCGGCAACGCTGCAGCAGGCTGCCAATGAGCTCAAGCTGCAGGGCGATGCCATTGCCGCCGACCTGAGGTCGTCGGTGGACACGCTGTCTGCGACGCTGGCCAGCCGGGTCCTGGGTGTCAGCCTTACTAACACCGCCTCCAGCGAGTCGGCGACAACGGCGCCGGGACGGTAGGACATGTCAACCTTCATCGGACAGCTCATCGGCTTTCTGGTCATCGTGGCGATCATCTGGCGGTACGTGGTGCCGCCGATCAAGCGCATGATGGCCAATCAGCAGGACGCGGTGCGCACGCAGCTCGACGACAGTGCCAAGGCCGCCACGCGGCTTGCTGACGCCGACAAGCATCACGCCGCGCGGGTCGGCGAAGCCAAGGCCGAGGCCAAGCACATCGTCGACGAGGCCCGGGTCGATGCCGGGCGCATCGTCGAGCAGCTTCGCGCGCAAGCCGACGTCGAGGTTGAGCGGATCAAAGTTCAAGGCGGGCAACAGGTTCAGTTGTTGCGCGCTCAGCTGATCCGTCAGCTTCGCCAGGATCTCGGCAGCGAGTCGGTGCGGCGTGCGGGCGAGTTGGTCCGCGCACACGTCGCCGATGCCCAGGCACAGTCAGCCACCGTCGACCGGTTCCTGGACGAACTGGATTCGATGGCGCCGGCCGCTTTCACCCCCGAGACTGGTTCGGATCTGCGGTCGGCCAGCCGTGAGGCGCAGGCCGCGGTCGTCGAGAAGTTCGACGCGGTGTCGTCGGGGTTGTCTGTCGACGACCTGTCCACCCTGTCCGATGACCTTGCGTCAGTGGCCGGGCTGCTGATCGGCGAACCGATCCTGGCCCGCCATCTGGCCGAATCCTCCGGTGAGGTCGAGGCCAAGAAGCGGCTGTTGCACCGGCTGCTGGACGGCAAGGTCGGGGCCAATGCCCTGGGTGTGCTCGAGACCGCGGTGTCGGTGCGCTGGTCGCACACGGCGGATCTGGTCGACGTCATCGAACACGTCGCCCGGCTGGCCCTGCTGGTTCGCGCCGAGCGCGACAACCAGGCCGACGAGGTCGAGGAGCAGCTCTTCCGCTTCACCCGTATTCTCGACGAGCAGCCCCGGCTGAGCGCCCTGCTCGGCGACTACGCCACACCCGCCGATGGCCGGGTCGCGTTGCTGCGCAAGCTCCTTGGTGACGGCAGTGGCGCGAACGCGACGGCCAGCGCGCTGCTGGTCCAGACGATCAGGCTGGTGCGTGGTGAGCGAGCCGACGAAGCAGTGCTGGCACTGGCTCAGCTTGCGGTCGCCCGCCGTGGCGAGATCGTCGCCCACGTGAGTGCGGCTGCCGGGCTCAGCGCACCGCAGCGCACCCGCCTGACCCAGGTGCTGACCCGGATCTACAACCACCCTGTTTCGGTCCAGCTGAACATTGATCCCTCTGTGCTGGGTGGCCTTTCGGTCGCCGTCGGCGACGAGGTGATCGACGGGACGTTGTCCTCACGGCTGGCCGCAGCCGTGACTCGACTCCCCGATTAGCTGACCGACTAGCCCACGAACCCCAAGACCCAAAACAAAGGCAGGAAGACGAAAAGCCATGGCAGAGTTGACAATCTCGGCTGACGACATCCAGGGCGCCGTCCAGGAGTACGTCTCGAGCTTCGAGGCAGATTCCGGGCGCGAGGAGATCGGCACCGTCATCGACGCCGGCGACGGCATCGCCCACGTCGAGGGTCTGCCCTCGGTGATGACCCAGGAACTGCTGGAGTTCCCGGGTGGAGTGCTCGGTGTCGCGCTGAACCTCGACGAGCACAGCGTTGGCGCGGTCATCCTGGGCGAGTTCGAGAAGATCGCAGAGGGCCAGCAGGTCAAGCGCACCAACGAGGTGCTCTCGGTGCCCGTCGGCGACGCCTTCCTGGGCCGCGTCATCAACCCGCTAGGTCAGCCGATCGACGGTCAGGGCGACATCGAGGCCGAGGATCGCCGCGCGCTCGAACTGCAGGCGCCTTCGGTGGTTCAGCGCCAGGGCGTCAGCGAGCCGCTGCAGACCGGCATCAAGGCCATCGACGCGATGACCCCGATCGGTCGCGGCCAGCGCCAGCTGATCATCGGTGACCGCAAGACGGGCAAGACCGCCGTCTGCGTCGACACCATCCTCAACCAGCGCGAAGCCTGGGAGACTGGCGATCCCAAGCAGCAGGTGCGCTGCGTGTACGTCGCGATCGGCCAGAAGGGCACCACGATCGCTTCGGTGAAGCGCGCCCTCGAAGAGGGTGGCGCGATGGAGTACACCACCATCGTCGCGGCACCTGCCTCGGATGCCGCTGGCTTCAAATGGCTTGCGCCTTACACGGGTTCGGCCATCGGGCAGCACTGGATGTACAACGGCAAGCACGTGCTGATCGTGTTCGACGATCTGTCCAAGCAGGCCGACGCCTACCGCGCGATCTCGCTGCTGCTGCGCCGCCCGCCGGGTCGCGAAGCCTTCCCCGGTGACGTCTTCTACCTGCACTCCCGTCTGCTGGAGCGTTGCGCGAAGCTGTCCGACGAGCTCGGCGGCGGTTCGATGACCGGTCTGCCGATCATCGAGACCAAGGCCAACGACATCTCGGCGTTCATCCCGACCAACGTCATCTCGATCACCGACGGCCAGTGCTTCCTGGAATCCGATCTGTTCAACCAGGGTGTGCGCCCGGCCGTGAACGTCGGTGTGTCGGTGTCCCGCGTCGGCGGTGCCGCCCAGATCAAGGCCATGAAAGAGGTAGCGGGCTCGCTGCGTCTGGACCTGTCGCAGTACCGCGAGCTGGAGGCTTTCGCGGCCTTCGCCTCGGACCTGGACGCCGCCTCGAAGGCTCAGCTGGACCGCGGTGTTCGGCTCGTCGAGCTGCTCAAGCAGGCCCAGTACAGCCCGATGGCGGTCGAGGATCAGGTCGTCGCGATCTTCCTCGGTACCCAGGGGCACCTGGATTCGGTTCCTGCCGAGGATGTTTCGCGCTTTGAGTCGGAATTCCTTGAGCATGTGAAGGCCAGCCACGGCGACATCCTCACCGGCATCAAGGAATCCAAGAAGCTCTCCGAGGAAGCCGAGGAGAAGCTGGTTTCGGTCATCAACGACTTCAAGAAGGGCTTCGCCGCCACTGACGGCAGCTCGGTGGTTGTCGGCGGGGACGAGGCCGAGGCACTGGACCCCGAGGACCTGGAGAAGGAATCCGTCAAGGTCCGTAAGCCGGCTCCGAAGAAGAGCTAGGTAACCGATGGCAGCCACACTTCGCGAGCTTCGCGGACGTATCAAATCCGCTTCGTCGATCAAGAAGATCACGAAGGCACAGGAGCTGATCGCCACGTCGCGGATCGCCAAGGCGCAGGCCCGGGTCAATGCGGCGCGGCCTTACGCCACCGAGATCACCAACATGCTCACCGAACTCGCGGGCGCCAGCGCGCTGGATCATCCGCTGCTGGTCGCGCGGGAGAACCCCAAACGGGCCGGTGTGCTGGTGGTGTCGTCAGACCGTGGTCTGTGCGGCGGCTACAACGCAAACGTGCTGCGCCGTGCCGAGGAGCTGTTCTCGCTGCTGCGTGACGAGGGCAAGAATCCGGTGCTCTACGTCGTCGGACGGAAAGCGTTGGGTTACTACAGCTTCCGGCAACGGACCGTCACCGAGTCGTGGACCGGCTTCTCCGAGCGACCGACCTATGACGATGCGAAGGCGATCGCCGAGACCCTGGTGAGCGCGTTCATGTCCGGTGCCGACGACGAGGGTGACGACGCAGGTGCGGATGGAATTCTCGGGGTGGACGAACTCCACATCGTGTCGACGGAGTTCAGGTCGATGCTGTCGCAGCAGGCCGCTGCGCTGCGGATCGCACCGATGATTGTCGAGTACGTCGGTGAGGCGGAGTCCGGCCCGCACACGCTGTTCTCGTTCGAGCCCAACGCCGAGGAACTGTTCGACTCACTGCTGCCGCGCTACATCGCGACCCGCGTGTACGCCTCGCTGCTCGAGGCGGCGGCGTCGGAGTCGGCGTCTCGTCGTCGTGCCATGAAGTCGGCGACCGACAACGCCGACGATCTGATCAAGGCGCTCACGCTGGCGGCGAACCGCGAGCGTCAGGCGCAGATCACCCAGGAAATCAGCGAAATCGTCGGCGGCGCCAACGCGCTCGCCGACGCACGCTAGCCCAATTAACTACACAAGCCACCTAGCAAGCGAAAGCGAAGAGGAAATGACTGCTACCGCAGAGAAGACCGCAGGACGGGTCGTCCGCATCACCGGACCGGTGGTGGACGTGGAGTTCCCCCGTGGCTCGGTACCCGACCTGTTCAACGCGCTGCACGCCGACATCACCTACGGCGCGCTTGCCAAGACCCTGACCCTGGAAGTTGCCCAGCACTTGGGTGACAACCTGGTCCGCTGCGTCTCTATGCAGCCCACCGACGGACTGGTCCGCGGTGTCGAGGTCAGCGACACCGGCGCCTCCATCTCGGTGCCGGTCGGCGACGGCGTGAAGGGTCACGTCTTCAACGCCCTGGGTGACTGCCTCGACGAGCCGGGCTACGGCAAGGACTTCGAGCACTGGTCGATCCACCGCAAGCCGCCGGCCTTCGCCGACCTCGAGCCGCGGACCGAGATGCTCGAGACCGGTCTGAAGGTTGTCGATCTGCTGACCCCGTACGTGCGTGGCGGCAAGATCGCCCTGTTCGGTGGCGCCGGCGTGGGCAAGACGGTGCTCATCCAGGAAATGATCAACCGCATCGCCCGCAACTTCGGTGGCACCTCGGTGTTCGCCGGCGTGGGGGAGCGCACCCGTGAGGGCAACGACCTCTGGGTTGAGCTCGCCGATGCCAACGTGCTCAAGGACACCGCCCTGGTGTTCGGCCAGATGGACGAGCCGCCGGGCACGCGTATGCGGGTGGCGCTGTCTGCTCTCACAATGGCGGAGTTCTTCCGCGATGAGCAGGGCCAGGACGTGCTGCTGTTCATCGACAACATCTTCCGGTTCACGCAGGCTGGTTCCGAGGTCTCCACGCTGCTCGGCCGTATGCCCTCCGCGGTGGGCTACCAGCCGACCCTGGCCGACGAGATGGGTGAGCTGCAGGAGCGCATCACTTCCACCCGTGGTCGCTCGATCACCTCGATGCAGGCCGTGTATGTGCCCGCCGACGACTACACCGACCCGGCGCCGGCCACCACGTTCGCGCACCTGGACGCCACCACCGAGCTTTCCCGCGCGGTGTTCTCCAAAGGCATCTTCCCGGCGGTGGATCCGCTGGCGTCGTCCTCGACGATCCTGCACCCGAGCGTGGTCGGCGACGAGCACTACCGGGTCGCCCAGGAAGTCATCCGGATCCTGCAGCGCTACAAGGACCTTCAGGACATCATCGCGATCCTCGGTATCGACGAGCTCTCCGAAGAGGACAAGGTCCTGGTGTACCGGGCTCGTAAGATCGAGCGCTTCCTGAGCCAGAACATGATGGCCGCCGAGCAGTTCACCGGCCAGCCCGGTTCGACCGTGCCGCTCAAGGAGACCGTCGAGGCGTTCGACAAGCTGGCCAAGGGCGAGTTCGACCACCTGCCCGAGCAGGCGTTCTTCCTGATCGGCGGCCTGGACGACCTGGCGAAGAAGGCCGAAACCCTCGGCGCCAAGCTGTGATTCTGAGCGCTAAGACGCGAAAGGTGGTGTGAGATGGCCGAATTGGATGTCGACATCGTCGCCGTCGAGCGCAAGATCTGGTCGGGTAAGGCGACGTTCGTCTTCACCCGCACCACGTCGGGCGAGATCGGCATCCTGCCTCGGCACATCCCGCTCGTCGCACAGCTGGTCGAGGACGCGATGGTCCGTGTCGAGCGGGAGGGCGAGGACGATCTGCGCATCGCGGTCGACGGCGGCTACCTGTCGGTGACCGAGGAAAGCGTGACGATCCTCGCGGAGTCCGCCGAGTTCGAGTCCGAGATCAACGCGGAGTCGGCTAAGGCCGACGCCGCCTCCGACGATCCACAGACCGCTGCCCGCGGTAGGGCGCGCCTGCGCGCCCTAGGCCAGCTCGACTAGCCGCCGGCCAGCGACCGATGAGCGCGCCGATGTTCTTCATGGCCGCGCTGGTCGGTGTGCTGTTGCTGGTCGTGGTTGCGCTGAGTTACCGATTGTGGAAGCTGCGCCAGGGCGGCACCGCTGCGATCCTGCGGGACATCCCGGCGGTCGGCGGCCAAGGTTGGCGGCACGGAGTCATCCGCTACCGCGGCGACGAGGCCAGGTATTACCGGCTGTCGAGCCTGCGGTGGTGGCCGGATCGCCGGCTGAGCCGGCGTGGGCTTGAGGTCATTTCCCGGCGCGCTCCGCGCGGTGACGAGTTCGACATCATGACCGACGCGATCGTCGTGCTGGAATTGCACGACACCACCGTCGACCGCTGGCGCGGATACGAGATGGCGCTGGACCGCGGGGCGCTGACGGCGTTCCTGTCCTGGGTCGAGTCCAGTCCGTCGCCGCGGGCGCGCCGCCGTACGGCGTGAACTACTTCTTCTCCGGCCCTTCGGCTTTCGCGCCGCCGGGCTGCCACAGCACGTCGCCGTCGGGATTGGCCACCCGCGACAGGATGAACAACAGGTCCGAGAGCCGGTTGAGGTAGCGCGCCGCCAGCGGGCTGACGGTGTCGGGGTAGGCCTTCACCGCGACCCACGCCGACCGCTCGGCGCGCCGTGTCACGGTTCGCGCAACATGCAGGAGGGCAGACAGGGCGGTGCCGCCTGGCAGGATGAACGAGTTCAGGGCCGGCAGCGCTTCGTTGTAGTGGTCGCACCACGCCTCGAGCCGCTCGATATACGGCGCGGTTATCCGCAGGGGCGGGTATTCGGGGTCTTCGGTCACCGGCGTGGAC
Organism: uncultured Mycobacterium sp.; assembly: GCA_900078375.1. Classification (GTDB taxonomy): domain Bacteria; phylum Actinomycetota; class Actinomycetes; order Mycobacteriales; family Mycobacteriaceae; genus Mycobacterium. Next base: position 143,537 of record FLQS01000002.1, on the reverse strand, counting down.
AGGTCCGCACCCGCGTCGAACAGGTCGTTTTGGATCTGGACCAGCACCTTGCGCAGGTCGTCATCGGGCCCACCCAGGGCGACCGCGACGCCGATCGCGGCGTTGGCCTCGTCGCAGTCGGCGTAGGCGATCAGGCGCGGGTCATTCTTCTCGACCCGTGAGAAATCACTCAGTCCCGATGTGCCGTCGTCGCCGGTCCGGGTATATATGCGGGTCAAGTGCACTGCCATGGGGGAAACGGTACCGGCCGAGTGCGCAGGTACATGGCGCTGGCTCCACTAAACTGTGGGCCGTGGGTGAGCGTTTCGTGGTGACCGGCGGCAACCGGTTGTCAGGCGAAGTGGTTGTCGGGGGCGCCAAGAACAGTGTGCTCAAGCTGATGGCCGCTAGTCTGCTGGCCGAGGGCACCACGACGATCACGAACTGCCCGGACATTCTTGATGTGCCGCTGATGGCCGAGGTCCTGCGTGGCCTCGGTGCCAACGTCGAGCTCGACGGTCCGACGGTGCGGATCACCTCGCCCGAGGAGCCCAAGTACGAAGCCGACTTCGCCGCGGTGCGTCAGTTCCGGGCGTCGGTGTGTGTGTTGGGTCCGCTGGTCGGCCGGTGCAAGCGAGCCCGTGTCGCGCTTCCCGGTGGTGACGCGATCGGTTCGCGACCGCTGGACATGCATCAGGCCGGTCTGCGCCAGCTCGGTGCGGACTGCAATATCGAACACGGCTGCGTCGTCGCGACCGCCGAGAAGCTGCACGGCGCGGAGATCCAGCTGGAGTTCCCGTCGGTGGGAGCGACCGAGAACATCCTGATGGCGGCTGTCCTCGCCGAGGGTGTCACCACGATCCACAACGCGGCGCGCGAGCCGGATGTCGTCGACCTCTGCGAGATGCTCAATCAAATGGGCGCCCAGATCGAGGGTGCCGGAACGCCGACCCTGACGATCATCGGGGTTCCGCGGATGTATCCGACGGAGCACCGGGTGATTGGGGACCGGATTGTCGCGGCGACGTGGGGGATTGCCGCCGCGATGACCCGGGGTGACATCTCGGTCTCTGGCGTGGACCCCGCCCATCTGCAGTTGGTGTTGCACAAGCTGCACGACGCCGGCGCCACGGTCACCCAGCACGACAACGGGTTCCGGGTGGTGCAGTACGAGCGCCCGAAGGCCGGCAATGTGGCGACGCTGCCGTTCCCCGGCTTTCCGACCGACCTTCAGCCGATGGCGATCGCGTTAGCGTCGATTGCCGACGGGACGTCGATGATCACCGAGAACGTGTTCGAGGCCAGGTTCCGGTTCGTCGAGGAGATGATCCGCCTCGGTGCCGACGCCAGGACGGACGGACATCACGCGGTGGTGCGGGGGATCCCGCAGCTGTCCAGTGCGCCGGTGTGGTGCTCGGACATCCGGGCCGGTGCCGGGCTGGTGCTGGCCGGACTGGTCGCCGACGGTGAAACCGAAGTTCACGACGTGTTTCACATCGACCGTGGGTACCCGCTGTTCGTCGAGAATCTGGTCCGACTTGGAGCTGAGATAGAACGCGTGTAATGTAGGCGTTCGGCCAGCCGCGCCGGACCCGGAGACGGGAGGGCAGCGGCAGTTGACGCCGCCAAGAACTACTAGTAAGATGGCAGGGTTGCCTGCTGGCGGGCGTCAGCCGGGTGTGTTGTTTGAGAACTCAATAGTGTGTTTGGTGGTTTTATAGTTTGTTGTTGTTTTTTGCCATGCTTTGATACCCCCGTGTTGGGGTGTGGCTTTTTTGATGCCAGTTTGTTTGGTGTCTTTTTGTTAGGTCGGACTTGTTCTGATTCGAATTCGCCTGTGTTTGTCATGGGTTGTTTTTGTTTGGAGAGTTTGATTCTGGCTCAGGACGAACGCTGGCGGCGTGCTTAACACATGCAAGTCGAACGGTAAGGCCCTTCGGGGTACACGAGTGGCGAACGGGTGAGTAACACGTGGGTGATCTGCCCTGCACTTTGGGATAAGCCTGGGAAACTGGGTCTAATACCGAATATGATCATGGCCTTCATGGGTTGTGGTGGAAAGCTTTTGCGGTGTGGGATGGGCCCGCGGCCTATCAGCTTGTTGGTGGGGTAATGGCCTACCAAGGCGACGACGGGTAGCCGGCCTGAGAGGGTGTCCGGCCACACTGGGACTGAGATACGGCCCAGACTCCTACGGGAGGCAGCAGTGGGGAATATTGCACAATGGGCGCAAGCCTGATGCAGCGACGCCGCGTGAGGGATGACGGCCTTCGGGTTGTAAACCTCTTTCAGTAGGGACGAAGCGCAAGTGACGGTACCTATAGAAGAAGGACCGGCCAACTACGTGCCAGCAGCCGCGGTAATACGTAGGGTCCGAGCGTTGTCCGGAATTACTGGGCGTAAAGAGCTCGTAGGTGGTTTGTCGCGTTGTTCGTGAAAACTCACAGCTTAACTGTGGGCGTGCGGGCGATACGGGCAGACTGGAGTACTGCAGGGGAGACTGGAATTCCTGGTGTAGCGGTGGAATGCGCAGATATCAGGAGGAACACCGGTGGCGAAGGCGGGTCTCTGGGCAGTAACTGACGCTGAGGAGCGAAAGCGTGGGGAGCGAACAGGATTAGATACCCTGGTAGTCCACGCCGTAAACGGTGGGTACTAGGTGTGGGTTTCCTTCCTTGGGATCCGTGCCGTAGCTAACGCATTAAGTACCCCGCCTGGGGAGTACGGCCGCAAGGCTAAAACTCAAAGAAATTGACGGGGGCCCGCACAAGCGGCGGAGCATGTGGATTAATTCGATGCAACGCGAAGAACCTTACCTGGGTTTGACATGCACAGGACGTGCCTAGAGATAGGTATTCCCTTGTGGCCTGTGTGCAGGTGGTGCATGGCTGTCGTCAGCTCGTGTCGTGAGATGTTGGGTTAAGTCCCGCAACGAGCGCAACCCTTATCTTATGTTGCCAGCGCGTAATGGCGGGGACTCGTGAGAGACTGCCGGGGTCAACTCGGAGGAAGGTGGGGATGACGTCAAGTCATCATGCCCCTTATGTCCAGGGCTTCACACATGCTACAATGGCCGGTACAAAGGGCTGCGATGCCGTGAGGTGGAGCGAATCCTTTCAAAGCCGGTCTCAGTTCGGATCGGGGTCTGCAACTCGACCCCGTGAAGTCGGAGTCGCTAGTAATCGCAGATCAGCAACGCTGCGGTGAATACGTTCCCGGGCCTTGTACACACCGCCCGTCACGTCATGAAAGTCGGTAACACCCGAAGCCGGTGGCCTAACCCCTTGTGGGAGGGAGCCGTCGAAGGTGGGATCGGCGATTGGGACGAAGTCGTAACAAGGTAGCCGTACCGGAAGGTGCGGCTGGATCACCTCCTTTCTAAGGAGCACCACGAGACTGCGCCCCGCCCACATCGTGTGGGAGTTCGGTGAGTGCGGCGATTCGTTGGATGGGCCTGGCCTGTAGTGGGTTTCAGGTTCTGGTGCACGACAAACTGCTGTTCCGGTGGGGATGCCGGCGGCGAGAATCATCGGACACACTATTGGGCTTTGAGACAACAAGCCCGTTTTTCCCTGGCCCCTGTGTGGGGTGGGAGGCGTGTTGTTGCTCCACTTTGGTGGTGGGGTGTGGTGTTTGATTTGTGGATAGTGGTTGCGAGCATCTAGCACGCAAATGTGGCTCTTGAGGCTTTCGGGTCTTGAGGGTGTGTTTGTGTGTTGATGTGCAATTTCTTTTTTCGAATTGGTTTTTGTGTTTGTAAGTGTTTAAGAGCGCATGGTGGATGCCTTGGCACTGGGAGCCGATGAAGGACGTGGGAGGCTGCGTTATGCCTCGGGGAGCTGTCAACCGAGCATTGATCCGAGGATGTCCGAATGGGGAAACCCGGCACGAGTGATGTCGTGTCACCCACATCTGAATACATAGGGTGTGGGGGGGAACGCGGGGAAGTGAAACATCTCAGTACCCGTAGGAAGAGAAAACAAGTAAGTGATTCCGTGAGTAGTGGCGAGCGAAAGCGGAGGATGGCTAAACCGTATGCATGTGATACCCGGCAGGGGTTGTGTGTGCGGTGTTGTGGGGCCTGTCTTCTCAGATCTGCCGGTCTGGGCTGCAGTGAGAAAAGAATGTGTTAATCGAAGTGGCCTGGGATGGTCTGCCGTAGTGGGTGAGAGCCCCGTAGGTGAAAACATGTTCTCTGTGGTGATGGGTACCCGAGTAGCAGCGAGCCCGTGGAATTTGCTGTGAATCTGCCGGGACCACCCGGTAAGCCTGAATACTTCCCAGTGACCGATAGCGGATTAGTACCGTGAGGGAATGGTGAAAAGTACCCCGGGAGGGGAGTGAAATAGTACCTGAAACCGTGCGCTTACAATCCGTCAGAGCCCTCCTTCGTGGTGGGGTGATGGCGTGCCTTTTGAAGAATGAGCCTGCGAGTCAGGGACATGTCGCGAGGTTAACCCGAGTGGGGTAGCCGTAGCGAAAGCGAGTCTGAATAGGGCGTATCCGATCCGTAGGGGTTGGTGTAGTGGTGTGTTCTGGACCCGAAGCGGAGTGATCTACCCATGGCCAGGGTGAAGCGCGGGTAAGACCGCGTGGAGGCCCGAACCCACTTAGGTTGAAGACTGAGGGGATGAGTTGTGGGTAGGGGTGAAAGGCCAATCAAACTCCGTGATAGCTGGTTCTCCCCGAAATGCATTTAGGTGCAGCGTTGCGTGTTTCTTGCCGGAGGTAGAGCTACTGGATGGCCGATGGGCCCCACAGGGTTACTGACGTCAGCCAAACTCCGAATGCCGGTAAGTGAGAGCGCAGCAGTGAGACGGCGGGGGATAAGCTCCGTTCGTCGAGAGGGAAACAGCCCAGATCGCCGGCTAAGGCCCCTAAGCGTGTGCTAAGTGGAAAAGGATGTGCAGTCGCAGAGACAACCAGGAGGTTGGCTTAGAAGCAGCCACCCTTGAAAGAGTGCGTAATAGCTCACTGGTCAAGTGATTGTGCGCCGATAATGTAGCGGGGCTCAAGCACACCGCCGAAGCCGCGGCATTCAACGTGAGTTGGATGGGTAGGGGAGCGTCCTGCACACCGGTGAAGCAGCCTGGTAATGGAGCTGTGGAGGGTGTGGGAGTGAGAATGCAGGCATGAGTAGCGATAAGGCAAGTGAGAACCTTGCCCGCCGAAAGACCAAGGGTTCCTGGGGCAGGCCAGTCCGCCCAGGGTGAGTCGGGACCTAAGGCGAGGCCGACAGGCGTAGTCGATGGACAACGGGTTGATATTCCCGTACCCGTGTATGAGCGTCCCTGATGAATCCATTCTGCTAACCGCCCAAAAGGTGGTTTACCAATCCCTTTCGAGGGTGCGGGGACCATTGGCTGCGCGGGACCCGGGTGGGTAGTAGTCAAGCGATGGGGTGACGCAGGTAGGTAGCCGTACCAGTCAGTGGTAATACTGGGGCAAGCCGGTAGGGAGTTGGATAGGCAAATCCGTCCAACACATATCCTGAGAGGTGATGCATAGCCGAGTGAGGCGAATTCGGTGATCCTTTGCTGCCAAGAAAAGCCTCTAGCGAGCACACACACGGCCCGTACCCCAAACCAACACAGGTGGTCAGGTAGAGAATACCAAGGCGTACGAGTGAACTATGGTTAAGGAACTCGGCAAAATACCCCCGTAACTTCGGGAGAAGGGGGACCTCCTACTGTCATGGCACTAGCTGCCGGCAGCGGTGGGGGGTGGCACAAACCAGTGAGAAGCGACTGTTTACTAAAAACACAGGTCCGTGCGAAGTCGCAAGACGATGTATACGGACTGACGCCTGCCCGGTGCTGGAAGGTTAAGAGGACCCGTTAACCCTTCGGGGTGAAGCGGAGAATTTAAGCCCCAGTAAACGGCGGTGGTAACTATAACCATCCTAAGGTAGCGAAATTCCTTGTCGGGTAAGTTCCGACCTGCACGAATGGCGTAACGACTTCTCAACTGTCTCAACCATAGACTCGGCGAAATTGCACTACGAGTAAAGATGCTCGTTACGCGCGGCAGGACGAAAAGACCCCGGGACCTTCACTATAGCTTGGTATTGGCGTTCGGTTCGGTTTGTGTAGGATAGGTGGGAGACTGTGAAATTCACACGCCAGTGTGGGTGGAGTCATTGTTGAAATACCACTCTGATCGTATTGGACTTCTAACCTCGGACCGTATATCCGGTCCAGGGACAGTGCCTGGTGGGTAGTTTAACTGGGGCGGTTGCCTCCTAAAATGTAACGGAGGCGCCCAAAGGTTCCCTCAACCTGGACGGCAATCAGGTGTTGAGTGCAAGTGCACAAGGGAGCTTGACTGCGAGACGGACATGTCAAGCAGGGACGAAAGTCGGGACTAGTGATCCGGCACCCCCGAGTGGAAGGGGTGTCGCTCAACGGATAAAAGGTACCCCGGGGATAACAGGCTGATCTTCCCCAAGAGTCCATATCGACGGGATGGTTTGGCACCTCGATGTCGGCTCGTCGCATCCTGGGGCTGGAGCAGGTCCCAAGGGTTGGGCTGTTCGCCCATTAAAGCGGCACGCGAGCTGGGTTTAGAACGTCGTGAGACAGTTCGGTCTCTATCCGCCGCGCGCGTCAGAAACTTGAGGAAACCTGTCCCTAGTACGAGAGGACCGGGACGGACGAACCTCTGGTCTACCAGTTGTCCCACCAGGGGCACCGCTGGATAGCCACGTTCGGACAGGATAACCGCTGAAAGCATCTAAGCGGGAAACCTTCTCCAAGACCAGGTTTCTCACCCTTTTAGAGGGATAAGGCCCCCCGCAGACCACGGGATCGATAGACCAGACCTGTAAACACAGCAATGTGTGTAGGGAACTGGCACTAACCGGCCGAAAACTTACAACAACCAAAACAAACACCAACGTTTNGNNAAAAGTAAGACACGCACATCTGCCCGCAACCACACCACAGCAATCACACAACCGCACCCCACCACCAAAACACACTTCCCCACACCAAACGGGGACACTCAGAAACGAGTGAATAAAGTTACGGCGGCCATAGCGGCAGGGAAACGCCCGGACCCATCCCGAACCCGGAAGCTAAGCCAGCCAGCGCCGATGATACTACCCAACAGGGTGGAAAAGTAGGACACCGCCGAACACAATTTAGTCCTGTGCCCCCCAATTTCGATTGGGGGGCACAGGCATTTTCAGTTCAATTTCCCTTTAATGGCCTACAAATGGCGGGCTATTACTAACGGGAATTGATAATTTCGGTGGTCAAAGTACGCTAGCGCCCGAATAGACAAGTGCGACACCCAACAGGACAAGGACGATCAGGGTCAATACGCGTTGGCGCCGCTGCATCCAGTCGTGGAATGCCGCGAGGAAGCGATCAATCCGATGTGTCCATACTGCGTAGCCGAGAATCGGCACCGCTGCGGTTGAGCCACCGACAAGCCTGAAATAGGTGACTGCCCGTCGTGACCTGCAGGTCCAGCGCGATGTGCAGCTTTCCTCAGAATTGTTCTGACCGAATGGAAGTCGCATCGAGTCGCGGGTTCTATGGGCTCAGTCGAACAAGGTGGCCGTTTCCCGGACTCGCTCCAATGCCAACAGCTGCCGCTTGCGGTCCAGCCCGCCGCCGTATCCGGTCAATCCACCGGTCGAACCGATAACCCGGTGGCACGGCACAATGATGCCGATCGGATTTCGGCCATTGGCCAATCCCACGGCTCGTGAGGCGCCCGGTGATCCGATTTGCATGGCGATTTCGCCGTAGGTCCGTGTCTCGCCGTACGGAATGGTGCGAAGTGCGGCCCACACCTTCCGCTGGAACTCCGTCCCGGCGAGGTCCAGATCGAGATCGAACTCGGTGAGTGCGCCGGCGAAATAGGCTGCCAGCTGCTCGACCGCCTCGGCGAATACTTCGGCTTCGGCTGGCTGCCATTCGGATCGGTCGGGCTCGTGGGTTTGATCCACCATCCGCAGATGCATCAACGTCGATCCGGTGCCGGCCAGCGTGAGCGGCCCGACCGGGCTGTCAATCGTTCGGTAGTGCATCGTCGTCGTCACATCGTCTCCTTCGGTGGCCACTGATTCACAGAATGGTCGAGAGTCGTCCAAAGATGTTGCACCGCGTACGACCGCCACGGTCGCCAGCGTGCACCGTGGGCGGTCAGCGCCCGCACGTCGGTTGCCAGGCCGAGTTGCTCGGCCGCCAGCCGCACACCGAGATCGCTGGCGGGGAAGGCATCGGGATCGCCCAGGCCCCGCATCGCCACGATCTCGGCGGTCCACGGACCGATGCCGGGCAGCGCCAGCAGCTGCTGACGCGCTAGTTCCCAGTCGCAGCCGGGATGCACGGTCAGTTCACCGGTGGCCAGCGCTGCGATCAGCCCGGTCAGCGAGCGTCGGCGGGCCGTCGGCATCGCCAGATGAGCCGGATCGATATCGGCCAGCTGCGCGATGCTGGGGAACGTGTTGGTCAGCCCGCCGTGCGGATCGATCACCGGGCTGCCGTAAGCACTGACCAGCCGGGCGGCATGGGTTCGGGCCGCCTTCGTCGACACCTGCTGCCCGAGCACGGCCCGCACCGTCAGCTCCTCTTCGTCGACGGTCCGTGGGATGCGCTGCCCGGGTGCCTTGGCCACCACGTCCCGCAGGTCGGAGTCGGCACCCAGTACGTCGATGACGGCCTCGGGGTCAGCGTCGAGGTCCAACAGCCGCCGGCACCGTGCGATCGCCGTCGACAAATCGCGGACCTGCTCGAGCACCAACGTGCACCGCACATGGTCGGGCTGCGGTGTCAGGCTGACCACCCCATAACCCGAGGGCAGCCGCAGGGTGCGTCGGTAGGCGCCGTCGCGCACCTCCTCGCAGCCCGATACCGCACCGGCCGCCAGATGCCCGAACACGCCCTCGTACGCGAACGGCGTCCGCACTGGCAGCCGTAGCGACAGCGCCTGCCCGCCCGGCGCACTCCCATGCGTATCTCGGTGGATGGTCTTGTGCCGCAGCGCCGTCGGCGTCATATCGCACGCCGCCCGAATAGTGTCGTTGAACTGCCGGATGCTGGCGAAGCCCGCCGCGAACGCGATATCGCTGAACGGCATGTCCGTGGTCTCGATGAGCACCCGCGCCGTCTGCACCCGCTGAGCCCGGGCCAGGGCCAGCGGACCGGCACCCACCTCGGCCTGCAGCATGCGCTCCAACTGGCGGGTGGTGTACCCGACCCGGGCGGCCAAGCCGGTGACCCCTTCGCGGTCCACCGCGCCGTCGGTGATGAGCCGCATTGCCCGGGCGACGGCGTCACCGCGGACGTTCCACTCCGGCGATCCCGGCGACGCATCGGGCCGGCATCTCTTGCAGGCCCGGAAGCCCGCCCGCTGAGCGGCCGCCGAGCTGGGATAAAAGCACACGTTGCGGGCCAGTGGCAGGCGCACCGGGCAGCTGGGCCGGCAGTAGATTCCAGTGGTCTTGACCGCGGTGACGAACCACCCGTCGAACCGGGAGTCCCTGGACTGCACGGCCCGGTAGCAGTGGTCGAAATCGTCATGCATATACCGACTTTTACACGCCGGCACCGACAGTACTAGCGGAAAACCGACATCGTGGTCGGGTCGCTGCTAGCCGGCTGCGATCTGCAGTGGCTGATCGCCCCAGCCCGAGTTGCTCACCAGGTCCAAGAAGTTGACCGACGCTCCGCCATTGATGAGCTGATCCAGGTGGGCAGGAAACGAGAAGGGCGGCGCCTTCATCGGGTTGGCCCGGGTGCCATCAGCGATCGCCGACGCGATCGCATACCCCAGATCGTGGCGTGGCCACGCGGCGTGCACCCGCTCGGCGAACCCGGCCGACAGTCGGTGCTTGCCGAATCCGTTGATGTCCAACGCGATTCCGAGGTGCGACACCGCCTGGACCGGACCGAATCGGTGCGCCAACCCAACGCTGGTATGCAGGGCGATCGCTTGCCACACGGTCTGTACCGCTTCATCGCCGACGTCATGTTCGCGTAGGAAGCGGGCCGCGGCGTCGGCCCCGTCGACCTCGAAACGCTGGTCTCCACCGCCGACGTCGGTGACGCCCAGGTCATGCAGAAGGCAACTGAGAAAGACGAGTTCGTCGTCGTAGTCGGCACCGGCGCGCAGACCATCGGCTGCCGCGAGCTCACGGCCGAACAGGTAGCTGCGGACGCAGTGGTTGGTGATGTATGCGGGGGAGACGTCGGTCGCGAGCTGCAGTGCAGCTGAACAGATGTCGGAGTCCGGAAAGCCCCAGCGGGCCGAATCGCTAACGGTCATCACATCACGGTGCCCAACCCTGGCCCGCCGCACCAGTGGCTCGCGGGCCGTGTACCCCTCGGATCAGGACACCAGCCGGCCGCGGAAGGTATCGCGGTAGGTCTGCGGAGCCACGCCGGTGAGGCGGGCCTGATTCAGGCGGGTACTGCCAGCCGGGTCGGCTGGTCGTGGCCGCGCAACGTCACCGCGTCGCCGAGGGTCCAGTGGGCACGCTCCTGCTCGCCGGCGTTCTCGACCGCCACCGCCGACGCCAACACCCGGCCGTCGGTGGACTTGGCCAGCTCTGACAGGCGTGCGGCCTCGTTGACCGGTCCGCCGATCACGGTGTACTCGAATCGTTCGTTGGCGCCCACGTTGCCGGCCACCACCTGCCCGGCCGCGACCCCGATACCCGCGGGGCATTCGGGTACCTCCCGCTCGAGCCGTCGCGTGATCGCGCGGGCCGTGGCCAGGGCGTCGTCCTCCGGATTCTCCAACGTGACGGGGGCGCCGAAGATCGCCAGCGTCGCGTCACCTTCGAACTTGTTGACCATTCCGCGGTGGCGGTCGACCTCCTCGACGACGACGGCGAAGAATCGGTTGAGCAACTCCACCACCTCGATCGGCGGCAGGGTGCTGACCAATTGGGTGGACTGGATGATGTCGACGAAAAGCACGGCCACATGGCGCTCTTCGCCGCCGAGCGTGGGTCGCTGCAATTCGGCGGCGGCGGCAACCTCGCGGCCAACGTGGCGGCCGAACAGATCGCGCACCTGCTCGCGTTCCCGCAGCCCGTTGACCATCGAGTTGAAACCCCGTTGCAGCTCCCCGAGTTCGGTGCCGTCGAAGACGACCAGGTTGGCGCTAAGGTCGCCGTCCTCGACGCGTTTGAGGGCCGAGCGCACCATGCGTACCGGAGTTGCGGTGAGCCAGGCCAGAATCCACATCAAAAGGAAGCCGAATATCAGCGCCGCCAGCGAGATGATGATGATCGCGACTTCCAACTGCGTCCTGGTGAGATTCTGCAGCAGTAGCGAAAACAGTGCGGTCAGACCGATTCCGATCATCGGCGCCCCGGAAACCAGCATCCACACCGTCATCGTGCGCCCCATGATCCCTGGGGCCAGGCGGTGCGGCGGTGGCCCCGCCGCCAGTGCCTGTGCGGCCACCGGGCGCAGGGCGAACTCGGTGAACATGTAGGCACCGGTGGACACCAGGACGCCGCAGAAGCCCACCCCGAGGGCGATCCGGGGAATGAAGTCGGTGTCGTACAACCCGTAGAGGATGGTGAACGCCGCGGTGCCCACGGCCCAGAGCGTCAGCTGTGCCAGCGCGACCCGCCAGGGGGTAAAGAACGCATTGCGCTGGTCGACCCGGGTCGGCGTCCGTCCCTCGACGGCCCACCGCAGGTCGTTGACCGTGCGGGTCGTGATCCACCAGCTGCCGAACACCAGCGCGAAGACGGCATAGGCGGGGGCCACCGCATAGGTGAGCCAGGGCGGCACGTCGTGGAACACGCTGGGAACCGGGAACGCCACGGTCACGAAGAGTGCCGCCACCAGGATGCCGATCACGTTGAACGTCAGCAATGACACGGTGACCAGCGTCTGGATCCGAACCCGCCGGCGACCCGGGCTTTCGGTCACCTTGCCAGGAGCAGCGACCCGTAGGCCGGTGTGTCGACCAGCCGACCGCTCTGCCGGGTGACCCGTTCCAGAACCCGGCCCAACCGCTGCGCAACGCTGGGGTGGGAACTCATGGTGGCGTCAGCCTAATTCGTCGCAGGGCACAGACCCTAAGCTTGAGCGGTGCGCCTCGTGATCGCTCAATGCACCGTCGACTACGTCGGCCGTCTCACCGCCCACCTACCCTCGGCTCGCCGGCTATTGCTGATCAAGGCCGACGGTTCGGTCAGCGTGCACGCTGACGACCGCGCCTACAAGCCGCTGAACTGGATGAGCCCGCCGTGCTGGCTCACCGAGGAAACGCGGGACGACTCTTTGCCGGTGTGGGTGGTGGAGAACAAGACCGGTGAGCAGCTTCGCATCACCATCGAAAGCCTCGAGCACGACTCCAGCCATGAGCTCGGGATCGACCCCGGGCTGGTGAAAGACGGTGTGGAAGCACATCTGCAGAAGCTGCTGGCCGAGCACATCGAGTTGCTGGGTGACGGCTACACGCTGGTCCGCCGTGAGTTCATGACCGCGATCGGCCCCGTGGACATCCTGTGCCGCGACGACGAGGGTCGCACGGTGGCGGTGGAGATCAAACGCCGCGGTGAGATCGACGGCGTCGAGCAACTGACGCGCTACCTCGAACTGCTCAACCGCGACAGCCTGATCGCTCCGGTCAGCGGCGTGTTCGCTGCGCAGCAGATCAAGCCGCAGGCGCGCACACTGGCCACCGATCGCGGGATACGTTGTGTCACTCTCGATTACGACGTCATGCGGGGTATGGACAGCGACGAGTTCCGGCTCTTCTGATGCCGCGGCGGCGGCCGGACCGTAGGAAGGGGAGCGGCTTACCGCCGCTGCCCGGCCAGCGCCGAATCGAGGTGGGCGCTGACGGGTTCGACTACGAGGTACGGCCGGTACAGGGGGCGCGTGCCGTCAAGAACTATCGGTGCCCCGGATGTGATCACGAAATCCGTTCGAGCACAGCACATGTCGTGGTGTGGCCGGTCGATCAGGGTGAGGCTGGGCTGGAGGACCGACGGCATTGGCACACTGCGTGCTGGACGAACCGAGCGACGCGCGGACCGACCCGAAAGTGGTCGTAGCCGGCTAGTGGGACGCGGCGGGCTCGACGAGTTCCACCAGGACGCCACCGGCATCCTTCGGGTGGATGAAGTTGATCCGCGAGTTGGCCGTTCCGCGTCGCGGTGCGTCGTAGATCAACCGGACGCCCTGGCCGCGCAACTGTTCCGAGATGGCGTCCAGGTCGCTGACGCGGTAGGCCATCTGCTGGATGCCGGGGCCGCGCTTGTCGATGAACTTGGCGATCGTCGACGTCTCGTCGAGCGGGGCCATCAGCTGGATCTGCGCACAGTCGGGCGCAGCGTTCTTCAGCGACAGCATCGCCTCGCGAATACCCTGGTCTTCGTTGATCTCCTCGTGCACCAGGATCATGCCGAGGTGCTCGTGGTACCACTGGATGGCCGCATCGAGATCCGGCACGGCGATGCCGACGTGGTCGACAGCGGTGACGAGCGCACTGGCCAGGACTGGGCGGGCGTCAACTTGCTCAGCGGTCATAACGCAAAGGTAACCTAACCACATCGGATTCAACACTGGGAGATCCGTGAATAGCCGCATCGGGGCGGCTCGAAACGCGCATGGAGGCAGGAATGACGACGTCGGTGATCGTTGCTGGAGCTCGTACTCCCATCGGAAAACTGATGGGCTCCCTCAAGGATTTCTCTGGCAGCGACTTGGGCGCGATCGCCATCAAGGGTGCCCTGGAGAAGGCGAACGTGCCGGCGTCGCTGGTCGAGTACGTGATCATGGGCCAGGTGCTGACCGCCGGTGCCGGCCAGATGCCCGCCCGCCAGGCCGCCGTTGCCGGCGGGATCGGCTGGGACGTGCCCGCCCTGAGCATCAACAAGATGTGCCTGTCCGGAATCGACTCGATCGCGCTGGCTGATCAGCTCATTCGGGCCGGTGAGTTCGACGTCGTCGTAGCCGGTGGGCAGGAATCGATGACCAAGGCGCCGCACCTGCTGGTCAACAGCCGCGAGGGCTACAAGTACGGCGACGTCACCGTGCTCGACTCGATGGCCTACGACGGCCTGCATGACGTCTTCACCGACCAGCCGATGGGCACCCTGACTGAGCAGCGCAACGACGCCGACAAGTTCACCCGCCTCGAGCAGGACGAATTCGCTGCCACCTCGCATCAGAAGGCCGCCGCGGCGTGGAAGGACGGGGTATTCGCCGACGAGGTCGTGCCGGTCAAGATTCCGCAGCGCAAGGGCGACCCGATCGAATTCGCCGAGGACGAGGGCATCCGGGCCAACACGACGGCCGAATCGCTGTCCGGGCTCAAACCGGCGTTCCGCAAGGACGGCACGATCACCGCCGGTTCGGCGTCTCAAATCTCCGATGGCGGTTGCGCGGTCGTGGTGATGAACAAGGCTAAGGCGCAGGAACTGGGCCTGACGTGGCTGTGTGAGATCGGCGCTCACGGTGTGGTCGCCGGCCCGGATTCCACGCTGCAGTCCCAGCCGGCCAACGCGATCAAGAAGGCCGTCGCGCGGGAGGGCATCAGCCTGGACGACCTCAGTGTTATTGAGATCAACGAAGCGTTCTCTGCCGTCGCACTGGCCTCGACCCGTGAGCTCGGCGTGGACGCCGACCGGGTCAACCGCAACGGTGGCGCCATCGCGGTCGGCCATCCGATCGGTATGTCGGGCGCGCGCATCACCCTGCACGCGGCGCTGGAACTCTCGCGGCGCGGCTCGGGCTACGCGGTGGCCGCGCTCTGCGGCGCGGGTGGCCAGGGCGATGCGCTGATCCTGAGGGCCGGCTAGCCGAGGTAGCGGCGGCCGCAGCAACGACGCAGCGTAGTAGCTGGCTCGCGGCTGCGGCACAATGGCGGAATGACGAGCACTTTTGATGTCCGCAGCACTGCTGGGCGGTTTCGACTCGTGGCGCTGGCCGAAGCGGTGACCTGGGTTGGACTGCTGGTCGGGATGTACTTCAAGTACCTGGGCAACCCGCGCACCGAGATCGGGGTCAAGGTCTTCGGCATGGCGCACGGACTGGTGTTCATCGCTTTCGTGATGACTGCTCTCTTGGCCGGGTTCGCCTACTCGTGGGGCGTCACGACGTGGTTGCTGGCGTTGCTGGGCAGCATCGTGCCCCTCGGGAGTGTGATCTTCCTCATATGGGCTGATCGGACGGCCAAATTGGGTGGTGGGGCGGCCGCGGCGGTTTCTTCTCAACCGCGGGATTCGGCGCGAACGACGACGTGACAGACTTGGGTACGTGACACGTCCACGCCCTTCGATCGGCCCCGCCATGGCTGGTGCCGTCGATCTATCCGGTCTCAAGCAGCGGGCCCAGCAGCCGGCATCCGGCGGTGCGACCGCCCCCAGCGGTGGTATCGAGGTCACCGAAGCGAATTTCGAAGCCGAGGTGCTGGTCCGGTCCGGTCAGCTGCCGGTTGTGGTGGTGCTCTGGTCGCCCCGCAGTGATGCCTCGGTGCAGTTGGCCGAGGCATTGGGCGCGTTGGCTGCCGACGACAACGGCACGTGGTCATTGGCCACGGTGAACGTCGACGTGGTTCCGCGGGTGGCCCAGATGTTCGGCATCGAGGCGGTGCCCACGGTGGTGGCCCTGGCCGGCGGGCAACCGCTGGCCAGCTTCCAGGGCCCGCAACCCCCCGAGCAGCTGCGTCGCTGGGTCGACTCGCTGTTGTCGGCCACTGCCGGCAAGCTCCCCGGGTCGGCCGATTCCGAGGACGAGGCGGCCGTCGATCCGGTCCTGGCGCAGGCCCGTGACCTTCTCGAGGCCGGCGATTTTGCGGGCGCGACGGCGGCGTATCAGGCCATCCTCGACCGCGACCCGGCGAATGCCGAAGCCAAGGGCGCGCTGCGGCAGATGACGTTCCTCGAACGCGCCACCGCCCACAGTCCTGACGCGGTCGCCGCGTCCGATGCGGCGCCCGACGATATCGAGTCCGCCTTCGCCGCGGCCGATGTGCAGATCCTCAACCAGGACGTCATCCCCGCCTTCGATCGATTGATTGCCTTGGTGCGCAAGACAACCGATGACGATCGCACCAAGGTGCGCACCCGGCTGATCGAGTTGTTCGAGTTGTTCGACCCGGCCGACCCCGATGTGATCACCGGCCGGCGCAACCTCGCCAACGCGTTGTACTAGGTCCCGCGAGTAGACGCAATGCGTCCACTCGCGGGAATTCTAGGCCGGCTCGAGCCAGATCGCCGAGGTGGGGGGCAGCACCAGTGTCGCCGACGCCGGTCGGCCGTGCCACGGCTCGTCGGTGGCCTCGACGGCACCGAAGTTGCCGACGCCGGCGCCGTTGTAGATCGTCGCGTCGCTGTTGAGCACCTCACGCCAGGTTCCGCTGTGTGGCAGGCCCAGCCGATAGCGGCTGTGCTCGGAACCGGAGAAGTTGAACACGCACGCCAGCACCGAACCGTCACTGCCGTAGCGCAGGAAGCTCAGCACGTTGTTGGCCGAGTCGTTGGCGTCGATCCAGGAATAGCCTTCCGGCCTGGTGTCCTGGCTCCACAACGCCGGACGGCTGCGGTACAGCCCGTTGATATCGGTGACGAAGCGCATGATCCCGTTGGAATAGCTGTCCTCGTCGAGCTGATACCAGTCGACGCCGCGCTCCTCCGACCACTCCGCGCGCTGGCCGAACTCCTGGCCCATGAACAGCAGTTGCTTACCGGGATGCGCCCACTGATAGGCCAGCAGACTGCGCAGCCCGGCGGCCTTGACGTGATCGTTGCCCGGCATCCGGCCCCATAGGGTGCCTTTGCCGTGTACCACCTCGTCGTGGCTGATCGGCAAGACGAAATTCTCGCTGAACGCATACAGCAGCGAGAACGTCAGCTCGCCGTGGTGATAGGTGCGATAAATGGGGTCGCGGCTGATGTAGTCCAGGGTGTCGTGCATCCACCCCATGTTCCACTTCATCGAAAAGCCAAGTCCACCAAGGTTTGTCGGGCGCGTCACGCCGGGCCACGAGGTGGACTCCTCGGCGATCGTGACGATGCCGGGCGCCATCTTGTGGACGGTCGCGTTCATCTCCTGAAGGAACTGCACCGCCTCGAGGTTCTCCCGCCCGCCGTAGATGTTGGGCGTCCAACCACCGTCCGGGCGGGAGTAGTCCAGGTAGAGCATGGATGCGACAGCATCCACCCGTAGGCCGTCGATGTGGAATTCCTGCAACCAGTACAAGGCGTTGGCCACCAGGAAGTTGCGCACTTCGGCGCGGCCGAAGTCGAAAACATAGGTGCCCCAGTCGAGTTGCTCACCGCGGCGCGGGTCGGAGTGTTCGTAGAGCGGTGTGCCGTCAAAGCGGCCCAGCGCCCAGGCGTCCTTCGGGAAGTGCGCGGGCACCCAGTCGACGATCACGCCGATTCCGGCCCGGTGCAAGGTGTCCACCAGCAACCGGAACTCGTCGGGCGTCCCGAAGCGCGACGTCGGCGCGTAGTACGACGTCACCTGATAGCCCCACGAGCCGCCGAAGGGATGCTCGGCCACCGGCAGAAGTTCGACGTGGGTGAAACCCTGAGCCAGAACGTAATCGGTGAGCTGCTCGGCCAGGTCGCGATAGCTCAGGCCGGGCCGCCACGAACCGAGATGAACCTCATAGGTGCTCATCGGTTCGAACACCGGGTTCAGCGCCGCCCGCTGCGTCATCCAGCCGGCGTCGTCCCAGGTGTAGTCCGAGGTGAACACCCGCGACGCGGTGTGCGGCGGGACCTCCGTCGCGAACGCGAACGGATCGGCCCGATCGGTGACCGCACCGTCGACCCCGTGTACCCGGAACTTGTACAGCCCGTCGGTGGGGAAGTCGGGCCAGAACAGCTCCCACACGCCGCTGGAGCCCAGCGTGCGCATCGGGGCGTCGTTACCGTCCCAATGATTGAACTCACCGATCAGGTTGATCCCCTTGGCATTCGGCGCCCACACTGCGAACGACACGCCATCCACGACACCGTCGGCGGTGGTGAACGACCTCGGGTGGGCGCCCAGAATCTCCCACAGCCGCTCGTGGCGTCCCTCGCCGAACAGGTAAAGATCCATCTCGCCCAGTGTGGGCAGGAACCGGTAGCCGTCGGCGACGGTGATGGCGTGCCCACCCGGATAGGTGACCTCGAGCCGGTAGTCGACCAGATCGGTGAACGGCAGCGCCACGGCGAAGACGCCGGAGTCGATGTGGGCCAGCGGGTGGCGCTCGTCGCCGATCAGGGCCACGACCCCCTCCGCATGCGGCTTGAGGGCGCGGATGACGGTGTGATCGCCGTACTCGTGCGCACCCAGAATGCTGTGTGGGCTGTGATGCACGCCGCCGACCAGCCGGGCCACTTCGGCAGGATCGGGTGCCAGATGCGGGCTGGCGAGTTTGTCAGTTCTCGTCATTGCCAGGGCTCCTTTGCAGTTCCCGTCATTCCCGTCGCAGCAGACTTGCTCTCTGCTCCTGCGGTACCAACGGCATGTTCAAGATATGTGCGACGGCCCGGGAGGGCTCCAGGCGCACATAGTTCGACTGTCCCCACTGGTATTCCTCTCCGGTGATCTCGTCCCGGACCCAGAACCGGTCATAGGGATGCATACCCAATGCGGCCATATCCAGCCACAGGGTGCCTTCCTCGGGGCCGAAGGGGTTCAGCGTCACCACCACCAGCACGGTGTCGCCGGACACCGGATCGAACTTGCTGTAGGCCAGCAGTGCGTCGTTGTCGATGTGGTGGAAGGTGATGGTGCGCATCTGACACAGCGCTGGGTGCACGTGGCGGATCTCGTTGAGGCGCTTGAGGAATGGCTCCAGTGAGAGTCCCTGAGCCAGCGCGCCCTCGAAGTCGCGGGGGCGTAGCTCGTATTTCTCGGAGTCCAGGTACTCCTCGCTGCCCTCCCGAACCGGCAGGTGTTCGAACAATTCGAAGCCCGAGTACACCCCCCACGACGTGCCCATCGTCGAGGCCAGCACGGCCCGGATCGCGAACATGCCCGGACCGCCCCGTTGCAGGCTTTCGTGCAGGATGTCGGGGGTGTTGACGAACAGATTGGGCCGGGTGTAATCGGCATGTTCGGCGATCTGGCGGCCGAACTCCTCGATCTCCCACTTGGCGGTTCGCCAGGTGAAGTACGAATACGACTGGGTGAAGCCGAGTTTCGCCAAACCGTTCAACCGGGCCGGCCGGGTGAACGCCTCGGCCAGGAACAGCACATCGGGGTCGACCGACTTGACCTGACTGATCAGCCACGCCCAGAAGTTCGGCGGCTTGGTGTGCGGGTTGTCGACCCGAAAGATCTTGATGCCGTGGTCTATCCAATGCCGGACCACCCGCAGGACTTCGTCGTAGAGGCCGCCGGGATCGTTGTCGAAGTTCAGCGGATAGATGTCCTGATACTTCTTCGGCGGGTTCTCCGCGTAGGCGATCGTGCCGTCGGGCAGCTCGGTGAACCACTGCCGATGTTCTTTGGCCCATGGGTGATCCGGCGCGCACTGTAGCGCGAGATCCAGTGCCACCTCGAGACCGTTGTCGCGTGCGGCGGCGACAAACCGGTCGAAGTCGTCGATCGTCCCCAGCTTGGGGTGGACGGCGTCGTGGCCACCTTCGTCGCTGCCGATGGCCCACGGCGACCCCACATCGCCGGGTTCGGCAGTCACGCTGTTGTTGCGGCCTTTGCGGTGCACCTTGCCGATCGGGTGGATGGGCGGCAGGTAGACCACATTGAAGCCCATCGCCGCGACCCGGGGCAGTGAAGCGGCCGCCGTCGCGAATGTGCCGTGCACCGGCCTGCCGCGCTCGTCTCGGCCACCGGTGGAGCGGGGGAACAACTCGTACCAGGCGCTGCAGCGCGCCAGCGGGCGGTCCACCCAGACCCCGTAGGTGGCGCCCCGGGTGACCAGTTCGCGCAGCGGGTATTGCGCCAGCAGATCGGTCACCTCATGCGAGAGCGCCAATGCCGCGCGGGTCAGCGGGTCGCCGGGCTCCCGCAGTGCCGCCGCGGCGTCGAGCAGCGGTGTGCGGCGATCGCGCGGCGCGCCGGTGGCAGCCCGCGCCAGCAAGCGCGCACCGACCAGCAGATCGTTGTCGAGTTCCGACTCGCCTTGACCGGCGTTGAGTTTCGCAGTGACCGCGTGCCGCCAGGTGGTGATGGGATCACCCCACCCGTCGATGCGATACGTCCAGAGCCCCACCCGGTCGGGCACGAACTGGCCGTGAAACAGATCCGGTGTGTGGCCGGTCGACATCGCGTACAGCTGTGGCTTGACCCGGCCGGCGGCCGGCGCCGCCTCGGCCGGATCGGTGCCCTCCAGTGCCTTGACCCGGCGTGCCGGGCTCTGCCCGAGCTGCGGGTAGGCCGTTCCGAGGTAGCGCACCACCAACGTCGCCGCCACCGCGTCGTGGCCTTCCCGCCACACCGACGCGGACACCGGCATCACTTCACCGACGACCGCTTTGGCCGGGTAAGTACCGCAGGACACGACGGGCGCGACGTCATCGATCTCGATACGACCGGGCACCCAACCACTCCATTCCTGAACCTGTGCGGCGTGGTCTGCCCCGCGCCGGCTCCGTCGGTCTCGTCGTTATCGGTCTTGTTCCTCGGGGTAACCGCATCGCGCTCTATTCACACCGTAGTAGCCCGAATGAATGCGGGGGGAAGAAGCTTCACGGTCGGCCCTCGGCAACGGCCAATCTCAGTAAGGTTGGAACACGTGAAGGCACTCCGCAGGTTTACCGTCCGCGCCCATTTGCCCGATCGGCTCGCAGCTCTCGGGCGGCTGTCCACCAATTTGCGTTGGTCGTGGGACAAACCGACACAGGACCTGTTCGCCTCGATCGACCCGCAGCTATGGCTGCAGACCGGTCAGGATCCGGTGGCGCTGCTCGGTGCGGTCACCCCGGCCCGGCTCGACGAGCTGGCCACCAACGAGCCGTTTCTGAACGCCCTCGACCAGCTTGCGGCCGATCTAGACGACTACTTGAACCGGCCGATGTGGTTTCAGGAGCAGGACGCGGCGACTGTGCCGGCGGGCATCGCCTACTTCTCGATGGAGTTCGGCGTCGCCGAGGTGCTGCCCAACTATTCGGGTGGTCTGGGCATCCTGGCCGGCGACCATCTGAAGTCGGCCTCGGACCTGGGGCTGCCGCTGATCGCCGTCGGCCTGTACTACCGGTCCGGGTACTTCCGGCAGTCGCTGACCGCCGACGGCTGGCAGCACGAGAACTATCCGTCGCTCGACCCGCAGGGGCTCCCGCTGCGGTTGCTGGCCGACGCCGCCGGGGCACCGGTACTGGTGGAGCTCGCGATGCCGGACGCCAAAGTGTTGCGGGCCCGGGTGTGGGTGGCGCAGGTGGGTCGGATTCCGCTGCTGCTGTTGGACTCTGACATCCCAGAAAATGAGCATGACCTGCGCAACGTCACCGACCGACTGTACGGCGGTGACCAGGACCACCGGATCAAGCAGGAGCTGCTGGCCGGTATCGGCGGGGTGCGGGCGATTCGCGCGTTCACCGCGATCGAGGGCCGGCCCGCCCCGGACGTGTTCCACATGAACGAAGGCCACGCCGGCTTCCTGGGGGTGGAGCGCATTCGCGAGTACATGTCCGAGCAGAACTTGGACTTCGACACCGCGCTGACCCTGGTGCGGTCCGCGACGGTGTTCACCACGCACACCCCCGTGCCGGCCGGTATCGACCGGTTCCCTCATGACATGGTGCAGTGCTATTTCGGTGACGACGGCAAAACCGGTCTGCTGCCCGGCGTTCCGGTCGGTCGGGTCCTGGCGTTCGGGGCCGAGGACGACCCGTCGAAATTCAATATGGCGCACATGGGCCTGCGGCTGGCCCAGCGGGCCAACGGGGTGTCGCTGCTGCACGGGCGGGTCAGCCGGACGATGTTCGACGAATTGTGGCCCGGCTTCGACCCTTCCGAGGTGCCGATCGGGTCGATCACCAACGGCGTGCACGGCCCCACCTGGGCGGCCCCGCAGTGGCTGCAGCTCGGCCGCGAGCTAGCCGGCTCGACCGAGGCACTGCGTGAGCCCAGCGTCTGGCAGCGGTTGCAAGAGGTCGACACCGGTCACATCTGGTGGATCCGCTCTCAGCTGCGTGCGCTGCTGGTCGAGGATGTTCGGCTCCGGCTGCGCCGGTCCTGGCTGGAGCGCGGTGCGTCGGAGGCCGAACTCGGCTGGATTGCAACGGCTTTCGATCCGGATGCGTTGACCATCGGGTTCGCCCGGAGAGTGCCCACCTACAAGCGCCTCACGCTGATGCTGCGTGACCCGGCGCGCCTCGAGGCGCTGCTGCTCGACGAGGACAAGCCGCTCCAGCTGATCGTGGCAGGCAAGTCCCATCCCGCCGACGACGCCGGCAAGGCGCTCATCCAGCAGATCGTCAAGTTCGCCGATCGCCCAGAAGTGCGTCACCGCATCGCCTTTCTGCCCGACTACGACATGTCCATGGCGCGCCTGTTGTATTGGGGTTGCGATGTGTGGCTGAATAATCCGCTGCGACCGCTGGAGGCCTGCGGTACGTCCGGCATGAAGAGTGCGCTCAACGGCGGGCTCAACCTGTCCATCCGGGACGGCTGGTGGGACGAATGGTACGACGGCGAAAATGGTTGGGAAATACCGACGGCCGACGGTTTGGCCGACGAGAGCCGCCGCGACGACCTGGAGGCCGCCGCGCTCTACGACCTGCTCGAGCATTCGGTCACGCCGCGGTTCTACGACCGCGACGACCATGGTGTGCCGAACCGGTGGGTCGAGATGGTCCGGCATACCCTGCAGTCGTTGGGCCCCAAGGTGCTGGCGTCGCGGATGGTGCGCGAGTACACCGAGAAGTACTACGCGCCGGCCGCCCAGTCGTTCACCCGGACAAGCGCGCCCGTCGACGGTCTACCCTTCGGCGCGGCCCGCGACCTCGCGGCCTATCGGCTTCGGGCCAAGGAAGCGTGGCCGATGATACAGATCACCGACGTGGACAGCACCGGTCTGCCGGACACTCCGCTGCTGGGTTCGGAGCTGACGCTGACTGCGGCCGTGCAGCTGGCCGGGTTGAAGCCTGACGAGGTGGTGGTGCAGGCCGTGCTGGGCCGCGTCGACGCCGCGGATGCCCTGCAAGACCCGGCCACCATCGCCATGGCCCACACCGGTTCGGGCGACGGCGGCACCGACATCTTCACCACGACGACCCCGCTGCCGCTGGCCGGGTCGCTCGGCTACACCGTGCGGGTGCTGCCGCATCACCCCTTACTGGCCGGTGACAACGAGCTCGGTCTCGTCACGATGGCGTAACGCTGGGAGTTCCAGAACCGGTTAGCAGGGCATGGGAGCCACCTGTAGGTTCCCAACAGGAACGTCGAAGGGTCCCGCATCGGGGCGGACCATCGGCGCCCGGGAAGGCGTTCGGGGCAGTGTTAGTTCGTCGTGCGGTGCTGATGGCGCTGGTAGGCACCTTGTTGGCGACGCCGGTACCCGCGTCGGCCGATCCCGATCCCGGCGGTCCGGAGCTGGCCCAGCCCGTCGCCGCCGACCCTGCTGTTGACCCGGCCGCCCCGCCAGTGGACGACGGCAAGGTGATGTCCACGCCGCCGATCAGCACCAAGTCGCCCGACGGGTGGACGCTGACGATCTCGGCCAAGGACGAGATCCAGATGCCGAATGCACCGCTGACCACCGCGCTCTCCTCCCGCGAGTACACCGTGGGAGGCGTCTTCAACGGCGCGCTCGACGGACCCGGTGACATGCCGAAGGGCGTGTTCGAGGTCGGCTACCAGATCGGCTGCGGCATCGATATGAGCACCTCCAACGGCGTCTCCCTGACGGGCACCGTCGGCGGCAACGCCTCGCTTGGCTACTTCGGGCTGGACTTCTCCAACACCATCGCCGATGGCATTGTGCCCGGCGTCGGCGGAAACATCGGCGGCGGCATCACCGTGGGTCTCAAGCCGGGCATCATCAACATCGTTGCGGTCACCAAGAAGGAGTACAAGGGCGACCGCCCTTGGGTCTCGATCAGCAACTTCCACGTCAAGATCGACGGCTGCGTGGGGGAGTCGTTCATCCGCTCCTACGCGACGCTGTCGAAATCCACCGACGAGGGCGACGCAATCCTGTCCTGGTACGGCGTGACCAAAAAGATCTAGAGGCATTGAGATAGCGCTCAGGGCGAAGAATTCCGCGAAACGTCGCTCTCAGTACTGATTCAACGGAGCTTACGGAAAGCGCTTGATGCAGCGGTCCTGATCGCCGAGCACCCCGATGCGGAATGCGTCGATGCGGTTGAACCCGGCGGGCACCGATTCGCCGTTGATATCGCTGGCGACCAGCCCGTTGGTCAGCAGGCCCGACACGGCCTCGTCGATATCGCCCGCGGTCAGCGCGACGGTGTTGCCGTCGGACGTGGTGACTTCCTTGGACAGTTTGGTGGTGGCCACCCCGGTCAGGCACGCGGTGCGCAACCCGGCCTCGGCGTTGTCGAGCACCAAGCCGCCGCGCTCGTGCTGCACCGCCAGCATGTAGCGCGACACCAGCACCGAGTAGGCGGTGTTGTCACCGGTCACCAGAACGTTGTCCTGCCCCTCGGTTGAGGCGCCCATTTTCTCCAGGCCGGGCAGGTCGACGGCGATGGTGTTGGTGGCCGGGCAGAAGGACACCGGCGGGCTGGGCCGGGCGTCGGGGCACGTGGACGCCGAGCCGGCATCGAAACTCAACGTCGGCGGATTCTTGGGCTTGAACAGGATGTTCATCGCCTCGACGATCGCCCGAGTCGACTCCTCGGTGACCGGCCACTCACCGGTCTGGTCCTGCTGTAGTTCGATGGGCAGGTCGCCGCGCCGCTGGCCGATCTCCTGGGCGTCGATGCCGGCGCAGGACGACGGTCCGTCGGTGAAGCCGAACTGGAAGGCCGAGATCCGTTCGAATGCCGACCCGTGTTCGTCGCCGCCGTCGGTGTAGTCGTCCTGGCTCAGCAGCGGGTCGCGGAACGAAATCATCGCAGCCAGAAGGTTATTCAGCCCGTCGCCGGTACTCAGAGTGAACCGCTTCGAGTTGCCCTCGGCCACCCACCGTATATAAACGCCGGCGAAGCAGTCGGCTTGCTGCTCAGCCACCAGCGTGGGTGTGCCCTTCTTGTTGAGCTTGGCCATCTTCTGAATCGCGTGGCCGTATTCGTGGGCCAGCACCATCGTGATTGCCATGTCGCCGTTGGCTTCCCGTAAGGCAGGCAGTAGCACGCCGCGATCCCAGCCGACGGTGTTGTCGTCCTCACAGAAGCCGGCGTTGATCAGGCCGGAGGTCGTGTCACCACAGAATTCGCCGTCATAGGCGTCGGAGTCCCACGAGAAGAGTTCCTTGACGGGCTTGAACGCGCCATCGAACGTACCGCTGTAGTTGTCTTTCCAGAACGCCTCCAGATCGCTGATCGACTGGACAGCGATCTCGTCGTTCTTGCCGCCGTCGCCGTTGGTCACCTTGCGGGTGGGCTCCTCGGCATTCGAGCGCAGGCCACTGGGCCCGTCGACCGCCTGTAGGCCGCCGACCTTGAACGGATCGTCGAACACCGACACCGCCTTGCCCGAGATGGTGGAGCCGCAGCCGGCCAGCACCACAGCGGTGCCCGCCAGCGCGAGCAGGCGTGCGAGGGATCGTCGGTGCATGAGGGCTACCCTCTCCGAGGCGTCAGACCGGCGTGCATGGAAAATTTGCTCCCACAATAGTGCCGTGGCCCCGGCTCTACCGATCCCAATTCACGGCTCGACGTCGGCGCGTAACCGCTGAAGTGCCTGTTTGACGCGCTCGGGGTCGGTGGTCGGCCAGAACGGCGGCAGCGACGCGCGCAGGTATCCGCCGTAGCGCGCGGTGGCCATCCGCGAGTCCAGCACCGCGACGACGCCCCGGTCGTCGACGCGGCGTAACAGCCGGCCCGCCCCTTGGGCCAGCAGCAGCGCCGCATGGGCGGCCGCGACCGTCATGAAACCGTTGCCACCGCGGGCGGCGATGGCCCGCTGCCGCGCGGTCAGCAGGGGATCGTCGGGGCGGGGGAACGGGATGCGGTCGATGAGAACCAGGGACAACGACGGACCCGGAACGTCGACGCCCTGCCACAGCGACAGGGTGCCGAACAGTGATGTCTCGGGATCAGCGGCGAAGCGCTCGACCAAGGCCGCGGTCCCGTCGTCGCCCTGGCAGAGGATCGGGGTGTCGATCCGCGCCCGCAGCGCCTCGGCCGCCGCCTTGGCGGCGCGCATCGACGAGAACAGTCCGAGGGTGCGGCCACCGGCGGCCTCGATGAGCCCGGCGATCTCATCGAGCTGTTCGGGATTGCCCGCACTGTCACGGCCCGGCGGCGGCAGGTGCGCGGCGACGTAGAGGATGCCGGACTTGGCGTGCTCGAATGGGGAGCCGACGTCCAGGCCCTTCCACTTCGGGCCGTCGCCGAGTCCCCACGCGCCGGCCATCGCGTCGAACGAGCCGCCGACGGTCAGCGTCGCCGACGTCAAAACCGTTGTGGCGCTGTCGAACAGCCGAGTGCGCAACAACCCGGCCACCGACAGTGGCGCCACCCGCAAGACCGGTCGCAAATTCCCCCTGATGTCTTCGTGGTCCAGCCACACCACCTCCGTGCGATCCGGGATCGCCGGCACGAACGAGTCAAGCACCCGTGAGGCGGTGTCACCGATCTCGGTCAGCGCCGCGATCGCCTCGCTGCGCGCTGCGGCGGCCTTCGGATCTTTGGGGGCCGGATCGATGTCGCCGCGGGCGGCGGTGGCGGCATCCCGCAGCGCGGTCAGGTAGGTGGCCAGCTCGTCGTCGAGATAGTCGAGCCGGCCCGGCTGGGCGTCGTGGATCGCCGAGGAGAACGTCGCCACCGCCGCTTCCATCCGCTGGACGAGCCGCGGGCTGATCAGCCGGGCGATGCGCCGGGTGGCCACACCGAGCGGGGCGGGGGTGAGCTCGCCGGTGGCCACCGACGTCACCCGGTCCACCAATTCGTGGGCCTCGTCGACCACCAGGTAGTTGTGTTCGGGCAGCACCGCGGCGTCGGCGATCGCGTCGATGGCCAGCAGCGCGTGGTTGGTGACGATGATCTCGGCGCGGCCGGCTTCGCCGCGCGCCCGTTCGGAGAAGCAGTCGGTGCCGTACGGGCAGCGCGCCATGCCGAGGCATTCCCGGGCGGAGACACTGACCTGCGACCAGGACCGGTCGGGAACGCCCGGAGTCAGTTCGTCACGGTCGCCGGTCTCGGTGGACGACGCCCAGGCCGTCAACCGGGCGACGTCGCGGCCCAACGCGGTCGCGGCGACCGGTTCGAACAGCTCCTCCTGCGGGGACTCAGCGTTCTCTTCACCGCCGCCGTTGTGAATCTTGTTCAAGCACAGATAGTTTCGCCGCCCTTTCAGCAGGGCGAACTTGGGGCGCCGGGGGAGTGCGGCGGCCAGCGCGTCGACCAACCGGGGCAGGTCGCGGTCGACGAGCTGGCGTTGCAGGGCGATGGTGGCGGTGGACACCACGACAGGGGTCTCGTCGGCGACGGCGCGGGCGATCGCTGGAATGAGGTAGGCCAGCGACTTGCCCGTTCCGGTGCCGGCCTGCACCGCCAAATGCTCACCGACGGCGAAGGCCTGTGCCACCGCCTCGGCCATCTGCACCTGGCCGGGCCGCTCGTTGCCGCCAAGCGCGGATACCGCCGTCGCCAGCAACTCGGTCACCGGCGGCACTTCGCCCGCGCTCACCGCATCGGCACCTGGCGGGTCGGGATCGCCGGCTCGCCCTGGGACAGGGCCAGTCCTTCCCACGGCAGGCTGCGCAGGCCGCTGGCCACCAGCGCGCGCGCCGCAGCCAGATCGGGCATCGCGACAGGCTGCCCGCCCCGGACCAGGGGCACGGTCAGCGCGCGCGAGGGTTCGGTCACCTCGGGGGGTGCGGACACCGGGTAGATGACCTCCTCGATGATCGTGCCCGTCGGTCGTGACAACCTCAGGGCCCCCTTGCGGCCGCCGTGAGATTCCTTGCGGCTGCTGCGTTTTTCCACCGGCAGGCCGTCCACCTCGACGAGCTTGTAGACCATGCTGGCCGTCGGGGCGCCGGAGCCGGTGGCCACCGAAGTCCCGACACCATAGCTGTTGACGGGATCGGCGCGCAGCGCGGCGATCGAGAACTCGTCGAGATCCCCCGAGACGACGATCTGAGTGTCGGTCGCCCCCAATTCGTCGAGCTGGGTGCGTACCCGTCGTGCCAGCACGCCGAGGTCACCGGAGTCGATGCGCACCGCGCCGAGTGCGGTTCCGGCGACCGCGATCGCGTTCGCCACGCCGGTCGTCACGTCATAGGTGTCGACAAGCAGGGTGGTCCCGATTCCCAGCGCGTCGAGCTGCGCGCGGAACGCGGCCTGCTCGTCCGGACCGTCGGCCGTGGCGTAGAGCATCGTGAACGCGTGCGCGCTGGTCCCCATCGCGGGAATGCCGTAGCGGCGGTTGGCTTCGAGATTGGACGTGCCGGTGAAGCCGGCGATGTAGGCGGCCCGGGCCGCCGCCACCGCCGCATACTCGTGGGTGCGTCGCGAACCCATCTCGATCAGTGTCCGGCCGGCTGCCGCGCTGACCATCCGGGCGGCCGCCGAGGCGATCGCGGTGTCGTGATTGAAGATCGACAGCGCGAGTGTCTCCAGCAGGACGCACTCGGCGAAGGTGCCCGTCACCGACAGAATCGGGGAGCCGGGGAAGTACAGCTCGCCTTCGGCGTAGCCGTCGATATCGCCGGTGAAGCGGAAGTCTCGAAGGTAGTCCAGCGTCGCGGAGTCGAGGAACGACGCCAGGGATTTCAGTGCCTCGTCGTCGAAAATGAACTCGCTCAAGGCTTCCAGGAACCGCCCGGTCCCGGCCACCACTCCGTAGCGACGACCGTCGGGCAGACGGCGGGCAAACGCCTCGAATGTCGTCGTGCGTCCCGCCGATCCGTCGCGCAGTGCGGCAGCCAGCATCGTCAGCTCGTACTTATCCGTCAGCAGGGCGGCGGTCACAGCGCAACGGTATCGGCCGTCCCACGGGGTGGATAGCCATTGAACCCGCTCGCTATCCTTATCCGCATGGGCTCGCAAGCAGCTCCGACTCGACCGGACGCCGCAGGACAGCAACAGACTGAATCCGTCACTGCCCTGGACAACCCCTGGGTGACGATCGTCTGGGACGACCCGGTTAACCTGATGAATTACGTGACTTACGTATTCCAGAAGCTCTTCGGCTACAGCGAGCCGCACGCAACCAAGCTCATGCTGCAGGTTCATGAGGAGGGCAAGGCGGTCGTATCGGCGGGGAGTCGGGAGTCCATGGAAGTAGACGTGACCAAGCTGCATGCCGCCGGGTTGTGGGCGACCATGCAGCAGGATCGCTGAGCAAGGTCAACCGGTCTATCGGTCAGGAACAACGTGCGTAAATGGAAGCGGGTCGACACCGCCGAGGGGCCCCGTTTCCGTTCAGCACTGGCTCCGCACGAAGCAGCGCTGCTGAAGAACATGGTGTCCTCGGTGCAAGGCATGCTCGACGAGCGCCAGGCCGCGACACCGTCGGATCCCCTGGAGCAGATCACCGGTATCCGCGCCGGCAACCCGCGGCCGCCCGAGGACGCCACGATGCGGCGACTGTTGCCTGACTTCTTCAAACCGCAGCATGATCACCCGGCTGGCTCGGCGGCGGCCGAGAGCCTCAACGGGGCGCTGCGCAGCCTGCATGAGCCCGACATTATCGATGCTAAAAAGGCTGCAGCGCAACGTATTCTGGATACATTGCCCGACGGTGGGGGCAGGTTCGAGATCACCGAGGGCGACGCCAACGCCTGGATATCGGCGATCAACGACGTTCGGCTCGCCCTTGGCTCGATGCTCGAGATCGGACCCGAAGGCCCCGACCGGCTGCCCGCCGATCATCCGCTGGCCGGGCACCTCGACGTGTACCAGTGGCTGACCGTGCTGCAGGAGTATCTGGTGCTCGGGCTGATGGGCAAGCCCATCCGATGAGCACCGCGCAAGCCCATCCGATGACGGGATCCATCACCGACGTCGACGGCATCCTCGTCGGCCATCACAGTCGCCTCGACGCCGACGCGACGCTGGGATCGGGCTGGGCCTGCGGCACCACAGTGATCGTCGCGCCGCCGGGGACGGTGGGCGCCGTCGACGTCCGGGGTGGTGCGCCCGGTAGCCGGGAGACCGATCTGCTCGACCCGTCCAACAGCGTCCGGCACGTCGATGCCGTCGTGCTGACCGGCGGCAGCGGCTACGGGCTGGCCGCCGCCGACGGCGTGATGGCCTGGCTGGAGGAGCAAGGCCGCGGTGTGGCAATGGCGGGCGGCGTGGTTCCGATAGTTCCGGCCGCGGTGATTTTTGACCTTCCGGTCGGTGGCTGGGGGTGCAGGCCCACCGCGGACTTCGGGTATGCGGCCGCGCAGTCGGCCGGCGTGGACGTGGCTGTCGGCACCGTCGGCGCCGGCGTCGGTGCGCGCGCCGCGGTGCTCAAGGGTGGCGTCGGCACCGCCTCGATGACACTCGATTCCGGGGTGACCGTCGGCGCGATCGTCATCGTCAACAGTGCAGGCAACGTCGTCGATCCGGCCACCGGCCTGCCCTGGATGAGCCATTTGATCAAGGAGTTCGGGCTGGTCACACCGCCCGCTGAGCAGATCGCCGCGCTCACCGCCCTCGACGCCGAGTCCAGTCCGTTGAACACCACCATCGCGGTCGTCGCCACCGATGCCGCACTGTCCCCGGCCGCATGTCGCCGCTTCGCGGTGGCCGCCCAAGACGGCCTGGCGCACACGATCCGGCCGGCACATACCCCGCTGGACGGGGACACCGTCTTCGCGTTGGCCACCGGTGCCATCGAGCTCGAACCGGACGCGGACACCCCGGCGCAGATGGCGCCGGAGACCAAGCCGCTCGCGAGGCTGGGCGCTGCCGGGGCAGACTGTTTGGCGCGCGCGGTCCTGGTCGCTGTGCTGGCCGCGGAGTCGGCGGCCGGAATACCGACCTACCGCGACATGTTGCCCGGAGCGTTCGACGCGTCTAACCGCTAAGCCCGACACAGGAGGAAGCTTCGCCGTGCTGGTGATCCGTGCCGACCTGGTCGACGCCATGGTCGCCCACGCCAGAGCCGACCACCCCGACGAGGCGTGCGGGGTGCTGGCCGGGCCGGACGGGTCCGACCGTCCGGAGCGGCATATCGCGATGGTCAACGCCGAACGGTCGCCGACGTTCTATCGGTTCGACTCCGGCGAGCAGCTCAAGGTGTGGCGGTCGATGGATCAGGCCGATGAGGCCCCCGTCGTCATCTATCACTCGCACACCGCGACCGAGGCCTATCCCAGCCGCACCGACATCTCGTATGCCGCCGAGCCCGATGCGCACTACGTCCTGGTGTCCACCCGAGATCCTGACGAGCACGAGCTGCGCAGCTACCGGATCGTCGACGGTGCCGTCACCGAAGAACCTGTCACCATCGTCGAGCAGTACGAGAGCTGAAGGAGCCACCCATGTCCGTCGAGGTGTCCATCCCGACCATCCTGCGCAGCCACACCGGCGGCGAGAAGCGCGTCACCGCCGACGGCGCGACGCTGCAGGCCCTGATCGCCGACCTGGAGGCCAACTACTCCGGCATCTCCGAGCGGTTGGTGGACAGCGGCAAGCTGAACCGGTTCGTCAACATCTACGTCAACGACGAGGACGTCCGATTCTCCGGTGGGCTGGACACCGAGATCGGTGACGGCGACTCGGTGACGATCCTGCCCGCCGTGGCCGGTGGCTGAGCCGGAGACGAATTGACTCGCTACGGCTCGCTGGTCCAGGCGGTCGGCGACACTCCGCTGGTGGGGTTGCCGAGGCTGTCGCCGCGCTGGGACGACACCGATGAAGGCTCGCACGTCCGGCTGTGGGCCAAACTCGAGGACCGCAACCCGACCGGGTCCATCAAGGATCGGCCCGCCCTGCGGATGATCGAGCAGGCCGAGCGGGACGGTCTGCTCACGCCGGGCACGACCATCCTCGAACCCACCAGCGGCAACACCGGGATCTCGCTGGCGATGGCCGCTCTGCTGAAGGGCTACCGGCTGATCTGCGTGATGCCGGAGAACACCTCGATCGAGCGTCGGCAGATCCTCGAGCTCTACGGCGCGCAGATCATCTACTCGCCCGCCGAGGGCGGCTCGAACACCGCAGTGGCCCGGGCCAAGGAACTGGCCGCCGAGCACCCCGAGTGGGTGATGCTCTACCAGTACGGCAACCCGGCCAACGCCGACGCGCACTACTACGGCACCGGGCCGGAACTGCTCAAGGACCTGCCTGAGATCACCCATTTCGTCGGGGGACTCGGTACCACCGGCACCCTGATGGGCACCGGCCGGTTCCTGCGCGAGCATGTGCCCGGCATCGCGATCGTCGCCGCCGAACCGCGCTACGGCGAAGGTGTGTATGCGCTGCGCAACATCGACGAGGGCTTCATCCCCGAGTTGTACGACCCCGAGGTGCTGACCACCCGCTTTTCGGTCGGCTCGATCGACGCGCTGCGGCGCACCCGGGAGCTGATCCAGAGCGAGGGCATCTTCGCGGGCATCTCCACCGGGGCGATCCTGCACGCCGCGCTCGGCGTGGCAGCCAAGGCCGTCAAGGCCGGTCAGCGCGCCGACGTGGCGTTCACCGTGTGTGACGCGGGGTGGAAGTATCTGTCCACCGGTGCCTACGCCGGTAGCCTGGACGAAGCCGAGGAGGCTTTGGAAGGCCAGCTCTGGGCGTAGACGCGGAGGTTCCGGTGAAACACAGATGAACCAGCCGTTTGGTTACCCAGCTACCCCGCCGCCGCCCAAGAAGCCGGCGGCGTGGAAGGTCGGCGGCGCCACGATCGTCTCGTTCGTGGCGATCCTCTACGTCATCGAGCTCGTCGATCAGCTGTCGGGCCACTCGCTGGACCGCAACGGCATCCGGCCCCTGGAGTCCGACGGCCTGTGGGGCATCATCTTCGCGCCGCTGCTGCACGGCGGTTGGCCACACCTGGTTGCCAACACGGTGCCCGCCCTGGTGCTGGGCTTTCTCGTGACGCTGGCCGGGATGTCGCGGTTCATCTGGGCGACGGCCATCATCTGGATCGTCGGCGGCCTGGGCACCTGGCTGATCGGGAACCTCGGCTGCAACCTGGAAACCAATCACATCGGCGCCTCCGGGCTGATCTTCGGCTGGCTGGCGTTCCTGCTGGTGTTCGGCTGGCTGACCCGGCACCTGTGGTGGATTGTCACCTCGATCGTGGTGTTGTTCGTCTACGGCGGTGTGCTGTGGGGCGCAGTCCCCGAACTCGACCGCTGCGGCGGGGTGTCCTGGCAGGGGCACCTGTGCGGCGCGGTCGCCGGGGTGCTCGCGGCCTACTGGCTGTCCGGCCCGGAACGCAAAGCCCGGGAACGGAAGAAGGCCGGCCAATTTCCGGGCCTGACGTCATGAGCGACCGCTTCGCGCCCGTCGGCATCTTCGACTCCGGCGTCGGCGGGCTGACCGTGGCCCGCTCGATCATCGACCAGCTGCCTGATGAGGACATCATCTACGTCGGCGACACCGCCAACGGCCCGTACGGCCCCCTGACCATCCCCGAGGTCCGGGCGCACGCCCTGGCCATTGGCGACGACCTCGTCGAGCGCGGGGTGAAGGCCCTCGTCATCGCCTGCAACACCGCGTCGTCGGCGTGCCTGCGCGATGCGCGTGAACGCTACGACGTGCCCGTCGTCGAGGTGATCCTGCCGGCGGTGCGACGCGCCGTGGCCACCACCCGGACCGGACATATCGGGGTGATCGGGACCCAGGCGACGATCGCCTCGGCGGCGTACCAGGATGCGTTCGCGGCGGCCCGCGACGTCGACGTCACGGCGGTGGCGTGCCCACGGTTCGTGGACTTCGTCGAGCGCGGCGTCACCAGTGGCCGGCAGGTGCTGAATCTGGCCGAGGGATACCTGGAGCCGCTGCAGCGCGCGCAGGTCGACACGCTGGTGTTGGGCTGCACGCACTACCCGTTGCTGTCTGGGCTGATTCAGCTGGCGATGGGGGATTCCGTCACGCTGGTATCCAGCGCCGAGGAGACGGCCAAAGACTTGCTGAAAGTGCTGAC
Source organism: uncultured Mycobacterium sp. (assembly GCA_900078375.1). GTDB lineage: Bacteria > Actinomycetota > Actinomycetes > Mycobacteriales > Mycobacteriaceae > Mycobacterium. The sequence continues at coordinate 109,455 of FLQS01000002.1, read as the reverse complement.
TGAGCGCGATTTGCTCCGGCCGCACGAGGCTCCGCCGGCGACCCGGCTGTTCGAGGCGACGGGTGATCCCGAGGCGTTCACAGCGCTGGCGGCCCGGTTTCTGGGGCCGGCGATCACTGGTGTCCACCCTGTTCAGCGTCACGTCGGCGCGACGAAGTGATTCTCATATCCAAACCCGTCATGTTTTCCTCTTGCGGCATCTGGGCATGGCAAGCTAGTGAGTGTGCGAATCACCATCCTTGGTTGCTCCGGCAGTGTTGTCGGGCCTGATTCGCCGGCGTCCGGGTACCTGCTGACAGCACCTGATACGCCGCCGCTCGTTCTCGATTTCGGCGGCGGCGTGCTCGGCGCGTTGCAGCGCTACGCCGACCCCAACGACGTCCACGTTCTGCTGTCGCATCTGCATGCCGACCACTGCCTGGACCTGCCGGGCCTGTTCGTGTGGCGCCGCTACCACCCGAGCCCGGCCAAGGGCCGCGGCGTGATGTACGGCCCCAGCGACACCTGGAGCCGGCTGGCCGCGGCGTCCTCGCCGCTGGGCGGCGAGCTCGACGACTTCTCCGACATCTTCGAGATCCATCACTGGCAGGACAAGCAGCCGGTGCAATTCGGCGCGCTGAAGGTCTTACCGCGATTGGTGACGCATCCGACCGAGTCGTTCGGTATGCGGGTCACCGACGCGACCGGTGCCACCCTGGTCTACAGCGGTGACACCGGGGTATGCGAGTCTCTCGTCGAGTTGGCCAGCGGCGCCGATGTTTTCCTCTGCGAGGCGTCCTGGACCCACGCGGCGGACCGTCCGCCGCATCTGCATTTGTCGGGCACCGAGGCGGGCCAGATGGCCAAGCGCGCCGGTGTTGGCGAGCTGTTGTTGACCCACATCCCGCCCTGGACCTCACGAGAAGACGTCATCAGCGAGGCCAAGGCCGAGTTCGACGGTCCGGTGCACGCCGTGGTGTGCGGGGAGACCATCGAGGTCCGTCGGCACTGAGCCGCTCCGCTAGGGTTGCGACGTGTCCCGACGACAAGACGGCAGGCTTGACGACGAGCTGCGGCCGGTCACCATCACCCGCGGTTTTACCTCCCATCCGGCCGGCTCGGTCCTGATCGCCTTCGGTGAGACCCGGGTGATGTGCACGGCCAGCGTCACCGACGGTGTGCCGCGCTGGCGCAAGGGTTCGGGACAGGGCTGGCTCACCGCGGAGTACGCGATGTTGCCCGGGGCCACCCACACCCGCTCGGATCGGGAATCGGTGAAGGGCCGCCTCGGCGGGCGCACCCAGGAGATCAGCCGGCTGGTCGGACGGTCACTGCGGGCCTGTATCGACCTGGCTGCCCTCGGTGAGAACACCATCGCCATCGACTGCGACGTGTTGCAGGCCGACGGCGGGACCCGGACGGCGGCCATCACCGGCGCCTACGTTGCGCTCTCCGACGCGGTCACCTATCTGGCCGCGGGCGGCAAACTGTCCGATCCGCGTCCGCTGTCGTGTGCCATCGCCGCCGTCAGCGTCGGCGTGGTTGACGGCCGCGTGCGGGTCGACCTTCCCTACGAGGAGGATTCGCGCGCCGAGGTCGACATGAACGTCGTCGCCACCGACACCGGAACGCTCGTCGAGATCCAGGGCACCGGCGAGGGTGCGACGTTCCCACGCTCGACGCTGGACAAGATGCTCGATGCCGCGCTCGCGTCATGCGAGACGCTGTTCACCGTGCAGCGCGAAGCGCTGGAGCTGCCGTATCCCGGAGTGCTGCCGGAAGGGCCGCCGTCGAAGAAGGCGTTCGGCTCCTGACCCAACTGCTGGTCGCCAGCCGCAATGCCAAGAAGCTGGCCGAGCTGCGCCGGGTTCTCGATGCCGCCGGGGTGTCCGGGCTGACGCTGGTGTCGCTCGACGACGTGCCGCCTTTCGAGGAGGCTCCCGAAACCTGCGCCACCTTCGAGGAGAACGCGTTGGCCAAGGCACGCGACGGCTACGCCGCCACCGGTCTGCCCACGGTCGCCGACGACTCGGGTATCGCGGTCGGCGCCCTCAACGGGATGCCCGGGGTGCTCTCGGCGCGGTGGGCCGGTGTGCACGGTGACGATGCCGCTAACAACGAACTGCTGCTGGCCCAGCTGCGCGACGTCCCCGACGAGCGGCGCGCCGCGGCGTTCGTCTCGGCGTGCGCGCTGGTCTACGGGCCCGGCGACGCCGACAGCGCGGTCGTGCGCGGTGAGTGGCCCGGGGTGATCGCCCGCGAGCCGCGCGGTGCGGGCGGTTTCGGCTATGACCCGCTGTTCGTGCCGGAGGGGGAGACCCGCAGCGCCGCGCAGCTCAGTGCCGAGGAGAAGGACGCGGCATCGCACCGCGGCCGGGCGCTGGCGCTGCTGATACCGGCGCTGCGTGCGCTGGTCTGAGGGAAATTTGCGGTGTTTTTCTAGCGCATCTAACTGTGTCATGATGCTCGCGTGGGTCGTCACTCGGTCCGGGCGGCGCACCCCGGGGTTCTGATCGCCGTGCTGGCGGCTGCCGGAATCAGCGTGTCGCTGATGCAGACGCTGATGATCCCGCTGATTCCCGAACTTCCGACGCTGCTGCACACCAGCCCGTCCAACGCGTCGTGGGCGATCACGGTAACGCTGCTGACGGCCGCGGTGACCACGCCGGTGTTCGGCCGGCTCGGCGACATGTACGGGCCCAAGCCGATGCTGATCGTCTGTGCGGCCACGCTGACGGTCGGGTCGTTGATCGCGGCGATGACCAGTTCCCTGTTGCCGTTCATCGTCGGCCGTGGGCTGCAGGGTCTGGGCATCCCGATCATCCCGCTGGCCATCAGCGTGTTGCGGGCCGCCATACCGGCCGACCGGGTCGGTTCGGCGATGGGCTTGATCAGCGCGTCGCTGGGTGTCGGCGGCGCGCTCGGTCTGCCGTTGTCGGCGGTGATCGCGGAGAAGGCCGATTGGCACACGCTGTTCTGGGGCGCGGCCGGCCTCGGGGTCGGGTCGGTGTTGCTGTTCTACTTCCTGGTGCCCGAGGTCCCGGCCACGTCCAACGACCGGTTCGACCCGCTCGGCACGGTGCTGCTGACCGTCGGGTTGGTGACGCTGCTGCTGCCGATCTCCAAGGGTTCGACGTGGGGGTGGACGAGCACGACGACCGTGTCGCTGTTCGTCGGCTGCCTGGTGGTGTTCGCGGTCTTCGCGTGGTGGCAGTTCCGGGTGGATGCGCCGCTCGTCGATCTGCGCACCACACTCAAGCGGTCCGTGCTGACCACCAACGTGGCCTCGGTCGCGGTCTGCTTTGCGATGTTCGCGATGTCATTGGTCGGACCGCAAATTCTCGAACTGCCACCCCAAACCGGCTTCGGGCTCGGTCAGACGATGCTGCAGGCGGGTCTGTGGATGGCGCCCGGAGGCCTGGCGATGATGGCCGCGGCGCCGATCGCCGCGCGGGTGGCGGCCAGGAGGGGGTCGAAATTCACCCTCGTTGTCGGCTCGACGATCATCGCCGGCGCGTATCTGGCCGGGGCTTACCTGTTGACCACTCCCGTTGAGGTGATGGTGTTCAACTGCGTCATCAGCTTCGGGGTGGGCTTCGCCTACGCGTCAATGCCGGCGCTGATCAACGCGGCGGTGCCACTGTCGGAAACCGCTGCCGCCAACGGAATCAACGCGTTGGCGCGATCCTTGGGAACGTCGATATCCAGTGCGGTCATCGGGGCGGTGCTGGCGACGATGACGATCTCGGTCGCCGGTCACGTGGTCCCGTCGCTGGCGGGTTTCCGCGTCGCGCTGCTGGTGGCCGCCGGCGCGGCGGCGCTGGCCGCGGTGATCGTGCTGACGCTTCCGGCGCCGGCCGACGCCGCGGCCGAGGACTGGTCGCCTGAGGAGCTCGAGCTCGAGGGCGATCCGGTCAGAGGTTGAACCGGGTCTTGAGCTCCCGGGTCTGAACCTGTTCGACGATGATGCCCAGCAGCGGGATGGTGCCGGCCAACAGCACGCCGATGGTCTTGGCGATCGGCCAACGCACCTTCACCGCGAGGTTGGCGGTGAACAGCAGATAGATGAAGTAGACCCAGCCGTGCACGACGCCGATCCAGGTGGGCGGGTCGTCGACCTTCACGACATAGCGCAGCACGATTTCGTAGCACAGTGCGATCAGCCAGATGCCCGTTGTCCACGCCAGGACCCGGTAGCCGAGAAGGGCTTTGCGGATCGTCTCGTTCGGCTCGCCCGCCTGCGTGTGGGCTTCGGGCGACTCGGGTGCACTCATGCGGTGGTCCTGTTCTGATCTTCGTGGGTCTTGTCGGCCTGGGCCAGGTCGGCGAGGTAGGCGTTGTATTCGCGCATCGCGGGATCGAGCTCATCGGACGTGGCTTGCGGCGCGGGCCGTTCGGGCAGCAGGCCGGCGGGAATTTCGGTGACCTGATCCGCGGCGGACGTCGGCGCCGGTGGGGCTTCCTCGTAGCGGATGAACTTGCGGTAGGCGTACACGCAGAAACCCGCGAACATCGGCCACTGCAGGGCGTAGCCCAGGTTCTGGAAGGTGCCCGATGTCGATTCGAATCTGCTCCACTGCCACCAGCCCAGAGCCAGGCAACCGCTGGCGGCGATGATCACTCCGATGATCAGCGCGAACCGGTGGCGGCGCGTCGTAGACACACCACGACGGTACCGTGCCAGCAGTTATGGGTTCACCGGTGCGTGATGCTCAGCACTTCGGACCGATGAATTCGTCGAGGCGCGCGGTGGCGGCCTTGCGGTAGATCGAGACGACGTACTTGGTCGATCGGGTCCACGGGATCCCCAGCTGATCCAGCGTGCCGGTGAAAAGGCCGAGGATGTCTTCGGAGTGGTTGGTGAAGTGGTAGCGGATGCTCTTCACGCCGCGGTCGTTGGCGATGACGCGGCACCCGTCGCTGTGGATCAGTCCGCGAATGAAATCTTCGGGAGCTTGGTCGACGAGCTGCTGTTGCCACGGCTCCAACGTGATCGGCCTGAGGTGCTTCAGGCCGGGGCCGTGTTGAGGGAACAGGCATGGCCAGTGCTTGGAGTAGAGGCAGACATTGACGCAACCTTGGGGGTGGGTACCGATCCAAGCGTGCTGTCCGGACATCACGGCGTCGATGGCGTCCTGGCAGCTGTCGATGATGCCGGGGTACTTCTTGTCCAACGCGATCCGGAGCCGCCAGACGCGTCCGGCTTTCGATATGCAGCCATCACCTAGGTAGAGACCGAGTAGATAGGTGTACTCCTTTACCGGGAGTGTGTTGAAGTGATGGTCGACGCCACACGGAGTGTCGGCGGCATTACACAACCTTGCGGGCGCCCGCCGACGCCAGTCTTTAATCGTCGTGCGGGGTATGCCCGTGCGTCGAGCGATCTCGCAGTCGTTGACGCCGACGGCGATGAGCCGCCGTGCGTTCGCGAATTCTTCATAGGAACGGATCGTGCCGGCCTTTCTGGGCTGTGGACGACGCTAGGCCCGGCCACCGACATTTAGCCTTTGAGTGAGTCCGCGGGAGGGCCGAACGTCCGACCGGGACACCTGGTGATCCCTGAAATCTGAGTGGTCGCCCGCGGACTCGGTGTCTGGTCGAGCGGTGTCCTTGTTCGGGAACTTGGTAGCCAGCCTGTGGGTGTGGACTCCTGCTTAGAGAATGTCTGGGCCGCGGCCGCGATGGTCAGTCACCTGGGTGAACAGGTACAGGACTGACAGGAGCAGCGATATGGCGTGGACGTTAGGTATCGACGTGGCAGTACGGGCGGCGCACCAGGCGACAGATTCGGCGGCGGCGCTCGGGTTAAACTCAGCCGTCCGGCGGGCGTGGCGAAATTAGGCATACGCGATGGCTTTAGGTGCCATTGCTCGAAAGAGCGTGGGGGTTCGAGTCCCCCCGCCCGCACTCGATCGGTGTCGGATTATCGCGGGCAAACGGAACGACCGAGCGTGCTGGAGCGCCGACTCCGCAAAGCGCTCTCAGTCCAGCCGTCGCCCGTCCAGGAGTGCAATAGTCCGACCTGATGACTCCACTCTTTTGCACCGATAACTGGGCAGGGTTATGAAGGCTCGTCTTCGGCGGGGGAGTCGTCGTTCGTGGCCAGGTTCTGCAGGATTCGTTCGTTGAGCGTGGCGAGCAGGTCGAGCTCAGCTGGGGTGAGCAGATCGATGAAGTTCCTGCGGACGTCCGCCACGTGCCCGGGCGCTGCCTTTTCGATGGCCGCGCGGCCAGCCGGCAGCAGGCAGACCAGAGTGCTGCGGGCGTCGGCGGGGTTGGGCTCGCGGCTGATCAGCCCGTCCTTCTGCATGCGCCGCAATTGGTGGGAGAGACGGCTCTTCTCCCAGCCCAGTGCGTTGCGCAGCTCATGGGACGGCATTCGGTCCCCGTCGTGATCCGAGAGCAACGCTAGGACCTCGTAGTCGGCCCCGGACAGGCCCGATTCCTGCAGGCCCCGGTCCAGGTGCACGCCGACCTGATGGCGTGCGTCTACGAAGGCCCGCCAGGCGCGGTGTTCACGAGGGTTCAACCAGTTCGGTTCCATTCGCCCCCACGTTACCTCTGATTGGTTGACGCGTCACCCATTAAGACCTATGGTTGAGTGATCAACCTTTCTGATCGTCACCCAAGACGGGCTACCTCATGAGCAGCATCAGCATCATCGGCGTGGGGAGCATGGCCAGCGCCTTGGCCGGCCGTGCGCTCGCCGGCGGCAACGCGGTCGAGATCATCGGCCGCGACGCGGCCAAAGCCAAAGCGTTGGCCGCCGCGCTCGGCGGCGCTGCGGTCGGGAACGTCGGCACTGCCCCGGCCGGGGACATCGTCATCCTCGCCGTGCCCTACGCCAGTGCGGCGGCGGTGATCAGCGAAGGAGATCGCCAAGGCCGCCCCCGCCGGCGTTCATCGAGAGCCTGGGAATGCACCCGATGGACGCCGAGCCGCTGGCAATGGCGCGGGCGCTGGAGAACGCCACCCTGCTGCATCTGGGCCTCGTCGCCCACTCCGTCAAGCACACCAACTTCGCCCTCGGCGTTTTCGCCTGAGTGCCCTACCCCCTGAAAAGGACAGTCACATGCACGTTTTCGTCTCTGGCGGAACCGGTCACGCGGGTTCGCACATCATTCCCGAGCTCATCGCCGCCGGGCACGAAGTCACCGGCCTCGCCCGATCGGACGCGTCCGCAGCGGCCCTGTCCGCGCTTGGCGCGACGGTGCGTCGCGGCAGCCTCGAGGATCTCGACGGGCTCAAGGAGGCGGCCGCGAACGCCGACGGCGTCATCCACGTCGCGCACAGGCAAGACTTGCTTCCGACCGGCGGAATGGACGCCGTGGCCGCCGCCGAGTTCCCAATCATGCTCGCCTACGGCGAGGCACTCGCGGGAACCGGAAAGCCACTCGTCGCCGCGGGCAGTATCGGCTCGCCTGGAAACCTGGGCCGACCGGCCACCGAGGAAGACCCGGCCCTGCCCAGCGGGGAGGAGCACAGGGGCACCCTGCGGGTTCGAAACGTGGTGGAACGGGTTGTAATTGGCCTCGCTGAGCAGGGAGTGCGGTCTTCGATCGTGCGGCTTCCGCTCATCGCGCACGACACGACCGATAACGCTGGCTTCCTGCCGGGGCTGATCGCGCTCGCGCAGGAGAAGGGCGTCGCCGGCTACCCCGGGGACGGCACGAATCTTTGGTGCGCCGTGCACGTCCGCGATGTCGCCTCCCTGTTCCGCTTGGCGTTGGAGAAGGGTCCGGCGGGGCGATATTGGCACGCGGTTCAGGATGAGGGCATCCCGTTCCGCGACATCGCCGAGGCCATTGGCAGCCGTCTGGATCTGCCGGCCGTGAGCGTTCCCATGGATGTCCTGATGCTGCCCGGATACTTCGGCCAGTTCATGAATCTGGTCACCGGAACCTACCCGGCGTCCAGCCTCATCACCCGCGAGACCCTGGGCTGGGAACCCGCTGAGCCCGGTCTGTTCGCCGATCTGGACAACGGCCACTACTTCCCCGAAGTGCTGACCGCATGACCACGTTCGCTCCACACCGCGACACCTTGGAGTCCTTCGTCGACTGCATCAACGGCGGCGCAGACAAAGACATCCTCACCGGTTTGCTCGCCAAAAACGTGCGGCTGCACGGTCCGTTCAGCGATGAGCCGATCGTCGGCCGCGAGACCGCCGTGGAAACCATCAGGACCGTCAACGGATTGTCTTCTGACGATGCGTATTTCGAGGTCCTCAGCGGCCAGATCCACCACGCGGCACATTTCCGGCTACAAGTCGGAGACGCCGCGGTCAACGGAATCTTCTTCGTCCTGCTCGACGCGGACGGCAAGATCGCCGAGGTAAGCATCTTTTACCGCACCCTGCCGGCCGGCGTCGCACTGCAGCGCAACCTTGCAGACGTGATCGGCATGCCGCCCTGGGAACTGCGTACCGACGGGGAGTAACGATCAAGGCCGTGCCCCCTGCATGGCGGCTCAGCCAGTTCCGTCGCTTTCCATCAGCTTCCTCGCCTTTGCTGACCCATCACCAACCCGGCTGTAGGTGGAAGCCAACATCTTCAATAACCAATTAGGACAGGACATTTCATGAGCAACATCAGCATCATCGGCACCGGAAACATGGCCCGCACCATCGGCACGCTGGCAGTGGCGGGCGGCAACACCGTCGAGGTCATCGGCCGCGATCAGTCCAAGGCCGCTGACCTGGCCAAGGATCTCGGCGGCAGCACCACGACGGGAGAATTCGGCGCCGTCCCGGCCGGGGACATCGTCATCGTGGCCCTCGGGTACGCCAACGTCGGTCCGGTCGTCGCCCAGTACGGAAACGCCCTCGCGGGCAAGGTCATCGTCGACATCTGCAACCCCGTCAATGCCACGGCCGACGGGCTCGCCACCCCCGACGGCACCTCGATCGCGCAGGAAGTCGCCAATGCGGCCCCGGCCAGCGCCAGCGTGGTGAAGGCATTCAACACCACCTTCGGTGCTGTCCTGGCCCAGGGCCGGCCGCTGGACGTCTTCATCGCCGGCGACGACGAGCGCGCCAAGGCGGCCGTTGCGGAGTTCATCGACAGCCTCAAGCTGCGCCCGCTAGACGTCGGCGGTTTGAACATGGCGCACTACCTGGAAGCAACGGGCCTGGTCATGATCGGTCTCGCCCAACACGGGTTGGGGAACTTCGACTTCGCCCTCGGTGTCACCGTGCCCAGCTGAGCTTGACCAGATGCTTGATTCAGCCAGCCAGGTAGTCGCTCGAAGGAGTAACCATGGGAAAGCTTGACGGCAAGGTGGCGGTAATCACGGGCGGATCAAGTGGTATGGCGCTGGCCGGTGCCAAGTTGTTCGTCGACGAAGGCGCTCACGTTGTCATCTCGGGTCGGCGGCAGGAAGCTCTGGACGAAGCCGTTGAGCTGATCGGCCGGAACGTGACTGCCGTGCAGGCTGATTCGGCCAACCTGGACGATCTGGACCGTTTGTTCGACACGATCAGGCAGGAAAAGGGCGCGATCGATGTGTTGTGGACCAGTGCCGGGACGGCCGAGGAAGGCAAGCTCGGCGAGATCACCGAAGAGCACTTCGATGCGACCTTCGGGCTGAACGCGCGCGGCACGCTGTTCACGGTGCAGAAGGCGTTGCCACTGTTCAACGACGGTGGCTCGATCTTCATGACCGGGTCAATCGCTTCGGTTAGGGGCTATCCGGGCTGGAGTGTCTACGCCGCGAGCAAGGCTGCGCTGCATGCGTACGCCCGCGTGTGGTTGGCCGAGTTGAAGGACCGCAGGATCCGGGTCAACGTGCTGACCCCGGGCCAGGTCGTCGCGCCAGGACAGGAGCAGCTGTTCGACGACGAGACGAAGGTCGCGATGGACGCGCGGGAGGCGTTGATCCCACGGGGAGAGAACGGCAGGCCTCACGAGATTGCGACGGTCGCATTGTTCCTCGCCTCGAACGATTCAAGCTTTGTCAATGGTATGGAGTTGGTTGTCGACGGCGGCACTACGGCAGTCTGAGCACGCTGCTGGCGGCGGTGGTTAAACGCTTGAGGGGCAACAGCTTTCCGACCACCGCGTACCGATGTAGATAGTCAGCTTCCGGCAGTTCCCAATGCGAGACCCAAGCGTCTTCTGCAACCGGTGTTTGGCGTCAAACCGCACCATGCGTCTTCGCTGTTCCCCGACTGAGGAGCTGCATCGGGGTTTTAGTCCCTCCGCCCGCGCCATTGAGATCTGTCACACGCCGGGGTTAGCGTCGGAGCATGGCACTCAAGACCGAGAACATCACGTTCGACACCACCGATCCCGAAGGCTTGGCCGCATGGTGGGCGCGCGCCCTGGACGGTCAGGTCAATCCCATCGCCCCGCCGTTCTTCGTCGTCGTCAGTCGTCCCGAGGGGCCGGGCCTGGCCTTCCAGCAGGTGGAGGATCCGACTCCCGGGAAGAACAAGGTGCACCTCGACTTCTCCACCGATGACGTCGAGGCGGAGGTCGCACGACTGGTCGAGCTCGGCGCCACCGAAACCGCCCGCAACAGCTTCGGCGATTTCGGCTGGGTGGTGCTCGCCGACCCCGAGGGAAACGCGTTCTGCGTGGCGCCGCACGCCTAGCGCGTCCGCAGCTGGTCGGCCCGCATAGAAGCCGTGCTCGATGTCGTGGCTACGTTGCTGCAGGATCAACCGCTGCGGCGCACTGTGGATCTGGATCCGCGGTTCGCCCACGAGCAGATCGTCGGCCCGCCGGCGGACTGATACCCGTGTCGATCGGCCGGCCACATTTTGTATGCTTACCGTAATCAATACGGTTGATGTGCGGCGGAAGGGTATCTGATGACGGCTCCGAAGATCGACGACCCGGAATTCTGGCGCGACGGCCCCGACCGCGAACTGGCCGAGTTCCGTCGTCGCTGCCCGGTTGCCGAGCTGCCCGACTCCGGGTTCTGGGCCGTCACCGGTCACGCGCAGATCACCGAGATGAGCAAGGACCCCGCCGCATTCATCTCCTCCAAGGGCGTGCTGATCGGCGACGTGAATAGGGAAGTTTCCGGTAACGACTCGATCCTCTACGTCGACCCGCCGCGCCACGTCACGATGCGTCGAATCGTCAACCGGGGCTTCACCGTTCGCCGGGTTGCCCAGCTTGCTGAGCTGGTGGAGTCCATTGCGGCCACGGTATTCGACGATATCGACCCGACCATGCCGGTCGACGCCATCGACGCGATCAGCGCCCCGATACCGCTGCTGATCATCGCCCACATGCTCGGGGTGCCCGGGGAGGACTTGCCGACCTTCCGCAAGTGGTCCGACGCGATCGCGATCGCCGCCACCGATCCCACCGATCCGCGGGCCATGGCCGCCATCGATTTCTTCGGTTACTTCAACGCCAAACTCGACGCCCGGATCGCCGAGGCCGACCCGCCCGAGGATCTTCTGACAGCGATCACCGCTGACGCTGAGCTGACCCGGAGTGAACAGCTGGGCTTCTGTATGAGCCTGCTGGTGGCCGGAAACGAGACCACCCGGCATCTGATCAGCGGTGGCCTGCTGGCACTGGCCGAGCACCCCGATCAGCGGGCCGCGTTGGCCGCCGACGAGTCGCTGATCCCGACCGCCGTCGAGGAGATGTTGCGTTGGGTCACACCGATTCTGGCGATGGGACGAACCACCGCGTGCCCGGTCGACCTCGGCGGCACCCAGGTCGCCGAGGACGCCTACCTGGTGATGCTGTACGCCGCCGCGAATCGTGACGAAACGGTCTTCGGCGACACCGCCGACGCGTTTGACGTGACGCGCTCACCCAATCCACATCTGGCGTTCGGTGTCGGTGAACATTTCTGCCTAGGGGCTCAGCTGGCCCGGCTGGAAGCCAAGATCGTCTTCACCGAGATCCTGCGCCGCTGGCCCGACTACCAGGTGCTCGACGGGGTGGAAATGGGCGCATCGACGCTGCTGCGCGAGACCCTCAAACTGCCGATCCTGTTGCAGCCCCAGGGCGCGTAGCTGCGAAAGTACTCAGTCGGTCCGCATGTCCCTGGCAACGATACGGCTTGCATAGCTTGGGTTTTGAACGCGATCGCGGCCGCGCTGAGTCGGTGCTGTACGTCATGAAAGCGGTCGCCGGGTGTGGACCGCCGGTCGCCCCATACGGTGACTTCAGTTCCGGGATTGTGCATCAACGTGTCGATCTTTGTGCGAATTCGCTGCGGCAACGACGTCATGTCACTCCCGATGGCGACCGCGGCAGGCCTCGGTCCTGGCGGCCAGAGATCACTTCGTTCGTCGTCCAGCGCTCTGACTGATACGCCGAGTATCCGCAGGGGTGTGGTGTCGCTGCCGGCGGGCACCCATGCGGTGACGTCCCATCCGGCCCATACCCGGTCACATATCCATCCGCCGGCGTCTCGGACGGCATCGCCGACATCATCGATGAGGACGACCATCGCGTGCACTTGAGCTTGCCCAGGGGTTGCGGTAGCAGGGTGTACGGACGAACACAGCTGGGATCGTGGTTGCATCGCCATTGCGGCTGCCCAGCTAGTGGAGGTCGTTGCGGACGGCTTCGATGAGCCCGTCGAGCAGCTCGAGAAGCTCTGCCGACACCGGTTCGTCGAGCTTAGCCAGCTGTGAGCGCAACGCGCCGTCGAGGTGCGCTACCGTCGCCGCTTTGTCGTCGGAGGCGATCAACGTCCGGGCGGTCGCCAGGTCATCGTCGAGTGCCGCGGAACCGGCTTGGTGATAAGCGATTTGGGTTTCCAGGACGTCGATGAGCTCCCAATCTCGATACATCGCGTTGGACGCTTCGTATAGTGCGACGCCGGTGACCGGCGCACCCCGCATGGTTCCCACGTAGGCGTAAGGGCCCTCCATGTATTCGATGGGAAGGGCGTGCCCCGGAGCGCGTACCAGCGGCTCGCCGATGAGCTCCAGATCAAGAGTCTTCGACCGCACGATGTGGCGTTCGGGCAGATACCGCGCCGCCGCAAGGGGTTTCATCAGGCTGCGCACCTCGTCGGGCCAGCGCACGTAGCTGGTGGTGGTGACGTCGAGGTCGTCGACGCATTCCGGAGCTGTCCCATCCTCGTACGTGGCAGTGATACCCGTGAACGGCACCAACACATTCGCTCCCCGCCGGTCGTACTGACGCCACACGCTGAGGTCGACACCGTTGTCGAGGGAGATGGTGTGCCATTCGTGAGCCTGCCCGCGCGCGTCTCCACCAGTACCCCCACCGCCGGCGTAACGGGGGAACCACTGCCGGTCGATGTGGGCCGAATTGCTGTGCACCCGTTCCTCGATCTCGCCCCACCGCAAGGTGCCGGTCATTCTCAGGCCGGTCTGGAAGTACGAGTAGGTGTCTGGTTGTAGACACGCGTCGATCCGGCCGTTGTGCACGGAACCACCGACCGGCACCGGACCCTGCGTGGGTGTCAGGTGGAGCGTGAGCTGCATGGGCGCACCGTTCCTGTCGGTGCCGACCGCGTTGTAATCGTAGGTGTAAGGCACCAATTCGCCTTCGTCATCGCGGTTGGCCGACCACGTGACGGTGCCCGCGCCGCTGTCGTAACGCAGGTCGAGGTGGCCCTCGGCGCTGGTCAGTTTCGGAACCGCATCCGCTGCCATGTTCTTCGGCGGCATGTCGTAGTCGGTATAGGTGCCGTACACGCCGTGGTCGGTATCGAACAGGGCGAACGTGTAGAAGTCGGCGACCACATCGCCGCCCGGCCGGTTGCGGTTGAAGATCGTGATGAACGCGTACCGGCGACCGGAATCGGTGCCGGTCAGGTGTCCGGCCAAATACCAGGTGTCGGACTGGAATTCGGGGTGAGTGCCCTCGGCGGCGGGGAATTGCAGCAGTGGCTCGCCGGGCACCAACTCATAGGGGTAGTGCCGCCACGCATCGGTCATGTCACTGTGCCCTTACTTCGTCGTTGACGTTTACTGCCCTTACTTCGTCGTTGACGATCACGGATCGAATTCCGCTGCCGCTCGATAGGTCATCGAATGCCGAGTTGACTTCGCCGAGCGCAATCCGCCGGGTGATGAGCTTGTCCAGCGGCAGCGCGCCGGAGCGCCAGAGTTTCAGAAGCATCGGGAAATCGCGTCCTGGCACCACCGATCCGTACTGACAACCCACCACCGTCTTGCCCTGCATGAAGAGGTCATGCGCCGACAGGGAGAACTTCTCGGCGGGCGAAGCGGCACCCACCACGCAGGTGGTGCCGCCCGGGCGGGTGGCACTGAACGCGGTTTCGATCGTTGCGGCGCGTCCGACGGCCTCGAACACCGAGTCGGCACCCCTGCGCCCGGTGATCGCCTTGACCTGTTGGACAACGTCCTCGGCGCTCGGATCGATGACGTGCGTGGCGCCGAGCTCGACGGCGATCGCGCGGCGGGATGCCACCGGGTCGACGGCGATGAGCTCAGCAGCGCCCCGTACCCGGGCGGCCATCAAGACCGCCAGGCCCACTCCGCCCATGCCGATCACCGCCACCGCACTGCCGTGTTCGACCGGAGCGGTATTGAGTGCAGCCCCCGCGCCGGTGGCCACGCCACAGCCCACCAGTGCGGCGATATCAAACGGAATGTCGTCGTCGATCTTGACGACCGCCCGCGCCAGACAGTTGGTTGCTGTCGCGAAACTCGACACCCCCATCGACGTGAACAGCGCCGTGCCCTCGGTGTCGGTGGCGTACGGCATCGAGTAGACATCGCGAATCGCATTGCGGCACAGGTGTACCTCGCCGCGATAGCAGTACCAACACCGGCCGCATGATGCGGTCCAGGCGATCGCGACATGGTCTCCCGGTTTGACGTGGGCGACCTCGGACCCGACCGCCTCGATGATCCCGGCGCCCTCGTGGCCCAGCACGCACGGCGTGCCGGCAGGTAGCGCGCCAGTGGCCTGGGACAGATCGGAATGGCAGACGCCGCTGGCGGCGATGCGCACCCGGACCTGGTCGGGCGCCAGCGGGGCAAGGTTGATCTCCTCGAGCACAAGGGGCTCGGAGATCGCGCGCAGGATCGCGCCGTGTTCAGTCATTGCCGCCCCTCGGTCGTCTCGGTGCCATCACATCTTGCTCATGATCTCGTCGGCGAACCGGGCAATTCCGTCAAGTGCTCCGCTGGTGCGCTGCCACGGGTCGACGATCACCCGGTCGACGCCGGCATCGGCGAGCCGTTTGACGTCGTCGAGGCCCGTGACCGGGTAGCTGATGGTGATCTGGGGACGCCCGAGCCGGCCGTGTTCGATCCACAGCTCATCCAGCGTGCGCAACGACGCAGGGAGCATGTCGAGGATGTGATTCATCGGTGTCCAGCCGTCGCCGAAGCGGGCCACCCGCCGCAGGGCCGCCTTGCCGTCGCCGCCGACATGGATCGGCGGGCCGCCCGGCTGCACCGGCTTGGGTTCGAACATGACCTCGTCGAAGCTGAAGAACCGGCCGTGGCGCGCCACCTTCTGTTCGGTCCACAATGCCCGGCAGATCTCCAGTGCCTCGTCGACGCGGGCGCCGCGGGTGTCGAAGTCCCATCCCACGGCGTCCCATTCCTCACGCAGCCAGCTGGCACCGATCCCGAATTCCAGCCGGCCCGCTGATAACACGTCCAGGGTGGCCGCGGCGCGGGCGCTGACGAACGGATGGCGCAGCCCGATGTTGTAGACGTGGGTGCCCAACCGGATGGAGCTGGTCTGAGCGGCCAAGAACGACAGGTAGTTCAGTGCGTCGAAGACCGGCGTCTGCGGCGGTATCGGCGGATGCTCGGCCCCGTGGTGCGGGCTGCCGCTGATATTCACCGGCAGCACGAGATGCTCTGGAATCCACACGGATTCAAAGCCCAGTTCATCCGCCCGCTGGGTCAGCGTGCTCCAAATCCCCGGGTTGGCTCTGGCCAGGGTCATGCCGAACTTCACTGCTGTGGTGTCCTATCGCTTGATGGCGGTGGGTGGGCTACCCCGACCAGGCAATGGCTTTGATCGTGCCGCCGGCATCGATACGCAGCTGCTGACCGGTGACGTAACGCGCCGCATCGGAGGCCAAGTACAGGACCGCTTCGCTGATGTCCTCGGGCTCGACGTAAGGCACCGGCATCGCGTTGAGGAACGGGAACGTCTCCTCCGCGTCCTCGCGGGTCGGGTTCTCCAGGTCGGGCCGGAACGCCGCGTACATCGGCGCGCTGTGCAACATCGCCGTGTTGACGTTGGTGGGATGCACGGCGTTGACCCGGATGAATTCTCCGGCCAGCTGTAGAGCCAGGTTGTTGACGTAGTGCGCCACCACCTGTTTGGCGAAACCGTAACCGGCGCCACCGGGTCCGGCATCCATTCCGCTGGTGTTCTGCGACGCGAGCGAGGCTGCCAGGGAGCCCGTCGCGATGATCGACGCACCGGCCGTCAGGTGTTTGAGGCTGGCGTGCACCAGGTTCAGAACGCCGACCAGGTCGACGTCGACGGCGTCGACGAAGGCCTGGCGGGGTCCGCCCCTGGTCAGGGGTGCGATCCCGGCATTGGCGACGACGATGTCGAGCTTGCCGAATTCGGCCACCCCGGCGTCGACCGCGGCCGCGACGGCATTGCGGTCCCGCACATCGACGATCGCGGTATACGCATTGCGTCCCTCCTTCTCGACGAGACGAGCTGTCTCGTCGAGGTCGTCGGGCCGCGCCAGGGGGTAGTCGTTGCTCTCGATGTCGGCGCAGATGTCGATAGCGATGATATCGGCGCCTTCGGCGGCGAGCAATCGCGCGTGCGATCGGCCTTGGCCGCGTGCCGCGCCGCTGATGATGGCGACCTTGCCGTCAACTCGTCCCATGGTGTTCTCCGTGTGGTAGTGAATGTTGTTGATTTTCAGTGGGTTTAGAAGTCCGGATTACAGGTAGCCGATGGTCTTGGTCTCGAGATACTGTTCGAAACCCTCGATACCGTTCTGCCGTCCGATACCGCTGGCCTTGTAACCGCCGTAGGGGGCGTCGGCCCCGTAGAACATCCCGCCGTTGACGCTGAACGATCCGGCCCGGATTCGATTGGCGAAGTCCATGCCCCGGTCCGGCGAGGAGGTGAAGACCGATCCCGACAAGCCGTATTCGCTGTCGTTGGCCAACGCCAGTGCTTCGGCGTCGTCAGAGTAGGGGAGCACCACCATCACCGGGCCGAACACCTCTTGCCGGGCGATTTCCGCGGAGTTGTCCACTCCGGTCACCAGCGTCGGGAGTACGTAGCTGCCGCCGGCCAGCTCGGGATGCAGATCGGTAGGGGCCGCACCACCGGTAAGTATCTGAGCGCCAGCAGCTTTCGCGCGGTCGACGAATCCGAGAATGCGATCACGCTGGCGGTTATTGATCACCGGGCCGAGCAGTGTATCGGCGCGCGCCGGGTCTCCGGGCCTGATCATCTCGAACAGCTCGACCACCCGGGCGACCACCTCGTCGTAGCGGTGCGCCGGCACCAGCAACCTGGAGTTGATCGCGCAGCCCTGACCGGCGTGGAAGCACACCTGAAGGGTCGAGGGAATGGCCGCGTCCAGGTCGGCGTCGTCGAGAAGGACGAGTGCGGACTTGCCACCCAGTTCCAGGAACACCCGCTTGAGCGTCTCTGCAGCCCTGCCGGCGATCCGGCGGCCGACGTCGGTCGAGCCGGTGAACGACACCAGATCGACCCGCGGATCGCGAACCAACAGCTCGGCCACATCGTTGTCCGGGGTCGGGACCACGTTGACCACGCCCGGGGGGATGTCGGTGTGCTCGGCGAGCAGCCGGCCCAGCCGCGTCGACGTCCACGGCGTGTTCGGATCCGGCTTGAGCACAACGGTATTCCCGGTCGCGAGCGCCTGACCCAACTTGTTGGACACGATCTCGAACGGATAGTTCCACGGCGCGATCGCCGCCACCACCCCGACGGGCTCCTTGACCACGCGGCGCCGGCCATCACCGGCCTTACCGACACCCAGCTCCCGCGACCACGCGAACGAGTCGATGAGGTCGGCGGGAAACCTCAGGGCATCAGCCAGCGGCCAGTCCACCTGAGCCATCAGCGTCGTCATCAGTGGCGCGCCGACTTCGGCGATGATTTCCTCGCGCAGCTCCTCACACTCCTCCTCCAGCGCCGCCTGCAGCTGCAGCAGACACCGCTTGCGCAGTCCGTTGTTGGTGCTCCACTCGGTCTCGTCAAACGCGCGCCGCGCCGCAGCGATCGCTGCCATCATGTCCTCGGGACCCGCCGCGCTGGTGGTACCCAACACCGCGCCGGTGGCTGGGCTGATGTTGTCGAACTGTTTGCCGGAGTGAGCATCACGGAGTTCACCGTCGATGTACATGCGGGAGTCCGCGCTTTGCGCGGCTCGATGGTTGAGTGCCGTGGATTCGGTCGGTTCCCGATCGGTCACGGTCGACGTCGCTGTCATCACGGCTCCTGGTGGGCTCTGTCGGAGATGGTCATGTGGTCAGCACCAGTGAGGCGCAGTGCGGTCCATGGGCGTTGGCAACTACGGCCACCTGGGCATCGGGGACCTGGCGGACTCCGCACTCACCGCGCAGCTGCGCGACACCCTCGGCCAGGAAGCTCAAACCGTGCAGCCGGCCCTCGGCCAGTTGGCCGCCCTGGGTGTTCAGCGGCAGTGCGCCGCCAGGCCCGATCGCGGATCCGGCATCGACCCAATCGCCGAATTCCCCTATCCCGCAGAACCCCATCGCTTCGATCCACGACACGGTGATGTGGGTGAATCCGTCATAGAGCTGTGCCACGTCGACATCGACGGGTGTCACCGATGAGCGCTTCCACATGGTCTCGGCGCAGCGGCGAGTCCCGCCGAAGAGAAAGTCGTCGGTGTAGGTCCAGTCCGGCTTCCATCCGGTGCCCATCGCGATCGCGTCGATCCACACCGGCGCCTTGGCTGTGTCGAGAGCCCGTTCGGCGGAGGTGATGACGACGGCGCATGCGCCGGTGACCGGATAGTCACAATCGAAGAGGTGCACCGGATCCGAGACCATCCGTGAGTTCAGATAGTCGTCCATGGTGATCAGCTCGCGCAGGATGGCACGCTCGTTGAGGCTCGACCAGCGCCGCGCGTTGACCGCGATATGACCGTAATCTACCGGCGTGCCGCCGAGGGTGTGGAACCTGCGGCGCATCTTCATCGCCATCACCGGGATCATCCCGCCGGCGATGCCGTAGGGCAGATCCCACTGCCACATCCCCGACGGGGGCGGCAGCATCTTCTCCGCGGACTGTTGGCCCCACTCCCTGGTAACCGAACGCACCACCAGTGCGACCTCGCAGGCGCCCGACTGGACGGCCATGTGCGCCCCGACCACCGAACTCATGGCCGAGGGCCCCCACGGGCCGAAATCCCCGAAGGCGACCAGGTTTTCGATACCGAGCATCTTGGCGAGATCGTAGGACTGTTCGTTGCCGGCGTATTCGAACACCCCGTCGACATCGGAGATCTGCAGACCCGCATCGGCGATCGCCGCGCGGGCGGCATCGACGGCCAGACCTCGTCCATCTACCCCCTTGGCCCGGTGCACACTCGAATAACCGATGCCGACGACAGCCGCCTTGTCGTGCGTCACTGCGGCGTCCGCACCGGGCGAAACTGCGGTATCGCCATGTCAGCGCGCGGTTCGAACACCACCTCCATCGGCATGCCGATGGTCAGTTCGTCGGGATCGGCCTCGACGATATTGGTCATGATCCGCACACCAGGGGCGTCGTCGAGCTCGGTCAACCCGATCAGCAGCGGGACCGCGTCCAGGAAGCCGGGATGGAACGCCTGGCGCAGCACCGTGTACGAGTACAGCGTGCCGCGACCACTGACCTCCACCGCGACGGGGACCGCCCCCGCTGGTCCGCCGCCGGGAATCTCGGGTGTCGGCCCCGGCGGATGCTGGCGGATGTCGAGCCCTTCGAAACCTTGCACGGTGAGCTTGCCGTTCTTGGCGTTCTCCCAGTAGTACGCACTCACCGGATCCGGAATCGGAACGGGTTTGACGTTCAACTAATCCTCCGCTCCGTCACCGTTGTGGATTACAACCGTATGTCTTACGGTAACGTTGTGTCAACGCCGGTCGGAGAGGGGATGTGTATGTCAGGGGTGCTCGCCGGGGTTCGTGTCGTCGAGATGGCGTCGTGGACCTACGTGCCATCCGCGGGTGCCGCTCTGGCCGACTGGGGGGCCGACGTCATCAAGGTGGAAAGCGTCGAATTCGGCGACCCGAGCCGCGCGTTGGTCGTGGGTGGATTCACTCGCGACCTCGCGAGGGCCGACGTCGATTTCATGATGGAACTCGGCAATCGGGGAAAGCGCAGCCTGGCCTTGGATCTCAAATCCGAGTTGGGTCGTGAGCTGTTCGGCCGGCTGCTGGGGACCGCCGACGTCCTGCTGACCAACTGGTTGCCGGGAGCGCTGGCACGTGCCCGGCTCACGGTCGACGACATCCGCGCCTTCAATCCCAATATCATCATCGCCCGCGGGTCGGGCCTGGGCGTTCGCGGCCCGGACAGCGATCAAGGCGGCTTCGACGGGGCGACCTATCTAGCCCGCGGCGGTGTCGGCTACACGCTGACGCCGTTTGGTGCCGAGTACCCCGCCAGTCAAGGACCGGCGTTCGGAGATCTGCAGGCCGGTGCGACGCTGGCCGGCGGCGTCTGCGCGGCACTGTTTCACCGGGAGCGCACCGGGGAGGGCTCGGTCGTGGACTCTTCCCTTCTGGCACAAGCAATGTGGGCCAGTGCACCGTCGATTGCGGTTGCCGACCTGTTCGATGCCGACGGTATCCCCAGCGCGCCGCCAGGGGTTGCGTTCAACCCGGTGGTCAACCGCTACAAGACCCGCGACGCGCGCTGGCTGCAATTGGTATTCCTGCAACCCGACAGGTTCTGGGCCGGATTCTGCCACCGAATCGGACTGCCCGAGCTCGCCACCGATGAGCGATTCGTCCCGTCGGCGAACCTGATCGCCAACTGCGCCGAAGGCATCGACATCCTGAACAAGCGATTCGCTGAGGAAGACCTGCAGCACTGGCAGAAAGTTCTGGCCGACGAACCCGGTGTGTGGGCGAGCTACGCCACCTCGAGGGAGACCCTCAACGACCCGCAGGTCGAACCCAACGGGTACGTCGTCACCAATGTCGACGATCGTGGCAACGAATACCGCACCGTCGCAGCGCCCGTGCAGTTCAACGAGACTCCGCCGCAGCCGGCCCGCTCGCCTGAGCACGGCCAGCACACCGAGGAGATTCTGATGGAACTCGGTGTCGACTGGGACGACATCGAGAAGGCCAAAGTGGCCGGGGCGATCCTATGACCACCGTAGTCTCAACGTCGAAAAGCGCAGCGCTGTAGGAGGATATGTTGACAACATCGAAGGTCGTCTTTGATCCGTTCTCGGATGACTTCTTCAACTCGCCCTACGCCACGTACCGGCGGCTGCGTGATGAAGCGCCCGTGTATTACAACGAGCAGTACGACTTCTATGCGCTGACCCGCCACGCCGATGTGTCGGTGGCGATGAAGGATTACGTCACGTATTCGTCGGCGCGCGGCATCGACCTGCAGATGGTGCGGTCCGATGATCCGGTGCCGCCGCTGATGATCATGATGGACCCGCCTGATCACCGGCGGATGCGCAGCCTGGTCAACAAGGTGTTCACGCCGCGAGCCACCGAACGGCAACGCCAGACCGTCATCGCGCAGATCGACCGGTTTCTTGCTGCCGCCGACCCCGAGAATTTCGATGTGGTACAAGACTTCTCGGCACTGTTCCCCGTCGAGGTCATCACCGCCATGCTGGGTGTGCCCGTCGAGCTGCGACAGAAAGTCCGGCTGCTGCTGGACAAGCAACTCGCCAGGGAATACGGAAAGGTAGAGATGCCCGAAGAAGGCATCGCCGCCGGCATCGAGACCGGCATGATGTATTACGAGATCATTCAAGAACACCGCGCCAACCCGCAGGACGACATGATCACCGACCTGATCAACGTCGAACTCGACCGCGACGGCGAGATGACCAAACTCGACGACATCGAGATCACCGGCTTCGCATCCCTGCTCGGCGGCGCCGGCGCCGAGACGGTCACCAAGCTGGTGGGCAACGCCATCGTGACGTTCGCCGATCACCCCGACCAATGGGAGATGATGCATGGCGACCGCAGCTTGATCCCCGGTGCGGTGGAGGAACTGCTGCGCTGGGAGGCTCCGGCGCAGTACCTCGTGCGGTACAGCACCCGCGACATCGAATTGCACGACAGCACCATCCCTGCTCACAGCCCGGTGCTGCTGTGCCTGGGGTCGGCCAACCGTGACGAGCGGGCCTTCACCAACGCCGACACGTTTGACATCACCCGGGACCGCACCGAAGCCCAGAACTTCGGATTCGGTTATGGCGTTCATAGTTGCCTTGGTGCCGCCCTGGCCCGCATGGAGAGCGCGATCGCGCTGGACAAGCTGCTGGACTTCATGCCGCGCTTCGAACTTCACCGCGATCGTCTTGAGCGAGTGGCGATGACCAATGTGGTCGGCTGGCACCACGCGCCGGTTCGGGTGTTGCGCTAGCCGGTCGCCGAGTCAGCCAATCTGCTCCAGTGAGAACGGCATTCGAATGGCCAGCCATTGATTCTTGCCGCAGGCGCCGCTCGGGCCGACCGTCTTGTCTTCCCCGGCGAAGATCGGCGACTGGCCGGAGTAGTCCTGGCTGCCGTCGGCGTTGACCCGCCAGAACCGGATTTTCTGGTGGCCGGTAACCGAGGTGCCATCGGCGCACGGCTCCCAGTCGGGTAGATCGCGATCGACGATCCAGGTGTCGTTCTGCTTGCGCAGTGGTGCGGTCCAGCCCAGGTCGCTGCTGACCTGGCCGCTGCATTCGTCGCCCTGAGTACACGTTGAGCTGATCGTCCACGTGCTGCGTACGGTCGCCTCGTCGTGATAGGAATCGTTGGTTTGGGCCCATTCGCCATTGGAGATCGCGATGAACCGGCCGTTGAGCGGTGCGCTGGACTGGGCGTCGGCGGGCGCCACCCCCTGGCTCATCGTTACAGCGATCGCGACGGCGATCGCAGCGGCATGGCGTGTCATTGCGGCCCACGAACGAGATCGGTCCACGCTTTCGGCCCGGTACTCACCACGTCCGCCGAGTGGTACAGGTGGCCGTCGGGAGCCATATAGGCACCCGTTTGGCGGTCGTAGCGGGCGATCGCCACCGAAGGGGTGGTGGTTGCGGGGTCATGAAAGGCACTCGGCGCCGCCGACGGTAATGCGGCGGAGGTGGGCCCGGGTGGGGGAGGTGTGCCCTGCAACGGCCCAAAGATGTTGTCATCCGGGTTGACTCGGGAGTCGGGGGGAACACCCTGCGCGATCAGATTCGGGTCGAGCGGATACGGGCCGACCACGTGTTGGCGCATCGCCAGCGGCTCGTAGGGTTTGTCGCTGTCGCAGATCTGCACGGTGGGGGCGCGTTTACCGGGGTGGCCCATGCACGGGTAGTTGCGCGCGCCGCGAACGGCCAACGGCGAATCCTGGGGCAACTTGCAGTACAGGCCATCAGGGGTGTCGAGCGTGGTGAAATCGGCGGGGGAGCGCCACTGCGACGGCGGCAGGAAGCCCACCGTGCAGGCCGGCGGATCGCCGATCGAGATGCCGAAATCGCCCATGGGAAGCCCGCTGGCATTGTTGCTGGGCGTGATGGATAGGTAGTTGGCCGCCGTCGGGGGGAGCAGGACCAACAGCTGTTCGATGGACGCGTGATAGGTGACGCCGACCTGCCCGACCGTGGTCAGGCTGGCCAGCAGCACCGGCAGGGTCGGCTTGACCTGTGCGAGTAACTGCGACACCTCATCGGCGAATCCAGGTCCGGTGTTCAGCACGGCGCGGATCTGCGGATCATTCTGCGCCAGTTGACCGGTCAGGCCCGCGATACTGTGCGCCCAGATCCGGATCGCGTCGACGCTGTCCGCCTGGGAGCGCAGCAGCGGGGCGCTGTCGTCGACCAGCGTGCGGTTGCGCTCGGCGATACCGCTGAGGTCGTGGGTCAGCGTGGTGCCCGAGTCGATCAGCGATCCGAAATCGTAGCCGGTACCGTTGAACGCCTTGAAGGATTCGTCGAGCAGGTCCTGCATTCGTTCTTTGGGAATGCTGGTTACCAGGTTATTGAGCTGATCGAGCATTGGTCCGACTTGTTGTGGGACGGAGCTCTTGCTCATCGGGATCACCGATCCGTCGGACAGGTAGGGTGGCCGCTCGGTGTTGGGCTGCAGATCGACAAACTGTTCACCGACTGCGGAGATGCTGCGCACATGCGCCACCAGATCCACGGGCACCCGCGGTGAATCATCCAGTGAGAGCGTGGCATCCACACGCCGGCCGTCGACCACCTTCACCTCGGTGACCTTGCCGATCTGAACACCGCGGTAGGTGACGTTGCTGAATTGGTAGAGCCCGCCGCTCGCCGGCAGTTGCAGGGTCACGGTGAGTCGGCCCACGCCCAGCAGCGTCGCGGCCTGCAGATACTTGACGCCGATCACGGTCAGTCCGACGACCGAGGCAATCGTGAAGATGATCAGCTGAATGCGGACGAAGCGGGTGAGCATCTAGCGACCTCCTTCGTCGGCCGGCGCGATAGCCGACGGCGTCGGTGCCGGGTTCGGCGGCGCAGGTGTCTGTGGCGGCGCGTCCGGCGGCAGCACACCGACGCCGAGTGGGTTGTATGTGTAGTTCAAATACATCGGATCGCCGGGCGCCGCGACCAGTTGCGCATTGGCGTCGCCCCACCGGGTCCCGAGGAACAGGGAGCGCTTCAACCGGGGAATCGTGAGATCGATGACGGTGAACAGGTTCATGTAGTCACCCTTGACTCCCCGGTCGATGAGGTCTTGGCCGTAGGGAAAGACCGTCGAGTATGCCAGTGCCCGCGTCAGGCCGGGGCCGACATCGGCAAGCGCCGCAAGGGTAGGCCCCAGGTTGGTCAGGTTTCTCACCAGGTCGGCCTGGGTGTCGTTGACGAGAGTGGTTGTCGTGTCGCTGAACTCGCGCAGTTTGTCCAAGGCATCGGTGATCCGGAGGCGCTCGCGGATCAGGACATCCAGTGCCGGGGGAATCTTCTGCAGGGCGGCGTCGATGTCGCCGACTTGGCCGGCGAGGGTGCCTGAAAGACGGTCCAGCCCGTTGATGGTGGCGATGATGTTGTCGCGCTGACGCGCCAGGGTGCCGATGAAATCGTCAAGGCGGGACAGCAGATCTCGGATCTGAGGTTCGCGACCCGACAGAGCGGCGTTGAAGTTGTGGATGATGTCGCCGATTTGGCCCAGGCCGCCTGCATTGACCACAGCTGACAACGCCGACAGCGTCTGTTCGGTCGACGGATAGGTCGAGGACTGGTTCAACGTCAGGGTGCTGCCGGGGTGCAGCTGTCCGTGCGGTTCTTGCCCTGCCGGCGGGTCGAGGGCGAGGTGCATCGATCCCAGCAGGCTGGTCTGGCCGACGCGGGCGACCGCGTTGGCCGGCACCGTGACCCCGTGGCGCAGTGAAATCTCAACGTCGGCATGCCAGTTCGTAAAGATCATCTTTCCGACGCTGCCGACCACGACGTCGTTGATCATCACCGGCGAATTCGATTCCAACGTACCTACGTTGGCGATTTCGACGTGGTAGACCTCGGCACCAGACCCTTGCCCGACGGTACCGGGCAGCGGCAGCGAATTCAGTCCGTGAAACCCGCACCCGGCGGTGATCAGCGCGGCGGAGGCGACGGTGACCATGGCACGTACCGGCCCGAATCCGGTCATGGCGTCGGCCCCTCGGCGGGCATCAGCATGGCGGGCAGGCTCGCCGGTACCGGGGGAGGCGGCGCGCCCTGCGGGACCGGCGCTCCGGGGAACAACGCCGGGGACGGGGAGGCCGGAAGATGATCGGGCGCAGACGGTCCGGGTGCGACAGCGGGCGGTTGGCCGAGACGCGGCGGAGCGGGAACGTCTCCTTCCAGGCCGGTGTAGGCCGAAACCGCCGGCGGTTCTTCTGCAGGTCCAGGCTGGGGTCCGCTGCCGCCCGGGGCCAGCTTGGGATCGGTGTAGATGAGCTTGTCAGGATCGGTGGACTTCATCAGATACGGATTGACCGGGAACGGGAGGTAGTCGAAGTTCAACAGCCGCAGCGCGGGGCCCAGGTATTGCGAGCAGAGCTTCGCCGTCTCGGGTGCCGTGGTGTTCTGGACCGCACCGATCTGGGAGCAGATGAATTGGACCGGGTTGGAAAAGTTGTTGAACACGAACGCCCCGATCGGCGCGCCATTGTCGGGACCGTAGATGTTGTACTGGTTGGCGAACGCATTAGGCGCGACATGCAGAACGTTCTCCAGATCGATCTTGTGGTCAGCCAGATTCTGCGTGACGGCCGCCAGGCGTCGGATCTGCTCGGAGGTCTTGTCCCTGGTGTCGGCGATGAAGCTCCGGACCTCGCCGACTGCCGCCGACAAATACGTCAGGGCCGCATCGAGGTCGCTGCGGCTGTTGTCGAGCACGCTGGTCAACGTGGCCAACCTGTCTTCGAACTGCACGATCTGGGTGTTGCTGTCATGCAGTGCGGTCACGAAGACCTGCAGATTGGTGATGATGTCGACGATGTTCCCACTGCCGCTTGCCAATACCCGGGCGATGGTCGACAGCTGACCCAGGGTCGCTCGCAGTTTGTCGCCATTGCCGTCGAGGGCACTGGCGGCGGAATCGATGAACCGTGCCACCGACGTCGTATCAGTTCCGGCCTTGGGGCCCAGGTCAGTCGCCAGGCGCATCAACTGTGCCTTCACCTCGTCCCATTCGACCGGGACCGCGGTGTGATCACGGGGGATGACCGCACCGTCGGTCATCGTCGGCCCGGCGGTCGCGTAGGCCGGCGTCAACTGGACGTAGCGCGCGGCGATCAGGTTCTGCGCCACGACAACCGCTTTGGCGTCGGCGGGGATGGCGACGCCGTGATCGACTCGCAGGGTCATCTTGGCCTGCTGGCCCTGGGGGTCGATCGCCGTGATCGTGCCGACCTTCACCCCTGATACCCGAACGTCGTCACCGGGATAGATGGCGGTCGCACTCGCGAAGTATGCGGTGATCGTCGTGGGCCCGAAGAATGTGTCACGTACCACGAGGGCCGCTCCGGCGGCGATCAACACGGCGAATACGGCGCCCAAGCCGCGGAAAAGCCAATTCGCGCCCATTATCGGCTGCCTCCAGGAATCCCGTTGTACGGGAACGGGAGTTCGGCCCGCGGCCCGGCATTGTCCGGCGGTTGGCCCGCGTCGATACCGCGCCGGAACCCGAGTGCGTAGTCCATGAACGGTTGGAGCATCTGAGACGGCACCAGGTTAGGGATGAACGCCGTGTAGTAGAAGCCGCTGGACACGGTTTCACCCTGGGTGAGTTCGTATTTCGCCAGGCCCGGCAGCGCTTTGGCGATATTGTCGCGGTTCTTCTCGAGCATCGCGGTGACTGAGTTCAGCTTGTCCAGGGTGGGTGCGAGCTTGGATTTGTTGTCCGCGACCAGGCCGGACAGCTGTTTGGCGACGGCGGCGACATTCTCCAGGAGATTGACCAGGGTCTGCCGTCGCTCGTCGAGCACACCGACGAGGTCGTTCGCGTTGAGGATGAGGGTGTTGACGCGCTGGCTGCGCTGCGACAACACACCGGTCAAATCGGCGGCGTGCGTGAGCAATTCACCCAGGGTGTCGTTGCGTTCGTTGAGTGCCTGCGACAGCCGGGTCAACCCGTCGAAGGTCGGCCCGATCTGCGGGGCGATCGTATCGATTGTGGACGACAGTGTGTCGAGTGCCTGGTTGAGGCTCTGGGTGTCGGTGCCGGCGGTCGTGCTGGCGAGATCGCTGACCGCCTCGGTCAGCGAGTAGGGAGTGGACGTGCGGGCGACCGGTATGACGGTGTTGGGCCGCAGGAGACCGGAGCCGGCCGATTCCAAAGTGACAACACGCTGGCCCAGCAGGGTCCCGGTACGGATGTGGGCGGTGGTCTGCGCGCCCAACCGGTATTGGCCGTCGACGGTCAGTGTCACCAGCGCCAGACCCTGACGCAGCGAAATATCGGATACGGAACCGATTTTGATGCCCGATCGGGTCACGTCGTTCCCGACGGCCAGTCCACCGGCGTCGGCGAACAATGCCTGAAAGCGCACCGAGGTGGCCCAGGTGGTCAGCTTCTGCGAGTTGAGACCGGCGATGATGACGAGCACGATCAGGACGAGGCCGATGAAGCCGGCCCGGATGATGTGAGGTCCGCGGTATTTCAGCATCACGATTCAGCGCACCTCCCGCCTTCCTGTTTGATCCAGGGGAATACCGCGGTTCGGCCCTGCAGATCGGACACGCGTACCGAGATTCCGCAGAGGTAGTAGTTGATCCAGCTGCCGTACGACCCGAGCCGTGCCAGCTTTCGGTAGTTCTCCGGCGCTCGCTGCAGTGCGACGTCGACGAGGTCCTTGCGCTCGTCGAGCAGTGGCGCGACCCGGTTCAACTGCTCCACCGTGGCCGCCAACGGTGGCCGCGCAGTGGTCAGGAGGTCGGTGATCGAGGCAGTGCCGGTACTCAGTGCGTCGATCGCCGATCCGATCGGGTCACGCTGCTGGGACAGCTCGGTGGTCAGGCGCTCGAGTCGGTCGAGGGCGCCTCCGAACTGGTCGCCGTCCTTGGTGATCGTCGCCATCACCGTGTTGAGGTTGGTGATCAGCCGGTCGATGGTGGCCCCGTTGTCGGCGAGGCTGTTGGAGAACGACGACGTGCTGGACAGCAGTGAGGCAAGGGTGTCGCCTTGTCCCTGTAAGACCTGTAGCAGTGAGGCGGTCAGCGCGTTGACGTCCTGGGGGTTGAGTCCCTGGATCACTGGTTTCAAGCCGCCCAACAGTAGGTCAAGGTCGAGGGCCGGTGCGGTGTGGTCGAGCGAGATCTGGGCGCCGGGCGGCAGAATCCGGCCCGACCCGGTGCCCTGGGTGAGGTCGAGGTAGCGATCTCCGACCAGGTTCAGATAGCGAACCGCGGCTCGCGAGCCTGCGGTCAGTGCCACGGTCGGGTCCGCGTCGAAGGTGACCGCGACGGTGCCGTCGGGCTGGAGCGACACCTTGCGTACGGTGCCGACCTGGATGCCGGCGGCCCGGACGGTGTCACCGGCCTTGAGCCGGGACGCGTCGGTGAACAAGGCGCTGTAGGGGGTGGCCGCTCCGGTTCGGTACTGACCGAAGATCAGGAACAGCGATGCGGTGAGCAGCGCCATGACCGTCACGTAGATGCCGAATTTGACGACGGTGCCCCGGGAGCGGTTCATCCGGGCTGGCCGATCTGCGCGCTGTTGCGCGGGGGTCCGTCGAGCGGGCCGAAGAGCAATTGCTTGAGACCGTCGGAGTTCAACAGGATTCCTTGATTGCCGTACTGGGCCGGGTTGGCGCCGGTGTCGGCGACGACAAAGTGAGGCGTGGTGCCAAACGGCATGTTCGGTAGATCCGTGCATTGCGGGCCCCCGGTGGCCGCGACCTTCGGAAGATTGGCGGGGTAGTGATAGCGCTCCCGTCCCAGTAGCAAGCCGACAGAGTCGACGGCACCGGGTTCGGACAGCGGGGCATTGGTGGAGAGCTTCACCATCCCGGTCAGTGCGCAGTTCAGCGCCGGGCTGTATTCGTTGGTCAGGTCGGTGGTCGGTGCCAGCAGATGCAACACCTTGGCCAGGGGCTGTGCGTTGGTACCGAGGACGTCATTGCCGATATCGGCTAATCCGATGGTACTGACCAAGAATGCATCGAGGTTGCGCTGCTCGTCGACGAGCGTTTGGCTGATTCGAGTGGAGTTGCGGGCGATGTCGAGCAGATCCGGAGCGGCGTCGGCGTAGGAGTCGACAACGCCGGGAGCGGTCGCGAGCTCATCTTCCAGTGTCGGAAGGCTCGGGTCGAGTTTGGTCAGGATCGTGTCCAGATCCACGAGGCTTTGGCCGATCTTGTTCCCGCGGTCGTTGAACGCCGCCGCGATCGCGCCGAGGGTTTGGTTGAGCTTGGGCGGATCGACGTGGGCAAGGACCGAGGTCAACTGCTGGAAAACGGTATTGATCTCGACGGTCACGTGTCCGCCGGTGAGCACCTGGCCGGGCTGCAGGCTGGTGGGGGAGGGATCTTGCGGGGGGAGCAGCTGGACGAACTTGGCTCCGAACACTGTCGTGGAGGCGATACTGGCCACGACGTTTGATGGAATCTGTTTGAGCTGACCGGGATCCATCTCTAGATGGAGGGCGGCCTGTCCGTTCGGCAATGTCTCGATGGATTTGACGCGGCCGATCTGCACACCCAGCAACTCGACCTTGGCGTCGGGATTCATCACCAGCCCCGCTCGCGGCGACATGATCGTCAGCGGAACAGTTTTGGTGAAGTCACCCCGAAACATCGCTGCGGCACCGGCCACGATGGCCACGATCGCGAGGACAGTCACCAGTCCGGCGAGTGGTGGGCCAAGGAGGCGTCGCGCCGATGAAGGCCCGGTGGTCACCACGGGTTGCTCTCATCGCCGGAATGCCAACCGGTACAGCGTGCCATCCACAACTCCTTGTTTTTATAAAGATAGTAAAGTGCCATCTTTTGGTCAAGGGAATGGTCAAACTTGGATGGGGTGATTGTGGGCGCGGAAAAGCAGTCAGAGATGCTGAAGCACAACAACTTTGAGCTGCAGCGTGAGCGGCCGAGGGCGCAGCACCGGCCCGTTGATGCAGGCGCCGGTGCTGCCGGTAATTACCGGCGTGGCTAGCGCCGGCGACTCTTCTTTGCCCCGGAAGTCTCGGCCAAGACGGCTTCCGCCCGGCTGATCAGGGCCTCCAGTGTGAACTCGAACTCCAGGGTGTCGATCGAATGACCCTGGTACTCCAGTTCATACAGGAATGGATGCGCGGTCGTGACGCCGGTGGCGCGCCGTCCGGGGTGCCGGCGCTGGACGGCATTGAGATGTTCGATCATCGACGTGCCGCGACTGAACGCTGAGAGCGCCAGATAGACGCTCAGCGCGTCATCGGGTTTGAAGCCGGCCTCGACCAGGGTGCCGACCGCCGCTTCGAGGTTGTCCACCGAGGTGTGAGTGGCCTCCGGGCTCAGCTCGCCGGTGCGCATCAAAATCAGCTCACACAGAACCGGCTTCTCCTGAAACACCCGGCGGATTTCGCGAAAGTGGTTGCGGAGACCGTCCTGCCAGGTTCCCCCGTCGATGAACGGGCTGCTGAAGTGATACTGCAGAATCGCGCGCTCAGTCATCGCGTCGAGCAGTTGTTCCTTCTTGCGGAAGTGCCAGTAGATGCTGGTGACGGGAGCGTCCATGTGCTTGGCAAGCAGCGGCATACTCAGTCCCGCGATCGAGACTTCCTCGGCTAGTTCGAAAGCGCCGGTGACGATGTCCTCGAGGGCCAGTGAGCCCCGCGGGCGCCGTTTCGGCTTGACCGTGCGGGATTTCGCCGCGACCGGTTCTGACATGCTCGCTCCCTGGGTCATCGCGGTAGCATTCACCGAATCCTCACCGTTATCGCTGCAGTGTAATCGACCGTAAGCACCGAGTCGTATCTCCTGGATCGTTGGTTAATCCGAGTGCGACATCGCCATTTTCAACAGGTCCGTCGCCTTCGTGGCGTGCGAACCGTCATCGTTGGCACGGCGTTGCGACCGAATCGCCACATCATGGCCTTCGACCTGTTTGCGCAACGCACCGACGGTGCAGTTCTCCCTCCCGCCGAGGACGGTGAAGGGGTCGAAATTGAAGTGCCGCATGGCGTTCAGGTGAGACACCTGGTCAATCTCGGCATCAGACAAGCCAGCCAGCGACTGCGCCAGGATCTCCGGTGATTCCGGCCAGTTGGAGTCGGAGTGCGGGTAGTCGCACTCCCACATGACCATGTCCATGGCGAGGTGCTCGCGGCTGGCCAAGCCGAACTTGTCGTCGATGAAACACGTCAGGACATGCTCGTTGAAGATCTCGCTGGGCAACTTGTCGCCGAAATCCTGGCCGGTCCAGGCGTGATGGCGGTCGTAGTTGTAGTCGATGCGTTCGAGGAAATAGGGGATCCAGCCGATCCCGCCCTCGGAGAGTGCGACCTTGAGATCGGGATAGTTGCGAAGCATCTTCGACCACACCAGATCGGCCGCGGCCTGCACGATGTTCATCGGTTGCAGGGTGATCATCACATCCATCGGCGCGTCGGGGGATGTGATCGTCAGCTGGGAGGAGGAGCCGATGTGCATGCAGACCACGACGGCTTCGTCGCTGCACGCCTCCCAAACGGGATTCCAGTGCGGATCGTGAATTGAGGGCCACCCCAGCTTGGAGGGATTCTCACTGAATGTGATGGAATGACAACCCTTCTTGGCGACTCGCCGGATCTCGGCGGCCATGACCTCCGGATCCCAGATCGCCGGAAGCGCGCAGGGGATGAAACGGCCAGGATTGCTACCGCACCACTCGTCGATATGCCAGTCGTTGTAGGCCTGGACCATCGCCAGCGCGACGTCCTTGTCCTGCGTCCGGGCGAACAGCTGGCCGCAGAACTGGGGGAAAGACGGGAAGCAGAGCGAGCCGAGAACACCGTTGGCGCTCATATCCTTGACCCGCTCGGCGTGGTCGTAGGTGCCCTTCCGCAGCTGCGAGAACGAAGTCGGCTCGATGCCGTACTCCTCCTTGGGTCGGCCCGCGACGGCGTTGAGCGCGACGTTGGCGACGGTCTCGCCGTTGTACTCCCAGGCGTCCGTGCCATCAGCTCGGGTGATGAATCGCGGTGCGTAATCGGCATACTTGGCTGCCAGTCGTCCGTCGAAGAGATTTGGCGGCTCCACCACATGATCGTCGACACTCACAAGCACCAAGTCGTTTACGTCCATCAGCGACACCTTCCTCCTGCGATGGGGCTCCGCCGCCGTTGAGCAGGCTGCGGGGCGGCACCGCCGCTTTGCTATCGTTACGGTAATCACAACGATAGCAGTTACCGCAGTGATGGAGAAGTAGATGAGATTTCTGCGATCGGGCTGGCTCGCACGTGCCGCGGGGCGCCGCCCGTGACGTCCTCGATGCTGGCGATCACCGAGGAGCACCACGACCTAGCCGACGCTGCCATCGGAGCGTTGCAGCGCGCCAACAGCCGGGGACGGGCCCGTTCGGCGCAGGATGGATCCGAGTTGCAGGACTCAGACGGAATCTTGTGCATCGCAAATGAATTGGGTTGGACCGGACTGGCTGTCGCCGAGGAATACGGCGGTTCCGGGTTTGGCCTGCCCGAACTTGCCATCGTCCTGGAAGCAATGGGGCGCGAGGTGAGCCCCGGGCCGTTCTTACCCACGGTCGTCGCGGGCGCGATCACCGACCGGATCGGCAGCGCCGACCTGCGGTCCGCTGTGCTGCCCGGCCTGGCTGACGGCACCAGCATCGGCGCCCTCGGCCTGGCCGGTGACGTCACCGTGGGCCCCGCCCTGGTGGTCAACGGTGCGAGCCCCGCAGTGCTGGGCGCCCCCGATGCCGATGTGGTGCTGCTCATTAGTGGGCAGGACCTCGTCGTCGTGGACACCCGGGCGGACGGCGTCGAGATCACCGACCTGCCCGGCTTGGACCGCACCCGATCGGTGGGAGCGGTCGCGCTCCGCGACGTGGTGCTGACACCGGATCGAGTGATGCCGGGGGCTGCCCGCGCCGCCCGCACGATTTGGCGGATCCTGTCGGCGGCCGAATCCGTCGGCGCCAGCTGGGCCTGTATCGAGATGGCCCGCGAATACGTCACCGCGCGCGAGCAGTTCGGCCGGGTGATCGGCAGCTTCCAAGCTGTCAAGCATCACCTGGCTAATATGCTGATCGCCGCCGAGCAGGCCACCGCGGCAACGTGGGACGCCGCCCGCGCCACCGAGCTGGACAGTGCCTGGTTCGCGGGTGCGGTCGCCTCGGCGCAGGCCGCTCGTGCTCAGGTGTTCACCGCCCAGTGCAACATCCAGCTGCACGGCGGTATCGGTTACACCTGGGAACATGATGCGCACCTGTACCTGCGCCGGGCTCGAACACTGGCCGCGCTGACGAGTGACGGCGCGGATCCGTGGTCCGACGTCGTCGACGCCCACCGGGATGGCAAGGCTCGCGGTGCCACGTTCGAATTGCCCGCCGAGGCCGATACCTACCGGCAGTCGGCCCGCGAGGCGGTCGCGACGCTGCAGGGTCTACCTGAGGCGCAACGCCGTGATTTCCTGGTCGATTCGGGCTACCTCGTGCCACATTGGCGGGCGCCGTGGGGTCGCGAAGCCGGCACGATTGAGCAGCTTGTGATCGAAGAAGAGTTCGCCGGCGTCGACCTGCCCACACTGGGTATCACCGGCTGGGTCATGCTGACCATCAGTGAAGCCGGTACCGACGAGCAGCGCGCGCGTTGGGTGGAGCCGGTGTTGCGGGGCCAGGCCATGTGGTGTCAGCTCTTCTCCGAGCCGGGGGCGGGCTCGGACGCCGCCGCCGTGCGAACCGCGGCCCGCCGGGTCGACGGTGGCTGGCGGATCACCGGCCAGAAGGTCTGGACGACTCTGGCGGAGAAATGCCAATGGGGGCTCGCCACAGTCCGCACCGACCCGGACGCACCCAAGCACGCCGGTGTCACGATGATGGCCATCGACATGTCGAGCCCTGGCGTCACGGTGCGCCCGCTGCGCGAGATGACAGGCGATGCACTCTTCAACGAAGTGTTCTTCGACGAGGTGTTCGTGCCAGACGGGAATGTCGTCGGGGAGGTCGGCCGCGGTTGGGCCGTCGCCCGGGCGACCCTGGGCAACGAGCGGGTCTCCATCGCCGGTGGCGACGGCCTGCCCGGGGTCGACGCCGACGAACTGATCACGCTGCTGGACAACGCATCCCCTGACACAGCTGCGGCAATGACCCGTCGGGCCGGCGAGGTGATCGCCGAATCGCACACCATCACACTGCTCAACCGGCGGCGGGCCAGCCGCGCTATCCTCGGTGCCGCGCCTGGCCCCGAA
The DNA here is from genome assembly GCA_900078375.1 of uncultured Mycobacterium sp. Lineage (GTDB taxonomy): Bacteria > Actinomycetota > Actinomycetes > Mycobacteriales > Mycobacteriaceae > Mycobacterium. The sequence continues at coordinate 74,509 of FLQS01000002.1, read as the reverse complement.
GCCAACGTCGCCAAGTTGCTTACCGCCGAAAGTGCGCAGCATCAAACCGAATTGGGCATGGAACTGGCGGGTATGGGCGCCGTGGTAGGCGCCGTCCCCGAGCTGACTCATGCCTATCTCTATGCCCGCTGCCTGACCATTGCCGGCGGCACCTCAGAGATCATGCGCAATACCATCGCCGAACGCCTGCTCGGTTTGCCGCGAGATCCGCTGATGGGATAGGCAATGGATGCAATATTGCTATTATCCGCAGATAGAAGGTGGCGCCTCCAGGCGTCACTCGATGCCCTCCTGGGAGTCCCTACGCATGACCGATAAGCCCCAGATCAGCGCTGCCGCGTTGGTCAAGGCGCGCGCCGACGACGACAATGTCGCGCTGATCTTCGGCGATCAGACCTGGACGTGGCGTGAAGTGGTCGCCGAGGCAGCTGTCCGCGCGGAGTGGATGCGCGACACCCTTCATCGCGCACGCCCACCGCACATCGGCGTGCTGCTGCCCAATGTGCCCGAGTACGTTTTCCAGATCCTCGGTGCCGCACTTGCGGGCGCCTGCATCGTCGGCCTCAACGCTACCCGTCGGGGCGCGGAGCTGGCCCGCGACATCGCCCACACCGCTTGCCAATTCGTCATCGCCGACCCGACCTACGCAGACCTCGTCGAGGAGGCAGTGCTGGTGGCCGATGCGCCGTGGGCTGCCCACGCCGGGGCGCAGTTACCCGACGACGAGCCGTCGCCGTCGACCCTGTTGTTCTTGCTGTTCACCTCCGGATCCACGTCGGCACCCAAGGCCGCAAAATGCAGCCAGAGCCGGCTCGCCGGTGTGGCGGCCAATCTGGGGTTTGGCGCCGAGGCCGTACTGTACTGTCCGATGCCGCTGTCGCACGGTAATGCATTGAGCGCCACACTTTTCCCTGCGCTGGCCAGCGGATGCAGCTTGGTACTGCGGGACAAGTTCTCGGCCAGCGCCTGGTTGGATGACGTCCGCCGGAACGGAGTGACATTCACCAGCACTGTCGGCCGCGCACTCGGCTATATCCTGGCGACCCCGCCGACCCCGCTCGATCGCGACCACAGATTGCGGGTGGTGCTCGCCCCGGAAGCCTCGCCCCGTGACTGCGACGCCTTCCGCGAGCGCTTCGGCGCGCGGGTCCTCAGCGGCTACGGATCCAGCGAGGGCGGTATTTCGCTGCTGCCGGCGGCCAAGCCGGGTTCGCTGGGCACTGCCCCTAAAGGAGCCGACATTGCCGTCGTCGACGAGCACGGTAGACAGTGTGCCGTCGCCGAATTCGACGCCAACGGCGTGCTGAGCAATGCTGCCGACGCCATCGGCGAACTGGTACGCCGCGACGCGGCCGGCTCCTTCGAGGGGTACTGGGACAACCCCGAGGCGCAGTCGGATCGACTGCGCGACGGCTGGTTCTGGTCCGGCGACCTTGCCTACCGTGACGGCGACGGGGTCTTCTGGTTCGCCGGCCGGGTGGGGGACTGGATCCGGGTCGACTCGGAAAACTTCGCCGCCGGCCCTGTCGAGCGCATTGTCGGCCGCTATGAACACGCCGCCGCTGCCGCGGTCTTCGGGGTACCCGACCCGGCCGGTGGTGACCAGGTGATGGCGGTCCTGGAAATGGCGCCCGGCCACGTATTCGATCCCGGGGACTTCGCCGAATTCCTGGGCGCACAAGCCGATCTGGGAACGAAGTGGGCACCACGTTTCGTCCGCGTGACACCGGCGATACCTGTGGTCGGGCACGGCAAGGTCGACAAGAAGCCATTGCGGCGCGCTGCTTGGCTCAGCGCCGACCCGCTCTGGTGGCGGCAGGACCGATCTCTGGTCTATGTCCCGTTCACCGCTCACGACCGTGATAGCTGGCGCGAACAGTTCATCGCCCACGGCAGGATCCAGGCCTATCCGGAATCGGGCGCTGCGACGCCCGAGCGACTGTAGACAACACGAAGGGGAATCTCGGTGCCGGTTCACTATCAGCTCGCCACGCGACCGGGTGCGGAGCACGTCGCACTCATCACTCTCGACCGCCCGGAGGCAAAGAACGCCTGTGACCTCGAGCATTTTCACCAGCTCGCGCAAGCATGGAAACGCTTCGACGGCGACGACGACGCCTGGGTGGCGATCTTCACCGGCGTCGGACGGTCCTACATGTCCGGTGCCGACCTCAAGACCTACGTGCCCGAAATCACTGCGCTGGCAAAGGAACTCAAAGAGGGCACCGCCACGTCGGTGAAAGGCTATTCGTTGGCCGACGGCACCGACGCCGTGCTGCGGGGCAGTAAGATCTACAAACCGATCATCGCGGCGATCAATGGGCCGTGCGTTGCAGGCGGGATGGAGATGCTCGGCGGCGTCGATATCCGGATCGCCAGTGAGAACGCCACCTTCGGTGTGCTCGAACCGGCCCGTGGTCTGTTCGCCGGCGGTGGCACCACTGTCCGGCTGCCGCGCCAGATCCCGTTCGCCCAGGCAATGGAGTTCCTGTTGTGCGCCGACATCATCGACGCGCAGCGAGCATTTCAGATGGGGCTGCTGAATACCGTCGTCGGCGAAGATGAATTGCTGGCCAAGGCATTCGAGTACGCGGCAAGAATCGTCAAGAATGCGCCGCTGGCCGTCAGGGCCACCAAACGCAGTGTGCTGGAGGGCCTGAAGATGGACATGCGCGAGGCTTACCGCAACGAGGGCGCGATATCCCGGGAAGTGTTCGCCACCGAGGATGCCAAAGAGGGACCGCGCGCGTTCGCCGAGAAGCGGGCACCGCGCTGGACCGGCCGGTAGGACGTCGGGCGCGATGAGCACCAGTAATTCCCGTCAGTTGTGCGTGATCGGGGCCGCGCAGCACACGGTTCGCGACGCCGAAGCACCTGAGCCGCTGGTGAGTTGGGCACAGCGGGCTCGCGAGGCCGCCGGGGCGGCCGGATTACCGGACATCCTCACAGAAATCGAATCGCTGCAAGTCGTGTATTGCCAAAGCTGGCCCTACGACGATCCGGTTGGGCGTCTGGCGTCATCGATCGGCGCCGATCCCGGCCACCGCGTGTATTCGGGTATCGGTGGGACCACGCCGCAGGAATTGGTGAACCGCACCGCCGAGGCCATGATGCGCGGCGAGTTGGACCTGGCCCTGATCTGCAGTGCCGAGGCGTTGGCCACGGTGCGGCAGGCCAAGAGGCGGGGCGTACGGCTGCCCTGGCGTTACCGGAAGTCCACGCCGTTCCCGTGGGACCCGCCGCATGCTTCCGAGGCCAACCACTCGGTTTTCCAAGCCTGGGAGACGTTTCCGCTCTGGGACACCGCCCGCCGCGCCCATCGCGGTGCCTCGCTGTCCGATGATGCCGCTGAGGCCGCAGACGTGATGGCGGCCATGACCCGCGTCGCTGCCGTCAATCCGCACGCGTGGCGGCCGGACGTGCTCAGTGCGGAAGCGATCGGCACGGTCACCGACGCCAACCGATATGTCGGGTGGCCCTACACCAAACGTGAAGTCGCCGTGATGGATGTCGACATGTCGGCTGCCCTTGTGCTGGCAACGCGAGCCAAGGCCGATTCGCTGGGCGTCCCCGAGGACCGGCGGCTCTATCTGTCCGGATGGGCCTATGCCGAAGATCCGGCCACCGTCGCCGAACGCGACGATCTGTCGAAGTCGGCCGCGATGGCGGTCACCGGCCGCCAAGCTCTGGCGTCGGCTCGGCTGACGCTCTCGGACATCACCGCGTTCGATCTGTATTCATGCTTCCCGTCGTCGGTGCGGCTCGCATGCGACGCGCTCGGGTTGGCACTGAACGACGAACGCGGGACGACGATCACCGGCGGTCTGCCCTACGCGGGCGGCCCTGCCAGCGGCTACCTCACGCATGCCATCGCCAGCGCCTACGATCAGCTCGCTGCCGAGGACGGGCACGCGCTGATCACCGGAGTCGGCATGCATCTGGCCAAACATGTTGCGGCGGTGTGGTCCTCGGCGCCCCTTGGCGAACCCGAGATAGCGGATCCGGCGGCACTGCAGTCAGCCGTCGACGCCGGCCAGCCCCGGCACCTGGTTCTGGCCGGTTGGTCAGGCGCGGCGACGGTGCTTGGCTACACCGTCGCGCACGGTCGAGACGGCTCCGCGGAACAGGGGTTGGTGGTGTTGGACACGCCAGACGGGCGCGCATTGGCTCGCGTCAAGGATCCCGAGTTGCTTGCCGACGCTGAATCGCGGGAGCTCGTCGGCCAAGCCGTCGTGGTCACCACCGACGGCACGTGCAACGAAGCCCGCTGGTAAGGCGACGGTCACGCCGCGTCGGTCGGATGCGGATCACGCAACATGCCGACCAGTACGTTGTTGAACGTCATCGCGGCGGCGATCTCGAGTTCAATCGCGGCCAGCGGCTTGGTGAGCTGTGCCTCGAAACGTTCCAGCATCGCGTCCTCGACGTTGTCGAACTGCTCCGCGGCCTCCAGCGCGTCGTGGATGAGGCACACCAGCAGATACAGCGGATCACTCGAGACCGCGTGCGGCTCGAGCTCCATCCGCCGATACCGGTCGAGCAGAGCATTGCTGTCGAGGAAGTCCGGATCCGGGATGACGACGCGATGGGTCAGCAGCCAGTCGAACATGATCTCGTTGGTGGTGCGGCTTGACGACAGCAGATCGCCCGCGGCCGCACGCAAGTCGGCGTGGGCATCCGATCCATCTGCCGACCAGCCGAGGATGGACTCCACCAATACCGGCAATTCAACGAGACGGCGCACGCGTGCCCCGTGAAGCACATAGTCCGCCAGCAGCCACCGAAGGTCGTCGAGCCGGACGAACACGTCGTCGGCCATATCGCCCTCATGCTTGCCGAGGGTGTCGGCCCGGTCGAAATACCCTGCAAAGGCTCCCAACTCGGCGATCTCCCGATGGACCGTGGGCAGCCAGTCCTGGCCAGCCGGCACGGGGGAGGCCGGTGCTGAGTGCACCGCTTCGGCGGTATCGCCGACCGGGCCGGCAGTTCCATGGTCGTGGCGGTCTCGCCGGGCCGGGCGTCGCTTGTGCCGCACGCAGTCGACCGCCCAGACGACCGCCCCGGTGACGATCAGGTGGCGAGCCGCGCCGATCAGAAGGTGCTTCGGGTTGGGTGTCGCCATGGATAGCATGTTACATGGAAGCCGGTTCATGTAAACCCGGTTTTTGGGCGGACGGCATTACTTCTGACGATCGGATCTAACAGTCCGGTTGATCGGGCTAGCTGGCTGCCGACTTCGGCGCCCGGCGGCGCCTTGGGTCCAGTCCCGCGGCCAACCGCAGCTCGGCGAGAAACTGCTCGGGAGTGCCGCCCTGTATCAGGTAGTGGCAGATCGCGATGTGCACGATCGCGGAGGCCGCGGTATCGGCGTTGTCGCCGGTAAGCACTTGACGGATGCGCTTCTCGATGACCGGCAGGGTCAATCGCATCTGTACAAGGATGTGCTCGGGTTCGAGGTCGACGATATGGCGTGCGGAGTGCGAGTTCTGGAAGTCGACGACGAACTGCAACGCCGCGTCGAGGCGGTCCTCGCCGTGCAGCCCCGCGATGGCGCGGGCCATGCCGGCGTCGAAATTGTCCTGTTCGTACTGGCTGAACGCCTCGAGGAGGCCTTCCCGAGAACCGAAGTGCCGATACAGCGTGGGGCGTGAGACCTTGGCTTCGGCGGCGACATCGGCGAGCAGCAGATTGCGGCGGCCGCTGCGGGACAGCACGACGTACGTGGCGTCCAGTATTCGGCGCCGGGTCGACAGCTCAGCCTCTGCGGCCACGGGAACACGACTCCTATCGCTTTACATCAATCGCACATAATGTCACACTAACCGCGCTGTTGTCGCACATTGTGCCGGTGGTGTCCGGTACCCATTATCGCCCGCCTACGCCGCCGCGGAGCGTCCGAACAGCGGAGAGAACCATGCCCCTGCTCCACCACGCCGGATTGTGCGTGCGGGATATCGAACTATCGCTGCGCTTCTACCGAGACGGCCTCGGGTTGGAGGTGGTATCGGACCAGGTGCTCAACGCCGACCTGCATTCACTGCTGGGTGTGCACACCGAAGAAGTGCGCTTCATCTTCCTGGGCGACCCAGCCTCGCCCGAAGCGGGCATTGTCGAACTACTCGACCTCGGCAGCAGCCGCATCACCGCCAGCGGGCCCGGTCCCGGAGGCCCGGCCAGGGGGTTGTTTTTGCTATCGATGCGGGCCGACGTGCCCGCGGTCCTGAGCCGGCTCGAGGGGCTGCGTCTCGGCGGTACACCCCGCACGATGCCGGTGCCCCGCGGCGGAATTGCGGCCACCGTCGTCGATCCCGATGGGGTGATGGTCGAGCTGATGCCGCAATTGTCCGGGCCGGCCGAACCGCACGGCTGACCGTCAGCCTTCGCGGGCCGCGACCATGGCCGACCGGTTGACCTTGGTGGCGGCGGTACGCGGGATTTCCTCGACGAATTCGACGGTCTTGGGCACCTTGTAGCCGGCGAGCTTGCCCTTCGCGAACAGGATCACTTCCTGTTCGGTTGGCGGCGCGGCGATCTCGGTGGCCTGAATCACGGCGTGCACGCGGCGACCCCACTGCGCATCCGAGATACCGATCACCACGACGTCGGCGATCTGCGGGTGCTCGATGAGCGCCGATTCGACCTCAGCCGGAAACACATTGGCGCCGCCGGTGACGATCATGTCGGTGCGACGGTCGGCGATGAAGAGATAGCCGTCTGCGTCGAGATAACCGATATCGCCCGCGGTGGCGAAGCCGTCCGGCGTTCTCGGCAACTGCTTGGCCCCGCCGATGTACCGGTACTGATCGTTCATCGGTGCCCGTAGATAGATCTCGCCGAACTCGCCGGGTGGCACCGGCTGACCGTCGTCGCCCAGGACCCGGATCTCGGTGTCGCGGAAGCCGCGGCCAACGCTGCCGGGGTGTTCGAGCCATTCGTCGCCGCGCAACGCCGTCAGGCCCAGGTTCTCGGTCATGCCATAGGCCATCAGCACCTGCTGTGGGCTGAGTAATTCGAACCACCGCCGCAACAGATGCGGCGGCATCACCGCCGCGCCCTGCATGATCCACTCGATGCTGGACAGGTCCCGGCTGGCGACGTCGGGCACGTCGGCGATGCGAGAGAGCATCGTCGGAGTCGCGGTGAAGGTGGTAACACGGTGCCGCTCAATGGCGTCCAATGCGGCCCGCGCGTCGAACTTCTCCAGAACCACCAACATGTCGCCACCCAGAAGATAGGTCAACGTGACGAAGCCGTTGGTGTGATACATCGGCGCGGGAACCAGGATGGTCTGCGGCTGGGTTACCGGCTTCCACTGCGCCATGAACGGGACATTGTGTGCCGGAGTCCATTGCGCGGGCGAGGTGTTGAGGATGACCTTCGGCAGGCCGGTCGACCCAGAGCTGCAGATGCCGCTGACTGCGGGGGAGACTGCATCGGGCAGCGGGCTGTCGTCCTGGCCGGCGGCGCGCCCGGCCCAGCCGGCGACGTTGTCTTCGGTGATGATCACGGCGGGATCGATGACCTCGATGAGACGCCGGTGTTCCCAGGCGGGCAGGTCCCACCGCATCGGTACCGGTGTGGCGCCGAGTTTCCACGTCGCGAGCGTCGCCACAACTAGCTCAACAGAATTCGGCACCGGCAGGGCGACGATCGCTCCCTCGGCCACGGGAGCATTCTGCAGCGCTCGGGCCCATTGATTGGCGGATCGCTCCAGCTCCGACCAGCTGACCACCGTGTCCGAACCGTCCTTGCCGACCACGATCAACGCGGGCCCATCGGGGTCCGCGGCGGCGCGGATGCTCAGCTGGCGGCCGAAGGGGATCCCATCGACGACGGGCTGCGGAGACTCAGTCATAAGGGGAGTATCCAATCGGGGAGCCGAGGCGGGCGTCGGAATCACGAGAACAGTGTTTCCACGTGACCCGCGCCTACCTCTGGAGTGAGTCGAAGGGCCAGTGCTTCAACGCTTTCAGGAAGCCGCAGCGCCGGTTGCAGATGACGGTCGATGACGCTGATGTCCGACTCGTCGCAAAAGCCCAGCGCGCCCAGCAGTTGATGGCTGGTGCGCATCACGTGGATGCCGGCCTCGGCGGCCTTGATCTTCAGCATCAACGCGTCGGTCCATCCGGTCACGTCGGTGTCGATCGTCCACCGGGAGAGGCTGAACTTGGCCAGCTCTTCCAGGCCGCGGAGGGTGACGCTGGTGTCGGCGATGGTGAACCTGACGAACTGGAATTCCGAGAGTGTCTTGCCGAATTGGGTGCGCGCCTTGACGTGTTCGCAGGTGATCTCCAGGGCCCGTTCCAGGGCACCCAGAATGCGCCACGACTGCAGGATCAAGTGCAGCGCAAGGTCGGCGCGCGGCACCGTGCTGACCGGCGACAGGTCGGTGGCCTTCACCAGAAACGGGCCGAGCTTCGCCGGATGACGGGGGCCCAGCGTTGCGGTATAGGCGATTCCGTCAAGGTCGGCAAGCAGCCATGGGCCGGCCAGATCCCCGTGATCGACGCGCGGGACCCGGGGGTCGATCGGACTTAGTCGCGCACCATCGATCGCCATGAGGTCGTCCACCACCGGGTAGGGCAACAGAGCCACGCCTGCGGCGCGCGCCACCACCGCACCGGCCAGCCGATCCTCGAGATCGTTGCGCACGTCGAGCTCGGCGACTCCGATCTCGGCCAGCGCGCCGGCTGCCAGCTCGCGCATCGACCCGTCGCGCTCCGCAGGAAGCGATGACTCCTGCGGGCCACCGAGCATCTCGAAGCGGTGCTGAGCTACCTGGCTGAACTCCCGAATATGTTCGGGCAGTGAGGTTTCCATCATCGGCCTCCCAGCAGCTCGCGTGCGACCAGCATCCGTTGCACCTCAATGGTTCCCGAGGCGACCGTCGCGGCCTGTGCGTAGCGCCAGTGGTCGTCGACCGCGCCGTCCAGCACGGCATCGGGTGTGGCGTCCATCGCCGCTGCACCCAGCGCATCGAACAGCAGTTCCGCGACCTTCTGGTCGCAGGTGGTGGCCGCGATCCTGGCCGAACTGGCGGCGGCCGGCGCTGCGGGATCGTTGAGCAACGACACCGCGCGGTACGCGAGCAGCCGGGCCACCCGCAGGTCGACCAGTGCTCGCGCCCACCGGGTCCGGATCGATTCGGGTAGCTCCGCCCACTGCGGGCCGAGCTCGGTGCGCAACCGCTCCAGCAGCGATTCGCACCGCGCGTAGCGGGCGATGCCCACGCGTTCGAAGGCCAGCGCCTCGCGGATGACCTGCCAACCGCCACCGACGTCGCCGAGCACATCTGCGTCGCTGGCCCTCACGTTGTCGAAGAACACCTCATTGAGGTGATGGGGTCCGAGCATCGACCGGATCGGCCGCGCGGTGACCCCGGCCCGGTCCATCGGGATCAGAAACAGGGTGTGCCGGCCCGAGGACCCCTCGGCCGGCTCGGTGCGGGTGGCGAGCACACACCAGCGCGCCATCAGCGCGTAGGAGGTCCAGATCTTCTGGCCGTTGATCACCCACCCGTCACCGTCGCGCACGGCACGGGTACGCATCGACGCCAGATCGGTGCCGGCCTCCGGCTCGGAGAAGCCCTGACACCAGATCACTTCCCCGGCCGAGATGGCCGCCAGGTGGGTGGCCTTCTGCTCCGCGGTGCCGTAGCGCATGATCGCCGGCCCAACCCAGTTGACCCCCATGTACTGTGCACCGCGCGGCTCATGTGCGGCCCACATTTCCTCCCGCACCACGGTCTGCTGCCACACCGAACCACCGCCGCCGCCATACTCTTTGGGCCAGGCCAAGGTCAGCAGGCCCTCCCGGGCCAGGAGTCGGCAGAACGCCTCCGTGGTGGCCAGATCCTGTGGGTCGTCGGTGAACGCACCATGGAACCGGTCCGGCAAGTGGGCCTTCATCAGCTCCCGCAGCCGCTTCCGCAGTGCGGCCGCGTCATCTCCCAGCGCATAGTCCACGTCTCATCCTTTCGGAAGGCCGAGCAGCCGCTCGCCGATGATGTTGCGCTGCACCTCTGACGTGCCGCCATAGATCCCCGCCGCCAGCGCATCGTGGCGTTCGAACTCCAGGTCCGCGTCGGTGACCGCGGCACTTCCGGTCGCCGCCGCGCTGATCTCCCAGGCGCGTTGCAGCGTCGTCGAACCCAGGAGCTTGAGGATGTCGCCCTCCGGGCTGGGCCTGCCGGCCTGGTCGTTGTTCATCGCCCGATATCCGCTGGCGCGCAGCGCTTCCGCATCAGCCATCAGCATCCCGACCGGCGCGTACAGATCGCCGCACGATCCAGATTGGGCCGCCCGGATCGTGTCAAGGCCGCGCTGGATCTCCACCCAGTTCATCACCCAGATCATTTGGCGCTCATGGCCAAGCGACGAGATGGCCACCCCCCAACCGCCGTTCTCCGAGCCCAGTAACGCCGACGCCGGGATCTCGACGTCGTCGAGGACAACCTCGCAAAAGGTCTCGTCGGATCGCGATGCCATCCGAATCGGATTGATCGTCACTCCCGGTGCCTGCAGATCCAACACAAAGCACGAGATGCCCTTGTGTTTGGGCGCCTGCGGATCGGTCCGCGCATACAGCAGGCACCAGCGCGACTCGTGGGCCTGGGTGGTCCAGATCTTGTGGCCGTTGACCACGAAGACGTCGCCGTCGCGGACGGCGCGCGTGCGCAGACCCGCGAAATCAGAACCCGCCTCTGGCTCCGACATTCCCAGCGCCCACCATTCGTCGCCGGCCAGGCACGGCGCCAGCAAGCGGTCCACCTGATCGGGTGTGCCGAACGCCCGGATACTGGCTGCCGCGACATTGGGCCCGGCGATATTGGGCAACTTGGGTGCCGATCGCAGCGCGCCCTCCAACCGGATCTCCAGAGCGTGCGCAGCGGTCAGTCCCCGGCCGCCCTGCCCGTGCGGCCAGGTCGGCTGGATCCAGCCCGCCTCGAAACTCGCGCGTTGGTAGTCGCGGCGCAGGCCGATGTCCCACCGGTAGGTGGCGTAGTTCGGGTAGTAGTCGCCAGGAAGCACCGAGGTCAGCCAGCAGGCGAACTCGTCGCGCAGCTCACCCTGGCTCACCGGCCCGCTCCCGCCATGAAACGTTGTCCCTCAAGGTGATAGAGGCTCGAGGAATCCCCGAGTGCAGCGGCGCCGAGCCAGGCCCGCCGCAGATACAGGTGGATATCGTGTTCCCAGGTCTGGCCCAGCGCGCCGAGCACCTGCACCGCGGTCCGGGTAGCGGCAAGAGCCGCGTCGCCGGCGGCCGCCTTGGCCAGTGCACAGCTACGCCAGCGTTCGGCCGGGCTGACCGACGTATCGTCGACCCGTGCCGCGGCGAGATACGCCAGGCTGCGGGCCCGCTCGACGCTGACCTGGTTGTCGGCGAGCGCATGTTTGATCGCCTGAAACGACCCGATCGGACGATCGAACTGGTGGCGGTTCTTGGCATGCTCGACCGCGATGTCCAACGCCGCCTGCGCGACGCCGACAAGCTCGGCTGCGACCGCCAGAAGTGCTGGACCCAAGGCGGTTTCGATCTCGACCGGCACCGCCAGCTCGGCGGGGGCAGCCACGGTGACGGTGGCGAGCGGGCGTGCCGGGTCGGCTGAGTCGACCGGATCGATCACCACCCCTGCATCGGCTGTGGCCACGACCGCCAGTGCGGTGTTCTCGCCGTCGGCGCAGAGCACCACCAGCAGTTCGGCGTTGACCGCGTCGGGGACAGCCGCGGCTGTGCCGCGTACCCGCCCACCGGACAGCGTCATCGTCACGCCGGGGAGCCGACTGGTGGGTGATTGCGCGGCAAGGGTCGCCACCGTGCCGCTGGCGATGGCGGTCAGCAGGGCGTCGGTGGCCTCGCCGCCCGCTCTGGCCGCACCGGCGGCCAACCCGACGCCGCTCAGAAATGGTATCGGCGCCAAAGCCGACCCCAGAGCTTCGAGGGTGATGACCAGATCCAGCGTCGTCAAGCCCAGATCGTCGGCGCCCTCGTCGTAACCCCGCCGCGCCAACCATGTCCAGCCGAGGTCGACAACATTGCACCACAACGGCTGCCATGCCAATTGATCGCCGTAGACCTGACGATCCAGGGTCAGCGGACAGTCGGCAGCCAGCACCTCACGCACACCGTCGCGAAGGCTCAATTGGTCAGCTGAGGGTCCGATCTGCATCCATCTCCCTTTCTTTATTAAAATAGTAAAGTAGATGATGCGACGTCAAACCCACCCGGCGGCGAAGGGGTCAGCCGGGGGGTGTTAGTTACTGACCGCGCGGCGGTGCGCTTCCGGAGGCACCACAGGCGGGCGGGCAGAGGGGCCGCGGGTGATGGCGTTGAGCCGGATCTCGGGCAGGTCGACCGAGGGCGGCACGGTGTCCAGCCACGCCACGGTGTCGGCGACGTCGGCGGCGGTGATCGCGAACATCTCGAACGGAACGTCTTCCAGCATCTCGGTTTCCACCGGTCCGGGCGTGACTATGTTGACCACGATGCCGTCGCGGTCGACCTCGAGCGCCAGCGCGCGGGCGAACGCATTCATCCCCGCCTTCGACGCCGAATACGCCGTCCGGCCGGGCATCGGTTCGTAGGAGGCGGAGGACGACAGAAAAATGAACCGGGAACCCGGTCGCATCAGCGGCAGGGCCGCCTGCGTCACGACGAAGCAGGAGTCGAGGTTGGCCGAGATGATGGTCCGCCACTGGTCGAAGGTCTGCCTGCGCGCGTAGGTGCCGCCAAGCACCCCGGCGGCGTGCACCACGAGATCGACCCGCTCACAGTCGCTCAGCGCGGTGGGGAAGCTGTCAGGATCTGATGCGTCAGCCACCGCCCACCGGGCGCCGATCTCGTCGGCGGCCGCCCGCAGCGGACCTTCCCGGCGCGCCGTCAGGAGCACGTCATACCCGCACTCGACCAGCCGGCGACCGACTACCTTGCCGATACCGCCGCTGCCACCGGTGACAATCGCATTGCGCACGTGCCAGCCTTCCCGTCGATTACTGCGAACGCCAGCCCGCCATCGCCTGTGGCGGTGAGGCAGTGATGACCCGGGTACTTGCGTCGTCGGACAACACGAACGTCTGCGCGTCGGCCAGATGGCGGGTCGCGACCCGCCGGGCGCGCTCGGCGTCACCGGATTCGATGGCGTCGGTCAACGCGGTGTGCGCCTTGAGTGCCGCCTTGCGCTGTGTTGGCGACGGGTATTCACCAGAGGCGGAGGCCTTTTCGGCCCAGCGCTGTTCATGGCTGCTCCACAGCGCCTCGAGGCTGCTGACCACCGCGGTGACGGTAGCGTTGCCACAGCCGCGCACGACCGCGTCGTGAAACTGGCGGCCCAGATCGGTGAACGACGGTCCATCGTCGAGGCGCTCGGCCATCTCGGTGTTGATCCGGCGCAGTTCGGGCACGATGGTCCGGACCCGGTCGGTGCGCTGAGCGGCCAGCGCGGCACACGACGGCTCGAGGTCGCGCAACGCATCGCCAAGGTCGCTGAGGTGCACCTGATTGCTCTGCAGCACCAGCCCCAGCATGTAGGCCGCGCTGTTCTTGGTCGGCGCGTGCACCACCGCGCCGCCCTGATTACCCCGGCGCACCGACACCAGGCCTTCGGTCTCCAGGATGCGCAGCGCTTCGCGCAGCGAGACGAGGCTGACGTTGAAATGCTCGACCAGCACGGCCTGCGGGGGGAGTAGGTCCCCATCGGCGAGCTCGCCATCCACGATCTGGCGGCGCAGCTCATCGGCCACCGTTTCCGCGATACGTGGTGATGTCAGCCGGCGCCGTGACTCACGCCCGGCAGATACGTTCTTCATGCTTGACCTCGCTTTGGATACCTACGATGGGAGCCCTCCTACGCGAGAGCGAACCCAGTGTGAGCGCAATCTTACTAAATTAGCAGTATTGGTCTCGATGGGCGCGCCGACGAGTGCAATTCTGCTGTCGCAGTGGCTAATCCGATGTTGAGGATAGTCGCTAGCGCGTCGGTCAAGGTCTTCCCGTCTCTGCGCTACATCTCGTGGTCCAGGTGTCTATCTTTACTATGATAGTATGATAGACATCTGGCCTGCGTTCTGAAAGGGTGGTGCGATGCCGGAGCCCCAGCGGTTCCCCTTTTCGAACTACCCCAAAGGGTGGTTCCAGGTGGCCTATGGCCGCGACGTCACTGCAGGCGCGATCGTCTCGCTGCACTACTTCGGACAGCAACTGATCTGCTACCGCGGCGAATCGGGCACGGCGTATGTGCTCAACGCGCATTGTCCCCACCTGGGTGCCGATATCGCGGTGGGTGGCCAAGTCAGCGACGACTGCGTGATCTGTCCGTTCCATGGCTGGCGATTCAACGGCGACGGTGTCAACGTCGAGATTCCATACGCCAAGGGCCCCAACCGAATCGCCAGGCTGGCGGCTTGGCCCACGGTGGAGCGCGCCGGGATGATCTTTGTGTGGCACAGCGAAGACGGTGGCGAGCCCGAATGGGAGCTACCCAAGATTCCCGAGGCTGAAGACCCGGCGTTCGAGTTCTACGCGCCGGAGGACGCGCGCTGGATCTTTCGCTCGCATCCCCAGGAAGTCTTCGAGAACACGGTCGACATCGCGCATTTTGCGACCGTGCACGGGGTTTCGGCGTTCGGCAACCTCGATGTCGAACACGAGGGCCCGAATTTCCGCGCTGTGGCGGAGGTCAACTTCGAGACGCCCCGAGGGCCGGTCAACGGCGCGGTGGATTCCGAGTTGTACGGCATGGGCATCGATGTGGTGCGCCACCGCGGCCTAGGTCAGTCATGCACGGTGCTCACCGTCACCCCGATCGACGGTGAACGTGTCGATGCCCGGTACACGTTCTTCGTCTCCCTTGATCCCGATACGGGCGAGAAGACCCGGCTCGGGATGGGCTTCGCCCGCGACTTCTGCAAACAGATCGAACAGGACATTCCGATCTGGGAGGCCAAAGTCTATCGCGACAAGCCGGCGTTGGCCCGGGGTGAGCGCGCGATCACCGAATTCCGCAACTGGGCCGAGCGGTCGTATTCCAGCATTGAGACGGTGAGCTCGTGAAAGTTCCTTCCTACGACCGGATCTTCATCGGGGGCTCATGGCAGGAGCCGTGCAGCGACGAGCGCATCGAGGTGATCTCACCGTATACCGAACAGCCCATCGCGCATGTCCCTGCCGGCACGAGCGCCGACGTCGACCGCGCCGTGCTGGCTGCCAGGAATGCCTTCGACAATGGTCCATGGCCACGGTTGGCGGTGACTGAACGAATCGACGCCGTCGAACGTCTCGCCGCGATCTACGCCGAACACGTCGACGAGATGGCCGACCTGATCACCGCACAGATGGGCTCGCCGGCGAGCTTCAGTAGATTGGGGCAGGCGGCCGGCGCGGCGACGATGATGCGCTTGGCGGTGCAGACCGCGCACGGGTTCCCGTGGGACGAACGCCGGCAAGGCACCCTGGGCGAGGTCCATCTTCGTCGCGTCCCTGTCGGCGTCGTCGGCATCATCATCCCGTGGAACGTTCCGCAAAATCTGCTGATGCCCAAGCTGATTCCCGCGTTGATCGCGGGCTGCACCGTGATCGTCAAGCCAGCGCCGGAGACACCGCTGGACAGTCTCTTGGTCGCGGAGATGGTCGAACGGGCGGGTCTGCCCGACGGGGTCGTGTCCGTCATTCCCGGTGGGCGCGAGGCCGGCGACGCGCTGGTGCGCCATCCCGGTGTCGACAAGATCGCCTTCACCGGGAGCTCGGCGACCGGCCGGCACATCGCGTCGGTGTGCGGTGAGCAGCTCAAGCGGTACAGCCTTGAATTGGGCGGCAAGTCGGCAGCGATCGTCCTCGACGATGCCAGGATCGACAAGACCGTGGCCGGTCTCAAGATGGCCAGCCTAATGAACAATGGCCAAGCGTGCGTGGCTCAGACGCGCATCCTGGTCAGTGAGCGCAGACATGACGAACTCGTCGACGCGCTCGGCGACATGATGTCCTCACTGGCGATCGGGGACCCTACCGATCCCGCTACCGACGTCGGCCCACTCGTCTCGCAACGCCAGCAGCACCGGGTGCAGTCCTATATCCGCACCGGCATCGACGAGGGTGCGAAGCTGGTTGTCGGCGGCGAGGATTCGCCGCGGGCGCGGGGATGGTTCGTCCGGCCCAGCTTGTTCGTCGACGCCACCAACGACATGACGATCGCGCGTGACGAGATATTCGGTCCGGTGCTGACGGTGATCAAGTACAGCGACGAAGACGAGGCCGTGCGCATCGCGAATGACAGCGCCTACGGGTTGGCCGGGTCGGTCTGGACCAAGGACGTTGCCCATGGGCTGGAGATCTCCGGACAGGTCCGGACCGGTACCTACGGCATCAACATGTACATGCTCGACATCGCCAGTCCCTTCGGCGGTTTCAAACAGTCCGGCATCGGTCGCGAATTCGGTGCGGAAGGTCTGGCTGAATACACCGAGCTGCAGACCGTCGTCAGCGCAGGCAGGCTGCCTGCCCTGACAAAGGGTGACGAAACCGTCTGATCTGCAACGATATTCACGAAGCTACCGGACTACCGGCCCAGCCCAAAGGACGCCAGATGGCAATAGCGCTCGCTCCCGAGATCTCGACGTGGCCCGACGATGACCCGCAGCTCATCGGCAGCCGCTGCGGCGCGTGTCAGGCCGTGGCCTTTCCGCCCCAGGCCCGCTGCCCACAATGCAGTGTCGCCACCGTGTCTGACGTTCTGCTGCCGCGCCGCGGCACTGTCGTGGCCTGGACGACGCAGGGTTTTCCGCCGGGGCCGCCCTACGCCGGGCCGACCGGTGCCGACTTCACTCCCTTCGGCGTCGGACTCGTGCAACTCGGCGATGTTGTGCGCGTCGAAGGCCGACTGACCGAAAGCGATCCCGCGAAGCTGGCCTTCGGGATGGAGGTCGAACTGACCATGGTGCCGTTGGCGACGAACGAACGCGGCGACGAGATCATCACTTTCGCATTTCGACCGGTGGTAACGGAGGCACAACCATGACAGGAATTGACACCGCGGTAGCGATCATCGGGGTCGGTCTGCATCCCTTCGGCCGGTTCGACAAGTCCGCCATGCAGATGGGCGCCGAAGCCATTCAGCTCGCGCTCGACGACGCGGGCGTGCAGTGGAAAGACATCCAGTTCGGCTTCGGTGGCAGCCACGAGATCTCCAACCCCGACGCGGTCACTCGTCTGGTCGGGTTGACCGGCATCACGTTCACCAACGTGTTCAACGCCTGCGCCACCTCGGCGAGCGCGATTCAACAGACCGCCGACACCATCCGGCTGGGTAAGTACGACATCGGCATCGCACTCGGGATGGACAAGCATCCCCGCGGGGCGTTCACCGACGAGCCGGCCACGCTGGGTCTGCCGCGCTGGTATGGCGAAAATGGGCAGTTCGTCACCACGAAGTTTTTCGGCATGAAGGCGAACAGGTACCTGCACGATCACCACATCTCGCAGGCCACGCTGGCCAAGGTGGCCGCCAAGAACCTGCGCAACGGGGTACTGAATCCGAATGCGTTCCGGCGTCAGACGCTCTCCGAGGAGGAGATTCTGAACTCACCGGTCCTCAACTACCCGCTGACCAAGTACATGTTCTGCGCGCCCGACGAGGGTGCGGCGGCGGTGATCATGTGTCGCGCGGATATCGCCCACAAGTTCACCGACATGCCGGTGTTCGTGCGTGCCAGTGAGATCCGCACTCGCCGCTACGGCGCCTACGAGGTGCATGCCACGTCGGCGGCCGTCGACGAGGACTGCTCGCCGACGGTGTATGCGGCCAAGGCCGCCTACGAGGCCGCCGGGATCGGGCCCGAAGATGTGGGCATCGCCCAGTTGCAGGACACCGACGCCGGGGCCGAGATCATCCACATGGCCGAGACCGGTCTGTGTGCGGACGGGGACCAGGAGAAATTGGTTGCCGAGGGTGCCACGGAGATTGGTGGTCCACTTCCGGTCAACACCGACGGTGGCCTGATCGCCAACGGTGAGCCCATCGGGGCTTCGGGATTGCGACAGGTCCATGAACTGGTCCGGCAACTGCGGGGTCAGGCCGGTGATCGCCAGGTTCCGACCCGTCCGCGAGTGGGCATCGCCCAGGTTTACGGCGCGCCTGGCACAGCCTCGGCGACAATCCTGTCGCGGTAGCTTCAGGGGACCGGAACCGCTACTTGCCCCCAGGGTGCGATTCGTCCAGCGTTGCCAAAACCTCGTCGGTGTGTTCGCCCAGCGTGGGTGCCGGCGTTGACCACCACGGCATCTGGCCTCTGCTCATTCGCATCGGGAATCCAGGATATTGGTGCTCGCCCACGATGCGATGGTTGATGCTGGTGAAGAATTCCCGTGCGGCCAATTGAGGGTCATCGAGCGGTGCCCATGGCGGTGCGACGATCGCCGCGGCGATGCCGATGTCGCGCAGTTCCGCCAGGGCGACCTCTGGTTCTCGTCGCGCGCACCACTCGGCCCGCTCTCGGGCCGAGAGGGGATCATGCTCATCGTCCACCGTGATCCAGGTATCGTCGCCGGCGCATTCGTAGGTTCCACGTTCGCCGTGCCGGGCGTGAACTTTGCCGCTGACCTGGTGGTCGATTATCTGTTCCGCGGTGATGGCGGCGGTCACCTCGAGCATCGAGACCTCGATGAGCGTCCCGGCGCCGGTAGTGCGCCGACGGTCGAGCGCTGCGATTACGGCGATGGCTGCGTGTACACCCGACAGTGGGTCGATGATGCCGCCCGGGGCGATTGGCTCTTCATTGGAGTATCCCGTCACCCAGGCCAGACCGGTCAACTGCTCCATCGTCGTGGCGAAACCAGGCCGATCCCGCAACGGTCCGTCGAGACCGAACGCGGGCATCCGCAGGTAGATTGCGCGCGGGTTGAGTGCGTGGACGCCATCCCACCCGAGGCCGAAGCGGTCCATGACTCGCGGAGTGAAGTTCTCGGCAACAATGTCGGCGTCGGCGATGAGCGCTTTGACCCGCCGCAGGTCATCTTCGTTGACGAGATCGAGACAGACGCTGCGCTTGCCGAGATTGTTCATATGGAACATTGCGCTTTTCTCGACAAACTCTGGGTCATCATGGGCGACGAACGACGAATAGCGCATGGAATCAGGGCGTTTCGAACTTTCGATCTTGATGACATCCGCGCCCATCGCGGCCAGCCAAGAGGTGGCATACGGACCGGCCCAGAACTGCGTGAGGTCGATGACGCGTAATCCCGCCAATGGTCGCGCCGGTACAGGTGGAGAGCAGTCTGGAACCGCAACAATCGCCGCTGGCCGCGACCAGCCGTCGAAGGCCCTCGGGGCCTCCATGGGCCGGTCGGCGCTGCTACTGAAGCGAAATGGACTTCGGGGACGGAGGAAGTTACTGCCGGGTTGCACGGTGAACATAGAACGCGCCCGGGCGTGCTCAAGCTGCAGCAAGCCTGATGCCGGGCCGACGTGAACCACCGGCACCCTGGCCGCCTCGAACGCGGCCACCGCCTCGCCGACGGTATGCGCGGCCAGGTAACTGTCCAAAACCGCAAGGACTTCGGTGCGCCGCTTAATCCGAACGATCGGAACCGTCAGGGCGCCATCGTCTTTGAGGTCAGGTCGCCCCACTACGTCGAGGAGCGCAAACCATTGTTGTGGCGAGAAAGTGCTTAAGCCGACGAATTCGCCGTCGGCGCAACGATGGATCGATGGCACCATCACGAAGCGGCGAGCGCGTTTGGCTCCTCCCGGAAACGTCGCCGACAAAGTCGGGGCCGAAAGAAAGGTGAGCTGTATGGCTTCCAAGACCGAGACATCGACCGTCTCCGAGGTGCCCGGGCCACGCCGGTACCAGGCCGTGACGGCGCCCAGTGCGGCATAGGCGCCAGATGTCCATTCGCCGAGTCGACCGCCGACGCGCAACGGCGGTTTCCATTTGTGCCCGTGGGCTGCCATCGATCCCGAACGTGCCTGTAACACGTCCTCCGGCAGATCCAGCAGAGAGTCGGGCCCCCCACCGCCGAGCGGCGAGATCAGCACCGTGACCGCACGGTTGCGGTGGACAATTCTTCCGGCGAGGGCGTCATCGACGACGATGTGCGCGTCCGCAATCAGATCATCTGACGCCGCTTCGTCGTCTACCATCGCAATGCTCTGCGACGTACGAAGGTAGTCGTCGAGCTCACTCGATCCTGCGACCGGACTGCCGCCGACGGTGCCGCGGATCGCCACGCCGTCGGCACCCAAATCGGTGAGCAGCTTCGTGCAGTACGCACCGCCAAGCGACGACGACAGATCAACGACACGAACGCCATCGAGCGGCAGGGCGCGCGTTGTCGGCGGGATCGCGATCGGTGCGTCGTTGATGAGTGTCACCGGCTCGCAGCAAGTTTCATCGCCTTCTTCGCGATGATGTTCTTCTGGATCTCGGTCGCCCCTGCGCCGATCGAGGTGTACCGCTGCCACGCGTAATTGCGAACCCAGCTGCCGTTGTCGATTGCGCCAGGCGCATTGGGGCCCAGTAAGCCAGCGGGGCCGAGCACGTCGATCGCAAGTTCGGCCAGCGACTGCGAGATGCTCGACCACTGCAGTTTGGCCAGCGGCACTTCGGGCCAGTTGGGTTGACCCTTCACGATTTTAGTGAGCGCCCGGTAGTTCAGCAGCCGGGTGAGTTCGATCTCGGCGTGCAGCCGGCCGATTCGGTGACGCAGCGCCGGGTCACGCAACGCGTCGGGGTTGTGACTGCGGGCGAGGCTGATCAGCGCCTTGAGGTCACCCGCCATGGTCACGGAAAGCCCTGCCGTGCCCACTCTTTCATGGCCCAACGTACTCATGGCCACTGACCAGCCTTGTCCTTCCTCGCCGAGTCGGTAGGACTGGGGGATGCGAACGTCGGTGAAGTACACGTCGTTGAGCATCGTGTCGTTGGTCATGTCGCGGATGGAGGAACACTGGATGCCCGGGGTTTTCAGGTTGAGGATGAACGCGGTGATCCCCTCGTGTTTGGCGCCCCTCCTGATGGCCGTGGGATCGGTCCGTAATAGAAACAGGCCCCAGGTTGCCAAGTGGGCCGAGGAGATCCAGGTTTTCTGACCGTTGATGACGTAGCTGTCACCGTCTGCGATCGCGGTCGTAGCGATGTTGGCCAAGTCCGAACCGGCATCGGGCTCACTGAATCCCTGACACCAGTGATCGGTGGCAGTGAGGATCGAGGGAAGCCACAGTTGTTGTTGCTCAGAGGTTCCCCACTGCAGGATCATCGGACCTATCTGCCAGATCCCATTGGGATTGTAGAGGCCGGGCGCGCGCACGCGAGCCATCTCTTCGGCGTAGACGGCATTCTGCACCGGCGTCGCTTCACGCCCGTTCCATGCGAGCGGCCAGTTGATGGCGGCCCACCGTCCCTCGTTGAGTCGACGCTGCCAATCACGGCGCCGCTCCTGGCTCCGGTTGAAGTCGCTCGCGACTGACACCCCATCGTCGCGGTTCCACTGCTCAAGGAAGGGTGGCAGTTGGCTGTCGAGCCACCCGCGAAGCTCGTCCCGAAACGCTTCATCCTCTTCGGTGAAACTGAAATCCATCCTTTCACCATATACTGAAAGCGATATTTTCAGTATGGTGAATCCATGGACTTCACGTTTTCAGAGGATCAGGACGACATGCGGGCGTCCGTCCGTTCAGTGCTGGTCGACGCAGTGGCCAAGGGAACGGTGCGGTCCGCCATCGACGGCGACCTCGTTGCACAGCAACAACTTTGGGCGCGAATTGTCGAGCTGGGCTGGCACACTCTGCTGATACCGGGTGAAGCGGGCGGCCTCGGTCTGGGCCTGGTGGATGCAGTGGTCGTACTCGAAGAGATGGGCCGTTGCACGCTGCCTGGGCCATTTCTGTCGTCCGCGGTCGTGGCTACCAGCGCGCTGATCGAGTTGGGTGAGTCGGACCTGCTGAGTAGCCTGACTTCGGGTGAGCGGCGGGCGACCGTCGCTCTCGAGGAGAGCGGCACAGGCGACCCCGTGCGGCGAGTCAGATCGAGTGCGACCCGAAGCGGATCCGCTTGGACGCTTACGGGAAGCAAGCCGGTCGTGCTCGATCCCGCTGCCGACCACGTGATCGTCGCTGCCCAGACTCGCGAGGGCCTGTCCAGTTTCATGGTGGACGGCCCGATCGGAGACCCGGTGCCCACGCTGGATCCGTCGCGACAGGCCACATCGCTCACGCTTGACGGACGCCGAGCCAGGCGCATCGGCCCGGTCGGTGACCACTCCGAACAATGGGCCCGCGTCGCCGATATCGCTGCAGTGGCGCTGTCTGCCGAACTCGTCGGTGTCTGCGATGCGGCCCTGGCGATGGCGATCGCATACGCGAATCAACGCGTGCAGTTCGATGTCGCAATTTCGTCGCACCAAGTGATCCAACACAAATTCGTCGACATGCTCCACCAACTGGAACTCGGGCGGGTGGGTGTGCACCGAGCGGCGTGGGCCGCCGACGTACGCGACCCATCACTTCCCGAAAGCGCTGCCATCGCCAAGTCAGCCATGGGCGGGGCAGCCGTATACGTCACCGGTGAGAACATCCAAATCCACGGTGCCGCGGGGTTTACCTGGGACTCCGATGCCCATCTGCTGTTCAAGCGTGCGAAACAAAACGATGTCCTCTACGGGAGTCGTCACTGGCATGACCGGCGCGTCGCCGACCTGGTCCTCCAGTCGTGACGGCGTCGACACGCACGCGCCGCGGTCCCTCGCCGCCGCCTGCCGACGCCGAGCGCGGCTCATTGCTGGACGCCGGCCTGGCCCTGCTGACCGAGCAGGGGGTGACCAGCTTGACCCTCGCCGCCATCCTGGACCGGGCGGGGCTTGGAACGCGCGCGTTCTACCGGCACTTCGCATCGAAGGACGAGTTCGTCCTCGCGGTTTGGCTCCGCGAGACCGAGGAGGCGGTCCGACGGCTTCGGCGGCAGACCGACCGCGCGGCTAGCGGCCACGATGGCGTCATGGCGTGGATCGACGACCGCCTCCGCGCGGCGTTCGCGTCCCCGCGTAGCGCGACGTTCGAAGCGTTGTGGCGGTATGGCTTCTGGCTTCGCAGCGCCTACCCGACGCAGTTCGACGCAGTCGCCAATCCGCAAGTGCTGGTGCTGGCCGAGGCCATCGATCGCGGCCTGCGCGATGGATCGATCTCCACCGCTGATCCCGACCTTGATGCCAGTACGATCCACGCCGCGTTCTGGATGCTGGCGGCCCGCCATATCAACGGAGGCCAGATGACTCGCCGACGCGCACGCTTGCAACTCATCAGAATCGTCGAAGGGCTGTTCTCGGCGGCCGAATAGCCATGATGCGGGTGGGCACGCATCGGCCAACAAGGACCAAACATGGCTGAGTAATTCCGAATTCAGCGGTCGAGCCGATCTTCATCGGCAGGTAGCCGACTTGCGCGTTCTGGTGGACCTGCCGGGTCGTCGCGCTAAGCCTGGCGATCTCACGACACTCATCATCGCCGACCGGATCAGTTCCGTCGTTGACGACATCGACGACGCCGGCCTGGCCGAGATCCTGCTAGCCCGGTTACGCACGCCTCGAGCCGCTCGTTGAGATCAGCTAGGGCGACTGTGGTTATCCGGCAAGACTTCTCGTCGATCAGACGCCGGAGCACCACGGCTGAACGAGATCGCCGAGCCGCAGGCGACGTACCGATAGCGGTTCGTGACCGCAGCCGTCATCTCCGCAGCCGGCTAACAGCCAACCGACGTTGACAATCCTCGCAATGGTGTGTGACAGTCTCTTCTATCTGAAAACATGATTTTCGGATAAGGCTATCGACACGCGGCCCGGAGGAAACTTTGACCGACCCACAGAAGCCGTTGGCGTGGCTGCCGTTCTCAGTTGCCGAGGCCGCGCTGGCGGCTACTCCCGGTGGGGACGTGCCGGATCTGGCGCAGGCGTGGTCGCATCTTCTGGAGCGACTCAACAGCTCGGCGCAGGTTGTCGAGTCCAACCCAGTCAGCGGCAACCGAGTCGATCTGGCGTCGGGATACCGGCATCTGCTGGTGCTGCTCGCTGCGGGTGTGGACGCGGCGTTACGGGCCGACCCTGACCCGATCCTGAGCGTGCAGGCAACCAGCACCGACGACATCATCACGTGGGGGATGGAGTGCCCGGATGGCTTGTACACCGGCGCGGCGTTGCGCGGGGGCGAGAGCTACCGGCTATTCGGCAACCGCGGCACCGCACGCTACGTCGGATTGCAGACCATGAACGGCATCGTGTCTACCTCCAACGCGCTGGTCGACGAGCTCGACGTCGACCCCGACGGCAACTTCGAGATCATCCTCTCCGCCGATGAGCGCGCGGGCAATTGGATGCCCATCGCCGGCGACAACCCGACTCTGACAGTGCGGCACTTCTTCTACGACTGGGACACCGAGGTGCCCTCATCGCTGAAGATCGAGCGAATCACCTCAGCGGCTGAGGCGAAGGACC
This sequence comes from uncultured Mycobacterium sp., assembly GCA_900078375.1. GTDB lineage: Bacteria > Actinomycetota > Actinomycetes > Mycobacteriales > Mycobacteriaceae > Mycobacterium. The sequence goes on along the minus strand of FLQS01000002.1, from coordinate 50,035 downwards.
GATCAGTCGACCCCGATGTGGCGGTGTCGCGGCAACTGGTCGCGCTGGGTGACTTCGTCCACGACAACGTGAAGTTCTTCCTCGACTTCGGCGGCGCCCCTCCGGTGAACGGATTCTTACCTGGTATCGACCGGAGTTCGATGGGTGCCGCTGCCGAGAACAGGCCGGTGATCGGGCGCTGGGCGCTGGGTCCCGACGAGGCGCTGATCTTGGAAGTCAAGCCGCCACAGGGTGTCTACTGGAGCTATTCGCTGGGCAACCCCTGGTGGGAGACCATCCACTACGGACGTCATCAGTCCAGCCTGAATGCCTCCCAGGCCGCAGTGGATTCCGACGGGTTGGTACGGGTGGTGCTGTGCGCACGTGACCCCGGGATCGCGAACTGGCTTGATACGGCCGGTCACAGCAATGGCGCGATGATCCTGCGCTGTGTGCGGACCGAGACAGCGCCGACGCCGACGGCTCGCGTGGTGCAGTTCGATGACATCGGATCGGCGCTGCCCGCCGACACAAAGTTGCTCACGCCCGACGAGCGCAAGTCCATCTTGGCGGCGCGACGCCGCGCCGTACACGAAAGGTTCGCACGATGACGTTTTCCGCCGACGAACTCGAAGACGGTGCGCGCGTCGCGACCGGCCTGGACGATTTCGGATCGCCTTACTACCGCGAAGGACTCGAGCGAACCGTCGAAGCACTCAATACCGAGGCGGACCTCAACGAGATGGGCCGGGTGATCCAGCACGCCACCATCAGCAACGCCCTGATTCAACGTCTCAAGATCGAGGACACCTACAAGCAGCATCCCGAGATCGACGATGAGGTCGTCGACGGTCCGGTATTCGTGATCGGGCTACCGCGCACCGGTACGACCGCCCTGAGCCAGCTGGTAGCTGCCGACCCGCAGTTCCGCTCGCTGCGTATGTGGGAATCGCAGCAGCCGACGCCGCCCCCGGAGGCCGATACTCAGCACACGGATCCCCGTATCGCGGACGCCGAGGCGGGCACCGAGATGATGTACGAGATGTTTCCGTTGATGAAGTCGCTCTACAACTCAGAGGCGACGGCGCCCACGGAGTGTCAGGACCTGATGGGTATGAGCTTCCGGACCTTCCACTTTGATGGCGTGGTCCGGGTACCCAGCTATCTGGAGTGGCTGATGAGCTGCGACATGGGGGGCACCTACACGTTCCACCGGCAGGTCCTCAAACTCTTGCAATGGCACTGTAAGCCGAGTCTGTGGCATCTCAAGACGCCGGTGCACATCTTCGCACTCGGCGCCCTCGTCGAGGCCTACCCGAACGCCAAATTCATGTGGAGCCATCGGGATCCGGCCAAGGTGATGGGGTCGGTGTGCAGTCTCATCAAGTATGTGCGCAGTTGGAGCAGCGACCGCGACGACGCCCATGAACTGGGTGAGGAGCAACTCGCAAGCTGGGCCGAGGGTGTCCGACGGGCGATGGATTTCCGCCGGCGCGTCGGCGACGAGCGCTTCGCTGATGTCTCCTTCGCCGATCTGCAAACCAACCCGATCGGCACCCTCGAGGGCGCATACAAAACGCTGGGCTTGACATTCACCGACGCCACTCTGCGTTCAGTCCAGCAGTGGGCCGACGGACACAAACCGGGTTCCCGCGGGGCACATGACTACGACCTGTCCGACTACGGCCTGACGCCCGACCAGGTCCGCGCCAGTTTTTCGGAGTACCTCGCCACCTACGACGCCACCGGTTAGCGGCGTGAGGCAACGACGACTCCGCAGGACGCGGAGGCCGACCCGGTGAACGTCGCCAGCGCGTCGACGGGTGCCCGCGCGACGCGCGGGCGGGACAAGTTGAGCCCGGACCCCGCCGTACGGGCCGCGATCCTCGCGGCGGCATCGGAAATCGTTCGGGAACAAGGGATTCAAGGGATCAGCATCGGGGAGATCCTTGAGCGGTGCCAACTGGGAACCCGGGCGTTCTACCGGCATTTCAGCTCCAAGGATGAGCTCCTGGTCGCGGTGTTCCTGGAGATGGCGCGCGTAGAAACTCGTCGCCTCCGACGCAAGATGAAGGCCAGCACGAGTTCCGTCGATGCGGTGGCAGCCTGGGTGGACGGCCGGCTGGATCTCGCCTTCGACAGCAACGTCAGATCGGATCTCCGCTTCGTGTCCAAAGAGGCGCAGTCGTTGATGGTGACCTCGCCCCCCTTGGTGCAGGCCGCTTTCGGCGAGATGCTCAAGCCGCTCGTCGAGCAACTCGAGCGTGGAATGCGCGACGGTGCGTTTGACGATATCGATCCCGTGACGGATGCCCAGATCATTCAGGGCGCGGTATGGGCGTGTATTGAACGGCAGTGGGCTACGGGCGACACCATCCGCGCCGACATCCGCAAACGCGTCATCAGATCTTGTCTACGGAGCTTGGGTGTCGGGCCAGAAGTGATCGCCGAGGTCCTGGCCCTACGACTCGACTCACCCACCCGCAGTAGTGCCCCCCGAATACGTCATTAGCTCACGCAGCATCAACTGAAGGGAGAAACAATGGACTTGGGACTGGCCGGATCGAAAGCGGTTGTCACCGGCGGCAGCAAGGGAATGGGGCTGGCCATTGCGCAGACGATGGCAGCCGAGGGCGCCAGCGTCGCGGTGATGGCCCGAGACAAGGTGGCGCTGGACGCCGCCGTGGAGTCACTGCTGGCCGCCGGGGCTCCCGAGGCCGTGGGCATCAGTGTGGATATGTCGGATGCCGAGTCGATCACCGCCGGCTTCGACGCAGTGTCGCGACGTTGGGGTGAACTCAACAGCCTGGTGCACACCATCGGGCCAAGTGACGGCTATTTCGAGGACATGACCGATGCCGACTGGGATGCCGCGTTTGCGCTGGGCACCATGTCCGGAGTGCGCTCGATCCGGGCAGCGCTGCCGATGCTGCGTGCCGCTGACTGGGCCCGTATCGTCACGCTGTCGGCGCATTCGATCCAACGACAGAACCCGCGCATCGTCGCCTATACGGCATCCAAGGCGGCGCTGAGCAGTGTCACCAAGAATCTGTCGAAAAGCCTTGCCAAGGACGGGATCCTGGTCAACTGTGTGTGCCCGGGAACGATCGTCACGGCCAGCTTCACCGAGAATCTGAAGGACATTCTGGCTGCCGACGGCTTGGATGCCAACGACCCTGTGCATGTGATGAAGTGGATCGACGACAATTTCCATCAGCCCTGCGACCTCGGTCGCGCCGGACTGCCCGAGGAGATCGCGTCGATCACCACCTATCTGGCATCCCGGCGCAATGGTTATGTCACCGGGGCGACCGTGAATGTGGACGGTGGCTCAGACTTCGTCTGAGCAGCGCTATGAGATGCCGCGCCGGCCGGGTACCGGCAACCCGCCCAACATGTCACGGAATTGGTGGTGCGTCTGGCGTTGGGTGGGCCACGTCGCCTTCACATGAACCGATCCGGAGGATTACATGCGCTATGCCCTGACACACCCGATGACCGGGCATCCCTACGATGCTGAGATCGCCGCGGGATCGGGGGTGACCGCTATCGCGGTGGCCGCAGAGGCAGCGGGATTCAGCGGACTGGGATTTACCGATCACCCGGCACCGACCCAGCGATGGCTCGACTCCGGCGGCCATGACGCATTGGACCCGTTCGTGGCGATGTCATTCGCCGCGGCCAGCACATCCACGGTGCGTTTGATTCCCAACATCGTTGTGCTGCCGTACCGCAATCCGTTCCTCGTGGCGAAGGCCAGCGCGACGCTGGATCTGCTGTCGGGCGGCCGGTTCACTCTCGCGGTGGGTGCGGGCTACCTCAAGCGTGAATTCGCCGCGCTCGGAGTCGATTACGACGACCGCGGCGCGCTTTTCGACGAAAGTCTGGAGGTCATCCGGGCGATCTGGACGAATGATGACGTCTCCTACGCAGGGCGGCATTTCGCGGCGCACGGCATCACCGCCCATCCACGGCCGTCGAGTACGCCGCACCCGCCCATCTGGATTGGGGGCAACAGTGGGCGCGCACGTCAGCGGGTGGCAACGAGCTGTCAGGGATGGTGTCCGTTTCCCGCGACTCCCGGGCTGGCGCAGACCACGGGCACCACTTCCCTCGATACCGTCGAACGGCTCGCCGAAGCGATCGGCGATCTGCGGCGCCGATTCGACGAGTGTGGGCGTGACTGGACCGACGTCGATGTCGCATTCACCAATCTCCGCGGGGGCAGTCCCGGTGACGACGATTTCAACGCCGACGCCTATCTGAGCGGCATCGCACAACTTGCCGCCGTTGGCGTCACCTGGGTGCAGGTGCCGGTGCCCGGCGACTCCCTTTCCCATGCGCTCGAAGCCATCGAGCGCTTCGGTCAGCAAGTCGTCGCCGCGGGCGCTCGACGTTAGCTCCTCGTTGACTGGGCCAACCCCGCAGCCTTCACTATCCTGCGGCACAGGGGATTTCGAGGACAACCGCTCACCGCGGGTGCTGTACTAGCAGCGATAGACGCGCTCGGCATTGCCGGCGAAGATCTTGTCACGAGCGTCGGTGTCGAGGCGGGCGGCAACGGCCGAATACGTCGAATACAGTTCGCCGAAGGTGCCGCGCATGCCGTCGACGGGGAAGTTGCTCCCGAACATGCAGCGGTCGGCGCCGAAGGCCTCGATTGCGTACTCGAGCCACGGCGCCAACACCTCGACGGTCATGGTCCCGAGGGGCACAGCCAAGCCGGAGAGCTTGCACAGCACGTTGTCGCCGAGGCTAGCGAGGGCGTTGATTCCCTCGGTCCAGAGCGCACGCTCCTGCTCTGACCCGTTGCGCGGCCAACCTGCATGTTCAATGACCACCACGAGGGAGTCGTTGGCTTCCAGTCGCCTGGCAGTCGGCAGCAGCAGATCGGGATGCACCATCACCTCGACCAAAAGGTCCCGCTCCTCGAGCGCGCGAAGGACGTCGATCGGGGGAAGCGGACCCTCGGCGGCCCCCATCGGGCGGACACCCCGAAACCGTGGTGCCGTCAGCTGCCGATCAAGAGCGGCAACCGTTTCCGCCACCGACTCGGTGGGTGGTAGGCCGCCGATGATCGCATCAGGGTGTCCCTGCATGTGCGCCCGTCGATCCAACTCGAGAGTCTCGTCGATCGAGTTCCAGCCGGTGGCGGCAGCGATATTGATGATTTTCTCGACGTTCCAGCCCGCGGACTCCGCGAAGTAGGTTGCCGCATCGAACCTGCGCGACATGGTGGAAACATCGCCCATGTTCAGCTCACGCCTACCCGAGAGGTATGGATACCAGTCTGTTCGGGCCGGATCCCACAGGTGCACATGAGCATCGACGATGCGGTCAGGCCTCGGTATGGGCTTCGTCATCGTGGCTGCACCACTTCCCGGAGTGCCTCATCGAACCAGGGGGGCACCCTGGGGCCGCTGAAGCTAAGGCTGCCGATCGGCCGTGGGTGGCTGCGCAGTCCGAACCATCCTGCACCAGAAACCAATTCGGCACCTGCGAGAGGATCGGTTGCGTCACTGCACACCAGGTGGGCAACGAGTTCAGCGGGAATGTCCTCGGATTCCGCGCTCACCGCGAACGGCGTGACGAGGTCGCCGGTGGCCTGCCGGCCGGACCTTGAGAGCTGAGCCGAGGCCTGCGCGCGGCTGCGGCCACCGCCGGTGGTGCCGTCACTGATCGTCACCAACCGTATTGGTCGGCCGCTGCTGATCGACACGTCGGCCACCGCCCGCGACCACTGGGCAGCGGCGTGGATGTCCTCTACGATCCCGACGTGCTCGTCAAGGACACGCGCCCACCCAGGCGACGCGCTCGCGGTGACGGGTCTACCCTTGGCGGCAATCACCACGGCGTCGAGCGCATCAAGGTCAGCCAGCGCGGCAGGGGAGTCGATCTGATAAGTCGTCACGCCACGCGCGTGTAGAGCACTTGATATTGCTGCCGCCACTTCGGGCCGGCCGGCGGCGACTGCACACGACTGGGCATGGGGGACAGGAAAGTCCGCGTCCGGTAATTCATCAAAGGCGAACCCCAATCGGGCATTGCTACCTCCGCCGCTGACCTGATCCGCCTCCGCTGGTGCGAGCGCAACGGTGGTCGCGACCTCCAGCAGCTGGCCCAGTGCGGTCGCCTCGTCGCCCTGCACCACCTCGATCAGCCGCGGTTCGTCGATCACTGCTACTTCAGAGCCACCGAGGAACAGCACTCGCCCGTGGCATGAAGTGAACGTCTCGCTGACAAGATGTGCGCCGATCGGGCCGAGGTCTTCGGCGTCTGGCATCGCGCCCAGCGACAGCCCACCGGTCGACGGGGCGTTGGCCTTCTGTGTGCGTGCCAGAGCGGCGGCCACCATGCGGGTTGCCGCGATCGGTGAGATGGCGTTGACCACAACACCATCGGGTGCGTGGCGGCCCAGCTGCCAGGTCAGCGATGCGACGGCACGCTTGGCGCAGCTGTAGGCGCCGGAGTCGGCCGCCCGCCAGCCTGACCCGGAGGTGACTCCGAGGATGTGGCCACGCCCCGCCGCCGCCATGATCGGCAGGGCGGCGGTGAGGACGTTGCGGTAGCCGTCGAGATGTACCGACAGCACGTCGAGCCAGTCCGTGTCGGTGCCGGTCGCGAAACCCGTGGGACGACTGATACCTGCCACATTGATCACGGCGTCCAGCCCACCGAATTCGTCAGCCAACTCGCCGAATAACTGAGTGATGGCCGATTCATCGGTCACGGACACGGATGAGGACCGCGCGGCTCCGCCTGCGGCAACGATGCGGTCGGCCGTAGTTTGTTGGGGCTGAGGTAGTCTCTCAGCGCCGTCGACGGAGACCAGCGGGTCCACTGTGACCACGAAAGCACCTGTACGCGAGACTGATTGCGCGATCGCAGCACCGATTCCGCCGCCGCCACCGGTTACGACGACGACCCGTTGCCGATCGGTCATGTCAGGTCCAGGCCGTCGAGTTCACCCGATGCGAGCCATCCCTGTAGCAACTCCCGGTATGCGAAGAAGTCGCCGAAACCTCGTCCAAAGTTCGTGTCACGGGCGCGCACGCCACCGGGGTCGCCCTCGTTGTTGAGGCGCGACGGAGTGCACGCGGACATGACGGCGCTGGGATCGACGTAGGTCTCCACGATCTGCTGGATCCAATCGGCCTCCGCGGCGGCGCTCACGTCGAAACTCCGAACGCCCCGTTCCTCGAGTAACGTCACCAAGCCTGCGAGGAACTCGGCCCCCAGTTCAGCGAGTTGGGTGTAGTTGACCGTCACGACCGATTGTTGGCCGGGGGCCGGCATGACATACATATTGGGGAAGCCACGACTTGTCAGACCGAAAAGGGTGGCGGCCCCGTCGGCCCATTTCTCGGCGAGTGAGATGCCATCTCGTCCGATGACGTTGTGGCCGATGCGGCGGGGCAGCGGGGTGACCTCCGCCTCGAAACCGGTGGCATACACGATGCCATCCACCTCGTACTGCTGCCCGCCGACAACGGGTCCTAGTTCGGTGACCCGGTCGATGCCCGCGGGGCAATCAATGAGCGTGACGTTATCGCGGTTGTAGGCGTCGAAGTACTCGTCGTGGAAGCAGGGCCGCTTGCAGAGGTAGCGGTAGTACGGCTTAAGTGCAGCAGCAACATCGGGCTTGTGGACCAGCCGATCGATCCGCTCCCGATGCTGCTCCATGATCCCAAAGTCGAGCTCCTCCGCCATGTGCATGAACTCTTCGGTGCTCATGTCTTTACGTCTGGGCGGATTCTGGACCGCGGCGTAGTGATGGGTCCAGCCATCGTCGGTGAGATCCACCTCGACCGACCGGCCCAACATGATCGATTGGAAGTTGTCCATTCGCGCCTTCTGCCATCCCGGCTGCAGTCCCTCGGCGAACGAATCATCGGTAGGTCGGTTGCCCCGAACCCCGATCGCGGATGGGGTGCGCTGGAAAACATAGACGTGCTTGGCAGCCTCGGCGAGCGGCGGCAGGCACTGTAGGCCGCTCGCTCCCGTGCCGATCAACGCCACGACTTTGTCGCCGAGCCCGGTCAGCGGCTCACCGGGGCCGCCTCCGGTGAAGTCGTAATCCCATCGCGCCGTATGGAATGCCGGACCCTTGAACTCGTCCATTCCTGGGATGGCGGGTAACTTCATCAGGTTGAGGATGCCCACCGCCAGCACGTAATAGCGGCACGTTAATACATCGCCACGGTCCGTGTGGACCGTCCAGCGACCCGCGCTTTCGTCCCAGATCGTCTGGGTGACACCGGTATGGAACAAGGCGTCGGACTCAAGATCGAAGCGATCGGCGATCGACTGAAGGTGCTGGCGTATCTCGTCGCCGTAGGCGTAGCGCCGGCTGGGGATGTAGCCGAGCTCTTCCAGCATCGGCAGGTACTGATACGACTCCACATCGCACATCACCCCCGGATAGCGATTCCAATACCAGGTCCCGCCTATACCGCCCGCCTGGTCGACAATCCTGATGCGTCGCACGCCCGCCTTGCGCAGATGAGCGCCCGCGAGGAGTCCAGCTATGCCGCCGCCGACGATCACTACGTCGGGATCATCGGTCATGCCCTCGCGTGGGGTGCACTCCGTAAAAGGGTCGACCCGATAGCCGGCGACGTACTCGTCATGATTCAGATCGCGGATGGCGGTACGACCCGCGACGAGACGCTTGTCGCGCTCCGCACGGTACTTCTCGTGCACGACTTGAGGGTCGAAGGCCATGGGTCTCCCTACTCGAACGGTATGCCATACACATGTTACGAAACATATGCCAAATGTAAAGCTATCTGCATGAACATCGACCGCCGTCTGGGTCTGCCAGATCGGTCCTAGGGATGCGCGGGTAACGCATTTGTTCACAGGATCATTGATGGCTCTTGTCGATATCGCTGCGCAAGACCCGCTACCGTGCCGTACACGCCGGCTGACGAGAGATGATCGCACCAATTCGGTGGTTTACACGTGATGGGCCCTGTGTAGCATCCTCGGCGGTGGTCATCATGTGTCGCGCGGACATCGCCCACAGGTTCACCGACACCCCGGTGTTCGAGCGCGCCAGCGAGATCCGCACCATCCATATGGCAGACCGGCTTGTGCGCAGACGGGGAGCAGGAGAAATTACGTGCCGACGGCGCCACGGAGATCGGTGACTCACTGCCGGTCAACACCGACGGCGGCCTGATCGCCAACGGCGAACCCATCGGAGCTTCGGGCTTGCGCCAGGTCCATGAAGTGGTCCGGCAACTGCGGGGTCAGGCCGGCGGGCGCCAGGTTCCGACGAACCCGCGGGTGGGCATGGCCAGGTTCACGGCGCGCCTGGCACCGCCTCGGCGACAATCCTGTCGCGGTAGCGTATGTTTTCGATATACGTGACCTGCGTCACTGTCTCCGCCGTGCTGGCCGGATCTCACTATCACAACTCTGCAAATCTAATAGTTAATCTAACATTAGAACTCTAAGGTCGGTCTCAGGTATTTGTGCGAGATCGGAGCTACGGTGATCGAGTTGGGCAAAGTTGTATACGTCGTCTTCTTCCTAGTAGCGGCACTGTGGCTTTGCCTGACAGCCGAAAGTGAATAGCACCGAGAGCGAGTGGCTACAACGATGAGCGATTCCATGATGACTTCGGTCGATCTGATCCGCTACGCGATTGGCGACCAGATTCGTGAGCTCGGTGGCGATGACGACATGATCGACCAGATCGCGATGTCGGCCGCCTACGCCGTGTTCATTGGCGCTGCCGCCGACGCCGTTCGGCCTCGCTGACTCCCACAGTTCGCTGAGCGGTCTACTCGACCGCTTGCTGTGGTTCCGGCCAACGCCAGGATTGACCCCCGCGCGAGTAACCCTTCTTCTTAGAATTCCTCGGAGTTTTGTCGCGCCGCGTTCCGCCTCGTCCCTCGCGACCTCCGGTCTTGCTTCAGTGGGTTAGGGGGAATCGCTCGGATCCCTGGCCGCTTGCCGGAATCACCGGAATGACGATCGCCGACGGATGAGCGGCATCGTGCAAGATCGTCTGCGTTGCCGGCACGGTCGCGGTGCTCTGGCCGAACGGTTCTCCGGTATTCGGGTTGGGCGCGAACTGCGGGAAATCGCTGCTGGAGATCTCCAACCGGATCCGATCGCCGGCGCGGAACAGGTAACTCGTCGGCCAGATCGCAATGTGGTACTCGTAGGGCTGATTTGGGATGCCCGGGCGCGGCTCGGACAGTGAGTCGCGAAACGCCGTTCGCAGAATGCCGTTGTTCAGATTGATCGCGTCGCCATCGGGTTTGACCACGATCAGCTTCGCGGTGAAGTCGGTGTCGACCGCCGACGACGAGGCCCAGAGATCGACGGTCGTGGGTCCGGTCACCTCGGTGTCTGACGGGAGCGGATCGCTGCTGTACACCAGGACATCGGAACGCTGCTCGACCGGGGTCTGGTCGAAGGGACCCTGCGGGCCCGAGCGGGCTCCGCAACACGAATGCCCGCCCGCGCTGGGGGCGGGATCGGTCGGGTCGTAGAGGTAGTGGTCCGGTGCCTGATCCGCAGCGGGTGCCACCGTACTCAGAGTGCCACTGCGCGAGTCCATCTGGCCATCGCCGGACAGGAAGTAGCTACTCCACCGGGTTTGGGGGAGCGGCCAGCTGTCGGCCGACTTCCACGTGTTGGCACCCATCACGAAGTAGTCCACCCGGGGCATACCCGACACCTTGTTGTCGACCCCCTTGAGGAAGTGGTCGTACCACGCCAGCATGAGCTCGTTGATCGGGCTCTCGCCGACGCTGCCGATATCCTTCAGCAGCGGCGCCGGCTCGGAACCGCCGCGGCCCCAGTCGACGTGATCCCACGGTCCGATGACCAGCCGTTGGTTCACCCGGGCCTGCGGCGTACCCGCCGATTTCACCATCCCGGTGAAGTTCTCGATCCCGCCGGCGAGGAATGCGTCGTACCATCCCTCGACGTCGAGCACTGGCACCCGCACCGACGGGTAGCGGTCGCGAATGCTCCACTGCCGCCAAAAGCTGTCACGTGACGAATGGGCGATCCAGTCGAAATACCACGGTGCCACAGCCGGATTGGTGGGTTGCAGGGCCGGAAGAGCGTGGTAAGGCCGGAAGGCCACCCACCGGGTGGGTTCACCCGCGGCCAATTTCAGTGCGGCCGCGGTGGCGTCGTCACGCCGATTGGTCGCCGCGCTGGTCGCCAGGCCTATCGCCCACGGCAGGACGAACGCGAGTCGGAACTGACCGCCCTCGTACATCCAGCCGTCGAAGTAGTCCGAGGCGGTGTTGGCCGGCACGATGGTGACCAAATGCGGGGGAGTGGTGGTCGCCGCCAGCCACTGCGTGGCACCGACGTACGACGAGCCGTACATGCCGACCTTGCCGTTGGACCCGGGCAGGGCCGCGGCCCACTCGACCGAGTCGTAGCCGTCGTCGCCGTCATGGGTGAACTCGTTGAAGGTTCCCTGCGATGTGCCTTGGCCCCGGATATCTTGAATGACAACGAGATAGCAATGCGACGCAAACCAGTCCGGGCTTTGGTAGCGGGACGGCTGGACCTGTGCGCCGGACTTTCCGTACTGGGTGCGCATCAGGATCACCGGAACGGCGTCGGCGGTGTCCGGCCGGTAGACGTCGGCGCGCAGGATCGTGCCGTCGCGCATCGTCGCTGCTACGTCGGTCTGCTTGGTGACCCCGCACGGGCCGCGGCCACTCGATGGCGGCCACGCCGAGTCTGCGGCGGGCGTGCCCGGCGCACTGCACGCCGTCAGCACAAGGGCCAGCGCGGACAGCACCGCCAGAGCGCGCATCACCTCAGATCATCTCTTTCGCGGTGAGCCACCGCATGATCGGCCACCCCGCGAACACCGGCAGCCAGCACGTCAGCACCCGGTAGAGCAGCACCGCGGGCACTCCGACAGCCGCGGGCACGCCGAAGGCCGCGAGCCCACCGATCAGTGCCGCTTCCACCGCGCCGACACCGCCTGGCGTTGGCGCGGCCGACGCGAGGGTGCCACCCACCATCGTCACGATCGTGACCGTGACGAAGGTGGTGTCACCGCCGAAGGCTTCGATACTGGCCCACAACACCAGTGCCATTCCCAGGGTCGTTGTGGCACAACCCAGCACGATGATAGCCAGCCGCTTGGGCTCGCGGATCAGGTCGAGCAGCTCAGTGCCGACCTCCTGGATTCTTGGGCGGACCGCCGTGCCGAGCCAGCGTCGCGCCCGTGGCACCAAGAGGAACGTCCCCAACATGCCGAGTGCGACGCCGCCGATCAGGTAGAGCAGCGTGGTACTCGGCACGAAATGGGACAGGTCGGCGGTGGCCCCGGCGGCCACGCTGAAGAAGATCAGCAGGGTCACATGGGTGATCACCTGTACGGCTTGCTGCAGTGCGACGGCCGCGGTGGCCCGCAGCGACCCCAGCCCGCCCTTCTGCAGGAACCGGGTGCTCAGTGCCAGGCCACCGACCCCGGCCGGAGTGGTGGTGGCGGCAAAGGTGTTGGCGAACTGCATGATAACGAGGTTGCGAAAGCTGACGAGTCCGGAAGCGCACGCCCACAATGCCGCTGCCGCACCGACATACGTCAGTGCGGACACCGCAAGCCCGAGCAGCGCCCACCACCAGTTCGCGTTGCGCAACTCGCTGAAGAACGTGGGTACCGTGCTGATGAAGGGATAGGCGACGTAGACCAGTGCCACGAGCAGCACCAGTTGGATGACCTGCTTGCGGGTGAACCGGGTGATGGTCTCGGTCTTGATCTCGTCGGCCCCGGTCTGCCTCTTGACCTCGTCGCGGGCGGTGGCCATGACGGCCTTGGGATCGTTGAGCGACTTGCGAATTCGGGCCGGCACCGCCGCCCTGGTGAGGCGGCGCGACGCGTTGAGGACGGTCTCCTTGCCGAGCGTGTCGACGGCGGCCCGCACAGCCGGCTCGGCGCCGAACCGATCGGTCGTCGTCACCAGCAGCTGCGCGATATCCGACTGCAGCTGTTCATCGGTCGCCCCGAACTCCGAACTGCCGAAACCACCGAACAGCACCTTGCCCGAATCGACGCTCATCTCATTGAAACGGAGGTCACCATGGGCGATCTGGTGACGGTGCAGCACCCCGAGCGAACCCCAGATCGTAGTCACCAGCGACTCATCGGAGGCGGTCCCGATCGGGGTGCCGAGCGAGGGGGTGTGCGCATACAGCGTCCACCCGCGCGCCAGTGCCGCGACGGCCATCGTGGTGGTGTTCGACACCCCCAGATCGCCGACTGCGATCGTCATCAACGCGCGGTGTTCGACGGCGCGGCGCATCGAGGCTTGCAGCGGCGCGGTTTCGGCGTCGCGCAGAATCAGCCACCGCCAGAACTGGCGCAGCGCGCCGCCGCTGCGCAAATTGGGCCCGTACATCTCGACGACCACGCGTGAGCCGGCGTCGTCGGCCGCCGACAACTCCAGCGGACCGGTGCTGGCTGGGCGCAGCACCGTCAGCGACGTCACCAGGAAACCCCGGCGGGACAACGCCCGGACCGCCCCGTCGAGGGGGACCTCGAGACCCGGGGTGCCCACCACCCACACCGTCAGCGCACCGACGAACCAGCCGACTGACAGCCCGAGTAGTGACCGGGCCGGAATCACCGCGCTGACGACGAGGTGAATCGGCACGAACGCCAGAAGCAGCGTCCACCACCATCGACGCCACCGCGCCGGCAGCCATGGCCCGCAGACCGTGAGGACCGCGGCGAGCATCGCGATCCAGCGCGGATCGTCGAGGAACTGCGACAAGGTCGTCGATAGGCGCTCCGAGAGGTCGAAATGCCAGCGCGGCGCGGCAATCCCGTTGCCGGTGATGGACAGGGAGAACACGGCAAGAAACCCCGCCGCCGCATACGCTGCGAACAGCTTCCACTGCCGCGCGGCGATCAGCCCGATCAGGATCACGAACGGCAGCGCCAGGATCGCCACGCCGTAGGCCAGATAGACGAGGTTGGACTGGGTGGGGGTGAGCACCCCCACGATCCGCGACACCGATTTCTCCAGCCCGACCCAGTCGTTGCGGGTGATCAGGGAGCTGGTGATGATGATGGCCAGGAAGAGTGTCGCCAGCCCGAGTCGCACGATGTCGTTGGTCCGGCGGGCCAGCGGGAGCAGCACGTCACCGGATACGGCAACATCGCGCCCGTCAACTCGCATCGCTGCAACTTATCCCGAGTTGCCGCTGGGAAGTCTCATTGGTCAGCTGACCGGTGTCTGAGTGCCCCGGGGGTCAGACGAACCCTACGTACCCCAGCAGGGCGGCGGCGCCCACCACGATGAGCGGGTTGGTCTTGGTCCGGACGAATATCAGCGTCGCGACACCGGTGATCAGATACGCCCGCCAGTCATGGTCGGCGGCCTTGCTCATGACCAATGAGCTGGCCAGGACCAGGCCGACGGTCAGCGGGGCGAAACCCTTTTCCACGGCGTACCGCAGCTTGGACTTCTGAGCCTTCTGCCAGGACAGAGTGATGAGGTACATCAGGCCCGCCGCGGGGACCACCATCGCCACCGTGGCGAGCACACCGCCGACGATGCCGCCGACGACCCCGGCCACGCCGAGCCCGGCCGCGTAGCCGACGAGCGCCACGATCAGGATGCTCGGCCCCGGCGCGGCCTGCGAGATCGAGAAGATGTCGGCGAACTGGGAATTCGTCAGCCAGTGGTGGCCGCTCACCGCTTGCAGATGCATCTCGGGTAGCACGGTGTTGCCGCCGCCGATCGATAGCAACGACAGCGAGCCGAACATGCCGACGACCGCGAGAAGCGTTTTCATGCGTCGACCGGCTCCGGTTTCTTGCGGGGCCAGGCCCAGATCAGGCTCAGCGGTGCCAGGATCGCCAGCGTCTCCAGCAATGGCCAGCGCAGCAATCCGTTGAGCGCGAAGCTGGCCAGGAAGAAGACAATCGGCATCACGCCCTTGAGGCACTTCTGGCCGGTTTGGATCACCATCGCCAACGTCAGGGCCACGGCGGCGGCCGAGGCGCCGTGCAGTGCACCCTTGACCGCAGGGACTTCCTTGAACGTGAAGTAGACGAAGCCCAGGGTGAGGACAATGGCGACGGGCACCAGGCACAGCCCGATCAGGGCCGCGACGGCGCCGGCGAGGCCGTTCATCTTCGTGCCGACGAAGACCGCCAGATTCACCTGGTTGGCGCCGGGCACGATCCGGCACATCGTCAGTGCGCTGAGGAACTCCTCCTCGCCGAGCCACTGCTTCTCGACGACGATGACCTCACGCGACCAGGCTCCTAGCCCGCCGCCGAACGATGCGAGCGCGATGTGGTTGAACGTGCGGGCGATCTCCAGCAGCGAGACCTTCTCCAGGGTCGGGTCGGGCTCACTCATGGACCAGATCATGGTCGTGTGGAAACTCGTCCTCGACAGGACGGTTCTTCTCCAGCGGGTCGGGCGGCTCGTAGTGGTTGGAGATCTGCCAGTCGCTCTTGAAGACCTCTTTGAGGCGAGCCACGACGTCCGGGTCGTCGGTGGTGATACCGAGCTCGCGGCGGAGGTCGAAGGCGCTGCGGTCGATGTTCATCGAGCCGACAAGAACCTCTCTGCCGTCGATGATCAACAGCTTGGCGTGCACCCGCAGGTTCTTCTGCTTGCGCACCTCGACGCCGAACCGGCGCAGCGTCCGCAGCGAGGCGAACGTATCGAGGATGTCCCACTCGCTGATGCCGTGCTTGCCCCCGCACAAGACGCGCACCCTGACGCCGCGGTGGGCGGCCGCCGCGATGTGGTCGAGGATCACGGCGTCGACGTACTTCGGGTGCTGGATGTACAGCTTGCGCTCAGCGGAGTCGATGAAACGTGCCATGTGATAACGCGAATTGGAGTTACTCCACAGCAGTCCTTCGTATCTGGGCGGTGTGAAGTCGCGATGCTCCCAGTCGGCGTTGAACACGTCGACGATCTGGGCCACGTGCAGCGGGTCGTGGGTGATGATCCCGTAGTCGCGGGTGAGCGTGAAGTATTTGATCATCAGGTTGTAGGTGGCGACCATGGCCGCGCTTTCGTCGACGACGATCGACTTCTCATGCGTCACATAGAATTTGGGGCTTGACCACTGGACGTCGATGCCGGCGCTCTTGAACGTCTCGTAGCTTTCGTCGTTGGCCCGGTCGCCGCCCGACCGCTGCGGATTCAACATGATCCGGACGTTGACGCCGGCCTTCTTCCGATCGATCGCAGCTTCCACCAAGCTGGGCTCGGTGAAGGTGAATTGCTTTATCAGAAGCGAGCTTTGCGCGCTCATGATGAATTCGAGGACCGGGTCCACACCGTCGTCTGGCTCGACGATCACGCGCGGGGCGTTAGCAGGCATAGGTTTCGGATGCTAGCACCAGAACCCCCTCGGCACTTTGCCGCTGGGTGAATGTTGCGCGCGTCGCGCTCATGGGGTCGGTGCGGGTTCGGCCGGATCTGCCAGGCCGTAGCCGAGTCCGGGCGGGACATGGATTTCGGGGCCGGGAGCCGTGCCCGGCAGCGGTTCGCCGAGTTGCTCGTAGGGGACCTGCCCGAGAAACGCGCCGTCGAGCGCACCGCCCTGATACATCTCGTGAAGCCGGCGCAGGAAGGCCAGCCGGCCGGTGCCCGGTGCCTCCGCCGTCGGGCCGATACCGATGTCGGCGGCGCCCTGGCCGGGCGCGGCGGGTGTGACGTTCTGCGGCACCAGATATTGGTCGTTGAACGCGTGCAGGTCCGGGGTCGCGACAACGCCCTGCGTTCCCGGCGCCGACGGAACCGGGTTCTGCCCCAGGAGAAGTCCCGGGGCGTACGTGGACAGGTCAGGTAACCCCAGCGGCCCGACGGACGGCGCGCCTGCCTGAGCCAGCGCACTGCCGATGGTCGCGTTGGGAGCAACGTTTCCCGCCGGCGGTGCCGGCTGAATCGTCGGGTCGCCCGGGCCGGGATCGGCTCCCGCACATGCCGGCTCAGCGAGGGCGGCTCCGATCGCGACCGCAGCCGCGAGCATCAGCTTCGGCGCCGACCTCCGATCGTCTGTGCTCATGCCGCCAACTCCTCCTGCCCTCGATCCTCGTCACACCGTAGTCGGCTACGGGCGCAACAAAGCCGTGAACGGCGCCGAGGATGCGGTCAGCCGGCCGGAGCGGGCGGAGGCGGTAGCGGGAGTGCCGGGTCCGCGGGGACGACGGGAGCGCCGGGAACCGGGGGAGCTCCCGGTGGCGGAGGCGCCGCGGGATCGGGCAGGAACTGCTCGGGCCCGGCCGGGATATTGGTGCCCGGCGGGGGCGCCGTTCCCGGCAACGGCTGACCGAGTTGGTCGGCCGGCATCCGGCCCAGCGCACCGTGCAGCATGGCGTGAACGCCCTTGAATTGATTCACGCGGGCGAACGGGCCGTCGGCGCCGGGTCCGAGCTGGTATGGCGACGTCTCATCAGGAGTTGGCATCCCGTAGTTCTGCGGGATCAGCAGCTGGGTGCCGTCGAGGATGCCGACGTTCGGCGGGGTCGCGGGGGCGGTGCCTACCAGGGCCGGGGTCGGCGTCTGTCCGAGCAGCAGTTGGTTGCCTGCCGGGCCGGCGAGGTAGTTCGCGAATCCACTGACCGAATCCGAGATGGCCCCCGGTGGGGGAAGGAGCCCTTGTGGGGGTGGCGGCGGCGCTGCCGGGTCGACAGGCGCCGGGTCGTCGGCGGCGGCGGTCGCCATGGAGGTGACCGCCGCCCCGACAGCGACCACGACGACGGCCGCACCCTTGACGAGCGTTCTGCGTAGTTGGTGCATCCCGGTGTCAGAAGACCTTGGTGACGCCGTAGTAGGCGACGATGTCGTCGGCGTCGGTGCCCGAGCTGGTCAGCACCGCATACGAGCGCAGCGATGACGCGCCGACGCAGTTGTCGATCTTGATGTGGATGTCCTTGAGCGTAACTCGGGAAGAGGTGCCCTTGAAGGACTTCTTGTCGACGACGACGTTGGTGATCGTGCCCGGTCGGGGATCGATCTCGATCTGCCCCTGCACCGGGAAGCTGATCGAGCCGGGCAGCGACACTCCGGTCGTGTTGAGGCTGGCATTGCCCAAGCTGGCACCGACCGAGCCGATGAGCTTGACCTTGTCCATTTCGACGCCACACCCGACCTGGTAGCCGGCCTCGAGCGTTCCGCCCGACACCGAACCAGTGGTGGTACCGGTGAACGTGCCGCCGACCACCCAGTCGCGCGACGATAGCGACGTCGTCAGCGGCGCCACCGGCAGCTGCGTCTCGTCCTTGGCGACCACCGTCAGTGTCCGGCCGTCGGGCGTCTTGGCGATACCGGGAACCCCAGAGACGACGGCACCGTTGTCCGGGGGTGGAGGGGGAGCACCCGCGTCAGCGACGGGCGGCGCCGCCGGATCGGCCGGGTCAGCCAACGCGAGCGGGGTCGCTCCCATCGGGATCAGCATGCAAACTGCAGCCGCGGTGGCAAAGCGATGCAACATGTCCTGTCGGCGCCTTCCGTCTGTCACTGGGATATTCCCTGAGAAATGATTGATTGGTGGAGTGTCCAATTGGTGAACGAGGCGCCAATACCGCGCGCCCGAATCTCATCCACTGAACGTTCCTGTTGGTCTTTCCGGTGTTCAAATCGGCTGCCCACCACCGCGTCGGTGACGGGCAGCCGATTGTGAGAACGACGATCTGAAATTGTTAAACGGCTTTCGTGACGCCGAGGTACGTCACGACGTCGTCGGTGTTGTCGGTCGAGCTCGTCAGCGTTGCGTACGAGCGGATGAAGGACTGGCCCGCACAGCCGTCGATCTTGATGCGGAAGCCGGTGATGGAGATTCGCGGGGCGGTGCCCTTGAACGACTTCTTCCCGACCGGAACGATGTTCACGACGCCTGGCTTGAGGTCGATCTTCATCTGGTAAGACGCCGAGAGACCGAGCGTGACAGGTAACAGCGAGCCGTTCACGATCGGAATACCGACGCCGGGGGTGGCGCCTGCGGTGGCGATGGACTCGATGTCGTCCTGAATAATGCCGCAACCGATCTGGTAGCCGGCCTCCAAGGTGCCACCGGCCAGCTTGGTGCTGCCGCCACCGGTCACCGAGGCGGTGAAGGTTCCGTCCACCAGGTACTCACGTGACCACGGCGAATTAGTCAGGGAGGCCACGGGTTCCATGGACTCGTCCTTACCCGACACATTGAGAACCCAGCCGTCGGGCGTCTTCAGAACTCCGGGTGCGGCGGAAGGCATCGGTCCCGCGGGGCCGTTGGGCGCCGGTCCTGCGTTGGCCACAGGTGCCACGTTGGGATCAGCCGGCGGGTCAGCGAGCGCGAGCGGAGCCGCTCCCGTCTGAACCAGCAGGCATACTCCAGCTAGTGCGGCAAAGCGTTTCAACATGTCGTGTTGGCGCCTCTCGTCGTTGATATCCACTATGTCGTTCGGAGGAATCATTGAGTTGGCGGGTGTCGCAACGGTTAACACCGCGCCAACAGTTCCCGCCCGATTACCGTCTACCGGGCGTCATTTTCCTGGGCGCACTGTCAGGCGCGCCGTTTTCGGTCTCAAGGTGGTACCAACTCGGCACGAAGCCGGTGAAGGTGACACCGGATGGCTCCTTCAGCGGTGCCCGTTGTTTGGTGTCCGTTCACGATTACGTCAGCTATCCCATTGATCATCACTGTGTCCTGACCCTGCGGAACCCTGACGTCACGGGTTTCGGGTTGGGCTGGTTTGGAACTTCCAGCCGGACGGTTCGGGGGAGCCCACGATCCAGGAGGAAGCGTTGAAAACGTCACTGCGGTACAGCCGGGCGCTGACTGCCTCTTTGTTGGTGTCTGCGTCGGCGTTGTTTGCCGTCCCTGTTGCCGCTGCGGACCCCGATGCACAAACCGAGGCGCCGGGGCCTGCACCCGGTCCCGTGCCGGCGAATGTGGCGGCGCCGGCGCCGATTCCGGACGGCGCCGATGCAGCACCGCCGCCGGACCAGGGGACTTTCAGCGCGGTGTCCGACGCTTGTAAGCAGTTCGGTGCGGCGCTGGACTTCGCGGCGTCGAATTACGAGGACTTCGCGTACAACACCGCCGGAGGCGGAAATAGTGTGAACTACCAAGATCCGAACGTGGCCAATTCGAATGTCATCGGCCGTACCGGACTGCGCGAGGCTGCCGCTGCGGCCATGTCGGCGGCGTCGACGCCAGGGCTACCCGATGATGTGGCGGCGCCCATGCGGTCCTGGGCGCTGCGTGCGACAAAGCTGTTGGTGATCATGGGAGTTCGTGGCGGTGGGGATTCGCTGAACTCGACGGCCAACGACATGAACACCGACGCGAACAATGCGCAGATGGCTTGTGCGGTCAATGGCAGCCGCGCTTAGCCGCTGCTGCTAACCAGCCCAACGAATTGGCCCCCTCCTTTCGGAGGGGGCCAATTCGTTACTGGTTGACTCCGATTACCCGCCGGCGCCGCCGGTGCCGCCCTTGCCGGGGTTGCCGCCAATGGAGCCCGAGCCGCCCTGGCCGGCCTTGCCGGCGGTGGCGCCACCCTTGCCCCCGGTGCCGCCGTTGCCGCCCTTGCCGCCAGTGAGGACGCTGCCGCCGCCGGTGGCGCCGTTGCCGCCCTTGCCGCCGGTGCCGGTTGTCGCGCCGTCACCACCGGTGCCGCCGTTGGCGCCTGCGCCGCCGCTGAAGCCGCCGACGCCGCCGGTGCCGCCGTTGCCGCCGGTGCCACCGGCCGCGTTGGTGCTGGTGCCGCCATCGCCACCGGTCGCGCCCGCGCCGCCGTTACCGGTTGCGCCGCCGGCGCCACCGCTTCCGCCCTTGCCGCCGTTGCCGCCGTTGCCGGTTCCGCCAGCGCCACCGGCGCCGCCGGCAGCACCGGCGCCGCCGTTGCCGGACACCAGGCCGCCGGCTCCGCCGGTGCCACCGGCGCCGCCGTTACCACCGGTTGCAGTGCCCGCGCCGCCCGCGCCACCGGCGCCACCGGCGCCGCCGGCCGCTGAGCCGTAGAAGCCGCCCTTGCCGCCGTTTCCGCCTGCGCCGCCGTCGGTGCCAGCAGCACCGGCGCCGTAGCCCGCCCCGCCGGCGCCGCCGGCGCCGGCCGCACCGCTACCGGCGATCGGAAGGCTCGCGGCATTGCCACCTGCACCGCCCGCACCGCCGGCAACACCGGCTGTCGTGCTGGCGCCACCGGCGCCACCGGCGCCGCCGCTACCGGCCAGCGCACCGGCGTCGCCGCCATTACCGCCGGCACCACCGGCGATACCCTTGCCGCCGTTGCCGCCGCCGCCGCCGAAGAGCGCGCCCGACGCGGAACTGCCGGCGAGCAGGCCGCCGTTGCCGCCGTTGCCGCCCTTGCCGCCATTGATGTTGGCGGTGGTGGAGTCGCCGCCATTGCCGCCGTTGCCGTACAGCCCGGCGCTGCCGCCGTTGCCGCCGTTGTAGCCGTTGCCGCCGTTACCCATCAGCAGGCCGCCCTTGCCGCCGTTGCATGCGGCGCTGGCGCACTGCGTGTCAGCTGCGCTGTAGCTGTAGCCGTTACCGATGAGCAGACCACCGTTGGGGTGGTCGGCGGTGCCATTGCCGATGAACATCGAGACGAGGTCACCAGCGGCATTCGCCGAGGCGGCGCCGGTGACGGTCTTGAGGCTGACGTTGTTGCTGCCCGGTGTGGTCGGCCAGAGCCAGAGCTCGGACTCGCCCGAGGTGAGCTTGTAGGCCGGTGAAGCCGTGGGGACGGCTGCGTCAGTGGTGGCGAACAGGACACCCGCGCCCACCATCGCCGCGCCGGCGATGCCCGTGGTCATCAAGGCTGGGGTCACCACACGGGTCGATTTCTTGCGGTGTTTGGACAAGGTCGGAATTCCCTTCGGAGAAGAAGATCAACCGGCAAAGGCGCCGAGTGGTTCACTGCCATGGAAATCCAAGGAGACGCCCCTTACTCAGGGCTGGCCCCCACAAAGCGCACTGCCGAACTTCGCGCTAACGCAAGTTGAACTCAACCTGTAAAACCCGCCGTAGTGGCTATTTGCAGAGTTCGGCGATCCGAGTGTTGACGGTCTCGGCGTTGCGCAGGCGGTCGGCCTGTGCCGGCTCGGCGTTGGCGACCCCGGCTAACGCATTCATCGAAATATCCTGCAATCCGGTTGCGAAGGTGCGGATCGCGTCGGCGAGGTCGGTCGGCGTGCCGGGATTCAGGTGAGCCAGTAGATACGTTGCACCGCCGGACATCGCCAGCCGCGCGTTCGCCGCCACGCCCTGTACCTCGGTCCCCGCGTCGGCGTGGCTCTGCAACGACACGGCGGACGTCACGGTCCGGAAGGCGGCACAGGCGTTGGCTTTGGGGTCACCGCTCTGCGATGCGGCGGACGGCGTTGGGCTCGACGGCGCCGGCCGCAGCAGTGCCCAGCCGGCCGCCGCGGCCGCGATCAGCGCGATCACCAGAGCCGCAACCGCGATCCACCGCGAGGAGGATGTGGGTCGGCGGGCTTCGGTCGAATGTGCGCTCGGCTCCGGCATGACCCCGATACTAGTGACGCTCTCTGGCAATCCCGCCAAAGCGTAGTCTGCCTGCGGAGAGGCACGCTGTGGTAATGACGATGTGCGTGGGGCGCGCGCTGGCTTGCGCGGTGGTGGCGGCCGGGCTCATGGTCGCGGCACCCGCGGCGGCTGCGCAGGGTTGCCCGCCCGGACACATCAACAACCAGTACACCGGTCAGTGTTATCTACAAGGAACTGCCCCCACCATCAATGGCGTTCCGTGTGTGGCGAGCAAAACTGGCCTGTGCCAATCGTTTCGGCAGAATCAGCAACCGCCGAGGAAGCCGTACACCTCGATCGGGTGACTAGATTGGATTGTCCGACTCCTCCTCCGCCTCGTGCCTCGGCGGCATCGTCGTCGAACTAGAGCCGAGCGAAAGCCTTCGTCAGCAACCGCTGCATCCAATTGGGCGTCACCTGCGACATCGTCGCGAGCACGCTGGTCTGCCGCCCCACCGGGTAGTGCACCTTGGGCAACAAGCCGCGGCGGCGATGGGTTGCCGAATAGACGGCCTCGGCCACTTCGTCAGGCCCGAGGTTGATCCCGAGTGACTTGGTGGTGCCGGTTTCCATGCCGTCGGTCATGGCGGTCTTGACGAAGAGCGGCCACATCGCCAACACCCGGATGTCGTAGTGGCGCCATTCCAGCTCGAGCGCCTCGGTCAGTGCGCGCAGCGCGAACTTCGTGGCCGAATACGTCGCGAGTTCGGGTTGGCCGTAGAGCGCCGAGGCCGAGCACATGTTCACCACCTGCGCATGTGCGGTGTCGCGCAGGTAGGGGAACGCGGCATGAAGCCCCGCCAGCGCGCCATAGAAGTTGATGTCGACCATCTGGCGATGCACGGAGAGTGGGACATCTTGGAATGCGCCGTCGGCGAGCACTCCCGCGTTGTTGACCAGAATGTCGAGTTTGCCTGCCGCACCGGTGAATTCGGCCAGGCACGCAGACCATGCTGCGGCATCGGTGACGTCGAGCTCGCCGATCACGACCTCACCGCCGCGCCCGGTGATCTCGTCGCGCAGCGCGGCCAGCCCACCGAGGTCGATGTCGTAGGCGCCGATGCGATAGCCGTGTCGCGCGAAGGTCAGCGCGGTTGCCCGGCCGATGCCCGCTGCGGCTCCGGTGATGAAGACGCCAGGTGAGCTCATACGACTTTCAGATGCGGTGTGCCCACCGCAGGCTCCGGGGCGATGCGGTCGTTGGCCGCGGCCAACGCCGTGTCGACGCGCACCGCAGCGGTCTGGCAGGCCGCGGTGGCCTTGCGGCCCAGGCCGTCGAGGTCATCGGCGGCGTTGCGCAGGTGCGAGGTCAGCGTGATTCGCAGCCGCTCGCCCGCGCGGGCCAGACGGTTGCGGAACCGGTCGTCGACCGTCACGGTGACGTAGGGCAATTCGAGCTTGATCATGTGCGCCTCCAGAGCCGTTCTTGTCGAATGTAGCCGCTTTCCTCAGGATGCCGAGACGCGCACGGCGGCCGGACCGCGTACCGCGTAGTTGGTGCCGAAGTCGACAGGGCAGCCGATCTGCCAGTCCGGTAGTGCGGCGATGAGCTCTTCGAGGAAGATCTGGGCTTCCAGCCGGGCGAGGTTCATGCCGAGGCAGCTGTGTAAGCCGAATGCGTAGCCGAGGTGGGACAGCTTCGGGCGGGACACGTCGAACTGGTCGGGGCGCTCCCACCGCAGCGGGTCGCGGTTGGCCGCGCCCAGCAGCAGCGTGATGCGCGCGCCGTTCGGGATGGCGACGCCGGCGACCGACACGTCGTCGGCGATCACGTCGCGGAATACCGAGTGGGTGATCGTCTCGTAGCGGTGGACTTCCTCGACCGCAGCCGGAATCAGCGAGCGGTCTGCCCGCACGGCGCGGCGCTGGTCGGGGTGATCGGCCAGTGTCACGACGATCTGAGCGAGCAACTTGGCGGTGGTCTCGTTGCCGGCGAAGACCAGCTGGGTGTTGCCCGCGACCACTTCCTGCTCCGTCATGTGATCGCGCGCGTACTGGTGGCGGACCATCGTCGCGATAAGCCCCGGCTCGTCGGCCGGCGAGTCCCGTAGCCGGCTGATCTCCTCGCGCAGGTAGGCGTTGAGCTCCGCGGTCGCCCGCCGTCCGGCCGTGATCAGCTCGTCGCCGCGCTCCCCGGGATTCGTGTACCCCTCGGCCGAGGCGCCCATCGCGTCGCTCCACGCCGAGAACTGGTCGACCATGCCCGACTCGATGCCCAGCATCCGCGCGATGACCTCGGTGGGGATGCCGCGGGTCAGTTCGGAGACGATCTCCACGGTGTCGCCCGAGCGCAGCCGCGCGAGCACCGGCTCGAGGCGGCGGCGAATGATGCCGGTGATCATCGTGCGCAGGGCGGCCAGATCCTTCGCGCGGAAGTCGTGCGACCAGATCGCCCGGATCCGGTCGTGGTGGGGGCCGTCGTAGAACTCCATGGTCGGCCCGCCGAAGACACCGGCCTGTTCGGCCTGTCCCTTCTCCGACCCGAACAGCTCGGTGTGGGTCATGATCATCTTGGCCGGCGCGAAATCGCTGACCATCCACCGGTTCACCCGCTCGTTGAAGACGACTCCGCCACGCGCCCGGATCTCCTCGTAGCGCGCCCACGGCAGCCGGACGAAAGCCGGTTCGGCGGTGTCGAATGCGAGCCGCGCAGGGCTGGCAGCGGTCATCGGGCAGATCGTTCCAGAATTTACAAAGTTGTGCAATTGTGTAACGTGTGAGTGCTGACTTCAAGGACCTCGGAGCCGAACTGTCCAACTGGGGTCGGTGGGGTCCCGACGACCAGCTCGGCACCTTGAACCTGATCGGCCCACAGCACGTGCGGGCCGCGGCCGCCGAGGTGGCCAGCGGCAAGGTCTTTCAGCTCAGCATCCCGGTGGGCAAGGACGGGCCGCAGAGCGGCATGGGGGGCCGGCTCAACCCGGTGCACTTGATGTCGATGCAGCCACAGGACTGGGATCCACACGGGCTGCAGGTGTCCGACGACTGGATCATCATGCCGTTGCAGTCCGGTACCCAGTGGGATGGCTTGTCGCACATCGGCTATGACAACAAGCTGTACAACGGCTACGCCGCCGACGACGTCAGCACTCGCTTCGGGGCGCGCCGGCTGGCAGTCGACGCGATGACCGACCGGATCGCCGGTCGCGGTGTGCTTCTCGACATCGCCAGGCTGCACGGCACCGACTGGCTCGCCGCCGGAACGGCCATCACGCCAAAGGATCTGGAGGCCGCCGAACGTGCGCAAGGCGTCACCGTGGGGGAGGCAGACTTCCTGCTGGTCCGGACCGGCTGGCGAACCCGCTTTCTGGCCGAGGGGCGCGACGGCTGGATGAGCGGTGAACCCGGACTGAACCTCGACTGCGCCCGCTGGCTGCACGAGCGGGCAGTGGCTGCGGTCGGCTCGGATAACTGGGGTATCGAGGTCATGCCCAGCGGCATCGACGGTGCGATCATGCCGGTGCATTGTGTGCTGATCCGCGATATGGGAATGCCGCTGGCCGAGATTCTCGACCTCGACGCGCTGGCGGAGGACTGCGTCGCCGACGGACGCTGGAGCTTCCTGTTCGTCGCACCGCCGCTGCACATCAGCAATGCCGTCGGGTCCCCGGTCACACCGATCGCCATCAAATGAGTCCCGCGTTCCAATACCGGCTCCGGACAACGCAACCACTCGTCTGCGTCGAGGACTACCGGCGGGCGGCGTTACGCGCGCTACCCAAGATGGTGTGGGCGTATCTCGACGGCGGCGCCGAGGACGAACGTACCCTGCGGGCCAACCGGGACGCGTTCTCGAATTGGGTTTTGCGGCAACGTGTTCTGGCCGGCAACTCCGACGTCGACGTATCGGTGACGCTCAACGGGGAGCGGCTGGCGCTGCCGGTTGTGCTGGCGCCCACCGGGCTGGCGGGCCTGGCGCACTGGTCGGGGGAACTCGGCGCCGCCCGCGCCGCCGAGCGGGCAGGCACCCGGGTGATCCTGAGCACGGCGTCGTCGTACTCGCTCGAAGAGGTGGCCGCGGGTACCGAAGCCGACCACTGGTTCCAGCTGTACCCGTGGGGTGACCGCGCCGTGCCGGGCTCGTCGTTCATGGATTCGATGCTCGACCGGGCTCGCGCCGCGGGATACCGGAGTCTGGTTGTCACCGTGGATGTTCCGGCGCAGGGTAACCGGATCGGCGAGCGGCGCACCGGGATGGGGCATCCGCCGATCCTCACCCCGCGCCGGATTGTGGACGCGGCGATCCGGCCCCGGTGGTGGTACGGCCTGCTGCGGTACCGCCGGATGACGATGCGCAGCATCACCGACGTCCGCGGCGCGGCCGGCGCTGTCGAGTCGGTGGCCATCCACAGCCGGCAGATCCGCCCTGACATCAGCTGGGGTGATGTGGCCTCGCTGCGGGACCGCTGGGACGGGCCGTTCTACCTCAAGGGCATCCTCGATCCCGCCGACGCGGTCCGTGCGGTCGACGAGGTGGGTGCCACCGGCGTGGTGGTCTCCAATCATGGTGGGCGCCAGCTCAATGCGACGATTGCATCCCTGGATGCGTTGCCCGCCATCGCGGATGCGATCGGCGACCGGGCGACGGTTCTGCTCGACGGTGGAATCCGGTGCGGCACCGATGTGGTCACCGCACTGGCGCTCGGTGCCGACGCCGTGATGATCGGGCGGCCGTTCCTCTACGGCCTGGCCGTCGCAGGGGGTGACGGGGTCGGTGCCGTGTTGGACATCCTGGCCGCCGAGATCAGGCAGACACTGCTGCTGATGGGTGTCGCGTCCGTACGGGATCTGAACCGCGAGCATATTTCATTGAATCAGAACTGAGAGCGAAGATTTCGCCAGAATCTCGCACTCAGCTCTGACTCAACGTAGGCGCGGGAACCTAAGGCCGCACGCCGATCGTCTTGGAGTTCAGGTACTCCCGGTAGCCCTCGTCGCCGTTGCGGTGACCCAGCCCGCTCTGCTTGGTGCCACCGAACGGGCTGGTGATACCGAAAAACGAATGCCCATTGGTGGTCACGCTGCCGGTGCGTAGCCGCAGGGCGATGTTCAGCGCCCGCTCGTCGTCACCGCTGGTGACGTCACCGGAGAGCCCGTAGATGGTGTTGTTGGCGATCTCGACGGCTTCGTCGTCGGTGTCGTACGGCGTCACGGTGATCACCGGCCCGAAGATCTCGGTCTGAGCGATCGTGGAGGTGGGATCGACATCGGCGAGCAGGGTCGGCTGCACGTAGTACCCGATCGGCAGATTCTCCGGAATGCCGCCGCCGGTGATCAGCGTGGCGCCGTCGGCGATGCCGGATTGGATCAGACTCAGGGTTTTCTCGCGCTGGGCGGCACTGATCTGCGGCCCCTGCATGATGCCCGGGGTCCACGGGTCGCCGACCGGGAAGTTCTCCATCGTGGTCTTGAGGATTTCCAGGCCTTCGGCATAGCGGCTGCGCGGCAACAGGACTCGGCTGCTCAAGATGCAGCTCTGGCCGGACATGACGCAGGCGAACATCGCCGCCATCGGCAGGCAGGCGTTGAAATCCGCGTCGTCGCAGACGATGTGCGTCGACTTGCCACCGAGCTCGAGCAAGGTCTTCTTGACCGTGGGCGCGGCAGCGGCCAGGATCGCCCGGCCGGTGGCGGTGGAGCCGGTGAAGGTGATCATGTCGACCCGCGGATCGGCCGACAGGGCAGCGCCGACCTCGTTGGCGTTGGAGGTGACGACGTTGAACACCCCAGCCGGGATGTCGGTCTTCTCGGCGATGATCCGGCCGAGCTCGGTGCCCGACCACGGGGTCAGCTGTGCGGGCTTGAGCACCACGGTGTTGCCGGCCATCAGCGCCGGGATCGTCTCGGCGATGTTGAGGTAGAACGGGACGTTCCACGGGGTGATCGCGCCGACGACGCCGACCGGTTCGTAGTGGATCTTGCGCCGCGCCGGGCCGAGCTGCGTTTCGTGAATCCCGGTGTCGACCAGATAGTCGAAGCCGCGGCCGTGCTCGGCCCAGTGCCGCACCTCGGCGATCGGGCTCTCGATCTGGGAGCCGCTGACCGAGACCGGACAACCGACTTCGGTGATCACGATGCGGCGCAACCGCTCCTGCTCGGCGGTCAGCGCCTCGTGCAGCTGGCCCAGGCAGTGGTAGCGGAATTCCAGATCGCGCGACCAATCGCCTTTGTCGAATGCCCGGCGCGCCGCGGCCGTCGCCCGCTCGACGTCGGCGACGGTCCCGTCGGTGGCCTGGCCGACAACCTCCTCGGACGCCGGATGGACGACATCGAAGGTCGCCCCCGAATCGGTGAGGCGAAGCTCCCCGTCGATGAGCATCCGCTGTTCGCCGGCCAGCACACCCGTGTCAGCGTCGACATTGGTCATTGCAATTACCCCTATTGGCGTGGAAACCTGTCACTCGAAATCCGAGAACATGATTCTCGCATGAGAGGAGCGGCATGCCCAAGGGATATGTCATCTTGACCGAGGAAATCAAAGACCCCGAGGGCATGAAGGCCTACGGCCAGGCGGCCGGTGGCGCGATGGGCGGCGTCAAGGTCCTTGCCGTCGACGCCAAACCGCAAGTGCTCGAAGGCAACTGGCACGGTCATCAGACCGTGGTGCTGGAGTTCGACTCGGTCGAAGCTGCGCAGGCGTGGTACGACTCGGAGGCTTACAGCGCCGCGCGCGTGCTGCGGCAGGCCGCCGCCGACACCAACGCGGTGATTCTCTCCGGCTTCT
Source organism: uncultured Mycobacterium sp. (assembly GCA_900078375.1). Lineage (GTDB taxonomy): Bacteria > Actinomycetota > Actinomycetes > Mycobacteriales > Mycobacteriaceae > Mycobacterium. The sequence goes on along the minus strand of FLQS01000002.1, from coordinate 20,823 downwards.
GAGACCGGCTCAGCCCGACAGCGCCACCGTCAGTTCGGGTTCGGTTGCCGCGATGATGTCGGCAGCTTCGACGCCGGGAGCAAGTTCACGCAATACCAGGGTGCCGTCGCCGACGACGTCGATGATGCCCAGGTTGGTGATGATTCGGTCGACGACCCCGACGCCGGTCAGCGGCAGCGAGCACTGCTTCACGATCTTGGGGTTGCCGGCGCGGTCGGTGTGTTCCATCAGCACGATGACCCGCGCCGCCCCGTGCACGAGGTCCATCGCGCCACCCATGCCCTTGACCATTTTCCCGGGCACCATCCAGTTGGCGAGGTCTCCGGTCTGGGACACCTCCATGCCGCCCAGCACCGCGGTGTCGATATGGCCGCCGCGGATCATCCCGAACGACAGCGCCGAATCAAAGAACGCCGCACCGGGATTGACGGTCACGGTCTCCTTGCCGGCATTGATGAGATCGGCGTCGACCTCATCTTCGGTGGGGTAGGGCCCGGTGCCCAAGATGCCGTTCTCGGAGTGCAACGTCACCCGCACGCCGGCGCCGAGATAGTTCGGGATGAGGGTGGGCAACCCGATGCCGAGATTGACGTATTCGCCGTCGATCATCTCCGCGGCAGCGCGCGCCGCCATCTGGTCGCGGGTCCACCCTGCCGTGGCTGCTGCGTCAGTCATCGGTTCGCTTCCTGTGCCGAGCGGACGGTTCGTTTCTCGATGCGCTTCTGCTGCGTCCCGGTGTGCACGATGCGCGAGATGAAGACACCGGGCAGATGCACGGTCGCCGGATCGATGTCGCCTGGCGCGACGAGTTCCTCGACTTGAGCGATGGCGATACGACCGGCCATCGCGCACAGCGGGTTGAAGTTCATCGCGGATCGGTTGAAGACCAGGTTGCCGTCGGTGTCGCCACGCAAGGCGTGCACCAGCGCGAAGTCGGCGTTGATCGACTCTTCCAGGACGTACCGTTTGTCGCCGAACACGCGAGTCTCTTTGGGCGGTGACGCGATCGCCACCGAGCCATCCTCGGCGTAGCGCCACGGCAACCCGCCGTCCGAGACCACGCTGCCGACACCGGCCGGGGTGTAGAAGGCGGGGATCCCGGCGCCGCCGGCACGGAGTCGCTCGGCCAGCGTTCCCTGGGGTGTGAGCTCAACCTCGAGTTCGCCGGCGAGATATTGCCGGGCGAACTCCTTGTTCTCCCCGACATACGACGCGGTGATGCGGCGGATGCGCCTGTCGGACAGGAGGATTCCCAGTCCGTAGTCGTCGACTCCGCAGTTGTTCGAGAACACCTCCAGGTCGGTCACGCCCGCGTCGAGCAATGCCTGGATCAACTGGTCGGGAATCCCGCACAGGCCGAAGCCGCCGACGGCCAGCCGCGCGCCGCTGGTGATATCGGCAACCGCGCTGGCAGCCGACTCATACACCTTCGATGTCATCGCACCTTCCCCAAACCGGCGGGCGTCCACTCTGTAAACGCACTCGTGGGCCGCCTAATCACTTAATAAGTAGCGCCCACTCAACAAGTAGTGCCCTGAGCAGTCAACCACCCACGACAATCCATGCCGAAGATGTTCGCAGTGCGATAACCGATCACCTGAGTGTTCATCCAGTGAACGCCTAGGATCGTGTTTCGTGACTGCTCGCCCGGACCGATCGCCAGTGGTCGCGCGGGTTGCGGCGTTGCTGGGCGCGGTCAGTGCCGCCGAACCCGAGGGGGCGACGACGACCGAGTTGGGAAAAGTCGCCGGCCTCGCCCGCCCTACCGCGCACCGGCTACTCACGTCGTTGGCCGAGGTCGGGCTGATCGACCGCGACGCCAGGAGTGGCCGCTGGTGGCTGGGGCCGGAGATGTATCTGCTGGGTGCGGTCGCCGCCAACCGGTACGACGTCAGCGGCCAAGCTCGCGACGTGGTCAATCGGCTTGCCGCCGAGACCGGTGAGAGTGCGTTCCTGTCCGCCCGTCGGGGGGACGAGACGGTCTGCATCCTCAGCGCGGAGGGCAGCTTTCCGCTGCGCTCCCACGTCCTGCGGGAGGGCATCCGCTTCCCGCTCGGCGTGGCCTCGGCCGGGCTGGCGATCCTGAGTCACCTGCCCGCCCGTGAGGTCGACGACTACTTCTCCCGTGCTCGCCCGGTCACGGACTGGGGGCCCGACCACAGCGAAGAGTCGATCCGGGCCAGGATCGAGGCCACCCGGATCACCGGTTACGCGGTGAATCCCGCCCTGATCGTGGAGGGGAGCTGGGGCATCGGTGCGGCGGTGTTCGATCAGAACGGCCGGCCGTCCTGGGCGCTGAGCCTCACCGGCGTCGAGACTCGTTTCACGGCCGACCGCCGCCACGATCTGGGAACGCTGCTCCTCGAGCAGGCGCACCTGTTGTCCGGCCGACTTCGCTCGTAGGGATCGCCTCACCAGCGCCTTCGGCGGAAACTGCACACGACTTACCCAAAGCGGTATTGGCATTCTCTTAAACTGCAAGTACGGTATCCACCGATGGACCACCAATCCCAAACGTCGTCGGGAATCCCACTCGAGCCGGTATATGGACCGGCCGACCGCAGTGGCGATCCTCCCGCGCCGGGTGCATTTCCGTTCACCCGGGGCAACTTCTCGAGCGGTTACCGCGGACGGCTCTGGACCTTCCGCCAGTATTCCGGCTTCGGCACCGCCGAGGAGTCGAACAGCCGCTACCGCTATCTCCTCGAACAGGGTGGCACCGGATTGTCGGTGGCCCTCGACTTGCCGACCCAGTGCGGGTACGACTCCGATGATCCAGAGTACGGCGAGGAGGTCGGCCGCGTCGGTGTCGCGGTGGACACCCTGGCCGATGCCGAGATCCTGTTCGACAGCATTCCGTTGGACAAGATCAGCACCAGCTTCACGATCAACGGCACCGCGGCGATCCTGTTGGCGTTCTACGTCGCGGCCGCGGAGAAGAAGGGCGTGCCGCGCGAGAAGCTGACCGGCACCATCCAGAACGACATCCTCAAGGAGTATGCGTCGCGCGGCACCTGGATCTGGCCGCCGACGCCGTCGCTGCGGCTGATCGCCGACACGATCGAGTTCTGCGCGGCCGAGGTGCCGCGCTTCAACGCGATTTCGGTGGCAGGCGCCCACTTCCGTGATGCCGGTGCCAATGCGGTGCAGGAGATGGCGTTCACCCTTGCCGACGGCGTCACCTACTGCGACACGGTGGTCGAACGCGGCCGGATGACGATCGACAAGTTCGCCCCGCAGATCTCGTTCTTCTTCTACACCCACGGCGACTTCTTCGAAGAGATCGCCAAATACCGTGCCGGACGGCGTCGTTGGGCCACGATCGTGCGGGAGCGCTACGGCGCGGAGACCGACAAGGCCTCGATGTTCCGATTCGGGTGTGTGTCCGGTGGTGCGTCGTTGTACGCCCCGCAGGCGCAGAACAATCTGGTCCGGGTGGCCTACGAGGCGTTGGCCTCGGTGCTCGGTGGTGTGCAATCGATGTTCACCGCGGCGTGGGACGAGCCGTTCGCGTTGCCCAGTGAGGAGTCCGCGACGCTGGCGTTGCGTACTCAGCAGATCCTGGCCTACGAGACCGGTGTCGCCCGGGTGGCCGATCCGTTGGGCGGCTCCTACTTCGTCGAGGCGCTGACCGACGCCACCGAGGAACGCATCATCGAGATCATGGCCGACCTCGAAGCGCACGGCGGCATGGTGCGCTGTATCGAGGACGGCTACCTGCAGGGTCTGATTGCCGACGAAGCCTTCAAGATTCACCAGGAAGTTGAATCGGGTGAGCGGCCGGTGGTCGGGGTGAACAAGTTCGTCGTCGACGAGCCCGCACCGGACCTTGCCACCTACGAGCTGGACGCCGAAGGTCGCGACACGCAACTCAAACGGCTGGCGAAAGTCAAGGCGGAACGCGACGGCGTCGCCGTGAAGGAAACCCTTGCGGCACTGTCCAAAGCGGCCGAGGGCGATGACAACCTGATGCACAAGCTGATCGACTGTGCCAACGCCTACTGCACCGTTGGCGAGATGGTGTCGACGCTGAAGTCGGTGTGGGGCGAATTCCAGCAGCCGGTGGTCTTCTAGTGAGCGCCCGTGTGTTGGTCGCCAAACCCGGTCTCGACGGACATGACCGGGGCGCCAAGATCGTGGCCCGCGCGCTGCGCGATGCCGGCTTCGAGGTGATCTACACCGGAATCCGCCAGCGCATCGAGGACATCGTGTCGATCGCCCTGCAGGAAGACGTTGCCGTCGTTGGGCTTTCCATTCTGTCGGGCGCGCATCTGGCGCTGACCCAGCGCACCGTCGACGCACTGCGCGCCGCCGACGCGGGTGACATCGCGGTCATCGTCGGCGGCACGATTCCGCTGGGTGACGTACCCAAGCTGCTGGAAGCCGGTGCGGCCGCAGTATTTCCGACCGGAACGTCGCTGGACACCCTTGTCCGTGACGTCCGTGCGCTGACTTCAGAACAGGTGGCCGAATAATGCGTCTTGGTGTGATGATCGGCGCCGAACGCGGCGACATGGCCCGCAAGGTGAAGAAGCTCATCGAGGACATCGAGTGGGCCGAAGGCGCCGGCTTCGACACCGCGTGGATGCCTCAGGTGCCCAACGACTTCGACGCGCTGACGATGGTCGCGCTGATGAGCGCCAGGACTTCCCGCATCGAACTGGGCACCGCGGTGGTTCCGCTGCAGGCACAGCACCCGATCGCGCTGGCCCGCCAGGCGCTGTCCGTGCACGCCGCCAGCGGCGGGCGACTGGCTCTTGGCGTCGGGCCCTCGCACCACTGGATCATCCGCGACATGCTGGGTCTGCCCTACGACAAGCCCGCCGCATACACCCGCGACTACCTCGAGGTGCTCAACGCGGCGCTGGCGGGCCCCGGCGATGTGGACGTCGAGAACGACAACTTCACCGTGCACAATCCGACTGTGCTGCAGGCGGAGATACCGCTTCCGGTGCTGGTCGCCGCGCTCGGCCCGGTGATGCTGCAGATCGCGGGCGAACTCACCGACGGCACCGTGCTGTGGATGGCCGACGAGCGGGCGATCGGCGACCACATCGCCCCCCGCATCACCAAGGCTGCCGACAACGCCGGACGCAAAGCCCCGCGCATCGTGGCCGGAATCCCGGTGTGCCTGTGCGCCAATTCCGAGATCGACGCGGCCAAGGATCGGGCCAACCGCATCCTGGCCGAGGCGGAGACGTCGCCGAACTATCAAAAGCTGCTCGACCGTGGTGATGCCCGCAACGTCGGCGATCTCTGCGCGGCCGGCGACGAAGAGGCTATCCTGGCGCGGTTCCGCGCGTTCGCCGACGCCGGAGTGACCGACCTGTCGGTTCGGCTGCTGCCGATCGGCGAGACCCGCGATGAGCTGGTGGCATCGAAATACCGCACCCGCGAGGTGATTTCGCAGCTCGCCGCTGAACTTCGATGAACGGGCCCCTGGCTTCCGGACCCCTGTCCGGCATTCGGATTCTCGAGGTCGGCACCATGCTCGCCGGCCCGTACGCCACCATGCTGCTGGCCGACCTCGGTGCGCAGGTGATCAAGATCGAGCCGCCGGGTGGGGAGATTTCCCGTCAGGTGGGGATGAGCTATTTCGCCAGTCTCAACCGCAACAAGCGCAGCGTCTGCCTGGACCTGGCATCCGAAGAGGGGCAACAGCGGCTGGGTGAGCTGGCCGCGGAATCCGATGCGCTGCTGGTCAATATGAAGCCCTCGGTGATCCGGCGCTTCGGTCTCACCTACGACGCCCTGCGCGTGCACAACGAGAAGATCGTGTGCGTCGCACTGACCGGCTACGGACTCGACGGCGGCGACGATCCGGCCTTCGACTACGTCATCCAGGCGGCGACCGGGGTCGCGGCCATGACCGGTGACCCCGATGCTGCGCCGACCTTGCCGGGCTACTCGTCGGCCGACAACTCCACCGGATTGACCGCGGCACTGGGACTTCTCGCGATGATCGTCTCCGGCGAGGGCGGACAGGTGGACGTGTCGCTGCGCGACGTGATGTTCTCGCAGCTGAACTACCGGGCCTCGGCATACCTCAACGACGGGGTGCACCCGCACAGGCACCCGTTCGGGGCGCACTCGTTCTATGTTCCCGCCCAGCTGTTCCCGACCGCGGACGGTTATCTGGCGCTGTTCGTCACCCACGACGGCTTCTGGAAGACCTTCGCGGCCGAGGCGGGTATCGAGGGCTTCCCGACGATGGCCGAGCGCGCGGCGCATCGCGACGAAGTGCTCGCGGTCGTGACGAACGCACTGGTCGCCGACTCCGCGGTGGGCTGGGAGGCGCGTCTGCGCCCGCTGGGTATTCCGGCTGCTGCTGTGCGATCGCTTCCCGAGGCGCTGGATGCGACGCCGGAAGTCATCGTGACCGCGGGGGATTACCGCCTGGTCGGCAGTCCGGTGCGGGTGGTGGGGTACCAGCCCGACTATCGGCCGCCGCCGGCGCTCGACGAATTTCAGTCGTCGTAGCTCAGGGTCACGTCGGTCTGGGGTACGCCTTGGCAGGTGAGCACGAGCCCGTCGTCGACCTCGCTGTCGTCGAGAACCTCATTGACCCGCATCGTGACCGTGCCGTCGGTGACGGTGGCGATGCACGTGCCGCAGTTACCGGCCTCGCAGCTGTAGGGCGGGCTCAGTCCGGCCCGGCGTGCGGACTCCAGCAGCGTGTCACCGGGGTTGACGGGCACGGTCACGGTCGTACCGTCCAGCGTGATGGTGGCCGTGGCCATGCACTTCTCTCCTTGGGTTTTGAGCACTATCATTCTACCCAGATGAGAATTAGATTCTCTACTGGCGATAGTATGTTCTCGTCTTACCGGCCTGTCGATGGGATTGTCACTGACCATGTGCGAGCGGACCGTGCCGTGAGCGACGTGAGAGTGCTTGCCTTCGAGGACCGCATTTACACACGATCCCAGGTCGATGCGCTGTCCGCCGGGTTGGCCGACACATTGGCGCGTCGGGGGGTACGGGCCGGCCAGCGCGTCGCACTCATGTCGTCGAACCGGCCCGAGTTCATCTTCGCGGTGCAGGCGATCTGGCGTCTCGGTGCGTCGGCGGTGTTGATCAGTCCCAGCTGGAAGACCGCCGACGTCGGCCATGCTCTGGAGGTGGCGGGAGCCCACCATGCCGTCGGTGACAACCCGGTGCTGGCCGACGCGATGCCGATGGTGAGCCTCGACGAACCGATCAGCCCGGCGGACCCGAGCCCGTGGGAGCCGGTGGCCGATTCCGATGCGGTGCTGGTCTTCAGCTCGGGCACGACGGGAATGCCGAAGGCGGTGCGGCACACTCACGGCTCGCTGGCCGCGGGGGTGCGGCACTGGCGCCAGGCGCTGGGCCTGACGGCTGTCGACCGCATGCAGATCGTCACCCCGCCCTCGCACATCCTCGGCTTGCTCAACATCGCGACCGTGCTCGACGCCGGTGCCTGGATGCGCCTGCACCGCAGGTTCGACATCGACACAATGCTGCAGCACATCCAGGATGACCGCATCACGGTCGAAATGGCAGTCGCTCCAATCGCACTGGCGATCGCGTCGCATCCGAAACTGGAGACCTTCGACCTGTCCTCGCTGCGCTACATCATGTGGTGCGCGACCCCGGTAACCGTCAGCGTGGCCGACGAGGTGACGCAGCGGACCGGTGTCGGCTGGATCTCGGCCTACGGCACCAGCGAGGTACCGGTCATCGCGTGCTGCCCCCGGGACCAGGCCCGGCTGGACACCGTGGGCCGGCCGATTCCGGCGGTGCGCATCGTGTCAACGAAAACCGGTGAGCCGGTCGAGACGGGTGAGACCGGAGAGATCCAGGTGCGTTCGGAGTCGGCGATGGCAGGCTATCTGCCCGAGGATGCCACCGCTGATGCGTTCCTCGACGGCTGGTATCGCACCGGCGATATCGGCTACCTCGACGACGGCTGGCTGCGAATCACCGACCGGCTCAAGGAAATGATCAAGGTGCGCGGGTTTCAGGTCGCCCCCGTCGAGATCGAGTCGGTCCTGCACGGGCACCCGGCCGTGCGGGACTGTGCGGTGTTCGGAGTACCCGACGCGCAAGACGGCGAGGCCGTGATCGCGGCGGTGGCCACCGCCGAGGAGGTCAGCGCTGACGAGCTGGATGCGCTGATCGCCGGCCGGCTGGCCTCCTACAAACGCCCACGTGACATTGTGTTCGTGCCCGAAATCCCGCGCCTGCCATCGGGTAAGGCGCTGCGGCGAGTTCTCAAGGAGCAGTATGGACGTACGTCTGACGAGTGAGCAGCAGCAGCTGCGCGACGCCGCGGCCAAGCTGGCCGATGACTTCGGCCCCGGGTCGGTTGCGGACCTGGACGACCAGTCCCGGCGTACCCGGCTGGCCAAGACCGTCGACGCGACCGGGTGGCGGTCGCTTCGTTCCGATGGCGCCAGTGGTGTCGAAGTTGCGCTGGTTGCCGAGGAGTTCGCCCGTGGTCTGGTCGACGTGCCGTTCCTCGGCGCGGTGCTCGCCGACGATCTGTACCGCCTGCTCGGCACCGACCCGCTGCCGGCGAGCGTCGCTGTCGGTGACGCGGTCATCGACGCCGACGGTGTCGGTGCGGCGTTGCGACTGGCCGGCACCACCGTGGAGTCGGTCGGCGTGGGCGACACCCGCGACGCCGCCGATCTGACCCGGATCACCGCCGCGGTCTGCGGCACCCCCGAAGTGGTGGGGGAGTTGACCGCCGAGCAGGCCCAGCGCTGGTACGCCCTGGCTCTGGTGGTCACCACGGCTGACCTGGTGGGGGCCGCCCGCGGTACCCACACGCTGGCAACCGAATACGCCAAGGTCCGCGAGCAGTACGGCGCGGCTATCGGCTCGTATCAGGCCGTCGCGCACATGCTGGCTGAAGGTCTGGCTCTTATCGAGGGCTCGGTGAGCGTTCTGCGCCATGCCGCCTGGGCGGTCGACGAACTGCCCGTCGAGCAGGCCGTGGAGGCCGCTCGGGTGGCCAAGATCTATTGTGCGCGAGCGGCATTCACGGTCGCTGAGATATCGATTCAGGTGCACGGCGGAATCGGCAACACCTGGGAGTGCCTGGCCCATATTTATCTGCGTCGGGTGCTGGCAGCCATCGAGGCCTGGCCAGTCAAGTTGGAGGAGTTGACCATTGGACTTTCGTGATTCGCCAGACGAGGCCGCCTTCCGGGAGCGGCTGCGCGGCTGGCTGACCGAGCAGAAGGGCAAGTTCCCGACCTCCGGTGATGCCTACTGGGCCAAAGCGGGGGAGTGGCATCAGGCCCTGTATGCGGCCGGCTTCTTCGGCACGTCGTGGCCGCAAGAGTATGGCGGTCAGGGCCTGCCGACCGTCTTCGACGTGATCGTCGACGAGGAGATCGCCAAGGCCGGCGCACCGGCGCGGCCCAGCCTGGGCTACCTGGTGGTGGGCCTGCGCCATCACGGCAGCGAGGAACTGGCGCAGCGCTTTCTGCCCGGCATGATCAACGGCACCGAGCGCTGGTGTCAAGGCTTTTCGGAGCCCGGTGCCGGTTCGGACCTGGCCTCGCTGACGACCACTGCAACCCGCGATGGCGATGAGTACATCATCAACGGCCACAAGATTTGGACCAGCTACTCCGATTGCGCCGACTGGTGCCTGGTCCTGGCGCGTACCGACAAGGATGTGCCCAAACACAAAGGCATCTCGGCGTTCATCGTCACGATGCACCAGCCCGGGATCGTGCAACGGCCGCTCAAGATGATCAGCGGCGTCACCAAGGAGTTCGGTCAGGTCGAGTTCGATGGCGCCCGCGTTCCGGCCGCGAATATGGTCGGCGCGCCGGGTGATGGCTGGAAGCTGGCCATGACGGTCGTCAGTCACGAGCGCGAACCGTCGACCCTGGGTTTCTCGGCGCGGTACGGAAAACTGGTGCGCCAGATGGCCGCCCGCGTGGACGGCCCGGCTCCCGACGAGCTGTCGTGGGCCTGGGTGCAGACCGAGATGTTGCGCCTGCACGTGCGGCGGCGGCTCTCCGAGCAGCTCGACGGCATCAAGCACGGCCCGGACGGGTCGCTGGACAAGCTGCTGATGACCTGGACCGAGCAGTCGGTCGGCCATGCCGCGCTGGCCACCGTCGGCACCGACGACGAGGAGTTGTTCGGCGCCTACCTCTACAGCCGTGCCCAGAGTGTCATGGGCGGAACGTCACAGATTCAGAAGAACATCATTGCCGGACGCATTCTCGGATTGGGGATATAAGACATGTACGACATGCCAGACGAAATCGACGTCACGGCCGACGGCCCGCTGCGCATCATCACGCTGAACCGCCCCGATGAGCTGAACGCCGTCAACGACAATCTGCACGTCGGGCTGGCCAAGATCTGGGAGGCGCTCAACGAGGATGCCTCCGCGCGGGCGGCCGTCATCACCGGTGCGGGGCGGGCGTTCTCGGCGGGCGGCGACTTCAACTACCTCGACGAGCTCCGCAATGATGAAGCGTTGCGGCAGAAGACGATCAAGCATGGCCGCGACCTGGTGATCGGCATGGTCCGCTGCCGGATTCCGGTGATCGCGGCCGTCAACGGACCGGCCGTCGGCCTGGGCTGTAGCCTGGCCGCACTGTCCGACATCGTCTACATCGCCGAGAACGCGTTCTTCGCCGACCCGCACGTGTCCATCGGCCTGGTCGCCGCCGACGGCGGCCCGCTGGTGTGGGGATCGCAGATCTCGCTCCTGCAGGCCAAGGAGTTCGCCCTGACCGGTGTGCGCATCAAGGCTCAGCGTGCGGTGGAACTCGGGCTGGCGAATCATGTTGTGGCCGATCCGGTGTCCGAGGCGATCGCGTGCGCCAAGAAGATCATCGAACTGCCGCAGCAGGCGGTCGAGGCCACCAAGCGGCTGATGAACCTGCAGCTGGAGAAGTCGGTGATGGCCTCGCTGGACTACGCGAACCTCGCGGAGTACGTGTCGTTCGGCACCGCCGACTTCAACAAGATCGTCGACGGGCTCGTGGAAAAGTCAGCCAAGAAGTAGAGCGTGACAGTAACGCCACGGCGGGAATTCCTGGTGAATTCCGCCGTGGCGTTACTGTCGGCACCTGCTACTTCGGCGGGAAGCGCAATGCGCCGTCCAGTCGGATGGTTTCGCCGTTGAGGTAGTCGTTTTCGGCGATCGACAGTGCCAGTGCGCCGTACTCGACCGAGCGTCCCATCCGCTTGGGGAACGGCACCTGCGGGCCCCAGTAGGCCTCCAGCTGATCGGCAGCCTTGCCGTACGCGGGGGTGTTGATGGTGCCCGGCGCGATCGACATCACCCGGATACCCAGTGGCGAAAGATCGCGTGCGGCAACCAGTGTCATCGCCACGACGCCGCCCTTGGCGGCCGAATAGGGCAGCTGCCCGATCTGGCCTTCGAATGCGGCGATGGACGCGGTGTTGATGATCACGCCACGGGCACCGTTCTCGTCGGGCTCCTGACGCGCCATCGCTGCGGCAACATGCCGCATGACGTTGAACACCGCGGTCAGGTAGAAGGTGATGGTCTTGGTGAACGCCTCCATCTCCATCGGGGAGCCGTCCTTGCCGACCAGCCGCCCGCCACCGGCCGGGCCGCCGTGGGTGTCGACAGAGACGCGCAGCGGGCCGAGCGCCTCGGCCGCGGCGATGGCGGCCAGCACGTCGTCGTCGTTGGTGACGTCGGTGCGCACATAGGGAATCCCGAGCTCACCGGCGAGCGCCTCGCCCTTCTCGTCGGACAAGTCGGCGATCACGACCTTGACGCCTGCCCCGTGCAGTTTGCGCACGGTCGCCTCGCCCAGGCCGCCCGCACCACCGAAGACGACGGCCGAATTCCCACTGATCTGCATAGCGTTACCCTTCTTGCAACTGACGCTCTCTACTTGAGAGAATAGTATTCTCATGTCGCCTGAAATAGGTCAACCCGAATCGGTGTCCATCTCCGCGCTAGCGTTGCCCTCTATGGACGTCGCCGAGCTGATCGCCGCGGCCCGCAGCGGGAACACCCGGGCGGTCGGGCGGCTGCTGAGCCTCGTCGAGAGTGCCCGCCGTGACGAAGTGCTCGCCCTGCTCGGTCCGGCCGTGGTGCCGGTGGTCGGCGTGACGGGCCCGCCCGGTGCGGGTAAGTCGACGACGATCGCCGTGCTCGTCGCGGCGTATCGCGAACGCGGACAACGGGTCGCGGTGCTCGCGGTGGATCCGTCGTCGCCCTATAGCGGCGGGGCCCTGCTCGGTGACCGGATCAGGATGGCTGCCCACATCAACGATCCCGATGTGCTGATCCGGTCGGTGGCCACCCGCGGTCATCTTGGTGGCCTGGCCGCCGCCGTGCCCGCCGCGATCCGGTTGCTCGGTGCGTTGAGCTATGACGTCGTGCTGCTGGAGAGCGTGGGAGTCGGGCAATCCGAGATCGAGATCGCCGCGGTCGCCGATCCCACCATCGTGATCCTCAATCCGGGAGCGGGCGACGCCGTCCAAGCCGCCAAGGCGGGCCTGCTCGAGGTTGCCGATCTGGTGGTGGTGAACAAGGCCGACCGCGAGGGCGCGGCGCAGACGGTGCGCGACCTCAAGTTCGAGACCCACGTTCCGGTGCTGACCCTGGTTGCCGCCAGGGCCGAAGGAGTGGGGGAGCTCATCGAGGCGATCGAGGCCCACCGCCGAGCCGACACACCGGCCCGGCGCGCCGCACGGGCACGGGCGCAGGTGCTGTCGCTGGCGCAGAGCCGGTTGCACAGCCACCCGGATCTTGACGCCCTGGCCGACGCTGTTGCCGACGGCCGGTGTGATCCCTACACCGCCGCGGAAACGCTCATCACACAAAGAATTTCGCCGGCGGGCGGGTCGCCGGCGAACGAAGCGCAGTGAGCGGGCGCGTTACTTGCGGGCGAAGCCCTGGGAACAGAAGGTCCACACCTCGTCGCCGCTGATCGGCGTGTGGATGTTCTCCTCGTCCTCCACCCCACTCGACTGGGCGATGAACATGATGGTCTGCATGGTCATCGCCGCCATCCGGCGGGGGTTGGCGTCGTCGCGCAGCTCGCCGGCTGCGGCGGCCTCGATCATCAGCTCGGAAAACAGCGCAACCAGTGGTGCGTGGGCGACCTTGACTTCGGTGGGGTGCGAGATCAGCAGTTGCGGTGCGAAGTCGGTGAACAGCGGCCGACGCGCGGTGGGGTCCGGGCGGGAGAGCTCGAAGAGCAGTGTGACGGCGACCTTGAGGCGATCCAGCGGATCCTTCTGGGCCGATGTCGCGGCCCGGATCTGATCGGCCGCCCGGCTCAGCGCGTCTTCGAACAGCGCCAGCAGCAGCTCGTGTTTACCGTCGAACTGTAGGTAGAAGCTGCGCAACGACTGGCGCGACCGATCCACCACTTCCTGCACGGTGAAGTCGGTGCTGCCCTTTTCGGTGATGATGGCTTGTGCGGCATCCAGGAATCGCTGCACGCGCTGCCCGGCCCGCACCTTGGCGGTCCGGATGGACCGCTCAACAGCGCGCTGCTTCCAGGCAGGCTCTTCGCTCGGGCTGTTCACTGCCGGGCTCTAAACGAGCGCGAATCAGCGGTTCGGATGTGGCTCACGCAAGTAGAGTACTACTCTCAGCGACGAGAATTACGTTCTCAATCCAAATGGACCAAATTTTTCGTTCCCCACACTCTAAAGGGTGACCAGCGCATTCGCCGCCATGGCGTACGTCACAGATTCACCAGCCGGGGGGCCGATCCCCGCGCCCGCAATCCGGCCCCGGCCTTGCGGGTCAGTTCCCGCGAGCTGCCCAACAGGCCGTCGAGCACCAGAGCGCGTTTCAGATGGTGATGGAACTCGTGTTCGGCGGTGAAGCCGATCCCGCCCAGCACCTGCTGACAGTGTTTGGCCGCCGTCAATGCGGCCTTGCCGGCGGCTGCCTTCGCCAGCAGCGCGGTCAGGTCGGGGCTATCCGTCCCGGGTGTGCTCAGCGTCGCTTCGGCGCCCTCGATGGCCACCAGCGTTTCGGCTAGGCGGTGCCGGACCGCTTGAAACGCTGCGACCGGTCGCCCGAACTGCACTCGGTCCAGGGCGTGTTGGCGAGCGACGGCGAGCATCGCCCGTGCCGTGCCGACCAACCACCAGCCCACCGCCAGCCGGGCTTCGGCCACCCGGATCGGATAGCCCTCCTCCGCCCGGCGCAGCGGCAGCCCGCCGAGAGTGGTGTCACTGTCCCAGATAGCGGTGCGGTCCCACACCACCCAGCTGTTGCCTGCGTAGGGCAGCGGCAGCTCCACGTTGTCACCGATGGTATTTCCGGTTGCGTGCAGCACTACGTCGACGAGAACCGAAGCGTGTGCGCCCGTTTCGCCGAGCAAGCGAAACACCAGCGGCACCGCGACCTCGGGGATATCGGACAGCATGTCCGCCCATCCCAGCTCATTCAGTGCCGCGTCGAGATCCGGTCCGGACGACGACAGCATGGTCTTGCGCAGCCCGGCTTCGAGTAGTTCGAGGGATTGGGGATCCATAATCACTCTTTCCCAAGATCGAGCAGCCGTCGGGCGATGATGTTGCGCTGCACCTCCGCGGTGCCGCCGTAGATGGTCGCGGCGCGCGAGTAGAGGTACTCGGTGCGCCAGTCGTTGACGTCGAGCTCGATGGTGCCGGGCAACAGATCGTGCACGGTGTCGTAGAGCCGCTGTTCGGCACCGGCCAGCAGCACCTTGTCGATCGAGGTGTCCGGACCCAACTTCTGCCCGTCGCCGAGTCGATGCTGTGTCGCCCTGGACCGGCAGCGCAGCGTGTGCAGCGCGAGAAATACTTCGCCCATATCCGTATCGATGGCTTCGCCTTGAGCAGAGACTTCACTGATGAGTGCATCGAATCGCGAGTACAGGTAGGCGATTCGCTGCCAGAAACATGTCGAACGCTCATAGGGCAGCAGATCCGTCGCCAACCGCCAGCCGTCGCCGGGTTGGCCGAGCATCCGGCTGGCATCGATGGCGACGTTGTCGAAGTACACCTCGCAGAACTCATCGACGCCGTGCATGGTGTGCAACGGCCGGATCGTGATGCCCGGCGTGTCGAGGTCGACGAAGAACGCGGTGATTGCCTGATGGTTGGGGGTGTCGGCGTCGCCGGTGCGGGTCAGCAGGATGCATCGGTGCGAGTACTGCGCGAAGCTGGTCCACACCTTCTGGCCGTTCACGATCCACTGATCGCCCTGGTTGACCGCGCGCGTCGTGAGCGACGCCAGGTCGCTCCCCGAGCCGGGCTCGGAAAACCCTTGGCACCACTGCTCCTCGCCCGACAGCAGCTTGGGCACCATCTCGGCGGCCAACTCGGGTGTGGCGTAGTCGATCATCGTCGGGGCCAGCACTTCGAGCATCGAATACGGTCCTGGCTCGGCGAGGCGGCGGCCGACGACTTCTTCACCGACGATGGCCCGCAACATATCTGAGCCGCCAAGACCGCCCGCGTGTTCGGGCCAGCCGTAGCGGCTCCAGCCGGCGTCGTAGAGCGCGCGCTGGACGCGGGCGAACTGCCGCATGTGACCGGCCAGCGAATGATCGTCGGGCGGCGTCAGGTCATTCTGATCGAGCCAGGCCCGTAACGCCGTGCGGAATGTGGCCGGGTCGTGCAGATCGTCCGTCATCCCGCTTCTGGCCTGCCGATCGCATGCGGGCGACCGGAGTCGTGCACACCGCTGCGGCGGATGAAGGTCATGGCCCTGGTTTTCAGGCGCCAGCCGTCGGCGGTGCGCACGTAGTTGTCCTTGTAGTAACCGATGCGCATGTCGTGGGCCGAGTGCTCGATAAAGCACAAGGGCTGCGTGCCGGTCGCGGTATCCGCACCTTCGGTCAGGTCGACCAGTGACGTGCCGGTCATGAACAGGCCCTTCGGCGCGGCGTCGACCAATTCCGGGAATCGCGACAAGGTGTAGGTCGACCCGAATGCGCTGTAGGTGCCGTCCGGGGTGAACACCGAAATCAGGCCGTCGATATCGCCCTGGGTGATGGTGACGGCGTACTTCGCGAGCAGCTGCTGGATCTCGACGAGATCCTCAGTTCGTGACGGTGTCATTCTTGAAGACCTTACCCGCTTTCATTACAAAGTTGACCTTTTGTGTAACGCTGATGTCCTGCAGTGGATCACCGGGCACGGCGATGATATCGGCGAGTAGACCCTCGGCGATCCGGCCCCGATCGGTGACGTTGATCAGGTCCGCGCCGACGACCGTGGCGGCCCGCAACACCGCCGCCGGCGGCATGCCCCACTCCACCAGGGTGACTAACTCGTCGGCGTTCTTGCCGTGCGGAATGGCGGGGGCGTCGGTGCCGACGGCGATCTTCACCCCCGCCTGGTAGGCCGCCTTGATCGACGTCTCGGCCTTTGGGAACATCACAGCCGCCTTGTCCTGCAACGCCTTCGGTGCGTGCGAGACGTCCATTGCCTGGGCCAGGCGGCGAGTGGTCACCAGAAACCGGTCGTTGTCGACCAGCATCTGGATCGCCTCGTCGTCCATCAGGAAGCCGTGCTCGATGCAATCGATCCCGCACGCCACCGCGTGCTTGACGGCCTCGGCGCCATGGGTGTGCGCGGCCACGCGGAGTCCGCGCCGATGCGCCTCATCGACGATGGCGCGCAATTCTTCATCCGAATAGTGTTGTGCGCCAGCCTCGCCGGTGAGCGACATGACACCGCCGGAGACGCACACCTTGATCAGTTGCGCGCCGTGTTTTATCTGGTACCGCACCGCCTTGCGGCACTCGTCGACCCCGTTGGCGATGCCCTCCTCGACCGTCAGCTCGAGGGCGCCGGGCATGAACGCGGCGAACATCGTCGGGTCCAGATGGCCGCCGGTGGGGGTGATCGCATGGCCGGCCGGGACGATGCGCGGACCTTCGATCCAGCCGGCGTCGATGGCTTTGCCCAGCGCGACGTCGAGCAGATAGCCGCCGGTCTTCACGAACAGTCCGAGGTTGCGCACCGTGGTGAAGCCGGCATACAGGGTGCGCCGGGCATTGCCCACCGCGCGCAGTACCCGGGTCGGCGGATCGTCCTGAACCTGGGAAAGGCCGGGGTTCTCACCCCGGCCGCCCATCAGGAGGTTGACCTCCATGTCCATCAGACCGGGCAGCAGGATGGCATCCCCGAGGTCGACAATCTCGCCCTCAGGAGCGCCCCCCACGGACACGATCCGGTCGCCATCGACCTTCACGATGCCGGGGCGGACGATCTCGCCCGCGTCGACGTCGACGTACCCGGCAGCCTTCAGGGTCAGCACGCTCAGACCACCGGCTCCTTGATCAGTCCGATATAGGCCGCCCCGCTATCGAGCACGCGGGGCTGCTTCCACACCTCGATCGGAAAGCTCACCTGCACGATCGATTGTCCTAGGTGTACCAGAGCCTTGGCGTCCTCCGGCATGCCCTTGAGCGGGAAGCGGGCGTCGACGTAGACCATGATGTCTTCCAGCCGCGCCATGCCGGCGTCATACAACTCCTGCATCTCGGCCATCGTCGAGCTCAGCCGCTTCTGGTAGCGCTCTTCCTCGGTGGGCAGGCACCAGTCGCTGAAGCGCTCCAGGTCGGCGAATTCTTCTGGCAGCTTAGGCATTTGCGTCTTCCTTCGTCCGCTTGGCGGCAGCGGCCCCGTTCCCGTTTCCGTTGGCCAATGATTCTTTGTACCTGTCCACGTACTTGTGCGCGGTGTGGTGCAGGTGGCGCAACAGGATCTCCTGGTCGCACAGCGGGAAGTCGAGTACGGCGCGGGTGCCGATCTGCGTCTGCGTGGCTTCCAGCGTGTTGGCGTCCTGGAACGCGTACTCCTTGAAGGTCACCGCGGCCAGTTCCTGGGAGAGTCGTTCGCGCAGGTTCTTCGGCGGCACGAAGTACAGGTCGGCCTCGAAGATATGGGAGTCCACTCCGGTAGGCCAGTAGTTGTAGGTCAGGTACCAGCCCGGCGCCCAGAACAGCAACGTGAAGTTCGGGAAGAACTCGAAGGAGTCCTGGCCCCACGTCGAGTGCCGGCCAGGGTTGATCGCGGGTGGCAGCTCGTCGGGCAAGATGCCCTTGATGTCGGGGCGGTCCCACGGTCCGAACAGGCCGCTGTGCAGGATCCGCTCAATCGGCTTGACCATCTTCAGGTCCTTCGGCGGACTCATGCCACCCCAGGACGAGATCATCGAGTGGTCGCCCTTGATGTCGTAGTGCAGCGCCTCGAAGCCGAACTTGGCGAGCTTCTCGGCTTCCTCCTTCTCCGCCTGCTTCATGTGCAGGATCGGCGCGTGGTAGAACTCCACGAAGGCGTCGATGAACAGCTTCCAGTTTGACCCGACCGTCGCGCGGTAGCTGTAGTGCTCGGTCATCTCGTGGAAGGGATAGCCCTTCAGGCCCTGGCCGAACTCGCCCAGGTACTCCTCGAGCGAGACCGCATCGTCGTCGAAGTTGACGAAGATGAAGCCCTCCCACACCTCGCAGCGCACCGGCTTGAGCGGGTAGTCGGCCTTGTCGACGTCGAAGAACTCCTGCTCCTGTTGGATGAAGGTCAGGTCGCCCTCCAGCGAGTAGCGCCAGGCGTGGTACTTGCAGACGAACTGTCGGCAGCTGCCCGATACCTCTTCGCCGGGGTAGTCGTTCCACACCAGCTTGTTGCCGCGATGGCGGCACAGGTTGTAGAAGGCACGGATCTGGTCACCGTCGTTGACGATGATGATCGACGTTCCCGCGCCGACCGAGGGCAGCTCGCGGGTGACGTAGTTGCCCTTCTTGGGGATCAGCTCCACGCGCCCCATCTGCAGCCAGGTCTTGCGGAAGATGGCCTGCTGCTCCAGCTTCCAGTGCTCGGGATCAATCGAGTCCTCATAGTTGACCGGAGCGGTGCCGAGTTCTGGCCAGTTCTCGGTCCAGCTGCCGACATCCGGCTTCTTGAAAAATGCCACGTACTTACCTTTCGTTCTCGAGCTGTACGCCGAAAGTGTTGAACGCCATGGCCAACATGCCGTAGGCGCCGACGGTGAAGACGAAATCCATGCGCTGTCGCTCATTGAGGTGCTCGCCGAGCGCGGCCCACGTTTCGTCGGTGAGATTCGATGTGTTCTCGAGCTCGTCGGTGGCCTTGACCACTAGCCGGTCGAACTCGTCATTGGCCTCGCCGCGCCGGATCGCCTCGACATCGGCGTCGGTCAGGCCCTCCGCCTTGGCCATCTCGACGTGGTGTTCCCACTCGTACGTGCAGTCGCGACGGTGCGCGACGCGCAACACCGCCACCTCCCGCAGCCGGGCGGGAAGCGTGGAGCGGAACAACAAGTAGACATTGAAGCCCAGGTAGGCCTTGGTGAGATCGGGATGCCGGACAAGGGTGGACAGCGCCGTCCCGGCACCCTCGGGGTTCTGCCGGTCGCGCGGCAGCATGCCCTTCAGGGCGAACTGCACCTCGTCGTCCCACTGTTCCGCAGGTAGTGGCGTCAGGCGCATCGGTAACCCCCTCTCAAGGTGGAGAATCACATTCTCATATCCGGATAACAGATTTCCATGATCTTGCCGGAAGGTCAATCCCCGCATGTGAGCAGGGCAGAAAATCCGAGGTCGGGCGGGCGTGTCCAGGGGCCAGCCTACGGCCGTGAACCGCCGGTAAGGCGATTACCGGATGTTGATTCTCGCGGAATGAGAAGCTAGTTTTCATTACGAGGGCCGCCACGGAAGGAACGCCATGCGCAAAGAGGACATGATTCTGATCAGCGTCGACGACCACATCGTTGAGCCGCCCGACATGTTCAAGGACCACCTGCCGCAGAAGTACGTCGACGACGCCCCCCGACTGGTCCACAATCCCGACGGCTCGGACATGTGGCGCTTCCGCGACATCGTGATTCCCAATGTTGCGCTGAATGCGGTGGCCGGCCGGCCGAAGGAGGAGTACGGCCTGGAGCCGCAGGGTCTCGACGAGATCCGGCCGGGCTGCTTCAACGTCGACGAGCGGGTCAAGGACATGAACGCCGGCGGCATCCTCGGCTCGATGTGCTTCCCGTCGTTCCCCGGCTTCGCCGGTCGGCTGTTCGCAACCGAGGATGCGGAGTTCTCGCTGGCACTGGTGCAGGCGTACAACGACTGGCACGTCGAGGAGTGGTGCGGTGCCTACCCGGCGCGCTTCATTCCGATGACACTGCCGGTGATCTGGGATCCGGTGGCCTGTGCGGCCGAGATCCGGCGCAATGCCGCCCGCGGTGTGCACTCCCTGACGTTCACCGAGAATCCGGCGGCAATGGGGTACCCGAGCTTCCATGACTTCGACCACTGGAAGCCGATGTGGGATGCGCTGGTGGACACCGACACGGTCCTCAACGTGCATATCGGGTCCTCCGGCCGGCTGGCGATCACCGCACCGGATGCACCGATGGACGTGATGATCACACTGCAGCCGATGAACATCGTGCAGGCCGCGGCGGACCTGCTGTGGTCGCGGCCGATCAAGGAATACAAGGACCTCAAGATCGCGCTCTCCGAGGGCGGAACAGGCTGGATTCCGTATTTCCTGGAGCGCGCCGATCGCACCTACGAGATGCACTCGACATGGACGGGCCAGGACTTCGGCAAGCAGAAGCCGTCGGAGGTGTTCCGGGACCACTTCCTGACCTGCTTCATCTCCGACCACGTCGGCGTAAAGCTGCGCAACGACATCGGCATCGACAACATCTGCTGGGAAGCCGACTACCCGCACAGCGACTCGATGTGGCCCGGCGCCCCCGAACAGCTCGACCAAGTGCTCAAAGAGCACAACGTGCCCGACGACGAGATCAACAAGATGACCTACGAGAACGCGATGCGCTGGTACCACTGGGACCCGTTCACGCATATCTCCAAGGAGCAG
>FLQS01000003.1 GCA_900078375.1 uncultured Mycobacterium sp. | reverse complement strand
AAGAAGGCTCCGGCCAAGAAGGCCGCGCCCGCCAAGAAGGCTGCACCGGCTAAGAAGGCTCCGGCCAAGAAGGCTCCGGCCAAAAAGGGCCGTCGCTAAGTTTCACCGTCGAATACGCCGCGGGCTCAACGCCCGCGGCGTATTTGCGTGTCAGGGCCTAGTCGCCAGTGGGCTGTCGATGTAGTCGGCCGCCACGATCCGGTCACCGACAATCGACAGCACCCACGTGCTGCCCTTGCGGTTGCGTGACTTGTCCGGCTTATCGGTACCCCGCCACCACGCCAGCAGATAGGGAATCACCTTGCCCTGTGTGCAGATGACGGGTGTCCCGCCGCCGGCGGCGATCTCGGCGATGCGCTTGTGCGCGATGTCCGGGTCGTCGCGGCGCAGGCGTCCGCTGGCGCCGCGACGACCCGGACATCGCGCACGACCTGGCGCATGCCGACGCGCCGCGCAGCGCCATCGGCATGCTGGTGCATGGCCTGGCCCGGCGCCAGCATGCCGATGGCGCTGCGCGGCGCGTCGGCATGCGCCAGGTCGTGCGCGATGTCCGGGTCGTCGGCGTAGGCCTCTTCGGTGAGGTCGGCCTCGGCGGTGATTGTCACACCCAGTTCCTGCGCCAGCGGCTCGACAGTTTGAATACAGCGGACGCGATCGGCGGCATAGACCTCGGTGGCACCGAACGCCATCAACTGTCCGGCCAACGACTCGGCTTGGGCGCGACCGTTCTTGTCCAGCGGGCGGCTCCGGTCGTCGCCCTTGTAGCGGGATTTGATGCCCGCGGTGCCGTGCCGGACGATCAGGACGGTCGCAGTGTCGGTGGGTTGTTCGGTGAACGCCGTGAGCACTTCCCGGTCGTGGGGGTAGGTCAGGCGCGCCGCCGCGTCGTCTACTGAGAGCCACTCCAGCCGGTCGACTTCCGCGCCGGGGACGAACTCACCACCGAGCGCTCGAGCCGCCCAGTAGTGAACGACCTTGGCGCCCTGCGCGACTTGATAGTGCGTTTGGATCAGACGCCGGCCAAGCTGTGATCGCTGGCCGGTTTCCTCCCAGATCTCGCGCACCGCGGCGACCGGTTCGTTCTCGCCGGGATCGACTTTGCCCTTCGGCAGGGACCAATCGTCGTAACGCGGCCGATGGATCAGCGCGACGTGTAGCTCGCCGGTGTCGGGGTCGGGGCGCCACAGCACGGCACCGGCCGCAAGGATCACCCGCCGGGGCGGCTTCCCCGTCGTCGCTGTCGCCTTCGTCGTCGATTTGGACCTTGAGCTATCACGTGACGCTCTCTTGGCCACCTCAACTCCCGCAGATCAATTCGAGTCCCTGCGTGGGACCGGACTTGGTGGGTCGCAACAGGGATTCCCTTAGTGCTGCCGGTGACGTTCCATCAGCCACACCTGATGGTCGCGCACTTGGCGGCCGTCTTGCGGTGATGCCGTCCAGTGGCCTTCGGAGCCAAGCTCCCAGCACCGCGTGGAGGGATCCATCGCCGACTCGAAGACGTCGTCGAGGTACGCGGTGAGACGGGGGTCCTTGACCTGAGCCATCACCTCGACGCGGCGATCGAGATTGCGGTGCATCATGTCGGCGCTGCCGATGAAGAATTCGTTGATCGCATTGAAGTGGAACACCCGCGAATGCTCCAGGAAGCGGCCGAGAATCGAGCGAACGACAATGTTCTCGGAGAAGCCCTCGGCTCCCGGCTTGAGTGCGCAGATGCCGCGGACGACGACCTCGACCCGAACCCCCGCCTGCGATGCCCGGTAGAGCGCGTCGATGACCTGTTCGTCGACAAGAGCGTTGGCCTTGAGCCGGATCCGGCCGTTGCCGCCGTGCCGGTGCGCGTCGATTTCCCGCTCGACGCGTTCGATGATGCCCCTGCGCACGCCGTACGGCGCGACCAGGAGGTTGCGGTAGGACACCTTGCGCGAGTAGCCGGTCAGCGAATTGAACAGGTCGGTCAGGTCGGCGCCGATGTCGGGGGCGGCGGTGATCAAGCCGACATCTTCATACAGCCGGGCAGTTTTCGGGTTGTAGTTGCCGGTGCCGATATGGCAGTAACGCCGAATGGTCGACCCTTCGCGGCGCACCACCAGACACGTCTTGCAATGCGTCTTCAGTCCGATCAACCCGTAGACGACATGCACGCCGGCATCTTCCAGTGTGCGGGCCCACTTGATGTTGGCCTGTTCGTCGAAGCGCGCTTTCAGTTCGACGAGGGCGACCACCTGCTTGCCGGCCTGGGCCGCGTCGATGAGTGCGTTGACGATCGGGGAGTCACCAGAGGTTCGGTACAGCGTCTGCTTGATAGCCAACACATTCGGATCGGCGGCGGCCTGCTCGATGAAGCGCTGCACACTCGTCGAGAACGAATCGTAGGGGTGGTGCACCAGGACATCACCATCTCGGAGCGTCGAAAAAATGCTCTTGGGTGTCTCGCGCTCGGCGAACGCCGGGTGGGTGGCCGGCACGAACGGGCGGTCCTTGAGCGCCGGGCGGTCGACACCGTAGACCTGCCACAGCGACGAAAGGTCAAGCAGCCCCGGCACCTGCACCACGTCACCGGGGTGGACGTCGAGCTCGCGCAGGAGGAGTTCAAGCATGTGCTCGGTCATATCGTCGGCGACCTCGAGGCGCACCGGAGAGCCGAATCGCCGCCGTGCCAACTCACGTTCCAGCGCCTGGAGCAGATCCTCGTCGCGGTCTTCGTCGACCTGCATGTCGGCATTGCGGGTGATGCGGAAGACGTGGTGCTCGACAATCTCCATGCCGGGGAACAGCACCGGCAGGAACGCCGCGATGAGTTCCTCGGTGGGGAGGAACCGGACGATGTCGCTGTCCCCGTTGGTGCCCTTGAGTTCGACGAATCGGTCGACGTTGTCGGGAACCTTGATTCGGGCGAAGTGCTCGCCGCCATCGTCGGGTGACTTGACGGTGATCGCCAGGTTCAGGCTCAGGCCGCTGACGAACGGGAACGGGTGCGCGGGGTCGACGGCGAGCGGGGTAAGAACCGGGAACACCTGCTCGTGGAAGTACGTCGAGAGCTCACTGCGTTCGGCGTCGGTGAGCTCGGCCCACGTGACGATGCGGATGCCTTCCTCCGCCAGCGCTGGGCGCACCGATTCGATGAAGACCTCGGCTTGGCGTAGCGAGATCTGCCGGGTGCGCTCACCGATGCGGCGCAGCTGTTCGCGCGGTGAGAGTCCGTCGGCCGAACGCACCGAGAGTCCCATCTCGTCGCGGCGTTTGAGTCCGGCCACCCGGACCATGTAGAACTCGTCGAGATTGGAGGCGAAGATCGCCAGGAACTTGGCCCGCTCCAGCAGGGCCAGTGAGGTGTCGGCCGCCAGAGCCAGCACGCGGGCATTGAAATCCAGCCAGCTCAGTTCGCGATTGAGGTACCGATTCTCGGGCAGCGCGTTGTCGACCGCGGTATCGGTGGCCGCGGGTGGGGCCTCCGGCGCCTCACCGGGCTGCCAGTTGTCATCCGTGGATCGGGCATCGGTTTCGGTCTCGGTCACAGTCCCGATCATCCCCCATCGAGAGGGTGCTTGGACCTCGGCAGTCGAAAGTCGAAAGCCGTTCAGGCGTTATTAACCGTCAGCGGTGCGCGATTGCCCTGGTGGTCGCCGCGCCGATACCGAGCAGCTGTGCGGATTGCAGATCTTCGACGGTGTCGATATCGCAGCGCAATCCGGGCCAGGCACCGGCGAGCTCCACCGCCCCGGAGTCACGGTGCCGACGGGCCGAGTCGCGGCCCAGCAGCGGATCAAGCGCAGTGCCGAACGCGAAGAGTGCGGCGGTGCCGCTCCCGTGGCGGTCGGCCACAAAACTGCGCCGATGTGACCGTGCCTGCGCCAGGGCCTCGGTCAGTTCGTCGGTTTGCAGAGCCGGTAAATCTCCCTGCAGCACAACGGTATTGGCCGTCTGCTTGGTGACGGTGGACCAGGCGAACCGGACCGCGGTGTTCAGCGGGTCGGGATCAGTTGGTGGCGTGGTGTCTCTCAACACCGCCGCGCCGAGTTCACGTGCGGTGGCGGACGCGGTGTCGTCGGGGGTCACGACGGTGATTGATTGGACGGCGCTGACCGCACGGGCCGCCGTGATGGTGTCGATCAGCATCGCGAGAACGACCTGTTCGCGGGTGCCCGCCTCGAAGACCGGGCTCAGTCTGGTCTTGGCGGCCGCCAGGCGCTTGACCGCGATGATCACGCCGATATCGGCTGGGCCGCTCATGTTCACCATCCTTCCAGCGCCGTCCGGGGTCGCGGCATTCCTGGTCGGCGAGCAGTCGTGCGGCGTGGGTTACGTTAATGACCATGACCAGCACGGTGGGCACTGCGGCGGTGATGGGCGCCGGCGCCTGGGGAACCGCCCTGGCCAAGGTGCTGGCTGAGGCCGGTTCCGAGGTCCGGTTGTGGGCGCGCCGCGCCGAGGTGGCTGATGAGATCAACGCCACACACACCAACACGCCATATCTACCGGGTATCACGCTGCCGGGCGCGATCCGCGCCACCACCGATGCGGCCGAGGCACTCGACGGAGTGACCACCGTGCTGCTGGCCGTCCCCTCCCAGACCTTGCGCGCCAACCTCGAAGGATGGCGTGGTCTGATCACCGACGGCGCCACGCTGGTCAGCCTCGCCAAAGGCATCGAGTTGGGCAGCCTGATGCGAATGAGCCAGGTGATCGTGCAGGTCACCGGCGTCGACCCCAGCCAGGTGGCGGTCGTCTCCGGTCCCAACCTGGCCGACGAGATCGCCGACGAACAACCCGCCGCAACGGTGGTGGCCTGCACCGACTCCGGTCGCGCGGTAGCCCTGCAGCGCGCGCTGAGCACCGGCTACTTCCGGCCGTACACCAACGCCGACGTGATCGGCACCGAGATCGGTGGGGCCTGCAAGAACGTCATCGCGCTGGCCTGCGGCATGGCTGCGGGAGTGGGGCTGGGGGAGAACACCGCAGCCGCGATCATCACCCGCGGCCTGGCCGAGATCATGCGGTTGGGCATCGCGGTGGGCGCCAAGCCGGCGACGCTGGCCGGTCTCGCCGGGGTGGGCGATCTGGTCGCCACCTGCACGTCGAGCCATTCGCGCAATCGCAGCTTCGGGGAACGACTCGGCCGCGGCGGGACCATGGAGGCCGCGCAGCTGGCCGCCGGCGGCCACGTCGCCGAAGGTGTCGCCTCATGCGAATCGATCCTGGCCCTGGCATCCAGCTATGACGTCGAGATGCCGCTCACCGATGCGGTCCACCGGGTGTGCCACAAGGGTTTGTCGGTCGACCAAGCGGTGGCACTGCTGCTGGGCCGCAGCATCAAGCCGGAGTGACCCGAAGATGAGCGATCGTTACGGAGATTCCACTCGCGCTGTCAAAGCGGTGAGTTCCCAGCCGATTCCGGGTGAGCCGGTCGGGCCGGGCCCGGTGCTGGCATCGGCGTTCCATCTCTCCGACGAAGAGGACGGCGAAGCCAACACCTATGGCCGCGGCTCCAATCCGACCTGGAGTCAGCTCGAGTCGGCGCTGGCCCAGCTGGAAGGCGCCACCGCCGCACTGACCTTTGGGTCGGGGATGGCGGCCATCACCGCGGCGTTGCGGGTGACGGCCAAACCCGGTTCGGTGCTGGTTGTTCCGGCCGACGGCTACTACCAGGTCCGCCGCTATGCCACCGAAAGCCTTGTTCCGCTTGGTATTACGGTTCGCGGGGTGACGACCGAACAGATCTACCAGGCCGCCGAGGATGCCGACGTGGTGCTGGCCGAGACTCCGACGAACCCGGCGCTGGACGTGGTGGATCTGCACCGGCTGGCGCAGATCTGCCACTCGCGCGGGGCGCGGCTGCTCGTCGACAACACCACCGCAACCCCCCTGGGGCAGCAACCCCTGTCGCTGGGCGCCGATCTCGTGGTGGCCAGTGCCACCAAGGCGTTGTCCGGTCACAGTGACTTGCTGGCGGGCTACGCCGCGGGCAGCCACCCAGAACTGATGGCGGCGCTGGAGCGTGAGCGGTTGCTCGCCGGCGCGATCCTTGGTTCGTTCGAAGCGTGGCTGGTGTTGCGCAGCCTCGGCAGCGTCGGACTGCGCTTCGAGCGGCAGTGCCAGAACGCGCTGGCGCTGGCGACCGCCGTGGCGGGCCACCCGGGAGTCCGGTCGGTGCGCTACCCGGGATTGCCCGGCGACCCGTCCTATCCGGCAGCCGTCGCCCAAATGCGCCGCTTCGGTGGACTCGTGTCCCTCGAACTCGCCGACGCGGCCGCGGTGCACGCTCTGGTGCGACACAGTGAGCTGCTGGTCGCCTCGACCAGTTTCGGCGGTATCCACACCTCGGTGGACCGTCGCGCCCGCTGGGGCGATCCGGTGCCGGAGGGTTTTGCCCGGATCTCGGCAGGTATCGAGGACACCGACGATCTGGTCGCCGACGTCCTGGCCGCCCTGGATGCCTGAAATGCCTGTTCACGGCGCCGGATCGTGCCGATAACACCCGGGCTGTAGCCTCTCTAGGTTGTGACTTCCCGCCTGCCCTCTGACCGGCCTCGGATCCGTGTCGCTGTCATCTACGGGGGCCGCAGCTCCGAACACGCTATTTCCTGTGTGTCGGCGGGCAGCATCCTGCGCAATCTCGACCAGGAGCGCTTCGAGGTCGTCGCCGTCGGCATCACCCCGCAGGGCTCGTGGGTGCTGACCGACGGCAGCCCCGAAACTCTGGCCATCACCGACCGGCAACTGCCGGAGGTCACCGGCGAGTCGGGCACCGCGCTGGCGTTGGCAGCCGATCCACTGCGCCGCGGCGAGCTGGTGTCGCTGGGCCAGACTCCCGGTCAGATGCTGACGTCGGTCGACGTGGTCTTCCCGATCCTGCACGGCCCCTACGGCGAGGACGGCACCATCCAGGGCCTGCTGGAGTTGGCGGGCATCCCCTATGTGGGTGCCGGAGTGTTCGCCAGTGCC
Organism: uncultured Mycobacterium sp.; assembly: GCA_900078375.1. Taxonomy (GTDB): domain Bacteria; phylum Actinomycetota; class Actinomycetes; order Mycobacteriales; family Mycobacteriaceae; genus Mycobacterium. Next base: position 165,466 of record FLQS01000003.1, on the reverse strand, counting down.
GCGGGCATGGACAAGGAATTCACCAAGAAACTGCTCGCTGCCGCCGGGTTGCCGATCGGCGATCACGTTGTGCTGCGCGCACAGCAGAACGCGCCGTCGCTGGACGACATTGAGCGGCTGGGCTTTCCGATGTTCGTCAAACCGGCGCGTGGCGGGTCGTCTATCGGGGTGAGCCGGGTCAACAACGCCGACGAGCTTCCTGCGGCGATCGCCGATGCCCGCCGTCACGATCCGAAGGTGATCATCGAGGCCGCGATCGAAGGCCGTGAGCTCGAATGCGGAGTGCTCGAATTCCCGGACGGCTCAGTGCGAGCCAGCGCCATCGGCGAGATCCGGGTTGCCGGAGTGCTGGGCCGCGAGGACGGCTTCTACGACTTCGCCACCAAATATCTCGACGACGGCGCCGAACTCGACGTGCCCGCCAAGGTCGACGACGATGTGGCAGAAGAATTGCAGCGCTTGGCAATTCAGACCTTCAAGGCGCTGGACTGCCAGGGTCTGGCGCGGGTGGACTTCTTCCTCACCGACGACGGTCCGGTGGTCAACGAAATCAACACGATGCCCGGCTTCACGACGATCTCGATGTACCCCAGGATGTGGGCCGCCAGCGGCATCGACTATCCGACGCTGGTGAGCACCATGGTCGAGACCGCGCTGGCCCGCGGCACCGGTCTGCGCTGACTCAGCGCGCCGGGTTCGGATCTATCGGAACAGCAGGCATGGTGCGGGCGATCAGATCCGACAACGTCTGGATGGGCGTTGGCCCCGACTGCGTCGGCAGGGTGAGCGCCACGTAGACCGGACGATCCACGGTGACCCAGGTGCTGCGGTCGACGTCGGGATCGTCGAGCCGGAACCATTGCACCGCGTTGACCATCTGGATGGGTGAGCCGACCACGAACTCGGCCGGCCGGTCGATCCCGCACCGCATGATGACCGGGAAGTTGTCGGCCGCGCCGCGCCACGCCGCCGCTCCCTGCGGCACCGGGTCTGCGGCGGCCACCCGGTGGAATTCACCGAGGCTGGCGGGCAGCGCGTCGAGCAGGGATTTACACGTCGAGGAATCGGCTTTGGGCGCCGGCACGGAGGCGATGATCACCGGTTGGACCGGGGCCTGGCGGGTGGCGGCGATACCGAGGATGGCGCCGATCGAGACGACTCCCACCACCACACCCGCGATCAGCAGGGCGCGGGGCGGACCGTCCGGCGTGCTTTCTTCGGTGGCGGCAGGCTCAGTCGGCATCGGCGATGGGGCAGGTCAGGGTTCGGGTGATCCCGGTGATCTGCTGAATGCTGGGCACGATAGTGGCGGTGAGGTCGTGTTCGCTGGCGGAGCCGATCCGCACCACCACGTCGTACGGTCCGGTCACGTATTCCGACGTCAGCACACCCGGAAGCGCGGCCACTTGCTTGGCGACGACCTCGGCGCGGCCGACCTCGGTCTGGATCAGCATGTAGGCCTCCACCACCCGTCGCCTCCTCGTCTCGATGTTCGCGTGTGCGGCGCCACCCTAGACTGACGAGTCCGAGGCCGGCAGGGAAAACGTACCGCAGGTTGCCGCACCGATCAGCGTGTGCGACAGGAGGGGAGGCGCCGTGGCTGACTCCTGTGAACCCACCTTGCACGAGCTGGGCGAGTTCCCGATGATCGACCGGCTGGTATCGGGTCGACGTCAGCCCGCCGGGGTGAGTGTGGGGCCTGGGGACGATGCGGCCGTGGTGAGCACGCCCGACGGGCGGATCGTCGTCACCACCGACATGTTGGTGGAAGGGCGGCACTTTCGGCTGGACTGGTCGGCACCCCATGACGTCGGCCGAAAGGCCATCGCGCAGAACGCTGCCGACATCGAGTCGATGGGCGCGCGGTGCACCGCATTCGTCGTCGGGTTCGGTGCGCCGCCGGACACCGCCGTGTCACGGGTGCAGGAGCTGGCCGACGGAATGTGGCAGGAGGTCGGGGGATTGGGCGCCGGGATCGTCGGCGGCGATCTGGTAGCCAGCCCGCAGTGGGTGGTGTCGGTGACCGCGCTGGGTGATCTCGGTGGACGCCCCCCGGTGCTGCGCAGCGGCGCGCGGGCCGGATCGGTGGTTGCCGTCGCTGGCGAGCTTGGCCGCTCGGCAGCCGGATATCTGCTGTGGCACAAGGGGATCAACGGGTTCGACGAACTGCGCCGGTGGCATCTGGTACCGCGCCCACCCTACGGGCAGGGGATCGCGGCCGCGGAGGCAGGCGCGCAGGCCATGACCGACGTCTCCGACGGGCTACTCGCCGACCTCGGGCATATCGCCGAAGGGTCTGGTGTGACTATCGATCTCGCCGCCGGTGCGCTGCAGCCCGACGTGGACGCCGTCGCCGCGGCGGCCGCGGCGACCGGCGTCGAGCCGTTGCCGCTGGTGCTCGCCGGTGGTGAAGATCACGCGCTCGTTGCATGCTTTCCCGGTGCAGTGCCAGCGGGTTGGCGGGTGATCGGCACGGTGGCCGCCGGTCCGCCCGAGGTTCGGGTGGACGGGCGGCCCTGGACCGGGTCGGCGGGTTGGCAGTCCTTCGACTGAGCTCAGGAGTTAGGTTGACGTCCGTGACTTCCACCGCCCGGCCGCTGACCGACCTCGTCGACGAGGGTTGGGCGCAGGCACTGGCCCCGGTCAGCGATCAGGTCTCGCAGATGGGTCAGTTCCTGCGGGCTGAGATCGCCGCCGGCCGACGCTATCTGCCCGCCGGACCGAACGTGCTGCGCGCCTTCACCTTCCCGTTCGCCGAGGTGCGGGTGCTGATCGTCGGCCAGGATCCGTACCCGACGCCGGGCCACGCGGTGGGCCTGAGTTTCTCGGTCGCCCCCGACGTGCGGCCGTTGCCGCGCAGCCTGTCCAACATCTTCAGCGAATACGCCGCCGATCTCGACTACCCGGAGCCGTCCAGCGGTGACCTCACACCGTGGTCGCAACGCGGCGTCATGCTGCTGAACAGAGTGCTGACCGTCGCGCCGGGCACACCGGCGTCGCACCGGGGCAAGGGCTGGGAGGCGGTCACGGAATGTGCCATTCGCGCACTGGTCGCCCGCGATCAGCCGATGGTGGCGATCCTGTGGGGGCGCGACGCGTCGACTCTGAAGCCGATGCTGGGCGGCACACGGTGTATCGAGTCAGCGCATCCGTCGCCGCTGTCGGCGTCACGGGGATTCTTCGGCTCACGGCCGTTCAGCCGCGCCAACGAACTGTTGACCGGGATGGGTGCCGAGCCGATCGACTGGCGGCTGCCCTAACCCACGCCGAGATCGACGTTCTGCAGGGATCTACTCGAACTTCTCCGCCCAAACGTCGGTTTGGGCGCAGGGCGATCAGCCGCGGGAGACCTTGCCTGCCTTCAGGCAGGACGTGCAGACGTTGACGCGCTGCTTGTTGCCGCCGGGACGGGTCACGGCGTGCACGGTCTGGATGTTCGGGTTCCAGCGACGGCTGGTCCGGCGATGGGAATGCGACACCGACTTGCCGAAGCCGGGGCCCTTTCCGCAGACGTCGCACACGGCAGCCATGTAGAACTCCTCTATCGAACGTGTTCCTGGGGGCCAACGACCGAAACGGGTGACCCGACAACCTGACTAGGATAGCCGTCCGGTGATCCGAACGCCAAAATGCTCCGCCCCCTTCACTCCATCACGACCTGCAAGCGTCTCTGACCTGCGGTGATCGCACCGTCGTACGGTCGCGACTGCCGCCGACGTCGAACTGTCGGGTGAACTGGATAGGCTGGCGCGACGGAGCCGTGGTGTGTCAGGGATCGCGAGGAGGTGCCGATGCCGGACCGGCGGCTGGACGCAACGGCCCTGCGCGATTGGGCTCACACCGCCGTCGGCGACCTGATCACCCACACCGACGAGATCAACCGGCTCAATGTCTTCCCGGTGGCCGACGCCGACACCGGCACGAACCTGCTCTTCACCATGCGCGCAGCGCTGGACGCGGCGAAATCGGCAGAGGGGTCCGGTGACGTCAGCCTGATGGCCGCCGCCCTGTCCGAAGGTGCGCTGCACGGCGCCCGCGGAAACTCCGGCGTGATCCTGTCGCAGATCCTGCGTGGCCTGGCCGACGTGACAGCGTCAGCGGCCGACGACACCGACGGCTCGCTGGCCGATATCGACGCGGTTCTGCTCGGGGCTGCGCTGCGGCATGCCGTCGGGCTGGTGGTGTCCTCGATGGGCGGCCAGCTGGTGGCCGGAACCATCGTGTCGGTACTGCAGGCCGTCGCCGAAGCGATCCAGCACTGCGCCGCCGATGGCGAGGGACTGGCCGAGGCGCTGGCCGCGGGCGGCGAGGCGGGAGTCGCCGCCCTGGATCGCACACCAGATCAGCTCGACGCGCTGGCCGAGGCGGGTGTGGTCGACGCCGGCGGGCGCGGATTCCTGGTCCTCATCGATGCGCTGACCGCCACTGTCACCGGGCATGCGCCCCATCGGGATGTCTACGAGCCGGGGCCGCCTCGCCTGGAGCATGTTGGCCACCGCACCCAGTTCCAATGTCCACCGCAGTTCGAGGTGATGTATCTGCTCGCCGACTGTGGCGCTGCCGCGCTCGATTCGCTGCGCGACCGGTTGGAGCAGCTCGGTGATTCGGTGGCGATCGCCGCTTCCGCGGATGCGGATCGCCACTCGGTCCACGTCCACACCGACGACGCCGGCGCCGCGGTGGAAGCCGGGCTGGCTGCCGGCGCGGTGAGCCACATTCAGATCTCGGTGTTGAGCGCCGGCCCGGCCCGGGTCTCGCCGGGCAGCTGGAGTCGCGAACGCGCGGTGCTGGCCGTCGTCGACGGCGACGGCGCCGCAGAGCTTTTCGACCACGAAGGCGCCTGCGTGCTGCGTCCGGATGCCGGGCTGGCTGACCCGGCCAACGGCATCACCGCCCGCGAACTCCTGCGCGCGCTCGTCGACACCGGGGCCGCCCAGGTGTTGGTGCTGCCCAACGGTTATGTGGCGGCCGAGGAGCTGGTCTCCGGCTGCACGGCCGGAATCGGGTGGGGCATTGACGTTGTCGCGTTGCCGACCGGATCGATGGTGCAGGGGCTGGCCGCACTCGCCGTCCACGACCCGGGCCGGCACGCCGTCGACGACGGCTTCTCGATGGCCAGGGCGGCGGCCGCGGCCCGGCACGGTTCGGTGCGCACCGCCACCGAGCAGGCGCTGACGTGGGCCGGCACCTGCAAACCGGGCGACGGTCTTGGCATCGCCGGCGACGAGGTGCTGGTGGTCGCCGACGATGTGACCGGCGCGGCCACCGGGTTGATCGACTTGCTGCTGGTCGCCGGCGGTGAGTTGGTGACCGTGCTGATCGGTGACGGCACCGATCCCGCGGTCGCCGCCGCACTGGCCGATCACATCCACCGCCGTCATCCCGGTATCGAATTCGCCACCTATTCCACCGGCCACCGCGGCGACGCACTGCTGATCGGGGTGGAGTAATCGTGGTCGGCCTCAGCGACCGGCTCGACGGCATCCTGGGCGGCAAGGCCGCCGGTCTGCTCGACGACGTGTTCGGCATCCGCACCGTCGACGACCTGCTGCGGCACTACCCCCGCAAGTACATCCACGGGATGTCGGTGTGGGGCGAGGATGAGGTGCCGCCGGAGGAGGGTGAGCACATCACCCTGGTCGGCGAAATCGAGAAGGCCGACGTCCGGTGGACCAACCGTCAGCCCAAGCGCGAATACCTGGTGATCACGCTGGGCAAGGGCAGACGCAAGGTCACCGCCACGTTCTTCAACGCCAAGTACCTGAAAAAGGAGTTGGTGGAAGGTGTCCGGCTCATGCTGTCCGGCGAGGTCGGCTTCTTCAAGAGCAACATGCAGTTGACCCATCCGGATTTCCTGGTTCTGGAGTCGCCCAAGGGGCGGGTGTTCGGCAGCAAGTCGCTGAAGACGATCGCCGACACCTCGACATCACCGAGTGGTGAGCTGGCGATGTCGGCGTTCGAACGCGACTTCTTCCCGATCTACCCGGCCAGCTCGAAGCTGCAGAGCTGGGATATCTACGCCTGTGTGCAGCAGGTGCTGGCCGTGCTCGACCCGATCGCCGATCCGCTACCGAAAGCTGTTGTGGATCAACGTGGTCTGATCCCCGAGGGCACCGCGCTGCGCGACATACACATCGCCGAGCGGGAACCCGAGCGGGAGGCTGCCCGTGAGCGGCTGAGGTTCGACGAAGCCGTCGGCATGCAGTGGGCGCTGGCCCAGCGCCGGCATGGTGAACTCGGCGAATCCGGGCCGGCCGCGCCGCATCGTGACGACGGGTTGGCCGCCGCGCTGATGGGTCGGCTGCCCTTCGAGCTGACTGCGGGGCAGCGCGAGGTGCTCGGTGTCGTCAGCGCGGAACTGGGCGCGACCAAGCCGATGAACCGGTTGCTGCAGGGTGAAGTCGGCTCCGGCAAGACGATCGTGTCGGTGCTGGCCATGCTGCAGATGGTGGACGCCGGCTACCAGTGCGCGTTGCTGGCTCCGACCGAAGTCCTTGCCGCCCAACACGCGCAGTCGATCCGCAGCGTTCTCGGGCCGCTGGCGATGGCCGGCCAGCTCGGCGGTGAGGACGGTGCCACCCGGGTGGCGCTGCTGACCGGCTCGATGTCGGCGGCCCAGAAACGCCAGGTGCGCGACGAAGTCGCCTCGGGGGAGGCGGGCATCGTCATCGGTACGCATGCTCTGTTGCAGGAGTCGGTGGAGTTCCAGCGATTGGGCTTCGTCGTCGTCGACGAACAGCACCGGTTCGGTGTTGAACAGCGAGACCGGCTGCGCGCCAAGGCACCTGACGGTTTGACACCGCATCTGCTGGTGATGACGGCGACGCCGATCCCGCGCACGGTGGCGTTGACGGTGTACGGCGACCTGGAAACCTCGACGATGCGCGAACTTCCGCGCGGGCGCCAGCCGATCACCACCAACACGATCTTCATCAAGGACAAGCCGCAATGGCTGGCCCGGGCGTGGCAACGGATCATCGAGGAGGTCGGCGAGGGCAGGCAGGCGTATGTCGTCGCGTCCCGCATCGACGAGGACGACAAGACCGGTGCGGCATCCGACGGTCCGCCCGCCGAGACCGTCATCACGCTGTTCAAGCGTCTGGGTCACGGGCCGCTGGCCGGGCTGCGACTGGGTCTGATGCACGGCCGGCTGCCCGCCGATGAGAAAGATGCGGTGATGGCCGCCTTCCGCGCCGGGGACATCGATGTCCTGGTCTGCACCACCGTGATCGAGGTGGGTGTGGATGTGCCGAACGCGACGGTGATGGTGGTGATGGACGCCGACAGGTTCGGCATCAGCCAGCTGCACCAGCTGCGCGGGCGTATCGGGCGCGGCTCGCATGCCAGCCTGTGCCTGCTGGCGACGAAGTTTCCGGAAGGCTCCAAAGCGGGCGAGCGGTTGACCGCGGTGGCCGGCACCCTGGACGGGTTTGCGCTCGCGGATCTGGATCTGCAGGAGCGTCGCGAGGGAGATGTGTTGGGGCTCAACCAGTCCGGGCGGCCGATCACGTTGCGCTTCCTGTCACTGGCCGAGCATCTCGACGTCATCGTGGACGCGCGGGAAGTGGCTCAGTCGATGTATGCGCGCGATCCCGACAACCCGGGAATGGCGGTCCTGGCCGGGCAGTTCACCGGCGGTGACCGCATCGACTACCTGGACAAGGCATGAGGCGCCGCCCGCTCATCTGGCTGGCGGTGATCGCGGCACTGTCGGTGATCGTCGCTGTGCAGGTGATGAACTCGACCGGCGAACCGGATCGGATGGTCGCGCGGGCCGACGTGCCCACCGTGGCGCCGGGAGCCGATGTGCTCGCCGGCATCGTGATCGTCCCGCAGCGGGTGCGGGGGTACGACTACCGGCGCGCGGCGTTCGGCGACGCCTGGGACGACGAGAACTCGGCACCGGGTGGGCACAACGGCTGCGACACCCGCGACGACATCCTGGACCGCGATCTGGTCGACAAGACCTTCGTCTTCACCAAACGCTGCCCACAGGCCGTGGCCACTGGTGTGTTGCACGATCCCTATACGAGCGCGACGGTTCCGTTCACCCGGGGCGCGCAGGTAGGGGCGGCGGTGCAGATCGACCACCTGGTGCCGCTGGCCTACGCGTGGGACATGGGGGCGCGAGACTGGCCGGACGCCATGCGGATTCGGTTCGCCAATGACCCGGCCAACCTGTTGGCGGTGGCAGGGCAGGTGAACCAGGACAAGGGTGATCAGCCACCGGGTGCCTGGATGCCGCCCAACCATGCGTTCTGGTGCCAGTACTCAGTGCAGTTTGCCGCCGTGTTGCGCGGCTATTCGCTGCCGGTCGACCAAGCCTCGGCCGACGAGCTGCGCGAGGCCGCGGACACCTGCCCCAAGGGGTGATCTCGGCGCGCCGGAAGGTGGCGCGCACCACACCGCGCGAGGACTTACGTCCCTACCTGGGGAGCACGGTGATGTGTTCACTGAGAAGGCAGTAACCCCTTCGGAACGGCGGTGTGGGCGATGACTGATGTGATCGCGGTGAGCCCGCGGCCGCGTCCGGGTCGCCAGCCCGGTTGGCGGGCACCGGTCTTCATCTGGGCCAACTCCGTGGTCCTGGGCTGGCTGGCCGTCGCCGTCGTGATGTTGGCCGCTGGTGAGGCACTCGATGTGCCGCAGTGGCTGGCATTGCACGCACTGCTGCTCGGCGCGGTCACGAACGCGATCGTGATCTGGTCGGAGCACTTCGTAGTGACTTGGTGCCGCATGCCCGCGCCCTCACCGCGGCGGTTGGCACTCGGGCTGACCGCGCTGAATCTCTTCGTGATCGCGGTGCTCACCGGCGTCGCGCTCAACGTCACGGCCCTGGGAGCTGTCGGCGGGACGGGCGTGGCCGTGATCGCCACCGTGCACACGATTCACCTGGTGGTGATGCGGCGCGCCACCCCGGTGGGCCGCTTTGGGTATCTGGCCGCTTTCTATACCGCCGCCAGCGCATGCCTGATCGCCGGCGCGGTATCGGGTGCGGGACTGGTGTTGGGCGGATCCGGCTGGTACGTGCGGATCTGGGCGGCTCATGTGCACGTGGTGCTCCTGGGATGGGTCGGACTGTCGGTGGTGGGCACGCTGTTCACGCTGTGGCCGACGACCACGGGATCGCGGATCACCCCGCGCACCGAAGTCGCCGCGCACCGATCCCTGCCGATGTTGGGGTGCGGTCTGGTCGTGGCAGTCAGCGGCATGCTGGCCGACAGCGTGTGGGTCAGTGTGCTCGGCCTGGCCGGTTATGCCACCGGACTGGTCGTGTCCTCGGCTGCGTTGTGGTCGGGCCGGCGTCCGCGCGGGCCGGCCGCCTGGATGTTCGTCGCGGCGATGGCGTGGCTGGGTGTGGCGGTGTTGGTCGATGCCGTAGGATTAGCTGCCGCAGGGTCGTTGGAGGCCCTGCCGCATATCGTCGGTTCGTCGGTGGTGCCGATCCTGGTGGTGGGCTTTGCCGCGCAGGTGCTCGTCGGCGCGTTGACCCAGTTGCTGCCGGCCGTGTTGTCACACGGGTCCACCGAACATCGAGCGATCGCCGGCATCCTGGCCCGCGGTTGGGTGCTGCGGATCGCCGCGGCCAATATCGCGGTTCCTTTGGTGGCTTGGGGGCCGTCACAGCAGTTCGGGCAGATCGGGTGGGTTCTGGCAGCGTTGGCCGTGGTGGCGTTCGTGCTGCTGGCGTCGAGAGTGGTGGCCGCTGTGGCGCTACACCGTGAGATCACCGAAAGCCCTGGCGCGCAAAAGTTTCCCGGAACGACAACCGGCGTGCTGATCGGACTGGTTGCGGTGGTCCTGGCGCTGGTGCTGGCCAGCACCGGGCAACGGCCGACAGTAGACCGCCCGGCTGCCGGGCCGGTGCAGACCGTCGATGTGGTGTTGCGCGGCATGCGAATACAGCCGGCCAACATCGAGGTGCCCGCCGGTACCCGGCTGGTGTTGCGAGTGACCAACCAGGAGTCGACGCTGCACGATCTGCGCCTGGACTCCGGGGAGCACACCCCACTGCTGGGGCCGGGGCAGAGCGCCACGCTCGATGCGGGCACGGTGACCACTGACCGGCGCGGGTGGTGTGACGTGGCTGGCCATCGTGCTGCCGGGATGACGATGGCCGTCCACGTTTCCACCGGCTCCCCGCTTGTGGCGACGCCATCGATCGCCGAATCATCCTCCGCGGCAGCCGTTCCCGCTCTTGACCTGAGCGTCGACCCGTCGCCTGGATGGACCCCGCGCGACGCGGCACTGGCACCGGTGAACCCGGGCGTGCACCGCCTCGAACTGCATGCGATGGGCGCCGACGTGGAAGTCGCACCGGGCAGGCGCGAGCACCGCTGGACCTTCGGTGGTACCGCGCCAGGGCCTACCCTGCATGGCCGGGTCGGCGACCAGTTCGAGATCACGCTGGTCAACGACACCACCATGGGCCACGGCATCGACTTCCACGCCGGGGCGCTGGCTCCCGACGGTCCGATGCGCACGATCGCACCGGGCGAGCGGCTGGTCTACCGGTTCACCGCGCAGCGCGCCGGTGCCTGGCTGTACCACTGCAGCACCATGCCGATGTCGCTGCACATTGCCAACGGCATGTACGGTGCGGTGATCATCGACCCACCCGCGTTGGCGCCGGTGGCCCGCGAGTACGTATTGATCAGCGCCCAGCTGTATCTCGGTGCGCCCGGAAGCGATGCTCAGATGCACAAGCTCGCCGCCGACCAGCCGGATGGCTGGATGTTCAACGGCATGGCCGCCCAATACGATCACGCCCCGCTGATCGCACGCACCGGTGAACGGGTTCGCATCTGGGTAGTCAATGCCGGCCCCAACGACAGCACGGCATTCCATGTTGTCGGAGGACAGTTCGACACCGTCTACCGCGAGGGAGCCTGGGTGTTGCGCCCCACCGACGGCTCCGGCGGCGCGCAAGTCCTCGATCTTGGTCCGGCGCAGGGCGGTTTCGTGGAATTGGGCTTCGACCAACCGGGCCATTATCCGTTCGTTGACCACGACATGCGCCACGGCGAGAACGGTGCCCACGGCCTCATCACGGTGACGGAGGCCCGTTGAGCACGACATGGATACTCGTACGGTTCCTGCACATCGCGGGTGCCATTATCTGGGTCGGCGGTCAGCTGACGGTCACGCTGGTGGTGCTGCCACCTGCCGCCAGATTGCTGGCCGCCCCCGACCGCGCGCAGCTGCTTCGAGCGATCGGCCGACGGTTCGCCATGGTAACCGCCACCGTTTTCCTGCCCCTGCAGATCAGCACCGGCATCTTGCTGGCCCTCCATCGCGGCGTCAGCTGGGCCGCGCTTCTGCAGCCGGGGGAAGGGCGGGTCCTGCTGATCAAACTCGTGTTGTTCGCCGCGGTCATGACGGCCGCGATGGGGCATGGCATGCTGCAGGCCCGGCGCCGGCAGGTGGCCGCGCGGGCGGCATCGACCGCCGCCCTGGTGGGGTCGGTGGGTGTTGTCTTGCTGGGGACATGGCTGGCTGAAGGAGTCGGCTGAACGCTGCGGCGTCAGATGCTGGTCGCTTCGTTCAGCAGATCGGCCAGCACCGCAGCCTCGCTGCGATCGGCGTCGCGGAGGGCGGTAAGTAGTGCCAAAGTGCCTTGTTCGACAAGCTTTTGGAGATCCCGCAACGCCGCCGCGCGCTCACTGTCAGTGAGCTCCGCACGGTAACCACGGGCGAACTCGTCGAACCGCGCCGGATCGTGGTGGTACCACTTGCGCAATTCGGTGGACGGTGCGACCTCGGCTCGGCATAGATCCGCCCTACCCGCGCTCGCTTGTCAGTCATGTCGTCCACCCACTCACCGCAATCGCGTGATCGGCCCTAGTGCCGGCTCGCCTCGTCTAGTCCTTGCGCGACAGGGCTGCGCGCGGGCAGTCGGCGATTGCCTGTTCAGCAAGCGTCTCCTGTTCGACCGGCACGGGGTCGGCAATCACGGTGGCGTATTCGTCGTCATCGAGTTTGAACACATCCGGTGCGATCCGCACACAGAATGCATTTCCCTCACAGCGATCACGGTCCACGACGACCCGCATGACTCCTCCTCTGCACCCGTGTACGCATGGGTCACACTTGGTATCTTCGACGGAAAGCCCTTATTCCGCTGCAGATTTCGCGAAGTCGTTGTCGCGGCGGTGAACACCGCGTGCGCCCCGTGGCGGGCATCGTCGCAGGTCAAAAAGCCGCACAAACGGGTGTATTCAAGCCCACACGCAGTAAATGCGCATTTTGGATGCGCAATAAACTAGCGTCGCATTTATGCAGCTCACACGGTTCACCGACCTGGGACTCCGGGCCATGATGCTGCTGACAACGGGCCAGGCACGCGAACAGCGGATCACCACCAGAACGGTCGCCGCCGCGGCCGGCGCGTCGGAGAACCACGTCGCCAAGGCGGTCTCGCGACTGACTGAGATGGGGCTGGTGAACGCGCGACGCGGCCGTGCGGGCGGGCTGGAACTCACCGACGCCGGCCGGGCGGTGTCGCTGGGCTGGCTGGTGCGCCAGCTCGAAGGCGATCGCGAAGTCGTCGACTGCCTGGGGCAGTCTGCCTGCCCGCTCATCGCCGGCTGCCGGTTGCGACGGGTCCTCGCCGACGCCAAAGAGGCGTTCTACGCCGAACTCGACCGCTACACGATGTCCGATCTTGCGGGCAGCAGTTCGCTGCCCGTCGTTTTGCAACTCACCACTGAAAGGAAACTGGGATGACCACCACCGCGACCGAAACGGTTGTCGAGGAACTGGAACCCGCCCACGCCGAGATCGTCAGGGCGACACTGCCGCTCGTCGGTGCACATGTCGACGAGATCACTCATGAGTTCTACCGCCGGATGTTCGGTCGTCATCCCGAACTGCTGCGCACCTTGTTCAACCGTGGCAACCAGGCGCAGGGATCGCAGCAGCGCGCCCTGGCCGCGTCGATCGCGACATTCGCCACCCACCTGGTGAATCCGGACTTGCCGCACCCGAGCGAACTGCTCTCGCGCATCGGTCACAAGCATGCGTCGCTGGGCATTACGGCCGACCAGTATCCGATCGTGCACGAGCATCTGTTCGCCGCGATCGTCGAGGTACTGGGTGCCGACACCGTGACCGCGGACGTCGCCGCGGCCTGGGACCGGGTGTACTGGATCATGGCCGACACCTTGATCGGGTTGGAGCATGACCTCTACCGCAGTGCCGGCGTCGACGACGGAGATGTCTTCCGCCGGCTGCGGGTAACCGCCCGTGAGGACGATCCCTCCGGCACCGTGCTGCTGACGGTAGGTGGCGACGGGATCGCCAATACAGGTGCAGCGCAATATGTCTCGGTCGGCGTGACGTTGCCCGACGGTGCGCGCCAGCTGCGCCAGTACAGTTTGGTGAACGCGCCCGGCGCTACCGAGCTGACATTCGCGGTCAAACCGGTGGACGCCGAGGGGCAGCACCCGGCAGGAGAGGTGTCCAACTGGATTCGCACATGCGTCCACGTGGGCGATCTGCTTGATATCACCGTGCCGTTCGGCGACTTGCCGCAACCGCGCAGCGGGGCACCGGTGGTCCTGATCTCCGCTGGCATCGGTATCACACCGATGGTCGGGATCCTGGAATACCTTGTCGAGCAAGGACACAGCGCACCGGTACAGGTCCTGCACGCCGACCGCAGCGAAGAGAGCCATCCGTTGCGCAAGAGGCACCAGGAACTGGTGGACATCCTGCCCGACGCCAGCTTGCAGCTGTGGTATGCCGACGGTGTCGACAGCGACAGTGCCGGGGTGCACGAGGGTCTGATGAACCTCGAGGACGTCGAGATCGCCGACGACGCCGAGATATACCTCTGCGGCAACGCCGGATTCGTACAGGCGGTGCGCGCCCAGCTGACCGGCCGTGGCATTGCGACGAGCCGCGTGCACTGCGAGCTGTTCAGCCCGAACGACTGGCTGCTCGACTAGACCCAGCGGGTGTCGACGGCGGGGAAACCTTAAGTGCCGGTGTATGTTTCCGGGTTCGGCCGGAACCGGGTCCCGTCGTCGAGCCCGCTGAGGGTCTCCATCTCGGCGGGCGTGAGCTCGAAGTCGAACACGTCGGCGTTCTCGGCGATCCGTACCGGATTGGCCGAGCGAGGGATGACGACGTTACCCAGCTGCAGGCTCCACCGGATCAGCACCTGCGCGGGCGATTTGCCGTGCGCCGCAGCCACTTCGGCGACCGTCGGAAGCTCAAGCAGCTTGCCCACGCCCAGCGGGCTGTACGCCTCGGTGACGATCGAATGCTCGGCGTGCACCGCACGCAGCTCCGCCTGATTGAGCAGCGGGTGCAGTTCGATCTGGTTGACCGCAGGCGGGAAGAAGCTCAGGTCGATGATGTTCGACAGATGCTCGGGGGTGAAGTTCGAGACGCCGATCGACTTGATCAGGCCGTCCTGGCGGGAGCGCATGAGGCCGCCCCAGGCGTCGACGTATTTGCCGTTCTGTTCGGCGGGCCAGTGGATCAGGTAGAGGTCCACGTAATCCAGGCCGAGTCGCTCGAGGCTGGCCTTGATGGCGTCCTGCGCGGCCTGGAATCCCTGGTCCTCGGTGGCGAGCTTGGTGGTGATGAAAAGCTCGTCGCGGGCGATGCCCGACGCGGCGATGGCACGGCCGACGATCTCTTCGTTTCCGTAGGCCGCGGCGGTGTCGATCAGCCGGTAACCGGCCTCGAGCGCGCTGGCCACCGCGTTCTCGGTCTCCTCGGCGGACAACTCGGCGACGCCGAGACCCAGCGCCGGGATGGTGTTGTCGTCGTTGAGCGTGACGGTGGGGATCGGGGCCGCCGGTGTCATGTCACCTGCCTGTGGAATAGGAGTTTGTCCAGGTCGGTACCCGGGCATGATCGGTTGTCGAGTCACCGACTTCGGGATGACGATAGTACGCACAGCTATATGTCAGCTGAGCAGGCTCGGCGCGCCGTCCCGGGGCGGCACCGAAATTTGCGGGCTGGTCAGCGAACAGCCCGGGTCGGAGGCCGACAGACCGCTGCCAGCACGGGTCCCGTACGCTGCGGCGATGCCGACCACACACCAGAAGTGAGGGGAGCAGTGATGGCGGAAAACCGGTTTTCCAAACGTGCGCGGGCGGTGAGCGCCCGAGCGGGAGTAAAGCTCATCCCGCGGCTGCCGAGCAGCCTCAAGCGGCTGATTTCGGGCGGCCGGGCCATCACGATCGACGGAAACACCCTCGATCCCTCGATCCAGGCGATGATCGTCGCGCAGCGGGCGATCGGTGTGAGCAGTCTGGCGGTTCCTGGTGACCCGATCGCCACCCGCCGGCAGAACCGGGAAGCCACCGCCAGCCTCGACCAGCCCGACGTCCACGCCGCCCACATCGAGCCCGTTGCCATCCCTGGACCGGCCGGGACCATTCCCGCGCGGCATTACGGCCCGGCAGGCGACGACCCGGCACCGCTGCTGGTCTTCTTCCACGGTGGCGGATTCGTCTTCGGCGACCTGGAAACCCACGACTCGGCGTGCCGGCTGATCTGCCGCGACGCCGGCGTGCACGTGCTGGCCGTCGACTACCGGCTGGCACCCGAACACAAAGCACCCGCCGCCGCCGAGGATGCCTACGCCGCTTATCTCTGGGCCCGCGAACACGCTGCCGAGCTGGGCGCCGACCCCGATCGCGTCGCGGTCGGCGGTGACAGCGCCGGTGGGTGCCTGGCCGCCGTGGTGACCCTGCTGGCCCGCGACGCCGGGGTACCGCTGCCCACCCTGCAATGGCTGATCTACCCGGTCACCGACCTGCGCGGCCGCAGCACGTCGCGCACCCTGTTCGCGGACGGGTTCCTGCTCACCAAGCGCAACATGGACTGGTTTGAGCGCGCCTACGTCGACGGATCGGGTCTCGATGTCACCGATCCGCGGGTCTCTCCGTTACTGGCCGACGACCTTGCCGGGCTCCCGCCGGCGCTGGTGATCACCGCCGGGTTCGACCCACTGCGTGACGAAGGCGAACAGTATGCGGAGAAGTTGCGGGCAGCCGGCGTCACCGTCGACGCCCGCCGGATGGGTCCGATGACCCACGCCTTCCTGAACCTGAATGCGCTCGGCGGACAGGTCAGTCAATGCAACGCCGAGATGATCTCGGCGCTGCGCGCCCACCTTGCCCGCGGCTGACCTTCCGGCGGGCAGGAGCGAAGCGACCCGGGGGATGACCTTCCGGCGGGCAGGAGCGAAGCGACCCGGGGAATGACAAGGGCCAAATGCGCCGCCGGTACTCTAGAGGCGCTAACACCGAGTCTTGACAGCGAGGACCAGCCGACCCGTGGCCACCAATAAGAAAAGCGCCCCGCGCTACGACCTGAAAGCCCAGGATCGCAAGCGCAACCTCTTCATCCAGCTGGGGTTGACTGCAATCGTCGTGATCTTCGCCGTCGGCCTTGTGCTCTACATCGTGATGGGCCACGACAAGAACAAGGGCAACGGCAACGCGCAGGCCGTGCGGATCGCCTCGAGTTCCGTGATCAAGAAGGACGGCACCGACGAGCCCAAGGCCGTCCTGTCGCTCTATGAGGACTTCCAGTGCCCGCACTGCCGTGAGTTCGAGAAGACCTACGGCCCGACCATCACCAAGCTGGTCGACAGCGGCGCGGTGGCCACCGACTACTACATGGTTGCCATCCTGAACTCGCCGATCAACAAGAACTACTCGACGCGAGCCGCCAACGCGGCCTACTGCGTCGCCGACGAGAACAAGGACGCCTTCCTTCGGTTCCACGGCGCGCTGTTCGCCCAGCAGCCCGACGAGGGTTCAGGCGCTGCGCCGGACAACAATTCGCTGATCGAGACAGCCCGCCAGGCCGGTGCGGCCGGCGGCGTCCCGCAATGCATCAACTCGGGCAAGCACAGCGACATGGTCGAGGGGCTGGCCGCCGCCGCCAAGATCCAGGCGACACCGACCATCCGGCTCAACGGCCAGGACATCAGCCCCGCCTCGCCCGAGGACCTGGTCGCCAAGGTAAAGGCCGTCGTCGGCAACGTGCCCGGGCTGGATTCCGCGACGCCCCCGACGCCGGAGGCGCCGGCAGCACCGGCCGCGGCCCCGGCCGCCCCGGCGACACCGACGCCATGAGCGTGGCGACCCCGGCGCCGGTGGAACCGACGGAACCCGCGCAGGCGGGGGCCGCGCCGAGTGGAGTCGCAGTGCGTGCGGCCAGTGCCTGGTGGGTGCTGATCGCCGGAGTCATCGGACTGATTTCCTCGGCGACACTGACGATCGAGAAGATCGAGATTCTGGTGAACCCGGCCTATGTGCCGAGCTGCAGCATCAACCCGATCTTGTCGTGCGGTTCGGTGATGATCACCCCGCAGGCGTCGGTCTTCGGTTTTCCCAACCCGCTGATGGGTATCGCCGGCTTCTCCGTCGTCGTCGTGACCGGCGTGCTGGCGGTGGCCAAAGTTCGGTTACCGCGGTGGTACTGGATGAGCCTGACGATCGGCACGGCACTGGCCGTCGTGTTCATCCACTGGCTGATATTCCAGACGCTCTACCGCATCGGCGCGCTGTGCCCCTACTGCATGGTGGTGTGGGCGGTCACCATCCCGCTTCTGGTCGTGGTGTCCTCGATCGCACTGCGCCCGCTCGCCGGTAACGCCGTCGCCAGGGTTCTGTACACCTGGCGCTGGTCGATTGTGGCGCTGTGGTTCACCGCGGTTGTTCTCCTGATCCTGGTTCGGTTCTGGAACTACTGGTCAACGCTCATCTAAAACATGTCGTATCGGCTACGGGGTAGGGTCCGTTTGTGATTTCCAAAGTCCTTGTGGCCAACCGGGGTGAGATCGCGATTCGCGCCTTCCGTGCTGCCTACGAGATGGGCATCGGCACGGTTGCGATCTACCCGTACGAGGATCGCAACTCGCTGCATCGGCTGAAAGCCGATGAGTCGTATCAGATCGGCGAGATCGGGCATCCGGTGCGGGCGTATCTCTCGGTCGACGAGATCGTCGCCACCGCGCAGGCCGCCGGCGCCGACGCGATCTACCCGGGTTACGGCTTCCTGTCGGA
The DNA here is from genome assembly GCA_900078375.1 of uncultured Mycobacterium sp. GTDB lineage: Bacteria > Actinomycetota > Actinomycetes > Mycobacteriales > Mycobacteriaceae > Mycobacterium. The sequence continues at coordinate 147,428 of FLQS01000003.1, read as the reverse complement.
GAATCCCGAACTGGCGGCGGCCTGTACGGCCGCGGGCATCACCTTCATCGGGCCCGACCACTCGATCCTGGAACTCACCGGCAACAAGGCGCGCGCGATCGCCGCGGCCCGGGAGGCGGGCCTGCCGGTGCTCGCCTCGTCGGAGCCGTCGTCGTCGGTGGAGGAACTGGTCGAAGCCGCCAAGTCCATGCACTTCCCGGTCTTCGTCAAGGCTGTTGCCGGCGGCGGTGGGCGGGGTATGCGCCGGGTGAGTGACCCGGCCGCGCTGGCCGAGTCCATCGAGGCGGCCAGTCGCGAGGCCGAATCGGCCTTCGGTGATCCGACGGTGTTCCTCGAACAGGCGGTGGTAAATCCGCGCCATATCGAGGTGCAGATCCTTGCCGACACGCACGGAAACGTCATTCATCTGTTCGAGCGCGATTGCAGTGTGCAACGGCGGCATCAGAAGGTCATCGAACTGGCCCCCGCGCCGAACCTGGATCCTGCACTGCGGGAACAGATTTGCGCAGACGCGGTCGCGTTCGCCCGTCAGATCGGCTACACGTGCGCGGGCACTGTGGAGTTCCTCCTCGACGAGCGTGGCCGGCACGTCTTCATCGAGATGAATCCCCGGATTCAGGTGGAGCACACCGTCACCGAGGAGATCACCGACGTCGACCTGGTGTCGGCGCAGCTGCGGATCGCCGCGGGGGAGACGCTGGCGGATCTGGGCCTGAGCCAGGAGGCGATTCAGCCACGCGGCGCTGCGCTGCAATGCCGTATCACCACCGAGGATCCGGCCAATGGGTTCCGGCCCGACACCGGCCGCATCACCACCTACCGCTCACCGGGCGGAGCGGGCATCCGGCTTGACGGCGGTACCCACCTGGGTGCCGACGTCGCCGCGCACTTCGATTCGATGCTCGTCAAGCTCACCTGCCGCGGCCGTGACTTTCCCACCGCGGTGGCTCGCGCCAGACGCGCAGTCGCCGAATTCCGCATCCGCGGTGTGTCGACGAATATCCCATTCCTGCAAGCGGTTCTGGACGACCCGGATTTCCAGGCCGGACGCGTCACCACGTCGTTCATCGATGAGCGCCCGCAGCTGCTGACGTCACGCGCGTCTGCCGACCGCGGCACGAAGATGCTGAAGTTCCTGGCCGAGGTCACGGTCAACTCGCCGTACCGTGATCGCCCCCGGTACTACCCCCAAGACAAGCTGCCCCCCATCGACATCGCGTCGACCACCCCGCCCTCGGGGAGCAAACAGCGCCTCGACGAACTGGGTCCCGAGGGATTCGCCCAGTGGCTCAAGGATTCTCCGGGTGTAGGCGTGACGGATACGACGTTCCGGGACGCACACCAGTCGCTGCTGGCGACGCGGGTGCGTTCGTCGGGCCTCCTGGCTGTCGCGCCCCACATCGCCAGGATGATGCCGCAGCTGTTGTCAATCGAATGCTGGGGAGGTGCGACTTACGATGTGGCGCTTCGCTTCCTGAAAGAAGACCCGTGGGAGCGATTGGCCTCGCTACGCGAGGCGGTCCCCAACATCTGCCTGCAGATGCTGCTGCGCGGCCGCAACACCGTGGGGTACACGCCGTACCCGGAGGCGGTGACACACGCGTTCGTCGACGAGGCCACCCGCACCGGTGTCGACATCTTCCGCATCTTCGATGCGCTCAACAACGTCGAGTCGATGCGACCCGCCATCGACGCGGTGCGCCAAACCGGTTCGGCGGTAGCCGAAGTCGCGATGAGCTACACCGGCGACCTGTCCAACCCCGCCGAGACGCTCTACACGCTGGACTACTGGCTGCGGCTGGCCGAGCAGATCGTCGACGCCGGGGCCCATGTGCTGGCGATCAAGGACATGGCCGGCCTGCTGCGTCCGCCGGCGGCGACCACCCTGGTGTCGGCGCTGCGCAGCCGCTTCGACCTACCGGTGCACGTGCACACCCACGACACCCCCGGCGGCCAGCTGGCCACCTACACCGCGGCCTGGCATGCCGGAGCAAGCGCGGTCGACGGCGCCGCGGCGCCGCTGTCGGGCACCACCAGCCAGCCGCCGCTGTCGGCGATCGTCGCCGCGGCGGCACACACCCCGTTCGACACCGGACTCGACCTGGACGCGGTATGCGACCTTGAGCCGTACTGGGAGCTGCTGCGGCGGCAATACGCCCCGTTCGAGGCCGGCCTGCCGGCACCGACCGGCCGGGTCTATCACCACGAGATCCCCGGTGGCCAGCTGAGTAACCTACGCACGCAAGCCATTGCGCTCGGCCTGGGTGAACGGTTCGAGGACGTCGAGAACGCCTACGCCGGCGCCGACCGGATCTTGGGCAGGCTGGTCAAAGTCACCCCGTCGAGCAAGGTGGTCGGGGACCTGGCGCTGGCATTGGTCGGTGCCGGGATCACCGCGGAGGAATTCGCCGAAGACCCCGCGCGTCACGACATCCCCGACTCGGTGATCGGGTTCCTGCGTGGCGAGCTGGGTGACCCGCCCGGTGGCTGGCCGGAACCGTTGCGCACCAAAGCATTAGAAGGGCGTGGCCCGGCCAAGCCCGAGGAGCCGCTGTCGGTCGAGGACGAGAAGGTGCTCGGTGAACCCGGCCTGGCTCGCCAGGCGACGCTGAACCGGCTGCTGTTCCCCGGCCCCACCAAGGAATTCGAGGCGCACCGCGAGGAGTACGGCGACACGTCGGGCCTGTCCGGTAATCAATTCCTGTGCGGTCTGCGCCCCGGGGATGAGCACCGCATCGTGCTCGAGCGCGGTGTCGATCTGATCGTCGGGCTGGAGGCCATCTCCGATGCCGACGAGCGTGGCATGCGCACGGTCATGTGCATCATCAACGGCCAGCTGCGGCCGGTGCTGGTGCGCGACAACAATATCGCCGAAACCGTACCGACCGCCGAAAAGGCTGATCGTGCCAACCCCGATCACGTCGCTGCCCCCTTCGCCGGGGTGGTCACCGTCGGGGTAGCCGTCGGCGACAAGGTGGCCGCGGGTCAGACCATCGCCACCATCGAGGCGATGAAGATGGAAGCCGCGATCACCGCACCCAAGGCCGGGACCGTCAATCGCGTCGCCGTCGGCAGCACCGCGCAGGTCGAAGGCGGCGATCTGCTGGTGGTGATCGGTTCGGCGGGCAGGAGCGAAGCGACCGGGGGATCAAGGGGGGCGGCCTGACCCGCATCGTCGGCGGGGCCGCCGGTGGCCGGCGCATCGATGTGCCCGCGCGCGGAACGCGGCCGACGACGGACCGGGTTCGCGAGGCGTTGTTCAATGTCCTTGCCGCGCGCCGGGATTTCGACGGACTGAGGGTGCTGGATCTGTACGCGGGTTCGGGGGCGCTCGGTCTCGAAGCGTTGTCCCGCGGCGCGGCCTCGGCGCTGTTCGTCGAAAGTGATTCGCGCGCAGCGGCGGTCATCAAACGCAATATCGAGACCCTTGGGCTGACCGGTGCGACGGTGCGCCGCGGTGCGGTTGCCACCGTGCTGGCGGCAGGCGCGGAGAATCCGGTGGACCTGGTGCTGGCCGACCCGCCCTACGAGGTGCCGACCGCCGAGATCGAGGCGCTGCTGGACAGTCTGGCGGCCAACGGCTGGCTGGGTCCGGGCAGCGTCGTGGTGGTGGAGCGTCCGGCCTCGTCGACCGAACTCTCGTGGCCGGCGGGCTGGACGGCGTGGCCGGTGCGGCGTTACGGAGATACCCGAGTTGAATTGGCGGCCTGCTAGCGTCTTCGCTCATGAGTGGCGCGGTATGTCCGGGATCGTTCGATCCGGTGACGCTGGGTCACGTCGACGTCTTCGAGCGCGCCGCCGCACAATTCGACGAAGTGATCGTCGCGGTGCTGATCAACCCCAACAAAAAGGGGATGTTCGATATCGACGAGCGGATCGCGATGATCTCCGAAGCCACCGCCCACCTGCCGAACCTGCGGGCCGAGGCGGGGCAGGGGCTGGTCGTCGACTTCGTCAAACAGCGTGGGTTCACCGCGATCGTCAAGGGTCTGCGCACGGGCACCGATTTCGAGTACGAGCTGCAGATGGCCCAGATGAACAAGCACATCGCCGGCGTGGACACCTTCTTCGTGGCCACCACTCCGCAGTATTCGTTTGTCTCGTCATCGCTGGCCAAAGAGGTGGCGACGTTCGGCGGTGACGTTTCGGCGTTGCTGCCAGAGTCGGTGAACCGCCGCCTGCAGGCCAAGCTCGTCCAGCGCTGAATTTCTGCCGCGGATTGCCCGCGCAGTTGGCCCCCAGCCCGACATAATCTCCAACGAGACGCCCTCTGACCGGTGCGCTTGCCAAAAACGTCTTTCCGACACACCGGCCCGCCACCGCAGTCACAGGCGTAACACCAGGCACACTAGTCACTACCAACTACGCCCAGGAGGGTGGCGCCGTGTACCGAGTTTTTGAAGCGCTCGATGAGCTGAGCGCGATTGTCGAAGAGGCCCGCGGCGTCCCGATGACGGCTGGCTGCGTGGTGCCGCGCGGCGACGTGCTGGAACTCATCGACGACATCAAGGACGCCATCCCCGGCGAGCTCGATGACGCCCAGGATGTGTTGGACGCCCGCGATTCGCTGCTGCGGGAGGCCAAAGAGCACTCCGACTCGATGGTGTCCAACTCCACCGCCGAGGCCGACTCCCTGCTGAGCCATGCCCGCGCCGAGGCCGACCGGCTGCTGGCGGACGCCAAGTCGCAGGCCGACCGGATGGTCGCCGAGGCCCGTCAGCACAGTGAGCGCACCGTTCTCGAAGCCCGCGAGGAGTCCAGCCGCCTGGCGGCGACATCCAAGAGGGAGTACGAGGCCGCCACCAGCAGGGCCAAGGCTGAGGCCGACCGGCTGGTCGAGAGCGGCAACATCTCCTACGAGAAGGCTGTGCAGGAAGGCATCAAGGAGCAGCAGCGGCTGGTCTCCGACACCGAGGTCGTGCAGGCGGCTCACGCCGAATCGACCCGGCTGATCGACACCGCACACGCCGAGGCCGACCGGCTGCGCGGCGAGTGCGACATCTATGTCGACAACAAACTCGCCCAGTTCGAGGACTACCTCAACGGCACCTTGCGCTCGGTCAGCAGGGGCCGTCACCAGCTGCGGACCGCCGCGGGGACCCACGACTACGTGCAACGCTGAACGGTACGGCCCGCGCCTACTGGCTGAATCGGGCCGCACCGGGTTTTAAGATTGAATTTATGGCGACGCCACGCAGAGCCCGAAATTACAGATCGCGATCGCCGCTCGTTCTCGACATCTCCCGGTTGGGGCGGCGCCCCGGATCCATGCTGGAGTTGCACGAGACGGTGCCCAGCCCGTCCCGAATCGGCTTGGACCTGATCGCGATCGAACGCGGCGCGGATCTGAACCTGGACCTACGTCTGGAATCGGTGTCCGAGGGGGTGCTGGTCACCGGCACCGTGGATGCGCTGACCAGCGGCGACTGCTCCCGGTGCCTGACGCCGGTCACCGGTGACGTCGAGATCTCGCTGACCGAGCTGTTCGCCTACCCGGACAGCGCAACGGAATCCACCACCGAGGAAGACGAAGTCGGCCACGTCGTCGATCAGACGATCGACCTCGAGCAGTCGATCGTCGACGCCGTCGGCCTGGCCCTGCCGTTCGCCCCGGTGTGCACCGAGGACTGCCCCGGGCTGTGCACGACATGCGGCGTCCCACTGGCCAGCGCCGAGCCGGGTCACCACCACGATGGGATCGACCCGCGCTTTGCCAAGCTGGCGAAGATGTTTCCCGCCGCAGACGAGGAGAACACCCCCGAGCGGGGGGCTGGCGCTTCGTGAGCCCACCACGTGAAAATCTGCTGGCCGCCTTGGGCGTCGAGATGACCGAAGAGTTGCTGACGCTGGCGTTGACCCACCGCAGTTACGCCTACGAACACGGCGGGCTGCCCACCAACGAGCGGCTGGAGTTCCTCGGCGACGCGGTACTCGGACTGACGGTGACCGACGAGTTGTACCACCGCCACCCCGACCGCACCGAAGGCGATCTGGCCAAGCTGCGCGCCAGCATCGTCAACACCCACGCGCTGGCCGACGTCGGGCGCGGCCTCACCGCCGAGGGACTGGGGGCGCACCTGTTCTTGGGCCGCGGCGAACTCAACACCGGCGGGGCAGACAAATCCAGCATCCTGGCCGACGGCATGGAGTCGCTGCTGGGCGCGGTGTACCTGGAGCACGGTATCGACACCGCACGCAAGGTCATCCTGCGGCTGTTCGGCAATCTTCTGGACACGGCCCCGACGCTGGGTGCCGGGCTGGATTGGAAGACCAGTCTTCAAGAGCTCAGTGCGTCAAAGGGTTTGGGGCCGCCGACCTACCTCGTCACCTCGACGGGGCCTGACCACGACAAGCAGTTCACGGCGACCGTCGTGGTGGGGGACGCCGAATACGGCACCGGTGTGGGTCGTTCCAAGAAGGAAGCCGAACAGAAGGCCGCGGCCCAAGCGTGGCAGGCCATCACGGACCAACAACCGGATGCCTGAACTGCCGGAGGTCGAGGTCGTCCGGCGCGGCCTGCAAGCCCACGTGGCCGGCAAGTCGATCACCGCGGTGCGGGTGCACCACCCGCGCGCGGTACGCCGACATGAAGCAGGCGCTGCCGACCTGACCGCGCGACTGCTCGACGCGCACATCACTGGAACGGACCGGCGCGGAAAGTACTTGTGGCTCAATCTTGATGACGATCAGACCGCCCTGGTGGTGCACCTGGGGATGAGCGGTCAGATGCTGCTCGGCGATGTCCCCAACACCAACCACCTGCGGATTGCTGCGCTGCTCGACGACGGCACCACACTGAGTTTCGTCGACCAGCGCACGTTCGGGGGGTGGCAGCTGGCCGACGTGGTGGAGGTCGACGGCAGCCGGGTGCCCGAGCCGGTGGCCCACATCGCCCGCGACCCGCTGGATCCGCGCTTCGACCGCGAGGCTGTCGTTACGGTGTTGCGCCGCAAGCACTCCGAGATCAAGCGGCAGCTGCTCGACCAGACCGTCGTCTCCGGCGTCGGCAACATCTACGCCGACGAGTCGCTGTGGCGGGCCAAGATCAACGGCGCGCGGCTGGCTGCCAACCTGACCCGCCGTCAGCTCGGCGACCTGCTCGATGCGGCCACCGAGGTGATGCGCGAGGCGCTGGGTCAGGGCGGCACCTCCTTCGACTCGCTCTACGTCAACGTCAACGGCCAGTCCGGTTACTTCGACCGGTCGCTGAACGTCTACGGCCGCGAAGACCTGCCCTGCCCACGCTGCGGGACGGCGATCCGGCGGGAGAAGTTCATGAACCGCTCCTCGTACTACTGCCCACGGTGTCAACGAAGACCGGGCCAGCCGCGCCCTCGGCGTTGAACACACCGCGCCGAGATCGACGTTTTGGCGTGATCTACTCGCACTCTCTCGGCCAAATGTCGGTTTGGGCGCAAAGGAAGGAAACATGACGGAACTCTGGGTGGAACGCACCGGCGTGCGGCGCTATACGGGCCGCAGCAGCCGCGGCGCGGAGGTTCTGATCGGCTCGGAGACCGACGAGGGTGTCTTCACCCCCGGTGAGCTGCTGAAGATCGCGCTGGCCGGCTGCAGCGGGCTGAGCAGCGACCAGCCGCTGCGCCGCCGCCTCGGCGACGACTACCCGGCGGTGATCAAAGTCTCCGGGCCCGCCGATCGTGAGCAGGAGCGCTACCCGCTGCTGGAGGAGAAGCTCGAGGTCGATCTGTCCGGGCTGTCCCCGGAGGAGGTCGAACGCTTATTGGTGGTGGTCAACCGAGCGATCGAGCAGGTCTGCACCGTGGGGCGCACCCTGAAATCCGGCACCGATGTCCATGTCGAGGTGACCGACGTTGGCCGAGCCTGACGTCCGGCTGACCGCCTGGGTGCACGGCTACGTCCAGGGCGTGGGTTTCCGCTGGTGGATGCGCTCGCGGGCGCTTGAGCTCGGGCTGACCGGCTACGCGAGCAACCAGGCCGACGGCCGGGTGCTCGTCGTGGCGCAGGGACCGCGCGCGGATTGCGAGCGGCTCTTGGAGCTGCTTCGGGGCGGAACGACGCCCGGGTCGGTGGACAAAGTCGTCGCGGACGTCACCGAACCCGGCGAGCCGATGCGTGGCTTCGTCGAAAAATAAACCCCACAAGTAACATTCGTCACTTCAGACCCGCCTGTCCGACAGCAACTGCCGGGTGATGAACATCGGGCAAGACACCCGTTAACCACGCAGCACGGTTGCGCTAACAGGCCCTCTTCCGCCGGTAAGGTGGCACCCCGTGTACCTCAAGAGTCTGACGCTGAAGGGCTTCAAATCCTTCGCCTCGCCGACGACTCTGCGCTTCGAGCCGGGCATCACCTGCGTGGTCGGTCCCAACGGCTCCGGTAAGTCCAATGTCGTCGACGCGCTGGCCTGGGTGATGGGTGAGCAGGGCGCCAAGACGCTGCGCGGCGGCAAGATGGAGGACGTCATCTTCGCGGGCACCTCGTCGCGGGCGCCGCTCGGGCGCGCCGAGGTGACGCTGACTATCGACAACTCCGACCGCTTGCTTCCCATCGAGTACTCCGAGGTGTCGATCACCCGGCGGATGTTCCGCGACGGCGCCGGCGAGTACGAGATCAACGGCAGCAGTTGCCGGCTGATGGACGTGCAGGAGCTGCTCAGCGACTCCGGCATCGGCCGGGAGATGCACGTCATCGTCGGTCAGGGCAGGCTCTCGCAGATCCTCGAGTCGCGACCCGAAGACCGCCGGGCCTTCATCGAGGAAGCCGCAGGTGTGCTCAAGCACCGCAAGCGCAAGGAAAAGGCGGTCCGCAAGCTCGAGTCGATGTCGGCCAACCTGGCCCGGCTCACCGACTTGACCACCGAGCTCCGCCGCCAGCTCAAGCCGTTGGGCCGCCAGGCCGAGATGGCGCGCCGGGCCCAGACCATCCAGGCCGATCTGCGCGACGCCCGGCTGCGGCTGGCCGCCGACGACCTGGTGGTCCGCCGGGCCGAGTTCACCGGGGCCGACAACACCGAGACCACGCTGCGCCGCGAGCACGACGACGCCGCGGCCCGCCTTGGGGTGGCCACCGAGGCGCTGACCGCCCACGAGGCCGCCGTGGCGACGCTGTCCGAACGCACCGACGCCGCTCAGCAGGCCTGGTTCCGGCTCTCCGCGCTGGCCGAGCGGGTCAGCGCCACCGTCCGTATCGCCAGCGAGCGGGCGCAGTACCTGGACGCCGAACCCACCGCGAGCACCGGCCCGGACCCCGACGCCCTGGAGGCCGAGGCCGACGAGGTCGCCGCGCGGGAGCAGGAGCTGCTGGCCGAGCTGTCCGAAGCGCAGTCCCGGCTGGAGTTCGCCCGGGCCGAACTCGGCGAACGCGAACGCGCGGCCACCGAGGCCGAACGCGCGCACATGGCGGCCGTGCGCGCCGAAGCCGATCGCCGCGAGGGCCTGGCTCGGCTGTCGGGACAGGTGGACACGTTGCGTGCCCGGGTCGAATCCATCGACGACGGTGTGGCACGGCTGACCAACGCGATCGAGGAGGCCGGCGCCCGTACCCAGCACGCCAGGGCCGAGTTCGAGACCGTGCAGGGCCGGATCGGTGAACTCGATCAGGGTGAGCTCGGGCTCGACGAACAGCACGACCGCACAGTCACCGCGCTGCGGCAAGCCGACGAGCGGGTGGCTGAACTGCAGTCCGCCGAGCGTGCCGCCGAACGGCAGGTGGCCTCGCTGCTCGCCCGCATCGATGCACTGTCGGTCGGGCTGGAACGTAAAGACGGCTCGGCGTGGTTGACGCAGAACCGCAGTGGTGCAGGCGTTTTCGGGACAATCGCCAAACTGGTCAGGGTGCACTCGGGCTACGAGGTCGCACTGGCCACGGTGCTGGGTGCCGCCGCGGACGCCGTGGCCGCCGATGACTCCCACGCCGCCCGCTCCGCGGTGCGAGCACTCAAGGAATCCGACGGTGGCCGGGCCGCAATCGTGTTGGGGGACTGGCCGATCACGGCGCGGCAAGGCGGCTCGTTGCCCGAGGGCGCGGCCTGGGCGCTTGATCTGATCGAGGTGCCGGGACGCCTGCAGGGTGCGATGACCGCGATGCTGTCCGATGTCGCCGTCGTCGGAGACCTGGGTGCGGCCCTCGACCTGGTTGCTGCGCGGCCAAACCTGCGTGCGGTGACTCGCGAAGGTGATCTGGTCGGCGCCGGTTGGGTCAGCGGTGGCTCCGACCGAAAACCAAGCACCCTCGAGATCGCCAGCGAAATCGACAAGGCCAGAAGGGAACTCGCCGCCTCCGAGACGCAGGTCGGCGAGCTGTCGGCCGCACTGGCCGGTGCGCTCACTGAGCAGAGCAACCGCCAGGACGCCGCGGAAGAGGCCCTGGCCGCACTCAACGAATCCGATGCCGCGATCTCGGCGATCTACGAGCAGCTCGGCCGGCTCGGGCAGGAAGCCCGAGCCGCCGAGGAGGAGTGGCGCAGGCAGCTGGCCCAGCGCGGCGAGCTCGAGGCCAGCCGGCTGCAGACGGTCGAAGAGCTCACCCAACTCGAGAACCGACTGTCCGCGGCACAAGACACCCAGACCGTCGTCGACGACGAGCCGGTGGACCGTCAGTTCATGCAGGCGGCTGCCGAAGAAGCCCGTGCCGTCGAGGTGGAGGTGCGGCTGGCAGTGCGCACCGCCGAGGAACGCGCGAATGCCGTTCGCGGGCGCGCAGATTCGCTGCGCCGAACCGCAGCGGCCGAGCGGGAGGCGCGGATCCGCGCGCAGCGCGCCCGCGCCGCCCGCGAGCATGCCGCCGCGGTGGCCGCCGCGGTGGCCGAGTCCGGCCGCCGCGTCGCCGAGCGGCTGGCCGGTGTGGTCGCGGCGGCGTCCCGCCGCCGCGACAGCTTGGCCGCTGAACGCCAGGAGCGGGCCACCGCGATGGCGGCCGCGCGCGAAGAAGTCACCGCGCTCAACAGCCGGATCACCGCGCTGACCGATTCGCTGCATCGTGACGAGGTGGCCAAGGCGCAGGCCGCCATGCGCATCGAACAGCTCGAGCAGATGGTGCTCGAACAATTCGGCATGGCCGCCGATGATTTGATCGCCGAGTACGGTCCCGACGTGTCGCTGCCACCGTCGGAGCTCGAGATGGCGGAGTACGAGCAGGCCAAGGAGCGCGGCGAGCAGGTCACCGCGCCGGCGCCGATGGTGTTCGACCGGCCGACTCAGGAACGCCGCGCCAAGCGGGCTGAACGTGAACTGGCCGAGCTCGGTCGGGTGAATCCGCTTGCGCTGGAAGAGTTTGCGGCGCTGGAGGAGCGCTACAACTTCCTGGCCACCCAGCTCGAGGACGTCAAGGCCGCGCGCAAGGACCTGCTCGATGTGATCGCCGACGTCGACAACCGGATCCTGCAGGTGTTCGCCGAGGCTTACGCCGATGTCGAGCGCGAGTTCGGACAGGTCTTCGCAACGTTGTTCCCCGGCGGTGAAGGCCGGCTGTTGCTGACCGACCCCAACGATCTGCTGACCACCGGCGTCGAGGTGGAGGCCCGCCCGCCAGGCAAGAAGGTCAAGCGCCTCTCGCTGCTGTCCGGCGGCGAAAAGTCGCTGACCGCGGTGGCGATGCTGGTGGCCATCTTCCGGGCCCGCCCGTCACCCTTCTACGTCATGGACGAGGTCGAGGCGGCCCTCGACGACGTCAACCTGCGCCGGCTGATCGGGTTGTTCGAGCAGCTGCGGGCGCAGTCCCAGCTGATCGTCATCACCCACCAGAAGCCGACGATGGAGATCGCCGATGCACTCTACGGAGTCACGATGCAGGGCGACGGCATCACCACGGTCATCTCGCAGCGGATGCGCGGCCAAGAGCTGGTGTCGGCCAGTACCTAACTGGCGCCCAAACTCGTTGGTGATCAGTACGATTCGGGGTACGGCCTTGGGCGCACACGATCCCCGCCTGACGTCACCGCCCTGCTCAGCTGATGGCAGGCGCGCCCAGACCGCGCAGTGCGGCCAGGTCGGCCGCGCCGCAGCCGTGCAGGCAGATCCGCAGTTCCTCGATGAACCTGTGCAGCACGTCCAGTGCCGCTGCGGGTGACTCAATCGCAGGGGCCAACAGCGGGCGGGCCAGCGCGACCACGTCGGCGCCCATCATCAACGCCTTGGCGGCGTCCAAACCGGTGCGGATGCCACCAGAGGCCACCAGCGGCATGTCCGGCAGCGTCGCGTGCACCTCGGCGAGCGCTTGGGCCGTCGGTACCCCCCATTCGGCGATCGCCGGGTCGCGCACCTCTCCGTAGCGCACCAGCTGCTCCACCCGCGCCCACGAGGTCCCGCCGGCACCGGCGACGTCGACTGCGGCGAGCGCCATGTCCCGCAGTCGCTCGGCGGCCGCGGCGCCGATGCCGTGGCCGACCTCCTTGACCAGCACCGGGTAGGGGAGGTCCTCGGCCAGGTGGCGCAAGCGCTCCAGCGAGCCGCTGAAGTCGGTGTCGCCGTTGTCCTGCATTGCCTCCTGCAGCGGGTTGGTGTGCACCGCCAGCGCGTCAGCACCGATCCGATCGAGTGCGGCAATCAATTTGGGCACCAGGGCATCGGAGAGTTGAGCCAGCCCGATATTGCCGATCAGCAAGACGTCGGGCGCGAACTCGCGGACTTCGAAGCTGGCAGCCGCGACGTCGTCGTCGAGCATGATGCGTTGCGAACCGAGCATCATGCCGATCCCGAGCTTCTGTGCGGCCTCGGCCAGGTTGCGGTTGATCGTGCGGGACAGCTCGGCGCCGCCGGTCATCGCCCCGATGAGAACGGGCGCGCGCAGCGGGGCGCCCAGGAACGTGGTGCTCATGTCGACGGCGTTGAGGCTGGTCTGGGTCAGGGCGTTGTAGGGCAGCCGGTAGCGCTCGAAGCCGGTGCTCACGGTTTCGTAGGAGACGGGCCCATGCAGGCAGGCGTCGATATGGCGGAGTTTGCGCTTGGCCATTGCCGACGACATCCCCGGGTCGCTTTGCTTCAGCTCGCCGTGCTGATCCATCGTCACTAGATACCCCGTTGTCCAGGGGAGGCGCAGGCCCGCTCCGTGCCCTGAAACAATGGCACGGTGTCAGAGGGTCTCTGGATCGCTATAGCGGTCATCGCCGTCCTGGTCGTCGCTGCAATCGTCGTCGGGCTGGTGCGGTTCCGGCGGCGTCAGATCAGTCTGCGCCCCAGCTCAGAGGGTCCCACACCGATCGACCGATCCGGCGGATACACCGCATCGACGGGGATTTCGTTCAGCCAGGCACCCACGGTCGATGCGACCGGACTGCCGGGGGTCGGTGATGACGCGGCGCTGCCGCGCGACTCCGTCAAGCGCCCGATCGCCGACGTGCGGCTGCCCGAGCCGCCGGTGGTCGAGGCGCCCAAGACCGAACCAGTCCCCGACACCCCGGTAGCCCCGCCCGCGCCGCCGGTCGAGCCGGAAGCCCCGAAAGCTCCAGCCGCGGCCGATGTCGGCGCCGTTGCGCCTCCGGCACCCGACCTCGATGCCATTGCGCCCGCCGAAGGCCGCCTGGAGCGCCTGCGCGGGCGCCTTGCCAAATCGCAGAACGCGCTGGGCCGCAGCATGCTCGGCCTGCTCGGCGGTGGCGACCTCGACGAGGCGTCCTGGGAGGAGGTCGAAGACACCCTGTTGATCGCCGACCTCGGACCGGTGGTCACCGCCTCGGTGATCGAGCAGCTGCGCAGCCGGCTGGCCAGCAGCACCGTGCGCACCGAGGCTGACGCCCGCGCGGTGCTGCGCGACGTGCTGATCGCTGAGCTGAACCCCGGCCTGGACCGCTCGATCAAGGCGTTGCCGCATGCCAACAAGCCGTCGGTGCTGCTGGTCGTCGGCGTCAACGGGACCGGCAAGACCACAACCGTCGGCAAGCTGGCTCGGGTCCTGGTCGCCGACGGGCGCCGGGTCGTCCTCGGTGCGGCCGACACCTTCCGGGCGGCCGCCGCCGATCAATTGCAGAGTTGGGGGTCGCGGGTCGGCGCCGAGGTGGTCCGTGGGGCCGAGGGCGCGGACCCAGCCTCGGTGGCGTTCGATTCGGTGGACAAGGGCATCGAGGCCGGTGCCGATGTCGTCGTCATCGACACCGCGGGGCGACTGCACACCAAGACCGGCCTGATGGACGAGCTCGGCAAGGTCAAGCGGGTGGTGAGCAAGCGTGCCGCCGTCGACGAGGTGCTGCTTGTGCTTGACGCAACGATCGGCCAGAACGGTCTGGCACAGGCTCGGGTGTTCGCTGACGTCGTCGACATCACCGGGGTGGTGCTGACCAAGCTCGACGGCACAGCCAAGGGCGGCATCGTCTTCCGCGTGCAGCAAGAACTCGGTGTGCCGGTAAAGCTGGTCGGATTGGGCGAAGGGCCCGACGATCTGGCGCCATTCGAGGCGGCAGCCTTCGTCGACGCGCTGCTCGGATAGCCCGCAAACCCCTTCTCGGCGGCGCGAATTGCGGGATGTAACACCGGCGAAACGAAGACTGCCAATCCGTTCACACATGCGAAACACCCAGGCGTCGTCGATGAAACAACCACTGCGCATTGTCTTGGCCTAGGTCAACGGTGCCTAACCGTGGCATGGGTGAAGGAGAAACTGCGAGTGGATGGATTTCCCGTAATGGGTGTGCCGGACACCGGCGACACAGCATGGATGCTTGCGAGCTCCGCGCTCGTGCTGCTGATGACGCCGGGCCTGGCCTTTTTCTACGGCGGCATGGTGCGTGCCAAGGGCGTGCTCAACATGATCATGATGAGCGTCAGCGCGATGGGCCTTATCACGGTGCTGTGGGTGCTCTACGGCTACTCACTGGCCTTTGGCGATGACAAGTTCAACCTGTTCGGCGACCCCACTCAGTACTTTGGCCTCAAGGGTCTGATTGGCGGCACCTACCTGCAGCTCACCCCAGACGCTGCGGCGGTGTCGGTCCCGCTGGCCGGAACCATTCCCCAGGTTGTCTTCGTGGCCTTCCAGCTGATGTTCGCGATCATCACCGTCGCCCTGATCTCCGGTGCGGTGGCCGATCGCCTGAAGTTCGGCGGCTGGCTGGTCTTCGCCGGCCTGTGGGCCACCTTCGTGTACTTCCCGGTCGCCCACTGGGTTTTCGCTTTCGACGGGGTCACCGGTGAGCACGGTGGCTGGATTGCCAACAAGCTCAAGGCAATCGACTTCGCCGGTGGAACCGCGGTGCACATCAACTCCGGCACCGCGGGCCTGGTGCTCGCGATCATCCTGGGCAAGCGCCTCGGCTGGCCCGGCACCCCGATGCGGCCGCACAACCTGCCGTTCGTGATGCTCGGCGCCGGTCTGCTGTGGTTCGGTTGGTACGGCTTCAACGCCGGTTCTGCGGTGGGCTCCAACGGAATTGCCGGTGTCACGTTCATCACCACGACGGTCGCTACCGGCGCGGCGATGCTGGGCTGGCTGCTCACCGAGCGGATTCGCGACGGACACGCCACCACCCTGGGTGCGGCGTCGGGCATCGTGGCCGGCCTGGTCGCGATCACCCCGTCCTGCTCGTCGGTGAATGTGGTTGGCGCGCTGGCGATCGGCGCGGGCGCCGGCATCATCTGCGCGCTGGCGGTCGGCCTGAAGTACAAGCTGGGCTTCGACGACTCGCTCGACGTGGTCGGCGTGCACCTCGTCGGCGGCCTTTTCGGCACTCTGATGGTCGGTCTGGTGGCCACCTCCGAGGCGCCGGCGGCGGTTTCCGGCCTGTTCTACGGCGGCGGCACCGATCAGTTGGTCAAGCAGGCCATTGGTGCCTTCGCGGTTCTGGGGTACTCGGCTGTGGGTACCGCTATCTTGGCCTTGATCGTCAAGTACACCATCGGACTGCGGCTTGATCGGGAGGAAGAGGCGTCTGGCATCGACGAAGCCGAACACGCGGAGACCGCGTACGACTTCGCAGCGGCCGGCACGAGCTCGGTTCTCGGACGTCACGGCGCGGAGGAATGAGGGAAATGAAACTGATTACTGCGATCGTCAAGCCGTTCACGCTGGAAGACGTCAAGACCGGCCTCGAGCAGACGGGTATCCTCGGGATGACCGTCAGTGAGGTGCAGGGATACGGACGCCAGAAGGGCCACACCGAGGTGTACCGAGGTGCGGAGTACTCCGTCGACTTCGTGCCCAAGGTCCGCGTGGAGGTCGTCGTCGATGACTCTGCCGTCGACAAGGTCGTGGACGTCATCGTGCAGGCCGCACGGACCGGCAAGATCGGCGACGGCAAGGTGTGGGTCAGCCCTGTCGAGACCGTTGTTCGGGTCCGTACGGGCGAGCGGGGGTCCGACGCTCTCTGACGCATCCGATGTGACGTCTTCTTGCGGCCACACCGAATAGGCGTTCGTTCGAGGGTTGGCCGTGGGAGGACTGAGATGACACAACGATCAAGAGATTCCGCCGCCGGCGCTTCCCGATGGGAGGCACCGGCGGCGGGCTCGTCTAAGCCCGCCAAGGATCTGGCCAGGGCCTGTCAACAGCTTCTGGAAGGCGGTCAGCGCCAACTCGATTCGGTCGCCCTGCGGGACGCCCTGCTGGATCTGCACGAATTCTGGCTGACCACCAAGGCCACCGAGATCGGGATCACCCCCACCAGTGGATTCGCCATCGTCGCCACCGGCGGACTGGGCCGGCGTGAATTCGTGCCTTACTCCGATCTCGATCTCATGCTGCTGCACGACAACATGCCCGCCGACGTCGTCACCCAGGTTGCCGAACTGCTGTGGTATCCGTTGTGGGACGCCAATATTCGCCTCGATCACAGTGTCCGCACGGTGCCTGAGGCCCTCACCGTGGCCAGCGAGGACATCTCGGCGGGGTTGGCGATGCTCGAGGTGCGGCACATCGCCGGCGACTCCGAGCTGTCCCAACTGCTGATCGGCGGGGCCCGGCGGCAGTGGCGCACCGGAATCGCCTCCCGGTTCGACGAACTCGTCGCACACACCAAGGCACGCTGGGACCGCAGCGGGCAGATCGCGCACCGCGCCGAGCCCGACCTCAAGTGCGGCCGCGGTGGTCTGCGCGACGTCCAATTGCTCAACGCCCTGGCGATCGCCCAGCTGGCCGACGTGTACCCGAGCGACTCGCTGGCCTCGCCGACCGGATCGCTGGGCGAGGCGCACCTGGCGCTGCTGAACGTGCGCACCGAACTGCATCGGTCCTCCAAGCGTGGCCGCGACCAGCTGCTGGCCCAATTCGCCGACGAAATCGGCGCGGCACTGCGCATCGGCGACCGTTTCGATCTGGCCCGGGTGATCTCCGACGGGGCGCGCACCATCAGCTACTACGTCGATGCCGGACTCCGCACGGCGGCCAATGCCCTTCCCAAACGTGGACTTTCGGTGCTGCGCCGGCCCACGCGCCGCCCACTCGACGAAGGTGTGGTGGAGTTCGCCGGTGAGGTGATCCTGGCCCGCGACGCCCGCCCGGAGCGAGACCCTGGCCTGATCCTGCGGGTGGCCGCCGCCTCGGCGACCACCGGGTTGCCGATCTCGGGTTCGACGTTGAGCCGTTTGGCGGCCTCGGCTCCCGAGCTGCGCACACCGTGGCCCCGCGATGCGCTCAAGGACCTGCTGGTGCTGCTGGCCGCCGGCCCGACGACGGTGGCCACCGTCGAGGCGCTGGACCGGACCGGATTGTGGGGGCGGCTCTTTCCGGAGTGGGGAGCCGTGCGCGATCTTCCGCCGCGCGACGTCGTCCACATCTGGACGGTCGACCGGCATCTTGTCGAGACTGTCTCTCGGGCAAGCGCTTTTACCACCCGCGTGTCGCGCCCTGACCTGCTGGTGCTGGGCGCTCTGCTGCACGACATCGGGAAGGGCCGCGGTGGAGACCACAGCGTGATCGGTGCTGATCTGGCCGTGCAGGTTGGCACCCGGCTGGGTCTGTGGCCATCGGACATCGATCTGCTCGCCGCGGTCGTGCGTTATCACCTGCTGCTGCCCGACACCGCGACGCGCCGGGATCTACAGGACCCGCAAACCATCGCCCGCGTCATCGACGCGCTCGGCGGCGACCCGGTGCTGCTCGAATTGCTGGATGCCCTGGCCGAGGCGGATTCGCTGGCCACCGGGCCCGGCGTGTGGGGCGATTGGAAGGCCTCGCTGATCGGCGACCTGGTCCGGCGCTGCCGGCTGGTGTTGGCCGGCGAGTCACTGCCGCAGGCGGATCCGATTGACCCGCATCATCTTTCGCTCGCCGCCGACCGCGGCGTGCATGTCGAGATGATGCCGGGGGAGAGTGCCCATACCTTTAACGTGGCGATCATCGCACCCGACCGGCGCGGCCTGCTGTCCAAAGCGGCCGGCGTGCTCGCGCTCAATTCACTGCGGGTGCATTCGGCATCGGTCAACAGTTCCGGTGGGTCAGCGATCAATACCTTCGTGGTATCACCGCATTTCGGTGCACCACCGGCTGCCGAGCTCTTACGGCAGCAGTTCATCCTCGCCCTGGACGGCGAACTCGACGTCATCGCCGCGTTGGAGAAGCGCGACCGGGAGGCCACGCAGTACGGCACCGGCCGGGTGGGAGAACACAAGCCCGCCGTGCCGATCAACGCCGTGCCGGCCCCACCGCGCATCTTGTGGCACGACGGCAGCGGGGAAGGCCAGCTGATCGTCGAGATCCGTACCACCGACCGCACCGGACTGCTCGCATTGCTCACCGGGGTGTTCGAACGCGCCGCAGCGGACATCGCGTGGGCCAAGATCACCACCCTGGGCTCGTCGGTGGTCGACGCGTTCGGTATCTCGGTGCAGGACCTGGATTCCGTCGACGACGTCCGCAAGCAGCTCGAAGGTGAGCTCTATGCGGTGCTCCCGGCGCCGCCGCCGGCCCAACCCATCGTGGAGGCGAGTTAGTGGCGGCGGGCATGACCATGGTGGCGATCTCGCCACAGAGCTGCGCCAGATAGGCTTGCCGGGTGTTTGAATCCCTGTCCGACCGGTTGACCGGTGCGTTGACCGGCCTGCGTGGCAAGGGCCGGCTCACCGACGCAGACATCGATGCCACCACGCGTGAGATTCGGCTGGCGCTGCTCGAGGCCGACGTCTCGCTGCCGGTCGTGCGCGCGTTCGTCAATCGCATCAAGGAGCGGGCGCGCGGCGCCGAGGTCTCCGGGGCGCTCAACCCCGCCCAGCAGGTCGTCAAGATCGTCAACGAGGAGCTCGTCGGGATCCTCGGCGGTGAGACCCGTCAGCTGGCGTTCGCCAAGAACCCGCCGACGGTGATCATGCTGGCCGGCCTCCAGGGTGCCGGTAAGACGACGCTGGCCGGCAAGCTGGCCAAATGGCTCAAGGGCCAGGGCCACACCCCGCTGCTGGTGGCCTGCGATCTGCAGCGTCCCGGCGCGGTCAACCAGCTCAAGATCGTCGGCGAGCGGGCCGGCGTCAACGTCTTTGCCCCGCACCCGGGCACCGCACCCGACGCCGCGGACACCGTGGATGCCGGCCCCGGTGACCCCGTCGCCGTCGCGGCCGCCGGCCTGGCCGAAGCGCAGGCCAAGCACTTCGACGTGGTCATCGTCGACACCGCCGGCCGCCTCGGTATCGACGATGTGCTGATGGCCCAGGCCGCCGCGATTCGCGACGCCGTGCATCCCGACGAGACTCTGTTCGTCCTCGACGCGATGATCGGCCAGGACGCGGTGGCCACCGCCGAGGCCTTCGGCGCCGGCGTCGGGTTCACCGGTGTCGTGCTGACCAAGCTCGACGGCGACGCCCGCGGCGGTGCGGCGCTGTCGGTCCGCGAGGTCACCGGCGTGCCGATCCTGTTCGCGTCGACCGGTGAGAAGCTCGAGGACTTCGACGTCTTCCACCCCGACCGGATGGCCAGCCGCATCCTCGGCATGGGCGACGTGCTCAGCCTGATCGAGCAGGCCGAGCAGGTCTTCGACCAGGAGAAGGCCGAGGAAGCCGCGGCCAAGATCGGCTCCGGTGAGCTGACGCTGGAGGACTTCCTCGAGCAGATGCTGATGATTCGCAAGATGGGCCCGATCGGCAACCTGCTGGGCATGCTGCCCGGTGCGGGCCAGATGAAGGACGCGCTGGCCACCGTCGACGACAAGCAGCTCGACCGGCTGCAGGCGATCATCCGCGGTATGACCCCGCAGGAGCGGGCCGACCCGAAGATCATCAACGCCTCGCGGCGGCTGCGCATCGCCAACGGCTCGGGTGTCAACGTGTCGGAGGTCAATCAGCTCGTCGACCGCTTCTTCGAAGCGCGCAAGATGATGTCGCAGATGGCCGGCGCGATGGGCATGCCGTTTGGCCGGCGCTCGTCGAAGAAGACCGCCAAGAACTCCAAGAACAAGCAGAAGGGCAAGAAGAGCGGGCGGGGGCCGACGCCACCGAAGCGCAATCCGCTGCTGGCCGGCGGTATGCCCGGTGGTTTCCCCGACCTGTCCGGAATGCCTGAGGGGCTCAACGAGCTGCCGCCGGGGCTGGCCGACTTCGATCTGTCCAAGCTGAAGTTCCCAGGCAAGAACTAAGCCGTTGGGCGCCTTGCACGTTCGCGGCCGCGGCTTGCCTGACGGCGAGCTCGTCGAGTGGTGGATCGCCGACGGCGTCCTGCGCGCCGAACCGGTCGCCGGTGCCGAGACGGTCTTCGGAGCTGATGGGGCTGGTGGCTGGATCGTCCCCGGTCTGGTCGACGCGCACTGCCACGTCGGGCTGGGGGAGCGGGGCGAGATCCCGCTGGCCGATGCGATCGCCCAGGCCGAGGTGGAGCGCGGGGTTGGCGCCCTGCTGCTGCGCGACTGCGGCTCGCCGACCGACACCCGTAGCCTGGACGATCACCACGATCTACCCCAAATCATCAGGGCCGGTAAGCATTTGGCTCGTCCCAAGCGTTACTCGCACGGCTTCGCGATCGAACTCGAGGACGAGTGGCAGCTGCCCGAGGTGCTGGCCGAGCAGGCCCGGCTCGGCGACGGCTGGGTCAAACTCGTCGGCGATTGGATCGACCGGTCGGTGGGCGACCTGGCGCCGTTGTGGTCCGATGATGTTCTGCGAGCTGCGATCGCGGCCGTGCACGACGAGGGCGCCCGCGTCACCGCCCACGTGTTCAGTGAGGACGCGCTACCCGGTCTCATCGGTGCCGGTATCGACTGCATCGAGCATGGCACCGGCCTGACCGACGACACCATCGCGATGATGGTCGAGCACGGCACCGCCCTGGTGCCCACGCTGATCAACATCGAGAACTTTCCCGGATTCGCCGACGCCGCAGGCAAATACCCGACGTACGCCGCCCACATGCGCGCCCTGTATGACAGCTGCTATCCGCGGATGGCCGCCGCCAGGGAGGCCGGTGTCCCGATCTATGCCGGCAGCGATGCCGGCAGCACGATCGCCCACGGGCGTATCGCCGACGAGGTGGACGCCCTCAAGCGCATCGGGATGAGCCCGACCGAGGCGCTCGGTGCGGCGTGCTGGGATGCGCGACGATGGCTGGGCCGGCCCGTGCACGAGGACGGCGCCCCGGCGGATCTGGTGTGTTTCACCGAGGACCCGCGCGGCGGCGCCGACGTGCTGTCCAACCCCGACCTGGTGATCCTGCGCGGCCGGGTCTACTAGGCCTGGCGAACACGGTCGTCAATCGTCTACTGCCCCGCTGTGCTTCGGCGAGATATCCGATTAATCGCGGAGATGCCGTTTAAAGGGCGTTGTTAGGTAGGTCACAGTAAAGTTGTCCGAAACGATCGCCGGAGATGTTGGCACTGATCAGCTGGGGAGAGACTGTGAAGATCGCGAAATTGGCCGGAGTGGCCGCCACCGTTGTCACGTTGGGCCTTGCCGGCGTCAACGCCGCACCGGCTTGGGCGACCGACAGCGTGAGGGTGTTCGGCGAACAGGAAACGTTGAACGGACCCAATGGCCTGCCCTACATCGGCTACGCCGTGGGCAAGCTCGTGCCCAGTTCGGACCCGGTGCCACACAATGGCACGTTGTACGCGGCCAAGCTGACGATCGACGGGTTGGGTGGCAGTTACCCGCCATTCATCGAGCGCTTCGGTGCCCGCGCTGAGTCCGGCGATTTCTACCCCTCCATCTGGGGGGCGTCGAACGTCGGAAAACTTTACTTCGACGTCGTTGGTGACATTCCGAACAGCGTGGTGTTCAACGACGGCACCCGCGACATCCTGGCCTGGGTACCGGGTGAACCCGGCAGCACCGCGGCGCCTGTCGTCGTGCCGCCGGATGCCGAGGAGAATTTCCAGGTCGTGCCGGACAACCAGGCCGCCGCCAGTGCCCCGACGCAGCCAGGAGACAACTCGGCCATCGTGGCCACCCCGAACGACCTGGCCTCCTCGCCCTATCAAATCACCGAAGGCGAAGCGGCTCAGCCGGGCTTCAATTCGGGCGGCGGGCACCGCTAGCCAAGCACTCCTTTCTCCGTTGAGGCAGCACTGAGAGCGAAAAATCCGTCAAAACTTCTCTCTCAGTGCGGTTTCAACGAAGTCGAGTCACTGGCTGTAGTGGCTGAAACCCCAGTCGAGTAGTTTCGCGGCCTGGCCCCACAGATCGTCGCTGCCGTACATCTGCGCCACGATCAACCGGTGTCCGTTGCGCTGCGCCATGCCGACGTAGGTCTCCTGGGCCAGGTCGGTGTATCCGCTCTTGCCGCCGATGAAGCCGGGATAGCTGCGCAGCAGGCGGTCCTGGTTCTTGATTTCCTTGTACCCCGAGCGGTCGGGGAACTGCGCTGAGGGTTGGTGGACGATCTGGGCGAACAACGGGTAGCGCAACGCCTCGCGGTAGATCACGGCCAGGTCATGCGGTGTCGTCACCGATTCCCAGCCCGGGCCGTCCAACCCTGACGGTGATCCGGCCTTGGTGCTGCGGGCGCTGAGTTGGTAGGCCTTGGCGTTCATCTTCTGTACCGCGACCTGCGAGCCGCCGAGCATGTCGGCCAGCAGGTTCGCGGCGTCGTTGCCGGACACCATCAGCAGGCCGTCGAGTAGTTGTCGCGCCGTGTAGACCTGGCCCGGAACCAAACCGACACAGGAGCATTCGACTTGGGTGTGTGCGGCGGTCGCGCGGACGGCGGTATTGGGCGCCAACTGGTCGAGCACGACCATCGCCAGCAGCGCCTTGACGGTGCTGGCCGGGGCATGCGCGCTATACGGCTCGCGGCCGCCGAGGATCTGGCCGGTGTCGAGATCGGCGACCAGCCAAGCCTGTGCCGGACCGTCGGGCGGAGCGGCCACCGCTCCGGCCGGCTGGGGAGCGGGCTGCGCGGCGGCCGGTGCCACCAGAACCACGGACATCGCGATGCTCAGCAGCGCGATGAACGGGCGGGCCGGCATGGGTGCCGAGGCTAACCAGCGCGAACGTCGGCAACGACGCGATCGAATCTCGAAAGGGTTGCGATGGGTTTAGAGCGCGGCGATGCTCTCCGAGCGGTTCTGGGCGAAGCCCCAGTCCAGCAGCGTCGCTGCCTGATCCCAGTAGGTGGGGCCGCCTTCGTGGATCAGCCCGTACATCATCGCGATCACCAGCCGGCGGCCGTCGCGGTCGGCGGCGCCGACGAACGTCTTGCGGGCAGCATCGGTGAATCCCGTCTTGCCGCCGATCGCCCCGGGGTAGCGCGCCAGCAGTTCGTCCTGGTTGACCAGCGGCTTGTCACCGATATCGGTCGGAAACATGGCTGCCGGCTGTGCGGTGATCTGTGCGAACACCGGGTTGGCCATCGCGGCGCGGAAGATCGCGGCCAGGTCGTGCGGGGTGGTCCACCCCGGCCCACCCGGTCCGTCCAGTCCCGACGGTGTGGCCGCGTGAGTGTTGGTTGCGCCGATGGCGACGGCCTTGGCGTTCATCTTGTCCACCGCGGCGTCGAAGCCGCCGAGCATGTCGGCCAAGGTGTTGGCGGCGTCGTTGCCCGACACCAGCAGCAGCCCGTCGAGCAGCTGGCGCGCGGTGTAGACGCGGCCGGGTCGCACACCGGCGCAGTTGCATTCGACGAGGGCGTCGTTATTGCTGGCGACCACGGTGGCGTTCAGGTCGGGCAGCTCGTCAAGCACGGTCAGGGCGAGCAGTGTCTTGATGGTGCTGGCCGGCGGGTGGGCGACATACATGTCGCGGCCCGCCAGCACCTGGCCGGTGTCCATGTCGGCGACGATCCATGCCGGCGCGGGCCCGTCGGGAATCGGTACCGAGCCCGGCGGCTGGTCGGTGTCGGCGTTGGCGACGACTGTGGTCGAGGTCAGCAGGCTGAGCGCCGTGATCGCGCTCGCGAGAAGTCTGCGCATGGGTTGCGAGCCTAACCCGGGGTGCCAGAGGTGTCCGACTTCAGTACACGTCGCGCAGGTACCGATGGGCCTTGATCAGCTCGTTGACGTAGGAGTGGGCGGCGGCCGCGTCCATGCCGCCGGCCTCGGCGACGATCTCGTGCAAGGCCCAGTCGACGTCTCTGGCCATCCGATCGGCATCGCCGCACACATAGAGGTGCGCGCCATCCTGGAGCCACGCAAAGAGTTCGGCGGCGTTGTCCTTCATCCGGTGCTGGACGTAGGTCTTGCGCCCGTCAGCATCGCGGGAGAACGCCAAGTCCAGTCGGGCCAGCGCGCCTGAGTCGACGAATCCCGACAACTCGTCGCCGTAGAGGAAATCGGTGGCGCGACGGCGGTCGCCGAAGAACAGCCAGGCCTTGCCCGGTGCCGCGACCGCCTGGCGCTCGTGCAGGAACGCGCGGAACGGTGCGATGCCGGTGCCTGGCCCGATCATGATGATCGGTACCTCAGGGGCGGGCAGCCGGAAGTTGTGGTTGGGGCGCAAGTGGATTCGCACCGATTGGCCGCGATCCGCCAGGAAGGTCGAGGCGACACCGCCGCGGGCGCGCTCGCGGCAGTGGTAGCGCACCGTCGCGACCGTCAGGTGCAGCCGATCGGGGTGGGCAAGTGGACTGGAGGCGATCGAATAGTCGCGAAACTGCAAGGGCCGCAATACTTCCAGCACGTCTTCGGGCGTGAGCTCGGCAAGCTCGAGCAGGTCGAGTACGTCGCGGCCAGACAACCACGACGACACCACTGCCGGGTCGGAGGAACGCAGCGCGGCCGCAGCCTCGGCGTTGCCGGTGCGTTCAGCGACCAACGCCTGCAATGCCCGTGACGGTGCGCAGATCTCGAGGTGGCTGGTGAGCAGTTCGCTCAGTGGCAGGTCGGCGCCGGTGGCGATGTAGGTGTCGTCGACACCCAGCTTTGCCAACAAGGCCTCGACCAATTCGGGGGCGTTGACCGGATGGACGGCCACGGAGTCGCCGGCGTCATAGGTGATCCCGGAATCCCCGAGATCCAGTTCGATGTGGCGGACCTCTTTGTCGGATTCCGTCGCTGTCAACAGGCGATTCACCACGGCCGTCGCCGCGTACGGGTTCGCGTCGGTCCATGGGGTGGTGCCGCGGGTCGGTGTCGGTCGCGGTGCCACCGGCGCGGCGGTGGTGTGTCCGGGGGTGGCGGTGCTGGCTTCCTCGATCATCTTGGCGATATCGGCTATCCACTCGCGGGCATCGCCCTCGCGGTAGCAGTCGAACTCGACACGGTCGGCCAGCGGGCGCGCCCCCAGCTCGGCCAGCCGGGCGTCGAAGATCCGGCCGGCGTTGCAGAACAGCTCGTAGGAGCTGTCGCCCAGTGCCAGCACCGCGTAGCGGAGATGGTCGAACCGGGCCTCGGATGCGGACAGTTCTTCCCAGAAAACCGTGCCGTTGTCCGGTACCTCGCCCTCGCCGAACGTCGAGGCCACCACGATGAAGTGGCTCGCCGCCGTCACGTCGTCGAGTGCGATGTCGTTGAGCTCGGTCTCGGTGACGTCGGCACCGACCGCTTTACAGGCGTCGGCGAGCTGCATGGCGATGTACTCGGCGGTGCCCATGTCACTGGCGTAGCCAATGGTCAGCGAGAATTCTGGGCGCTGCGACACGCGTCCTCCGCTCGATAGCAGACTTTGGTTAGGGTGACCTTAGTAGAGTTGTCCCGCTGGCGTGGACCTCCCCGCCGGCAATCGGCGCGAACGTGTTGAATCACACGAATGCTGAGTCTTGAAGAGATTTCGGATCGGTTGGAGATCCAGCAGCTGCTGGTGGACTACTCCACAGCGATCGACAGTCGCCGGTTCGATGACCTGGATCGCGTCTTCACTCCCGACGCGCACATCGACTACACCGAGCTGGGCGGCATCGCGGGCACCTTTCCCGATGTCAAGGCCTGGCTGGCCGAGGTGTTGCCGAATTTTCCGGCCTACTTCCACATGCTCGGCAACTTCGATATCCGGATCGACGGCGATACCGCGACCTCGCGGACCATCCTGTTCAATCCGATGGCGCTCGGCGACAACGGTCAGGTCATGTTCTGCGGACTGTGGTACGACGACGAGTTCATCCGGACCGCCGACGGCTGGCGGATGACGAAGCGCGTCGAAGACAAGTGCATCCAGAAGGTGGTCTGAGCAGCGCGGTGGCGGGTTTGCGCGATTAACACCTGACCGGCGCACTCTGGCACAATGGGCGGCTGTCCGGCCCGCGGCTTCCTTCGAGGATGCGCCGGGGCCCGGTCACGCACGCGAGGCAAAACCGGATCCGTCAGTCGTCGGCATCGCTGAATTGCAGCGTGATTACCTGCAGGAGTTAGTTCATGGCTGTCAAGATCAAACTTTCCCGGTTCGGCAAGATCCGCAACCCCCAGTACCGCATCGCTGTCGCCGACGCGCGCAATCGTCGTGACGGCCGCGCGATCGAGGTCATCGGCCGCTACCACCCCAAGGAAGAGCCGAGCCTGATCGAGGTCGACTCCGAGCGCGCGCAGTATTGGCTGTCGGTCGGGGCCCAGCCCACCGATCCCGTCCTCGCGCTGCTGAAGATCACCGGTGACTGGCAGAAATTCAAGGGTCTGCCCGGCGCCGAGGGCACGCTGAAGGTCAAGGAACCCAAGCCCAGCAAGCTCGACCTGTTCAACGCCGCGCTCGCCGAGGCCGATGGCGCGCCGTCCGGCGAGGCTGCTCAGCTCAAGAAGAAGAAGGCGCCCGCCAAGAAGGCCGAGGCCGCTGAGGCCGAGCCGGCCGCTGAAGCCACCGAGGCCGCTGCGGCTGAGCCGGCTGCCGAAGCCACTGAGGCCGCCGCAGAATGAGCTCGGTCGTCGTTGACGCCGTAGAGCATCTGGTCCGCGGGATCGTCGACAATCCCGACGACGTTCGCGTCGACATGGTCACCAACCGGCGGGGACGCACGGTTGAGGTCCATGTCCACCCCGAGGACCTCGGCAAGGTGATCGGCCGCGGCGGTCGCACCGCGACCGCGTTGCGCACCCTGGTCGCCGGCATCGGCGGCCGCGGTATCCGCGTCGACGTGGTGGACACCGACCAATAGCGCCCATGGAGCTCGTCGTCGGGCGTGTGGCCAAAGCGCACGGGATCACCGGGGAATTGGTGGTCGATGTCCGCACGGACGACCCCGACGAGCGCTTCGCTCCCGGTAATCGGTTGCATCTCAAGCCTTCCCGCGGCGGCGCCGGTCAGGACGTCGTCGTCGAGTCGGCGCGTCCGCACGGCGCCCGCATGCTGGTCCGGCTACCTGGGGTCTCCGATCGCGATGCCGCCGACGCGTTGCGTGGCCACCTGTTCGTCGTCGACACCGCCGATCTGCCCGAGATCGAGGACCCCGACGAGTACTACGACCATCAGCTCGAAGGGCTGGCGGTACGCACCGTCGACGGCCAGGCCCTCGGCTCGGTCGCCGAAGTGCTGCACACCGCAGGCGGGGAGCTGCTGGCGGTCCGCAACGCAGACGGCGCCGAAATACTGGTGCCGTTCGTCGGCGCGATCGTGACGTCGGTGTCCCTGGCCGATGGGGTCGTCGAAATCGATCCTCCCGACGGACTTTTGGACCTGGACGGCTTAACCTGAGATGCGTGTTGACGTCGTCACCATCTTTCCCGACTACCTAGCCCCGATGCGACAGTCCTTGCCCGGCAAGGCCATCGAGTCAGGGATCCTGGACGTCGAGGTACACGACCTGCGCCGCTGGACCCACGACGTGCACCACTCCGTCGACGACTCGCCCTATGGGGGTGGTCCCGGTATGGTGATGAAGGCCCCGGTGTGGGGCGAGGCCCTCGACGAGATCTGCACCGAGGCAACACTTCTGGTGATCCCGACGCCGGCGGGCCGGTTATTCACCCAAAACGACGCCCAACGCTGGACGCGGGAGTCGCACCTGGTGTTCGCCTGTGGCCGCTACGAAGGCATCGACCAGCGAGTCGCCGAGGATGCCCGCCGGCGGATGCGGGTCGAAGAGGTGTCCATCGGCGACTACGTGCTGGCCGGTGGCGAGGTGGCGGCGCTGGTGATGATCGAGGCGGTGGTCCGCCTGCTTCCCAACGTGATGGGCAATCCGCTATCGCACCAAGACGATTCGCACTCGCCGGAGAAGGACGGTCTGTTAGAAGGCCCGAGCTACACTCGCCCGCCAACCTGGCGCGACCTGTCGGTGCCCGACGTTCTGCTCTCCGGTGACCACGGCAAGGTCGCGGCCTGGCGTCACGAACAGGCACTCGAGCGCACCCGGGAGCGCCGGCCGGGCCTGCTAAGCGACTGAACGTCCGGCGCGGCACTGGTTACCGACCGCTGTCGACGGGTATGGAGGAAGGCGTGACTCGTCCAACCACCGGCGCTCCGCCCGAACCGGCGGCCGCGCAGGTGACGGGCCGGCAGCGCAACTTGGTCTTCCTGGCCGTGGTGCTGGGCATGCTGCTGGCCGCGCTGGACCAGACGATCGTGGCCACCGCGTTGCCGACCGTCGTCGCCGATCTCGGCGGGGCCGGCCACCAATCGTGGGTGGTGACCAGTTATCTGCTGGCCTCGACGATCGTGACGGCGGTCGTCGGCAAGCTCGGTGACACGTTCGGCCGCAAGATCGTGTTCCAGGCTGCGATTCTGTTTTTCCTGGCCGGATCGGTGCTGTGCGGGCTGGCTGGGTCGATGAGCATGCTGGTGGGTGCGCGGGCCCTGCAGGGCATCGGCGGCGGCGCGATCACCGTCACTGCGGTCGCCGTCATCGGCGAGGTGATTCCCCTGCGCGAACGCGGCCGCTACCAGGGAGCACTGGGCGCGGTATTCGGCGTCACCACCGTGGTGGGGCCGCTACTCGGCGGGCTGTTCACCGACCATCTGGGGTGGCGCTGGGCGTTCTGGATCAACGTGCCGGTCGCCGTGGTGGTGCTGATCGTTGCGGCTTGGGCGATCCCGCGGCTGGGCCGTACGTCGCGACCGGTCATCGACTATCCGGGCATCGTGTTGATCGGCCTCGGTGCGGCGGGGCTGACTCTGGCCACCAGCTGGGGTGGCACCACCTATCCCTGGGGCTCGGCGACGATCATCGGGCTGTTCGTCGGATCGGTGGCCGCGCTGGTGGCGTTCGTTGTCGTGGAAAGCCGTGCGGCCGAACCGATTCTGCCGATCCGGCTGTTCAAAGACCCGGTGTTCACGGTCTGCTGCGTGCTGTCGTTCGTCGTCGGATTCGCGATGCTCGGCGCGCTGACGTTCCTGCCGACCTATATGCAGTTCGTCGACGGAGTCTCGGCGACGGTGTCCGGGCTGCACACACTGCCGATGGTGGTGGGTCTGCTGACGACGTCGTTGACCAGCGGTGTCATCGTCGGCCGGACCGGGCGCTACAAGATCTTCCCGGTCGCGGGCACGGCGGTGATGGCTGTCGGGTTCGTACTGCTGTCGCTGATGGACGCCCACACCTCCACGCTGGTGCAGTCCCTGAACCTGCTGATCCTGGGTGCCGGCATCGGGCTGAGCATGCAGGTGCTCGTGCTGACTGTGCAGAACACCGTGGATTTCACCGACCTTGGCGTGGCCACCTCGGGCGTCACGTTCTTCCGCACCATCGGCAGCTCGTTCGGGGCGGCGATCTTCGGCTCGCTGTTCAGCAACTTCCTGGCCGACCGGCTGCCCGCCGCCCTGGCCGCCAGCGGTGTCTCGCCCGCGGACGCGCAATCACCGCAGGCCCTGCACCGCCTGTCCCACGAGGTCGCCGCACCGATCGTCGACGCCTACGCCGATTCGTTGAGCAAGGTGTTTCTGTTCGCGGCGCCCGTCGCGGTCGTCGGGTTCGTCGTCGCGCTGTTCCTCAAGCAGGTTCCGCTGCGTGACGCCGCGGCCATGGGCAGCACCGACCTCGGTGAGGGTTTCGGCATGCCCACCACCGAGCCCGCCGAGAAGGTGCTGGAGGTGGCAGTCAGCCGGCTGATGCGGGAGACCCGCGGTATGCACCTGCCGGCGCTGGCTCGATCCGGGGGCAGCCATCTCGACGTCTCACGGATGTGGGCTCTGTTGCAGATCTATCGGCATGCTCAGGTGTCCGGCCCGGTGGCGGTGGCCGACATCGCCGCGCATCATCGGGTGCCCGCAGAGATCCTCGAACCCGTCTTCGACCGGCTGGTGGCATCGGGCTACGCGCAGCGCGGCGGCGATCAGCTGTGGCTGACCGCCTCGGGTGCGGCCGAAGTGAATTACGTGCGCAACCAGATCGCGACCTGGATCACCGACACCCTCACTCGCTCACCGGCGTTCGAGGGCCGGCCCGACCGCATGCAGGTGCAGGGTGTGATGGAACGCATCGCCCGCAATGTGCTGGCGGAGGACGGCGGCGCCGATCAGGCGACCCGGCCGTTGGTGTTGGGTCCGCGACGTGCGGCGGCTACGCCGACCGCGCCCACGACGCGACTTCACACTGGCGCGGCGCTGGGCGCCGGCAATGAACCGGCCCCAGGCAATGAGCCGACTCGGCCGTTCCGGGCCCGCGCCGAGTTCCGTCAGCCACCGCCCGGACCACCGCGCCGTTAGCGGGTCAGATCCGCCCGCCGGGGAACATCGTCTTCACGGCCTGCGTCATGGTCGCGCGCGCGGTGGCGTCGTCGACCGGTTGCAGTGAGGCCATGGCCATCACGAAGCGATGGTCGGCCCCGATCACGCCGGTTGTCATGTGCAACCAGTTGCCGCCGTTCCAGCAGCACATCCAACCTTGTTTGACCGCAACGGGTTCGGCGAACAACGCGTCGGGAATGCCGAACCGCTGCGGGTACCCGTCGACGCCGGTAGGGGTCGACCTTGCCAGGTCGCCAAGGATGACGCCGGCCTGATCGGCGGGTAACCCGCCTGCGCCGTCGAGCAACATGTCGTAGTAGCGCACCAGATCACCGGTGGTGCTCATGGTGTTCCACCAGTTGCCGTCATAGGGCGCGCTGGTCGATCCCAATCCGTACCGTGAGGTCACCCGGCCGATGATCGAGCTGCCGCCGCCCTCGCCCCAGAACACCTCGGCCGCGCTGTCGTCGGAGGACCGCAGCATCACGTCGAAGGACTGCCGCTCGTCGGGGGTCATTTGACGCTGGCCCTTAGCGACTTGCAGCAGCAGATCGTCGGCGATGAACAGTTTGCTCACCGAGGCGATCGGAAAGGGTGCGCCGTCGCCACCGGAGACCGTCCGGCCGGTGTTGCGATCGAGGACCGTGAAGCTGATATCGGCACCGTCCTGAGCGGCCTCCGACGCGGCCTCCTTGGCGCGCGCGTCGAGGCCGGCTGTCGCGTCCGGCGGCGCTTCTGCCAGCGGGCCCAGTGGGGGAGCTTGCGGGATGGCATTCGGGTCGGCCGAGAGCAGGTTCACCGGGCGGGCAGACCTGTCGTTGGGGCCCGCGCTGACCTCGGCGGAGGATGCCGCGACGAGCACGCCGAGCAGTACCGCCGCGGTGCCGGTGACCAGCATCGACAGATGCCGTTGCATGTCCATCTCCTCGAGGGCCCAGGGGAACGCCATATCGTTGGGTGCCGCGTTGCCGCCCGACCGTAATTCAGGTTAACCGTACCTTTTGTACACCGCGCGGTTAGCCAGCTAAAACATTCTGTGACCTCGGCGGGTCGCGCGATTTCACTGCTCGCGGTGCATCTGGCACAATTGAGCAGTTGCCGCGCGGGCTGGACCAATCCTTCCGCCTGCTGCGCCAAACACCACGTGCCCGAATCCATCGGCCCGGCGATCGCCAGCGCAGTTGCGCAGGCAGTTGGCTGCGCCGCGAACCGCAAGGAAGTGTCACCGATGAACACGCTGGACTTCGTCGACCAGGCGTCGCTGCGCGACGACATCCCGACCTTCAGCCCCGGGGACACCATTAATGTCCACGTGAAGGTCATCGAGGGCAACAAGCAGCGCATCCAGGTCTTCAAGGGTGTCGTCCTGCGCCGTTCCGGTGGGGGCATCCGCGAGACCTTCACCGTGCGCAAGGAAAGCTACGGCGTCGGCGTCGAGCGGACCTTCCCGGTGCATTCGCCCAACATCGACCACCTCGAGGTCGTCACCCGCGGTGACGTGCGGCGCGCCAAGCTCTACTACCTGCGGGAGCTGCGGGGCAAGAAGGCCAAGATCAAGGAGAAGCGCTGAGCTTCGGTCGTGGGCGGGACTGACCAGTCAGCTCGTCTGACTACGCTGACCACGTGACCGACAACACCGGCTCGGACGACTCCACACCGGAATCCGCCACTACGACGGATGCTCCGGACGACGCCACGACTGACGACGCCCCCGCGAAGGATCAATCTGCCGCTGACGCGGCGGGCGGCGAGAAGAAGCGGTCAGCCCTGAAAGAGGGCGCGATCCTCGTCGCCATCGCGGTGGTCCTGTACTACGTGATGCTGACGTTCATCGCGCGTCCGTACCTGATTCCGTCGGAATCGATGGAGCCCACCCTGCACGGCTGCGCCGGATGTGTCGGCGACCGGATCATGGTCGACAAGGTCACCTACCGGTTCGGTGACCCGCGCCCCGGTGACGTCATCGTCTTCAAGGGCCCACCGAACTGGAACGTGGGTTATAAGTCCATCCGCTCGGACAACTCCGCGGTCCGGTACCTGGAGAACGCGTTGTCGGTGGTCGGATTCGTGCCGCCGGATGAGAACGATCTGGTGAAGCGCATCATCGCGGTGGGCGGCCAGACCGTGCAGTGCCGCGCCGACACCGGGCTGACCGTCGACGACAAGCCGCTCAAGGAGCCCTACCTCAACGCGCAGACCATGAACGCCGACCCGCTGGTCTACCCGTGCCTGGGCAATGAGTTCGGTCCGGTGAAGGTGCCGGACGGCCGGCTGTGGGTGATGGGCGATAACCGCACCCATTCGGCGGACTCGCGGGCGCACTGCACCAGCACGCCCGAGGACGCTCAGAAGGGCATCCTGTGCACCGGTGACCCGATGGCCGGCACCGTGCCAGTGAGCAATGTCATCGGCAAGGCGCGGTTCATAGCCTGGCCGCCGTCTCGCTGGGGTGGTGTGTCCTCGGTCAACCCGCAGCAGGGCTGACCGTGCCGGCGATGACGTGGCCGCCGCGGACGGTGATCCGCAAATCGTCGGGACTGCGCACACTCGAATCCGCTTTGTACCGAAGTGGTTTGGGGCCGGTGGCCGGAGTCGACGAGGTGGGCCGCGGAGCCTGTGCCGGTCCCCTGGTGGTGGCGGCCTGTGTGCTCAGCCCGAACCGTCTCGAGAGCCTGGCGGCCCTCGATGATTCCAAGAAGTTGACCGAGAAGACCCGCGAGGAACTGTTCCCGTTGATCCGCCGCTACGCGCTGGCCTATCACGTCGTGTTCATCCCGGCACCCGAAGTCGACCGCAGGGGAGTGCACGTGGCCAATATCGAGGGCATGCGACGGGCGGTGGCAGGTTTGTCGGTGCGCCCGGGGTATGTGCTGTCCGACGGTTTCCGGGTGCCAGGGCTGCCGATGCCGTCGCTGCCGGTGATCGGTGGGGACGCGGCGGCGGCCTGCATCGCGGCGGCCAGCGTGCTGGCCAAGGTCAGCCGGGACCGGCTGATGGTGGCGATGGACAAAGATCACCCGGGCTACGGGTTCGCCGACCACAAGGGCTATAGCACCCCGGCGCACAGCGCGGCGCTGACCAGCCTCGGCCCGTGCCGCCAGCACCGGTTTTCCTACATCAATGTCCGGCGGGTGGCGGGTGTCGGTGGGACCGAGATGGTCGTCGATTGCCCACCACCGCAGTGCGGTGATGAGGTGTCAGTCGCACGTGACAACCCGGCGTGAGTCAAGATGGACAAACGCACCGATGAGACGACAACCCGATGAGACGACAAGAGGACCGCTGAGCCGATGAGTGCCGAAGATCTCGAAAAGTACGAGACCGAGATGGAGCTCTCGCTGTACCGCGAATACAAGGACATCGTGGGGCAGTTCAGCTACGTCGTGGAAACCGAGCGTCGCTTCTACCTGGCCAACAGTGTGGAACTGGTGCCGCGGAACACTGACGGCGAGGTCTACTTCGAGCTGCGTCTATCCGATGCGTGGGTGTGGGATATGTATCGCCCGGCCCGGTTCGTCAAGCAGGTCCGGGTGATCACCTTCAAGGACGTCAACATCGAAGAGGTCGAGAAGCCCGAGCTGCGGCTGCCCGAGTAGGTCAGCGCAGCGACGCGTCGATGGCGTCGGCGGACAGGATCTTTTCCAGCACCAGCGCCGCGCTCCCGATATTGCCGGCTTTGTCGCCGTAGGTGGACGGGACGACCTGCAGGTGGCGAGTGGCCAGCGCAGTTGCGTTACCGTACAACGTTTCCCGTAGCCCGGCCACGAAGAAATCGTAGGCCCCCGCCATGTCACCGCCGACAACCAGAACTTCGGGATTGAGCAGGTTCACTGCGGCGGCGATCACCTCGCCGACGTGACGGCCACTTTCGCGCAGCAGCCAGCGCACCTCGCCGTCGCCGTGGTTGGCCAGTTCGACGACGTCGCGGATGTGGTTGACCGCGCGGCCCTGCTCCTGCAGCGTGCGCACCAGCGCCCAGCCGCCGGCGATCGCCTCCAGGCAGCCGGTGTCACCGCAGCGGCAGGGGATGCCCGCGGCGGCGGCGGTCTTGTTGTGGCCGAATTCGCCTGCCGCGCCCAGCGCACCGCGCTGCAGTACGCCGCCGGCGACGATCCCGGCGCCCAGTCCGGTGGACGCCTTGATCAGCAGCAGGTTGTCGTGGACCTTCAGGGCGCTGCGGCGTTCGGACAGGGCCAGGACGTTCGTGTCGTTGTCGAGCACGATCGGTGCCGAGGTGAGCTTGCGGAAGTAGGGCTCCAGCGGGACGCCATCCCAGCCGTTCATCACCGGGGAGGCCAGGCTGCAGCCGCGCTGCTGGTCGACGGTACCGGGCAGGGACACCCCGACGCCGAGGACGTCGCGGGCGGGGTGGCCGGTCTCGTCGAGGAGCACCTCGAGCCGTTTGACCAGGTCAGGCATCAGGTCGTCGGGTCCGATGCGGATCTCGGAGTCCATGTCGGTCAGGGTGTGGATGTCGCCGGCGAGGTTGCACACCGCCAGCCGGGTGCGGCTGCGGCCGATGGCTGCCGACAGGACCACGCCGGCCTCGGCGTTGAACCGCACCAGCGCCGGTGGCCGGCCGCCGGTCGACGGGCCTTCATCGACTTCGGAGACCAGCCCGCGACGGGCCAGCGCGGAAATCCGGCTCCCCACTGCCGTCCTGGACAGGCCCGTCCGCATGCGAATTTCGCCACGAGTGGTGGCCGCACCGTCGCGAATCAGCCCGAACACGTCCCCAGCTGTAGCGGGGGCGGCAGAACGCCTGGTGACGGGCATCTTTCCATTGAACCAAGATCTATCAAGCACTGAAAGCAATAGAGACACCTATCACTTTTGCTCTTTATAGACATAAGTCGGTTGGAAGCGCGATCGAAGTCGCGCTAGGGTCGGAACAGGAATCGAACGCTGCACCGCGGCAGCAACCGCCACCGCACAGAAAGTCGATACCTCCTGTGATCGTCACTTCCCGGCCCGCCGCACCGGCGGCGTCTCCCACGTTGTGCCCAGGCCGGGCACGGCTGGGCATTCTCGCCCTGGCTCTGGGCGGATTCGGCATCGGAACCAACGAGTTCGTCTCGATGGGTCTATTGCCCGAGATCGCCGGCGGACTGCACATCTCCGAGCCGACCGCCGGCCATGTCATCTCCGCCTATGCACTCGGCGTGGTGATCGGCGCGCCCGTCATCGCCGCGGTGACCGCCAAGTTCAACCGCAAGATCGTGCTGATGTGCCTGATGGCGCTGTTCGCCGTCGGCAACGTGGCCACCGTGCTGGCGCCGAACTACCCCGTCCTGATCGGGGCACGCTTTCTGGCCGGCCTGCCACACGGGGCCTTCTTCGGCGTCGCGGCACTGGTGGCCGCCCAACTGTTGGGACCCGACCAACGGGCCAAGGCCGTCGCTCAGGTCATGACCGGACTGACGGTGGCGACGGTGATCGGGGTACCGCTGGCGTCGTGGCTGGGTCAATTCTTCGGCTGGCGAAGCGCATTCGTGTTGGCCGTGGTCATTGGACTGCTGACTCTGGCCGCTATCTGGATGTGGCTACCCGACCTGGCTCCAACCCGCAGCACCAACACCCGCACCGAACTGGGGGCGCTGCGGCGTCCGCAGGTGTGGCTGGCGCTGGTGATCGGGATGGTCGGCTTCGGTGGCATGTTCGCCGTCTACACCTACATCGCGACCACGCTGACCGACGTCGCGGGCGTGTCGCGGTCCTGGGTTCCCGTGGGGCTGATGGTCTTTGGCATCGGCATGGTGGTCGGCAACTTCGCCGGTGGCCGGATGGCCGATCGTTCGGTGATCCGCGGGCTGTATGTGTCGATGGCGGCGTTGGCGGTGGTGCTGGCGGTTTTCGTTGCGGCTGCGCACAATCCGTATACCGCGATGCTGCTGCTGTTCGGCATCGGCGCCAGCGGGGCGGCGATCGCGCCTGCGTTGCAGACCCGCTTGATGGATGTCGCCGCCGAGGCTCAGACGCTGGCCGCCGCGCTCAACCACTCGGCGCTGAACATCGCCAATGCGTCGGGCGCATGGATCGGCGGGCTGGTGATCGCCGCGGGCTACGGCTACACCGCGCCGGCCGCTGCGGGTGCCGCACTGGCCGTCATCGGACTTGCGGTGTTGACCGTCTCGGTGGCGTTGCAGCGTCGTCCTTCGATGGGCGTCTCATGATCAGGGCGGTTCTCGGCTTTTTGCGGCGACACCGCGAGCCCGTGCATGTCGAGCTGTATTTGCCTGCGCGGCAACGGGTGACGTTCGCGATGGGTGTGCGACCTGCCCGGAGGGAGGCGAGTTGATGAGCGATCATGTGATCTTCCGCTACGACCCCGACCACCAGCCGGAGCTCACCTTCCGGGGCGTGCCCAGTGGGTGCGCAGGCGGATCGAACACGTTGGGCGAAGCCCGTGCGGCGTATCGGACGTGCCTGTCGGTGCGGCTGCACGTGGACCGGCGCGCGTTGCCTGCTGTTGTCGAACACATCGAGGGCCTGGTGTCGGGGATGTGGGTACGGACCAGAGTCGGTGCAGTTCATCGAGATAAGTCCAGCGACAGGATGCTTCTGCAGATCCTGCTGGCGGAGCAGTCCGGACTGCGCGAGGAAGTGGCCCGGCTGACCGAGGCGGGTGCCGAGCCGGTCGTCGTGCTCGCCGAGCCTGACCACGCGATGGAGTCGCTGCTGGACCAGATGTCTGCGCGGGACGCTCTCGTGGTGGCCCATTCCGATGACAACGGCTCGGTCGGGTGGGGTGTGTTGTGCGGGTCTGATTCGGATGGCGGGCAAGGTGTTCCGCATGTCCACGATGACGCTCGGTTGAGATCGACACCGGTGGCGACGTTCACGCAAACCTGCTCAGGCGTCGGCCGGGTGGTTCAGCGCCGAGCCGCTGCGGATATCGCGTCATGACCGCCTTGCTCGAACGTGGGGTTGGCGACGCGCTATCAGGGAACACTGATGGGCAGGACGTCCCCGAAGGGAGGACCGTGCGCACGACACCGGAGTGCTGGCTGACCGACATGGATGGTGTGCTGGTCCGCGAGGAGCATGCGTTGCCAGGGGCTGCCGAGTTCTTGGCGTGCCTGATCGACAAGCAACGCCGGTTCCTGGTTCTGACCAACAACTCGATCTACACACCGCGTGACCTGGCGGCGCGGCTTGCTCGTTCGGGACTCGACGTGCCGGAAGAGGCCATCTGGACCTCGGCCATGGCCACCGCGGCTTTCCTGAACGATCAGCTGCCCGGCGGGTCGGCCTACGTCATCGGCGAGG
This sequence comes from uncultured Mycobacterium sp., assembly GCA_900078375.1. Taxonomy (GTDB): domain Bacteria; phylum Actinomycetota; class Actinomycetes; order Mycobacteriales; family Mycobacteriaceae; genus Mycobacterium. Next base: position 109,319 of record FLQS01000003.1, on the reverse strand, counting down.
CGGGGTTGACCACCGCGCTGCACGAGACGGGTTACACGCTGACCGACACCGATCCCGATTTCGTGGTGCTCGGTGAGACGCGCACCTACTCGTTCGAGGCGATCACCAAGGCAGTCCGGCTGATCGGCAAGGGCGCCCGGTTCATCGCCACCAATCCGGACGTCACCGGGCCGTCGGCGGAAGGGCCGATGCCGGCGACCGGATCGGTGGCCGCGATGATCACCAAGGCCACCGGGCGCGAGCCGTACTTCGTCGGCAAGCCCAACCCGATGATGTTCCGTAGTGCGTTGAATCGGATTGAGGCGCATTCGGAGAGCACGGTGATGGTGGGCGATCGGATGGACACCGACGTGGTGGCCGGTATCGAGGCGGGGTTGGAGACGATCCTGGTGCTGACCGGATCGACGACGCTCGAGGATGTCGAGCGCTATCCGTTCCGGCCGGCTCGGGTGCTGCCGTCGATAGCCGAGGCCATCGAGTTGATCTGAGGGGCTCCCGTCTGAGTGAGTAGTCGCGGGAAGTCGAGTGGGGAACTACGCGTGCGGCCGTGATTGCGTGGCGAGACGATCGAAACGTCGTACTCGGTTGAGGGGGAGATCATGGCCTGGTGGGATGAGGTCGCCCAGCAAGACGACGAGCGATCCGAACGCTTGGTGACGTGCATGACCGGTGTGGAAGCCGCGGAATTCGGCGTTGGCCGGCTCGCTGGCGGTGCGAACAGCGAGGACTCCTCGGGTCGCCGTTGGTGGGGACGGTAGTCATCGTTCAGGAACGAGATGTTGCGCTGTGGATGAGCGCGGGACTGGGGACAACTGGCCGATTTTCGGTACGTATCCGCCAGTGAGTGTCAGCGTGTGTCGGTTCACTCGCCGACGCTGCACCCATGACAACGTTGACGCGCAATCAGCTCGGCGCGCTGGGGGAGCAACTCGCGGTTGACCACCTGACAGCGCTGGGCTTGCGAATCATGGCCCGTAACTGGCGCTGCCGGTATGGCGAGCTCGACGTGATCGCGGCCGGTCCCGACCGCACGTTGGTGTTCGTGGAGGTCAAGACTCGCACCGGTGACGGGTTCGGGGGGTGGGAGCAGGCCGTCACGCCGACCAAGGTGCGCCGAATCCGGCGACTGGCCGGGATCTGGCTGGCCGGGCAGGACCAGAGCTGGGCTGCCATCCGGATCGACGTAATCGGGGTTCGTATTGGCCGTCAGCGGACCCCGGAGATCACCCACCTCCGCGGGGTCGGCTGATGGCGCTGGGACGGGCTCACTCGGTCGCCGTGCGCGGCCTCGACGGCGAGATCGTCGAGATCGAAGCACACATCTCCTCGGGGCTGCCCGGTGTGTTCCTGGTCGGGCTGCCCGACGCCGCATTGCGGGAGTCCCGCGACCGGGTGCGCGCGGCAGTCACCAACTGCGGCAACGATTGGCCACAGTCGCGGCTCGTACTCGCGTTGTCCCCGGCCACTCTGCCCAAGATCGGTTCGTTGTACGACATCGCGATCGCGGCGGCGGTGCTGTCCGCGAGCCGCAAGAATCCGTGGGATCGCCTGGAGAAGTCGATCTTGCTGGGGGAGTTGGCACTGGACGGTCGCATTCGTCCGGTACGCGGCGTGCTGCCTGCGGTGCTGGCCGCCAAGCGGCAGGGCTGGCCCACCGTGGTGGTGCCGGTCGCCAACCTCGCCGAAGCCAGCCTGGTCGACGGTATCGAAGTGCTTGGGGTGCAGACGCTTCGGCAGTTGCACGCCTGGCTCGAGGGCAAGGCTACCCTCGACGAACGTGTCGACGCACCAGGACGGTCGGTCGAGTCGGTCGCCGATCTGGCCGACGTGGTGGGACAGACTCATGCCCGGTTCGCCGTCGAGGTCGCCGCTGCCGGGGCGCATCATCTGATGCTCACCGGGCCGCCGGGAGTCGGGAAAACCATGCTGGCCCAGCGACTTCCGGGACTGCTGCCTGAGCTCACCGAAAGCGAGGCGCTGGAGGTGACCGCTATCCATTCCGTCGTTGGGTTGCTCTCGGAGAGCACCCCGCTGATCACCCAGCCACCGTTCATCGCACCGCATCACTCGTCGAGCGTGGCGGCGTTGGTCGGTGGCGGGTCCGGTATGGCCCGGCCGGGTGCCGTCAGCAGAGCGCACCGCGGTGTGCTCTTCCTCGACGAGTGCGCCGAAATCAGGGTCAGTGTGCTGGAATCGCTACGAACACCGTTGGAGGACGGTGAGATTCGGCTGGCCCGCCGTGATGGTGTGGCGCGCTACCCGGCTCGGTTCCAGCTGGTGCTGGCCGCCAACCCGTGCGCGTGTGCCCGGGCCGACCCGAGAGACTGCATCTGCTCCTCGCTGCAGAAGCGTCGCTATCTGGGCAAGCTGTCCGGCCCGCTGATGGACCGGGTCGATCTGCGGGTGGAGATGCACATGGTGCGGGCCGGCGCTTTCACGCCGGACGCGGCGGAGGGAACTGTCGCCGTGCGGGAGCGGGTTGCCCAGGCCCGCGCCGCGGCCGCCGAGCGTTGGCGCCGGTACGGCTTCACCACCAACGCTGAGGTGACCGGGTCGGTGCTGCGCCGGAAGTTTCGGCTCGACGCCACCGCGATGGCGCCACTCAAGACGGCCTTAGAACGCGGCGTGCTGAGTATCCGGGGAGTGGATCGGTCATTGCGCGTCGCCTGGACTTTGGCGGATTTGGCGGGGCGCACGATGCCGAGTGTCGACGACGTGGCGGTCGCGTTGAGCTTCCGTCAGGGGGAGGTCAAGCCGTGAGCGACGACGTCAGGACCTTGGCATGGGCCTACCTATCCCGAGTGGCCGAACCGCCCTGTGACGAGATCGCCGCGCTGGTCGGCGAAGTCGGGCCGGTGGAGGCGTCCTACCGGGTCGCTGGAGGTGATGTGAGTCCTGTGTTGGCAGAACGCACGGCTGCGCGGCGCGATATCGATTCGGCCGCAGCAGATCTGGACCTTTTGGAACGTCGCGGCGGCCGGTTGATCACACCCGACGACGACGAATGGCCGGTGCTCGCGTTCGCGGCGTTCGGCGGTTCGGCGGTGCGGGACAAGCCGCAAGGCCGGACGCCACTGGCGCTGTGGGCGATCGGTCCGGCCCGCCTCGACGAGGTCGTCGAGCGGGCGGCGGCGATCGTCGGCACGCGTGCTGCGTCCGGCTATGGCGAGCATGTCGCCGCGGACCTGGCTGCGGGGCTGGCGGAACGTGAGGTCGCCGTCGTCTCGGGCGGGGCGTACGGGATCGACGGGGCGGCGCATCGTGCGGCGCTGTCGGTGGAGGGGCAGACGGTGGCCGTTCTCGCCGGCGGCATCGACGTCTTGTACCCGGCCGGTCACTCCGCCCTGTTGCATCGGATCAGCAGTTCGGGCCTGCTGCTCACCGAATATCCGCCCGGTGTGCGCCCGGCGCGGCACCGCTTCTTGACCCGCAACCGGTTGGTCGCTGCGCTGGGCACGGCCACCGTGGTGGTGGAGGCGGGGGTGCGCAGCGGCGCTGCGAACACCGCCGCGTGGGCGCGGGCGTTGGGCCGGGTGGTGTGTGCGGTGCCCGGGCCGGTGACCTCGTCGTCGTCGATGGGATGTCACATCCTGCTGCGCAACGGTGCTGAGTTGGTGACCCGCGCCGAAGAGGTCGTCGAATTGGTCGGGCGGGCAGGTGAATTCGCGGATGAGGAGCCACGGCCGACCGGGCCGCTCGACGGGCTGAGCGATACCGAGAAGCAGGTCTACGAGGCGCTGCCGGCCCGTGGCACGCGCAGTGCCGACGAGATCGCGGTGGCATCGGGTCTGCCGCCCACCGGGGTGTTGGGGCCACTGGCGATGCTGGAGATCGCCGGGCTGGTGCGTCGCGAGGACGGTTGCTGGAAGCTGGTCCACAAGCCTGCGTGACGGGCGTAGCCAGCCCGAACGCACGGTCGGTACGTATAGTCGAGGAGGTTGGCTAACGAATTCCGTCGGGAGGCGATGTGGCGGGTCGACCACTACACACATTTCAGGTCGTCAGTACCGAGCAGCTCGCACCGCACATGGTGCGCGTCGTGCTCGGTGGCACCGGGTTTGACACCTTCAAGCCCGGTGAGTTCACCGACTCCTACGTGAAGTTCGTCTTCCTGCGCGACGACGTCGATGTCGCGAAACTGGAGCAGCCGCTGACCCTGGACAGTTTCAAGCCCCTGCCAGCCGAGCAACAGCCCACCGTGCGCACCTACACGGTGCGCCGGGTCGATCCCGAGGCGCGCCAGATCACCGTCGACTTTGTCGTGCACGGCGAACACGGGGTCGCCGGACCGTGGGCGGCGGCGGCCAAACCGGGCGACACCATCCACCTGATGGGCCCCAGCGGGGCATACTCGCCCGACCCGGGTGCGGACTGGCATCTGTTCGCCGGCGACGAGGCCGGTATTCCGGCTATCAGTGCGGCGCTGGAAGCCTTGCCGCCCAATGCCATTGGTAGGGCATTCATCGAGGTTTCCGGGCCCGAGGACGAGATCGACCTGGTCGCACCGGAATCCGTCGAGATCTCCTGGATCTACCGCGGCGGGCGAGCCGATCTCGTCGGCGACGAACGGGCCGGCGAGAACGCCCCGCTGGTCGAGGCCGTCACCACAGCCCCGTGGCTGCCCGGTCAAGCCCAGGTCTTCATCCACGGGGAAGCTCAAGCCGTCATGCACAACCTGCGGCCCTATATCCGCAAGGAGCGCGGCGTCGACGCCAAATGGGCATCCATTTCCGGCTATTGGCGCCGCGGCCGCACCGAGGAGACCTTCCGCCAGTGGAAGAAGGAACTGGCCGACGCCGAAGGCGGCCAGGACTAGGCACAACAACGGAATGGTCACGACGTCCGGACACACCGGTGCCGCGGACCCGTCCGAGCAGAGATTGATGCAAACGTAGGGGGGTGGACCCCGGCGACTACGTGGCGATCCTCGAGGACTACGCCGAGCATCTCGAGTTGGAGCGCACCCGCTCCGAGCACACCCGCCGCGCCTATCTCACCGACCTGCGGTCACTGTTTACCTTCGTCGACGAGCGCGCCCCCGGTGCCGGGCTGACCGGCCTGAGCCTGCCGATCCTGCGGTCGTGGCTGGCCGCGCAATCCGCCGGCGGTGCGGCCCGCACGACGCTGGCCCGTCGCACCTCAGCAGTCAAGACCTTCACCGCTTGGGCCACCCGCCGGGGCTTACTGGCCGACGACCCTGCGGTACGCCTGCAGCTGCCCAAGGCCCGCCGCACCCTGCCCGCGGTATTGCGTCAGGACCAGGCGCTGGCCGCCATGGCTGCCGCTGACCTCGGCGCCGAACAGGGCGACCCGCTGGCGCTGCGCGACCGGCTGATCGTCGAGTTGCTCTACGCCACCGGAATCCGCGTGAGCGAGCTATGCGGGCTGGACGTCGATGACGTGGACACCGGCCGGCGGCTGCTACGCGTGCTGGGTAAGGGAAACAAGCAGCGCACCGTCCCGTTCGGGGCGCCGGCCCTGGCCGCGTTGACGGCATGGCTGACCGACGGCAGGCCGGAACTGGTCAAAGATGACTCCGGCCCGGCGCTGCTGCTGGGCCCAAGAGGTAGGCGGCTGGATCCCCGCCAGGCCCGCACCGTCGTGCATCAGACCATGTCGGCGGTCGACGGCGCCCCCGACATCGGTCCACACGGTCTGCGGCACAGTGCGGCCACCCATCTGCTGGAAGGCGGCGCCGATCTGCGGATCGTCCAGGAGATCCTGGGCCATTCCTCGCTGGCGACCACGCAGCTCTACACCCACGTGACCGTTGCGCGCCTGCGTGCCGTGCACGATCAGGCCCATCCGCGCGCCTGAAAAACTAGGTGCCGCAGAAGGTTTGGAAGCAGCGCCCGAACTCGTCGGGAGCGGGTTCGGCGTAGCGCTCGAACCCCGGCCGTTCGTCGTAGGGAGAACTGATCACCGCGAGCAGCCGGTTGAACGGCTCCATGTCGCCTGCTGCGCCGGCGGCGAGCGCCTCCTCGACCAGGTGATTGCGCGGAATGTAGACGGGGTTGACCCGCTGCATCGCGCCGGTGTCCGGATCCAGGTTGCGCCACCGAGTGGCCCAGGCTTCGAACGCCGGCTCGACGGTGCCGCGCGCGAGCAGGCGGAAGAAGGAGGTGTAGTCGACGCGCTCAGTCTCGAGCAGCTCCAACAACTCATCGATGAGCTGCTGGGCAAGCGCGTCCTCGACCGCGTCACCGAGCCCGAGTTTCTTGCGCATACCCGCCAACCACGCCGCTGCGTACAGCCGTGGAAAGTCCTGCAGCGCCGTCGTGGCCAGCGCGACCGCGCGCTGCTGGTCTTCGGCGATCAGCGGGAGCAGTGCTTCGGCGAAGCGAGTGAGATTCCATACGGCGATCGCCGGCTGGTTGCCATAGGCGTAGCGGCCCCATGAGTCGATCGAGCTGAACACCGTCTTCGGGTCGAAGGTGTCCATGAACGCGCACGGGCCGTAGTCGATCGTCTCGGCCGAGATCGTCATGTTGTCGGTGTTCATCACGCCGTGAACGAAACCGACCAGCATCCAGAGCGCGATGAGTTCCGCCTGAGCGGCGATCACCGAGTCGAGCAACGCGAGATACGGGTTGTCAGCCTGCGCGACGGTCGGGTAGTGCCTGCTGATCGCGTGATCGGCGAGTCGGCGCAGCACTCCGAGATCATCTGCTGCCGCGACGTATTGGAAGCTGCCGACGCGCAGATGACTGGCCGCGATGCGGGCGAGGACGGCGCCGTCCAGCGTGGTCTCGCGATGGACGGCGCGCCCGGTGGCGACGACGGACAGCGAGCGGGTGGTCGGAATGCCGAGCGCGTGCATCGCCTCGCTGACGAGGTATTCGCGCAGCATCGGGCCGACGGCCGCGAGACCGTCCCCGCCGCGAGCGAACGGGGTGCGCCCCGATCCCTTCAGATGCAGATCGCGTGACCGCTGCATGGTGTCCACGAGTTCACCGAGCAGCAGGGCCCGACCGTCGCCAAGACGCGGGACCCAGCCGCCGAATTGGTGGCCGGCATACCCCTGCGCAACCGGTTGTGCGTCCGCGGGCAATCGGGTCCCGACAAGGAGACCGATCCCATCGGGGCTTCGCAGCCAGGCGGGATCAAGCCCCAGTTCGACGGCCAGCGACTCATTGAGCACAAGCAGTCGCGGGTCAGGGGCGGGCTCGGCCTGCCAATTCAGCGCGACTTCGGGCAGCTCGGTAGCGAATCGGTGGCCGAGAACGACCGTCGTGTCGGGGGCAATGCTCATCGCTGTCCAGCCTACGGACATCCAAATTGGGTTCGGTAGCTGCTCACGCGATGTGTACTTGCGACATGCAGAAGTTCGCAACATTCGCGCTGGCGGCCACGGTGGCGGCCGGGATCATGATGCCGACCGCCCACGCGGAGCCGTCCAGCTTCCAGTTCCTGTCGCCGTCGGGAAACGTCGGCTGCCAGATGGGCACCACACCGGAGGGGTCGTCCTTCGCCTGGTGCAAGGTCAACGAGCACACCTGGTCTGCCCCGCAATCGCCGAGTTGCCCGCGCGCCAACATCCCCGGCGCGGTCGGGGAGCCGGGCGGCGAGAACCTTCAGCTCGCCGAGGGGCGACCGCCCTGCTTCGGGTTCATGATGAACCAGCTGTTCTTTGACGGGCAGTACGCGCCGCCGATGCTCGCCTACGGGGACCAGCGCTCAGCGGGCACCATCACCTGCTCGGCCGAGCCGGTGGGCGTGACCTGCTCGGACGCCAAGACGGGGTACTCGTTCCAGGTGTCACGCGAGACTTACACGCTCACCCCGCCAGCGGCTTGAGCCGGATCGTCGTCGACGCCAGCAGACCCAGTGGGTCGACGTAGTCGGCACGCGACGCCGCGCCCCACATCGCGCCCCAGTGCAGGCAGGCCGCGGCCGAACAGCCCGCATGACCAGGCAACAGCCGGCCCAGCGCGGTCGACGAGTCCACGAGCTGCCCGACCTGCACCGATGCCTCGACCGGTTCGTAGCTGGTGCGCAGCCCGCCGGCGTGAGCCAGCGACACCACCGGGCGCCCGGCCAGCTTGCCGGCGAACACCACCGTCGCCGGTCCCGCCGCGTATACCGGCTGCCCGGGCACCCCGGCCAGGTCCACCCCGCGATGCCCGCGCTGCCAATCCGGAGACGGCGCATCGAACGTCCTGGTCACCGTCGGCGGCGGCCTCAGCGGCCACACCAGCCGTCCCGTCTCGGCCCGGCTGACCCCGGCGCATAGCAGCGCGGCCGCCGCAACCACCGCGATGACGCGCATCACCCCAGTTCAACGGCCTGGGCGCCGATCCGAAAGGCATAGGAGGCGGTCCTGTGCACCAGCAAGTCGCTGTGGACAAAGCACCCGTTGCGGCGGTGTAAACTTTGACCCGCAACTCGCGCGAGCGGGTTGACTTCGCGCGTCTGTCCGCAAGTTTGCCAATGCAACTTGCACACGCATGCCGGTTGGTCCCGTCCGCGGGTCGGCATGCCTCAGGCGCCAGGGCATGGCTTCACCCGAAGCCGGGCGACAACCGACAACATAACGAGGTATGGCCACTAATGGCTGTTGTAACCATGAAGCAGCTGCTTGACAGCGGCGCTCACTTCGGGCATCAGACCCGACGCTGGAACCCCAAGATGAAGCGGTTCATCTTCACCGACCGCAACGGCATCTACATCATCGATCTGCAGCAGACGCTGACCTACATCGACCAGGCGTACGAGTTCGTCAAAGAGACCGTCGCCCACGGCGGCAGCATCATGTTCGTCGGCACCAAGAAGCAGGCGCAGGAATCCATCGCCGAAGAGGCGACCCGCGTCGGCATGCCGTACGTGAACCAGCGCTGGCTGGGCGGCATGCTCACCAACTTCTCCACCGTGCACAAGCGCCTGCAGCGCCTCAAGGAACTTGAGGGCATGGAGCAGACCGGTGGCTTCGAGGGTCGCACCAAGAAGGAAATCCTGATGCTGACCCGTGAGAAGAACAAGCTCGAGCGCAGCCTCGGCGGCATCCGGGACATGGCCAAGGTTCCGTCGGCCATCTGGGTCGTCGACACCAACAAGGAGCACCTTGCGGTCTCCGAGGCCATCAAGCTGGGCATCCCGGTCATCGCAATCCTGGACACCAACTGCGATCCCGATCAGGTGAACTACCCGATCCCGGGTAACGACGACGCGATCCGCTCGGCGGCCCTGCTGACCAAGGTCATTGCCTCCGCAGTGGCCGAGGGCCTGCAGGCTCGCTCCGGCGGAGGTTCGGGCGACAAGGCCGGTGCTGATTCCGGGGCCGCAGCCGAACCGCTGGCCGAGTGGGAGCAGGAGCTGCTGGCCAGTGCAACCGCGACGGCCCCCAATGACGCCGGGCCGGCCGCTGATACCACCACTGACGCTTCTTAATTCATAGGAAGGGCCACATGGCTAACTACACCGCTGCCGACGTAAAGCGGCTTCGGGAGCTCACCGGTGCGGGCATGCTCGACTGCAAGAATGCCCTGGCCGACAGCGATGGCGATTTCGACAAGGCCGTCGAGGCGCTTCGCATCAAGGGTGCCAAGGACGTTGGCAAGCGCGCTGAGCGTGCCACTGCCGAGGGCCTGGTCGCCGCCAAGGGCGGTGCGCTGATCGAGCTCAACTCCGAGACCGACTTCGTCGCCAAGAACGCCGAATTCCAACAGCTGGCCAACGACGTGGTGGACGCCGCCGCATCCGCCAAGGCCGCCGATGTGGAGGCCCTCAAGGCCGCCAAGATCGGTGATAAGACCGTCGAGCAGGCCATCGCGGAACTCTCGGCCAAGATCGGCGAGAAGCTCGAGCTGCGCCGCGCGGCGTACTTCGACGGCAACGTCGAGGCCTACCTGCACAAGCGGGCTGCCGACCTGCCGCCCGCGGTGGGTGTGCTGGTCGAGTACGAAGCCGGTGATCGCGCGAAGGGCGTAGACGCGGCCCATTCCGTGGCTCTGCAGATCGCCGCGCTGAAGGCCAAGTACCTGACGCGTGACGACGTCCCCGAGGACATTGTGGCCAACGAGCGCCACATCGCCGAGGAGACGGCCAAGGCCGAGGGCAAGCCGGAGCAGGCGCTGCCCAAGATCATCGAGGGTCGGGTCACCGGTTTCTACAAGGATGTCGTGCTGCTCGAACAGCCGTCGGTGTCCGACAGCAAGAAGAGCGTCAAGGCGCTGCTCGACGAGGCTGGCGTGACAGTGACCCGGTTCGCCCGGTTCGAGGTCGGTCAGGCCTGACAAAACTTGGGCGGCACACCAAGGCTGTCCACTGGAAAACCCCGCGTCAATCCGGCGATCCCGGAGACGCGGGGTTTTGCCATCTTCGGACAACGCTGAACGCGGCAGTGTTACGCGTGTGACGATTTTGGCATGTTGCGCGGTGGGTTCTGCGGCGCCGGGTTCAGCTGTCCGCCCCAGGCCGAAGGGGAGAAGTACCAGCAGATCGGTCCCTTCACGTGTTACACCGGCAATGCGATGACCCTGCCGGTTGTGCTGAGCTGCACCTCCGACACCTCGGAATGTGCGGTGAACAACGTTGCGCGCCCGCAGTAGTCGGGAAGCATCCCCGCGCGTCTGCGGTTGGATGAGCCATGCGCATCGGAGTCACCTTCCCCCAAACTGAACTCGGCGGCGACGTCGGCGCCGTCCGCGCCTACGGGCAGCGGGTCGAGGAATTGGGGTTCACCCACATCCTGGCCTACGACCACGTGCTGGGCGCTGATCCCGCCGTGCACCAGGGTTGGGCCGGCCCCTACGACGTCAGCACCACCTTCCACGAACCGCTGGTCATGTTCGGCTACCTGGCCGCCGTCACGACGGAGGTGGAGCTGGTGACCGGTGTGATCATCCTGCCGCAACGCCAGACCGCGCTGGTGGCCAAGCAGGCCGCCGAGGTGGACCTGCTCAGCGGTGGACGGTTGCGACTCGGAATTGGGTTGGGCTGGAACGCCGTTGAGTACGAGGCGCTCGGCGAGGACTTCTCCAACCGCGGCCGCCGATCCGAGGAGCAGGTCGACGTGATGCGCCGGCTCTGGACCGGGCGCAGCGTTACGTACGAGGGGCGCTATCACACGCTCACCGGCGCGGGCCTGGCTCCGCTGCCGATTCAGCGCCCCATCCCGGTGTGGTTCGGTGCAGCCTCGGAGCGGGCCTACGAGCGGGCCGGACGCCTGGGCGACGGCTGGTTTCCGATGCTGCCGCCTGGGCACGGGCTCGAGGAGGCCCGCGAAGCGGTGGAGCGCGCCGCGGTGGCCGCAGGCCGCGATCCCGCGGCGCTGGGCATGGAGGGCCGGGTCGACTGGTCCAGCGGCCGCGACCGGGTGGCCGAGGACTTGGGGGCCTGGGCGGCCGCGGGTGCCACCCACGTCTCGATCAATACGATGGGCGCCGGTTTGGGCGGGGTCGACGACCACCTGGCGGCGTTGGAAGCAGCGGCAGCCGACCTTCCCCGGTAAGCCGGGACGTTATTGAACACGTGCCTGCTAGCGTCGGCTGAATGCAACATGTGCACGCCTTCGGCGATGATGCCCTCGGTGACCTGGACGCGGTAGCGCTGGTCGATGCCCTGCGCACCGGCAAGGTATCGCGCCCCGAGCTGGTCGAGGCCGCCATCGCCCGCACCGAGAAGGTCAATCCGATTCTCAACGGCTTGGCGCACGAGACCTTCGAGCGGGCGCTGGCCCGCGCGCACGCGGGAGGTCGCGGATATTTCGACGGGGTGCCGACGTTCATCAAGGACAACGTCGACGTCGAGGGCATGCCGACGATGCAGGGCACCGATGCCTGGGAGCCCCGCCCGCAACCCGCGCACGGTGACTTCGCCAGCTTCTTTCTGGCCACCGGCCTGGTGCCACTAGGCAAGACCCAGCTCTCAGAGTTCGGGTTCAGTGCGTCGGCCGAGCATCCCCGACTGGGCGCGGTACGCAATCCGTGGGACACCGACTTCACCGCTGGGGCGTCGTCGTCGGGCTCGGGTGCCTTCGTCGCCGCCGGCGTGGTGCCCATCGCCCACGCCAACGACGGCGGCGGCTCCATCCGGATCCCCGCCGCGTGCAACGGGCTCGTCGGCCTCAAACCCTCACGCGGGCGGTTGCCGCTGGACAAGATGACCCGACAGATGCCGGTACGCATCGTCAACGACGGGGTGCTGACCCGTACCGTGCGTGATACCGCCGCGTTCTACCGGGAAACCGAACGCATCTGGCGTAACCGCCGGCTGGAGCCGATCGGCGCCGTCACCGGGCCGGGCACCGCCCGGCTGCGCATCGCGGTCGTCACGCAGTCGGTCAATCGGCAAGCCGCTCCCAGCGTCCGCGATCTCACCCTGCAGACCGCCGAACTGCTTGCCGGCCTTGGCCATAGCGTTGAGTACCTCGACCAGCCGCCGGTGCCGAGCTACTTCTTGGACGACTTTCTGTTGTACTGGGCGCTTTTGGCGATGACGCTGGTGCGCACCGGACAGAAGACATTCGGTGAGAGCTTCGACAAGACCAAGTTGGACAATCTCACGCTGGGGCTCGACCGGTACGCCAGCCGCAACCTGCACAGGTTGCCGATCGCGATCACGCGCCTGCGCCGGCTGCGGCGGGTCACCGCCCGGCTCTATCAGACCTACGACGTGATGCTGATGCCCACGCTGGCCGACGAGACGCCTCGTATCGGGCACCTCGATCCCACCGCGGACTATCAGCAGATCATCGACCGGCTGATCGACTGGGTGGCGTTCACGCCGCTGCAGAACGCGACGGGGGAGCCGGCAATCTCGTTGCCGCTGGCCAAATCCGCATCCGGCATGCCGGTGGGCATGATGTTGGCCGGGCCGCTCGGCCACGAGCGCAGGCTGCTGGAACTGGCCTACGAACTCGAGGCCGCCAAGCCGTGGCCGCGCCTCGGTGTAGACACGTTGATTTAACAGCGCGCCCGTTCCCTTAACCCGGCCGACATCAGGGGTTGCGGCCCGCGAAACAGGGCGACCCGAATATTGTCGTTGTGGAAACCCCTGCCTCCACAACGATTTCGCGACCATCGGCGCTCGCCACCTCATCCGGGAACAACACCTTTGTGTGTCTTCTCCGGTTTGCCTGGGCGAACATCCGCCGCAGGCCCGAGCGGTTCGTGCTGTCTGTTCTCGGCATCGCACTGGCCCTCACCTGTGTGACGGTGGTGCGCACCATTTCGTCGAGCTTCGCCATCACCGGCGCCGACTCGGTGACCGACGTGCTGGGCGGTGCCCAGCTGTGGGCGGTGCCCGCCGCCGGGGCGCACTACGACAGCACCGTGCAGGCGCTCGTCGCAGACGGGCCGGCGCCGGCGATCGTCGCCCTCGAGGGGTGGCGTGCGATCAAGACGCTGTCCGGGACCACCGACATCATCGGCACGCCGGTGTCCCTGCGGGGAAGCGACGAAATACCGTACGGCCAAGCGGTTTTGGGCTCCGATGTGGCGCAGCGACTGGGCAAGCACGACGGCGACCGGATCGTCGTCGACGGTCAGGATCTTCAGGTGCTGGTCCGCGCCGGGGGCCAGTCGGTGACGGTGGCGACACCACTTGCCCACACCATCGTCGGCGACAACGGGTGGTGGACGGTCTACGCACCGGCCGGCCAGGAGAAGAGCCGCAGCCTCGGCACCACCTTCGGGGGCGCGGTCGGTCTGTCCTCGACCACCGACCCGTCGGTCAAACCGGATCCCGCCGGAGCCGGACTGATCTATGACACGGTGGGCGGTAATGGCCCCCTGACCTTCGACCAGAAGTACTCGGCCCTGTTCTCCGGCAAGGTCACCAGCTCCACCCTCGGGATCATCTCGATCATCGGCCTGGTGCTGGGATTCATCATCGCCGTGTCCTCCTTCCTGGCCGCGGTGCAGGAGCGTCGGCGGGAATTCGGCATCATGTCCAGCATCGGCCTGGCCGACGAGGTGCTGTACTTCTTCCTGGTGGAGTCCGCCGTCGTCTTCGTGGCGGCCTACGTGCTGGGTGTGCTCACCGCGGGAATTGCTGTGTGGCTGGTGATTCCGGGGATCGCGACGCCGATGGCCTGGTTGCAGGCCGCTGGCATGGTCGCAGGCTTCCTGCCGGCGATGTCGATCGTCGGCGCACTGATACCGGTGCACCGCCTGCTGCAAAACCGTCCGGTCGACCTGCTCGGAGGCCGCTGATGATCAAGTTCGGACTGTCCTACGGGTGGCTGGCCGCACGGCGTCGGGTTCGCGAGATGGTGCTGCCGATCGTCACCACCGCGACGGGCGCCTTCCTCGTCGTCATCGTCTTCGGGATGTCGGCGGGCATCCAGGCCCAATCGGCATCGCTGGGCCATGCCGCCGAAATCGGCCGGGCCGTCATCCTGATCGCGATCACCGTGCTGCTGGTCGGTGTCGTCGAGGTGGCCGTCGCGACCACCCGCACGATCGCGCACCGCACCCGCGAACTCGGCGTTCTCGGGGCTACCGGCGTGCGGCGCGGGTCCGTAATCGCCGCGCTGCTGGTCGAACCCGCGGTCGCCGCCGTCCTTGGCGCCTTCGGCGGTGTGGTGCTGGCCGTCATCGCCGCCGTGGCGCTCGGCGCGCTTGGCCTGGTCCCCACCGGAGTGTCATCGGCCGGCGTCGGCTTCGGTGCGGCGATCGCCGTCGCGGTCAGTATCGCCGCCGCCCTGGCCACCAGCATCGTGCCCACCTGGAACGCGGCGTCGCGTCCCCCCATTCGCTCCCTGTCGACCGGAGGTTAGACATGACCGCAGTCGAAGACGCCACCCCGGACCTCGTACCGGCACCCGAGCCGTCGCCGGTGATCGAGATCAGTGATGTGTGGAAATTGCACAAGCTCGGCGACGAAGTGGTCAAGGCCCTCATCGCCGCCGATTTGACGGTCATGCCGGGCGAATTCGTTTGTCTGATGGGTCCGAGCGGCAGCGGCAAGTCGACACTGCTGAACATCATCGGTGGGCTGGACCGGCCGACCAAAGGCTCGGTGCTGATCGCCGGCCGCGATACCGCGAAGCTGACCGAAAGCCAGTTCGCATCGCTGCGCCACGACACGATCGGGTTCATCTTCCAGAGTTACAACCTGATCCCGTTCCTGTCGGCGGTCGAAAACGTCGAACTGCCACTGATGTTCGAGCCCTACGACCGCAAGTCGCTGCGTAAGCGGGCGCTGGAACTGCTCGACCTCGTCGGCCTCAGCCACCGGGTGCACCACCAGCCGACCAAGATGTCCGGCGGTGAGCAGCAGCGCACCGCGATCGCGCGGTCGCTGATCAGCAGCCCGACGCTGGTGCTGGCCGACGAACCGACTGCAAATCTGGACCACCGCACGGGGGAGACGGTGGTGCGCATGCTGCGCGACCTGTGCTCGACGATGGGCGTCACGGTCGTCGCGAGCACCCATGATCCCACGGTGGCCGACGAAGCGAGCCGTGTTGTCCGGATGCGAGACGGACAAATCATCAACTGATCCAACAGGATTGGAAGTAACCGTATGACGCAAGAACTCGAGGCGCCAGCGTCGGCTCAGCGCGACAAGCTTCTGGCCACAGAACTCGTCCCTGAGCAGGTGCTGCCGAAGGTGATGACGACCTTCGGCCTCACGGCCACCTATGTCTTCATCATCTGCTGGATCACCGGCTCGTCGATCATGGCGGCCGGCGGCTGGACCGCGATCCCGATGTGGATTCTCGGCATCCTCACCTTCCTGATCCCCGCGGGCATGGCGGTCGCCGAACTGGGCAACCTGTGGCCGGGTGAAGGTGGTGTGTACATCTGGGCCACCCGGACCATGGGCGAGACATGGGGATTCATCGGCGGTTATCTGTCGTGGATTCCGGTGGTGCTCAACTCCGCGTCGTCGCCGGCGATCATCCTGCAGTTCCTGCTGCTGGCCTTCCACGCCGAACTCGGGCTGACGCTCACCATCATTCTTCAGGTGGTGCTGCTGTGGGCCGTGGTCGGGTTGGCCCTGGCCAAACTGGCTGCCAACCAGCGCATTATGAACACCGTCTTCGTCGTGTACTGGGTGCTGACCGCCGTCATCTTTGTGTCGGGCGTCATCTACGCCATCCGCAACGGGTCGGCCCAGGAGTTCACCGCGCACGCCGCAACGGTGCCCGACTTCGCCGGCGCCGGCTTCCTGTATGGCACCGTGCTGCTCTACCTGGTCGGTGTCGAGACTCCGTACAACATGGGCGCGGAGTTCCTCTCGGTGCGCAAGAGCGGACCGAAGATGGTCGTCTACGGATCGATCGCACTGATCCTCATCTACCTGCTGACCACGCTGGGCACCATCATGGTGCTGCCGGCAGACCAGGTGAATCCGGTCACCGGTGTCATCGGCATGCTCGGCACCGCCGCACCCACGGGCGTGATGGAAGTGGCGGCAGTCGTACTGGCCATCATCGTGTTTGTGGCGTTGATGAGCTACCAGGTCACCTACTCCCGGTTGATCTTCGTCTCCGGTCTGGAACGTCACCTGCCGCGGATTTTCACTCACCTCAATCCGCGTACCCGCAATCCGGTGACGGCGATCCTCATCCAGGGCGTGCTCTCGTCGCTGCTCATCGTGGGGCTGTACTCACAAAGCAGCATGGCCAACGTCACCGTGTTCCTGCAGGGCGGTCTGTCTATCGCGTGGCTGATCTCCGGATTCTTCTTCCTGGTCCCCGTCATCATCGCGCGCAAGAAGTACGCCGATCGCTATGCCGCAGAGAAGTTCTGGCGGATCCCGGGCGGCACGGTCGGTGTCTGGATCACCGTCATCATCGGCTCGCTGGGCACCATCGGCGGTGTCTACTACTCGTTCGCGAAGTCGTGGATCGCGGATGTGCCTGACAGCACCTGGATGACGTGGACCGGCAGCATCGCGATGGGCATGTTCGCCCTCGGCGTGGTCGTGTACATCTTCGGCCGCCGCTCGGCGCACAAGATGACCCAAGAGGACGCACTGGCGCACCTGGCCGTGCTGGATCTCAAGAAATCCGAAACACCTAGCCCCGAGGCGGTTTAGACCGATATGACCATGGAAGGCACCGTGCTGAGCACGGCGATAACCGACGACCGTGCCTGTTACCCTCTCGACCCGCTGACCGGCGCCGAGATCGAGACCGCCGCGGCCGTCGTCAAGGACTCGGAATACGCCAGTCCGACACTGAAATTCGTGATGATCCAGCTCGCGGAGCCGGCTAAGAACGCGCAGCTGACGTTCGAGTCGATGTCCGACGTGCCGAGACGGGCGTTCATCACGATGTACGACGCGGCGGCCAAGTTGGTCTACGAGTCGGTCGTCGACATCGGCGCCCGGGTGGTGGAGTCGTGGACCGCGATCCCGGGCCGCTTCCCGTCGTATCTGGTCGAGCACATGACCGGGGTGGAGGAGGTGGTCCGTGCCGACCCGCGGTGGCAGGCGGCGATGCTCAAGCGCGGCATCACCGATTTCGACCTGGCGATGATCGACCCCTGGCCGGCCGGCTACTACGGCGCTCAGGACCATTACGAGAACTCGCCACTGATCTGCCGGCCGCTGACGTTCATGCGCGCCGCGGCGTCTGAGCACGGCTATGCGCGCCCCGTAGAAGGCGTGATCGTGACGTTCGACCTCGACACCATGACGGTGCTCGAGGTGGAGGACCACGGGGTGGTGCCGCTTCCGCCGAAGGCCGGCAACTACTCGGCCCAGTTCATGTTCGACGAGGATAATCGGCCCGCGTTCACCCAGTTCCGCGACGACGTCAAGACCATCGACATCACCCAGCCGGACGGGCCGAGCTTCACCGTCGACGGGTGGAAAGTCCAGTGGCAGAAGTGGTCTTTGCGGCTCGGTTTCAACCCGCGGGAGGGCATCACCATCCATGAGGTCACCTACACCGACCGTGGCCAGACCCGTCCGATCCTGTATCGCGGATCGCTCTCGGAAATGGTGGTGCCCTACGGCGACACGTCACCGACCCACTGGAACAAGAACGTGTTCGATATGGGTGAAGTCGGCATGGGATTCTCGGCCAACCCGTTGACCCTCGGCTGCGACTGCCTGGGCGAGATCAAGTACTTCGACGGCACGGTCAACGATTCCGACGGCAATGCGGTGACGATTCCGAACGCCATCTGCATGCACGAGGAGGACTACGGAATCTCATGGAAGCACACCGATTTTCGCACCGGCGAGGTGGAGGTCCGGCGCTCGCGGCGGCTGGTCGTCTCGATGATCTGCACGGTGGGCAACTACGAGTACGGCTTCTTCTGGTACTTCTACAACGACGCGTCGATCGAAGTGGAGGTCAAGCTCTCGGGCGTACTCACCACGGGTGCGGTCGAAGAAGGGGAATCACCCCGCTGGGGCAAGCTCGTCGCACCTGGCATCTACGGCCCGAATCACCAGCACTTCTTCAACTTCCGTCTCGACATGAGCGTCGATGGTGCGAAAAACAGCGTCTACGAGGTGGATTCGATTCCGGAGCCCGATCCGGAGCTGAACCCGCACAAAAACGCCTGGATCACCAAGGACACGCTGGTGGCCTCGGAAGCAGAAGGTGCCAGGGATTGGGACTGGAACACCGGCCGGTACTGGAAGGTGACCAACCCGTCCAAGACCAACGAACTCGGCAGCCCGGTCGCCTACAAGCTGGTGCCACGCGAAATCGTTCCGGTGATGGTGCAGGAAGGCTCCTACATCTACGACCGTGCGAAGTTCGTTCAGCACAACCTGTGGGTGACGAAATACGACCCGGCCGAGAAATTCGCCGCGGGTGACTACATGTACCAGTCGCCGGACGCCCAGGGCCTGCCGGAGTTCATCGCGGACGACGCCCCGCTGGACGACACCGATGTGGTGCTCTGGTACACCCTCGGCGCGCACCACATCGTCCGGCCGGAGGATTGGCCGGTAATGCCGTGTGCGTATGCGGGTTTCCATCTGAAGCCGATCGGGTTCTTCGACGGGAACCCGGCGCTGGACCTGCCGCCGTCACCGCCGAAGGGCTGCCATTCCCACCACTGACCGGTTAGGAACCGAGGGCGGCGAGAATTCTGCGGAATTCTCGCCGCTGTTCGGCGCTCAGGTCGGCCAGCAACCGTTGTTCGGAGGCGCGCACCCCGGCGTCGGTGCGCGTCAATAGCTTCACGCCGGCGTGGGTCAACTTCGCCGGCAGTGAGCGTCCTGAATCCACACTGGCCGGGCGACTCACCAGCGCGCGTTTTTCAAGGCTGCGCAGCACCATGTTCATCGCCTGCGGAGAGACCCCGGTGTCACGGGCCAGCTCGGCATTGGAGCGCTCGGGGTACTTGGACAGGATCCGCATGCAGATGTACTGCGGGAACGACAAGCCCACCGGTTCCAGCGCGGTGGCGGTCACTTCGGCGCGCAGTGCCGAGGCCACCCGATGCAGCAGGTAGCCCAGCGGCTCGTCATGGGCTGCACTCATGTCAATGATATTGACATATATCAACTCAGTTGATATTCGTGGAGGTATGACCACACCTGAAGATCTCTTCGATTCGGCATACCGACGCGCGGCTCCGGAGTTCGAGGGCTTCCGGCCCCCGTGGAGCATCGACGAGCCGCAGCCCGAAATCGCCGCGCTCATCGAGGCGGGCAAGTTCCACGGCGACGTCCTCGACGCCGGCTGCGGGGAGGCGGCGGTCTCGCTGTATCTCGCCGAGCGCGGCTTCACCACCGTCGGGCTGGACCTTTCCCCGACGGGGATCGAGCTGGCCCGCGCCGAGGCCGCCAGGCGCGGTGTGGCCAACGCCAGCTTCGAGGTCGCCGACATCAGCGACTTCGGTGGCTACGACGGCCGGTTCGGCACCATCGTCGACTCGACGCTGTTCCATTCGATGCCGGTTGAGCTCCGGGAGGGGTACCAGCAGTCGATCGTGCGCGCGGCCGCCCCCGGCGCGTCCTATTTTGTGCTGGTCTTCGATTCGGCTGGAATCCCGGCCAATGGGCCCGCGCATCCGGTGACAGAGGACGAGCTGCGTGAGGTTGTTTCCAAGTACTGGGTGATCGACGAGATCCGCCCGGCGCGCATCCACGCCAACATCCCTGATGACTCGCCGATGTTGGCGAACTTCGTCGACCGCGACCTGCGTGACGAGGGGCCGGGCCGCAAGTCGATGCCGGCCTGGCTACTGTCCGCTCACCTCGGCTGACGGGCGACGTGTCGTAGGCTCACCGCCATGGAACTACTACGCAACGTAGTTATCTTGGTGCACATCGTCGGGTTCGCCGTCACATTCGGCGTGTGGGTGGCCGAGGCGGCGGCCCGGCGATTCCGCACCACCAGGACGATGGACTACGGACTGCTGGTCTCGTTGCTCACCGGGGTCGCGCTGGCGGCACCGTGGCCGGCAGGAATTGTCTTGAACTACCCCAAAATTGGGGTCAAGTTGGCCATCCTTGTCGTGATTGGTGGCTTGCTCGGCATGGGCAATGCCCGGCAGCGGCGCACCGGTGAACCCGTACCGCGTCCGGTGTTCGTCTTGGTCGGGGTCCTGTCGCTGACGGCGGCGGCCATCGCCGTTCTTTGGTGACGTGCACCAGGCATAACCCGGGAAATCGACAGCTTCGCCGATAAGGCAGGATGGAAGTGCCGTCCCGAAAGTCGCCGGGATGGCACTCTCATGCCAGGAGCCCGACTATTTCGGAGGAGTCTGATGGGGGAGACGGCGACGCATTCGCAGGAACTGCGGCCGCATTTCAACCGGGTGGTGCTCAAGCTCGGCGGGGAGATGTTCGGCGGCGGGTCGGTCGGGCTGGATCCCGACGTCGTCGCCCTGGTGGCCCGGCAGATCGCCGAAGTGGTGCGCAGCGGCGCGCAGGTCGCCGTCGTGATCGGTGGCGGGAACTTCTTCCGCGGTGCCCAGCTGCAGCAGCGCGGGATGGAACGCACCCGGTCGGACTACATGGGCATGCTCGGCACCGTGATGAACAGCCTTGCGCTGCAAGACTTCCTGGAGAAGGAAGGCATCGTCACGCGGGTGCAGACCGCGATCACCATGGGTCAGGTTGCCGAGCCCTACATCCCGTTGCGCGCGGTGCGCCACCTGGAGAAGGGGCGCGTGGTGATCTTCGGCGCCGGCATGGGGCTGCCGTATTTCTCCACCGACACCACCGCCGCGCAGCGTGCCCTGGAGATCCGCGCCGACATCGTCCTGATGGCCAAGGCCGTCGACGGGGTCTTCACCGCCGACCCGCGGCAGGACCCGAACGCCGAGATGCTCACCGAGATCAGCCACCGTGAGGTCATCGACCGAGGCCTTCAGGTGGCCGATGCCACCGCCTTCAGTTTGTGCATGGACAACGGGATGCCGATCCTGGTCTTCAACCTGCTGACCGACGGGAATATCGCCCGGGCGGTCGCAGGTGAGAAGATCGGAACTCTGGTCAGCTAGTCAGCTAGGAGATGTGGCGCTAAATGATTGAAGAGGCTCTCTTCGATGCCGAAGAGAAAATGGAGAAGGCCGTCGCGGTCGCCCGCGACGACTTGTCGTCCATCCGGACCGGACGGGCCAACCCCGGCATGTTCGCGCGCGTCGTCGTCGACTACTACGGCTCACCGACTCCGATCACGCAGCTGTCGAGCGTCAACGTCCCCGAGGCGCGGATGGTGGTCATCAAGCCCTACGAGGCTTCGCAATTGCGCGCGATCGAGGACGCCATCCGCCACTCCGACCTGGGCGTCAATCCCACCAACGACGGCAACATCATCCGCGTGTCGATCCCGCAGCTGACCGAGGAACGGCGCCGGGATCTGGTCAAGCAGGCCAAGTCCAAGGGTGAGGACGCCAAGGTGTCGGTGCGCAACATCCGCCGTCGCGTCATGGAGGAACTGCACCGCATCCGTAAGGACGGCGAGGCCGGCGAGGACGAGGTCGGCCGCGCAGAGAAGGACTTGGACAAGGCCACCGCGACCTACGTCGGTCAGATCGACGAATTGGTCAAGCACAAAGAAGGCGAGTTGCTGGAGGTCTGATGGCCGCTCAGCAACCATTGCCTGTGGCAGACATCGAATCCGGCGCACCCGGTCCAGCGCCGGAAAAGAAAACCTCTCGCGCCGGCCGTGATCTGCCCGCCGCGATCGCCGTCGGCGCCGCGCTCGGCGCCATGGCGATCGGCAGTCTGCTGTTCGCGCCGAAGTGGTGGTTCCCGCTGCTGGCCATCGCGATCGCGATCGCCACCCACGAGGTGGTCCGCCGGCTGCGCGAACACGGGTACGTGATGCCCGTCGTGCCGCTGTTGGTCGGTGGACAGGCGATGATCTGGCTGGCGTGGCCGTGGGGCGTGCCTGGGACGTTGGGCGCCTACGCCGCCACCATCGTGGTCGCCATGGTGTGGCGCCTGCTCGGCCATGGCCTGCGCGAGCACCCGGTCAACTATCTGCGTGATATCGCCGCCACGGTTCTGCTGGCCACCTGGGTGCCGCTGTTCGCGAGCTTCACCGCGTTGCTGATCGGCCAGGACAACGGCGGCGCCCGGGTCTTTACGGTGATCGCCACCGTCGTCTTCGCCGATATCGGCGGCTATACCGCCGGCGTGCTGTTCGGCAAGCACCTCCTCGTCCCGGCGATCAGCCCGAAGAAGTCCTGGGAGGGGTTGGGCGGCTCACTGCTGTTCGGCATCGCCGCATCCGTGTTGTCGGTGACGTTCCTGCTGGGCAAGCCGGCCTGGGTCGGTCTGCCGCTCGGGTTGATGCTGGTGATCACCGGCGTGCTTGGCGACCTGGTCGAGTCCCAGGTCAAGCGCGACCTGGGCATCAAAGACATGGGAACGCTGCTTCCCGGCCACGGCGGGATCATGGATCGCATCGACGCGATGCTGCCGGCGGCGGTCGCCGGCTGGATCGTCCTGACGCTGTTGGCCTGAGCCGGCGCTCGGCTCAGCGATACTGGAACCAATGAAGCAAGAGCTGGTCTTCGAGGCGCCGCGGCGTGCGCTGCCACCGCGCCATCTCGCCGACCTGGACGCCGAGGGCCGCGCGGCCGCGGTGGCCGAGCTCGGGCTGCCCGCGTTTCGGGCCAAACAGCTGGCCCAGCAGTACTACGGGCGGCTGCTGGCCGACCCGCAGCAGATGACCGATCTGCCGGCCGCGGTCCGCGACACGGTCGCCGAGGCGCTGTTCCCGAAGCTGCTGTCGGTGGCCAAAGAGATCGAATGCGATGCGGGGGAGACCCGAAAGACGTTGTGGCGCGCCCACGATGGCACCACCTTCGAGTCGGTGCTGATGCGCTACCCGAACCGCACTACGGTCTGCATCTCGTCGCAGGCCGGCTGCGGGATGGCGTGCCCGTTCTGCGCGACCGGTCAGGGCGGGCTGACCCGCAACCTGAGTACGGCCGAGATCCTCGAGCAGGTACGCGCGGCGGCGGTGACCTCGCGCGACGAATTCGGGGAGCGACTGTCCAACGTCGTGTTCATGGGGATGGGCGAGCCGCTCGCCAACTACGCGCGGACGCTGGCGGCAGTGCAGCGCATCACCGCCGCGGCGCCGGAGGGCTTCGGGATCTCGGCTCGGTCGGTGACGGTGTCGACGGTCGGGCTGGCGCCGGCGATCCGCAAGCTCGCCGACGAACATCTGGGCGTGACGCTGGCGGTGTCGCTGCACACGCCCGATGACGAGCTGCGCGACACCCTGGTGCCGGTGAACAACCGCTGGAAGGTCAGCGAGGTGCTCGATGCGGCCCGCTACTACGCCGATGCGACCGGCCGGCGGGTGTCGATCGAGTACGCGCTGATCCGCGACGTCAACGACCAGCCGTGGCGGGCCGACCTGCTGGGCAAGAAGCTGCACAAGGCGCTCGGGCCGCTGGTGCACGTCAACCTGATTCCGCTCAATCCGACGCCGGGCAGTGAGTGGGATGCCAGCCCCAAGCCGGCCGAACGCGAGTTCGTCCGCCGGGTCAAGGCGGCCGGAGTGTCGTGCACGGTGCGGGATACCCGCGGGCGCGAGATCGCCGCGGCCTGCGGACAGCTCGCCGCGGAAGGTTAATCGCCGCCAAACCGACGTTTCGCAGAAGAATCGCGAGTAGATCGCGACAAAACGTCGATCTCGACGCAGAAAGACTTAGCGGATCCAGCCGCGGCGACGACCCCACCAGTCGCGGACGGTGGCAGCGAAGACCAGCACCGCGAACACAATCAGCACGTAATCCTCGACGTGGCCGACATGGTTGCCCTTCAGCATCGCCAGCAGGAAGAGGGTGATGAAGATGCCGACAGCGTGCCAGGTGCGCGGGGAGACCTTGCTCCAGCCCCAGGCGGCCGAGGGTACGTCGGCGGGATCGACCTCTGTGTAGCGCTCCACCTCGGTGCTGACCATTGCGGCTCCTGTCGGACTCAGATCGGCAATCGCCGTAATTCTGGCACACCCACCCGGCGCGGGCTCAGCCGATCTGGCCGTAGCGTCGCAACGCCTCGGTGCGCTCGGTGGCGTGATCGACGATCGGCTCCGGATAGCCGGCGGGCCGGCCGCCCTTGAGCTTGTGGACGTCGACGCCGGCGAGTTCAGGGTCGGCCAGCTCGGGCACCCAGCGCCGCACGTAATCGCCCGCGGGATCGAACTTCTGCCCCTGTGCGGTCGGGTTGAACACCCGGAAGTAGGGCGCCGCGTCGGTTCCCGAGCCGGCACACCACTGCCAGCCGTGCTGGTTGCTGGCGATATCGCCGTCGACCAGCTGCTCGAGAAACCAGCGGGCTCCGCACTGCCACGGCAGGTGCAAGTCTTTGACCAGGAACGATGCCACGATCATCCGGACCCGGTTGTGCATGAAGCCGGAGTCACGCAGCTGCCGCATCCCCGCGTCGACGATCGGGTAGCCGGTGCGGCCCTGCTTCCACGCCTCGAACAGCGCGTCGGCCTCGGCGCCGGTGTCGACCTCGATGGCGTCGAAGGTGCGGTTCCAGTTCCCCCACGCGCTCTTCGGCCACTCGTGCAGTACTGCGGCGTAAAAGTCGCGGAACGCCAGCTCCCGCAGGTAGGCCCCCGGACCGGTGGCCCGGACGTTCAGATCGGCGGCCATCGTGCGGGGATGGATCGTGCCGAACTTCAGGTGTGCCGACATGCGGCTGATACCCGGCTTGTCCGGGCGGTTGCGGTCCTCGGCATAGTCAGCCAGGCCGGAGCCGACGAACTCCGCCCACCGATCCAGCGCCGCGGCCTCGCCGGCCGCCAAGTCCAGGTCGGCACCCGGGTCAGGCGCGTCCACCCGGTATTTCGACGCCCACCCGGCCGGGTCGATCCAGTTCACCGCGGCCGTCGCCGACGGCGCCGGGGAGCGCCAGCCCATTTCACGCCACCTGGCCAGATATGGCGTGAACACCTTGTAGGGGGTCCCGTCGTCCTTGGTGACCCGACCCGGTGAGACGAGGTACGGCGATCCCGTGGCTCGCAGCTGCGCGCCCACGTCGCCCAGCGCGGCGGCCACCGTCTCGTCGCGCCGCACCCCGAACGGACTGAAGTCGGCCGAGATGTGAACCTCGTTGGCGCCGATCTCCTTGCACAGCAATGGGATTCGTTGCTCGGGACGACCGCGGGTGATCAGCAGCCGGCCGCCCGTGGCATCGGAGAGCTCACGCAGCGAATCGCCGAGAAACTGCAGCCGACGCGGGCCCGACGATGTCTCCAGCCGCGGATCGAGCACGAAGCAGCCGAGCACCCCGGCCCCGTCGGCGGTGGCCTCAAGCAGAGGCGGCAGGTCGTTCAGGCGCAGATCGCGGCGAAACCACAGCAGGGTTGACGGCATCTTTCCATGCTGCCTGGCGAAGTAGGCGGCCGGAGGCGGCACAATTGATGGGTGAGCCCCGCCAACCGCCTCCGGGTCCTGATCCTGGGCAGCACCGGTTCCATCGGAACCCAGGCGCTGGAGGTCATCGCCGAAAACCCGGACCGCTTCGAAGTCGTCGGGCTGGCCGCCGGTGGCGGAAACCCCGACCTGCTGGCCCGCCAGCGCGCCGAGACTGGCGTGAGCAATATCGCGGTCGCCGACCAGGCGGCCGCCGAGAAGCTCGGTGAGGTCACCTACGGCGGCCCCGACGGGGTCACCCGCCTGGTCGAGAACACGCAGGCAGACGTCGTGCTCAACGCCCTGGTCGGGGCGCTTGGGCTGCATCCGACCCTGGCCGCACTGGCCAGCGGTGCCCGGCTGGCGCTGGCCAACAAGGAATCGCTGGTCGCAGGTGGTCCGCTGGTGGTCAAGGCTGCCCGTCCTGGCCAGATCGTGCCCGTCGACTCCGAACACTCCGCGCTGGCCCAGTGCCTGCGCTCCGGCAGCGCCGACGAGGTCGCCAAACTGGTGCTCACCGCCTCCGGCGGGCCGTTCCGCGGCTGGTCGGCGGCCCAGCTCGAGCCCGTCACTCCTGAACAGGCCGGCGCCCACCCCACCTGGAATATGGGCCCGATGAACACGCTGAACTCGGCGTCGCTGGTCAACAAGGGTCTGGAGCTGATCGAGACACATCTGCTGTTCGGCGTCGCGTACGACCGCATCGAGGTGGTGGTGCATCCGCAGTCGGTCGTGCATTCGATGGTGACGTTCACCGACGGCTCCACGATCGCCCAGGCCAGCCCGCCGGATATGAAGCTGCCGATCTCACTGGCGCTGGGCTGGCCCGACCGGGTACCGGGCGCAGCCGCGGCCTGCGACTTCACCAAGGCCTCCACCTGGGAGTTCGAGCCGCTGGACGCCTCGGTGTTCCCCGCCGTCGACCTGGCCCGGCACGCCGGACAGACCGGCGGCAGCCTGCCCGCGGTCTACAACGCCGCCAACGAAGAGGCTGCCGCGGCCTTCCTCGACGGCAAGATCCGGTTCCCGGCCATCGTGCGAACAATTGCCGACGTCCTGCACGCCGCCGACCAGTGGGCCGCTGAACCCGCTACCGTGGAAGAAGTACTTGACGCGCAGCGATGGGCGCGGGAACGCGCCCGAGAGGCCGTCACACAGGAGGTCGCTTCAACCCGATGATGTTCTTTATCGGCATTGCGCTGTTCGCACTCTGCATCCTCATCTCGGTTGCACTGCACGAGTGCGGTCACATGTGGGTGGCCCGCGCCACCGGAATGAAGGTTCGCCGCTACTTCGTGGGCTTCGGCCCGACCCTGTGGTCGACCCACCGGCCCAACAAGCTCGGCTCCACCGAGTACGGCGTCAAGGCCGTCCCGCTCGGTGGCTTCTGCGACATCGCGGGGATGACCTCGGTCGAGGAGCTCACGCCCGAAGAGCGCCCGTACGCGATGTACAAGCAGGACACCTGGAAGCGGGCCGCGGTGCTGTTCGCCGGGCCGGCGATGAACTTCATCATCGGCCTGGTGCTGGTTTATGGGATCGCGGTGATCTGGGGCCTGCCCAACCTGCATGCACCGACCTCTGCCGTCGTCGGCGAAACGCAGTGTGTCGCACCGGAAGTCACCAAAGGCAAGCTCGGCGACTGCACCGGCCCCGGCCCGGCCGCCCTGGCCGGTATCAAGCCAGGCGATGTCGTCCTCAAGGTCGGGAACACCGACGTGAAGAACTTCGATGAAATGGTCGTCGCCGTGCGCGGAGCCGCCGGCCCGACACCGTTCGTCGTGCAGCGCACCGAGAACGGCGCCAGCCGCGAATTCACCACCACCGTCGACGTCACCCCCACCCAGCGCTATGCCGCCAAGGAGAAGGGCGCCGAGCCGGTTCCCACCAGCGTGGGCGCCGTCGGCGTCGGTGCCGCCACCTTCCCGCCCACGCAGTACAACCTGCTGACTGCGGTGCCGGCCACCTTCACCTTCAGCGGTGATCTGGCCGTGGAGCTGGGCAAGTCGCTGGCCAAGATTCCGACCAAGGTCGGCGCCCTGATTCATTCCATCGGTGGTGGCGAGCGCGACCCCGAGACCCCGATCAGTGTCGTGGGGGCCAGCATCATCGGTGGCGACACCGTCGACCACGGGTTGTGGGTGGCGTTCTGGTTCTTCCTGGCCCAGCTCAACTTCGTGCTCGGCGCGATCAATCTGGTGCCGCTGCTGCCGTTCGACGGCGGCCACATCGCGATCGCCGTGTTCGAGAAGATCCGTAACCTCCTCCGATCGGCGCGCGGCAGAGTCGCCGCAGCGCCGGTGAACTACCTGAAGCTGATGCCCGCCACCTACGTGATCCTTGTCGTGGTGGTCGGCTACATGCTGTTGACCGTCACCGCCGACCTGGTCAACCCGATCCGACTTTTCCAGTAGTCGGCCCCGCCATCGTGGAGATGAAACCGTGGAGATGAACCAGTGACTTCCATAGGCCTGGGTATGCCGGCCCCGCCGGCGCCGGTGTTGGCCCCCCGCCGAAAGACTCGCCAGCTCTTGGTGCGCGATGTCGGCGTCGGTAGTGATTCTCCGATCTCGGTGCAGTCGATGTGCACCACCAAGACTCACGACGTCAACACCACCCTGCAGCAGATCGCCGAGCTGACCGCCGCCGGCTGCGACATCGTCCGGGTGGCCTGCCCGCGCCAGGAAGACGCCGACGCGCTGGCCGAAATCGTCAAGCACAGCAACCTTCCGGTGATCGCCGACATCCACTTCCAGCCCAAGTACATCTTCGCCGCGATCGACGCCGGCTGCGCCGCCGTGCGCGTCAACCCCGGCAACATCAAGGAATTCGACGGCCGGGTCGGCGAGGTCGCCAAAGCCGCCGGTGCGGCGGGCATCCCGATCCGCATCGGCGTCAACGCCGGCTCGCTGGACAAGCGCTTCATGGATAAGTACGGCAAGGCCACCCCTGAGGCACTCGTCGAGTCCGCGCTGTGGGAGGCCTCGCTGTTCGAGGAGCACGGCTTTGGCAACATCAAGATCAGCGTCAAGCACAACGACCCGGTCATCATGGTGGCCGCCTACGAGCTGCTGGCCGAAAAGTGCGACTACCCCCTGCATCTCGGCGTGACCGAGGCAGGCCCGGCCTTCCAGGGCACCATCAAGTCGGCGGTCGCGTTCGGCGCTCTGCTGTCGCGGGGGATCGGTGACACCATCCGGGTGTCGCTGTCGGCCCCACCCGTCGAAGAAGTCAAGGTCGGCAACCAGATCCTGGAGTCGCTGAACCTTCGGCCCCGCGGGCTGGAGATCGTGTCCTGCCCGTCCTGCGGGCGGGCGCAGGTCGACGTCTACACATTGGCCAACGCGGTGTCGGCAGGACTCGACGGGCTCGACGTGCCGCTTCGGGTGGCGGTGATGGGTTGTGTCGTCAACGGTCCGGGCGAGGCTCGCGAGGCTGACCTGGGAGTGGCGTCGGGCAACGGTAAGGGTCAGATCTTCGTCAAGGGCGAAGTGATCAAAACCGTGCCCGAGGCGATGATCGTCGAGACGTTGATCGAAGAGGCGATGCGACTTGCCTCCGAAATGAGCGCCGACCAACGCGGCACGGACACATCTGCCAGCGGTTCGCCGGTGGTGACCGTAAGCTGATGGCGTAACCCGCCGGGGTTTTCAACCCGCAGAAAGTAACCGCCATGTCGGCTCCGCCACTGTTTCGTCTGGTCGACGAACGCCGGGTATCAGTGGTCCGCGACGTCGCGGCGGTAGGCCGGGTACTCGCTGACGATCCGGTCGGGTCCTGCATGGTGGCCGCGCGGGTCGCCGACCACGGTGTCGAGCCGCAGGCCATCGGCGGTGAGCTCTGGACGCGGCGGCGTGCCGAGGAATCGCTGTGCTACGCCGGAGCCAACCTGATCCCGCTGCGCGGTGCGCAACCCGACCTGCATGCGTTCGCCGATAAGGCGATGAGCACCGCGCGGCGTTGTTCGTCTCTGGTCGGCCGGGCCGAGCTGGTGTTGCCGATGTGGGACCGGCTGGAACACGCCTGGGGTCCGGCTCGTGATGTGCGCGACCACCAACCGCTGATGGCCCTCGGTGTCCCGCCGGCCTGCCGGATCGACCCGGCAGTGCGCCGGGTGCGGGTCGACGAGCTCGACGCCTATCTGGTGGCGGCCATCGACATGTTCATCGGCGAGGTCGGGATTGATCCGCGGATCGGTGACGGCGGTCGGGGATACCGGCGCCGCGTCGCCAGCCTGATCGCGGCGGGCCGGGCCTATGCCCGCTTCGAGCACGGCCAGGTGGTGTTCAAGGCCGAGGTGGGTTCGCAGTCCCCGGTGGTCGGCCAGATCCAGGGTGTCTGGGTGCATCCGGAGTGGCGCGGCCACGGCCTGGGCACGGCGGGCACGGCGGCCGTCGCCACCGCGGTGGTCGACAGCGGGCGGATTGCCAGCCTGTATGTCAACAGCTTCAACGCGGTCGCCAGGGCGGCCTACACGCGAGTCGGCTTCGCCGAGGTCGGGATGTTCGCGACCATCTTGCTCGACTGACCGTTTCGCCGAACGTCGAGTTGTTGTGGGCGAAAGCGGGGCTTCGTCGCATCACGTCGACGTTCGGCGCCAGGCGCCGGTGCGCCTACATCGGTTTCGGATCACAAGCTCATAACATCTGTCCCAATGGCTACTTGCACCTCATTAGCAACACGAGTCACAGGGTTCGTCTCGATCTTGGCGGTGGTGGCGGCCTCGGCGACGCTCTCGGCGTGCACGCCGCGCCCCGACGGGCCAGGCCCGGCCGCCGAGAAGTTCTTCGCCGACCTCACCAAGGGCGACACCGCCGCCGCAGCACAGCTCTCCGACCGGCCCGCCGATGTCCAGGCCGCCCTCAACGAGGCGTGGGCCGGGCTGCAGGCCACCCACCTCGACGCCCAGGTCCTCGGCTCGCGCTACACCGAGGACACCGGCAGCGTGAACTACCGCTTCACCTGGCAGCTACCCAAGAAGCGGACCTGGACTTACGACGGCGTGCTGCAGATGATCCGCGACGAGGGCTCCTGGCGGGTGCGCTGGACGCCCGCCGGATTGCACCCCAAACTCGGTGAGCACCAGCACTTTTCGTTGCGTGCCGACGCCCCGCGGCGGGCTTCGGTCAACGAGCTCGGTGGCACCGACGTACTGGCCCCGGCCAACCTGTACCGCTATCAGCTCGACGCCGCCAAGGCGGGTAGTCAGCTGATGTCGACTTCGCGGGTGGTCGCCGACCAGCTGCGCCAATTCGACAACACTCTGGACCCGCAACGGCTGGCCGAGCAGGCCAGCTCGTCGAGTAAGCCGCTGGACCTGGTCACGCTGCGGCCGGCCGATCACGACAAGGTCGGCCAGGCACTGGACGCCCTGCCGGGCGTCGTCGTCACCCCGCAGGCCGACCTGCTGCCCACCGACGATCGCTTCGCGCCCGCCGTCATCGGCGAGGTGAAAAAGGCGGTGATCGACGAGCTCGACGGCCAGGCCGGCTGGCGGGTGGTCAGCGTGAACCAGAACGGCTCCGACGTCGACGTGCTGCAGGAGGTGGCGCCCACACCTGCGCCATCGATCTCGATCACGCTGGACCGCTCGGTGCAGAACGCGGCCCAGCATGCCGTCGACACTCAGGGTCGCAAGGCGATGCTGGTCGTCATCAAGCCGTCGACCGGCGAAATCCTCGCAGTGGCGCAGAACGCGGCCGCCGACGTCGACGGCCCGGCCGCCACCACGGGCCTCTATCCGCCCGGGTCGACGTTCAAGATCGTCACGGCCGGGGCGGCCATCGACCGCGACATGGCCACCCCCAACACCTTGCTGGGCTGCCCGGGTGAGATCGACATCGGCCACCGGACGATCCCGAACTACAACAAGTTCGACCTGGGGACGGTCCCGATGTCCAAGGCGTTCGCGAACTCGTGTAACACCACGTTCGCCGAGCTGGCCAGCCGGATGCCGCCGACCGCACTGACGGTGGCGGCCTCGCAGTACGGCATCGGCCCGGACTACACGATTGACGGGCTGACGACGGTGACCGGCACAGTGCCGCCGACGGTGAACCTGGCCGAGCGCACCGAGGACGGCTTCGGGCAGGGGAAGGTTCTGGTCACCCCGTTCGGGATGGCGCTGGCCGCCGCGACCGTCGCCGCGGGCAAGACCCCCAACCCGCACCTGATCGTCGGCAGCCAGACGACCGAGAGTGGCGATCATCCGCCGATCACACCGGCCATGCTCGACGGCCTGCGGCCGATGATGCGCATGGTGGTCACCAACGGCACCGCCAAGGACATCAACGACTCCGGTGATGTGCGCGGGAAGACCGGTGAGGCCGAGTTTGCGGGCGGCTCGCATGCCTGGTTCGCCGGTTACCGGGGCGACCTGGCGTTCGCGGCGCTGATCGTGGGCGGTGGCAGTTCGGAGTACGCGGTGCGGATGGTCAAGATGATGTTCAGCGAGCTGCCCGCCGACTACCTGGCCTGATCACCCCTGAGGTCCCACCCTGACAAAGGGCCTAACGTTCCCAATGTGACGGCTCTACTGAGTGTTGCGGCAGTCGGGGGGGACGGGCGCAGGAAACCGGGGCCACGAAGCAATGACCGCGACGCAATTGTCGACGCCGCACTCGAACTCTTCGTCGCCAACGGATACAGCTCGACAACCTTGGCCGACATCGTGCTGTCTCGGCTCATCGCAAGCGAGTGCTCACTCAAGCGTTAGCCGATCTGCGCGGCGTTGGCCACGACGATCCCAAGATCGCAAAGGCTGTCACGGGGTGGTCGGCAATCATCGCAAGTACCCATGCCGCAGCCGGCCACGACCAGGATGAACCCGACCCGTTCGCGACGGATCTCACGACTGGGCGGCTGGACCGGACCTACCACCTCGTCCGTCGGGTTGATCCGTGACGCAGCCGGCCTGACCGCGTTCCGGAGCCGGTTCACTGTCGGACACCACCCGAAGTCGGCTACGGTCAATGAGACATCCGGATAGCTCATGGTCGGGGGCCATTCGTGAACGCTGCCGGGCGTCAAGGAAGGCGCCCATAGCGATGCCCAAGCAGTTGAAACCCCACTTCGAAAACGTTCAGGCGCACTATGACCTGTCCGACGACTTCTTCCGGCTGTTCCTCGACCCGACACAGACCTACAGCTGTGCCTACTTCGAGCGCGACGCGATGACGCTGGAAGAGGCGCAGATCGCCAAGATCGACCTGGCGCTGGGCAAGCTGGGCCTGCAGCCGGGCATGACGCTGCTCGATGTCGGCTGCGGCTGGGGCTCGACGCTGAACCGGGCATTGGAGCGGTACGACGTCAACGTGATCGGGCTGACGCTCAGCGAGAACCAGCAGGCCCACGTCGAGCAGTTGTTCGCCGAGTCGGCGAGCCCGCGCTCCAAGCGCGTGGAACTGCGCGGCTGGGAGCAGTTCGACGAGCCGGTAGACCGGATCGTGTCCATCGGCGCTTTCGAGCATTTCGGCTTCGACCGCTACGACGACTTCTTCACGTTCGCCTACGAGGCGATGCCCGACGACGGCGTCATGCTGCTGCACACCATCCTCGGTCTGCATCCCGATGACGTGCTGGCACTAGGCATACCGCTGACGTTCGACATGGCCCGGTTCTGCAAGTTCATGATCACTGAGATCTTCCCCGGCGGCCGGTTGCCGTCGGTGCGCATGATCGACGCGCATGCCGTCAAGCCCGGTTTCACCGTGACCCGGTTCCAGTCGCTGCAGTCCCATTACCCCACGACACTCGACCACTGGTCGGCGGCGCTGGAAGCACGCAAGGACGAGGCCATCGCCATCCAGTCCGAGGAGGTCTACGACCGCTACATGAAGTACCTGGTCGGCTGCCCGCCCTTGTTCCGCAGCGGCTTGATCGATGTGGGTCAGTTCACGTTGGCGAAGTAGCCCAATTCGCAAGTAGCACAGGCACTTCGACGTGTGTGTTTAGATGATGCGTGACCAACCGGATCCAGACTTTGTTGGGCGTCACCTATCCCGTCGTCCAGGCGCCGATGACCTATATCGCGAGGGCAACGCTGGCCGCCGCGGTATCCGAGGCCGGTGGCCTCGGCGTCATCGAAACCCTCACGCCCGAGGGGCGTGCCGATCTGCTTGCCGTTCGCGGTCTCACGGACCGGCCGGTGGGCGCCAACCTGATGATCCAGGGGTGGAAGCGGGACCCGTCGATCGTCGACGTGCTGGTCGAGGCGAACGTACGGCACGTGTTCACCTCCGCGGGCGACCCCGCTCTGTTCACTGCGCGGCTGCACGACGCGGGTATGACGGTGGTGCATGTCGTGGGATCGCTGAACGGTGCCCGTAAGGCGGTCGACGCCGGCGTTGATGCCCTGGTCGTCGAGGGCGTCGAGGGCGGTGGCTTCAAATCGGCGCTCGGGGCGTCCACCATGGTGCTGCTGCCGCTGATCGCCGAGCAGGTCGATCTTCCCCTGATCGCGGCAGGAGGCATCTGCGACGCCCGGTCGGCCGCCGCGGCGGTGGTACTGGGCGCCGAGGGCGTGCAGATGGGCACCCGCATGCTGGCCAGTCGGGAGGCCGCCGTGCATGCGAACTTCAAGGACGCCATCGTCGCCGCCGACGATGCCGGGACGATCCTGCTCAACCTTCCCGGCAATCCCACGATGCGGGTGCTGCACGTCGGCCTGGCCCGGCGGGTGGCCACCGAGGGCGCCGAGGCTCCGCTGATCAACGGCGTCACCCGCCTCTACTTCGAGGGCGATATGGAGGCGAGCGTGGCGAACACCGGCCAGGTCTCGTCGCGCATCGTCGAGGTATTGCCGGTCGCCGAGGTCATCCGCAGCACGTGGGTCGATGCGCAGACCGCTTTGACGGCCGCCGCGGCTCGGCTCTGAGTCAGCCGGCGACGACCTCGCCGCCCCGAACCTTCACCGCGACCGGAGCCAGCGGCGCCACCGCCGGCCCGCGTAGCACCGCACCGTCGAGACCGAATTGGCTGCCGTGGCACGGGCAGTTGAGCATGCCGTCGGCCACCGACGGGAGCTTGCAACCGGCGTGCGTGCATCGCGCGACGAACCCCTCGAACACCCCGGCCGTGGGCTGGGTGATCACGGTATCGCCGACGACCTTGCCCGAACCCACCGGGATGTCGGCGGTGGCGGCCAGCACCTGGCCCGGCGCTGTCGTCGTCGGCGGCGCGGTGAGTTCGCCGGTGTTGGTGTTGCAGGCGGCGATCGGCGCGACGGCGGCCCCGATCAGGACGGTCCGGCGCGGCAAGTCGAACATCGGCCCAGGTTATCTCCAGGGCCGCCGAGATGGACGCCTGGCCAGGGCGAACAGGTACCGTGGAATGGCTATGACCGGACTCGACCACACGCCCGCGCTGCGGGTGTCCGATGCCGACCGCAACGGGACCCTGCGGCGGCTGCACAACGCCGTCGCGCTGGGGTTGATCGATATCGGCGAATTCGAGGAGCGCTCGGCGCAGGTGTCGGCGGCCCGGATGCACGCCGACCTCGAGGTCCTGGTCGACGACCTGCCCGGCCCGGGTGCCATCGTCACCTCCGCGGCCGACCGGGTCGAACTGCGCGGCTGGATGGGCTCGCTCAAACGGCACGGGGAGTGGACCGTGCCGACCCGGCTCGCGCTGGTGCGCCGGATGGGCTCGGTCGCCCTCGACCTCACCAATGCCCGCTTCGCCGGACCGGTTGTCGTCATCGAACTCGACATGGTCCGCGGCTCAGTCGATCTGCGGCTGCCCCCCGGGGCGAGCGCGTCCATCGACGACGTCACCGTCTACGCAGGCAGCGCCCACGACCGCCGCAAGGACGCACCGGCCGAGGGCAGCCCGCACGTCGTGCTCACCGGACGCGTGGTCATGGGCTCGGTCACCGTCCGCGGTCCCAAGCGTCCACTGTTGCGTCGCCATTAAGCTGGCGAGATGCCCGTACGCACTGCACTCCGTCCCGGAGCGGTCTCACCGACCCTGCCGGTCCCCAAGGCGATCGAGCGTCCCGAATACGTCGGCAAGTCGACGGTCGCCGAAGGCACCGAGCCGTGGGTCCAGACTCCCGAGGTCATCGAGAACATGCGCATCGCCGGGCGCATCGCGGCCGGCGCGCTGGCCGAGGCCGGCAAGGCCGTCGCACCCGGGGTGACCACCGACGAGCTCGACCGGATCGCCCACGACTACATGGTCGATCACGGCGCTTACCCGTCGACGCTGCACTACAAGGGTTTTCCGAAGTCGTGCTGCACATCGCTCAATGAGATCATCTGCCACGGCATCCCGGACTCGACCGTGGTGCAGGACGGAGACATCGTCAACATTGACGTGACCGCGTTCATCCACGGCGTGCACGGCGACACCAATGCCACGTTCCTAGCCGGTGACGTCAGCGAGGAGCACCGCCTGCTCGTCGAGCGCACCCACGAGGCGACGATGCGCGCCATCAAGGCCGTCAAGCCCGGCCGGGCCCTGTCGGTGGTCGGGCGGGTCATCGAGGCGTACGCAAACCGGTTCGGCTACAACGTGGTTCGTGACTTCACCGGACACGGCATCGGCACCACCTTCCACAACGGCCTGGTGGTGTTGCACTACGACCAGCCCGAGGTCGAGACCGTGCTGGAGCCGGGGATGACATTCACCATCGAACCGATGATCAACCTCGGTGCGCTGGACTACGAGATCTGGGACGACGGCTGGACCGTGGCCACCAAGGACCGCAAGTGGACCGCGCAGTTCGAGCACACCCTGGTCGTCACAGAGGACGGCGCGGAAATCCTGACCCTGGCGCCGTGACCGTCCTTCCGCGAGCAGACGCAAACGTCCCCGACACGCCGGGATTTCGGGAATGTTTGCGTCTGCTCGCGAGAAGAACATGACCGGTGGCGCGCTGCTGATCGCCGGCACCACCTCGGATGCCGGCAAGTCGATGGTCGTCGCCGGACTGTGCCGGCTATTGGCGCGCAAGGGAATTCGCGTCGCTCCGTTCAAGGCGCAGAACATGAGCAACAACTCGGTGGTCACCGTCGACGGCGGCGAGATCGGCCGGGCCCAGGGCATGCAGGCGCGGGCGGCTGGCCTGCAACCCAGCACCCGGTTCAACCCGATCCTGCTCAAGCCCGGCAGTGACCGCACCTCGCAGCTGGTGGTCAAGGGTCACCCGGTCGGCACCGTCGGTGCGGCCGACTACATCCAACACCGCGACCGGCTGGCCGGGGTGGTCGCCGACGAATTAGCCTCACTGCGAGCCGAATTCGACGTCGTGGTGTGCGAGGGTGCCGGATCGCCCGCCGAGATCAACCTGCGAGCAACGGATCTGGCAAACATGGGTCTGGCGCGCGCGGCAAACCTGCCGGTGGTGATCGTCGGTGACATCGACCGCGGCGGGCTGCTGGCCCACCTGTTCGGCACCGTCGCGGTGCTGTCGCCGCAGGACCAGGCGCTGATCGCCGGCTTCATCGTCAACAAGTTCCGCGGCGATCCCGCCCTGCTCGCACCCGGTCTCGACCAGTTGGCTGCGCTCACCGGCAGGCCCACCTACGGGATCGTGCCGTACAGCGACGAGTTGTGGCTGGACGCCGAGGATTCGGTGTCGGTCGTGGCCGGCCATGTGGTCGGGGTACCTGCGCCGCCGCGCGGTGAGCACTGGCTGCGGGTCGCGGCGATTCGGTTACCGCGCATCTCCAACTCCACCGATATCGAAGCGCTCGCGTGTGAACCCGGTGTCCTGGTCCACTGGGCGGCCGAGCCCGCCGAGGTGGCCGACGCCGACGTTGTCGTGATCCCGGGCAGTAAGGCCACCGTCGCCGACCTGGGCTGGCTGCGGGAGCGCGGACTGACCGACGCGATCGCCTCGCACGCGCGCGCCGGGCGTGCCGTGCTCGGCATCTGCGGCGGCTTCCAAATGCTGTGCCGGCGCATCGGCGACACTGTCGAGACCGGTTCGGGCGATGTCGATGGGCTGGGCCTGTTCGACGCCGATATCGACTTCGCACCCGAAAAGGTGCTGCGGCGCTGGCTGAGTCCGTTGAGCGGGTACGAAATCCATCACGGCCGGGTGACGCGGTGCGCCGAGGACGGGTGGTTCGAGGCCGATGGCGCCGCGCAGGGCTACGTTCGGGGCGCGGTGTTCGGCACCCACTGGCACGGTCTGCTGGACAACGACGAATTCCGTCGCGACTGGCTCACCACCGCCGCCGCGGCCGCGGGCCGCCGCGGATTCCAGGTCGCCACCGACACCCGTGTGCCCGCCCGCCGGGACGCTCAACTCGATGTCATGGCCGATTTGCTGGTCGCCCACCTCGACATCGACGGACTTTTGACGCTGCTGGACGGCCCTGCGTCAGTGCGCCCCACGGTGAGCACGCGACTAAATCGGTAGCCTGAACCTCATGTGGGGTCGGACAGTGCTGGTCACCGCGGCGAGTGCCGCCGCCGTGCTGGTCGCCGGCTGTGGATCGACGGTCACCGGCAGTGCCACGTGGCCGGGCGCCACCCTGGAGAAAGCGGCGCTGGGCCCGACGGACTTCCCGCCTGGCGTGCAGTACGACCGCATTGTCGAGCAGGCCGGTCAACCCGACAACGCCGGTAGCCCGCCGTCGATGCTGTCGCGTCCGGAGGGCTGCGCCAACGCGATGACCAACGTCATCGCGGAGTCGGCTGAGCGCGGGCCTGGTGCCGCTGCGAAATACGCAGCCACCTACAACGGCGCCCGCATCATGATGACCGTGCTGACGTCACCGCTGGATCTTGCGAAGCTGGAGGCGGCGGCCGGCCGCTGTGCGAAATTCGAAGCGTATTTCGATCCGCGGAGCAAGGGCATTCCCATTACGACCACCGAGCTCCCCCCTTTGGGGGATGGCGTGTTGGTGTATCAGCAAACAATGCAGCTGATGGGTTCGCCCAGTAGTGTTTACATGGCATTCCAGAATGTTGGTAGGTACGGAATGTTTGGAATCGCCTTTCCCACGCCCGATCCCAGCGTCGACGCCAAAGCGACACTGCCGCAGACGTTCCTGGACGTTTTTGCCAAGCAGGCCGCCAAGATTCGTCGCGCCGTCTGAGTAGGAGTTGAGAGACCCTGCGAAAACCGTCCGCTGAAAGCCACTTTCACAGTAACGTGGCGAAATGCTGTCGACAATGGTGACTGTCGATGGGTTCCCCGTGCCAGTCAGTGTGACCGGCCCGGAGAAGGGCCCCTTCGTCGTGGTGCTGGGCGCGGCCCAGCATGCGCCGGCCGCCTACGACGGGGTCTGTCAACGCTTGCACACGGCGTCTGTTCGCACTGTTGTCATCGGTGCCGACCCGCGGCTACATCCCAAAGCTGTGGTGGGCATCCTCGATGCGCTCGATGTCCGCTGGGGCATCTTGGTGGGGGACCGCGTCGGCGCCGAGCTCGCCTGGGAGCTGGCGGCCACCCGCCTCGACCGGTTCACCGGTCTGGTCGTGATCGATCGCGGCCACCCGCGCGTACCCGACCAGAACGGCGTGGTCCGCGACGAGGACTGCCCGCCGGTGGAGATCAACACCACCGCGTTGGTCAGCACGCCGGCTGCCAGAGCACTCGCCCGAGCCAGCCAGCGCTACGTGTACAGCGATTTCCGCCTGGTGGAATTCACCGGCAGGCGCAATGCCGCGGAATCCACCGCGCAGCTGGCCGCCGAGATCGTGCTGCGCACCAGCACCTGGTGAATCTATTGAGGCGGTGCGTCGGCCGCCTGCTGGGGAGTCCAGGCCTGCGGTAGACCCGGCTGTCCGGGAAACAGGAAGTCGACGAAAGCCTGTGCGGTCGGCTGGGGCTCGTGATTGGCCAGCCCAGGACGCTCGTTGGCTTCGATGAACACGTACTCGGGGCGGGTCACGTCGGGCACCAGCAGGTCGATGCCGGTGACCGGAATGCCGATGGCCGCGGCGGCTTCGACACCGACCCGGCACAGCTCGGGATGAACTATCGCCGTCACGTCGTGAATGGTGCCGCCCTGATGCAGGTTGGCGGTGCGCCGCACCCGCAGCCGCTCACCTTCGGCCAACACATCGTCGAAGGACCAGCCCGCCTCGACCACCGTCGCCTCGGTGACGTCGTCGACCGGAATGTGCGACTCGCCGCCGGTCGCGGCCGCGCGGCGGCGGCTCTGCGTCGCGATCAGCTCCAGGATGGTGTGCTTGCCGGTACCCATCACCTCCGCGGGCTTGCGCAGCGCGGCCGCGACCACCTTGCCGTCGATGACCACCAGGCGAAGATCGTCGCCTGGTGCGCGCTGCTCGATCAGCACCTCGGGATGCTGCTCGCGGGCGCGGGCCAGCGCGGAATCCAACGCATCAGGTCCGTCGACCCCGACGGTGATGCCCTTGCCCTGCTCGCCGCGGGTCGGCTTGACGACGACGTCGCCGACCTCGGCAAGGAACGCGTGGTCGTCGGCGTCGAAGGTGGCCAGTCGGCCCCGCGGCACCATGATGCCGGCCTCCGAGACGATGCGGCGGGTGAGCCGTTTGTCGTCGCAGCGGCTCATCGCCACCGCAGAGGTGTATTCGCTCAACGACTCCCGCGTCACCACACTGCGGCCACCGTGCGACAACCGAATCTCGCCGGTCTCGGCGTCAAGCACTTCGACCCGGATCCCGCGGCGCATGGCCTCGTCGGCGATGATGCGCGCGTACGGGTTGAGATCGTCGACGGTTTCTGACGGCGGCGTGAACAGCGGCTCGTTGATCGCGTTCTTGCGTTTGACGGCCAGCACCGGGACCCGCTCGAATCCGAGCTTCTCGTACAGCGCGATCGCGGCCTCGTTGTCATAGCCCACCGACAGATCCAGGTAAGCGCGGTCGCGGCTGCGGAAGATCGCGGCCAGCGCGCGGGTCAGCGAGGCGCCGATGCCGGGCAGGGTAGCCGTCGGATCGACGGCCAGCGTCCACAGGCTCGAGCCGTCCTCGGGGTCGTTGAACAGCCGCTTGTGGTCCACTCCGGTGACTGTGCCGATCACCGAACCGTCGTCGTCGCGAACCGCAACAAGATATTCCACCGCGTCGCAGTGCAGGTGGTTGTTCCAGATCAGCTCGGTCGGGGCGGCAACCATGCCGCAGCGCAGGTAGACCCGGTTCATCTCGTCGGCTTCGGACGCATCGCGCAACGGCCGCACCGAGAACCCGATCGGCTCGGGACCGC
The DNA here is from genome assembly GCA_900078375.1 of uncultured Mycobacterium sp. Taxonomy (GTDB): domain Bacteria; phylum Actinomycetota; class Actinomycetes; order Mycobacteriales; family Mycobacteriaceae; genus Mycobacterium. The sequence goes on along the minus strand of FLQS01000003.1, from coordinate 68,417 downwards.
CGGCGTCGTCGGGCTGCAACCGCCACCGGTACGTGTGGCTCGGGTCAATGAACAGCTCGGCCGGTGACTTGGCCACCAGGACATGCGATTCACGAGCGTAGATGCAGATGTCGCGGCGGCCCTGTGTCTCCTGCTGCAGCACGGCCGCCAGCCTGTCTGGGCTTTCGAAGGTCTGCCCGAAAATCAGCCTGCCCCAGCCTAATTCGAGTACCACATCGTCGGTCATCTCTTCGACGAGGTGCTGCGGGGACGCGCCGTGCAGGCCCATCGTGATGGCCTCGGTGTGGGGGGAGGTCATGCCGCCGGCCCGGTGATTCCGTGCTGTTGCAGCCACAACTCGAGAAGTCCGATCTGCCACAGCTCATTACCGCGCAGCGGGGTCAGCCGGCCGTTGGGATCGCCCAGTAACCGCTCGACGGCGTCGGGCCGGAACAGGCCGCGCTCCTTGGCCTGCGGCGCATACAGCGCATCGCGGACCATCTCCAGGTACGGCCCCTCCAGGTGAGTGAGCGCGGGCACCGGGAAATAACCCTTCGGCCGGTCAATCACCTCAGCCGGGATCACTTGCCGGGCAGCCTCTTTCAGGACACCCTTGCCGCCTTGTGCGGTCTTGAGCTCCGGCGGACAGGTCGCCGCGAGTTCGACGAGCTCGTGGTCGAGGAACGGCACCCGGCCTTCCAGCCCCCAGGCCATCGTCATGTTGTCGACGCGCTTGACCGGATCGTCGACCAGCATCACCGTGGTGTCCAGCCGCAGCGCGCGGTCCACACCGGTCTGCGCACCGGGCCGCGCGAAATGCTCGGCGACGAATGCCAGGCTGGGATCTTCGCGTCCACTGACCCGGTCGACGGCCAGCAGGTCGGCGACGGCGTCGTGGTCGCGGTCGAAGAACGCCCCCCGGTAGCGGGCCACCGAACCGGCAACACTGGCCGCGTCCGGTTCGGCCATCGGGGGATACCAGTGGTAGCCGGCGAACACCTCGTCGGCCCCCTGACCGGACTGAACGACCTTGACGTGCTTGGCGACTTCCTGGCTGAGCAGGTAGAAGGCCACGCAGTCGTGCGAGACCATCGGCTCGCTCATCGCACCGATCGCGCCTTCAAGAGCGGGCAGCATGCGGGCGGTGTCGATACGGATCTGGTGGTGGTCGGTGTCGAACCTCTTGGCCACGATGTCGGAGTAGACGAACTCATCGCCCTTGACGCCGCCGACGGATTCGAAACCGATGGAGAACGTCGAGAGCCCGCTCTGGCCGGCCTCGGCGAGCAGGCCGACGATCAAGCTGGAGTCCACGCCACCCGAGAGCAGGCAACCGACGGGCACGTCGGCGACCAACCGGCGCTTGACGGCGGTACGCAGGGCGTCGAGAACCGCGTCCTCCCAATCGCGTGCGCTCCATTCGGAGTGCTCGTCGCGACGGCTGAAATCGGGTTCCCAGTAGGTGATTTCGCGGCGCCTGCCGTCGGGTTCGATCGCCAACAGCGTGCCGGGGGAGAGCTTGCGCACACCGCACAGGATCGTGTGGGGCGCGGGTACCACCGAGTGGAAGGTGAGGTAGTGGTGCAGCGCGATCGGGTCGATGCGGGTGTCGACGCCACCGCCCGCCAGCAGCGCGGGCAACGACGATGCGAACCGGATGCGATGCGAATCCTCGGTGATGTAGAGCGGTTTGATGCCGAGCCGGTCGCGGCCGAGTAGCACCCGGCCGCTGTCGCGCTCGGCGATCGCGAAGGCGAACATCCCGTGCAACCGCTCGACGAAGCGGTCGCCCCAGTGGTGGTAGGCCTTCAGCAGCACCTCGGTGTCACTGTGTGAGAAGAATCGGTAGCCGTGCCCGGCGAGCTCGTCGCGCAGGGCCTCGTAGTTGTAGATGCAGCCGTTCCAGCAGATCGTCAGCCCGAGGTCGGCGTCGACCATCGGCTGTCCACCGGCTTCGGACAGGTCGATGATCTTCAGCCGGCGATGGCCGAGCGCCACCCGGCCCTGTGACCACACACCGGCCGCATCGGGCCCGCGCGGGGCCATCTTTTCGGCCATGGCAGCCACCGCGGCCACATCGGGGGCCTGATTGTCGAGACGGACTTCGCCCGTCGCTCCACACATCGTCTTCAGACCTATCCCGTCTGCTCGCTGACCTGGCCCTCCTATTTACCCGCGGGGGGCGAGTCTTAACCTGGGCGAGATACCGCTCACACCACCGCGCCCCTCGGCCTGGGGGCACGAGGGGCGCGGGGCCCGCCTCTCGCGACGGGCCCGGGGTGTGGTCTCCTTCAGTGACTCAGGAAACCCCCTCCAGCTGTTCGCCGGTCGCGTCGACCTGCTTGATCGGTCCGGTGAACCAGTTCTTCACCGATACGTGCCAATAGATGTAGAGCAGAATCAGCACGCCACCCACCAGCAGCGGGGTGTAGTTGACGAACTTCCACTCGAAGCTGGCATCCCACGGCGCGCCACCGATCGACGTCGGGAACATCGCGATGACCGAGGTGACCACGATCTCGATCAACGCCAGCGGTGCCATCCACTTGTGATGCCCACGCAGGTTCCAGCGGCCGAGCGGGAACGAGTCGCCGGCCCTCCACCGGTAATAGATCGGCACCGCGAAGCACAGGTAGAGACCGACCACACCGATCGACACGACGGCGAAGAACGCGATCGGCACCGGGGCGCCGTTGATATCGACCTTGACCAGCGCGGGCAGCGTGATGATCGCCGCGATCGTGGCGGTGACCATGACCGCGTTGGCCGGCACTTTCTTGGCACTGAGCTTGGCCCAGAGCTGATGGCCGGGCACCGCCCGGTCGCGGCTGAACGCGAACAGCATGCGGGAGGCGCTGGTCTGGCAGGCGGTGGTGCAGAACAGCTGGCCCGCCGTCGAGATCAACAGGACCAGGGCCACCCACTTTGCGCTCATGGCCTGACTGAAGATGACCGCGACCGCACCGCCGCCCTTGGTCACCCCGTCGACATCCTGGACGGCGAACAGGAACGACAGCAGCAGGATCCAGCCGCCGATCGCCGAGTAGAAAATCGACCGCCAGATCCCCTTGGCGGCGCCGTCGGCCGCGCTCTTGGTCTCCTCGGACAGGTGGGCCGAGGCGTCGTAGCCGGTGATCGTGTACTGGGTCAGGATCGCCGACATCGGCAGCACGAACAGCAGGAAGCCGAAGCCGGAGGTGGAACCGCCGAAGAAGCCGGTGTTGTTGACCGTCCTCGCGAACACGTCGGAGAAACTGGCGTGCTGGTCGGGAACGAAGAACAGGATGAAGATCACCGCAGCCGCACCGACGACGTGCCACCACACCGAGATGTTGTTGATGACGGCCAGCAGATGGCTGGAGAAGATGTTGATGGTCGCGACCACTACCAGGATGACCAGGAACAGGACGAACGTCCGGGTCAGGCTGTAGCCGGCCAGCCAACTGTCACTGAACGTGCCGAGCGTGAGGTCGAGGAAGGTCGCCGACCCGTAGGCCACCGACGCCAGGATGGCGATCAGGCCGATCAGGTTCAGCCAGCCGGTGTAGTACCCCGCCTTAGGGCCGCCGAGTTTGGCTGCCCACCAATAGATTCCGCCCGATGTCGGAAACGCCGACACGAGCTCCGACATACAGAGCCCGATGATCAGGATGAACACCGAGATCAACGGCCAACCCCAGGCGATGGCCGCCGGCCCGCCGTTGTTCCAGCCCAGGCCGAAGGACGTGAAGCAGCCGGCCAGGATCGAGATGATCGAGAACGAGATGGCGAAGTTGCTGAACCCGGACCAGGACCGGTGCAGCTCCTGGGTGTAACCGAGGCTGGCGAGGTGCTTTTCGTCCTCGTCGAGAAGTTCGTGACCCTCTGGCACGGCGCGTCTCCTTTTGGGCGTGATGGCAAAGAGGCGTCGACCGGCGCTCTCTGATTAGGGACAATAGGCCGCTATTGGTCTGGTGTCCTACCTTTGGAGTGACATCTATGTAAATCTGGAGGATGACGTCGCCGCCACGGCCACGTCCAATGGTTGACTTTTCGTCGAATCGTTCTTTGAACCGGCGCTATCGAGAGGGGCACCCGTGACGCCTGATGGTGTGGGCCGCCGCCCGCCTGGTCTGTTGATGCAGGTCGAGCTGGATGCCATGGTGGCCGCCGGTGAGATCGACACGGTGATCGTGGCCTTCGCCGACATGCAGGGCCGGTTGACCGGCAAGCGGGTCGCGGCCCGGCTGTTCGTCGAGGAGGTCGCCGCGCACGGTGCGGAGTGCTGCAACTACCTGCTGGCCGTCGACGTCGACATGAACACCGTCGACGGGTATGCGATGTCGAGCTGGGAGTCGGGCTACGGCGACATGGTGATGACACCCGACTTCTCCACCCTGCGGGTGCTGCCATGGCTGCCCGGTACCGCGCTGGTGATGGCCGACCTGTCCTTTGTCGGGGGTGCTCCGGTGCTGCCGGCGCCGCGCAGCATCCTGCAGGCTCAGTTGGACCGGCTCGCCCAGCGGGGGCTGGAGGCCTTCATCGGCACCGAGCTGGAATTCATGGTGTTCGACGACTCCTACCGCGACGCCTGGGCGGCCGGCTATCGGGGACTGTCCGCAGCCACCGACTACAACGTCGACTACGCGATCCATGCCTCCACCCGGATGGAGCCGCTGCTGCGCGACATTCGCCTGGGCATGGACGGCGCCGGCATGTATTGCGAAGGCGTGAAAGGGGAGTGCAATGTCGGTCAGCAGGAGATCGCATTCCGCTACGACACCGCGCTGGTCACCTGTGACAACCACACCATCTACAAAAACGGTGCCAAGGAGATCGCCGACCAGCACGGTAAGAGCTTGACGTTCATGGCGAAATACGATGAGCGCGAAGGTAATAGCTGCCATATCCACATTTCGCTGCGCGGTGAGGACGGCTCGGCGGTTTTCGCCGATGCCGACGCGGAGCTGGGTATGTCGCCGATGTTCCGGAGCTTCATCGCCGGCCAACTGGCCACGCTGCGCGAGCTGACCCTGTTTTACGCCCCGAATATCAACTCCTACAAGCGATTTGTCGAGGGTAGCTTCGCGCCAACGGCCGTCGCATGGGGGCTGGACAACCGGACCTGCGCCCTGCGGGTGGTCGGCCACGGCCATTCCATGCGGATGGAGTGCCGTGCGCCGGGTGGAGACGTCAACCAGTATCTGGCCGTGGCCGCGCTCATAGCCGGTGGGCTGTACGGGATCGACAACGGGCTGGAGCTGCCCGAGGCTTGCGTTGGCAACGCATACACCAGCGGTGCCGAGCGGCTGCCCACCACGCTGGCCGAGGCGGCCGCGCTGTTCGAGGGTTCGGCGATCGCCCGCGAGGCGTTCGGCGACGAGGTCGTCGAGCACTACCTCAACAACGCCCGGGTCGAGCTGGCCGCGTTCAATTCGGCGGTCACCGACTGGGAGAGGGTGCGCGGCTTTGAACGGCTCTAAGTTGGACGGCCACGCTCGCCCTGTTATCGGGCTGACCACCTATTTGCAGCCGGCCCGCAGCGGCATCTGGGACGTGCATGCCAGCTTCCTGCCGGGCATCTACCTCGAAGGTGTGACACTCGCAGGTGGGATCGCCACACTGCTGCCCCCGCAGCCGGTGGACGGCGAGATCGCAAGCCAGGTCCTCGACACGATCGATGGCCTGATCATCACCGGCGGCAGGGATGTCGACCCGTCGTCCTATGGGCACGACCCGCACCCCACCACCGACGAGCCGGACAGTGATCGCGACGCCTGGGAGTTCGCACTGATCACCGCCGCGCTGCGGCGGCATCTGCCGGTGCTCGGCATCTGCCGTGGTGCGCAGGTGCTCAACGTCGCGCTGGGCGGCACGCTGCACCAGCACCTGCCCGATGTTCTCGGGCACACCCGTCATCAACAAGGAAACGCCGTATTCACCACCTCCTCGATACGCACCGTGGCCGGCAGCAGGCTGGCCCGGCTGGTGGGGGAGAACACGAACGCGCAGTGCTACCACCACCAGGCGATCGACCGGCTTGGTGATGGTTTGATGATCAGCGCGCTGGACGACGACGGTGTGATCGAGGGCGTCGAAATGGCCGGCCACGACTTCGTTCTGGCCGTGCAGTGGCATCCCGAGGAGACGCTGGACGACCTGCGGGTGTTCGCCGGCCTGGTCGAGGCGGCACGGACCTACACGACAGAGAGAGTGAACTGAGTGACTTCCACGGAACTGGTCAATCCAGCGACCGAGCAGGCGTTGCGTACGGTCGAACTGACCGACACTGACGGTGTCGACGACGCCGTCGCGCGTGCCAAGGTGGCGCAAAAAGCCTGGGCCGCTGCGGCTCCCGCGGAGCGCGCGGCCGTGTTGCGGGCGTTCGCGGCCGCGGTCGACGCCCACATCGGCGAGCTGGCCGCGCTGGAGGTTGCCAACTCCGGGCATCCGATCGGTGCTGCCGAGTGGGAAGCCGGCCACGTGCGCGACGTGCTGCAGTTCTATTCCGCGACCCCGGAACGGTTGTCGGGCAAGCAGATCCCGGTGGCCGGCGGTTTGGATGTCACGTTCAACGAGCCGATGGGCGTGATCGGGGTGATCACGCCGTGGAACTTCCCGATGCCGATCGCCGTGTGGGGCTTCGCGCCAGCGCTCGCCGCCGGCAACGCGGTGGTGCTCAAGCCGGCCGAGTGGACCCCGCTGACGTCTATTCGGCTCGGCGAGCTCGCGCGGGAGGCCGGCCTGCCCGAGGGTCTGTTCCAGGTGCTGCCCGGCCGTGGTTCGGTGGTCGGCGAGCGGTTCATCAGCCACCCCGATGTCCGCAAGATCGTGTTCACCGGCTCGACCGAGGTCGGCACCAAGGTGATGGCGGGGGCGGCCTCCCAGGTGAAGCGGGTGACGCTGGAACTCGGCGGCAAGAGCGCCAATATCGTGTTCGCCGACTGCGACCTTGAACGCGCCGCTGCCACCGCGCCGTACGGAGTGTTCGACAACGCCGGGCAGGACTGCTGCGCTCGCAGCCGGATCCTGGTGCAGCGCAGCGTGTTCGACAAGTTCATGGAGTTGCTGGAGCCGGCGGTCAAGGGACTGGTCGTCGGTGACCCGGCTTCCCGCGAGACCGAGATGGGTCCGCTGGTGTCCCGCAAGCATTTCGATTCGGTGGCCGCCTACGTTCCCGACGACGCGCCTGTCGCGTTCCGCGGCTCGGCACCCGACGGGCCCGGATTCTGGTTCCCGCCCACGGTGCTCACCCCGCAGCGCACCGACCGGACCGTCACCGAGGAGATTTTCGGCCCGGTCGTGACGGTGCTGCCGTTCGAGGACGAGGCCGATGCCATCGCACTGGCCAATGACACCGAATACGGTCTGTCCGGATCGATCTGGACTGACAACCTGTCGCGGGCAATGCGGGTGTCGCGCGCAGTCGAGGCCGGCAACCTGAGCGTGAACTCGCACTCGTCGGTGCGGTACAACACCCCGTTCGGCGGATTCAAGCAATCCGGGCTGGGCCGAGAGCTCGGACCGGATGCCCCGTTGTCGTTCACCGAGACGAAGAACGTCTTTTTCGCAGTAGAGGAGAGCTAATGGATCTGTCCCAGCGACTCAAGGACAAGGTCGCCGTCGTCACCGGCGGCGCGAGCGGCATCGGACTGGCGGCCGTCAAGCGGATGCGGAGCGAAGGGGCGATAGTCGTCATCGGGGACGTCGACCCAAGCACCGGCAAGTCCGTCGCAGACGACCTGAACGTGACGTTCGTCCAGGTCGACGTTTCTGATCAGGTCGCGGTGGATCGATTGTTCGACACGGCTTTCGAGGTGCACGGCGGGGTCGACATCGCGTTCAACAACGCGGGTATCAGTCCGCCTGATGACGACCTCATCGAGAACACCGGTATCGACGCGTGGGACCGGGTGCAGGACGTCAACCTCAAGTCGGTCTTCTTCTGCTGCAAGGCGGCGCTGCGGCACATGGTGCCTGCGCAGAAGGGGTCGATCATCAACACCGCCTCGTTCGTCGCGGTCATGGGTTCGGCGACCAGCCAGATCTCCTACACCGCGTCCAAGGGTGGCGTGCTGGCCATGTCGCGTGAGCTCGGAGTTCAGTACGCGCGCCAGGGTATTCGGGTCAACGCGCTGTGTCCCGGACCGGTGAACACCCCGCTGCTGCAGGAGCTGTTCGCCAAGGACCCGGAGCGGGCAGCGCGCCGGCTGGTGCATGTGCCGATGGGCCGGTTCGCCGAACCGGAGGAGCTGGCCGCCGCCGTGGCGTTCCTGGCCAGTGACGATTCGTCGTTCATCACGGGGTCGACCTTCCTGGTCGACGGCGGGATCAGCGGCCACTACGTGACACCGCTGTAAGGAGCGCAAACAAACATGACCGGTGCTCCGGAACCGCGGCAGGCCTCTGAGGCTCTGCTGCGTCCGGTGCGTCTGGGTAACGCGTTCGAGGACACCGTTGGCCGGCTGCTGGAGACGATCAAGCTCGGTGTGCTGACACCGGGTGAATCGCTGCCGCCCGAACGCGAACTCGCGGTTCGGCTCGGGGTCAGCCGCGACACCGTGCGGGAGGCGATCAAGTCGTTGGCCGAGGCCGGCTATCTGGTGTCGCGGCGCGGCCGCTACGGCGGCACCTTCCTGGCCGAGTCGCTGCCCGCACCGACCGAAGGCGTGGTGCGGTTCAGCCGCGCCGATATCGACGACGCGCTGCGGCTGCGGGAGATCCTCGAAGTGGGTGCGGCCCGGCTGGCCGCCACCCGCACGCTGACCGCCACTGAGCGGGAAGGGCTGTGGTCCCGGCTGACCGACGTGCGCTGCGCGTGCGCCGATGATTATCGGCGGCTGGACTCGAGGCTGCACTTGGCGATCGCCGAGGCGGCCGGATCGCCATCGCTGGTGCCGCTGGTGGCCGAAAACCGAATGCGGCTCAACGCCCTACTGGACCAGATTCCGTTGCTGCGCCGCAATATCGCGCATTCCGACGAGCAGCACGAGACGATCGTCATCGCCATCCTGGCTGGTGACCCCGATGCGGCGGGCACCGCGATGCAGGCCCACGTTGCCGGCTCAGCCGCCCTACTGCACGGCTTCTTGGACTAGATTCGGAGTCCGTGAACTGTGCACGGGTGCTGCCGCGCGCGAGGAGGCAGTGAACGATGGGCGCGCGGTTCCGCCTGCTGGGTGACCTCGAAGTTCATCTAAATGAGCGGCCGCTCGACCCCGGGCACGCCCGTCAGCGGTGTGTCCTGGCCGCGCTTCTGGTCGATGTGAATCGGTCGGTCCCGGTCGATCAACTCCTGGACCGGGTGTGGGCCGACGACCCCCCACGGCGGGCCCGCAATGCACTGGCGGGCTATCTGTCCCGATTACGCGGTCTGCTTGCTGGGGTGGACGGTGTCACCATCGGGCGCAGCCCGGGTGGCTATCAGCTCAGCACCGACCCGCTGTCCATCGACCTGCATCTCTTCCGGCATCTGACCGGCCAAGCCGGCGCGGCGGACGATCCGAGTGAGGCCACGGCACTGTTCGACGAGGCGCTCGCGCTCTGGCGCGGTGAGCCGTTCGCCGCGCTGGACACCCCGTGGATCCTCGATATTCGGGGTTCCCTTGAGGTGGAACGTCTTTCGGTTCTGCTGGACCGTAACGACGCGGCGCTGCGCGCCGGGCGCCACCACGAGCTGCTGGGCGAACTAACCACCGCGCTGGCGGCCCATTCGCTCGACGAGCGGCTGGCCGGGCAGCTGATGCTTGCCCAATACCGCAGCGGCCGGCAGGCCGAGGCCCTCGACACCTACCGTCGGATGCGGGAGCGGCTCGTCGACGAACTCGGCGTCGACCCGGGCCCGTCATTGCGCGAGATCCACCAGAAGATCCTCGACGGCGAGGACGGGGTGCCCGCCGAGGTGGCGCCGCGGCCGGTGCGGACCCGCCCGCATGCCGGCTTGCCGCGACGGGCGACGCGTTTCATCGGCCGCGAACAGGAGATCGCCGCCGCCGGCAAGGCACTGCGGGAGGGCCCGCTGGTCACGCTGACCGGGGTGGGGGGTGTCGGCAAGACGCGGCTGGCGTTGGAGGCCGCGGGGCGCGACGAGCAGCGGTTCGCTGACGGGGTCTGGCTGTGCGAACTCGCGCCGGTCGACGACGGCGAGGCGGTGGGGCACGCGATGGCCGCGGCCCTGAGCCTGCAACAGCGCCAGGGCCTGGGCATCGACGCGACGCTGATCGAATACCTGCGATCTCGGGAAGTGCTGCTGCTGATCGACAACTGCGAACACGTTCTGGACGACGCCGCGCGGCTGATCGACCAGATTGTCCGGCACTGCCCGCGGGTGTCGCTGCTGGTCACCAGTCGGGAGGCGCTCGGTGTCGAGGGAGAGCGCATCGTGTCGGTGCCGCCGCTGGGCGCGGCCGAGGCCACCGAATTGTTCGTCGACCGGGCCAGGGCCGGACGCCCGGATTTCGATCCTGACCGCGAGCCGGTCGGCGCGGTCGCCGAGATCTGCCGCCGCCTCGACGGTCTGCCGCTCGCGATTGAGCTGGCCGCTGCGCGGATGCGGGCGATGAGCAGTCTCGACGTGGCCCGGCGGCTGGATCGGCTGAGGCTGCTCAGTGGCGGGGTGCGCAGTGCCCATCCCCGACATCAGAGCCTGACCGCAACCATCGATTGGTCCTACCGCTTACTCGCCGACGACGAGCAGGAGCTCTTCACTCGGCTGTCGGTGTTCGTGGGCGGGTTCGACCTCGCAGCGGCGCACGGGGTGTGCTCGCCTGACGGTGCGTCCGAGGACGACACCCTGGAATTACTCAGCGGGTTGGTCGACAAGTCGATGGTGGTGGCACGTTCCGGGCCCGACTCGTCTCGCTTCGCCATGCTGGAGATGCTGCGTGCTTTCGGCCGAGACAAGCTGCGAGAGAACGGGATCAGCGAAACGTACGCCACCCGGCATTCGGTCTACTTCACCGGGCTCGCCGAGCGAGCCGCTGCGGGCATGCACACCCAGGATGAAAAGGCCTGGGCCGAAAGGATATTGCCCGATTATGACAATCTGCGGGCCGCGTTCGAGTGCGCGATGGCCGACGGCGATGTCGACCGGGCGATGCGGCTGGTGACATCGCTGCCCGAGCCGGTCCACCTGCGCATCGGCTTCGAGCCCGGCGGGTGGGCACAGCGTCTCCTGGACCACGCACCGGCGGACCACCCCTTGTTCGCCGCCACAGCCGGGTACGCCGCGCGGGCGGCCTGGAATCAGGCCGACCACGTCAGGGCGCGGGCATTGGCGGTGCGCGCGGATGGCCGGGTCCCGAGTCGCGGTACCGGTCGGATCGCTTATCCCGGCGACGTGCTGGCCGACGTCGCCCTCTACGAAGGCAACCCAACAGACGCGTTGCGTCACTACGACGCCGAAGTCAGCCGGGCCCGCCGCGACGACGACCCCATTCGGCTGGTGTGGACGTTGTTCTACGTGGCGATCTGCCACGCGGCACTGCGGAACCCGGACAGCGGTCTGCGGGCGGCCGAGGAGGCGCGCACGGTCGCCGAGGCGACCGCCAACCCAACCGCACGGTCGATGGCCGACTACGCATTGGGTCTGGTGCTCAAGAAGTCTCAGCCGGATCGGGCACTTGCCCTGTTCGACGAGGCGGCCGAGCTGGCGGCCTCGGCGCACAACTTCTGGTGGCACGGCATCGCGTTGATGGAGGCAGCGTCCACCCGGGCGGTCCACGGCGATCCGAACACGGCGGCACGCGATTTCATTGCCGTGCTCGATCATTGGGACAGGGTGGGGGATTGGAGCCAGCAGTGGCTCAATCTGCGTTATGTGACGCGTTTGCTGGTTCGCCTCGGCGCCGATGAGGATGCCGCCGTTCTGCACCACGCACTGGTCGATGCGGGTAAGCCGTCACCGCTGAGCCAGACTCAGATCGTCAGGCTCGGTACAGGTCTGGGCGCGCCGCGAGCTGAGGCACTGAGCGGAGCCGACGCCGTCGCGCGGGCGCGGGCCAGCCTGCGCTGCTTCAGCTCCTGACCTGCGGATTTCACGATCGTTTCACCTTTGCGGAAACCCCCGCGCGCATGGTCGTCGCATGACCGAATGCATCGGACGCGTCGGAGCGCTCGCGGTAGCTCTCGGGGTGGGGACCGCGACCCTGACCGGCCACACCACACCGGTGAACACGCCCGCCGTCCGGGCCGGTGTCGACCTCGCGGTAGCGGCGATCCCGCATGCTTCGCGGTCGAGGACCGTGGCGCGTGCAATGAGCACACAGGCCACGCAGCCCACACCGCGTGCAGCGCGCGGTGCGGACGCGCCTGCGAGCCAGCGATCGACTCGCCGCAGCGTGGTGATGCCCCATGCGCAGCTGGTCTTCACGCCCTTGACCCTTTCGCGCACTGCGGCGCCACCGCGACGCAATACGACGACGTTGGCGGACAACGAAATTCAGGTACCGGTTACCCGCGTGATGACTCTGACACCCGGCATGCGCCCGATTGTCGGCCCGGGCGGCTGGCTGATCGGCAACGGTGTGGAGCCCGGCCAAGACGGCGGCCTGCTCATGGGCGACGGTGCCGACGGCGCGCCTGGCCAGGATGGCGGCAACGGCGGCCTGCTCTTCGGTAACGGTGGCCGGGGCGGCGACGCGCTACCCGGTAAGACGGGTGGAAACGGCGGTGACGCAGGGCTGTTCGGCAACGGCGGAGCCGGCGGCGCGGGTGGCGAGCTGGTGAAGAACACTCCCGAAAACGTGAACGCGGGAGACGGCGGTACGGGTGGAAACGCCGGACTGTTCGGCACCGGGGGAGCGGGAGGCGCCGGTGGGCTCGCCGGTAATCTCGGAACGGGCAACGCCGTAGGCGGTTACGGCGGCAAGGGCGGTAATTCAGGGTGGCTACGTGGCGACGCAGGCGCCGGTGGTGCGGGCGGCGGTGCGGCAGCACTGGAGGGTGTGGCTCACGGCGGAACTGGAGCCGATGGTGGCGACGGCGGACTGATGGGCAACGGTGGCGCCGGCGGTGCGGGCGGTATCGGGTCCAGTTTCGCGGGGCCGGCAGTCGGGGGCGATGGCGGCTCCGGCGGTGCGGGTGGTGCGTTCACCGGCGACGGCGGTGACGGCGGCACCGGCGGCATTGCAAACAGCCGAGAGAGCAACGCGTTTGGCGGCTTCGGTGGTTACGGCGGCAACAGCGGGGCGTTCGGCAACGGTGGTGCCGGCGGCGACGGTGGCGAGGCCCGCACCGAGAAGGGCTACGTCAAGGCTGGCAACGGCCGCGACGGTGGTGACGCCGGATTCTCCGGTAACGGAGGCAAAGGTGGCGATGCAGGAGCTGCGGTAACCGGTAAGGGCGATGCCGACGCGGGCAATGGCGGTAACGCCGGTGACGGAGGTGTATTCACCGGGGCCGGCGGAAATGGCGGCGCCGGTGGAGGGGCCGATACCGGCAATGGCACGGCCAAGGCCGGCAACGGCGGCGTCGGAGGGGTGAGCGCACCTGGGCGCAAAGGCGGCGACGGCGGCAACGCCGGTAACGGCAACGCCAACGTCGGCAGTGGCTTCGGCGGCAACGGCGGACCCGGTGGGCCCGGCAGCCCAGGCGGCAACGGGGGCACCGGCGGGACCGGCAGTACGCGAAACGGCAGCAATGGCCCGAACGGGCCTACCCGATAAAAGGAGATAGACCATGAACACTGCAGAACGACAGGATAATTCGACTGATCGAGCGCTGAAGGCCAAGCACCGGGCGCTGTGGGCGTCCGGCGACTACCCGGCTGTCGCCGCCGAGCTGATCCCGGCTCTGGGACCCGAGCTGGTCGCGGCGGCCGGGGTCCGGCCCGGGCAGCTGGTCCTCGACGTGGGTGCAGGTTCCGGCAATGCCGCGATTCCCGCCGCCGCGACCGGCGCGACCGTCACCGCCAGCGACCTCACCCCAGAGCTCTTCGACGAAGGGCGGCACATCGCCGCCACCCGTGGTGTCGAGCTGGAGTGGGTGGAGGCAGATGCGGAGGCACTTCCGTTTGCCGACAACGGCTTCGATGTCGTGACGTCCTGTCTTGGTGCGATGTTCGCACCGCACCACCAGGCGGCCGCCGACGAGCTGGTGCGAGTATGCCGCCCGGGCGGGACGATCGCGATGATCAACTGGACACCCCAGGGTTTCATCGGCCAGTTGTTCGCCACGATGAAGCCGTATGCCGCACCGCTGCCGCCGGGTGCCCAACCCGCACCGCTGTGGGGCAACGAGGATCACGTGCGAGAGTTGTTCGGCGACAGAGTCGTCGACCTCACCCTCCGGCGGCAGTCGGTTCTCATCGAGCACAGCCCGAGCCCGATCGAGTTCCGTGAATACTGGAAGCGCAACTACGGTCCGACTATTGCGGTGTACAACTTCAACCAGGATCGGCCTGAGCGGACTGCCGATCTGGATCGGGATTTCCTGGCCTTCCTCGATGCATGGAACCTGTCGACGGAACCGGGACGCACCGCCTATTCGGCGGAGTATCTGCTCATCACGGCGACCAAGCGGGCCTAGCCCCCTGATCGGCGCGGTAGGCGGCGCAGGGCCCACACCATGCCGAGCACCCAGGCCCGGACCGACGAGAAGTAGCACTGGCCATCTTTGGGTGCGATCATGCCCGGTGTGGCCACCGACAAGTTGCAGACCATCGCTTACCCGGCAGCAGGCGCTCGTCCGCACCGTAATGACGCCGAGAGCCTCGAACCCCACGCCATCGTGCTCTTCGGGGCGACAGGCGATCTCGCCAAGCGCAAGCTGGTACCCGGGATGGCCTATCTCGTGCAGTCGGCGCTCGCGCCCGAGATCCGGGTGGTCGGCACCTCGCTCGAGGAGTTCACCAACGACGAGTTCCGCACGATCACCAGAAAGGCCGTCGAAGACTTCGGCACCCACAAACTGACCGACGAGCAGTGGGCCAACTTCGCCAGCCGGGTCACCTACGTCCCGCAGGGTGCCGGTCCGGCCGCGCTGGCCGCCGCAGTGGCCGACGCCGAAGCCGAACTCGGCCCGTACGTGCACAGGCTGCACTACCTTTCGGTGCCGCCCAAGGCCGCCAAGGCGGTCATCACCATGCTCAAAGAGGCCGGGCTCGTCGAGCGGTCGCGAGTGGTGATGGAGAAACCCTTCGGTACCGACCTCGCCAGCGCGATCGAGCTCAACGACTTCGTGCACGAGACGTTCCGCGAGCGACAGATCTTCCGCATCGACCATTTCCTCGGCAAGGAGGCCGCCCAGAACATTCTGGCGTTCCGGTTCGCCAACGGGCTCTTCGAGCCGATCTGGAATCGCAACTTCATCGATCACATTCAGATCGACATCCCGGAGACCCTCGGCCTTGACGAGCGTGCGAATTTCTACGAGAGCACCGGCGCATACAAGGACATGGTCGTCACCCACCTGCTGCAGGTGATGGCCTTCGTGGTGATGGAGCCGCCGACCGCGCTGGAGCCGCGCGCGATCAGCGAGGAGAAAAACAAAGTCTTCCGGTCCATGCTGCCGATCCATTGCGACGACGTGGTCCGCGGCCAGTACACGGGCTATCGCCAAGAGGCCGGGGTCGCAAAGGATTCCGACACCGAGACGTTCATCGCCCTCAAGGTCGGTATCGACAACTGGCGCTGGGCCGGGGTGCCGATCTACCTGCGGACCGGTAAGAAGATGGCGGAGGGTCAGCGGATCATTTCCATCGCGTTCAAGGAGGCGCCGCGCACGATGTTCCCCGCCGGTTCCGGGGTCGGCTCGCAGGGACCCGACCACCTCACCTTCGACTTGGCCGACAGTTCCAAGGTGTCGCTGTCGTTCTACGGCAAGCGCCCCGGGCCGGGCATGAAGCTCGACAAGCTCTCCATGCAGTTCTCCACCCAGGAGACCGATTCCCAGGGCGACGTGCTGGAGGCTTACGAACGGTTGATCCTGGACGCGATGCGGGGCGACCACACCCTGTTCACCACGGCCGAAGGCATCGAGTCACTCTGGGACCGCTCGGCGCAACTTCTGGAGGACCCGCCGCCGGTCAAGAGCTACCCGGTCGGCACGTGGGGACCCAATGCCATCCATCAACTCATCGCTCCGAATGCGTGGCGGCTTCCCTTCGAACGGGCTTGGCGGGAGAAGAAGCCCGAGAGCTGATCAACCCACCTCGTCGTCGCGTCGGGCGGCGCTGATCAGATCCTCGCGGGCTCGCGCCACGCGGGAGCGGATCGTGCCGACCGGGCACCCGCACACCTCGGCGGCCTCGGCGTAGGACAGCCCGAGCACCTGGGTCAGCATCAGGGCGTCGCGACGGTCGGCATCCAGCCCGTCGAGCAGCATCCTGATCTCGATGATGTCCTCGAACCGGGCGGCGCTGGGTCGGGTGTCGAGCACCTGATCAAGGTCGATCGCCGAGGCGGTGCGCGGCCGGGCCTGATTGCGGCGGATCTGGTCGACCACAACCCGGCGGGCGATCGTCATCAGCCAGGTACGCGCCGACGAGCGGCCGGAGAACCGGGGCAGCGCGCCCAGGGCGCGCAGAAAAGTCTCCTGGGTGAGGTCGTCGGCGTGACCGGGATCACCCAGGAATGCGACGGTGCGCCAGACATCGCGCTGAGTGGCCTTGATGAACGCTTCGAGCGCGGCCGAATCGCCCCGCCCGGCGGCCAGGGCGAGCACGGTCACCTGGTCGTCGTCGCGTTCGCTCACGCTCAGTGAGACTAGGGGATCACCGGATGCGGCACATCCCCAGGTGTACGGCGGAGCGTATTTTGGGAGGCCGGGAACCCGACGGCCTCCGCAGCCGACTGTTCCCTCGGGTACGAATCTGAGCCAAGGAGGGCGATGACGGCATCGGTCGTGGGCGGTCCGACCGCCTCGAACGCGCCGGGCGTCTCGCACCGCGTCGAATTCGACGTCTCGGGGATGTCCTGCGCGGCGTGCGCCGCCCGGGTCGAGACCAAGCTCAACAAGCTTGACGGCGTCCGGGCCTCGGTCAACTTCGCCACCCGGGTGGCCAGTGTCGACGCCCCCGAATCGATTCCCGCCGAGGATCTGTGCGCGGTGATCCGCAAGGCAGGTTACGACGCGGCCCCACGCTCGGCGTCGCCGGCCGAGCAGGTGGACCCCGACGACAAGCTGGCCCGCAACCTGCTGCGCAGGCTTGCTCTCGCTGCGGTGTTGTTCGTGCCGCTGGCCGACCTGTCGGTGATGTTCGCCGTCGTCCCGGACACCCGGTTCATCGGCTGGGAATGGGTGCTGACGGCGCTGGCCGCACCGATCGTCACCTGGGCGGCGTGGCCGTTCCACCGGGTGGCCCTGCGCAACGCCCGCCATGGCACCGCGTCCATGGAGACACTGATCTCGGTTGGCGTCACCGCGGCCACCCTGTGGTCGCTGTACACGATCTTCTTCGGTCACCACGACCGGCAGGTCCACGGCATCTGGCAGGCCCTGATGGGCAGCGATGCCATCTATCTCGAGGTCGCCGCAGGCGTGACGGTGTTCATCCTGGCCGGCCGGTATTTCGAGGCCAGGGCCAAGTCACGAGCGGGCAGCGCGCTGCGTGCCTTGGCGGCGCTGAGCGCCAAAAATGTGTCGGTGCTGCTGGCTGACGGCAGCGAAATGGTGCTGCCGGCAGACGAACTCAAAGAACAGCAGCGGTTCGTCGTGCGGCCCGGCGAGACCATCGCCGCCGACGGCTTGGTGGTCGAGGGCAGCGCCGCCATCGATATGAGTGCGATGACGGGCGAAGCCACACCGTCACGCGCCCATCCGGGCGGGCCGGTGATCGGCGGGACGGTCGTGCTGGACGGCCGGCTCATCGTCGAGGCCGCCGCAGTGGGGGCCGATACCCAGTTCGCCGGAATGGTGCGCCTGGTCGAAGAAGCGCAGGCGCAGAAGGCCGACGCCCAACGGCTGGCCGACCGGATCGCCGGGATCTTTGTGCCCGCGGTGTTCCTGATCGCCGCGCTCACCGCGGCGGGGTGGCTGCTGGCCGGAGCCGACGCCGACCAGGCGTTCTCGTCGGCGCTGGCTGTGCTGGTGATCGCGTGCCCCTGCGCACTGGGGCTGGCCACCCCGACAGCGATGATGGTGGCCTCCGGACGCGGCGCGCAGCTCGGCATTTTCCTCAAGGGCTACCGCGCGCTCGAGGCGATCCGCGGGGTGGACACCGTGGTGTTCGACAAGACCGGCACCCTGACGACGGGCCACCTGGCGGTCACCGAGGTGACCGCCGCCGACGGCTGGCAGCCCGACGAGGTCCTCACACTGGCCGCTGCCGTCGAGGTGGCCTCTGAACACGCGGTGGCCGTCGCCATCGCCACCGCAACCGACGAGCGCCGCCCGGTGGAGGACTTCCGTGCCCACGCCGGACGCGGGGTCACCGGAGAAGTGTCCGGCCATCGCGTGGTGGTCGGGCGCCCGTCGTGGGCCGCGGGGCAGGCCGAGGTGGCCGATCGTCTGCAGTCGGCCCGCCGCAGCGGTGAATCTCGCGGTGAAACAGTCGTTTTCGTCGCAGTCGACGGCCAGGTATGCGGGGCGATCGCCGTGGCCGATGCGGTGAAAGGGTCCGCGGCCGATGCCGTGGCGGCCCTGCACCGCAGGGGCCTGCGCACCGTGCTGCTCACCGGCGACAACGCCGCGGCCGCGGCCGCGGTGGCAGCGCAGGTCGGCATCGACGAGGTGCGCGCCGAGGTGCTGCCCGATGGCAAGGTCGCGGCCATCGAGGCGCTGCGCGCCGGCGGCCGCAAGCTGGGCTTCGTGGGCGACGGCATCAACGACGGCCCCGCACTGGCGTCGGCGGATCTCGGCCTGGCCATCGGGCGCGGCACCGATGTGGCGATCGGCGCCGCCGACATCATCCTGGTCCGCGACGATCTCGACATCGTCCCGCAGGCACTCGACTTGGCCAAGGCCACCATGCGCACGATCCGGACGAACCTGTTCTGGGCGTTCGGCTACAACGTGGCGGCCATCCCGATCGCCGCTGCGGGCCTGCTCAATCCGCTCATCGCGGGTGCGGCGATGGCGTTCTCGTCGTTCTTCGTCGTCTCGAACAGCTTGCGGCTGCGCAACTTCGACGCCCGCTAGTCACCGAAAGGCAGATCACATGTCCCAGCAGACATTCATGGTCACCGGCCTGCATTGCCAGAGCTGCGTGCGGGTGGTCAGCGGTGCGCTGACGGAGCTGCCCGGGGTCGGCGCGGTCGAGGTCGACCTCGACGCCGACGGCGCGTCGACCGTACGGGTCGACACCGCCGCCGAACTCAGCGTCGAGCAGGTTCGGGCTGCGCTCGCCGACGAGGGTGACTACGCCGTCGTGAGCTGACTGCCTACCCGATTCGGGTTAGCTTGAACGGCATTGAGATCACCAAGGGCTTGTTGATGCCGCAGGCTCCGCCCGGACCTTGGGTGGTGTTCTGTCCTGCGAAGAGGTCGGACTGGGTATCGTCCACCAGCCCGGTAATGCCGGCCACCGGATAGAAGCGGTAGAGCTGGTTGCCGGCGACTGTGGTGCCGTCGGGGCAGGTTTCCCAATCGGCCACGGTGCGTCGGACATTCCATCCATCTGCAGTCTGGTGGATCGACGCGGTCCACCCTTGGTCGCTGAGGACTTCGCCGGCGCAACGTCCGCCGGCGCAGGTGGTGGTGATGGTCCAGGTGGCGATCACCGGTGTCTCGTCGCGGTATTGGTCATTCGATGTCGCCCAATCCCCATTGGATTGCGCCCGGAAGGTTCCGTTGAGCGCACCCGCAGGGGAGCCGTTTGCGCATGGCGGGATGGGCCCGTAGCTGGCGAGTGCTGCGGCGAGGAAGATCGCGTAGCGCAATGCGCGTCGCTGTGTCATTCGTTCCTCTCAGTCGGGGACAAGCGGACCGATCGGCGTCGTGGTGGTGGCGTGGACGAGAAGCGCGGCGAGGGCCGCCGGCCGGCTCAGGAACGGCGAATGCGAGGTGTCGATGGTCAGTTGCTCGACGCCAAGCCGGTGCGCGACGGTATCGGCAAGCCATCGCGGCATGGACTGATCCTGTTTGCACACAATGAAACTGCGTGGCAGGTCCGCCGCCCAGAAGTGCGGCACGTGCACCGGCGCGACGGTGGTCTCCCCGAATCGCTCTGGCCCCAGCCGCTCGTACGCCCAGCGCGCTGTCGCCTCGTCGCAGTCGTGGTAGAAGTACTTCCACGCGTACTCGAATTCCGCGAACGTCATGGCACCGTCGTCGTCGAAGTGCAGGTAGCTCAACATGTCTCCGACATCACCGTCGAGTTCACCGTCTTCGGAGTTGCGCATCGTCATTGCCTCGGTGTAGCTGCGGCCCTCGCGGGGTAGTGCGGCGGCCAGGTAGACGATGTGGCGGACACGGTCTGGATGGGTGTCCGCCCCGAGGGTGGCGTCGAATCCGCCACCTGAGTGCCCCACGAGCACATCGCCGGGTTGCAGGACACTGGCGACGGCGTCCCGCCTATTGTCGAGCGTCGACTCCTCGTCGAGTCGGCTGCCGTGGCCGGGCAGGTCGATGGCGATCCCCGTGTGGCCGAGCTTGTCCAATTCGGCGATCGTGGAGGAGAAGCACCATGCGGCGTGAAAACCGCCGTGGACGAATACAAATCGCATTCCTAGGCCCTTTCTTGGAACCTTGAGGGGTTGTTCATTGGCGGGGTAGCAGGTCTTTCCAACTGCTGGGTGCGCCAGCGACATTCGTGAATCGCTGCCACGTTCCGTCAGGGGTGCGGTACTCCCCGGTGTCGGGGTTGTACGGAGCGATCGCCACCGAGGGTGCGCGGCCGGCCGGGTTGTAGGCACCCGGCGCAGCGCCCGGTGGCGACGGTGTGCCTTCGATCGGCCCGACGATGTGGTCATCACTGTTGACTCGATCGTCGGGTGGAATACCTTGAGCAATCAGATTGGGGTCGATCGGGTTCGGGCCCAAGGCGTGCTCACGCATGGCCAGCGGAACGTACGGTTTGTCGCTGTCGCAGATCTCAACTGTGGGTGCGCGTTTACCGGGGTGACCCATGCACGGATAGTTGCGGGCCCCGCGGACCGAAAGCGGCGAGTCCTGCGGCAGTTTGCAGTAGAGGCCGCTGGGTGTGTCGATCGTCGTGGTGTCGGCGGGATTTCGCCATTGGGACGGCGGC
Source organism: uncultured Mycobacterium sp. (assembly GCA_900078375.1). GTDB lineage: Bacteria > Actinomycetota > Actinomycetes > Mycobacteriales > Mycobacteriaceae > Mycobacterium. The sequence goes on along the minus strand of FLQS01000003.1, from coordinate 47,332 downwards.
AGGAATCCGACGGTGCATGCCGGGGGATCGTTGAGTGTGATGGAGAACTCGCCCGACGGAAGACCGGTCGGGTTGTTCTTCGCGAGGCCATAGGACTGCTGGGCGGCGCTGTAGGGCGGAAGGAGCACCAGCAGTTGCTCGAGTGAGGGGTTGTAGGTCACGCCGACCTGACCGATGGTGGTCAAGTTGGCCAATAGGATCGGCAGCGTCGGTTTGATTTCGGCGAGCAGGCGGGAGAACTCGTCGGCGAAGCCGGGGCCCTTCTGCAGTATCGACCGGATCTGCGGGTCGTTGGTGGCGAGTTGTTCCGTGACGCCTGCGAGGCTGCGCGACCACGTGCGGATGGCATCGCCGGTTTGGTCTTGGGTGGCCAGCAGCGGGACAGCATCGTCGGCCAGTCCGCGGATCTGGCGGCGAGCACCGTTGAGGTCGCGGCCCAAGCTTGCCGATGCGTCGATCAGGGAACTCAGGTCGTCCCCGGCGCCGTTGAAGGCGTTGAAGGATTCATCGAGGACATGGCCCAATTGGCCCTGGGGAATGCTGTCCACCAGCGAGCTGAGCTGGTCGAGCATCGGGCCGACGGCCTGTGGAATCGTGGTGTCCTGCAGGGCGATTACCGAGCCGTCGTGCAGGTAGGGCGCGGCGTCGGTGCGGGGCTGCAATTCCACGAATTGTTCGCCCACTGCGGACATCGAGCGCACCTGGGCTTGCAGGTCGGCGGGCACCCTCGGCGAGTCGGCCAGCGACAGCGTCGCTCGGGCACGGTGTGGCCCCACGATCGTGATATCGGTGACTTTGCCGATCTCCGCGCCACGGTATGTCACGTTGGCGAATTGGTAGAGGCCACCCGAGGCGGGAAGCTCCATCGTCACCGTGATGCGGCCAATGCCCAGCAGGGTGGGAATCTGCAAGTAGCCCAACAACATCGCGGTGACACCGACGATTGTGGCGATGGTGAAAATGATCAGTTGGATGCGGACGAATCGGGTCAGCACTCTAGCCACCGCCCTGTGCCGGTGGTGGCGCCAGCGGTGCGGTGAGGGGATCGTAGGTGTACTGCAGCTGCCAGGGATCGCCAGGCGCTGGCACCAGAGGCGCGCCCTCCTGGCCCCACCGGGTACCAAGAAACAACGTGCGTTTCAGTCGGGGGATGGTGAGGTCGACGACGGCGAAGACGTTGAAGTAGTCGCCGCGCACGCCGCGGTCGATGAGGCCCTGGCTGAACGGGAAGGTTGTGGCATACGCCAAGGCGGTGTCGAGTTCAGGTCCGATGTCGGCCAGCGCCTGCAGTGTCGGTTGCAGATGGGTGAGATTCTCGACGAGGTCGCGTTGGGTGTCGTTGACGAGCCGGGTCGCGGTGTCACTGAGGAGTCGCAACTTGTCGAGCGCGGTGGTGAACCGCGGGCGCTCGCGGATGAGGACGTCGAGCGCTGGTGGAATGGTCTTCAGCGCACGAGTGATCGTATCCCGCTGGCCGGCGAAGGTGTTGGCTAACCGGTCGAGGGAGTGGATGCTGGCGATGAGGGTGTCGCGCTGAGCGTCAAGGGTTCCCACGGCCGTGTCCAGACGGGTGATGAGGTCACGCACCTGGTCCTGGCGGCCGGCGAGCGCACCGTTGAAACTGTGGATGATGTCGCCGATCTGGCCAAGCCCACCCCGGGTGACGATTGCCGACAATGCGGCCAACGTCTGCTCGGTCGATGGATAGGAGAACGTGTCGGCCAACGCGATCGTGGCGCCGGGTGTGAGTTGGCCACGTGGCGCCTGCCCGGGCGGCGGGTCGAGCGCGACGTGCATCGAACCGAGCAGGCTGGTTTGCCCAACGCTGGCAACCGCGTTGGCCGGCACTATGACATCGGGCTTGATCGCGATCTCAACATCGGCATGCCAGTTGATGAAGCGCATCGACCCGACACTGCCGACGACCACGTCATCGATCAGTACCGGTGAATTCGATTCCAAGGTACCGACATTGGCGATCTCGATGTGGTAGATGTGTGCCCCTGGACCGCGGCCGACGGCACCCGGTAGCGGCAACGAGTTCACGCCCGTGAAGGAGCAGCCGGACAAGGTCAGCGCCAGGCATGACCCGATGATGGCGAGCCGGCGCGTCGTTGGCTCTCTACTGGTGCGGGTCACGACGGCGGCTCCTGCCCCGTCGGCGGCAGGTTCTGCACGGTGGGGATGGGTGCCCCGGGAAACAGTGCGGGGGACGGGTAGGCGGGCAGATTCGAACCCCCCGGTGGTAGACCGGAAGTCCCGAATCCGGCGGCGGGGTGACGTCGCCGGCGCCGGTATAGGCCGAGACCGCGGGTGGATCGTCGGGCGGCCCCGGCGGCGCGCCGGCACCGCCGGGGGCGAGAGCGGGATCGGAGTAGACGAGGTTGCTGGGGCTCGGTGATTTTGCCAGGTAAGGATTGATGGGAATGGGCAGGTAGTTGAAATTGAGCAGCCGCAACGCCGGGCCGAGGTATTGGGCGCAGAGTTTGGCTGTTTCGGGGGCTGTCGTATTCTCGACGCCGCCGATTGCGCCGCAGATGAATTCGGCGGGGTTGGAGAAGTTGTTGAAGATGAACGCGCCGATCGGGCTGCCGGTGTCCGGGTTGTAGATGTTGTAGCCATTGGAGAACGCGTTGGGCGCGACGTGCAGCACGTTCTCCAGGTCGATGCGATGGTCGGAGATGGTTTGGGTGACGTTGGACAGGCGCTGGATCTGCTCTGCGGTCTGGTCACGGCTACCGGCGATGAACCGCCGTACGTCGTCGATCGCGCTGGACAGCGTGGTCAGGGCCGAATCCAGGTCTGAACGAGAGCCGTCGAGCACGCTGGTGAGAGCGGCGAAACGGTTTTCGAACTGCACGATCTGGGTGCCGGAGTCACGCAGCGCCGCAACGAATGTCGCGAGGTTCCTCAAGACATCGACAAGGCTGCCGTTGCCGCTGGCAAGGATCCGGCCCACCCCGGAGAGTTGTGCCAAGGCCTGCCGCAGCTTGACGCCGTTGCCGTCCAGTGCGTCTGCCGTGCTGTTGATGAATCGGGCGACTGAGGTGTCGGATGTGCCTGCCTTCGGTCCGAGTTCGGTTGCCAGCCGCATCAGTTGGGTCTTGACGTCGTCCCACTCGACGGGCACCGCGGTCCGCTCCAAGGGGATGACCGCTCCGTCGGGCAGCGTCGGTCCGGATGTCTCGTAGGCCGGCGTGAGCTGAACGTAGCGGGCTGCGACAAGGTTCTGGGCGACGATGACGGCCTTCACGTCTTCGGGTAGGCGCACGGCGCGGTCGACGTCGAGCGTGAGTTCGGAGCGCGTGCCCTGCGGATCGACCGCGGCGACGGTGCCGACCTTGACCCCTGCGACGCGCACTTCGTCGCCGGGATAGATGCCAATTGCGGTGGTGAACAATGCGCTCACGGTGCGGTGCCCGACGTATCTGTCACGCACGACCAGGCCCGCAGCGGTCGCCGCCAACGCAACCAGCACGACAGCCAGGATTACCGTGCTCCTGCCAGATCTCATCGCGACCCTCCAGGAATCCCGTTGTAGGGAAAGGGGAATTCGACCCGGGGTCCCGCGTTGTCAGGTGGTTGCCCGGCGTCGACACCGCGCCGGAACCCGAACGCGTAGTCGAGGAACGGCTGTAGCGTCTGGCCGGGGACCAAGTTGGGGACGTAGGCGTTGTAGTAGAAGCCACTCGACACGGTCTCGCCCTGGGTCACTTGGAATTTCGCCAAGCCCGGTAGTGCTTTGGCGATGTTGTCCCGGTTCTTCTCCAACATCGCGGTGACCGCGTTGAGTTTCTGCAGGGTCGGTGCGAGCTGCTTCTCGTTGTCGGTGACCAACCCGGACAGTTGTCGGCCCAGGACTGAGATGTTGGCGAGCAAGTCGGCAATGGCCTGCCGGCGATCGCTGAGCACACCGATCAGGTCGTTGGCGTTGAGTAACAGTGTGTTCAGCTGATCGCTGCGCTGCGCGAGAATGCCAGTCACGTTGCCCGCGCTGGACAGCAACGTGCGCAGGTTGTCGTTGCGGTCGTTGATGGAACGCGACAGGCGCGTCAAGCCGTCGAAGGTCGGGCCGAGTTGCGGGGCGATCTGGTCGAGCACGGCAGACAGCGCGTCGAGTGACTGGTTGAGCGAGGCGGTGTCGGTGCCAGCGGTATTCGTGGTCAAGTCGCTGACCGCCTCAGTCAACGAATACGGCGAGAACGTGCGGTCGGCGGGGATGGTGTCACCCGGACGCATGCGCATCGCCCCAGCGGACTCCAACGTGAGGACACGTTGGCCCAACAGCGAGCCGGTGCGGATGTGTGCCGTCGTATCGGCTCCCAAGCGGACCGACCCCTCGACGGTGAAGGTCACCAAGGCTTTGCCGCGGTCGAGGACGACCGACGATATCGAGCCGACCTTGATGCCGGTCTTGGTGACGTCGTTTCCCACCGCGAGGCCCCCGGCCTCGGTGAACAACGCTTGGTACCGAACTTGGGTGGCCCAGGTGGTGATTCGTTCGGGATTCAAGCCGACCATGATGGTCAGCACGATCAAGGCGAAGCCGATGAAACCGGACCGAATCAGGTGAGTGCCGCGGTATTTGAGCATTAGGGTTCGGCACACCGCCCCTCGTCTTGCTTGAACCATGGGAACACCGCGGTGCGGCCTTGGAGGTCAGTGACCCGCAGCTGTATTCCGCAGATGTAGTAGTTCACAAAACTGCCGTAGGCGCCCAACCGGATCAGCTTGCGGTAGTTCTCGGGTGCCTTCTGTAACGCGGTGTCCAAGCGCCCCTTGTCACTGTCGAGCAGTGGTGCGACCCTGGCAAGCTGATCCACCGTTCCCTTTAGGGGAATTCGGCTGTGGCCCAACAGGTCTGTCAGCGATGCGGTGCCGCGGTCGAGGGCGTCAATGGCCTCGCCGACCGGCTGTCGCTGGGTCGACAGCTCGGAGACAAGGCGTTCCAACCGATCCAGCGTCGCCGAGAACTGTCCGCTGTTTTGATCGAGGGTGCCTACCACGGTGTTCAGGTTGTCGATGACCTGGCCGATGAGGGTTCCGTTGTCGGCCAACGCATTGGTGAACGACGAGGTCTTGGACAGCAGCGACGCCATGGTGTCGCCCTGGCCTTGGAAGATCTGGAGCAGCGAGGCGGTCAGCGCATTGATGTCCTGCGGATTCAGGCCCTGGATGACGGGCTTGAGTCCGCCGAGCAACAGGTCCAAGTCCAATGCCGGAGCGGTGCGTTCCAGGGGGATTTGCGATCCCGGCGGAAGCAGACGTGTCGAGCCCGGGCCGTCGACAAGATCGAGGTAGCGGTCGCCCACCAGGTTGAGGTAGCGCACAGCGGCGGCGGTTCCGGTCGTCAGCGCCACGGTGCGATCCGCATCGAACGTCACCAGGACCTTGTCGTCGCCCGATGCGACGACGTCAGTGACGGTGCCCACCCGGATGCCTGCGGCGCGCACCGCGTCGCCGGATTTGAGCCGTGAGGCGTCGGCAAAGACTGCCGAGTAGCTGTTGGTCGCGCCGCTGCGGAATTGACCGAACGCCAGGAACAACAGCCCGGTCAGCACGATCATCACGATCGCGAATACGCCGAACTTGAGGGAAATGGCGGTGTGTCGGCTCATCCGGGCTGCCCGAGCTGGAAGGAGTTTCGGGGTGGCCCGTCGATCGGGCCGAACAGCATCTGCTTCAGGCCGTCAGAGTTGAGCAGGATTCCTTGGTTGCCGTATTGGGCCGGGTTGGCGCCGACGTCGGTGACTAACAGTGGCGGTCGGCTGCCTGGCGCCACGTCCGGCAGGCCCATGCAGTGTGGGCCGCCGGTGGCGGCGACTTTGGGCAGGTTGGCGGGGTATCGGTAGCGTTCGGCGCCCAGCGTGAACCCGGCCGATACCAGGACGCCGGGAAGTGGAAGGGGCGGCTGGTGGGCGAATCCGAGCATGCCCGCGATCCCGCAATTGAGCGCCTCGTGGTAGCGGTCGGCCAGTCGGGTCGTCGGCACAAGCAGATGGAGAACGTCGGTGAGTGCCTGGCGGTTTGCGCCGAGCACATCATTGCCGACATCCGCGAGACCGATCGCGGCCATCAGCAGGGTGTCGAGCTGCTGCTGCTCCTCGGTAACGGTCTGCGCGATCCGCGTCGTGTTTTCGACGCTGCGAAGCAGATCGGGCGCCGCGTCGGCGTAGGTGTCAAGGACCGGGCGGCTCAGCTCCAGATCGCGGGTCACATTGGGCAAACTCGGTTCGATTTCGGTCAAGAATTCGTCGAGATCCGACAACGCCGGGCCGAGCTGTTCGCCGCGCCCGCGCAGCGCGGCGCCGATCGCGCCGAGAGTGTGATTGAGCTTCGTTGGATCGACTTTGGCCAGGATTTCGGTGAGCCGCTGGAAGACCGTGTTGACCTCGACGGTGACTCGCTGGGATTCCAGCACTTGATTGGGTTGGACCGACTGCGATGACGGTTCGGCCGGGGCGGACAACTGGACATACTTCGCGCCGAAGACGGTGGTCGCAGCGACGTGTACGGCGACGTTGTCCGGTATCACGTGAACCGTGTCGGGGTTCAGCGCCAGATGTATGGCTGCCTGCCCGTCGGGCAAGTAGTCGATGGATGAGACGCGCCCGACCTCCACGCCGATCATCTTCACCTTGGCGCCCGGGTCCATGACAAGGCCGGCTCGAGGCGAAAGAACCGTCACACCCACGGATTTGGTGAAGCTTCCGTTGAACAATCCGGCAGCGCCAATGACGAGGGCGGCGATCGTCCCGACGGTGACCAACCCGGCCAACGGTCGCGAAAGCGATCGCTTCGTCAGCCCCGGCGCGACCATGGGCGCGACGCTATCAGACTATCTACATATGTAGAAGCAAAATCTTCTACCGCCGTAGAAGTCCGTGTACTAGCTCGGGTCGGGAGATGCGCCCCTGATGGATGCGATACCCGCGACGAGCGCATGAAGCAGTTCCCCTAGGTGCGTCGCGCTCTCGACCGTGCGTTCGCCGAGTGCCAAGCGCACCATGACGCCGTTGAGGAAGGTCGTGACCGCGTAGGCCTGTTCCTCGATCAACTTTCGGTCGAGGGTCGCGTGGGGCTGGGCCAGCCTGACGGCCTCCTCGCTCAGCGCGATGAACTTGCCGATGGCGTCGGTGAATGCGCCCATCACCTCGGGGTCGCGTGACGCGTGAAGTGACAGTTCGTATCGTGCACGCGATCGGTTGAGCGCCGAGCCACTCGCTGACCGCATCGCCATCTCGGCCAGCAGCGACAGGGTGGAGACAGGTGGATCGGTGTCGGCGGCATCGGTGGCAACCGAGATGAACTCGACGGCATCGAGCTCGGCGACGCGCTCGGATATGGCGCGCAACAGCGCTGATCGGGTCGGAAAGTACGACGAAGTCGTGCCGTCGGGTAGCCCCGCTCGCTGTTCGACCTTGCGGTGCGTCAAGCCCCGTGCACCCTCTTCGGCCAGGACATTGATGGCGGCGTCGCAGAGGTGCCGTCGGCGTTCCTCGGCATTGGGCTTTCGCTTCTCGCTGGCGGCCCGCGGTTTGTACGACAGCAGCGTGCGCGGGCGACCGCGGTAGCCCGGATTCTCGATACGCGCATCCAGCTCGACCAGTGTTCCGTCGTCGAGTAGCTCGGTGACGATGGCGGTGATCGACGAGCGAGCAAGACCCAGCTGATCCGCTAGATCAGCCCTGGCCATGGGACCGGCGGTCTGCAAGAGGCGGATCACTCGGTCGCGATGTGGGGTTCGGCGCGCGTGGGTTCGCCCGTTCCCTGGTTGTGGCCGGTTCAGAATGGCCCCCGATGCCGTCGGTGAATTATATGCGGACGTTATGAATTAAATCATGGACTGGACACACCACCATCGCCGCGGCGGGCCAGTACGTCCCATCGATCGACGGTCTCACACGTCGGCGAAGCGGCCCGCGAATCCACGCAGCGGGAGGTCGGCGCTGGTCAGCAGTCCGGGAGGCGCAGCGACCACCGACTTGATGGCACTGAGGGCCGGCATCCCGGTGACCGTCATACCGATCGAGGCGAAGTTCGACGGATCCGACAGGTCCACACCGGGTTTCGGGAAGATCATGTGCTTGTTGTAGACGCACGGGTCACCCTTGATCTGGGTGATGTAGCAGCCCTTGATGCGCCAGCTCGGGCTGGTGTGCGGCGTCATCTGCCACTCCAGGTGCGTCTCGACCCGCGGCACGCCATTTACCATGCCCTGGTATTTGATGTAGTTGCCGCCCAACGATCCCTTGGGTAGGACATACCAGCCCAGGTCGACGTCCTCGGTGCACGCGCCGAGCTCGTAGCTGAAGGTGACCTCGTCGAGTTTCAGGTCGAAACAGTCGGCCATCATGTAGACGCTGTCGGCGAAGACGCGCGTGTACTTTTCCAGCTTGCCCGGAATGCTTGGATCGTCAACGGGCAGACCGTAACCCACCTCGATCCAGGTGTCCTTACTGTGATGGCAGGACACATCGACGGATTCGATGGTGGTGATGTTCTCGATATCGGCGACGTCGGCCGAACACACCACGCCCAGGATCTGGTTCAGGCCCGGGTTCATGCCGGTGCCGTAGAACGTCGAGCCGCCCTTCTGGCACGCCTCGGTCAGCAGCTGGCTGACCTTCTTGCCCGAGGAGTGCGGGTGGTTCCTGTCGCGGTGCCAGCCGGTGATCCAATCGGCGGTGGTGACGATGTTGATGCCGGCCTCGAGAACCGCGACATAGAGATCCTCGTCAGGGAACACCCCGTGGAAGGTGAGGACATCGGGTTTGGCGGCGATGATCTCCTCGATGGTGCCGGTCGCGATCACCCCGTTGGGATCCAGGCCGGCAAGCACACCCGCGTCCTTGCCCACCTTCTCAGGCGAATAGCAGTGCACACCAATCAATTCCAGATCGGGTTGGGTCGCGATGCGCTTGATCATCTCCGAGCCGACGTTGCCGGTGGCGACTTGAAAGACGCGGATCGGCTTGCTGTTGTTGCCCACGCTGTTGTTGGCCACTATGGGGGTCAGCCCTTCTCTAGTGCGGCATACACTTCGGCGGCACTGCCACCGATGCCATCGGGATAAAACTGCTTCGCCCACTTGCGGATCGCGGTGAAGCCGGAGAATTCTGCGCCAGTCAGCGCGGGCGGATCGGAGTAGCGCTGATGCGACCAGATGTGGATGTCCTGGCGGAACTGGCGGATGACTTCGTCGCCGAATTCGGCCGCTTTGGTAGCCGCGCGCTCGGTGTCCTTGCCCCGTGTGCGGCCGATGTACACCATGAACCGCACATCGGAGGTCGACTCGTCGACCGGCGTGATGCACGAGATCGTGCGGTTGTCGATCATCCCCCAGCTCTTGGTGACGGCGATGCCTAAGCCGCCGTTGATCGCCTCGACGCCACTCTTGACGTCATCGATTACCTGCTGATCGTCGCCTTCGAAGGTGATGGTGAAGTCGACGTAGGACACGGGTTCGTCGAAGTCATGGCGGGTGAAGATCGGGTTGATCGGGGTGCCGTGGACGTACTTGAAGTGGGCGAAGTCCACCCCGTTCTCCAGCACGTACTGGGGGTGCATCTCGTGGCCCTGCTCGAAGAGCCGTTGCTGCGGGTAGTAGTCGGCGACGCCGCTGTCATCGCCGAACGATGCGAAGACATCAGGGGCGTCGAAGAACGGCTCGCGGCCGTCGTCGTCGTACCAGAGGTAGACCGACTCGTTGCGTTCCACCGTCGGGTAGGTCTTGATCCGCCGGCCACGGTTGGGTCGGTTGTCGTAGGGGATGCAGACGTTGTGGCCTTGCGAGTCCCATTGCCAGCCGTGAAACGGGCACTGCAGCACTTCACCTTCGACGTGCCCGCCGTAGCCCAGATGGGCGCCCAAGTGTTCGCAGTAGGCGTTCATCACGGTGAGGTGGCCTGACTCGGCACGCCAGGCGATCAGTTCCTGACCGAAGTACTTCATCTTGTGGACATCGCCGACGGCGATTTCATCCGACCACGCCACCTGGAACCAGCCGGTCGGCTTCATCGAAAGGGGTGGCTTAGCCATCGTCAATCCTTCCCATGCCTGCCGACGCAGCGATCGTAGGGGAGTCTATGAATTGATCATAGTAGTGTCAATGAAAGAGCGAATTCGCTTAAGCTACTTCGATGGCAGAGCCGGACAGCGCACGCAGAACGTCCAACCGGCGCGGCATGGCCACGCGGGAAGCGATGCTCAATGCTGCCGTCGAGGCGTTGGCCACCGGGGATCCCGCCGCGGTATCGGCCAATCGCATCGCCAAGCAGATCGGCGTCACATGGGGAACCGTGCAATACCAGTTCGGCGACGCCGACGGGTTCTGGGCGGCGGTACTGCATCACACCGCTGAGCGGCGGGCCAGCCTCTTCGCCAGTACCGACAGCGGTGCTCCGCTGCGCGCGCGAGTCGCCGGCATCGTCGACACCCTCTACGACGGGCTGGACGCCCCAGACTCCCGCGCGATCGAGAACCTGCGCGCCGCGTTGCCGCGCAACCCCGATGATCTGGATCGTCTCTATCCCGCCACCGCTGCCGAGCTGAGATCCTGGGGGCAGAGCTGGAATGAAACGTGCCAGAAGGCATTCGCCGACCTGGACGTCAATCCGCTGCGGGTGCACCACGTGGCGGCGTTCATCCCGGGTGCGATGCGAGGCCTGGTGTCCGAGAAGCAACTTGGCAGCTATGCCGATCTCGACGAGGCTCGCGAAGGGTTGACCAACGCCATCGCCGCCTACCTGAGTGAGCCCTCATGAGCCCTCCGGATCACCAGAATCTCCTTTGGCTGCTCAAGCAGGCCTTTCATTACTCGGGGCACACCCTCAACGAGGCCATCAGCCAACACGGTGTGACCAGCGCTCAGGTCGGCCTGCTTCGTCAGCTCGCCGACGAGCCCGGATTGTCCGGGGCGGAATTGGCGCGCCGGCTGTTGATCAGCCCGCAGGGTGCCCAGCTGGCGCTGGCCACGCTGGAACGAAACGGCCTCATCGAACGAAAGCCCGATCCCGAACATGGCCGCATCCAACGCACCTACCTCACCGAGAAAGGCCGTGGCGCCGTCGTGGCGGTCAACGCTGACGCGGTGGCCGCGTACGAAGAGTTGTTCTCCGTGCTCAACCCCGACGAGCGAAAGACCTTGGCCGAGTTGCTGGTTCGCATCGTCGTGCAAGGGCACGGCGAGGTCTCGTTCACGCTGCACCCCAACGCCGACTGACGGGCAACGACCAGCCGATCGAGTGAACTGATCAGCGCCGGTTCTTGGCCAGCTCGCGCAACATCGCGTTGTAGGCATCGAGGTCGTCGTCGTAGTGGGCGTCGGCGTGCCGATCGGTGCGCACCGCGGTCCGCCGGTCCTGGCGGGCCCACTGAACCACCAGCGCCACCACGACCACGATGATCGGCAGCTCGCTGGACCCCCAGGCGAGCGCCCCGCCCAGATGCTGGTCGTCGCTCAGGCTGGCCAGCCACGGCAGGTCGAGGCTGCGGTAGAACGTGCCACCGAGGATCGACGTCATGGTCATCGTCGCGATGCCGAAGAAGGCATGGAATGGCATGACCGCGAACAACATCCCGAGCCGTCCGATGAACGGCAGCCGCTTCGGACCCGGGTCGATGCCGATGATGCCCCAGAAGAACAGGTATCCGGTGATCAGGAAGTGCAGGCTCATGAACTCGTGACCCCAGTGGTAGCGCACCAACGTGTCGAACACCGGAGTGAAGTACACCGCGTACAGGGAGCCGACGAACAGCACGAAAGCCGTTGCGGGATGAGAGAGGAATCGCGACACCGGCGAATGCACCAGCCACAGCAGCCATTCCCGCGGCCCGGGCGGGTCACCGGCGCCCGCGGCGGGAAGGGCCCGCAGCGCCAGCGTGATCGGTGCGCCAAGGACCAGGAAGACCGGGACGAACATGTTCAGCGTCATGTGCTCGCCCATGTGCACGCTGAACATCGCCGACCCGTAGGCGCGCACACCCGAACTTGTGGCGAACAACAAGGCCGCACATCCGAACAGCCACGCCACCAGTCGTCCCGGCGGCCAGCCGTCGCCGCGGCGGCGCAGCCGCAGCACCCCGATCACGTAGGCGCCTGCCAGCACCGCGGCTGCCACGCCGAGCAGGGCATCGAAGCGCCAGACCGTAAGCAGGCGAAGCGCATTCGGCGGATCGGGGAGTTGATAGCCCAGGAACACATCCCACGCGGTGAACTGGTGGGACAGCAGCCGGGGCGCGGTCTGAACGGCCATGGCCGAGATGGCCGCGACCGTCAGCATCGCCGCCAGCGCACTGACCCGTGGGTGCCGTGCGGCGAGCACGCTGACGAGCAGGGCTACCCCGGCCAGAGCTCCCAGCCGGCCGTAATCCGTACCGGTCAATCCACCGGGGGTCGCGAGCAGGAAGAACAGCAGCGCGCCATACGCCAGCGCCACCGCACCGGCGGCGACCTCGACCACCAGAACCCGCCGGCGCAGTTCGGCTTTCGGCGGCGAGATGACAGCGCTGACCTTCATACCGGCCAGCACCGCCAGCGCGAGCGCGAGCACGATGACGGCACTGGTCGCATAGTCGTGGTCGGGGCCTTGGCCGGCGTTGCCACTCACGGGCAGCGCGATCACCCCGATGAAGGTGGGAATCACCAGCACGGCGTGCCACACCCAGCGCACCGTCAGCTGCAACGCGACGGTTACCACTGCCGCCACGACCGCGACGACGATCCACCCGCGGGCCATTTCCGAAGCGCCGAGCGCACTTCCGATGCCCCCGCCGCTGATCAGCCGGGAGACCGGGACCCCGGCGGCGTTGGCGGACTGGATCAGCACCATCGCCAGCGCAGTCACCAGCCAGAGCGGCGCCAGGCGTTCGGCCATTAGATGTACCCGGAACGAGGCGGCGTCGAGCACGCCGTGTTCGTCGGGCCGGGCAGTGGTGACGATGAAGACCAGCGCTCCCAGGCAGATCGCAGCGGCCAGGGTGGCGGTGAAGTAGCCGACCACCTCGGCGACGCTGGTGACCGTGCCCGGGAAGGAGTCGCCGGTAGCGGTGAAGCGGCGCTCACCGGAGACAGCGGCGTGGGCAATCAGGGCGACGACCATGGTGAGGTAGCCGCCGAGGATCCACTGACCCGCCGGCCGGGCGCCTGCCTGGGTCGACTCCATCGTCGAAAGTCTACGACTGTCCGTCGTAGTCGAGTCGCCGCGGTGGGAACTTTCTGGTGCGATGGATCGACCAATGCTCAGGCGCGGATGAAAGGAGGAACGGACCGGTGATCGGAGATCTCGCCCTGCGATGGTTCGTCACCATCCTGTTCGTCCTTGCTGCTGCGGAGTGCCTGTATGCGCTCGCCGTCGGCAACCGGCGACCGGCGACGGTCGTCAGCCAACTACTGCACGTCGTGATGGCGGTGGCGATGGCGGTGATGGCCTGGCCGTGGGGTGCCGCCCTGCCCACCGTCGCGCCGATGGTGTTCTTCCTGTTCGCGACCGGCTGGTTCGTCGCAGTGACGGCGAGCCCACTCGGCGCCGGTCACCGGATCGCCGGCGGGTACCACGCCCTGATGATGCTGGCGATGGCCTGGATGTACGCGGTGATGAACGGGCGCCTGCTTCCCGGCCAGGCGTCGTACGCCGCCGACATCGCGTCGTCGCCGCCGGCGACATCGGGCCATGCCGGACACGCGGGCATGAACATGCCGGGTATGGACATGCCCGGCACGGACGCGCCGATGACGGACGGCTCCGGCGGCGGATACCCGGCCTACATCGCCACACTGAACTGGGTGTGCACCGTCGGTTTTGCGGTAGCCACGGTGTATTGGCTCTACCGATACCTCGCCGTGCGCATGGACCGTGGGTCGGACGGCGTCGGAGCGCCGTTGGGTTGCCTGTGTCAGTCGATGATGGCCGCCGGCATGGCGATCATGTTCGGCGTGATGCTGTAGCTGCTCGCGCCGAGATTGACACCAGCGAGGAGGCTTCTCGTACTTTCTCGCGCTGGCGTCGATTTCGAGGGCAGGGCGGGAGTGTTTCGGTCTCTGTGCATTGGGTGTTTCGGAAACCTGATATCACCGGTGATATCAGGTTTTCAAAACTCATATGGTGACCCCTAGACGGGTCTGGTGTGGCGGTTGTGGTTACTGGGCACCGCGCTCGCGCCGAGATTGACGCCACGCAGGAATTGTTCGAGTAACCGTCTGCGTGAGTTCAATCTCGATGACTCAGGCCGCCGAGCCGTCGGTGGGGTAGAGGTGCCCGCGTCGACGTCCACGAGAGGCGTTGTCGGGCAACACCACATCCGCGGTGACGGGCGCGGCATCGGATCGCGGTTCTGGCCCGGACGTGCGAGCGTTGCGCCAGACCAGCAGCGCCAGGACGGTCCCGGCCAGCACAGGCAGATGCGACAGGATCCGGTCGAGGCTCACCGCGCCCGCCACCGCGTCGCTGACCACATATGCGGTGAGGATCGCGGTGAACACCGACAGCACCCCGGCCAGTCCGGCCGCCGCGGCCGGGCGTGCGGCCGAGGCAACCATGATCGCGCCCAACGCCGCCGACCATGCCGTCGACTCGTTGAGCAGGTGCCCGCCCATCATCGCGTGGTGCGCGGCCGCCGACGTACCGACGTTGGCGCCGGCGGCCTGGGCGATGGCCAACCCCACCTGCAGCAGCCCGACGAGCGCCAACGTCCACCGCAGCCGCCGGGGCGTGCGTGACACCGCAGGCCGGTCGTTCGCGGTGGCGACGGCCGCGACCTGGGACCTGCCGGCCAGCCGACGCAGCTGTTGCGTCTGCTCGACGGCTTGCGCGTACCAGGTGCGGCAGTCCGGACAGGTGGCGAGATGCTCGTCGACCCGGGCGGTGGGAACGGGTTCGCGTTCGCCATCGATCCGGGCTGACAACGCCTCTTGGGCGACATCGCAGTCCACGTTTCCAATAGTCGTCTATCCGGGCCGGATCGTTCCAGCGTCCCGGGCTCAATGTGCGTCCTGAGCTAGATTCCTAGGCATGGATGGGCCAGGAGACGAGGTCAAGGTCGAGCTCGCCTCGTCCGCGCTGGCCGATGTCGACATCCACAGCTGGACCCAGCGCTTCGATCTGTTGTCCGACCCGCACCGCCTCGAGATCCTGCTCGGGCTGCACCGGGCACCCGGCATCTGCGTCGGCGACCTTGCCGCGGCGATCGGCCGATCGGAGAACGCCGTCTCCCAGGCGTTACGGGTGCTGCGCCAGCAGGGCTGGGTCACCTCGACGCGGGTGGGCCGGCAGGCCAGCTACCGCCTCGAAGACCACACCGTGCACGACCTGTTGCACTGGATCGGTGCCGCTCACACCGAGTGAGCTGGTCGGTTCATTCGAATATCTGTACAGGTAGACAGATATCGGCAGCGCGCCTAGGCTTCCCAAGCGGGGACGGGGATCTGGAGACCGCATTGCGAGGAGGCACGCTTGAGCGTCCAGATCACGGCCATGCATATGAGCGACGGTCTGGTCAACGCATCGACCTCGGTGCTCTTCGGGATCCTGGCCATCGCCGTGGTGGCGTTCTGCGGCTGGCGGGCGCGAACCGAACTCGACGAGCGCGCGGTTCCGTTGGCCGGCCTCGTCGCGGCCTTCATCTTCGCGGTCCAGATGATCAACTTCCCGATCCTGCCGGGGGTCAGCGGGCACCTGCTCGGCGGCGCCCTGGCTGCGATCCTGGTCGGCCCGTACACCGGCGTGCTGTGTATCACCATCGTGCTGGTCGTGCAGTCGTTGCTGTTCGCCGACGGCGGCGTGACCGCACTCGGAATGAACATCACCAACATGGCCCTGATCGGCGTAGCCGCGGGGTACACGACGGCGCTGGTGCTCTATGCCCTGGTGCGACGGCGCAGCGCCGAGCCGTCGGTCCCCGCGCTGGGGGCCGTGGGCTTCATTGCCGCGGTGATCGGAACGGTCTGTGCCGCAATGGGATTCGTTGTCGAATATGCGATCGGCGGTGCCGCGCCGACATCGCTGTCGACGGTGGTGGCGTACATGCTCGGCACCCATGTGCTCATCGGAATCGGGGAGGGGCTGATCACCGCGGTGACCGTGATGGCCGTCGCCCGGTCCCGGCCCGACCTCGTGTATTTGCTACGCCGGGGCCGCGATCGTGCCGTGGTGCCCGCGTGAACGCCGCGGCAGTGGCCCGGCGCTGGCAGTTCTGGGCAGCCTTCGGCGTCGCGATCCTGCTGATCGCGGGAGTGGTGTCCTACTTCGCCAGCTCGAGCCCGGACGGACTGGACTCGGCCACGTTGCAGGGCTGCCAGGTCGTCGAGACCGGCCACGGTGAACAACTGACCGGCAACTGCATCGCCCAGCACGCGACCGAGCACCCGATGTCGGTTTCGCCGCTGGCCGACTACACAATCTTCGGCCACCCGGCCACCAGCGGACTGGCCGGGATCATCGGCGCCGTCGTCGTACTCGCCATCGCCTTCGGGGCGTTCTGGTTGATCGCGCGCACCCGCCGCGCCAAGGGCTGAGGCATGGGCGCCGGGCACTCCCACCCGCTGTACCGGGACGGCCAATCGGTGGTGCACCGGGCACCCGCCGAGGTCAAGATCGTCGGTCTGGTGCTGTTCGTTCTGGCGGTGGTGGCCACCCCGCGGGAGATGATCTGGCCGTTCGCGCTCTACGCGGCGATCGTGCTGGTGCTCTGGCGGGTCGCCGGTATCCCGCTGCGCTGGATCCTGCCGCGGATGCTCATCGAGGCGCCGTTCATCGTGCTGGCCGTGCTGCTGCCGTTCGCCGAGGGTGGTGCGCGCGTCGACGTGGCGGGCGTGCAGTTGTCGGTGACCGGGCTGTGGGCGGCATGGGGGATCGTCGTCAAGGGCACGCTGGGTGTGGCCGCGTCGCTGACCGTTGCGGCCACCACCTCGGCGCGGGAACTGCCACTGGCGCTCAGCCGGCTCGGTGTGCCGGGCCTGGTGACCTCGATGCTCGTGCTGATGATCCGCTACATCGACCTGCTGTCGGCCGAGGTGAGCCGGATGCGGATGGCGCGGATCTCTCGCGGCGATTCCCCGCGCGCTATGCATCAGGCCGGCGCGATCGCGAAAGGCGTTGGTGCGCTGTTCCTTCGGTCCTATGAACGGGGTGAACGCGTCTACCTGGCCATGACGTCACGCGGGTTCGACGGCAAGGTCCCCGAGCTGGCGATCGTCGGTGCCGGGCCGCGCGCGTCGGGTGCCCAGTGGGCGTACGCGCTGACGCCCGCAGTGGCAGCGGCCGCGGTGGCGGCCTCGGCCTGGGTACTGCGATGACCGCGCCGGCGATCCGGGTGGCGGGCCTGCACTACCGCTATCCCGACGGCCGCATGGCGCTCGACCGTGTCGATCTGTGCATCGCCCACGGCGAGCGGGTGGCCATCCTCGGGCCCAACGGGGCGGGCAAGACCACACTGATGCTGCATCTCAACGGTGTGCTCACCGCCACCTCCGGCACCGTGGAGATCAGCGGGATCACCCTGGCGCGCAAGACCCTTCGCGATATCAGGCGCCGGGTCGGGCTGGTGTTCCAAGACCCTGACGACCAGCTGTTCATGCCGACGGTGGCCCAGGACGTCGCGTTCGGCCCGGCCAACTTCGGGGTGACCGGTGACGAACTGGCTGCCAGGGTGGCTGCCGCACTGGACGTGGTGTCGATGACCGAGCACGCCGAGCGCAGTCCCGCGCACCTGTCCGGCGGTCAGCGCAGGCGCGCGGCGCTGGCTACAGTGCTGGCCTGCGAGCCGGAGATCCTGGTGCTCGACGAACCGTCGGCCAACCTGGATCCGGTGGCCCGCCGCGAATTGGCGGAAACACTCGCGCTGCTGCCTGCCACGATGTTGGTCGTCACCCATGACCTGCCGTATGCCGCGCAGCTGTGTGATCGCGCGATCGTCCTGGATCATGGCGCGGTGGTCGCCGACGACACCATCACCGCGGTGCTGTCCGACAGCGAGCTGCTGGCCGCCCACCGGCTCGAATTGCCCTGGGGTTTCACCGTTCCCGCGCGGTAGAAGCTAGTGCCGGCGGCCCTTTGGCCAGGGCGGCTCGCCGCACAGCGACAGCAGTGCGTTCTCGATCACCTCGGGGAGTGCCGGGTGGATCCAGTACTGGCCGCGGGCCATGTCCTGGCCGGCCAGCCCGAAACTCATCGCCTGGATCAGCGGCTGGATCAACGACGACGCTTGATGGCCCATGATGTGGGCGCCCAGGATCACGCCGGTGTCCGCCTCGACGATGATCTTGGCGATGCCGGTGGTGTCTTCCATCGCCCAGCCGTAGGCCACGTCGGCGTAGTCCTGCACCTTGACCTTGATGTCGTAACCAGCGGCGCGCGCCTCGTTTTCACTCAGCCCCACGCACGCGATCTGCGGGTCGGTGAATACCGCCGACGGCACGAAGCGGTGATCCGACGGCATCAGGTAGTCGGTGTCATCCCAGTCCTGGAGCAGGTTGTGCCGCACCACCCGGGCCTCGTGGTTGGCGACGTGCTTGAGCTGATATTTGGATGACACGTCGCCGAGCGCGAAAACGCCTCGCGCCGTGGTCCGTTGGAATTCGTCGACCACGACCAGGCCATCTTCGTCGACGTCCACGCCGGCCAGATCCAGGTCCATCAGATCGCCGTTGGGGATCCGGCCCGTCGCCACCAGCACCGCGTCGGCGCGCCGCTCGGCCGCCAATGCGGCGGTGGCCCGCATCCGCCACTGAGGAGTCGTCGTCGAGTTCGATGACGACCTGTGCACCCTCGTGGTGCGCCCCGATCATGTTGCGGTGACTGCGGATTTCCCACTTCTTGCTCGCGATGTCGGTGAACCGCTCACAGATCGTGTCGTCGCAGTGCGACAGCATGCCGCCGCCGCGGATGACGATCGTCACTCGGGTGCCCAGCGCGGAGAACACGTGCGCGAACTCGGCGGCGACAAACCCGCCGCCGATGATCACCAGGTGCTTAGGCAGTTCGGGTATGCGCATGATGGTGTCGCTGGTGTGCACCTGCACCCCGCAGCCCGCGATGGCCTCGGGAATCATCGCCCGGGCACCCGCGGCGATCACCACCTGCTCGGCGGTGAACTCCTCGCCCTTCTCGGTGCGCAGCCGGTAGCCGGTCTCGGTGCGGCCGGTGAAGCGGGTGTGGCTGTCAAAGACAGTCACATTCGGCAGCGAACGCCGATAGTGCTCGCCGCCGGACGCCAGCGGGTCGATGCGGCCGAAGACCCGCGAGACGATGTCGTTCCAGCGCACGCCGTCGATATGGGCATCGACGCCGTAACGCGCGGACTCCCGCACCGTCTGGGCCACCTCGGCGGCGTAGACGAACATCTTGGTCGGGATGCACCCCACGTTCAGGCAGGTGCCGCCGAATACGCCCTGCTCGCAGATCGCGATCTTCTTGCCGGCGTAGCGCTCGTCGATGATCGAATTGCCCGAGCCGGTTCCGATGATCGCGATATCGAAGTGCTGCAACGAAATCCCCTTATCTCCGGTCCGCGGACGACGCG
Organism: uncultured Mycobacterium sp.; assembly: GCA_900078375.1. Classification (GTDB taxonomy): domain Bacteria; phylum Actinomycetota; class Actinomycetes; order Mycobacteriales; family Mycobacteriaceae; genus Mycobacterium. The sequence goes on along the minus strand of FLQS01000003.1, from coordinate 27,814 downwards.
GCCGATTCCAGATGCGCACGATAGAAATCCAGCCAGGAGTCCAGTTCGCGATAGGACTCGAGCCTGGGCTGGGCCAGCGACAGGAACACGTCGTGTTTGGCGTCGCGGATCGGAACGACGGTGGTGCGGTTGCCGATACAACCCGCCCAGCGCGCGATCTGGGTGACGTCGAGCACGGCGTCGCCACGCTGCATGGCCGACGCGTCGGCACTCTCGGTCACACTGTGGTCGGATCGCAGGATCAGGTTCGGTACACCGACATCCACGCCGCGATGCAAGGTGGCGTGGCCCCGGCGAATGGCATGGATCCAGCCGAAGGTGACCGGGAAGCCGCCCAGCGGCTTCCACACCAGGTTGTAGTCGAACTCGCCGTGATAGTCGCGGTGCAACGTCAGCCCGTAACCGCCCTTGCTGGTAGCGCGCACCACGCGGGTCTTACGCACCCGCGACATCGCGCCGATCGCCGTCGACGTCAGCCGGGTCCGCAGGATCGCGGGGCCGTGCAAGTCCAGCCATGGACTGTTGAGCACCAGACCCCCGAGGGATAGCGCTGCCGTCGCATGGCGCCTACGCACCCGGTTCAGCCACAGCGACACGATCAGCCCGCCGGCGGAATGGCCGTACACCAGGATCGTGGTGGCCGGAGCCGCTCGGCCGGCGACATCGGGTCGAGCATTCTCGGTCGTGATGATTTCGACGGCCCGCTCCAGCTCACGGTCGTAGCGGGCGAGGTCGGTGGTGAAATGCGGCGTCTGGCCCTCGCGCCAGGACCGGCCGCACTTGTGTTGGTCCAGCGCGTAGAACCGGAACCCGGCGGCCGCGAAGTGGTCGGCCAATTCGGTGTTGAAGAAATAGTCGGTGAATCCGTGCACCGCCAGCACAGTGTGCGCGGCCGGCGCACCGTCAGCGCGGCGCACCAGCGTGGCGAACAAATCGCCTTCGCCGTCGGGGTCCGGCCCCAACGCCATGGTGGCCTGTTGGTAACCGGGAAGGACATCGTCGGCCCATTCGGCCCGAGCTGCCGTCACACGCCCTACCCTAACCGGGTGTGGTGCTGGCTACATCGGGGTGTGGTGCTGGCGACTCTCCCGAATAACTGAGTGTCACTCGGGATAACCTGACTATCTGTACAGCTGTCACGAGTAAAGGACGACGAAGCGGTGTCTGATACCACCAAGACCGACGTGGTGCTGGTTGGCGCGGGAATCATGAGCGCGACGCTGGGGGCGCTGCTGCGGCTGGTCCAACCGGAGTGGTCGATCACGCTGGTCGAGCGCCTCGATGCGGCCGCCGCCGAGAGTTCCGATCCGTGGAACAACGCCGGCACCGGCCACTCGGCGCTGTGCGAGCTCAACTACACCCCGGAAAATGCCGACGGCACCATCGACATTGCCAAGGCCATCAACGTCAACGAGCAGTTCCAGGTCACCCGCCAGTTCTGGAGCTACGCGCACGAGAACGGCATCCTGCCCGACGTCCGCAGCTTCCTGAACCCCATCCCGCACGTCAGCTTCGTGCAGGGCGCCGAGCACATCGACTACCTGCGCCGCCGCCGCGACACCCTGGTGCGCAACCCGCTGTTCGCCACGATGGAGTTCATCGACGACCGCGACGAGTTCACCCGCCGCCTGCCGCTGATGGCCAAGGGCCGGGATTTCTCCGACCCGGTCGCCCTGAACTGGACCGAAGACGGCACCGACGTCGACTTCGGGTCCCTGACCCGCCAGCTGCTCGGCTACGGAACCCAGCGCGGCATGACCACGCTGTTCGGCCACGACGTACTCGACCTGCACAAGGAGTCCGACGGCGGCTGGACCGTCAAGATCCACAACCGGCGCACCGGCCAGAAGCGCAAGCTGTCGGCCAAGTTCGTGTTCGTCGGTGCCGGCGGTGGCGCCCTTCCGCTGCTCCAGAAGGCCGGCATCCCCGAGGCCAAGGGCTACGGCGGCTTCCCGGTCAGCGGCCAGTGGCTGCGCACCGGCGACGCCGAGCTGGCGGCGGCGCACCACGCCAAGGTCTACGGCCTGCCGCCGCTGGGCGCCCCGCCGATGTCGGTGCCGCACCTGGACACCCGCGTGATCAACGGACGTTCGTGGCTGTTGTTCGGCCCGTTCGCCGGCTGGTCGCCGAAGTTCCTCAAGGAAGGCAAGGTCACCGATCTGCCGCTGTCGGTCAAGCCCAACAACCTCGCCTCGATGATCGGTGTCGGGCTGACCGAGATGGGCCTGCTGAAGTACCTCATCGGCCAGCTCGCACTCAGCGAGGCCGATCGGGTCGACAACTTGCGCGACTTCGCCCCGACTGCAAGAGATTCCGACTGGGAGATCGACGTCGCCGGCCAGCGTGTGCAGGTGATCCGCCGCGATGCCAAGAAACTCGGTGTGCTCGAGTTCGGCACCACGGTGCTGTCCGCCGCGGACGGGTCGATCGCCGGTCTGCTCGGTGCATCACCGGGTGCCTCCACTGCCGTCCCGGCGATGATCGAGGTCTTGGAGCGCTGCTTCGCCGACCGCTACCAGGGCTGGTTGCCCAAGCTCAAGGAGATGGTGCCCTCGCTGGGCACCAAGCTCTCGGAGAACCCGAAGCTGTTCGCCGAGGTGTGGGCGCACGGCACCAAGGTGCTCGGGCTGGAAAGCCGAGCCGACGCCGCCCGCGCCGCACTTACGGCGGGGCCCGAGATCGCACCCGTCGCATCGGGTTCCGGAAGCCCGGAACCCGCGGGGGTGGTGTGACGGTCGCCTTACGCCGCTTCTGGGCCAAGGACCTCGACGCGGCGACCCTCTACGAGCTGTTGAAGCTGCGGGTCGAGGTGTTCGTCGTCGAGCAGGCCTGCCCGTATCCGGAGCTGGACGGTCGTGACCTGCTGGCCGAGACCCGGCACTTCTGGTTGGAGCAGCCCGACGGCACGGTGATCGCCACCTTGCGGCTGATGGAGGAGCACGCCGGCGGGGAGAAGACGTTCCGAATCGGCCGGGTCTGCACCCAGCGCGCCGCCCGCGGCCAGGGCCACACCACCCGGCTGCTTCAGGCCGCGATCGCCGAGGTCGGCGACTACCTGTGCCGGATCGACGCCCAGACCTACCTCGCCGAGATGTATGCCCGGCACGGCTTTGTCGCCGCCGGAGCCGAATTCGTCGAAGACGGCATACCGCACGTGCCGATGGTGCGGCGTACCACCGGAGCCGCTTGGCCGGCGACATCGGATACCGGCACCGAAACCGACCAGTCGTGAGCGCCGCCCCTTACCCGTTCAGCGCGATCGTCGGACACGAGCAGCTGCGACTGGCCCTGGTGCTGTGCGCGGTGCGCCCCGAGATCGGCGGTGTGCTGATCCGCGGCGAGAAGGGCACCGCGAAGTCGACGGCGGTGCGGGCGCTGGCCGCGATCCTGGCGCAGGTCGATGCGGACTCGCGACTGGTGGAGCTGCCCATCGGGGCGACCGAGGACCGGGTCGTCGGCTCACTGGATCTGCAGAAGGTCCTGCGCGACGGCGAGCATGCGTTCTCGCCCGGCTTGTTGGCCCGGGCGCACGGCGGTGTCCTCTACGTCGACGAGGTCAACCTGCTGCACGACCACCTCGTCGACATCATGCTCGACGCCGCCGCCATGGGCCGGGTGCACATCGAGCGCGACGGGATATCGCACTCCCATGAGGCGCGTTTCATCCTCATCGGCACCATGAATCCCGAAGAGGGCGAACTGCGTCCGCAGCTGCTGGACCGGTTCGGGCTGACCGTCGACGTGCACGCCTCTCGCGATGTGGCGGTGCGCAGTGAGGTGATCCGCCAGCGGCTGTCCTACGAAGCCGACCCGGCCGGCTTCGCCGCACGGCACGCCGAGCAGGACAGCGAGCTGGCCCGCCGGATCGGCGCCGCTCGTGACCGGGTCGCCGATGTTGTGCTGCCCGACGCCGAGCTGACCCGGATCGCGGCGCTGTGCGCGGCTTTCGACGTCGACGGGATGCGCGCCGATCTAGTGGTGGCGCGCACCGCGGTGGCGCACGCGGCCTGGCGGGGAGCGCAAACCGTGGCGCAGGAGGATATTCGGGTGGCCGCCGAGCTGGCGTTGCCGCACCGGCGCAGGCGCGACCCGTTCGATGATCCGGGTCTTGACCCCGCGCAGCTCGACGAGGCCCTGGCCGCCACCGAAAGTGGGCCGGAGTCGGAACCCGACCCAGACCCGCCCGGCGGCGGACAGGCAAGCGACGGATCGTCGGGGCCGTCTGCACCGCAAGGTAATTCGTCGTCTTCCGCATCGAAGCCCTCCGCGCCGCCCGCGGCGACCTTTCGCACCCGGGCGCTGACCGTGCCCGGGGTGGGGGAGGGCACCCCCGGCCGTCGCTCGCGGGCGCGCAACCGGTCCGGGGCGGTGGTCACCGCCACCGACGCCCCCGAGCAGGGCCATGGGTTACATCTATTCGCCACCGTGCTCAACGCGGCCGGGAACGGCAGGCTGCGTCCGCAACCCGAGGACATTCGCCGGGCGGTCCGGGTCGGCAGGGAAGGCAACCTGGTGATCTTCGTCGTCGATGCGTCGGGGTCGATGGCCGCGCGGGACCGGATGTCCGCGGTGACCGGCGCGGCACTGTCGTTGTTGCGTGACGCCTACCAGCGCCGTGACAAGGTCGCCGTCATCACGTTCCGTCAGGACGGTGCGCGGGTCCTGTTGCCGCCGACGACGTCGGCGCATATCGCCTCGCGCCGGCTGACGCGGTTCGACACCGGCGGCACCACGCCGCTGGCGCAGGGACTGCTGGCCGCCCGCGACGTCGTGGTCCGTGAGCGAGTGCGCGACCGGACCAGGCGCCCGCTGGTGGTGGTCCTCACCGACGGCCGCGCCACCGGTGGTTCGGATCCGTTGGGGCGCAGCCGTTCTGCGGCTCGTCGGCTGGTGGCCGAGGGTGCTGCCGCGGTGGTGGTGGATTGCGAGACGTCGTACGTCCGGCTGGGCTTGGCCGCTGATTTGGCCGAGCATCTGGAAGCCCCACTGCTGCAATTGGAGCAGCTGCGTGCAGACTATCTGGCACAGGCCGTACGCCGCGCGGCCTGAGTGTTGGAAGGGGACCGACGATGCCGCAGGGCCAGCCGATCGCCGTGCCTGATGATGGCCTGACCACGCGGGCGCGGCGCAACACTCCGGTGCTCGCCGTGCACACCGGGCCAGGCAAGGGCAAGTCGACCGCGGCCTTCGGAATGGCGTTGCGGGCGTGGAACGCCGGGATGAGCGTGGCGGTGTTTCAATTCGTCAAGAGTGCCAAGTGGAAAGTCGGCGAGGAGTCGGCGTTCGCAGCACTCGGCAAGTTGAACGCCGAGCACGGTATCGGCGGTGCGGTGGAGTGGCACAAGATGGGCTCAGGCTGGTCCTGGACTCGCAAGTCCGACTCCTCAGATGACCATGCCGCGGCCGCGGCCGCGGGCTGGACCGAAATCGCGGGCCGACTGGCCGAACAGCGGCATGACTTCTATGTCCTCGACGAGTTCACCTACCCGCTGAAGTGGGGCTGGGTCGACGTCGACGAGGTGGTCGAGGTACTCCTCAATCGGCCGGGCGGCCAGCACGTCGTGATCACCGGGCGCGACGCCCCGCAGCGACTGATCGACGCCGCCGACCTGGTGACCGAGATGGAATGCGTCAAACACCCGATGGATGCCGGCCGCAAGGGCCAGCGCGGCATCGAATGGTAAACGTGGCGAGCATCCCGGCGGTCGTGATCGGCGCTCCCGCATCGGGAATCGGGAAGACCACTGTCGCAACAGGTTTGATCGGCGCACTGCNGGCGGCCGGGCATCGGGTCGCGCCGTTCAAGGTCGGCCCGGACTTCATCGATCCCGGCTATCATGCGCTGGCCGCAGGCCGGCCCGGCCGTAACCTCGACCCGGTCCTGGTGCCCGAAGAGCTGATCGGCCCGCTGTACCGGCATGGCACTCGCGACGCCGATATCGCCGTGATCGAAGGTGTGATGGGACTTTTCGACGGTCGTATCGACGAGCACATCGTCACCCCGGCCCGCGGCTCCACCGCGCACGTCGCCGAGATTCTCGGTACTCCGGTGCTGCTGGTAGTCGATGCCCGCGGTCAGAGTCAGAGTATTGCCGCTGTGCTCCAAGGATTTTCGACATTCCATCCCGGCGTCCACGTCGCCGGCGTGATTCTGAACCGGGTCGGTACCACCCGCCACGAGCAGGTGCTACGCCAAGCCTGCGAGGCGGCCGGAGTGCCGGTGCTGGGTGCGATACCGCGTCACGACGAATTGTCGGTGCCCTCGCGGCATCTGGGCTTGGTCACCGCCGTCGAGCATGGCGAGCGGGCGGTCGCCGCGGTCGCCGCTATGACCGCGCTCATCGCCCGCCACGTCGACCTGCCCGCCGTCGTCGCGCTGGGCGGCTCGCGGGTGTCGGTGCCGCCCTGGGCGCCTGAGGACGCCGTCGGGCAGCCCACCGGCGCACGCCCCGTGGTGGCCGTGGCCGCAGGCAAGGCGTTCAGCTTCGGCTATGCCGAACACCCCGAGCTGCTGCGTGCCGCCGGCGCCGACGTCGTCGAATTCGATCCGCTCACGCAATCGCTGCCCGCGCAGACCGCGGCATTGGTATTACCGGGTGGCTTCCCCGAGCAGCATCTGGCTGACCTGTCGGCCAACACCGAACTGCGCACGCAGATCCGCGAGCTGGCCGCCCACGCACCCGTTCAGGCGGAGTGCGGCGGGCTGGCCTACCTGATGGATGACCTGGCCGGACATCCGATGTGCGGCGTGCTGGCCGGCTCGGCCCGGTTCACCCAGCGGCTGACCCTGGGCTATCGGGACGCGGTGGCATTGTCCGACTCGTCGTTGCACGCTGCGGGGGAGCGGATCGTCGGCCACGAATTCCACCGCACCACAGCCGAATTCGCCGCCTCCGTCGAACCCGCCTGGGCGTTCCTGGCGAGCGACGGTCAACCGGTGACCGACGGTGCGGTGTGCGCCGGGGTGCACGCGTCGTATCTGCACACCCACCCCGCCGCGCAACCCCGCTCGGTCGCACGATTTGTCGAACACGCGGCGACACGCTTTAAGCTCGGCCGGTGACCGAGAACGCCTACCTCGCCGGCTTACGCCTGGCCGGTAAGAAGGTCGTCGTGGTCGGCGGCGGCACGGTGGCCCGGCGACGCCTGCCGCTGCTCATCGGAAGTGACGCCGACGTCCATGTGATCACCCGCGCTGCGACGCCGGCGGTGGAGGTCCTGGCCACCCAGAAGCCGGGTATCACCCTGGAACTGCGTGACTATCGCGACGGCGACCTCGACGGGGCCTGGTACGCAATCGCGGCCACCGACGACGCGGACGTCAATGCCGCCATCGTCGCCGAGGCCGATCGCAGGCAGATCTTCTGTGTGCGGGCCGACATCGCGCGGGAGGGCTCTGCCGTCACCCCGGCGTCGTTCGACCACGACGGGCTGGTGGTGGGTGTGCTGGCCGGCGGGGAGCACCGCCGCTCGGCGGCCATTCGCTCGGCGATCCGCGAGGCCTTCCAGCAAGGACTGATCGCGTTGGACAGCCCTGAGCCACTGGGCGACATACCTCAGGGCAGTGTCGCCCTGGTGGGTGGCGGGCCTGGTGATCCGGAGCTGATCACCGTGCGCGGCCGCCGGCTGCTGGCCCGCGCCGACGTCGTCGTCGCCGACCGGCTGGCCCCGCCCGAGCTGCTCGCCGAACTCGGGCCGCACGTCGAAGTCATCGACGCCGCCAAGATCCCGTACGGGCGGGCGATGGCCCAGGAAGCCATAAACAACGTTCTTATCGAACGGGCCAAAGAGGGACGCTTCGTGGTGCGCCTGAAGGGCGGCGATCCGTTCGTGTTCGCCCGCGGATATGAGGAAGTTCTCGCCTGTGCCGAGGCCGGGATACCGGTCACCGTCGTGCCGGGTGTGACCAGTGCCATATCAGTGCCCGCCATGGCCGGAGTTCCGGTCACCCACCGAGCCGTCAATCACGAATTTGTCGTGGTCAGCGGCCATTTGGCGCCCGACCATCCGGAATCGTTAGTGAATTGGAATGCGCTGGCGCAATTGTCCGGAACGATAGTTTTGTTGATGGCGGTCGAACGCATCGAATTGTTTGCCGAGGCACTGATTACAGGCGGTCGACCTGCGGAAACGCCGGTACTGGTGGTGCAGCACGGCACCACGGCCGCCGAACGGATTGTGCGGACCACGCTGCGTGATGCGCCGACGCGCATTCGGATCGAGGGTATTAGGCCTCCCGCGATCATCGTGATCGGTCCTGTTGCGGGCCTTCCCGCGGCTTTCGGCCTTTAACATCTTCTTAAGATTCCTGTAGGGTTGGCCGCTATGACGGCTCTCAACGACGCTGCGCGGGCGACCGCCAACAGCTCAGAGCGCGCTGTCCCCATGCGCCTCGAGCCGACGTCCCTGGACCGGACCAGCAGATACCCGGCCTGGCTGCCGTCGCGGCGTTTTCTTGCCGCGGTGACCGCCATCGGCGGCATGCAGCTGCTGGCCACGATGGACAGCACCGTCGCGATTGTGGCGCTGCCCAAGATCCAGGATGAGCTGAGCCTGTCTGATGCGGGGCGCAGCTGGGTGATCACCGCCTACGTGCTGACCTTCGGCGGCCTGATGCTGCTCGGCGGCCGGCTGGGCGACACCATCGGCCGCAAGCGCACCTTCATCGTCGGCGTCGCGCTGTTCACCATCGCCTCGGTGCTGTGCGGTATCGCCTGGGACGAAGCAACTTTGGTGATCGCGCGCCTGCTGCAAGGTGTCGGCGCGGCGATTGCCTCACCCACCGGACTGGCGCTGGTGGCCACCACATTCCCCAAGGGCCCGGCGCGTAATGCCGCGACCGCGGTGTTCGCCGCCATGACGGGCATCGGCTCGGTGATGGGCCTGGTCGTCGGCGGTGCGCTGGTCGAGGTCTCCTGGCGGTTCGCCTTCCTGGTGAACGTGCCGATCGGCCTGCTGATGATCTACCTGGCCCGCAATACCCTGCGGGAAACTCAGCGTGAGCGGATGAAGATGGACGCGGCAGGTGCGCTGCTGGCCACCGTCGCCTGTACCGCTGCGGTGTTCGGGTTCGCTCAGGCGCCCGAGAACGGCTGGGCGTCCCCGGTGACATTGGCCGCGGGTGCGGCGGCCGTGGTGGCCTTCGTCGCCTTCGTCTTCGTCGAGCGCCGCGCGGTCAATCCGGTGGTGCCCTTCACCCTGTTCCGCGACCGCAACCGGGTGGCCACGTTCGCAGCGGTGTTCCTGGCCGGCGGTGTGATGTTCACGCTGACCGTGCTGATCGGCCTGTATGTGCAGGACATCATGGGCTACAGCGCGCTGAAGGCCGGCATCGGCTTCATCCCGTTCGTGATCGCGCTGGGCATCGGCCTGGGCCTGTCATCACAATTGGTGTCGCACTTCCCGCCGCGCATCCTGGTGATCGCCGGCGGCGTCCTGGTGCTGGCAGCGATGATCTACGGCTCCACGCTCAACGGCGGCATCCCGTACTTCCCGAACCTCGTCATCCCGATCACGGTCGGCGGCTTGGGCATCGGCATGATCGTCGTGCCGCTCACCGTCTCGGCCATTGCCGGTGTCGGATTCGACCAGATCGGCCCGGTGTCGGCGATCGCGCTGATGCTGCAGAACCTCGGCGGACCCGTGGTGCTGGCCATCATCCAGGCCGTGATCACCTCGCGCACGCTGTACCTGGGCGGCACCACCGGACCGGTGAAGAAGATGAACGAGGCGCAGCTGCACGCCCTGGACCAGGGCTACACCTACGGCTTGCTGTGGGTCGCCGCTGTCGCGGTGATCGTCGGCGCGGTCGCGCTATTCATCGGCTACACCGCGGCGCAGGTCGCGCACGCCCAGGAAGTCAAGGACGCGATCGACGCCGGAGAGCTCTAGCCCATCTCCTTTCGGTTTCGGCGCGGTTCCCGCGCTGCTGCGTGCATGAAAGCGCGCCCAATTCGGCGCGGTAGGGTTGCTTTCCATGTCTGGCGCGAGCGGTCCGCTACCGGCCACCAGACCGCTTGCCTCCCGTGTTCTGGGCGTCGCGATCGTCGCGATCACCGGCATGCAATTGATGTCCACGCTGGACGGCACCATCGTGATCGTCGCGCTGCCGCGCATGCAGGCCGAGCTCGGCCTGTCTGATGCTTCCAAGAGCTGGGTCATCACCGCCTACGTGCTGACCTTCGGCGGCCTGCTATTGCTCGGCGGGCGCGTCGGCGACGCCGTCGGCCACAAGCGGGCGTTCATCTCCGGTGTCGGGGTCTTCACCATCGCCTCGCTGGCCTGCGGGCTTGCCAACGACCAGTGGACGCTGATCGTGGCGCGCGCGGTGCAGGGCATGGGCGCCGCGGTGGCCGCACCGACCGGGCTGGCGCTGATCGCCACCACGTATGCCGTCGGTCATGCCCGCAACCAGGCGCTGGCGGTATCGGCCGCCATGCAGGGCCTCGGCTCGGTGCTGGGGCTTGTCCTCGGTGGCGCGCTGACCGGCTTGTCCTGGCGGCTGGCGTTCCTGGTCAACGTGCCGATCGGCATCTTCATCATCGTCGTTGCGCTGACCCGTCTCGAGGAAACCCGGCACGAACGTCTCAAACTCGACGTCACCGGGGCGCTGCTGGCGACGCTGGCGTGCACCGCGGCCGTGCTGGTGTTCACCCAGGGCCCGCCACGCGGCTGGATCGATCCGTGGGTGATCGGTGCCGGTGTGGCCGCGGTCGTGTTCTTGGTCGCCTTCCTGATCGTCGAGCGCAGCGCTGACAACCCGCTGGTGCCGTTCTCGGTGTTCGACAATCGCAGCCGGGTCGCCTCATTCGCCGCGTACTTCCTGGCCGGCGGCGTGATGCTGACCCTCAGCGTGATGATCGGCCTGCTCGTCCAGGACGTGCTCGGCTACTCGCCGCTGCGGGCGGGGATCTGCTTCATGCCGTTCGCGGCGGCCTTCGTCGTGGGCAACATTGCGGCCACCAAGCTCGCGCTGCGGGTGCCGCCGCGCTGGGTGATCCTCGGCGGCGGGCTGCTCGTGCTCGCGGCCATGCTCTACGGCTCGACGCTGGACCGCCAGATCCCGTATTTCCCCGACCTCTTCGTCCCGATCGTCGTGGGCGGTCTCGGGATCGGCATCATCTCGGTGATCCTGCCGCTGTGCACACTGGCCAATGTCGGTCCGCGAGAGATCGGCCCGGTCTCCTCGATCACCCTGATGGTGTTCAACCTCGGCGGGCCGCTGGTGCTGGTCGTCATCCAGGCCGTGCAGACTTCCCGCACGTTGTACCTGGGCGGTACCACCGGACCAGTGAAGTACATGACGTCTGCCCAGCTCGACGCGCTCGGCTACGGCTATACCTACTCGCTGCTGTGGGTGGCCGGCATCGCGCTGCTCGTCGGGGTTGCCGCCCTCGGGATCGGATTCTCGACCAGGGACATCGCCGCCGCTCAGCACACCCGCGAAGCGGTCGAGGCCGGCGAGCTGTAACCGGCTCACACTGCAGCAACGGGCCGGGTGAACTTATCCTTACCGAGCCGGTACGGCGCGGTAATTGATTCGGGTGCAACGAGGTCGAGGCTATGGGTGATGAGCGTGGTTGCTGTTTCTCCCGGGGCCTTCGATTCTTGGCCCAGTCCGTCGGCGCATCCCGCTGACCGAGCGCAAGCGCACTTGTTCGAGGAGATCCTGCGCCGGGAGCTGGACGAACTCGAGATCCTCGCCGCGCGAATCCGCAGCGCCAGATCGGATCGCAGCGAGATCCGGTCGCGCCAGGACATGCAGCGGTTCAACGCGCGCATCAATCAGGTGCGTGGACTCCTCGACGCACTGCAGATGCGGTTCAGTCCGTAGGGCTCAGCGGCGGGCCTACATCAATCCCCGTCGCTTCGCTCGCCCCTGAACCACCCGATAGCCGCCGTAAACCGCCACTGCGACAAGGAAATTCACGAAGTACGCCAGATCGGCGCCGTGCAGCGCGGTGGCCACGGGACCGACGATCAAGTTGGTGTGCATGAACGGCACCGCCGCGGCGAACGCCACGAAGAATGCCCCCAACGCCACCAGCGCGTCGCTGCGCGGCGTCGCCTCGGCGGCGGGGTTGACGGTGTCGCGCCCGGCACTGCGGTAGCGCCAGTCGATGGTCACGATCGCGACGAACGCCGGGATCCAGTAGCTGACGAACAGCAACACACCCTGAAAACGCGTGGCCAGGTCGCCGGAGTGCAGCCACATGATCAGCGCGAACGCGATCACCACCACCACGACCGCCGACACCGGCCGTCGGACCCGAACCCCGACGGTCTGCAGCGCCAGCGACCCGCTGTAGTCGTTCATCGCATTGGAGGTGACGGAACCCACCGCGATCGCCAGCAGCGCGACCACGCCCAGCACGCCGCCGCCCATGATCTCGCGCACGCCCGCGGCGGTCTGATCGGTGAGCGTGCCTGCGGCGGCCACCCCGATGGCCTGCACCGCGATGTAGGCCATCGCCAGGCCGCCGAACGTGTAACCGAACACCGCCTTCCGCGAGGTGTTCACCGGCAGGTAGCGGCTGTAGTCCGAGGCATAACTGGCCCACGAGATCGCCAGGCTCAGTGCGATGGTGACCTCCAGGGCGAACGCCCCGGCCAGATCCGCGCCACCAAGCGTGGGCAGCGAGACCACCTGGGTCCCGGCGATCAACTTCCAGGCGAACACCGCGAACGTGACGATCAGGACGACGGTCATCACGGCCTGCACGCGGTGGATCACCTCGTAGCCGAACACGCCGAGGACACCCTGGGCGGCCAGCACGATGACCACCGCCAGCCAGAACGGCAGGCCAAGCAACTCGGCCAGCGCCTCACCGCCGAACAGCCCGACCAAGCCGTCCCAGGCGATCGACGACAACCACTGGATCACCGCGACTACTCCGACGGTGCCACCAAATGCCATACGCGCGTTGGGTAATTGCGCGGTGCCGGTGCGCGGGCCCCAGGTGGAAAGATAGCCGACGGCAAGTGAGCCGACGACCGTGCCGATCACCATCGCCAGCAGGCCGAGCCAGAATCCCAGCCCCAGCACCACGGCCAGCGTGCCGGTGAACACCACCGTCATGTTGACCTGAGGGGCGAACCACACCGTGAACAGTCGCCGCGCGGATCCGTACCGGTTGTCCGGCGGGATCGGTGCGATGCCGTGCGTCTCGACGGCCATGTCACCGACATGTGTCGGCATCCGGCCGGAGTAGGTTTGGGCCGCCAGAGAAGACCCAGCAGACGCTGTGGGCGACGATTCAGGTGTCACCCATCCACCCTAGAGTGCCGGTGACCGCACGCCGACGCCGGAGGAAGATGAGCCGAATGGTCACCTCGCAGCCCAACAAGCACCAAGCCCCCGAGCCGCCGGAGACGTGGCAGGACCGCTTCCGCGACGCCGTCGCCCCGCGCACCCTGGCACTCGGGATCGGCGTGCTGTTGCTGCAATTCGCGTTCATCCTGTCCTACCTGGGCGCATTCCATTCGCCCACACCGCACCAGATCCCGGTCGCCGTCGTCGCACCCGCGCAGGTGGCCGGGCAGGTCGTCGGCCAGCTCAACAGCCTGGCCGGCGATCCTGTCAGGGCGTCGGCCGCCACCGACGAGGACACCGCCCGCGCGGCACTGCGCGCCGGTGACATCTCCGGTGTCTATGTCCTCAACCCGGCCGGCACCGACGACCGGCTGCTGGTGGCCTCCGGGGGTGGCACCGCCGTCTCGGGTGCGCTCGAGCAGATCTTCATCAAGGTGACCGCGGCCCAGCAGCGCACCGTCGCCGTCGACGACGTCGTCCCGCTGTTGTCCGGCGACGGCCGTGGGCTGTCCGGCTTCTACCTCGTGGTCGGCTGGGTAGTGGGCGGGTATCTGTTCGCCTCGATGCTCGGCATCGCCAAAGGCTCACGGCCAGCGACCTTTCCGCGTTCGCTCTGGCGGCTGGGCGCCACGGTGCCCTACGCGCTGGCATCCGGGTTCGGCGGAGCGGTGGTGGCCGAGCCGGTGCTGCACGCCATGAACGGCCACTTCTGGTCGATCGCCGGGATCGGCACGCTGGTGACGTTGTCGGTGGCGACGGTGACCATCGCGTTGCAGATCCTGTTCGGCGTCATCGGGATCGGGTTGACCGTGGTGATCTTCGTCATCCTCGGCAACCCGTCGGCCGGCGGTGCGTACCAGCCGTCGGTGCTGCCGCCGTTCTGGCGCGCGATCAGTGGCGTGCTGCCCAACGGAGCGGGAACCGACGCGATCCGCCGAATCGTGTACTTCGACGGCCACGGGATCACCCATTCGATCGTCGTGCTGGTCTGCTGGATCGTCGGTGGTGTGGTGGTGAGCCTGATCGGTGCGGCGGTGTTCCACCGCGGGCAGAGTGCGGCGGCCTGACGATGGACGACCCCCGCCCGAGCCGCCAGGAGATCTCGGACGCGATCACCGGCCTGGCGCACACGATTTCGGCCGCGCTGACCGCCCGCGGGTTGGCGCTGGCACCGGGTTCGGTGCAGGCGCTGGAGATCGCCATCGACGCACTCGACATCGCGGGCGTCCGCCCGTTCTGGACGGCGGCCACCGGCTACGTCGACGAGCCCGGACCGTCCGACCTCAGCGACGGGCTGATCGATCCGTCGGGGCGCGGCGGGCGGGACGCTGCTGTCCGATTCGGCGGCGCCGGCCTTCTGGGTGTTGGCCGACGCGGAGGGCAACGAGGTCTGCATCTGTACCTGGCAGGGGCGCGACTGAGGGCAAGGGGGCCGTCGGCTCTTCGCGCAACCGCTCATCGCTAGGCTGGCCCACTGTGATCACCCGCATGTCCGAGCTGTTCTTGCGCACGCTGCGCGACGACCCGGCCGACGCCGAAGTGCCCAGCCACAAACTGTTGATCCGGGCCGGCTATGTCCGGCCGGTGGCGCCGGGGCTGTACACGTGGCTGCCGCTGGGCCTGCGGGTGCTGCGCAAGATCGAGAAGATCGTGCGCGAGGAGATGGTCGCGATCGGCGGCCAGGAGATCCTGTTCCCGGCGCTGCTGCCGAGGGCGCCCTATGAGACCACCAACCGCTGGACCGAATACGGCGACGGGGTGTTCCGGCTCAAGGACCGCCGCGACAACGACTACATGCTGGGCCCCACCCACGAGGAGTTCTTCACCCTGACGGTGAAAGGGGAGTACAGCTCCTACAAGGACTTCCCGCTGCTGCTGTTCCAAATCCAGACGAAGTACCGCGACGAGGCCCGCCCCCGGGCCGGCATCCTGCGCGGGCGCGAGTTCATCATGAAGGACTCGTACTCGTTCGACGTCGACGACGACGGCCTCAAGACCGCGTATCACGCGCACCGCGAGGCGTACCAGAACATGTTCAAGCGCATGGCAATTCGCTATGTGATCGTCTCGGCGGTGTCCGGGGCGATGGGCGGGTCCGCCTCTGAGGAGTTCCTGGCCGAAAGCGAGGTCGGCGAGGACACGTTCGTGCGCTGTCTGCAGTCCGGGTATGCGGCCAACGTGGAGGCCGTGATCACCGCGATTCCGGAGGCGCGATCAGTCGAGGGCTTGCCCGAGGCCACGGTGCACGACACCGGGAACACCCCGACGATCGCCACCCTGGTCGAATGGGCCAACTCCGCGGGCCTGGGCCGAGAGGTGACGGCGGCCGACACGCTCAAGAACGTGCTGCTCAAGGTGCGGGTGCCGGGCGGCGACTGGGAGCTGCTGGCCATCGGCGTGCCCGGTGACCGCGAGGTCGACGACAAGCGCCTCGGTGCCGCGCTGGAGCCGGCGGAATACGCGATGCTCGACGATGCCGATTTTGCCAAGTACCCGTTCCTGAAGAAGGGGTATATCGGCCCGAAAGGCTTGCTGACCAACGGTGTTCGCTACCTCGTCGATCCGCGGGTGGTGGACGGGACGACGTGGATCACCGGCGCCGACGAAGCCGGCAAGCATGTCGTCGGCCTGGTGGCCGGCCGGGACTTCGTCGCCGACGGCACCATCGAGGCGGCCGAGGTGCGCGACGGTGACTTGTCACCCGATGGCGCCGGACCTCTGGTGTCGGCCCGCGGCATCGAGATCGGCCATATCTTCCAGCTGGGCCGCAAGTACACCGACGCGTTCTCCGCCGATGTGCTCGGCGAGGACGGCAAGCCGGTGCGGCTGACCATGGGCTCCTACGGGGTCGGGGTGTCCCGGCTGGTCGCGGTGATCGCTGAACAGCAGCACGACGAGCTGGGGTTGCGCTGGCCGGCGTCGGTGTCGCCGTTCGACGTGCACGTGGTGATCGCCAACAAGGACGCGCAGGCCCGTAGCGGTGCCGAGGAGCTGGCCCGCGATCTGGACCGGTTGGGCCTGGAAGTCCTGCTCGACGACCGCACCGCCTCACCGGGGGTGAAGTTCAAGGACGCCGAGCTGCTCGGTGTGCCGTGGATCGTCGTGGTCGGTCGGGGCTGGGCCGACGGTGTCGTGGAGCTGCGCAACCGGTTCGCCGGTGACAACCGCGAGATCGGTGTCGAGAGCGCAGCTGCCGAGATCGTCTCCGCCCTGGCGGAGCCCACCTCTCGTTAGCTACTCGGTGCCGCCGGGGAACGCGACCGTCACCGGCTTGATGCCCTGGACTTGCTTCCAGCGCGCCGCGGTGACCGCTGCCTCGGTGAGTGCGGTAACCGCGAACGCGCGGTCCTGCTCGGTACTGGCGTGCTCGAGGGCCGCGCGCCAGGCCACCGCGCAGTCGTCCTCCATCCGCACCGCGAGGTTGGCCGCATCGTTCGGGTTGTTCACCGGTATCGGCAGCTGATAGCCCGCGGCCGGCAGCGGTGCCTTGGCCGACCGTTTGGTCAGCATCGCGATCGCCGCCTCGCGCCGCTCGCGGTGCTCGGCCATCGCCGCCGACACCAAGTCGTTCTCGTCGGGGGAGCTGTGCGCCGACACGATGCCGTAGCCGTAGACCGTGGCGTGCTCGGCGGCCGCGGCGTCGAAGAGCGCCGCTTCGGCGGCATCCGACGGACGGTCGGGATCCGGCGTGGTCGACGGTGTCGGCTGCGGTGCAGTCGGTGAGGTCATTGCCCGGCCTTTCCTGAGGGCAGCGCCACGGTGTATGCGGTGACGCAGGACGCCGCGATCGAGCCGAGCAACCCCGCGCGATATCCGTTCAGCGTGGGCGCCAGTTTGGTGGCACTGTCGGCTGAGCTGCGCAACGCGGCGACGACGTCGGCCACCGCCGGTGGTGGTGCCGCGACGGCCGACGTGGTCGACGGTGCTGTCGTGGTGGTCGTGGCGCCGGGTTTGCCGGCCAGGCGGGCGATCTCCTCAGCCAGGGCGGTGGCGTGCCGCCGACGTTCCGCGGCCACCTCGGTCAACGTCGGCGCCAGGGCGGGCGGGGCGGCCTTCGCCGCGGCCGCGGCCAGTTCGCTGTCGTGGCGGGCCAGCTCGGCTTGCTGCTCCAGCGGATCCGGTTCGGTCGGCGGACTTGTCCCGCACGCGGTACTCGCCGCACCGAGCAGCGCGAACAACGCCAGCCCACGGCTCACGTCGACAAGAACCCGTCGCCGGCTGATGCCGCCGAAAGGGCTGGGATCTGGGCTCAGCACGCCAACATCCTGCCATTGTGGTGGCCCTTGCTGGCGTATCGTTGATGACTGGCTCCCTGCGATCCCTTTGTGGGGAGCCCTGCTACCCGACGCAGATTCAGGACAACTCAAGATGAGGAGCTCGCCGTGGCTGGCCGTTCTACGGGGCTACCAACCCAGAAGCAGGTGATCGAGCTACTCGGTGGTGAGTTCGTGCGCGCCGGATATGAAATCGAAGACGTTGTGATCGACGATCGCCCCCAACCACCGCGCATCACCGTGATCGCCGACGGCGACAAACCACTGGACCTGGAGACCGTTGCCGAGCTGTCCCGGTCAGCGTCGGCCCTGCTGGACAGTCTGGACAGCGACGCCGCCTACGTCCTGGAGGTCACCTCGCCGGGGGTGGAGCGGCCACTGACCGCCGAGAAGCATTTCCGCCGTGCTCACGGCCGCAAAGTCGACGCCGAGCTCGTCGACGGGACCACAGTCACCGGCAGGCTGGGCGCGGTGTCCGACGGCGCCGTCGATCTGGTTGTGCGCGCTCGCGGTGACTGGACGGTACGTCGGATCCCGCTCGCTGAAATTGTCAAAGCCGTTGTCCAGGTTGAGTTTTCACGACCAAAACCGCGTGAGCTGGAGCTGGCTGGGGCAGCAGGAACGGAGGCCGGAACATGAACATCGATATGACCGCCCTGCACGCGATCGAGATCGATCGCGGCATCTCAGTGGACGAGCTGCTCGACACCATCAAGTCAGCCCTGTTGACCGCCTATCGACACACGGAGGGTCATCAGCCCGACGCGCACATCGAGATCGACCGCAAGACCGGCGTCGTCCAGGTGATGGCCCGCGAGACCGACGCCGACGGCAATCTGATCAGCGAATGGGACGACACGCCAGAGGGATTCGGCCGCGTCGCGGCGACGACGGCCCGCCAGGTGATGCTGCAACGCTTCCGCGACGCCGAAAACGAACGGAGTTACGGCGAGTTCTCCGCGCGGGAAGGCGACATCGTCGCCGGCGTCATCCAGCGGGATGCCCGCGCCAACGCGCGCGGGCTGATCGTCGTGCGGCTGGGCAGTGAGACCAAGGGCGCAGAAGGTGTTATCCCAACCGCCGAGCAGGTACCCGGGGAAAGCTACGAGCACGGCGATCGGCTGCGCTGCTATGTCGTCGGGGTCAGCCGCGGTGCGCGCGAGCCGCTGATCACGCTGTCGCGCACCCACCCCAATCTGGTCCGCAAGCTGTTCTCCCTGGAGGTGCCCGAGATTGCCGACGGGTCGGTGGAGATTGTGGCGGTGGCTCGCGAGGCGGGGCACCGGTCCAAGATCGCCGTCCAGTCACGGGTACCCGGCCTTAACGCCAAGGGCGCCTGCATCGGGCCGATGGGCCAGCGGGTGCGCAACGTGATGAGCGAGCTGTCCGGCGAGAAGATCGACATCATCGACTTTGACGACGACCCGGCCCGCTTTGTCGCCAACGCGCTCTCGCCGGCCAAGGTGGTGTCGGTCTCGGTCATCGACGAGGGCACGCGCGCCGCGCGGGTGGTCGTGCCCGATTTCCAGCTGTCGCTGGCGATCGGTAAGGAGGGCCAAAATGCCCGACTCGCCGCCCGGCTGACCGGCTGGCGCATCGACATTCGCAGCGATGCCGCGGTTCCGGAAGGCGCTGGCCCCGAATCATAGAAGTCAGCAAATTTTCTTCTGGCTGCGCTAAGAATCGTGAAATGCATAAATTTCGCTCGCATCCAAGAGGAGCGAACTTTGTCGCACTGCTTCCCGGGCCATTGTGATTCGCTTCACATCCCTGTGACGGTCCCTGGAGTGCGGCGAAACTGACTGGAAAATGTGGGTGAGCCATCACGGGCGGGTTTCGATTCCTCGGCAGGGGCTACTCGGTTCGTGCATCTGAATACGATGTCGGCACTGTAGTGTCTTGCCAACGGGGGTATGTGTTGATGGTCCTTATCCGCTGGGCGGCAAACACTTTTGCGCACAGAACGTATGTCGGTGGTTTCGTCTAAACCCGGCGACGTCTCTCCGCTTTCTGTCGATGTTTTGATTATCGGAGCCGGCCCCACAGGTCTGACAGCGGCAGATTCCCTTGTCGCATCCGGTGAGTCGGTCGCCATCGTCGAGCGCACCGCACGGGTGGGCGGACTGGCGCGTTCGGCGAGCGTGGCCGGTAACGACATCGATCTCGGCGGGCACCGCCTGCTGTCGGCGACACCGAATCAGCGCCGGGCGTGGCTGGATTTCGCACGCCGGCTCGGAAGCATCCCGATGTCCGATATCGCCCGGCGCAGCGGCATCCTGCGCGACGGCTACGTCGTCGCCTACCCCTTCGATACGCGGCAGTTCCGTGAGGCGGTTCCCTGGCCGGTCCGCGCTCGCGGAGCCGCGTCGCTGGCCGCCTGGAAGTTGCGCGCGCCGACCGGCCGTGAGGACCACAACCTCGACGAGTGGGTGAAGAACCGGTACGGGCCGTTCCTCGCCGAGACGTTCATGGCGCCCCATGCGCGCAAAGTCTTCGGAGTCGACCCCAGAGATATCCCGGCTGGGTGGGCGGCGCAACGGATTCTGTCACCCCGCCTCGGTTCGGTGTTGGCTACCGCGATACCCAAACCGGGTCGCACCGCGGGGCCGGCCGACGTGGTGGACCGCTTCTTTTATCCACAAGGCGGAGTGGGGGTGTTGTGGTCGGGCCTGGCCGAATTGCTTGGCGATCAAGTGAATTGGCTCTTCGACTCCCGAGTGAGCTCGATAACCCGAACGGCCGATGATCGCTTTTCGGCCACCGTGTCGGGTCCCGGCGGGGATGTTGCCGTGTCGTGCAACAGGATCATCTCCACCGGCCGTCCTGAGGACCTCGCCGCGAGCTTGGGCCTTGACGAGCTCGGCGTCGCGATCGCTCAGAAATCCAGGCGGCGCGATCTGGTCGTCGGCGTGGTTCACGTCCGTGACTGCCCGGCCAGCTGGCACGGCTATCAGTGGCTATACACCCACGACACCGGCGTTCGGGCGCACCGGTTCAACAACTACGGCGAGTGGCAGAGCCTGCACTGCCCATTCGGTGTCATCGGGCTGGAGTACACCGTGCCGACCGGGGAGATGTTCGACGTCGCTGTGACGGCGTTGAAGGACATGTCGATCCTGCTTCCCGGCGGCGCGGTCGACTTCCTCGGATCTGAGGTGGCCACCGACGCCTACGCGAACTTCGACGCGTCGGCCGACGAGCTCGACCTGCTCGACGCGGCGCTGCGCGGCTTTGGGGACGGAATCGTCAGCACCGGACGGCAGGGGGCCGGGATCTACATCAACCTGGATCAAGCGATGCGGCTGGGCGTGCGGGTCGCGACCATGCCAGTCCAGGACTCCGGTGTGGTCGGACGCGACGAATACCCGCCGTATCAGGAGAAAGTGGGCTGACCACCCGGGTCGGCCGACCTCGGAACCCAGCCGGGATTCGGTCAGCGAAGGGTGGTTCTGAGCTATGGGCCGATGACGGTAGACTATGCCGTGATCCAGCGCGAGACTCCGGCTCCCGAGAGACCGCATCGCCGTACCGAAGGACCGGTGCGGACATGTGTCGGGTGCCGGAAGCGAGAGTTGGCCGTCGATCTCCTCCGAGTGGTGGCGGTGTGGCACGGGAACGGCGAATGCGCCGTAACCGTTGACCACACCGGTAACCTCCCGGGTCGGGGTGCGTGGCTGCATCCCACTGATCGGTGCCTTGAGGCAGCGATTCGGCGGCGAGCTTTCGGCCGAGCGTTGCGCGTCACCGGTTCACCGGACACCTCCGCGGTGGTCGAGGACGTCAGAGCCCAAGAGGCACTGACCGACTCGCCCAGCCCGGCAAGAGAACAGGCAGCGAAGAACATGAGCACACCGTGAAGTTCCGACGATGACCATGCGTCGTAGCTAAACCCGAGGCGCGGCCTACCACCGCTGTCGCCTCTCTGAGTAGGAGATGTAGTGGCAGGTAAGGCCCGCGTACACGAGTTGGCTAAGGAACTCGGTGTCACCAGCAAGGAAGTTCTCGCCCGTCTGAGCGATCAGGGCGAATTCGTCAAATCCGCGTCGTCGACGGTGGAAGCCCCGGTTGCGCGCCGCTTGCGCGAATCATTCGGCGGCGGCAAGCCCGACAAAGCGCCGGCTAAACCCGCACCGGCCAGTGCCGCTGGAAACGGAGCCCCAAAGCCGGCGCCCGTGTCCGACGGCGCTGTCGCGCCCGCGCCCCCGATGCCTGCGGCTCCCAAGCCGGCAGCCCCCGCCCCGGCGGCACCGCCGCCGGCGCCGCCCGCGCCTGCGGCCCCCCCTGCGCCCGCGGCTTCCGCCGCAGCACCGGCGCCGGCCCCTGACGCCCCGGCCCCAGGTCCCCGGCCGGGACCGGCCGCACCCAAGCCCGGTATGCCCCGGCCGCCGCGAGTCGGCAACAACCCGTTCTCCTCGGCCCAGCCGGTCGAGCGCCCAGCGCCGCGCCCGCAAGGCCCGCGGCCCGGCCCCGCTGGCCCCGGTGGCCCGCGCCCCGGCCCCGGTGGGCCGCGGCCCGGCGGTGCCACGCCCGGCAACATGCCGCCGCGTCCGCCCGGCGCGCGTCCCGGTGCACCCGGTCGTCCCGGTGCCCCGCGTCCCGGCGGCGGGCCTCGGCCCACTGGCGGACCCGGTGGCGGTGGTCGTCCCGGTGGTGGCGGTGGCGGTGGTAACTACCGCCCCGGCGGCCCCGGTGGCGCCGGTGCTGGCGCCGGAGGTGGCGCGGCGGCTGGTGGTTTCAGAGGCCGTCCCGGTGGTGGCGGTCCCGGTGGTGGCGCCGGCCGTCCCGGTCAGCGCGGTGGCGCGGCCGGCGCGTTCGGCCGTCCCGGCGGCGCTCCGCGTCGTGGCCGCAAGTCCAAGCGCGCAAAACGCGCCGAGTACGAGAGCATGCAGGCGCCGGTCGTCGGTGGCGTGCGGTTGCCGCACGGTAACGGCGAGACCATCCGGCTGGCCCGGGGCGCATCGCTGTCCGATTTCGCCGAGAAGATCGACGCCAACCCGGCCGCATTGGTCCAGGCGCTGTTCAACCTCGGCGAGATGGTGACCGCGACCCAATCGGTCGGTGACGAGACGCTCGAGCTGCTCGGCGGCGAGATGAACTACGTCGTACAGGTCGTGTCGCCGGAGGACGAGGACCGCGAGCTGCTGCAGTCCTTCGACCTCACCTATGGCGAGGACGAGGGCGGCGAGGAGGATCTCGAGTTCCGTCCGCCTGTCGTCACCGTCATGGGTCACGTCGACCACGGCAAGACCCGACTGCTGGACACGATCCGCAACGCCACGGTCCGCGAGGGCGAGGCCGGTGGCATCACCCAGCACATCGGTGCCTACCAGGTCACCGTCGAGCACGACGGCGTCGAGCGCCTCATCACCTTCATCGACACCCCCGGTCACGAGGCGTTCACCGCCATGCGTGCCCGTGGCGCCAAGGCCACCGACATCGTCATCCTGGTGGTGGCGGCCGACGACGGCGTCATGCCGCAAACGCGCGAAGCCATCCACCATGCCAAGGCGGGCGGCGTGCCGCTGGTCGTGGCGGTCAACAAGATCGACAAGGAGGGCGCCGACCCGGCCAAGATCCGGGCGCAGCTCACCGAATACAACCTGGTGGCGGAGGAATACGGCGGCGAGACGATGTTCGTCGACATCTCGGCCAAGAACGGCACCAACATCCAGGCGCTGGAAGAGGCAGTGCTGTTGACCGCCGACGCCTCGCTGGATCTGCGGGCCAACCCCGATATGGAAGCCCAGGGTGTGGCGATCGAAGCGCACCTGGACCGTGGCCGTGGCCCCGTCGCGACCGTGCTCATCCAGCGTGGCACGCTGCGGGTCGGGGACTCGATTGTGGCCGGCGACGCCTACGGACGTGTGCGCCGCATGGTCGACGAGCACGGCGAGGACATCCACGAGGCACTGCCCTCGCGGCCCGTCCAGGTCATCGGCTTCACGTCGGTGCCGGGCGCGGGTGACAACCTGCTCGTCGTCGACGAGGACCGCATCGCCCGTCAGATCGCGGACCGCCGCAGCGCGCGCAAGCGCAACGCGCTGGCCGCCCGCACTCGTAAGCGCATCAGCCTGGACGATCTGGATGCCGCGCTGAAGGAAACGTCGCAGCTGAACCTGATCCTCAAGGGCGACAACTCCGGCACCGTGGAGGCGCTGGAGGAGGCCCTGCTGGGTATCGAGATCGGCGACGAGGTCGAACTGCGCGTCATCGACCGCGGTGTCGGTGGTGTCACCGAGACCAACGTCAACCTGGCGTCGGCGTCGAATGCCATCATCATCGGCTTCAACGTGCGCTCCGAGGGCAAGGCCACCGAGCTGGCCAACCGCGAGGGCGTCGACATCCGGTACTACTCGGTGATCTACCAGGCGATCGATGAGATCCAGAGCGCGCTCAAGGGCATGCTCAAGCCGATCTACGAGGAGCGCGAGCTCGGCCGCGCCGAGATTCGCGCGATCTTCCGGTCGTCGAAGATCGGCAACATCGCGGGTTGCCTCGTGCAGTCCGGCATCATGCGGCGCAACGCCAAGGCGCGGTTGCTGCGTGACAACATCGTCGTCGCCGAGAACCTCACGGTTTCCTCGCTCAAGCGGGAGAAGGACGACGCCACCGAGGTGCGCGAGGGTTACGAATGCGGTCTGACGCTGACGTACTCCGACATCAAGGAAGGCGACGTCATCGAGAACTACGAGCTGGTTGAGAAGGCGCGCGTCTGATGAGCGAAGCGAAGAAGACAAATCAGGCCGGGGTCTGATGGTCGATGTCGGTAGGGCCCGCAGGCTCTCCAAGCGCATCGCCACGATCGTCGCCTCGGCAATCGAGTTCGAGATCAAGGATCCGCCGCTGGCGTTCGTGACGGTCACCGATACCAAGGTCACCGGTGACCTTCACGACGCCACCGTCTACTACACGGTGCGCGGCAACACCCTCGATGAAGAGCCGGACTATGCGGGTGCGGCCGCGGCGCTCGAACGCGCCAAAGGCACACTGCGCACCAAGGTTGGTGCCGGCACCGGCGTGCGGTTCACGCCGACCCTGTCCTTCGTTCTGGACAAGGTGCCTGACACCGCCCAGAAGATGGAGGAGCTGCTCGCCAAGGCCCGCGCCGCCGACGCCGATGTCGCGCGGATTCGGGCCGGTGCCACTCCTGCGGGAGACGCGCAGCCGTACCGTGTGGTAGGAGAAGAGGGCACACCCTCGGAGCAGGACGACCAGGACACCGGTGACCGCGATCGATTCGACGACTGAGATCACCCGCCTCGGTAGGCGGGTGGATGCGCTCGGCGCCGTCGAGGTGCTGCGTGGTGCCGGTTCGGTCAGCGTGATCTGCCACGTCCACCCCGACGCCGACAGCATTGGTGCCGGCCTCGCGCTGGCGCTGATCCTCGAGCGCGACGGTATCGACGTTCAGGTGAGTTTCGCGACGCCCTCGAACCTGCCGGAATCGTTGCACATGCTCCCGGGCGGCCACCTGCTGGTCGCGCCCGCGGAGATGCGCCGCGACGCCGATCTGGTGGTCACCGTCGATGCCCCGAGCATCAACCGCCTGGGCGCGCTGGCTGAGCTGACTCCACCCGGCCGCGAGGTCCTGGTCATCGATCACCACAAGTCGAACACCTTGTTCGGCAGCGTCAATCTTGTTGATGCAGGCGCGGATTCGACCACGATGGTGGTCGCCGAGCTGCTGGACGCGTGGCAGAAGACGATCGACCGTGACGTCGCCATCTGCCTGTACGCCGGGTTGACCATCGACACCGGTTCGTTCCGGTGGGCGTCGCCGCGGGCGCTGCGGCTGGCCGCACGGCTGGTGGATCTGGGCGTGGACAACGCGAGGATCAGCCGGGAATTGTTCGACACCCATCCGTTCGTGTGGCTGCCCCTGCTTGGCCGGGTGCTGTCCAGCGCCCAGCTGGTGTCCGAGGCGGCGGGCGGGCGCGGGCTGGTCTATGCGGTGGTGGCCCATGAGGACTGGATGGAGAACCGGTCCGAAGAGGTCGAGAGCATCGTCGACATCGTGCGTACCACCCACGAGGCCGAGGTCGCGGCGGTCTTCAAGGAGATCGAACCGCAGCACTGGTCGGTGTCGATGCGGGCCAAGAGCTACGACCTGGCGAAGGTTGCCAGCGGATTCGGCGGCGGCGGGCACACGCTGGCCGCCGGGTACTCCGCATCCGGACCGATCGATGACGTCGTGAAGCAGCTGACCGCCGCTCTTGGCTGAACTGCCTGAAGACGCTGTAACCGGCCGCAGGATCGCGGCGTTGGCGTTCCCCGCCCTGGGTGTGCTGGCCGCCGAGCCGATCTATCTGTTGTTCGACCTCGCGATCGTCGGGCGCCTCGGTGCGCTGAGCCTGGCTGGCCTGGCGATCGGCGGGTTGATTCTGTCGGTTGTCAGCGCACAACTCACGTTTCTGTCCTACGGCACGACCGCGCGATCGGCGCGCTTCTACGGCGCGGGCAATCGGGTTGCGGCGGTCGGCGAAGGGGT
The DNA here is from genome assembly GCA_900078375.1 of uncultured Mycobacterium sp. Classification (GTDB taxonomy): domain Bacteria; phylum Actinomycetota; class Actinomycetes; order Mycobacteriales; family Mycobacteriaceae; genus Mycobacterium. The sequence goes on along the minus strand of FLQS01000003.1, from coordinate 1,740 downwards.
GCAGGCCACCTGGCTGGCGCTGGGAATGGGTGCGGCGATCGTGACTGCCGTGCAGGTATGCGCCGTCCCACTGGTATCGGCGATCGCGGGAAGCAAGTCCAGCGGCGGCGACATCGCCGCCGCTGCGATGCCGTGGGTGCGCATTGCGATCTTCGGAGTGCCGGCGATTCTGGTCTCGGCCGCCGGCAACGGCTGGATGCGCGGTGTGCAGGACACCATGCGGCCGCTGCGCTATGTGCTGGTGGGGTTCGGCGTCTCGGCCGTACTGTGCCCGCTCCTGGTGTACGGCTGGCTGGGCCTGCCGCGGTTGGAGCTGGCCGGGTCGGCGATTGCCAACTTGGTGGGCCAGTGGCTGGCCGCCGTGCTGTTCTGTCGCGCACTGCTGGTCGAGAAGGTGCCGTTGCGCCTGGACACCTCGGTGCTGCGGGCGCAGGTGGTGATGGGCCGCGATCTGGTGGTGCGCACGCTGGCCTTCCAGGCGTGCTTCGTGTCGGCTGCCGCGGTGGCCGCACGTTTCGGGGCCGCCGCCGTCGCCGCGCACCAGGTGGTGCTGCAGTTGTGGAATTTCCTTGCCCTGGTGCTGGATTCACTGGCGATTGCCGCACAGTCGCTGGTTGGTGCCGCGCTCGGCGCGGGCCGGACCGCGGACGCGAAGTCGGTGGCGTGGCGGGTGACGGTGTTCTCGACGATCGCCGCGGCGGTTCTGGCGACGCTGTTCGCCGCCGGTGCGTCGGTGTTGCCGTCGCTGTTCACCAACGACCGCTCGGTGCTCGCTGCGATCGGGGTGCCGTGGTGGTTCATGGTCGCGCAGTTGCCGATCGCCGGCATCGTGTTCGCCCTCGACGGCGTGCTGCTGGGCGCCGGTGACGCCGCGTTCATGCGCACCGCGACACTGGCCAGCGCGCTCATCGGCTTCCTGCCGCTGATCTGGTTGTCGCTGGCGTTCGGCTGGGGCCTGCTCGGCATCTGGTCGGGCCTGAGCACGTTCATGGTGCTGCGGCTGGTGTTCGTCGGGTGGCGGGCCTTCTCGGGGCGCTGGCTGGTACCGGGTACTGCCTAATGATGGGCGATGGATGCCCAGCTGAACCGAGCGCGGGTAGGAAACGGTGTCGCGACGGTCTCGAATGATATAACCTGGTGATTCTATTTGACAGGGTGTGTCGTCGGAGGAGGCTCGCGAGTGGTGTTCGGCTCAGCGAATACCCCGAGGTCGATCGAAGCGGCTTGCGCAGCGACAACCGTGAAAACACGCCCTAATCAGGAAATAGATAACGTGGTTATATGATACGTTCCGCGCAGACATCCGAGCCGACGAGTCGATGAGGAGTTGAGATGCTCAAGGCAGGTACCCGGCTGCAGAGTCAAGTCTGTGACACCCAGATCATCGTGGTGAAACCGGCCGACAGTCTCGAGGATCTGCGGGCAGGCGGGGTGCCCATGGTGCCGATCGACACCGAGCCGGCGAGCCGCCCTACCGCGGATCCACACTTCTGCGACGGGAACCTCATCGGCAAGCGCTACGTCGACGTCGGGGGTGCGGAAGTTCTGGTGACCCGGGCCGGCGCGGGGACGTTGGCGATCGGCACAACGCCACTGGCCATCAAGGAAGCCAAGCCGTTACCGGCCAGCGATTAGCTCCGCGGCACCCAACGACCAAACCGGCAACTGAGACTCAGGGTTGAGGAAACGTGAGACACGCAGTCATCGTCTACCTCCTGCGCGCTGCAGGCCCAGCTTCCC
>FLQS01000030.1 GCA_900078375.1 uncultured Mycobacterium sp. | reverse complement strand
CTCACCGAGCTGGTGAGTGGCCGACTCGGGGATCCGAAACTAGGGCGGCACAACGGGTTACCCGTCACCGTCATCGTCACCACCACCCTGCAGCAGCTGCAGGCCGGCGCCGGGCACGCCGTCACCGCCGGCGGCACCCTGATCCCGATCTCGGACCTCATCAGGATGGCCGCCCCCTCGTACAACTATCTGGCGGTGTTCGACGGCGTCACCGGCAAGTCCTTGTGGCTGGGCAGATCCAAGCGGCTGGCTTCAGCCGATCAGCGCATCATGCTGCTCGCGAAATACCGTGGCTGCACCGCACCCGGCTGCACCGTCAACGGCTACAACAGCCAAGTCCACCACGCCACCCAAGACTGGAAACACGGCGGCACCACCGACATCGACCACCTCACCCTGGCCTGCAAATGCGACAACCTCCTCGTCGAAAACGACGGCTGGACCACCCACCAACTCGCAGACGGCACCACCCACTGGACCCCACCACCCGACATCCCCCTCACAGGCGGCACCAACGCCTACCACCACCCCGAACGCCTACTGCCCAAAGACGACGAAAAGGACTAGTCGATAACGTGCAGGTGGCCGGCGATGACGGTGGCGGTCAGCAGATCGGCGTCGAGGGTGTCGAGCACCTCGGCCGGCGGGGCACTCAGTACACACAGATCCCCTGGCTGCCCCGGCTCGATGGTCCTGGGCACGTCGGGGCGTTCCGGATGTCCGGTGAACATCATCAGAGCGGTTGTGGCCGAAACGCATTCGTCGGCGTTCAGCACCGTGCCGGTCGCGGCGGTGCGGTGCACCGCGGCACGCATCGCCGCCCACGGGTCGGCGCCACCGAACGGCAGGTCTGTCGACAGCGCGACCCGAACTCCGGCCTCAAGTAACGAAGCCAGCCGCCAGAGCGCGGGCTGGTCGCCGGGTTCGACGTCGGCGAGGTATTGGTCACCGCGCTCGGCGATGAAGTTGGGCTGAGTAACCACCAGCACACCGATGTCGGCGAGGTCGGCGATGGTGTCGGCGGGCACCACCGCCGCGTGCTCGATTCGGTCGCCGGGAACGGTACCCGCCGCGCGTAGTGCGGCCAGGCTGACGACCAGCTGGCTGGCGGTCACGCAGTGCAGGGCAACGGCGCCGTTGTTGCGGTGCCGCCCGGTAATCCAGTCGGTCAGCTCGTCGAGATCCAGCGAATCGTCATGCAGGATCCGCTTTCCCGGGGCCAGCCAGTGCACCCCTTGATGCAGTCCGCCGTGCCGGTGCTCCTCGGTCAGCGTGACGATGTCGTCGGCACCCAGGCCCGGGGTGGCATCGGTGACGCCGGTGACGCCGTAGCCGAGAAGCCGGCTGCTGATCGCGGCGATATTGGTATCGCGACGTGCCACCGCGTCCGACCAGGTGTCGTAACTGCGCAGCCTGCCGTCCGGGTGATCGGGCAGGCCGACTGCGGCAAGGCCCGCCGAGTTCAGGAACCACAGCACACCGCTGCGGTGCTGAATGCGCAGTGGCACAGCGTCGAACAGCTCGTCGAGCACCGACCGGTCCAGCGGGCCCGCGGCGGTCTCGTGATAGCCGACCGCGCGGATCCAGCCGTCGACGCCGACCGGCGCTTGGGCTAGAACCCGGGCGAGTTCGGCACGGTCATGGACTTTCGCGGGGCCGACCTGGACGGAATCCAGGGCGGCTGCGGCGGCCCGCAGATGGACATGATGGTCGTGCAGACCGGGGATCACGGTGCCGCCTGCGGCGTCGAATACAGTTTCGGCCGGCCGCGGGGTCAGCGCGTCGGCGATCTCCTCGATCCGAGCGGTCACCCGGACGTCGATGATCCGGCCATCCAATAGCTGGGCTCGCTGGATCAGCATGGCACCGAATTCCGCTGATCGACAAGGGCATCGACGGTGGCATTGTCCGCGCCGAGTTCGGCGGCCCGTGCGGTGCGCGGCGGCAGGGCGGGCGGGGCAGCCTGAGCCGGGCACTGCGACGGCGCGATGGGCAGCGTCGCGTAACTCGCGGCGACGGCCGACATCGCCACCTCGACGATCTCACCCCCACCGCGACGTAGCGAATGTGCCACCGCCAGTGCCGATTCCAGCCCGGTGAGCGGATCGGCGATGGCGTCACCGCAGAACACCGGTCCGTTTTCACTGGTGCCCACCAATCCGCCCGCCACCGCGGCGTCGTCGCCGAAGGCGGAGCGCTGCGAGTCCGGCCCGTGCCCGCTGACCCGCAGCCATACCCTGCCGTCGGGGCCCGGAAGTATGTCTGGGCTCAGGCCCCGCCGAGCCAGCACACCGGGCCGCGAACCCTCGATGACGACATCGGCGTTCATCAGCAATGCCCGTAGGCGGTCGTGGTCGCGGTCGAAATCCACGGCGTAGGAGAGCTTTCCGTAATTGATCCAGTCGTAGAAGGCGCGGTCGCCAGCTCGGGTCCCGTCCGGGCGGACCGGGCTTTCCACCTTCACGACGGTAGCGCCCGCGTCTGCGAGGATTCGGCCACACAGCGGGCCGGCCCACATCGACGACAGATCGGCCACCAGCAGCCCCGCAGCAGAGCGTCGTGCGGCCCGGATTCCCCGCTGAGTCACGCGAGGCGGCCCGGCCGTCGTCTCACCGAGCCGTGCCGCGGGCAGGTCCAGCAGTGCGGCCCGATCGACGGCATCAGCGGCGTCGCGTTGGGTGGCCCACCGCGCGACCGTCGGCCAGGGGTCGTCGGGCACCGAGTCGGCCTCGACGAGGGCCGGAATGGCGGCGATATCGTCGGGACGGGAGAGGGTCAGTGCCCACCAGCCGTCCCGCGTCGGCATCAGGCGGGTCGCGCCGCCGGCCGAGATACGACCGCTGCGGTGCAATCCGAGAAGCGCGGCCCGACCGGTCAACGTGGCGACGGCGTCGACGTGCACGCCCAGGTGTTCGGTGAGGTCGGCGGCGACGGTTGCGGCGCGGGCCAGCACGGCCGACCGTGAGTGATCTGGCGGGCCGTCGGACATGCCGGTCAGCCAGGCCAGGCCGCTGCCCGCCCAGTCGCTATCGGAGCCGTCCACCCGACCATTGTTGCGCGCTGCACCTCGCCTCCCGGCCAAACCAACGTTTGGCCGGCAAAGTGCGAGTGCAGAGCGACAAAACGTCGATCTCGGCGCGCGGTCAGAAGTGCAGTGCAGTGAACCGCCAGTCCAGGACCGGACGGTCGTCGCCTTCGCCGGCTGCCGCGTAGACCAGCGAGCGCAGGCTGAGCACGCCGCCGCGGTCGCCGGGCAGCGCATCGGCCGCCTCGATGTGCAGCACGCTGTACAACGTGTCGCCCTCGTGCACCGGACCGGTGTGATCGCAGGACTGCCAGCCCAGCACGGTCGCCAGGTTCGGCAGCAGCCGGCCGGCCTGGGCCAGCGCCAGCCCGATGGTGTGCCCGCCGTAGACCAGGCGCTGACCGCCGACCCGTGAATCGTGATGGGTGGCAGCGATGTTCAGGCTCAGCCGGGCCAGCTCCGGGGCGGAGCTGACGACATCTCCGGTGCTGTGCAGAATCGAGCCGGCCATGTCGGGATAGAAGTGCGGACCGGGGACGCGTTCCCGGAAGGCCGCCGCGTTCCAGTCGGCGGTCGGGTCAGGGGCGGGAGCCAGGTCGGCACCGATCAGCGACAGGTCGTCGGCGTGGCCGGTGTCGGTGGCATCCGGGCTCAGCGGCAGCATCGCGCACCGATAGAAGTCCAGTACCAGCCGGCCCACCTGGTCGATGGTGGTCATCCGCAACGCCGCCAGACCCGTCGCCGCACGACCGGGCTTGGCGGTGTTCTGGCGCAATCCGACCACCTCGGTGCGGGTGAACACGGTGTCGCCGACGACCGGATAGCGATAGAACGTCAGGCCGCGGTAGAACAGATTGGCCTTGACCCGCTGGGTCACCAGCGTGCTCTGGCCGATCGCCACGTCGCACACCAGCGCCGGATGCACCAGCGGGGCGTTGCCACCAATGACGGCGTGAGCCAGGCCTGCGTCCAGCGCCAGCCGCATGCGATCACCGAGGATGGCCTGGTGGGTGGCCGCGGCACCGGACGTCAACGTCATCGACGGCGCCCAGTCGAAGACCTGGCCCACCACCAGATCGTCGAAATACGGGCCGCCAGCCTCACCGCCGCCAATATGGCCGTACAAAGTCACAGTCGCCCATACTGGCGGTTCCTGCCGGGTCGTGTCAATATGGCCGTACATTTCCCGATCTTGGAGCGACCCTGGTGAGCATTGCACTCAACGACGAAGAAACGATGCTGGTGGAGACGGTGCGGGCGTTCGTCGACCGCGACGTCAAGCCGACGATTCGCGAGATCGAGCACGCCAACACCTACCCCGAGGCGTGGATCGAGCAGATGAAGCGGATCGGCATCTACGGGCTGGCGGTCAGCGAGCAGTACGGCGGTTCCCCGGTGTCGATGCCCTGCTACGTCGAGGTCACCCAGGAACTGGCCCGTGGCTGGATGAGCCTGGCCGGCGCGATGGGCGGGCACACCGTGGTCGCCAAACTGCTGGAGATCTTCGGCACCGAAGAGCAGAAGCGGACCTATCTGCCTGCGATGGCGACCGGCGAGGTACGCGCGACGATGGCGCTGACCGAACCCGGCGGCGGCTCAGATCTACAGAACATGACCACTGTCGCCCGTCGCGACGGGGACGACCTGGTGATCACCGGGTCCAAGACGTGGATCAGCAACGCCCGAAAGTCGAGTCTGATCGCCCTGTTGTGCAAGACCGACCCGCAGGCCAAGCCGCGGCACAAGGGCATCTCGGTGGTGCTCATCGAGTCCCCGACGGCCGGGCTGACGATCTCGCGTGATCTGCCCAAGCTGGGCTACAAGGGTGTCGAATCCTGCGAGCTGTCCTTCGACGACTGCCGCGTGCCTGCCACCGCGATCCTGGGTGGCGAGCCCGGGCGTGGTTTCAGCCAGATGATGAAAGGCCTTGAGACCGGCCGCATTCAGGTGGCATCACGGGCATTGGGCGTGGCGACTGCCGCGCTGGAGGACGCGCTTGCCTACGCCCAGGACCGGGAGAGTTTCGGCCAGCCGATCTGGAAGCACCAGTCGATCGGCAACTATCTTGCCGATATGGCCACCAAGCTCACCGCCGCCCGCACGCTGACCCGCTACGCCGCGGAACGCTACGACAGCGGTGAGCGTTGCGACATGGAGGCCGGCATGGCCAAGCTGTTCGCCTCCGAGGTCGCGATGGAGATCGCGCTCAATGCCGTTCGCATTCACGGCGGCTACGGCTACTCCACCGAGTACGACGTCGAACGCTACTTCCGCGACGCGCCACTGATGATCGTCGGTGAGGGCACCAATGAGATCCAGCGCAATGTCATCGCCGGTCAACTGGTCGCCCGCGGAGGCATTTGATGCCGGGCGTGGCATCTAGCCGACCATGAAACCCGAGCCCGCGTATCAGGTTCTGCGGCAACGACTCCGCGACGAGATCGCCGCCGGTGCCTACCCCGACGGGGTGCGGCTACCGACGGAGTCCGAGCTGGTCGCCGAGCATGGGCTGTCGCGGCAGACGGTCCGCCGGGCGTTTCAGGATCTGGTCGCCGAAGGCGTCGTCTACCGGGTACCGGGACGAGGCACGTACGCCAGCCGCGGGTACTTGAGGCAGCTGGGTTCGATCGAGGACCTGATGAGCCTGTCCGAGGACACCACGATGGAAGTGCTGCAAGGCCTTTCGCGTCGTGTCGATGTGGCCGCGGCCAGCCGACTGCGGCTGGACCACGACGTGGTGTACACCGTGGTGTTCCGGCGCCTGCACGACGGTGTTCCGTTCGTGGTCACCACGGTGCACCTGATCGAGTCGGTCGCGCGGCTGGTGCTGGATTCGACCGAGCTGACCGACGGCGCCGTCGGCACCAACACCGTCATCGGGGTCCTCGAGCCACACCTCGACCATCCGATCGCCGAAGCAGCGCAGTCGATCACGGTGGCCCCCGCCGACGAACTGGTCGCCCGGGCACTCGGCTGCCCTCCGGGACACCCGATGCTGCGGGTGGACCGGCTGTACTCCGACACCACCGAAACGCCGGTCGAACTCTCGGTCAGCCACTTCCTACCCGAGCAGTACACCTATCGGGTCACGCTGCGCCGGTCGAGCTAGCCGACCTCGTCGACCAGGCCCCACTCCAATGCGGCCGCCGGATCGAGGGTCCGCCCCGACAGCACCAAATAGGCTGTGCGCCAACGCCCGATACGGCGGGTTATGCTCAGCGTGCCGCCAGCCCCGGGAATGAGGCCCAGCATCAGTTCAGGCAACCCGAGCACCGCCTCGGGCTGACAGCGCACCCAGCCGCAGAACGCAGCCATCTCCAGTCCGCTGCCCAGCACGCGGCCGTGTATCTCGGCCCGGCAAGCGCGGCCCAACCGGCGGGTCAGCTCGTCGAGCGCGAGTGCGGGACTGTGCCGGGTTCGGGCCAGATGCGCGGCAGCCGGATCGGCGAACGTACCGAACTCACCGAGATCCCCGCCGCTGCAAAAGGATGGACCGTTGCCACCCAACACCACCTCGGTGACCGAGTCGTCGAGCAGGGCGACGGTCAGCGCCTCGAGCAATAGCGCCCGCGCGTCGGTACTGAAGGCGTTGTGCCGTGTGGCTCGGTTGAACTGGACCCGCAGCGTGCCACCGTCGCGCTGGGCGAGTACCGGCTCGGGGAGGTCGGGCAGCGCGGCCGGGCCACGATCGGCCAGCCAACGCGCGAACTCAGGGCCCGCCTGCAGCGTCGAGTACGCCAACGATTCGGTGATGATTCCGGGCAGTGCGGGACCGGTCACGTCGACCGAGCGCAGTACGTCGTCGCAGACCGCGCTGGCATGCGGCCAGCGCTGGCAGCGTTCGCTCAGTTCGGCCACCGTATCGCTGACCGACTCGACGGTGACGAACCGGCGATCTTCGTGCTCGGTCTCGGTGAGTGCGAATGTCGCAGTATCAAGCCAGAATTCACCATCGACCGTGGACGACTCCCCGATCGCAACGACGACACCGGGCGGCCCCGTCACCCCGGCCGGGGGCGGGTCGGCGAGGTCGACGACTAACATCTAGCCGGTCGGCGCGGGCGAGTACTTGACGATCAGTTCCTGCTTGTACAACTTGCCGGTGTCCGTACGGGGCAGCTGTGCCTCGAACGAGATGGACCGCGGACACTTGTAGTGCGCCAACCGATCTCGCAGCCACGCCGACAGCTCCTCGGCGAGTTCCTCGGACGCCTCGGCCGGGTCGACGAGCTGCACCACACCCGTCACGCTTTGGCCCATCTCGTCGTCCGGCACGCCGAAGACGGCCGCATCCATCACCTTCGGGTGAGTGACGAGCATGTTCTCGGCTTCCTGCGGATAGATGTTCACCCCGCCGGAGATGATCATGTGGTGCCTGCGGTCGGTGAGGTACAGGTAGCCGTCCTCGTCCACGTACCCGATATCGCCTACCGTCATCCAGCCCTCGGAATGCCGTGCCGCGGCTGTCTTCTCGGAGTCATTGAGGTATTCGAAGGTGTTGCCGCCCTCGAAGTAGATCTCACCGGGCTCCCCCGGCGGCAGCTCGTTGCCGTCCTCGTCGAGGATGTGCAGGTTACCCAGCATCGGCTTTCCGACCGAACCCGGATGCGCCAGCCACTCCTCGGCGCTGATCAGCGTCGAGCCGATGGCCTCCGACGAGGCGTAGTACTCGTCGACGATGGGTCCCCACCAGTCGATGATCTGTTTCTTGATCTCCACCGGGCACGGCGCCGCGGCGTGCATGACCCGCTTCAAACTGGAGATGTCGTACGAGTTGCGCACGCTTTCAGGAAGTTTGAGCATCCGGGTGAACATCACCGGAACGAACTGACCATGGGTCACGCCATGGCGCTGGATCGCGTCCAAGGTGCCTTCGGCGTCGAACTTCTCCAGGACCACCACCGTGATGCCGGCACCCAGCATGGACAACGACCACACCGACGGCGCCGTGTGATACAGCGGTGCGGGGCTGAGGTAGACGCCGTTGGGGTCCATCCAGAAGCCCACCAGCGCACTCATCAGGCCGGGGGCCTCCGACGGCGGCAGGTGCGGCAGGTCGCGCTTGATGCCCTTGGGCCGCCCGGTAGTTCCCGACGAGTACTGCAGCAGATCACCCTCGATCTCGTCGTCGATGGGGGTATCCGGTTGATCGGCAACACATTCGGGGTAGCTCAGCCAGCCGTCGAGTTTCCCGTCGGCTATGACGAGCAGCTTCGGCAGACCGTTGGGCAGCTCAGCACCGAGGCCCGCGAGTGTCTCGCTCAGCGCGGCCGAACCGATGATCGCCTTGGCCTCGCAGTTGTCGATGATGTACGCGGCCTCGGCCGGCGTCAGGTGGGTGTTGATCGGCACGTAGTACAGCCCGCTGCGCCGTGCCGCCCACATCACCGTGTGGAAGTGCTCGTTGTTTTCCAGGAGGATCGCGACGGCGTCACCCTCGCTCAGCCCGGCCTGCCGGAACAGGTGCGCCAACTGGTTGGCCCGTGCCTCCATCTGCGCGAAGGTGACGGTCTTTCCGGACGGATACAGGATGACTGCCGGCTTGTCGGGAGTGGCCTCGGCATGCTCGCGGATCTGCATGGATGCACAATACGACAGGGCCAGTTGACGGGTGTCAACTGGCCCTGTCTACGTCTTGAGCGCTTAGGAACTTTCAGCGAGCCGCTGCTTGAGCGCCTCGAACTCGTCCTTGACCCCGGTCGGCAACTTCTCGCCGACGAACTCGAACCACTCCTCGATCAGGGGCAGCTCGTCGCGCCATTCCTGAATGTTGACCGCGAGCGCCTCGTCGACATCGCCGGCGTCGGTGTCCAGGCCGTCGAGATCGAGATCGCCGGCCTTGGGCACGATGCCGATCGGCGTCGAAGCTCCGTTGGCCTTGCCCTCGACCCGCTCGATGATCCACTTCATCACGCGGCTGTTCTCACCGAAGCCCGGCCACAGGAAGCGGCCGTCGTCGCCGCGGCGGAACCAGTTGACGAAGAAGATCTTCGGCAGCTTCGACTCATCGGCGTTCTTACCGAGGTCGATCCAGTGGGCGAAGTAGTCGCCGACGTTGTAACCGAGGAACGGCAGCATGGCCATGGGGTCGCGACGGACGGTGCCGACCTTGCCCTCGGCGGCGGCGGTCTGCTCGGAACCCAGGGTGGCTCCGATGAACACGCCGTGCTGCCAGTCGCGTGCCTGCGTCACCAGCGGCACCGTCGTCTTGCGGCGGCCGCCGAACAGGATGGCCGAGATCGGCACGCCCTGCGGGTCGTCCCACTCCGGTGCCAGCGTGGGGCACTGCGACATCGGCGTGCAGTAGCGCGAGTTCGGGTGGGCGGCCTTCTCGGGCGACCCCGGTTCCCAGTCGTTGCCCTTCCAGTCGATCAGGTGCTGCGGGTCGCCCTCGAGTCCTTCCCACCAGACCCCGCCCTCGTCGGTCAGCGCGACGTTGGTGAAGACGGTGTTGCCGGCGGCGACGGTCTTCATCGCGTTGGGGTTGGAGCTCCAGTTGGTTCCCGGTGCCACACCGAAGAAACCGAACTCCGGGTTGGTGGCATACAGCCGGCCGTCCTTGCCGAAGCGCATCCAGGCGATGTCGTCGCCGACGGTCTCGGCGCGCCAGCCGGGGATGGTCGGCTGCAGCATCGCCAGGTTGGTCTTACCGCAGGCCGACGGGAACGCGGCGGCCACGAAATACGCCTTGTTCTCCGGCGAGATCAGCTTGAGGATCAGCATGTGCTCGGCCAGCCAGCCCTGGTCGCGGCCCATGGTGGACGCAATGCGCAGCGCGAAGCACTTCTTGCCCAACAGCGCATTCCCGCCGTAGCCCGAGCCGAAGCTCCAGATCTCGCGGGTCTCGGGGAAGTGGGTGATGTATTTCGTGTCGCTGCATGGCCACGGAACGTCGTCCTGGCCGGGCTCGAGCGGCGCACCGATCGAGTGCAGCGCCTTGACGAAGAACCCGTCCTCGCCGATCTTGTCCAGCGCGGCCTTGCCCATGCGGGTCATCGTCCGCATCGACACGACGACGTATTCGGAGTCGGTGATCTCGACGCCCAGCTTCGGATCGTCGGCGCCCAGCGGGCCCATGCAGAACGGCACCACATACATGGTGCGGCCACGCATGCTGCCGCGGTACAGCTCGGTCATGAGGCCGCGCATTTCGGCCGGGTCCATCCAGTTGTTCGTGGGGCCGGCGTCGATCGCCCGCTCCGAGCAGATGAACGTCCGCGACTCCACGCGCGCCACGTCGGACGGCGCCGAACGGGCCAGATACGAGCTCGGCTCCTCGGTGTCGCTCAGCGCGGTGAAGGTGCCGGCAGCCACCAGCTGGTCGCACAGCCGTTGGTATTCCTCAGCGGAACCGTCGGCGAAGACCACCCGGTCGGGTTGCGTCAGCTCGGCGACCTCTTGGACCCAAGCGAGGAGACCGTGATGCTTTGTCGGTGCCGTATCCAAACCTGGGATGGTCGCTGAAGTCATCGCTAAATCTCCTGCTTATTTTCTATGGCCAGGACGCAGGCCGGATTCCGCGCCGAGACACGGTCCTCCCTGAAAAGTAGGTTAACGCGGGTGAGATACCCGCGGTTAATTGGGATTATGTCCGATCACTCACAGGAACGATTCAGAAGGCCATAATCGGAGCTTTTCATCGATCCACGGCCGCCATTTCCTCGCGCAGCGCCACCAAGGCCCCCTCGATCACCGACGCACGGCGGTCCCGGATCGCGACGGCCCGCGCCCGCTGCACCCCATATTCGCGGATTTCCCGGTCGATCCGGGCGACAATTTCCTCGATATCGGCGCCCTCGACGGCGTCGCGTTCGGCCAGCGCCCGGCCCATCGACGCCTCCGCGGCCAGCATGCGGGTGGCCACCCACTCCTCCATTGCGGTTCGCAGCCCGGTGATCACCTCCGCCATCCAGCGGTCCAGCACGGCCCGGTCGTGCAGCAGTCCGCGGACCCCGACCACCCACAGTGCCGCCGCCAGTCCCGCCACCGCGCCGCCGATGGCACCGCCGATCGCCCACTGCGGAGCCAGGTCGGCGAACAGCCGGCTCAGCGTCAGCGCGACACCGAGCCCGAAGCCCGCCCCGAGCAGCATCGTCAACCGGGCCTCCGCAGTGCGTGACCGCAGCGGCGCAACGCCCACCTCGACCACCGGGCACGACTCGAGCGCCGGCTCAACCGCCAGACCCAGCTGATCGCCGAGGTCGGCCAGGTGCCGCGCGGCGCCCTGCTGCACGTCACCGCTCACCTCCTCGGCCCGGCGGCGCACATCGTCGCTGACGCCGCCGAGCCGGCGTCGGGTCATCGTCGCCACCTCTTGCTGTAGCTCGGCACGGGCCGAGGCACAACGGGCGCGCGCGAAGTAGGACAACTGGACGCGGGCCTGTTGCATCTGGCTGCGCGCGGCGATGGTCCGCTCCGACTTCTCCAGCCGAAACCGGCGCAGGTGCGCGGCACGCTGCTCGCGCAGCGCCGCGAGGCGGGCTGCCCGGCCGGCCCCCTCGGCGTCGCGATCCAGTCTTTGACGCAGGTTAAGTAGTCGACTTTCCCACGCCCGCAATCGATTTCGTCGGTCCAACGTCTCATCGCCGAGCGTCGCGGTCAGCGTTGCGACGAGGTCGTCGACGACGGGTGGGCCCAGGTCCGGTGCGGCCGCGACGCCTACCCAGACCACATCGCCGTAGCGGGCAGCCCGCTCGGCCAACAGCGTGCGGTCGGCGTCGAGGACATCCCGCCAGGTGCGGTGCACGTCGATCTTGGACACCACCGGAATCACCGCGTCGGTGTCGGCGGCCGCGACGTCCAGCAGTGCACAGTCCGATTCGGTCAACGGCGCGGTAGCCGAGACCACGAACACCACCGCGGCGGGCGCCTCGCCGACGGCGAGTTCGTCCGCTTCAAGCACGCTGCACTCGGGCAGCCGCTGCCGAAGGGCGGCGACCACGCTGCTGGTGCCGGCCAGCCACGGGCCGACGACCAGCACGGCGTCACGGCGGACGACCGACGGTGGCGCCAAGTCCGGGTCGAGCTGAGCGAGCACGCTGTCGATCGCGTCGGTCATGGCTTGAGCTCCAGTGGCTCCAGTGGCTCCGCGACGCCGCCGGCGCGTTCCCATAGCCGCAACGAGCCGCGGGCGATGTCGGCGCCACAGCAGCGGTGCAGCCGAGACACCGGCCCGCGGGAGTACCGCTGCCAGATGATCGCGCGCCGCAGATGCGCGGCCGCGGTGACGCCGCCGTCCACCGGCATCCCGGCGGCGCGGACGACCTCGATGGCCGCGGCCATTCTGGCGGCGACGTGGGCGTCCATCTCGCCCGCGGCCGGGAACTCCGCGGCGTGGGCTTCGGTGAGACGCCGATAGCGCACCGGGGCCGCGGCAGCGTGGATCCCGCCGAGCAGCCCATCCACTGCGCTGGCCCGCCGCAGCGCGGCCACCAGCCCGGCCCGGTCAGCACCGTTGCGTAGCGCCAGCACGCCGTGGGCGATGCCGAACAGGTCGAGCTGGGTGAGCAGCCGCTGCCGGATCGCGTGGGGCAATCGGTGGGCGGTGACGGTGAATCGGTCGGTCGAGCCCAGATCGGCCGGATCGGTGGTCAGCGCCCGCAGCGCGTCGACCAGCTCGTCGTCGATGACGGTGCCGTCCACGGCAGCGACCGCGGCCAGCCCGGCCAGCGGGTAGAAGGGGACGCCGGTGAGATCGCCCAGCCGCCGACAGTGCGCGGTGGCTGTCGCGACCGGCCCGGGTCCGCCAAAACCGGCCAGGTCCGCTTTGTTGAGGACGGCGACGACCGGCCCGGGTGATTCGGTCAGCGCGCGACGATCCTCGGGTTTCAGTGTTTCGGCCAGTACGTAGATATCCAGGTCCGCGGATGCCTGCGGATCGGCAATCACCACACCCGCCCCACGCAACACTCGGGTCACTGTGCGCTCGCCGCACCCCGTGCGACCGGCCACTTTGACCCGCACAGGCAGCTCCACCACACCGCACATGCTGGCATCGGCTCACGTGTGGCGGTAGCCACTACCAGGAGTAGGCAACTGTTGGGTATCAATCTGCCCCACGGTGCGGGTACGCAGGTGTTCATGAGCGACCATGGACGGATGCATGTGCAGCGCCAGGGTGGCTCAGCCACGCCCGATGCCGGGCCTGCGCATCCGTATCCCCGAATCACCAGCTTCCGCTCGCGCCGCTCGGCGCTGACCGAGGCGCAGCAGGAGGTGTGGGACCGGCTGTGGCCGCGGCTGGGGACGCTGGCGCGTACTCAGACGGAGCCAGCCGTACACCTGGACACCACCGCCTGGTTCGGCAGGCAGGCTCCCGTCGTCCTGGAGATCGGCTGCGGCACCGGCACGTCGACCATCGGCATGGCAATGGCCGAACCGGACATCGACGTGGTGGCCGCCGAGGTCTACCGGCGCGGTCTGGCACAGCTGCTCAGCGCCATCGACCGCGAGGGGGTGACCAATATCCGGCTGGTCCGCGGCGACGCCGTCGACGTGCTCGAGCACATGTTCGCCACCGGTGAGCTGGCCGGCGCGCGGGTGTTCTTCCCCGACCCGTGGCCCAAATCCCGCCACCACAAACGCCGGCTGCTGCAGCCGAGCACGATCGCCCTCATCGCCGACCGGTTGCGCCCGGGCGGCGTGCTGCACGCCGCCACCGACCATCCGGGTTACGCCGAGCAGATCGCCGAGGCCGGCGACGCCGAACCGCTGCTGCAGCGCGTGCAGTCCGGTGATGAGCTGCCCATTTCGGTGCAGCGCCCGACGACCAAGTACGAGACGAAGGCCCGTCACGCAGGCAGCGCGGTGAGCGAACTCTTGTGGTTGAAACGACGCCGAGGATGAGACGACCATGAGTGTGATGGAAGACGCCGAAGCGGCCCCGGCTCTGCCCGACGGCGAAGATCAGGTGTTGAGCCCGACAGTTCAGCGGGTACTTCTGGTCTGGGATGCACCCAACCTGGACATGGGGCTGGGTGCCATCCTCGGCGGCCGGCCCACGGCCGCACACCGGCCGCGGTTCGACGCGCTGGGACGCTGGCTGTTGGCCCGCACCGCCGACCTGTCCGCCGGCCACCCGGAGATCTCGGTGGAACCGGAGGCAACCGTGTTCACCAACATCGCGCCCGGCAGCGCAGATGTCGTCCGCCCCTGGGTGGAGGCCCTGCGCAACGTCGGCTTCGCGGTCTTCGCCAAACCGAAGGTCGACGAGGACAGCGACGTCGACTCCGACATGCTGGCCCATATCGAAACGCGTCGGAGTGAGGGGCTGGCCGCCGTGCTGGTGGCGTCGGCCGACGGGCAGGCGTTCCGCGCCCCGCTGGAGGACATCGCCCAGGCGGGCACCCCCGCCTACGTGCTCGGATTTCGCGAACATGCCAGCTGGGCATTAGCGTCGGATACCTTGGAGTTCGTCGACCTTGAGGACATTCCTGGTGTTTTCCGAGAGCCGCTGCCGCGAATCGGCCTAGATTCGCTACCAGAGCAAGGGGCGTGGCTGCAACCGTTCCGGCCGTTGTCCTCGCTACTGACATCGCGCGTGTAGGAGAACCCGATGCGCAGGTCGCCACAGATTTAGTTAGGAGATTACGTGTTCGCCTGGTGGGGTCGAACTGTGTATCGCTTCCGATACATCGTGATCGCGGTCATGGTCGGGGTGTGCCTCGGCGCCGGCGTGTTCGGGATCAGCCTGGGCAAGCACGTCACCCAGAGCGGGTTCTACGACGACAACAGCCAGTCGGTGAAGGCTTCAGTGCTGGCCGACAAGGTCTACGGCCGCGATCGATCCAGCCACGTGGTCGCCGTTTTCACCGCCCCCAAGGGCAAGACCGTCGACGACCCGGAATGGTCCAAGAAGATCGTCGACGAACTCAATCAGGTCGTCGCTGACCATCCCGACCAGATGCTGCCGTGGGCCGGCTATCTGAAGGCCCCGACGCTGCCCGCCGTCCAGAAACTCGCGACGGACGACAAGACCCGCACGTTTGTGACGTTGCCGCTCAAGGGCGATGACGACGACACCATCCTGAGCAACTTCAAGATCGTTCAGCCTGACTTGCAGAAGCTCGACGACGGCAAGGTGGAGCTGGCCGGCCTGCAACCGGTGGCCAGCGAGCTGACCGGCACCATCGGCAAGGATCAGCAACGCGCCGAAGTGCTGGCGCTACCGCTGGTCGCGGTGGTGCTGTTCTTCGTCTTCGGCGGTGTGGTCGCCGCCTGCCTGCCGGCCATGGTCGGTGGGTTGTCCATCCTGGGTTCGCTGGGCATCCTGCGGCTGATCTCGCTGTTCGCCCCGGTTCACTTCTTCGCTCAGCCCGTGGTCACCCTGATCGGTCTCGGCATCGCGATCGACTACGGCCTGTTCGTGGTGAGCCGGTTCCGCGAGGAACTCGCCGAGGGCTATGACACCGAGGCCGCGATCCGGCGCACCGTCATGACGGCGGGCCGGACGGTGACGTTCTCCGCTGTCCTGATCGTGGCCTCACTGGCCGGCCTGCTGTTGTTCCCCCAGGGCTTCCTGACGTCGCTGACCTACGCCGGTATCGCCTCGGTGATGCTGGCTGCGCTGCTGTCGATCACCGTGCTGCCCGCGGTGCTGAGCATCCTGGGTCCCAACGTCGACGCGCTCGGTGTGCGCACGCTGCTGCGGGTGCCCTTCTTCCGCAACTGGAAGCCGATGCGCGTCTACCTGGAGTGGCTGGCCAACAAGCTGCAGAAGACCCAGACCCGTGAGCAGGTCGAGCAGGGATTCTGGGGCAAGCTCGTCAACATGGTCATGAAGCGGCCGATCATGTTCGCGCTGCCGATCGTCATCATCATGATCTTGCTGATCATCCCGCTGGGTAAGTTGTCACTGGGCGGCTTCAGTGAAAAGTATTTGCCTCCAACGAATTCCGTGCGCCAGGCGCAGGAGGACTTCGACAGAACGTTCCCCGGTTTCCGCACCGAGCAGATGACGCTGGTGATCCAGAACGCCTCGCCGGCGCAGATCGAACAGATCACCCAGCAGGCCAACGCGATTACCGGATTCACCGGCTCATGGTCGCCACGCACCGCGACCGACGAGGGCACCAAAGATCCGAATGTCACCGTCATCCAGAACGGACTACAGGTCCGCAATGACGCGCCACAGAAGATCAAAGATCTGCGCGCGATCCAACCGCCCAAGGGGGTGAGCATCTGGGTCGGCGGCACCCCGGCGCTGGAGCAGGACAGTATCCACAGCCTGCTCGACAAGGGGCCGTTGATGGTGCTGATCTTGATCACCACCACGACGATCCTGATGTTCCTGGCGTTCGGATCGTTGGTGCTGCCGATCAAGGCCGCGCTGATGAGCGCGCTGACGCTGGGCTCGACCATGGGCGTGCTGACGTGGATATTCGTCGACGGCCATTTGTCGAAGTATCTGAATTTCACCCCGACACCACTCACCGCACCGGTGATCGGGCTGATCATCGCGGTGATTTATGGCCTGTCCACCGACTACGAGGTGTTCCTGGTGTCTCGCATGGTCGAGGCCAGGGAACGCGGGATGTCGACCGCCGAGGCCATCCGGATCGGCACCGCAACCACTGGACGCATCATCACGGCTGCCGCGTTGGTCCTGATCGTGGTGGCGGGCGCCTTCGCGTTCTCCGATCTGGTGATGATGAAGTATCTGGCGTTCGGCCTGATCACAGCGCTGGTCCTGGACGCGACGATCATCCGAATGTTCTTGGTCCCCGCGGTCATGAAACTGCTGGGTGACGACTGCTGGTGGGCACCGCGATGGATGAAGCGGCTGCAAGTCAAGCTCGGCCTCGGTGAGATCCACCTGCCCGACGAGCGCAAGCGTCCGATCGTGCGCGATCCGGCCGACGCACTCGTGGGGGCGGGCGCACCCGTCTCGGCGGCGCGCCGCCCGGCGCACGACCCGACCCATCCCGGTGTCGAGGGCCGCGCGATGCCTCGTGTGGTCGGCCGCGCCGAGTACCGCACCCCGCCACCGCAGGATCCGCCGTCAGCGGCAGGCACCACCCGGATGCCGGATGCTCAGGCCGATCCCGTACCGGCGAATGACGCACCGACCACTCGATTCTCGGTGGCCAAGAACGTCGTCAAGAACGCGGTGAACACCGCGACGTCGGCCGCGCGCTCGAACCGTCCGCCGGCCCCGCCGGCGCCGGACCGGGAGATCGAATCCTGGCTGGGTGAGCTGCGGGGCAAGCCAGGTAGCGGCCCCACTCCCCCGCCGCCGCCCTCGGCCGAACCCACCGAGACCTTGCCGCCGCCGGAGGACGCCACGACGGCGATCCCCGCTCAGCGCGAACCCAAGGACGACGAGGTGTCCCCCACGATCAGCGCCGAGGAGACCCGCGCGATCCCGGTCAGCCGGCCTGAGCAGGGTGACTCCGAAGTCGCCACCGAGAAGCTGAACTCGCGCGGCAAGAAAGAAGGCGACGAGCAGCGTCGCCGCGGCACCGGCGGTGGGGTCAGCGCCGCCGATCTGTTGCGCCGCGAGGGCCGCCTGTAAATCCAGCCAATGGGTAGCCGGCCGCGCCAGGGGTGGGCTCGCGGGTAGGCAATCCACCCTCCGTGAATATTTGCTGTGCTGGCACAACCCTGCGCTTAGCCCTCTGCTATACATACGCTTGGTAGTTCTTCACATGTAACTTGCAGCAAATTCACAGGGCCGGGGGTCGTAGGTGAGTCAGCGCCGAAAGCATCGCATCGAGCCGTATCAGTGGTTGGGCGCCGGGGCGATAGCCGTGGGTATCGGCGCAGCACTGGCCAGCGGATCCGGCGTTGCGCACGCCGAGAGCGAGCCCGGCACGGGTTCGGCCGGTCCTTCGGCGCGTTCGTCGGCAACCGGCGCGACCGCATCGGGATCGGCGAAGCCAGCGCGAAAGAACACACCCAAGGTTGCCGTAGCCGGCTCGGCCAAGAAGCCGGCATCCGCGGGTAAGGCCCGAAGTGCGCGGCCGTCGCCGCGGGTTCCGAGTCCGGCCGCGCCGAGTGCCGAGGTTCTGGCCGCAGCCCTGGCGGCCGCAACGCGCCCGACGACGGCCGTGTCGGCGCCGCGTGCGATGGCCGTCGCCAACCCGGTGTCAGAACTCGCGCGAGAGCGGTCGATCGCCGACATCAATATGTCGGTCGGCTGGATCCCCGGCGTGGGCACGGTCATCAACGGCATGAGCCTGGTCGCAGATTTCCTCGACTTCACCGTCGCGGCGCTGAACGGCGACGCCGCCGATATGCGCGACGAGATCGGCGATATGGCCCTCGATGTCGTCGGGATGATTCCGGTTGTCGGCGCGCCGGTGGCCGCGACGATCCACCGGGCGACCGCGCCAGTCGTACCGCCGCCCAACCAGGTTCCCAGTGCGGTCAACGACAGCTTCACGACCAACGAGAACACCCAGCTGACCGGCAACGTGTTGACCAACGACACCGATCCCGATGGCGATGTCCTGACCGCCGCGGTGGGCACCGGACCCAGCCACGGCAGCCTCACTCTGGACGCCAACGGATCGTTCACCTACACCCCGGCGGAAAACTTCTACGGCACAGATACTTTCAGTTACACGATCTCAGACGGCAAGGGCGGCAATGCAGTAGGCACCGTCTCCATCACCGTCAAGTCGGTTGATCCCGCACCCGTCGTCGACGCGCAACCCTATTCGCTCAATCCGGCGGGACCCGACCCGGTTACCGGAAAGATCAAGGGGCACTTCAACGTCACCGACGACGACCCGCTGACCTACACGGTAGTCACCGCGCCGGATCCGACATTGGGCGTGTTCGAGCTGGACGAACAGACCGGCGAGTGGAGCTTCACCCCGTATCCGCGAACCCGCGTCCTCGCGGGCTACTTTTCGCCGGATTCGCCTGCAGCAGTGAAGCTTACATTCACCATCACGGCGACCGACGGCATTTCCACTACTCCGCCGATCCCGGTGTCCGAGAACATCGCCGGGGCGCCGAACGCCGCGCTCACGCTGCCGGCCGGAACGGTCGCGGTGCTGCCGTTCGTCGATCCCGCCACCGGCGACGCCTACGTCTTCGGTATCGGTGGCTTCGACGACATCTTCAGTGCGCCGGACGACCAAACGTACTCGTATCTGGTGGCCGTCATCCACAGCGACGGCAGCTACAGCATCCCCGTCGGCAGCCACTCGGCGACCGGCGTTGCAAGTGACGCGTTCGCCGTCGGAGACACCACCTACGTGGTGTCGTGGACGGCCGATGACGCCACCGGGTATCGGACCTACCTCTCGGAGTTGAGGCCTGACGGCCTGGCCACTCTCGACGGAACTCTCGAGGGCTCATTCGACGATCTGATCGTCGTCGGCGACACCACCTACCTGCTCACCGAAACCGGTGATTACACGAACGGCTACCAGACCCACCTCACCGGATTGGGGCCTGGCGGCCTCACCCCGACGATGTCGATCCCCGGGTCTGCGTACCACGATCCGATCGTCATCGGCGACACCACCTACCTGGTCACCGAAACTGGCAATTACGAAACCGGCTACCAGACCCATGTGACCCGACTCGGGCCTGGCGGCGTAGGGTCCACGACGTCGATTCCCGGGGATTTACACGAGGATTCGTGGGGCTATTCGATTGTCGTGGGCGACATCACCTATCTGGTGACGCATACGGGCGACTACGAAACCGGCTACGAAACCCGCGTCACGTCGGTCGGTTACGACGGCGTGGTACCCCCGATGTCGATTTCCGGATCGGCGACCGACGAGCCGATCGTCATCGGCGACACCACCTACCTGCTCGTGACCCCGCATTCGCGCATCGTCACCCATGTTGTGGCGCTGACTGCTGACGGTGCGATACCGGTCGGGTCCATTCCCGGTGTCCGCAAAGGGGATCCGATCGTCATCGACGGCACCACGTACCTGCTTTCGGAGACCGGCGACGACGAATCCAATTCGTGGCAAACGTGGGTGACGACATTGGCGCCGGCGACTGGCGGTATCACCGTGGTGGGCGACCCCATTCCCGGATACCTGTCGATGTGGGACACACCGTCGATCGTCGTGGACGGTGTCACATACCTGATGACGCAAAAATGGGATACGGCCGTCGGATATCAGACCTACCTGACGTCGTTGCGGTCAGACGGCGTGGGGCCGGTGAGCCCAGCCATCCTCGGCCGTGTGGACTTCGATCCCGTCCTCGTGGTCGGAGACACCAGCTACTTGACGACGACGACGAGGTACTACTGGACCGCCGACGGGACCTACGCCTACAGCAGGACCTTCCTGACAGCCATGGGGCCCGCCGGCCCAACCTCGGGGCTCGATCCGGTTCCCGGATACCCGAGCAGCGAGCCGATCGTCGTCGGCGACACCACCTATCTGGTGCTGGAGGAGGAATATGATTCCGCCACTCGCTACCAGATCCAGTTGATGGTGGTCACCGCCGACGGCCTCACACCGATCGGTGATCCCCTGACCGGCCGGTTGAATTCCGACAACAACTTCAGCGTGATCGTCGTCGGCGACACTCACTTCCTGGCCGTCGAGACCGACGATCCCTCCGGCGCCCACCAGACCACCCTGGTGACCTTGGGACCGAGCGGCCTCACTCCCGTGTCCGCCCCGCTGCCTGGACACTCGAGCCACACCCCGATCGTCGTCGGCGACACGACTTATCTGGTGACGCAGACCGGCGAATACGACTCTGCTCAAACCTATTTCACGGCCGTGAAGCCGGACGGAGCCATCGTGGCCGGCACGCCCATCGCGGGCGAGCTGCGGACCGACGAACCGTTCGTCGTCGCAGGCGACACGACCTACGTGGTGACAGCTGAGTGGGAGCCGCTCGGCGGTGGAAGCTACACGACGAGCACTACCCACGTCATCGCACTCACACCCGAGGGCCTGGTGTCAGTGGACTACCTCGGTTGGGCCAGTCAGACGATCGTCGTCGGCGACATCACCTACCTATTGTCGACGGTCTCTCCGGACGAATCCGGCGGCGGGACCGACTCCACCAAGACCTACGTGGTGGCCCTAACGCCCGATGGCCCGGCGGGGCTCGCCGACCCATTGTCTGGGTATCAGGTGCTACGCACCGACACCGGCGACACCACCTACCTGGCATTCATGTCATACCCCGACGACGCCGACGGGCTCGACGACATCATGACGCACGTGTTGGCTTTGACTGCCGACGGCGCATTCGTCGATGACTTCCCCGGGCAGATGGTGCATGCCGACTCGATCTTCACCGTCGGTGGCACCAGGTACATGACGACGACCTCGGGCGTGTGGGCGATCCGTGTCGACGGGAGTCAGCCCGAATTCAGTCAGAACTGAGAGCGAAGATCCAGCCGGAATTTCGCTCCTAGTTCTGGATCAACGTCTGGGCTAGTCGCGTTCGCGTCTCGGCGGCACGACATCCGGTTCGGCGTCGATCGCGACGCCTGCTTGCGCTTCGAGTTCAGCGGCCTCTTCGGCTGGGTTCTCCGCCACCAGAACCCGGATCGAGCTGTTGAGGAAGGCCACCAACGGCACCGCCAACAGGGCGCCGACGATGCCGGCCAGCACACCGCCCGCCGCGATCGCCAGCACGATTGCGAGCGGGTGGATCGACACGGCGCGACCCATCACCAGCGGCTGCAGGATGTGCGCCTCCAGCTGCTGCACCGCGATGATCAGCCCCAGCGTGATCAGGGCGTAGAAGACACCCTTGGCCAAGAGCGCCACCACGACGGCGAGGAATCCGGTGATGATCGCACCGACCAGCGGGATGAAGGCGCCGAGGAACACCAACGATGCCAGCGGCAGTGCCAGCGGGATGCCCATGATCGCCAGGCCGGTGCCGATGCCGACCGCGTCGACCAGCGCCACCAGGAACGTGGCCCGCACGTAGCCGATCAGCGATCCGAACCCGGCGCGCCCGGCGTCACGCACCCGTTCCCGGGTCGCCGACGGGACGATCCTGGTGACGAACCCGTAGATGTTGCGGCCGCCGTGCAACAAGAAGATCAGCGTGAAGAACACCAACAGCGCGCCGGTGATGATCTCGGTGAGCGTGGCCGCCGTCGACAATGCGCCGGTGGTCAGCTTCTCCTGGTTGTCCCGTAGCGCCTTGATCGCGGTGTTGCCGGCGTTGTCGATCTGTTCGCGGCTCAGGTGCGCCGGGCCCTCGATGAGCCACCGACGGAGGGTGTCGATGCTGTGCGTGACCTGTTCCACCAGCCCCGGCAGGCCCGAAACAAATTGGCTGACAACGAAAGTCATGATTCCACCGAATAATGCGATGCCGGCGAGCAGGACCAACGCCACCGCGCCACCGCGCGGTGCGCCGCGGCGGTCGAGCCAGTCGACGGCCGGCAGCAGCAGCGCGGCCAGCATGGTCGCCAGTGCGACTGGGACGACGATGACCTGGAGGCGTTGCACGACCAGCAACAGCGCCACGATCGCTGTCCCGATCACCAGCAGACGCCACGACCACGCTGCAGCTTTACGGACGAGGGGGTCGACGGATTCGTCGTCCGAAGCGCGCGTCGCCGGCATGCGGCCAAGCGTAACCGCCACGGGCGGACATCCCGTGCCGAACACTGGCGATGCCAGTCCGCACAGTTAGTCTGAACTGCGTGTCCTACGACGCGCCGGTCAACACCGCCCGCGAGGAACACGACCCCCCGGCACGCGGGAAGTATTGGTGGGTCCGCTGGGCGGTGCTCAGCGTTGCCGTGATCGTGCTGGCCGTCGAGGCCACCCTGGTGTGGGATCAGCTGGCCAAAGCCTGGAAAAGCCTGATCACGGCCAACGCGTGGTGGGTGCTGGCCGCCATCGCCGCGGCCATGCTGTCGATGCACAGCTTCGCCCAGATTCAGCGGACGCTACTGCGATCGGCCGGCGTCATCGTGCACCAGTGGCGCTCCGAGGCCGCGTTCTACGCCGGCAATGGACTGAGCACCACGATGCCCGGCGGTCCGGTGCTCTCGGCCACCTTCGTCTACCGGCAGCAGCGGCTCTGGGGCGCATCCCCGGTGGTCGCGTCCTGGCAGCTGGTCATGTCGGGGGCGCTGCAGGTCGTCGGGCTCGCGCTACTCGGCCTCGGCGGCGCATTCCTGTTGGGCGCCAAGAACAATCCGTTCTCGCTGCTGTTCACCCTCGGCGGGTTCATCGCGCTGCTGCTACTCGCCCAGGCGGTGGCCACCCGCCCCGAACTCATCGACGGCATCGGCGCCAGGGTGTTGGGGTGGGTCAACTCCGTGCGCGGCAAGCCCGCCGACACCGGCCTGCGCAAGTGGCGTGAGACCCTGGCCCAACTGGAATCGGTCAGCCTGAGTCGCCGGACCCTCGGGGTGGCATTCAGCTGGTCGTTCTTCAACTGGGTCTGCGATGTGGCGTGCCTGGCCTTCGCCGCATATGCCGCCGGCGGCATGCCGTCGCTGGCGGGGCTGACCGTCGCCTACGCGGCAGCCCGTGCGGTCGGCTCGATCCCGCTGATGCCCGGGGGCCTGCTGGTGGTGGAGGCCGTCCTGGTTCCCGGCCTGGTGTCCAGCGGGATGGCGCTGCCCGCCGCCATCTCCGCGATGCTGATCTACCGCTTGGTGAGCTGGATCTTCATCTCGACGATCGGCTGGGTGGTGTTCTTCTTCATGTTCCGCACCGAGGGGGCATTGGACCCCGAGGCCGTCGCCGACGAGATAGCCCGAGCCGAGGCCGAGCACGACCACGGCGCAGCGCCCGACAATCCCGCTGACACCGCACTGCAAGGTCCGCTGCCACCGCCACCAGGCCCCGGCACGGAGGACGACGCCCGGCCCTGACATACCTGTGCTTGGATCCCCCCATGGCAGTTCGTACCAATACCCGGCCCGCGGTTCTGGCACTGGCCGGCGACATCGTCTGTGTCCTCGTGTTCTGTGCGCTTGGTCGCCGCAGCCACGCCGAAGGACTGACCCTCGCCGGAATCGCCGACACCGCATGGCCTTTCCTGTCCGGCACGGCGCTCGGCTGGCTGATCTCCCGCGGCTGGCGAGCCCCGACCGCCCTCGCTCCCACCGGTGTCATCGTGTGGCTGACCACCGTCGTCGTCGGAATGTTGTTGCGCAAAGCCAGTTCTCAGGGAGTCGCGACCAGCTTCGTCATCGTCGCTTCGGTGGTGACCGCCCTGCTGCTGTTGGGCTGGCGAGGGATCGCTGCGCTGGTGCGCAAGCGCAGTGGTTAGGCCTGCCCGGTCGGCATGACGGGCTCGGGGTAGGTCGACACCGTCAGGACCGCACGCAACCCGCCGAGCGGACCGTCGGAGAGCTCGATGCTGCCACCGTGCAGCGCTGCCTGCTGAGCCACCAGCGCCAGCCCCAGACCTGATCCCCCCGCTGTGGCGGTACTGCCACGGGCGAAGCGCCCCAACACTTTTTGGTGCTCTTCGGCGGGAAGTCCCCGGCCGTTGTCGTCGACGGTGATCGCCAGCAGCCATTCATAACGACGGGCGCGCAGCACGATGCGGGTGGCCTCACCGTGGGTGATCGCGTTGCGAACCAGGTTGTCCACCGCCAGCCGCAAACCGGCCGGCCAGCCCCACACCGTGCCTGCCTCGTCAGCCTCCACGATGATCTCGACCGCACCCGAGCGGACGTTCTCCCGGGCCACCCGGTCGAGCATCTCGGCGACGTCGATCGGCTCGCGGTCCTCGGTGCGGGCCAGCTGCCCGGAGGCCAGCTGGCCCAGTGCGGTGATGATGGCCTCGACGCGGCGTTGTGCCCGGGCCAGGTCGCCGACCACCTCTTCACGCTCTTCCGGCGGTAGGTCGTGGATGCGCAGGGTGTCCAGATCGGCGCGCATCGCCGTCAGCGGCGTGCGCAGTTCGTGGGCGGCGTTGGCGGCGAAATCCTGGGCAGCCTGAAGCGAATTCGTGGTCGCCACCTGGGCCTCGGCCAGGCGGTGCAGCATCGCGACCATCGCCTCGGACAGGTCCTCAGCTTCGGCGGCGCCGCGCACCGGCTCCAACTGGTCACTGCCCTTGCCCAGCCGCCTGGTCTGTTCGGTCAGCCGCAGCAGCGGCCGGATCGCCGGCCCGGCCAGTATCCAGCCGAGCGCAGCCGCCACCATGACGGCAAGGCACACGATGAACACGTAGAGCGGGATTCGAGCGCGACTCAACAGAATGCTGTCGGCACGGATTCCGATCGAGACCAGGATGCCGCCGGACTGCTCGACGTTCACCGTCCGCACCCGGTAGTCGACGCTGTTGACGTTGACCGTCGCGGTTCCCGGCGGCAACGGCGGCAGTTGGAAGCCACGTTGGAAGACGACTTGACCGGTGGACCGGGATCGTCCGGTCGTCAGAACTCGGCTGGGATCGCGTAGCTGCTCGGGAAACATACTGGCGTCGACGATCGAGTCCAGCCGCCGATCCAGCTGCGCATTGTCGTTGTTGGCCAGAACGATCGATGTCAGGACCGCCAGCAGAGCGACGACGAAAGCGGCGGCCAGAGCGGCGGCCAGAGCGACCCGGACGCGTAGGGACAGGCTACGGCCCGACCAATTCACCGGCTGGGTCACGGCTCCGACCGGAGCACGTACCCGATTCCACGCACGGTGTGGATCACCCGCGGCACGCCCTCACGTTCCAGCTTGCGGCGCAGGTAGCTGATGAATACGTCGGCGACGTTGGTGTCGACCTCAAAGTCGTAGCCCCACACCAATTCCAAGAGCCGCTGCCGGGAAAGCACCACACCGGAGTTTTCGGCGAGCACCGCCAGCAGGTCGAACTCGCGCTTGGTGAGTTCCACCCGGTCGCCGTTGACGAACACCAGCCGCCGGGCGGTGTCGATCGTCAGCGGTCCGATGGTGACGGCATCCGAGCCCTCGTTCGAGCTGGCCGCGCGCCGCAGCAGCGCGTGCAGCCGCGCCACCAACTCGCCCAGATCGAAGGGCTTGGTCAGATAGTCGTCGGCGCCGGCCTCCAGACCGGCGATGCGGTCGTTGACGGTGTCGCGTGCCGAGAGCACACAAATGGGGATGTCATTCCCCAACGCGCGCAGCGCGGTCACCACCGCGACACCGTCAAGCTCGGGCATCTGAACGTCGAGCACCAAGGCGTCGTGATTCTCGGTAGCCAAGAGCCGCAACGCTTCCTTGCCGGTCGCCGCGACCCGGACATCGAACCCCGAATGCCGCAAACCACGTGCGACCGAAGTCCGGACATCCGGGTCGTCATCGACCATCAGGACGGTGCGGCCGGCGCCTTCCTGCGCGGGCTGCTGTCCTACCCGCACAGCGGGTTAGGAGACAGGAACGTCGGGGGAGCTGCCGCAGCGGTTCTTCAAGTCGACCAGGGGCTGGCGAATGCCCTGCAGGTCAGCCTTCACCGAGGGGTTGTAGTCCAGATACTGCTTCACCTCGGACCGGATAGTGTCGCGCGGCGCACCTTCCAGACCGGTGAAGAACGCGTTGACGTCCGGGTGGGTGAACAGGTACGCCGACGTCGCAGCGGACACACCGGCAGCGACCCCAGCGAGGTCGGCGGCGGTGCAGTTCGGCGGCGGATCGGCCAGCGCGGACGGTGCCGTGCCAACCAGGATCGCGCCGGCGACAGCGCCCGTGCCGATCACTCCGACGACCGCGCGACGGGCAAGACGGGCATTAACCAACATGCTCGGACTCCTTAACGTAGGGAGAAACCGTGCCAGTAACCGCTACTGACAGATGAAAGCTAAGCAGACTTGCTGCAGACTTTCGCGCCTTGAGCTTAACCAATCGTGAGAATGTTCCGATCCGGCTGGTCAGCACCCCATCTGTGGGGCTTCGGTGCCTCGTCGGTCAGCGCGCACTGAACGTGGCCGGCCCCGGCAGCGGCCCGCCACCGAGCGGAACCTGGGTGCCGGCAACCTGTTGGGCCGCCGTCGCTCCCGCGAGCGCACCCGCCGCGGTTCCCGGCAGGCCGCCCGCCTGGGCCGACTGCAGCAGGCCGAGCAGCTGCGGCAGGCTCACCGGCAACTTGCACTGGGCGGACACACTTGTCAGCGGCTGCTGGATGGCTTGCAGGTCCTTGGCCGCATCGGGATTGGCGTCGAAGTAACTCTTCAGCGCTGCCAGGGTTTGCGGCCCCGCCTGCTGCTGGGAGATCGTCGTCAGCGCCTGGTTGGTCTGCGGGTGGCTGTCCAGGTAGGTCCCGGTGTTGGTGGCGACGGTGCCGACGGTCTTGGCGATCGAGCTGGCGGCGCAAGGATCCGTGGCAGCGGTCGCCGTGGACGACGGCAGTGCGAGCGCGGCCGCACCCCCGGTCGCCGTTGCGGCGAGCACCGCGCACAGGCCGCGGCGTACCACGACGGTCGTCGAGAGGGCGGACGCAGACATCGGGACTCCTCGGGTTCGCTGACATCAAGCCTCGCCGCAGCAACGCTGCGACCCGGCCAAGTTCCCCGACCCGGTAAACACCTCGAAGCACATCTTGCCATCGATCCCCGCGTCGCTGCCACTTCAGCGTCGGTAACGAGGACCCCATCAGCAGGTCTCAATCCAGCTAAGACCGCCGCTCACGACGGGTCACCGCACAGCTATCTGAGGTACGCTCGCAGCCACGCAACCCGGGGAGAATGCGGGGAGATAAACATCCAGCAGTTCATGATGCGCCTCAGCAGCAACCTGCGCAGATTCCGCTGGCTGGTGTTCTCGTGCTGGTTGCTGGCCCTCGTACCGGCCGTCTATCTGGCCCTCACCGAGTCGAACAACCTGACCGGTGGTGGCTTCGACGTCGCCGGCTCCCAGTCGCTGCATGTGCAGTACCAACTGGAGGACCACTTCCCCGAGCAGGGCGCCTCCCCACTCGCCCTCGTCGCGGCGCCCCGCGCCGACGCCAGCTACGACGATATGAACGCCGCCGTCGCCCAACTGGAGCAGGTGGCAAAGCAGACCCCGAGCGTCGTCGTGGTTCCCAACCCCGCCCAGCCCGCGCCCGCCCCGGACCGGCCCTACGTGGTGTCGCTGCGGCTGGACTTCCACAACACCGGCGCCGTCGACGTCGCGCGCCAGCTGCGCCAGAAGATCGGCGTCACCGGTGATCAGCCCGGGCAAATCCAGAACGGCCGGGTGCGGCTGTACGTCATCGGCCAGGGCGCACTCGGTGCCGCCGCCCAGACCAGCACCAAGCACGACATCGCCGAGGCCGAGCGCTGGAACCTTCCGATCGTCTTGATTGTTTTGCTCGCGGTGTTCGGCTCGCTGGCCGCCGCCGCGGTCCCGCTGGCCCTCGCGCTGTGCACCGTCGTGGTGACGATGGGCGTGGTCTATCTGTTGTCCACGGTCACCACCATGTCGGTGTTCGTGACGTCGACGGTGTCGATGTTCGGTATCGCGCTGGCCGTCGATTATTCGCTGTTCATCCTGATGCGTTTCCGAGAAGAGCTCCGCGCCGGCCGCGATCCGCAACAGGCGGCCGACGCGGCGATGGCCACCTCGGGCTTGGCCGTTCTGTTGTCGGGTCTGACGGTGATCGCCTCGCTGACGGGCATCTACCTGATCAACACCCCCGTGCTGCGCTCGATGGCGACCGGCGCGATCCTGGCGGTGGCCATCGCGGTGCTGACGTCGACCACTCTGACTCCCGCCGTGCTGGCCACCTTCGGGCGGTCGGTGGCCAAACGCTCACCGCTGCTGCAATGGTCCCGGCGCGCGGAGGCGACGCAGTCGCGGTTCTGGACCCGCTGGGTCAGCGAGGTCATGCGCAGACCGTGGCTGTCGGCGACGGCGGCGACGCTGGTCCTGTTGCTGATGGCCGCACCGGCGTTCTCGATGGTGCTGGGCAACAGCATGCAGCGCCAATTCAAGTCCTCGCACGAAATCCGCGGCGGTGTGGCCGCGGCGGCCGAGGCACTCGGCCCTGGTGCGCTGGGCCCGGTGCGGGTGCTCGTCACGTTCCCGGCCGGTGACGCATCCGACGCCAAGAACGCCGCCGCGATTGAGGCGATCAGCACCGAGATGGCGAAGGCCCCCGACGTCGTCTCGGTCTCCCAGCCGGCGTTCTCCGACAACAACGGCAGCGCGTTGCTCTCGGCGGTGCTGTCGGTGGACCCCGAGGACATCGGTGCGCGCAACTCCATCGACTGGATGCGCGCGCACCTGCGGGCACTGCCGGCCGCGGGGGGCGCACAGGTCGACGTCGGTGGTCCCACCGCGCTGATCAAGGACTTCGACGACCGGGTGTCCCAGACCCAACCACTGGTATTCGTGTTCGTCGCGCTGATCGCGTTCGTGATGCTGCTGATCTCGGTGCGGTCGGTGTTCCTGGCGTTCAAGGGCGTGCTGATGACGGTGCTGTCCGTCGCGGCCGCCTACGGCAGCCTGGTGATGGTCTTCCAGTGGGGCTGGCTGGAAGGCCTGGGCTTCGAGAAGATCACCTCGATCGACAGCACGATCCCGCCGCTGGTGCTGGCGATGACGTTCGGCCTGTCGATGGACTACGAGATCTTCCTGCTGACCCGGATCCGGGAGCGCTACCTGCAAGCGGGCGACACCCGAGACGCGGTCGCCTACGGGGTGTCCACCAGCGCCCGCACGATCACCAGCGCCGCGCTCATCATGATCGCCGTGTTCACCGGGTTCGCGTTCGCGGGTATGCCGCTGGTCGCCGAGCTGGGCGTGGCGTGTGCGGTGGCAATCGCGGTGGACGCCACCATCGTTCGGCTGGTCCTGGTGCCGGCGCTGATGGCGATGTTCGACCAGTGGAACTGGTGGCTGCCCGCGTGGCTGGCCCGCATCCTGCCGTCGGTGGACTTCGAGAAGCCGCTGCCCAAGGTCGACCTCGGCGACCTGGTCGTCATCCCCGACGACATCTCCGCGCTGGTGCCGCCCAGCGCGGATCTGCGAATGGTGGTCAAGGGCGCGGCCCGGCTGAAGAACCTGGCGCCGGACGCGGTCAGCGTGGCCGACCCGCTGGCGTTCAGCGGCTGCAGCGAGCTCGCCGGCAAGGTCAAGGGCAGCGATGACGCCAGGGCGCAACCCATGCGGGTCGGCGCGGGTAGCACCGCGACGGTCAAATTGATCCGGGGCTACCGCACCGCCAGGATGACGGCGCCCCGGCCGGTGCACCCGGTCACGATGTGGCGGGGTCGCCTCGCGATCGCGCTGGACGCCCTGGAAACCGGTGCCGATACCGCCCACCCGGTGGTCGAACGGCACAGTCCGGTGGAGACCACCAATGTCCAGCTGCCCACCGGTGACCGGCTGCAGATCCCGACCTGCGCCGAGACCCTGCGGATGCAGGCCTACCTGGTCATGTGCCGCAACAGCCGATCGGACTTCGCCGAATTCGCCGACCTTGTCGGTGTGATGGATACCGAGGCCGCCGCGGTGGTACTCGGCGGGATGGACCGGTATTACTGTTCTGGACAATCTAAGCGACAATGGGTGACAACCCAGTTGGTACGTCGGCTCGCCGATCCCAACCCGTCCGACGTCATCGACGACGACCGGTGGGCTGGACCGGAGGGGGCGACCGAATGGGAGCGGATCAGGCAGCGTTGCCTTGCGGTGGCGGTGGCGATCCTGGAGGAGGCGAGGTGACGGTGGCAGCGGATCGCGATGCCATACCCGCACCGTCCACGCAGTCCTTCGCCGACGGCCGCCCCGTGGAGTTCTGGCCGACAGCCTTGATTCGGGACGCGCTGGAAACCGGCGATATCACCGTCTGGCAGCGCATCGTCGTCGCCATCAAGCGGGATCCCTACGGCCGGACCGCCCGGCAGGTCGAGGAAGTGCTGGAGCACGCGCAGCCCTACGGCATCTCCAAAGCGCTGTCCGAGGTTTTGATCAGGGCACGCAGCCATCTGGAAGCCAACGAGCGCGCCGAGGCGGCCCGCCACGTTCGGCTGCTGCTCGACCGGTCCGGGCTGGCGGTACAGGAGTTCGCTTCGCGCATCGGGGTGGCCCAGGCGGATCTGTCCACCTACCTCGACGGGACGATCAGCCCGCCGGCTTCGCTGATGATCCGGATGCGCAGGCTGTCGGACCGGTTCGCCAAGATGCGCGCCCAGCGTGCGTCCGGCGGAGAATAGCCCGCGGTGGTGCCCATGGCGATAGGCCCGGATTCGGCTGAGCTACAACAGATTCTGCGCGATACCCACACGGTTGCGGTCGTCGGCGCGTCGGACAATCCAGCCCGGCCCAGCAACGAGGTCTACCAGTATCTGGCCAGATTCAGTCACTTCGAGCTGTACCCGGTGAATCCGAACATCAGCGACATCGACGGAAAACGGGTCTACTCATCGCTGGCCGACCTGCCCGTCGTGCCGGACATGGTCGACGTGTTCCGCCGCTACGACGACCTGCCCGGAGTGCTCGCCGAAGTCCTCGCCCTGAACCCGCGCCCCAAATACTTGTGGCTGCAACAGGGTTTGTGGCACGAGGAGGTTGGCGAGCAGGCTCAGGCCGCCGGTCTGCGGGTCGTGATGGATCGGTGCCTGAAGGTCGACTACGCCCGGCTTATCGGGCGTTGATCGGCGCGATGTCGAGCACGACCCACCGGCCATCCTGCTTGGCCAGCCCGACGCGCAGTGCCAGCGTCGCGGTGCTCGGCTGCTGACCAGGCTGGCTCTGGGTTCCCCGCATCACCACCGCGACGCTGGCCGCCCCTGGGCCCAACGCCTCCAGGCCCGCCGAGATGGTCTGCGCCGAGGCGGAGATGTTCTTCTTGGCCAAATCTGAAGTGGCCTTGCCGAACTCGCCCTTGAACGCGTCTGCCCGCTCGGGTGCCATGAAGGAGGCGGCCCGGTCGATCGACGAGGTGGGATCGGCCGGGCTGAATGTGGCGGTGGCCTCGGAGACAGCGGTCGCGATGCGCACCACTTCCGCGGAGTCGCGGGTGAAGTCCTCATCCGGCAGCGTCCATCGGGTGTAGCCGACGACCGTCGCGGCGACCACCGCGACGGTGGCCAGTCCGACGACCGCAAGCCGCAGCCCGGGGCCTTCGTCGTCGGTGCCCACTGTCACCGAATCTCGGCGGAACAGAACGAAATTGACGATGACGCCCTGCACGATCAGTAGGCACAGCACCGAGCACACCGACACCCACCACAGCGGCCAGCCGAGCACCACACCGATCGCGAGCAGTGCCGCGATGGCGGCGACCGGAGCGGCGACGTCGAAGCCCAGTACACGGGCCAGGTTCCTCATCGCAGCGACTCCAGCCGCGAGATCATCAGCTTGCCGTCCACGTCGGAGACCCCGAGGCGCAGGTTCCAGCGCACGGTGGCCGGCTTGTCGCCGGCGTTCTCGCTGACCGAGGTGGCGACGACCAGCACGCTGTCAGTGCGCTGAGCCAGTTCCGGCGGCAGCGCGGCCGGGCGCTGACCCGGCTGCACGTCGAGATCGTGGTGAGCCAATTCGAACGACACCGAGTCGATCTGTCCGGTGGTGCGCGCCTTCAGCGTCCGGACCACCTCGCGGTAGGGCGTGATGGCGGCCTCGAAGTCGGAGTTGAGCTGCCCGACGGTGCCCCCATGCAGTTTCTGCAGGCTGGCGTCGACATTGTCGACGTTCATGTTGATCAGCACCCCGGTCCAGTCCGCGGCCGCGGCCAGCACGCGAGTCTGATAGGCGCGCTCGTCGGTGGCGTTGCGGTGGCCTGACCAGATCAACGTGCCCAGCACGATCGCGACGACAGCCACCACGCCGAGTACCGCCGAGGCCATGCCATAGCTGGAGAACACCCGCCTGGACGCCTCGCGCTGGTCCTGGTCGTCGTCGGCCTCGGGCATGAAGGGGAGGCTACCGGGCCGCCCTGGGGCCAGACGCCGCGGTCTGACCTCTGGTAAGGATGGTTGGGTGACGGTAGAAGCACTGCGCTCGGGTATCGACCTGTCCCATGTCGAGGCCGAGGTTCGCCCGCAAGATGACCTGTTCGGCCACGTCAACGGACGCTGGCTGACCGAATACACCATCCCCGCCGACCGGGCCACCGACGGCGCGTTTCGCACGCTGTACGACCGGGCCGAGGAGCAGGTGCGTGAGCTGATTACTCAGGCAAGCGGGCAGCCGGGCACGGACGCGCAGCGCATCGGCGATCTCTACGCCAGCTTCCTGGACGCCGACGCCGTTGAGCGGCGCGGTGTGCAGCCGCTACTCGACGAGCTGGCGGGTATCGATGCCGCGGCCGATCCGGCCGCGCTGGCCGCGGTGATCGGCGCGCTGCAGCGCACCGGCGTGGGCGGCGGCGTCGGGCTCTACATCGACACCGATTCGAAGAACTCATCGCGTTACCTCGTGCACGCCAGCCAGTCCGGACTGGGCCTGCCCGACGAGTCGTACTACCGCGACGAGCAGCACGCCGCAATCCTGGCTGCCTACCCGGCACACATCGCGACGATGTTCGCCTTGGTGTTGGGCGGCACGGCCGATGACCACGCCGAGCGGGCCGCGCGGATCGTGACACTGGAAGCCAAACTGGCCGCGGCGCACTGGGATGTCGTCAAACGCCGCGACGCCGACCTGACCTACAACCTGCGAGCGTTCACCGACCTGCCGACCGAGGCACCCGGCTTCGACTGGGCGGGCTGGATCACCGCGCAAGGCACGACCCCGGACGCGGTCGCCGAACTTGTTGTGCGCCAGCCCGACTACCTGACGGCCTTCGCCGAGCTGTGGTCGAGCCACGACTTCACCGACTGGCAGGATTGGGCGCGCTGGCGGCTGATCAACGCGCGGGCCGCATACCTGACCGACGCGGTGGTCGAAGCGAATTTCGACTTCTACGGCCGTACCTTGTCGGGCACCGAACAGATCCGCGACCGCTGGAAGCGGGCGGTGTCGATCGTGGAAAGCCTGATGGGCGACGCGGTAGGGCGGCTGTATGTCGAGCGGCATTTCCCGCCGGATGCCAAGGCGCGCATGGACAATCTCGTCAATAACCTGCGCGAGGCCTACCGGGTCAGCATCAACGACCTGGAATGGATGACGCCGGCCACCCGCCAGCGTGCACTGGCCAAGCTGGACAAGTTCACCGCCAAGATCGGCTATCCCGCCAAGTGGCGGGACTACTCCGCCCTGGTGATCGATCGAAACGATCTCTACGGCAATGTCATTCGTGGTGCCCAAGTGTCCCATGACCGGGAGTTAGCCAAACTGGGCGGGCCGGTCGACCGGGACGAGTGGTTCATGACACCGCAGACAGTCAACGCCTACTACAACCCGGGCATGAACGAGATCGTGTTCCCGGCCGCGATCCTGCAGCCGCCGTTCTTCGACGCCGAGGCCGACGACGCGGCGAACTACGGCGGGATCGGCGCGGTGATCGGTCACGAGATCGGCCACGGATTCGATGACCAGGGTGCCAAATACGACGGTGACGGCAACCTCGTCGACTGGTGGACCGACGAGGACCGCGCCGAGTTCGGCACACGCACCGGACAGCTCATCGAGCAATACGAAGCGTTCGTACCGCGCGGGCTCGAGCCCTCGAATCACGTCAACGGCGCGTTCACGGTCGGGGAGAACATCGGAGACCTGGGCGGGCTGTCCATCGCACTGCTGGCCTACGAGCTGTCGCTGGGCGGCAAGGAAGCCCCCGTGATCGACGGCCTGACCGGCCAGCAGCGGGTGTTCTTCGGGTGGGCGCAAGTGTGGCGCACCAAATCCCGTGAGGCCGAGGCTGTTCGGCGCCTTGCTACCGACCCACACTCGCCGCCGGAGTTCCGCTGCAATGGCGTGATCCGCAACATGGATGCCTTCTACGACGCGTTCGAGGTGAACGCCGACGACGAGCTGTACCTGGAACCCGAGCGGCGCGTCCGGATCTGGAGCTGACGACCGTGGACGCCTGGGACGCCATCCGGGCGCGGCGCAATGTACGCAGCTACACCACGGCGCCGATCTCCGAGGCTGATATCGACCGAATCCTCGAGGCCGGCTGGCGCGCCCCGTCGGCACGCAACAACCAGCACTGGGATTTCGTGATCGTCACTGATCACGCTGCACTGCAAGATCTGTCAACGGTGTGGATGGGGGCGGGCCACATCGCGGGGGCGCAGGCGGCGATTGCCTTGGTGATTCCCGAGCCTCCGGACGAGCGCACCAAACTCCTCGACCAGTACGACCTGGGCCAGGCCACGATGGCGATGGCGATCGCGGCCACCGAGCTCGGCGTCGGCACCGGCCACTCGGCCATCGGCGATCAGGACAGGGCGCGGGCGATCCTCGGTGTCCCCCGCGGCCATCTCGTCGCCTATCTGCTCGGGCTCGGCTATCCCGCCGACCGTCCGCTGGTCCCGATCCGCAAACCGAGCCGGCGCCCGTTCGACGAGGTGGTCCACCGCGGCACCTGGTAGGTCCGCGGAGGGCAGGAGCGCAGCGACCCGGGAAATATTGCGGGCCTCAGGCGGGCGAGTCCGTCGCTCCTGGCGTCTTGATCTGGGCAGCCAGCCACGGCATCGCATCGGAGAGCGCCCGCTGCGCGAACTGCCAGGTGTGGAAGCTGATGATGCGGTGCACCGAGCAGGAGATGCCGACGGTTTGCGCAGTCCCGCACAGATCGTCGGCCGCGCCGGCCTCGTCGGAGTCACGGAACTCGTCGTGCCCGCCAAAACCGGACGGCGCATCGGATTGCGGCCGTTTCCCGCCGCCGTTGCCGTAGGGCGATGCGGTGTTGGTGGGTGTGACGGTGTCCTCGAACCAGCCGGCAACCCCTTGGTACGGACCGTGTTTGAGCATCACCGTGCGCGGGTCGAACTGGTCCCAGGCCGCGGCGTTGCCGCCGTAGAGCCGGCTGATCGTCTGGTCCTTGCTGCCGGCCGTCGGTCCATGGTCGCCTGCGATGTCCTCGAAAGTGCTGAACAGCTCCGGGTGCATCACGGTCAGGTCGACGGCGCAGGTGCCGCCCATTGACCAGCCGACCACGGCCCAGTTGGCGGCTTGCTCGGACGCGCCGAAATGGTCGACGACATAAGGCCGGACGTCCTTGGTGAGATGGTCGGCGGAGTCGCCACGGGGACCGTTGACGCATTCGGTGTCGTTGTTGAAGCTGCCACCGGTGTCGACGAAGACGAAGATCGGCGCCATACCGCCGTGGCTCTGCGCGTAGCCGTCGATGATGGGCATCGCGTTGCCGCTGCGCATCCAGTCGGCTGGGGTGTTGAACTCGCCGGCGACCATCATGATGACGGGCAGCCGGGGCGGGGTGGGTCCGGCGAACCAGGCCGGCGGCAGGTAGACGTATTCACTGCGGTGTTTGAATCCGCTTGCATCCGAAGGGATATCGACCTCGACCAGCTTTCCGGTGGTCTGCACGGTGTTGCGCAGGCCGGGCAGGTCGGCGGCGTCGATCTGGTTCGGTAGCGGCCCGGCCGTCAGCGCCCCCCACGCGGCCTGCACGCTCGGGTAGTACCCAACCCACCTGTTGAGTGCGAGCAGCGCCGTCATCAGTGTCAACGGAATCGCCAGTACCGCGACACCTCGTCGCCACCAAGAATTCCCGCGCCAGCCCAGTACCGCGACCGCGACCCCGGCCGCGAAAATCCCTATCCAGACCCACAAATAGAAGGGTGCCGGGTCCGACGCCAGCCCTTCGGCGTTGACGTAGGTGCGTGCGGCGAGCGCACCGAGCACACCGAGCACGACGCAGACCGGCAACCACACCAGCCACCAGCGTCGGGTCCGCCGCCATCCGATGGCGACGATCAGTGTGATGACAGCGACGATCTCGATGGTCAGCGGCAGCCACCCGCCGAGCAGCGAGACTCCGTGCGCGTATTGGTGGAGGTTGGGAGCGGGCAGCTGGGGCAGCGGTGTCGGTTCAGCCGGCGACGGTGCAGGCGACGGAGTTGGCGGCACGTACCCCATTGTGGAGGCCGTTGCTGTGCTTAACCTTTGAGCCCTTGGCTCCGGCCAGACCCGGCTAGGACAGCTGCCACTGCCAGTCGTCGGCGCCGTCGGGCTTGTTGTACGTGCCGACCGAGTTCTTGACGATGATCGGGTCACCGCTGCCGAAGTTGTCGTAGAACCACTGCGCGTTCGCCTGGCTGAGGTTGATGCAGCCGTGGCTCACATTGCGCTTGCCCTGGTCTCCCACCGACCACGGCGCGCTGTGCACGAAGTTGCCTTGGTTGTCGATCCGCACTGCGAGCTTGACGTGAACCTTGTAGCCGTCCGCCGATGTGCTCGGTACGCCATAGGTGGCCGAGTCCATCACGATGTCGGGGAACTTCTCCAGCACGTAGTACGTGCCGTTCGCAGTGTCGTGACCCGGCTTACCCATCGACATCGGGAAGGTCTGCTCGAGCTTGCCGTTACGGGTGATCGTCATCTGGTGGGTGGCGTTGTCGGCGGTGGCCACGATGGCGTCTCCGACTCGGAAGCTGGACTTGGCGCCGCTGGCGTCGATGTTGACGACGGTGCCGGCCGGCCAGAAGTTGTAGGGCCGCCACCGCACCTGGGTATCGGTCAACCAGTAGAACGCGCCAGGAACTGGCGGCACCGACGAAATGTGGATCGCGGACTCCGCGAGCGGGCGGTTGGCGATCGGACGCGCGAAGTTGATGATGATCGGCTTGGCCACCCCGACCATCGAGCCGTTGACGGGGTTGAACGACGGCGGCGCGAACACCGGGTCACCGGTGTAGGGCGTCGGGTTCTGGCCCTTGACCGGACCGGCGGCCGCCGCGGTCGCCTGCTGAGCGGCCAGCGGATCCGCCGGCGGGGGCGCCAGCGGGTCAGCCTGCGGGGGCGGCGGCGCAAACGGATCCGCTGCGGGAGGGGGCGGCGGGAACGCAGCCGGGTCGGCTGGTGGCGGCAGCTGTGCGGGCGGCACGTCCACGATGCCGGGATCGGCGGGCGCAAGGTCTGGATCGGCCAGCGCTGATCCGCTGCCGAGACTGATTCCGGCGGCCACTCCGACCACGCACAACGTGGCGGCGATCGCCCCCTTCACCTGCAGCTTCATACCCAAGACTCCCTCGATACCGGCTCAACCCAGTGTTGCATAACAGGCTGGGCCTACTTCCAGACGTGATTCGCTAGCGAACCCGGCCTCGGGCGTTGTCACCGCCCTGACCTGTGCAGATAGTCGCCTCAAGGGTGACAAGCGTTACTTTTCGCTGGTAGCCGGGGCAACAGCGAACAGGCCTCGGCTGAACAGCACGCAGACCAGGGCGCCCAGCATCAATACCGCCGATGCGACGAGCATCGGCGCCACCCCGGCGTGCTGATAGAGCACGCCCCCGGTCAGCGAGCCGGCCATGATGCCGACCTGGAACATCGCCACATACAGTCCCGAGGCGCCGTCGGGATCTTCCGGTGAGTGCCGCATGGCGGCCGCCTGCAGCATCGGCGGCATCGCGTTGGCCGTGGCTCCCCACAGCACGATCGCCGCCGCGCCAACGACGGATGCGGCGGCTGGGCGCCATTCGGTCCAATCGGCCCAGCCGAGTGTCGCCAGCGCCGCGAAGGCCAGCGACGAACCGGCCAGGCACCCCACGACGGCGGCCTTGGGCCGCCGGTCCCCCGGCCGGGCCAACAACGCCATGCCGGTCAGCCCGGCCACGCCGTAGGCGGCCAGCAGCCACGCCTGGTGCGCCCCGCGCACGCCGACCACGTCGCGGATGATCACCACGATGAAGGTGTAGGAGATGAAGTGCGCGGTGACGCCGACCAGCGTCAGCGCACACAGCACCAGCAGCGGCCGGTTGCGGTGGTGGCCACCACGGCGAGGCCGGATGCCGGCGCCCGCGCCGGCCATCGCCATCACGGGCAGCGCGAGCCGCGCGGCCACCAGCACCACGAGCGAAGCGACGGTGATGGCGCCAACCGCCGGCCGCCAGCCCCACAGCTCGCTCATCGCGGCGGTCAGCGGACTGCCCACCACCAGAGCCAGCCCGGTCCCGACGTAGACGGCCATGGTGGCTCGGCCGGCATAGCTCGGTGGCACCAGGCGCGCGCCGATCGGGGCGATCACCGACCACATCAGTCCGTGGGTGACGGCGCACAGCACCCGGCCGACGGCCAGCACCTCGAAGGTCGGGGCCAGCGCCGAGATCAGTTGCGACACCGATAGACAGGCCAGCGTCCACAGCAGGGTGCGCCGCCGCGGCCAGGTCGCCGTCCAACGCACCAACGGCATCGTGGCCACCGCGGCCACCAGCGCGTAGCTGGCCAGCAGGGTGCCGACCATGGCCTCGCTGACGTGCAGGTCGCGTGCGATGGCCGACAGTGCACCGACCGGCATGATCTCGGCGGTGACGTAGATGAACGCCGCGGCGGCGAGCACGGCCAACGCCACCGTGACCCTCGGTGTCCACGGGCCGGCGCGCGGCACTGTGGTCACGCGCTCACGGTATCGGCTGGCTCGACGAAACAGGATGACGTCGGTCGGTGTTGCACTGGCCGATCACCAACAGAAGGGAACAGACAATGGTTGCGATTCCGGCCGGTTACGAAGATCTACTGACCCGCCCGCTCTACGGGCACTTGGCGACCACCCGGCCCGACGGCAGTCCGCAGGTGAACCCGATGTGGTTCGAATGGGACGGCGAGGTCCTGCGGTTCACCCACACCAACAAGCGGCAGAAGTACCGAAACATCGCTGCCAATCCGCATGTCGCGATCTCCGTCGTCGACCCCGACATGCCGTACAAGTACCTGGAGGTGCGCGGTGTGGTCGAGGAGATCGTGCCGGATCCGACCGGGGCGTTCTATCTGCGACTCAACGACCGCTACGACGGCCCGCTGACCGCGCCGCCCACCGATGCCGCCGATCGGGTGATCGTGGTGGTGCGCCCGACATCGTTCAGTAAGCAGTAAGCGTCAGGAGCGAACCAGCCGGGCGATCGCTGCCGAGGCCTCGGCCAGCTTCTTGTCGGCCTCCTCGCCACCCTCGGCGACCGCATGACTGACGCAGTGGCCGAGGTGTTCCTCGAGCAGGCCGAGCGCCACCGACTGCAGCGCGCTGTTGACGGCGCTGATCTGAGTCAGCACGTCGATGCAGTACTTGTCCTCGTCGATCATCTTGGAGATGCCGCGGACCTGCCCCTCGATCCGGCGCAGGCGCTTGGTGTAGTTGTCCTTGCGGGCCGAATATCCATGTGCGCCAGTCATTTACCCTCCCAGCATCTGCTTCATCTGGTTGATCTCAGCCTGCTGCGCGGTGACCATGGTCTTGGCCATCGCGATCATGTCGACGCTCTGCCCCTTCGCGATCTCGGCCTTCGCCATCTCGATGGCGCCCTGGTGATGGCCGATCATCGCCTGCAACCACAGTGTGTCGAACTGCGGGCCGTTGAGCGACTTGAGCTTGGCCATCGTCGCGTCGTCGACCATGCCCTGCATCCCGGCGCCGTGGCCGCCGTGGTCGTCCATCGCGTTGGGATCGACATCCCATTGCAGCAGCAGCGCCTTCATCGCGTTGATCTCCGGTTGCTGCTCGGTGGAGATGGTGGCCGCCAGGGTGAGCAGCGCCTGGTTGGTGGAGTGTTCGGGAGCCACCGCTGCCAGCTCAACGGCCTGCTGATGGTGCGGGATCATCATCTGCGCGAACGTCACGTCGTCGGCGTTATGCGCGGCCACCATTGCGCTGGTGGTGGAGGTCGCGGTGGCGTGCTGGCTCGTGCCTTCGGTCTTGCTGCACGAGGACACGACCACGGCGGTGGCCAGGGCTGCGGTGACCGCCACGATGCGGCTGCTGGTGGACATCATGACCCCACCGTACCGGAATACCCCTCGGGGGTATAAAAAGGAATTTGGTCACCACCCCCGACCACGGCATACTTGTCCGGTGACTCAAACGCCCGATCTCAAGCCCCGCAGTCGTGACGTCACCGATGGTCTGGAGAAGGCCGCTGCCCGCGGCATGCTCCGCGCGGTAGGCATGGGTGACGACGATTTCGCCAAGCCACAGATCGGGGTGGCGTCCTCGTGGAACGAGATCACCCCGTGCAACCTGTCGCTGCAGCGGCTCGCGCAGGCCGCCAAGGACGGGGTGCACGCCGCCGGTGGTTATCCGATGGAGTTCGGCACCATCTCGGTGTCCGACGGCATCTCGATGGGCCACGAGGGCATGCACTTCTCGCTGGTGTCGCGCGAGGTCATCGCCGACAGCGTCGAGACCGTCATGATGGCCGAGCGCCTCGACGGGTCGGTGCTGCTGGCCGGCTGCGACAAGTCGCTGCCGGGCATGCTGATGGCTGCCGCGCGCCTCGATCTCGCGTCGGTGTTCCTGTATGCGGGCTCGATTCTGCCGGGGCGGGCGAAGTTGGCTGACGGCACCGAGATGG
This sequence comes from uncultured Mycobacterium sp., assembly GCA_900078375.1. Lineage (GTDB taxonomy): Bacteria > Actinomycetota > Actinomycetes > Mycobacteriales > Mycobacteriaceae > Mycobacterium. The sequence goes on along the minus strand of FLQS01000030.1, from coordinate 29,111 downwards.
ACGTGACGATCATCGACGCCTTCGAGGCCGTCGGCGCGTGCGCGCGCGGGCTGATGTCGCGCGATGACGTCGACACCATCGAGCGGGCGATCTGTCCGGGCGAGGGCGCCTGCGGCGGCATGTTCACCGCCAACACGATGGCCAGCGCCGCCGAGGCGCTGGGCATGTCGCTGCCGGGCAGCGCGGCGCCGCCGGCGACCGACCGCCGCCGGGACGGTTACGCCCGCCGCAGCGGTGAGGCCGTGGTGGAGCTGCTGCGCCGCGGCATCACCGCCCGCGACATCCTGACCAAGGAAGCCTTCGAGAACGCGATCGCGGTCGTGATGGCGTTCGGCGGGTCCACCAACGCGGTGCTGCACCTGATGGCGATCGCCCACGAGGCCGACGTCAAGCTGACGCTGGCGGACTTCACCCGGATCGGCGCCAAGGTGCCGCACCTGGCCGATGTCAAGCCGTTCGGCAAGCACGTGATGTTCGACGTCGACCGCATCGGCGGCGTGCCGGTGGTCATGAAGGCACTGCTGGACGCCGGGCTGATGCACGGCGACGTCATGACGGTGACCGGCGAGACCATGGCGGCCAACCTCGCCCACATCGCACCGCCGGACCCCGACGGCAAGGTGCTGCGTGCGCTGAGCAATCCCATCCACCCGACCGGCGGCATCACGATCCTGCACGGCTCGCTGGCTCCCGAGGGCGCGGTGGTCAAGTCGGCCGGTTTCGACTCCGACGTGTTCGAAGGCACCGCAAGGGTTTTCGACGGTGAGCGCGCGGCGATGGATGCCCTCGAAGACGGCACGATCGTGGCCAATGACGTCGTCGTCATCCGCTACGAGGGCCCCAAGGGCGGTCCCGGAATGCGCGAGATGCTGGCGATCACCGGCGCCATCAAGGGTGCCGGGCTGGGCAAGGACGTCCTGCTGATGACCGACGGCCGGTTCTCTGGCGGGACGACGGGGTTGTGCGTGGGCCACGTCGCGCCGGAGGCTGTCGACGCCGGGCCCATCGCGTTCGTGCGCGACGGTGACCGGATCCGCCTCGATGTCGGGAAGGGCACACTCGACGTGCTGGTCGACACCGACGAATTCGATACCCGCAAGACGGGATTCAACCCGCCCGCACCGAAGTACACCACCGGTGTGCTGGCCAAGTACCGCAAGCTGGTCGGCTCGGCCGCGCACGGAGCCGTCTGCGGGTAGCTTTCGCAGGGTCAGCTCGCGGCTCGCTTCGAACCGCCCACACCTTTATGGGCCGACGCCTTGGGCGCTGACTTGTGGCTGCTCACACCCGAACTGGGCTTCTTGGCCGGCTTGCCTGACTTGGCACTGGCCGTCGGCGTGCTCGTGACGGTGACCGGCGCAGTCGAGACCGTCTGCGCGGCAGCCGGTTCGACTGGCGGATCAGACGGCCCGGTCACGGGATCCGGCGTCGTGGTGGACTTGCCGCTCAACACATCGCGGAAGCCGGTGAACAACGCCTTGACCACGTCGCCTGGGACCGCGGCCCACTCCTGCGGCGTCAGCGTCGCCTGCGACAGGAACGGAATGTACTGCCCCGATTGGTCATACGTCCGGTTGTAGGTGCCACCCTCGCTCGGCGTCTGGACGTCGGTGTAGCCGGTGTTCACCAGAATCTCGAGTGCTGGCTGCAACGCATCGGCCAGCGGAGTACCCAGCGTGATCGGTATCCCCACCTGCTTGAAGACCGCGTTGAGGATTCGTGATGGTAGCCGCAGCGGCTCGAGCAGCGGCAGATCGGTGGAAACGAGGGTGCTGTAGCTCGTGCTCGGAACGCCGAGGGTCAACAGCGCGATCAGATTGCCCTCGATCGTGTTGAGGCTTGCGCCCTGCAACTCCACGCCGCCGAGCAGGTAGGTGGGCAAGACGCTGGCCATGAACGAGTTCGCCAGCGCGAACGGGTTCAGCGTCTCCGGGAAGTCGGACAGCATGTCGTAACCGAGTGCGACGTTGACGAACGCGCCGTTGAACTTGATGCCGAGGCTCGAGCCGGAGCCCGCGGTCGGGCTGACCGGGTTCATCCCGAACAGGTTGAAAATCGGCGCGAAGCGCGAGTACAGACCACCGTTGGGCGTCTCGGGGTTACGCACCAGCGCCATCGGGAAGTTGGTGACGTTGTAGCCCTGCGCGCACGTGACACCCGAGCTGCAGGACTGCCCGGAGGCGTTCACCTTTCCCCTCGCGGTAAGCGGGGTAAAGCCCGCCGGCGTATTGCCATTGGCGCTCGCCAACAGCGCTTGGTACGTCTGCAGCGCGGCGGGCACGCCCGTCCCGGACGCGACGAGAAGCGGACCGGTGGGGCTGGTGGCAAAAGGATTGGGCCGCGTGAACGAGTAGTTCAGCACGTTGAAACCGCCGAACGTCGCCGCATTGAGGTCGTTGTAAAGCCCCACCGGATCGGCCCTGTTGTAGTCGAAGGCGAGCGTGATCGACCCGACGACCGGCACATTGTCGAACGTGTAGCTGTCGATGCCGAGCTGGTTGACCAGCCACAGCAGCGGCCCGGTGGTCGTCGTGTCGAGGGTGAGCGCGGCGTTTGCGGTGGGTGCCACCGGCGCCGCGACCGAACCCATCGTCATGGCGACGGCGGTAGCGGCGGTCGCCCCGACCAGCGCGGCCTTCCTGCCGCCGATCTTGAATCCCCGTTGGATCTTGCTTGAAAACGCGACAGCTACCATTACCCCACCCCTTTGTGCCGACCCCTGAGGCTGCTCTGGCGAAGATAACCCCTCTGGTCGACGGCGTTGGGGATTTGGCAATGTCCGTGCGCGGCAGGGCCGTTTACTTGCTTTCAGCGAACTCCGCATAAATTTCCGGCAGGATCCGGGCCAGGTGGTTCATCTCCTGCGAGCAGTGCACCAGCAGGTCCCGCGCCTCCGGCAACTGGTGGGCGGCAATCGGGCGGATCACCGAGTCGGTCAGTCGGTTGCCGCGGCGCACACCGGTGTAGGGGCCGCCCATCCAGAACCGGGACCGCATCTCCGCCCCGCCGGGGGTGGCCCGGATGTGGTGGACGAACCAGCCGGTGTCCACGGGCACCTCGCTGGATCCCAGCCGTGCGCACACCGCGACGTCGTCGCCGAGGCGCGACGCGTCCAAGCCCAGCGCCGCCGGCTCGAGGAATTGGATGGCCGCCTTGGCGTAGGCGGAGCCCAGGTACTCCTCGATCAGCGAGGTCCGCCCGACGTAACTGCCGTCCGGCCCGCTGTCGCTCCAGTGCGCCGAGGTGTGCGCGCGCGGGTGCCACAGCTTGTAACGGGTGGTCTCGCTGCCGTGCCAGCCGAACCACCAGTCCCACATGGCCGGCGTGACACCGGGCATGTCAGTGCGGATCGCGACGTGGAATCCGCCGCCCCGAAGGGCGCCGTAGCCGTTCTCGGTCTGCTGGTATCCATCGTCGAGAATGGTTCCCGCAGAATCGAATCCAAGCATCACCTGATCGGCCTGTGGGCCGTGCTCGAGCGCGATGACGGCATGCCTGGGCAGCTCGGCCATCTCCGGATTGAAGTACTTGCCCCACGCGGTGTCGCCGTCGCCGGGGCGGTAGCCAACATAGGTCTCGGCCATCAGATACGTCCCATCCAACTGTGGAACCGCCCGTCGGGGTCGTACTCGGCGCGCACCCGGTCGAGCTTCGCCATGGCATCGTCGGTGGCGAACCTCGCCGGTCGCTTGCCGAGATTCTCATCGGCCAACTGGATTCCGGTCGCCAACGGCGCCATCGCGGCCATGTTGTCGCGCGGCCAGTCGCCATACTTCTCGTCGTCGGCGGGGTCCAGCCAGCCGGCATAGAGCGCCAGATAAATCTCGCTTTCCAAGCTGTAGGCCATGTCCTGACGCTGCGGGGACGGACCCCAGTTGAGCCACAGGAAATGCGACGGGTGCGGCGGCAGCGTGTCCAGGATGTTGTGGATGCCCGGCATCAGCTCCGCAGCCGAGGCGTTGGTCCACATGTTGTCGGCGGTGTACCGGTGATCGGCCAGGTAGTTGCTCATCACCGCGGTGTACCAATCGGCAAGGGCCATAGGCGCATACGGGAAGGCCACCAGCGCCTTGTCGACGACCGGGCAGCGGTCGAGGATGCCGAAAGCCTCCTTGGCTTCGGCCTCGGTATCGGCGAACGCCGGTGAGGCCATCACGATGGCGGGCCGGTCGATGCCCGCGTCGGGCACGCTGCTGGTGGCGACGATCTGCAACTCGACCCTGCGGTCCACCTCGGCGGAGATATCGCGTGCCCAGGTGAAGATCTCGTCGGCGAGCTCGATCGGGTAGGCGTAGAAGCTGCTGCCCAGTACCGCGGGCTTCTTGTAGAGCTTGAGGTGGAACGCGGTGACGACGGCGAAGAAGCCGGGCCCGGAACCGCGGGCGGCCCAGTACAGATCCGGATGGTGGTCGGCGTCGATGTAGATCTGGTCGCCGTCGGCGGTCACGACGTCCAGGCCGATCACGCTCTCGCACGCGGGCCCGACCACCCGGCTGTTCCAGCCGTACCCACCCTGCAGCAGATAGCCGCCGATGCACACACCCTTGCAATGCCCGGCGGGGAAGAACAATCCGACCTCGTCGAGCTCGGCGGCCAGCACGCTGCCGCCTTTGCCGGGGCCCGCGACCGCGGTCTGCTTGCCGGTGTCGATGCTGGTCTGATCCACCCGGCTCATGTCGAGCAGCACGGCGCCGTCGCGCAGGTGGCTGGCCGCCCAGCTGTGTCCGCCGGACTTCATGCTGACCTGCTTGTCGTTGGCCTTGGCGTAGCGCACGGCGGCGACCACGTCGTCGGCGTCGACCGCCTGGACGATGACGTCCGGATAGCGGTCGGGCACGCGCTGGTTCCACACCGTGGCAGTGCGCGCTTGTTCGTAACCATCGTCGCCGCGGAAGAAATGACGACCCTCGGGAAGCGACCCCACCTCAGTCTCCTTTGATTCACATTCCGGATCAGTATGATCCGTATTGCGGCACAATACCGCGCAGGGAACGCACACGGAAGGGACGACGACATGGCAGATCCGGAAATTTCCATGGTGCGGGGCGAGCGCGCGGGGGGTGCCCGCGACGACGGCATCCAGGTACTACGCCGCGCCGCGGCCGCACTCGACGAGATCGCGACCGCTCCCGGCCGGTTGCGACTGGTCGACCTGCACAGCCGGCTGGGCCTGGCCAAGTCCACCGCGCGGCGGCTGTTGTTCGGTCTGGTCGAGGTGGGGTTCGCGGCCGTGGACGACGACGGTCGCATCATCCTTGGCGACCGGCTGCTGGGGTTGTCCAGCGCCAACGCCGCCCACATCACATCGGCAATGCGGCCGACCCTGGAACGGGTGGCCGAGGCCACCGGGGAAACCGCCGACCTCTCGGTGTACCGCGGCGGGCAGATGCTGTTCATCGATCAGATCGAATCGCCGCATCGGCTGCGCGCCGTCTCCGCGATCGGCGGGCGCTTCACCCTGTACGACACCGCCAACGGAAAGGCAGCGCTGGCGCTGCTCGACGACGCCGACGTCGATTCGGCGCTGGCCTCCCTTGACCCGGCTACCGACGCCAGAGTCCGCGCTGAGATCGGTGAGATTCGAGCCGGCCGGGTGGCTTTCGACCGCGACGAGCACACCGACGGGATCTCGGCCGCGGGGATCGCGGGGCGTGCGGTGGGCGGCAACATCGTCGCAATCTCGGTGCCCGCACCGACCGAGCGTTTCCACCAGCACAAGGACCGCATCGTCGCCGCACTGCACGCGGCCTTGGATTCGCCGATCTGGTCAGGCTGAGGTAAATCTGACCATCCGGTTGGTTGGGCTTGCCAGCGAGTCTGCCTGCGGAGCACAGTGACAAGCATGAGCCGCACCGCTTTGCGTATCTGTCCGCTGTGCGAGGCCACCTGCGGGATGGTCCTCACCATCGACGACGACGATCGGGTCAGTTCGGCCCGGGGCGATCGTGACGACGTGTTCAGTCACGGATTCATCTGCCCGAAGGGCGCCAGCTTCGCCGAACTGGACAACGATCCCGACCGGTTGCAGAACCCTCTGGTGCGCCGCGACGGTGAGCTGATCGAAACCACCTGGGCGGAGGCCTTCGCCGCCGCCGCCGAGGGGCTGCAGCGGGTCATCGCCGACACCGGCGGCTCGTCAGTAGCCGTCTACCTGGGTAACCCCAACGCGCACACCATCGCCGGCTCGCTCTACGGGCCGGTCGTCATCAAATCGCTGGGCACCCGGCAGGTGTACTCCGCCAGCACGCTCGACCAGATGCCCAAGCACGTCTCGTGCGGCTACCTGTACGGCAACCCGCTTGCCTTCACCGTGCCTGACCTCGACCGCACCGACTATCTCGTCATCATCGGCGGAAACCCGTTGGTGTCCAATGGTTCTCTGGCCACCGCCGCCGACTTCCCCGGCAAGATCAAGGCCTTGCGACGGCGCGGGGGCCAGCTCGTGGTGATCGATCCCAGCCGCACCCGTACCGCCGAACTCGCGGACCGCCACCTGGCCGTACGCCCCGGCTCCGATGCCGCCCTGCTGTTCGCGATCGTGCACGTCCTCTTCGACGAGGATCTGGTCGACCTGGGTCGGCTCGCCGACCACGTCACCGGGCTGGATCGGGTGCGGGCGGCAGCACTCGACTTCGCGCCGGACGCCGTCGCTGAACATTGCGGAGTGGATGCCGACGAAATCCGAACCCTCGCACGCGAAATCGCCGCCGCACCCAGCGCGGCGGTCTACGGCCGCATCGGCACGTCGACCGTCGAGTTCGGCACCCTGACCAGCTGGCTGGTGGACGTGGTGAACATCCTGACCGGCAATCTGGACCGGCCCGGCGGGGTGATGTTCGCCAGCTCAACGATCGCCGGCGCCCCGCGACCGGCGCGTCCCGGCCGGGGTTTCACGACAGGCCGCTGGCGCAGCCGGGTCTCCGGCCATCGCGAGGTGTTGTCAGAGATGCCCGCGGTCGCGTTGGCCGAGGAGATCGAGACGCCCGGCGAAGGTCAGATCCGGGCGATGATCACCATCGCGGGCAATCCGGTGCTCTCGGCGCCGGATGGCGCACGCCTGCAGGATGCCCTGGCCGGCGTCGGCTTCATGGTGTCGGTGGATCCCTACCTCAACGAGACGACCCGGCACGCCGACGTCATCCTGCCACCGCCTCCGCCCTCTCGCGCAGCGCATTTCGACCTCGCGCTGTCCGGTGCGGTGGTGCGCAACAACGCCCGGTTCTCCCCGCCGGTGCTGCCGCTGGCCGACGGCAGGCCCGACGAGTGCGAGATCCTGTCCCGGCTTGCGCTGATCGTGCTGGGCCTTGGCCCGGACGCCGACCCCAACCTGGTGGACGACCAGGTGATCGGGTCCACGCTGGGCAAGGAAGTTGCCGACGAGCACTCACCGGTCGCCGGCCGGTCGGTCGGGGAGTTGACCGCGATGCTGCCCGACGGCCGCGGCTTCGAACGGCGGCTGGACATGATGCTGCGACTGGGACCGTTCGGTGACGGGTTCGGCGCCAAGCCCGACGGCCTGACGCTGCAACGAGTCAAGGACGCCCCGCACGGGGTCGACCTCGGCCCGCTGGTCCCCCGCATTCCCGAAGTACTCCGAACAGCCTCGGGAACAGTCGAATTGGATCCCGATCCGATCCTGGCCGATATCCCGCGGCTTCTTGCATCGCTGGCGTCGGAGCCGGGGTTCCTGCTCATCGGCCGGCGTCACTTGCGCTCGAACAACAGCTGGATGCACAACCTGCCCGCCCTGTCGGGCGGCTCCAATCGCTGCACACTGCAGATCCATCCCGACGATGCCGCCCGGCTGGGCCTCGACGAGATGGCGGTGATCACCGGGCCTGGCGGGAAACTCGAAGTGCCCGTTGAGATCACCGACGCGATCCGACCGGGCGTGGTGTCACTGCCGCACGGGTGGGGTCACACCGAGCCGGGCACCCGGATGCGGGTGGCGGCCCAGGACCCGGGCGTGAACGTCAACAGCCTCAACGACGGCGCGCTGCTGGATCCGTTGTCGGGCACCGCCGTGCTCAATGCGCTGCCGGTCGAGGTGGCCCGGGCCGGGTAGCGCGCTAACGCACGCCCTCTTTCGCGTAGACGACACGCAGCACGTGACCGACCTCCGGGCCCATCACCACGGTGGCCAGCTCGCAGAATGTCGCGATGAAGTGCGGGCCGTGGGCCGGCCCGTCCGGTGTCAGGTGATGGGCGATCTCGTGTAGCAGGACCAACTCCCGCATCGCCCAGTCCGCGGAGTCCCGGTCCGGGACCGCGATAACGCCTGTGCCGTCGGAGTTTTCGTAATGGGCGGCGCTGGCCGCACGCCGGGGTCGCACACTCAATGGTCCCGGCGCCGGCCAGCGGGCAGTCACGGCGGGCAGCGCGAGGACGTCGTCGACATAGCGTTGCACCGAAGGTATCGACGCGAACCGCCCCTCCGGCGGCAGGGTGAGCTGCGTGCCGAAGAAGTCGATGGTGCGTGAACTGTGTTGGGCGGCACGATCGAAGAGGGTGCGGACGAACTCCTCGGCCGCGTAGACGCGGGAGCGTTGGCTGTCGCGCGCCGTCACCTCGGCAGCCGGGTTCGCGACCCCGGCAGCTCGGGACTGGACCCCAGCCGGGCCTGCCGGCCGGCCCGGTCACCGGCGCGCCGGGCGGCCGACGAATATCCCGCCGACGCGCGGCTGGCCTGCCAGGTACCGCGCGCCTTGGAGTTCTGCCGGTAATGGTCGCGCAGTTCAAGTTCCTTGTTGCGCAGCGCAAGCGCCGTTCCCGGCGCGGTCTTGCGGTTCCGGGTGGCCTCCTGCCGGGCCTCGTCGCGGGCCTGGGACAGACGCTGGGCGACGCGGGCGCCGAAGGCCAGCTGGAAGTTGAGCCGCGCGGTGATGGTCGGCGTGGGCTTATGCGCTCCGGTGGCCAGGTAAGCGTCGCAGGACCGCACCATCTGGACGACCAGACTCGCATAGAGCGCGTGGCTGGCGTCGATGTCCTCGGTGAACCCGTAGGCGTAGACGAACGTCGAGTTCGAGGCGACATCGCACTGCACGTCGTTGGCCGCGGCGATGCCCGCGAACAGCTGCACGTAGGTACGCAGGCCCCGAGAACCCGGGTCGCCGATCGTGATGGTCCGCTGGGTCGGCACCTGCGCCGCGGTCCGGGTGGCGGAGTGGGCCCGCGCGACAGCCAGGTCGATCGACGTCGCGGTGGCCAGTCGCTGGGCGGCGGCCATGAATGCTTCGGCCTCGTGGACGTTGTCGGTGCCTTCGGCCTGGCGCAGGAGCGCTGCGATCCGCGCCAGCATCTTGTCGTCCGTCACGATTGGCAACCTAGCGGAGCGCGCCGACATCGGTGTGCCACTGGCTCCTTACTGGCCGACGAACCCATCCAGCGCGACCGTCAGCTGCGGTGAGAGCGGACCCGGTTTGGCGTAATTGCCGACGTTGTCGCTGGCGTCGTCGCGCAGCACATGGTTGACCCCCTTGAGCGCGACCAGCGACAACGAGGTGTGTGCCAGGGCGTCGGTGAACGGCTTGATGTCGGCACAGTTGGCCTGTCCGTCGGAATCCGAACACGTCACCAACACCGGTGTGGCGGCAGGGATACGGGCGGCCAGCTCCAGCGGGTCGATGGCGTCGGCTTCGACGACGGCCTTGACGTTGCCGGGGTTCACGATGGCGCTCAGGCTCTCGGGCAGCTTGGCGGGCACGGTGCCCTTGGTGCGCGCCTCGGTGACGGCGGCGTTCCATGCGGCGATCGTCTCGTCGGCCTGCTGCTGGGTCTTCTGGCCGGCTTTCACGGCCGCGGCCATATCGGTTTTGACCCGAGTGCTGATCAGGTCGAGGTAGCGGCCGGCCAGTGGCTGCAGCAGGCCCAGCGAATGGATCTTGGGTGCCCCGGCGGAGGTGTCGTCGGCCAGCGCCATCGCATGGATGGTGCCCTCGCCGAGCGCGTACACCGAGATGCGGTCGGAGTCGGTGCCGGATTGTCCGGCTAGGAACCGCACCGCGGACTTCGCGCCGGTGGTGTAGACGGCGCTGCCCACGTCGGCCGGGTGGTCGGCGTAGGGGCCGAGACCGGTCTGGCCGGTGCCGACCTTGTCGTAGCGCAGCGAGGCCACCCCGTGATTGGACAGGTATTCGGCGAGCTGACGCATGTTGCCGATCGGCCCGGCGACGTTGTTGTCGCCGTTGCGGTCGGTTCGCCCGCTCTCCGAGATCAGCAGCGCCGCCGGCCCCTTCTGATCGCCGTGCTGATGGCGGTAGGTGCCGTGCACCGTCAGCCCATCGGCCACAAACGTCACGTCGTCCTCGACCCAGGCGTTGCTCGTTGCGCTGTTCGACGAGCAACCCGCCACCAGCATCAGCGCCATCGCCGCGACGACGATACGACGGCGCAAGCTCACAGCCTGGCCTCGATCCACGCGGTCACGTCGTCAAGCACCCGATCGCGCTCGGGCTCGTTGAACACCTCGTGATAGAGCCCCGGATACACCTTGAGATGCACGTCGGTCGAGCCGACGCAGTCGACGAGTAGTTCACTTCCGCTGGCCGGTACCAGCGCATCCTCGGCGCCGTGCACCACCAGTAGCGGCGCGGTGAGCTGACGTGCGCGCTGCGGCATGGTCTCGCCGACCGTCACCAGCGCCTTGGCGATTCCGGCGGGGATCTTGCCGTGATGCACCAGGGGGTCGGCGTTGTAGGCGGCCACCACCGCGGGGTCACGCGAGATGGCGCCTGCATCGAGCTCCTCGACAGGCAGGTCCGGCAGCAGCGAGCCGACGGCCTTGCCGAGAAGCAGTTTGGCGCGCGGCACCCCGGTTTGGGCCGAGACCGCGGGACCGGACAGCACCATCAGGTCGAAGGCTCCTCCGTGGTCAACCCCCCACGCGAACACGATGCCGCCGCCCATGCTGTGGCCGAGCACGATTCGCTTCAGACCCGGATGCTCGGCGGTGGCGATTTTGACGAGGGTGCCGAAGTCCCCGGTGTACTCGTCGATCGACTTGACCCGCACCCGCTTGCCGCCGGAACGACCGTGCCCACGATGGTCGAGTGCATACGTCACCAGCCCGGCTTGGCCGAACCGTTCGGCGACGTGGTCGTAGCGGCGGGCGTGCTCACCCAGGCCGTGCGAGAGCACGACGACCCCGCGCGGCTCGGTGTCCGGTGTCCACACGTCGTAGACGATCCGCACGCCGCCGACGCCGTCGAACGTGCGCTCGGTGCGCGTTGTGACCATCAAGGGAGCCTAACCGCCAAGACGCCGCCGCCCGTTGTCGGTGCGCGTGCGTAAGCTCGGTCGGTGTGAGCGTGCTCGCACATAATCTTGACGACGGGCTCGACCCGAACCGGGGCGATTTCCTGGTGCAGGCCGAGCCCTACCGGCGCGAATTATTGGCGCACTGCTACCGGATGACCGGGTCGTTGCACGACGCCGAGGACCTGGTGCAGGAGACGTTCCTGCGGGCGTGGAAGTCCTATGACCGCTTCGAGGGCAAGTCCTCGGTGCGGACCTGGCTGCATCGCATCGCCACCAACACCTGTCTGACGTCGTTGGAGGGCAGGCGGCGCCGGCCGCTACCGACGGGGCTGGGCGCGCCAAGCTCGCAACCCACTGACGAGCTCGTCGAGCGGGGCGAGGTGCTGTGGCTGGAGCCCCTGCCCGACTCGGTGAACGAAGACCCTGCTGACCCTTCTGTGATCGTCGGTTCCCGGGAGTCGGTCCGGTTGGCTTTCGTTGCGGCGCTGCAGCATCTGTCACCGCGACAGCGGGCCGTTCTGGTGCTGCGCGACGTGCTGCAGTGGAAGGCCGCCGAAGTCGCCGACGCCATCGGCACATCGGTCGCCGCCGTCAACAGCCTGCTGCAACGGGCCCGCGCCCAGCTCGACGCCGTCGGGCCCAGCCAGGACGATCAACTGTCCCCGCCGGAGTCGGCGGAAGCTCGTGAACAGCTGGCCCGCTACATCTCGGCGTTCGAGGACTACGACATCGAACGACTGGTGGAAATGTTCACCGCCGAGGCGATTTGGGAGATGCCGCCGTTCGACGGCTGGTATCGGGGCGGCCCGGCCATCGGTGCGCTGATTCACCACAACTGCCCGGCCAACTCCGCCGATGACATGCGTCTGTTGCCACTGACCGCCAACGGCCAACCGGCCGCGGCGATGTACATGCGCCTGCCGGAGACCGGCGGTCGCCACGTGCCGTTCCAGCTACACGTGCTCGACCTTGGCCCCGACGGCATCTCGCATGTGGTGGCCTTCCTCGACACCAGCTTGTTCGCGAAATTCGGTCTACCCGAAGCGCTTTAGCCGCTCAGGTGCGTTGGAGTTCGACGACCGGGATGATCCGCGAGGTGCTGCGCTGGTAGTCCCCGAACTGGGGCTCCGCAGCGACCTGCTTGGCGTACACCTCGTCGCGTTCCGCTCCCGCGAGCACCCGGGCGGTGACGGGGAACGTCTCGGTCCCCAGTTCGACGGCGGTGTCCGGATGAGCGACCAGGTTGTGATACCAGTCGGGGTTGGTGTCCGCACCGCCCTTGCTCGCGAAAATGAAGATCCGACCGTCGTGCAGAAGCGGCACCAGAGGTGCCACGCGCTTGGTACCGGACTTGGCGCCGACGTGATGGACCAGCACCAGAGGCTTGCCCTCGAACATGCCCCCAGCTGTACCGCCGGTGGCCCGGAATTCATCGATGACCTGTCGGTTCATTTCGTCGAAGTTCATTGCGTCCGTCATGTGTCCACCGTAGGCCCAGGGTGTGACGCGGCCGGCACGGGTCAGTCGATGCCGACGATCTCCTGCGCGATCGCGGCCACCCGAGTCTGGGCGGCCGACACCAGCCGCTGACGGTTCTTGTTGGCCTCCTCGTAGGCGACGATGGCGCGAATATCGGCGGGATCCTCGAGAGCCTTCACCGCGGCAACGGCGTCGTTGAGGTTGAGCTCGTCGTAGCCGTCGATGGGCAGTTCCTCGGGCGACAGGACACCGGTAGCGCTGCGCAATGAGTGCAGCGCGTCAGCGGCGCCGTCGGCCCCTTCGCGGCGGGCCACCCGTTCGGCGGTCTCCAGCGCGGCATCCCGCGATGCCTGGGCCGCCTTGACCGCCACCTCACCCGCGTGTTGACCACGGCTGACCAGCTGGTCCACCACGGGGCGGGAGTTCCGCAGGGCATCGAGGGCTCGGTCGATACCGCGGACCGACGAAATCACCGGCCAGTTGGCCACCCGCACGGTCAGTCCGGTCAGGATCTGCAGCGGCGTGCGCCGCAACGCGGCCGGACCACCCAGCGCATCCTCGGCCAACACGGTGGTCAGCCAGTCGACGGTCGCCGAGTGCGCCGTGATCAGGCGATTGGCCAGGCTTTCGACGTCGGGCTGGTGAGTCGCGACGGCGAGCGCCTTGAGGTAGCGCGAGCGATCGAGCAGCTGGCCCTCCAGCGCGAGATCGCCCAGCAGGGCCTCGTCGAACGGCTGCGCCTGTTCGGTGAGCGCCTTGACCGCAGCGGCCGCCCGCCCGAAGAACGGGCCGATGACGTCGGGAAAGCCGCCGAGATCGCGGATGGCGCCCTCGATGGCCTCAGCGCGTTCGCGGCCGTTGGCGGCGTTCTGGGTGAGCTCGGTGCGCACCGCATCGGTGCGGGCCTGGGCCACCCTGGTCTCGGCGATCTGGATCTCGGTGTTGGTCAGGTCGAGCACTGCCCGCAGCTGGGCGAGCAGAGTGGTGGTATCGGGTGTGGTCATCGCGTTTTCCCCTTATGCGTGGACTTCATTGGTGGCGGCGCGGGGTCTTGCGCCTCGTTCAGAGGCCTACCCGATCTGTCCGATCGCTACTCGCGGTCACAAATCTGGACCGACCAATTTCACGAACCGTTAAGGCTGTGGCGGAATCACGTTTGCGGACATCACAATTGCGTCACGACGTACGTCACGATCATTTAAGGGATCGCCGCCGGGATTAAGAACTCTCGGATGCGGGCAGCCTAACCCCGACAAGTTCGGCGCAGAGTGCGCGCAACATCACTCGACGATTCTGTAACGCAGACCGCCGTGTCGAATCATGCTCGCAGCACCGGGTTTTGCTGCGAAACCTCATGGGTACTTTGGGTTTCAGGCCGGGGGGAACCAATGAAAGAGAGAAGTGATCATGATGTTCAGCGGTATCGCGCCAAGTAGGAAAGCTGCGGCCGTCTGCACCGGTGTGTTCGTGGGGGGCATGGCGGCGGCGGCGACTCTGGCCGCGCCGATGGCTTCCGCGACACCGGACTGCAGCGGCGCCGGCGTTGCCAGCACCGTCAGCTCGGTGACCGGTTCGGCGAATCAGTACCTCGCCGCTCATCCCGGCGCCAACCAGGTGCTGACGGCGGCCTACAACCAGCCGCGCCCGCAGGCCGAAGCCAATGTGCGCGGATACTTCACCGCCAACCCCGGTGAGTACCACGACCTGCGTGGCATCCTCTCACCGATCGGTGACACCCAGCGGGCGTGCAATGTCTCGGTGTTGCCGCCCAACCTGCAATCGGCCTACGACGCCTTCATGGCCGGCTGAGTCAGTCGGCCAGCCTCTCCAGCGCCGCCCCGATGACCGCGTCAAAGCCCCGCAGTTGCTCATCCGTCATGTCGTCGAACAGCACCGAGCGGACCAGCATGACGTGGTCGGGGGCGGCGCTGGCGAGAGCCACACGTCCGGCGGGGGCGATCTCCACGGTCGCGCCGCGCCGATCGTCCTCGCTGTCACGGCGCTCGAGCAGGCCGCGAAGCCTCATCCGGCGTAGCTGGTGGGAGACCCGGCTCTGCTCCCAGTCCAGCGCGGCGGCCAGTTCGAGCACCCGGACCGGGCCTCGCTCGGAAAGTGCCACCAAAACCTCGTAGTCGGCCAGCGACAACCCGCACCGCTCCTGAAGCCGGCGGTTCATCACGACCTGCAGCCGGCTGCCCAATGCCAGGTAGTTGCGCCAGATCCGCTGTTGATCGTCGGTCAACCAGGGCTGAGCCATGGCACCATCGTAGCGGAATACATGACGTGTCATCTATGTTGTGGCAGTCAGCGCCGGCCACTTAGGCTGGCATCGACCCAAGGGGTGATGACATGGCCGCAATCGTCGACGTCAGACATGCCGCCGACCGCGCCGCGACGAAGATCGAGTGGCTGGACTCCAAGCACTCGTTCTCGTTCGGACACCACTACGACCCGGTGAACACCCACCACGGCCTGCTGTTGGTGAACAACGACGACATCGTCAAGCCCGGCACCGGCTTTGACACCCACCCGCACCGTGATATGGAGATCATCACGTGGGTGCTGCAGGGCTCGCTGGTACACCAGGACTCCACCGGTCACTCCGGCGTGATCTATCCCGGTCTGGCCCAACGGATGTCGGCGGGGCGAGGAATCCTGCACTCGGAGAAGAACGACTCGTGGACCCTCACCGGCAGCGAAACACACAGCGAGCCCGTACATTTCGTTCAGATGTGGGTCGTTCCGGACGAATCGGGGATCGATCCGGGCTATCAGCAATTGGAGATCGACGACGAGTTGCTTCGTGGCGGCCTGGTGACCATCGCCTCCGGGATGCCTGAGCACAAGGACCAGGCCGCGATCGCAATACGCAACCGCTACGCGGCATTACACGGTGCTCGGCTACAGCCCGGCGACACCGTCGAGTTGCCCGAGGCTCCGTATCTGCACCTGTTCGTCCCGCGCGGCGAGGTGACGTTGGAGGGTGCCGGCCAGCTGCACGAGGGTGACGCGGTGCGCTTCACCGCGGCGGGCGGTCAGCGCGTGACCGCCACCCAACCCGCGGAGATCCTGGTCTGGGAGATGCATGCCGGCTTGGCCGGCTGAGGACGGCGATCGGCCCGGACGGCGGTTCTGACGCCGTCCGGGCCCACCGACCGTCTAGTGATGAACCCGATTGCTGCGTCCGGTGATCGCGAGGTAGGCCGCGATCAGCAAGACCGCGACGACGATGCCAACCAGGAACGGGATGATCGCAAACCCGCCATTGGAATTGGCGTATCCGACCTGGTAGGAAATCCACGTTCCCAGGAAGGAGCCCACGACCCCGAGTAGGACCGTCATGATGACGCCGATGTTCTGCTTGCCGGGCATCACCAATCGCGCCAGTACGCCGACGATCAGTCCGACGACGATGGCTCCGATAATCGTTCCGATCATTGCTGCTCCTCATGTTCCGGCGGGCCCGGAAGAGCGCCGCGCCAAGCAGTAGTTCCCCACCGATAGCGCGGATAATCGTCCTGCGCCCAAATAATTGGCGGTGCGGCAAATCCACATTGCTGGTCGTGACGACCCCGGTGCCGAACCGCCGCAGTGCTGTTACCAAAGTTGACTGTGTGGTTGCTGAGAATAATGGTGTAGATCCGGTAGTGGACTCTCCGTCATGAAAGGGCAACTGTGCCAAGCGTCGCCGCGAAGTTACGCCGCCTGGCCGCGGGCAGCATGGCCGCGGCCAGCTGCCTGACGCTCGCGGTCACGATCGGCATGCCCGTCTCATCGGCCGACGGCCGGGAGCAACTGGCACAGGCGATCGCCACCACGCGCGGCAGCTACCTCGTCTACAACTTCGGAAGTGGTTATCCCGCACCGATGCTCAACGCGGGCGGCAACTGGTACGAGCAGACCAACGGTGGTCACCTGATGATCATCAAGGCCGCCTCCAACCGGCTGACTCCCCGGCTGCTGGTCGACACCCACACCGGTTACCAGGCCCGCTGCGAGCAGACTCCAGGCACCCGCACCCGTGAGGGATTGGTGCAGGCCTCCGAGACCTACTCCCCACTACAGGCGTGGCAGGCGCTCGGGCAGCCGACCATCGCCATCAACGCCAACTTCTTCGATGTCCGTGGGCAGCAAGCCGGTTCGTGGAAATCGACCGGGTGCAGCTCTCCGCTGGGCGCCTACGTCGACAACACCCAAGGGCAAGGCCGGGCCAACGCCGCGGTGACCGGGACCGTCGCCTACGCAGGCAAGCAGGCGTTGTCCGGCGGCGACGAGGTGTGGACCGCGCTGACGACGATGATCCTGCCCGTCGCGGGCGCACCGTTCGTCGTCACGCCCAAGGCGCCCAACGACTATGACGCCGCCACCCCGGTGATCCAGGGACTGCTGGACAAGGGCACCCGGTTCGCCGCGGTCAGCGGACTCGGGCTGCTGTCGCCGGGCGACACCGGCCAGCTGAACGACCCTGGCCCGAGCGCGGCGCGCACCGCGCTGGCCTACGCCAGGGACAAGGACGAGATGTACATCTTCCAGGGCGGCAGCTACACGCCGGATCAGATCCAGGATCTGTTCCGCGGTCTGGGCAGCGACACCGCGATCCTGCTCGACGGCGGGGGGTCGTCGGCGATCGTGCTGCGCCGCGACACTGGCGGCATGTGGGCCGGCGCGGGCGTGCCGAGAGGCTCGTGCGACACGACGGCTGTGCTGTGCGATTCCCGCGAGCGCGCCCTGCCCGCCTGGCTCGGATTCAACTGAGATTCATTGCGGCCCAGATATTCCCGATCCGGTCAGGGCTGGCCGAGCAGCCGGCGCAGAACCGCGTCGCGCACGCGGGTGGGCAGCTTGGTCATCATCGTCATCTGCACCGCGGTCGCGACGCCGACCGGGTAGCGCGCCCTGGGATTGCGCGCGGTGAGCGCGGTGAGCACCTCCTTGGACACCTTGTCCGGATCCACCGCCAGGCGCTGCGCCATCGGAATCGACTTCCGCATCCCGGCAACATGTTTGGCATAGAGGGCACGGTGTTGTGGCGCCAGGGCGCGTTCCATGTCGGCGACGTCTCGGTCGGCCTGGCGCCACAGATCGGTGTCGGTCTGGGCGGGCTCGACCACGCTGACCGCGATGTTCCAGGGGCGAAGCTCGAGCCGCAGCGCGTCGGCGGCGGCCTCGAGCGCAAACTTGGACGCGCTGTACGCGCCCATCATCGGAGCCGAAAGCTTGCCGTTCACACTGGAAATGAAGACGATCCGGCCATGAGACTCGCGCAGCAGCGGAAGCACCGCCTGTGTGACGGCGAGCTGGCCGACGACGTTGACGTCCAGTTGCCGCCGGATGTCGGCCGGAGTCAACCCCTCCAGCGGGCCGCTGACCGCGATTCCGGCGTTGTTGACCACCGCATCGAGACGCCCCGGCAGCGCCTCGGGTAGGGCGGCGACCTGCGCGTCGTCGGTGACGTCGAGCGTGACCGCGCTGACCCGCGGCAGCGCCGACAACGCGTCCGCGTCGGCCGCGCTGCGCACGCCGCCGATGACATCCCAGCCCGCGGCGGCCAGGTAACTCACGATCGACCGACCAATTCCCCGGGCTGCGCCGGTCACCAGGACAGTAGGCATAGCCCGACTGTAGTTACTCGGTCGCCGCCCGCGGGCCGTACCGGAACACGGCCAGGCTGGCGCCCACCACGACCGCCGCCACGCCGATCACCGGAGCCACCATCCAGCGCGTCATCGTCGCACCCACCATCGCGCCCGCGCACAGCGTCAAAACCACGCTGTACCGGAGCTTTTCCCGCTCCCCGCTGCCGCCCGCGAGCCGGCTGTCGACACCGATCCCCACCAGCGTGGACGTCAGCACCGTGGTGCTGAGTTCCTGCACGCCGAACTGGCGGGCTGCGGCGTTCTGGGCACCGAACGTCACCGCCAGGCCGGCGATCAGGATCAGCTTGCCGTTGTCGTGATAGTTGACGACGCCGGTCCCTGCGAGCACCGCCAGCACGCCCAGCAGCACCACCTCGGTGCCCAGCGCCGCCGTCAGCCACACCCGCACCTCGTGGTCGAAGTGGCGCGCGAACCGGCCGCCCAGCACGGTGCCGACCAGGAAGCTGAGGAACGAGAGGATCGCGGCGATCATGTCCACCCCGGAATGCGGAACGAACCAGAACCCCAGGAAGACCACGTTGCCGGTCATGTTGGCGACGAACACGTGCCCGAGCACCAGCACGCTGATCGCGTCGACCAGGCCGGTGGCGAACGTCAGCAGCAGCAGCGCGACGACGGTGGAGCGTTCCGATACGGGCGAGGCGACGACCATGCGCCAAGTATCGCGGGTGGGTGCCTCAGAGCTTCGGTGTGAGGTCCAACGATGTCACGGTGGTCATCTTGGTGACCAGCCAGTGCGAGCCGTCTCGGGTCAGCTGCACGCGGTAGGACAGGTACTTCGTCGACGGAATGTCCTTGCTCAGCGGGCTCTTCGACGTGGTGTTGGTGTAGACGATCGCGGTGGCATCCGAGCCGTTCAGCGATTCGACGGCCGCGCCGACCACCTCGGTGCTGTTGGTGACCTTGGCCTGTTTGTTGGTCGGCACGATGGCGTCGACGTACTTGCGGTATTCATCCTGGAAGTCGCCGGACAGATACTTCGCCGACCGATCCGGCAGCTTGTCCATGTCGTCGGGGGTGTAGGTCCACAGTGTCGTGATCGCCTCGGCGGCGGTGCGGGCGATGTTGAGCTTGGTGTCGACAGTCGCTCGGTCCACCAGATACGGCTGCACGGTGGCGCCGGCGAAAGCACCCGCGGCGACGAACAGCGCCGCCGATACGCCCACAGCCACCGTTGTCACGTTGAGGCTGAACCGCTTTCGCGGATGCTCGGTCTCGGATGGGTCGATCTCGACGGCCTCGCCGCGCACCTCGTCGTCCTGCGTGGCGTCGGTCAGATCACCTGCTTGAAGCTGCTGATCTTCCACTGCCCTCCCTCCTTGGTCGCGATGGCTAACCACCGGCTACCGCTTTCGATGGTCTTGCCGTCGGGCATCTTGGTCTTCGTCGTGGCGGCCACCACCACGTCGGCACTGCCGTCGCGGTTCCAGCGCTCGATGCCGAGGGCCTGCACGGTTCCCGTCGTCGGCTCGGCCCGCGCCACCTGGATGACGATCTCATTCATCCTGGTCTGAAACTGCTTGGCGAAGTCCCCGGTCCCCTGGGCCAGAACCCTGTCCGCGTAGTCGTTGGCATGGAACGGGTCGAGGGTCGCGTACTGCGTGACGAACCCGCGTACGAAGCTCAGCACCGCGACATCCCGAATCGCGTCCTGCCGCTGGGTTTCTCGTTTCACCAGCAGCAGTGTGCTCACCGTGAGCGCCGCAATGAGCACCACCGCGGCCAGCCCGGCGACCAGGGGCAGCACCCAGCGGCGCGGTCGTGCCTCGGGCAGCCGGAACAGTTCCGTGCTGTCGGGTTCCACCCTGCGCCGTGGGCTCACTTCTGTCCCCCGGCCGGGTTCGGCTTGGCCAGCACCGAGAAATCGGCCACCTTCCACCGGCCGCCGACCCGCTCGAATTTCACCTGCACAGTCGCGGTGATCAGCCGCAGGTTGGGCGCCTCACCGCGCTGCCCCTGCATGAACATCAGCATCTCGGCCTGATCGCGGGTGTTGGTCAGCACGGCACTGTTGACCACCCAGTATTCGGTGTCGGCCAGTCCGAGCTTGCGCGCACGATCCTGATCGTCAAGAAGTTTCGGCCGGTACCCGTCGGTGACCAGCTCCCGGGCGCGTGCGAAATCGCCGTCGGTGGTGGCGAGGTTGTAGGTCAGCATCTGCTCGACGGTCTTGGGACCCTGCACGGCGAGCTGCTGGCGGGCCTGCTCGACGGCAAGTTCGGGCCGGTACACGCCGAAGTAACCGAGCAGCGTGGCCACGCCGGCCAGCGCGGCGAGTGCCGCCACCGTCGCGCCGGCCAGGCGCCGCCGATCAGGCCGCCCACCCTCGACGTGGCGGACCTCGGTGCGGACGATCAGGTCCGCGAACGTACGGCCGCGGGAATCCCACAGCGGCCACAGCCAGCCGACGAACACCGCGGCCGTGTCAAGAAGATGCGCCAGATCGCGCAGCAGCAGTCGCCACGGACCAACCGGGCTGCCGTCGCGGCTGACGACGGCAATGCCGGCCAGCGAGCGGCCCAGTGTCCACCCGGTGATCGACGGCAGCAGCAGCCGGTTGAGAGCCACCGCGAGAAACACCACCCCGGCCAGGGCAATCGCCGTCCACCGCAACCACCCGAGGCCCGATATCGACGCCGACTGTGCCACCAGCACGCAGGTGATCACCACACCGATGCCGAAGAACACGTCGACGGCGAAGGCACCGGCGCGTGCCAGCCAGCGTGCCGTCACCCCGGCGGGGGCCAGGTCGGCGGCCTCGGTGTCTTCGACGACGTCGTCGATGGCATCAGCTTCGGGGAGGGTCACCGTCACCTGAACCCTTGGAAACCTGGTCGAGTCTGGCGATCTTGTATGTGCCGCCGTCGGGCATCATCCGAACCCGCAAGCGGTAGCCCTGTTCCTGGTCTTGGGCCTGGGAGTTGGACACCTTCACCCGCACGGCAACGAGGATGTCCATCGAGCCGTCGTTGTTGTGCCGTTCCACGGCCGCGCGCATGTTGGAGACCTGGACCTGGACCTTGGCGGCCTGGTAGGCGTCCACCAGGAGCCCGCTGTAGAGGGTCGCCTGCGCCCCGAAGTCACCGGTCGCGCACTCGATGATCTTCTGCTGGCTGGCCGCCATCGCGTCGGCGTTGGGCGCCTGAGTGGCGGTGACGCAGTCCTTGGCGGCGGCCAGCGCGCTGCTTTCTGCTCGCGCCGCGGCGACGCTCTTCTGGTGCGCACGCAGTGCGAAGTATCCGCCGGTCGCGATCAGCAGACCCGCGATCACCAGTGCGGCGCACACGATGACAGCGACCGCACCGTTGCGCCGCGACCCGCGCGGCTGCTCACCGTTGGCTGCTTCGGTCTCGTCGACCGGATCCAGATTCGCCGACTCCTGCGCCGCACTGAGTTCGGCGTCGTCGGTGGGCGACGGGGTTTGATTTGCCGACTCCTCAGCCTCTCTACGTTCGGCCTCGTCGTTCGGGGTCGGGGTCAGCTGGCCGGAGCCAGCATCTCCTTCCATCCGTCGTCTCCTGTACTGCTCGAGTTACTGACGTTGTACTTCACCCCGTCAGGACCAACCAACTCCCCGCTCTGCGGGCTGTAGATGGCCGTATTACCTGGTGGCGCATTACCGGCTGCCGGGGTGTACGTGCAGGGATTCGGTTGCTGACCGTTGCACTGCACGGTCCCAGTCCTGGGTGGACTGAGGTCGTCACTGATCGGCGGCGTAGGGCCTGGCAACAGATCGGCCGGCAACGGGTTCATCCCGTTGTTGATCGAAGGTGCCGGTATCACGGTACCGGGGTTCACTGGCTGGTCGCATCGAGCGCCCGGAGCCGGGCAGTTCAGCACCTGGTTCGGATCGCCGTACCAGGGGTTGTTGCCCAGCGGGGTGTAGGGCTCGTTGCTGCGGCACTCCATCGGCGTGGCCGCCCGCTTACCCGGCACGTCGGCGCACGGGAAATTACGCGCGCCACGAACCACGTTGGCCGGGGTGTCCTTGGGGATCTTGCAGTACAGGCCGTTCTCCACCGGCATCAGCCTGGTGTCCGCCGGAGCACGCCACTGGCTGGCCGGCAGAAAGCCCGTCAGACACGGTGGCGGCTGGTTGATGGTCAAGGCGAAGTCCAGCGCCGCCTGATGCGGGTACGGCGACGACACGGACTGCGCGACCGAGGCGCCCTGCGGAAGGAGCACCAGCGACTGCTCGACGCCCTTGTTGTAGCGCTTGAGCATGTCCAGCACGATCTCGAGGTTGGCCAGCGTCTGCGGCAACGCCTCGCGCACGTCACTGAACACGGCGTTGACCGCATCGGCGGTCGGAGCGGCCTGGCGCAGTCCATCGCGCAGCGCCTGATCCTGCGCCGCGGTCTGCGACGCGATGGTGTTCAGGTTCGCCGACCACTGCTGGATCGCACTCGAGGAATCGATTTGGCTGTCGATGACCGCGGGTGAGTTCTGGATGATGTCGTTGACATCGGCGATGTTGGTCTTGAACTCAGTCACGATCGCCTGAGTGCCGTCGACCAGGCGTTGCAGCGACGGGCCCAAACCGCCTACCGCCTGGGCTGTCTCGTTCAACAGCACCGGGATCTTGTCGGCAGGCAGCGCGGCGAGTCCCCTGTTGGCCGCATCCAGGGCCGGGCCGATCTCCTCCGGCACCGTCGACTTCGTGATGGTCTGCCCGCTGGCGAAATACTGACCGGGATTGCCGTCGGACACCAAGTCGAGGTACTGCTCGCCGACCGCGGACACCGAGTGCACGTTGGCGGAGGCATCGAGCGGGATCTTGAACTTATCGCTGATGCTCATGGTGGCCCTGACACCGTTCTCGGTCGGCTCCACCTCGGTGACTTTGCCGATGGTGATGCCCCGATAGGTGACGTTGGCAGTCCGGTACAGGCCGCCCGATGACGGCAGGTCCGCCTTCAGCTCGTACTGCCCGATACCGGCCAGCGTAGGCAGGCGCAGGAAATACCAGCCCAGCACCAACAAGGCGACCACCGTCAGCACGCCGAACACAACGAGCTGTGTCTTGATGAAGCGCGTCAACATCTACTCGTCACCCCCTCACTCGCCACGTTCGACAAACGGTCCGCCGCCGTCGGTCATATTCGGGTGAGGCGTGAACCGCACATCCGGAATCATCGTCTGCGGATCGCGGCCCCAAGACTGCTCGAGGGCGCGCAGCATTCCGGAGACACCGGTGCCGGTCAGGAACGCGTTGTCGATCGCGCTCAGCGTCAGGTCGAAAGTGGCCGACGTGTTGATGTAGTCGCCACGGATCACCTTCGGGATGTTGTCGATCGGGTACGGAGCCGTGATGACCAACTTCAGCGAGTCGATCAGATATGGCGCGGCCCGCCCGAGCTGCTTCAGCGGCCGCTGCAGCAGCGCCAGGTTGGTGTCGAAGTCGGCACGCGATTGCGACAGGGTCTGGTCGGTGATCGCGCTGAACCGGCCGAGCGCCTCGACGGCACCGGTGAACCTATCCCTGGCATCAGCGAAATACTTGATCAGCGGCGGGAATTCGGTGAGCACGCGGTCCAGGGTGGCATTACGAGCGGCCACGATCGACACCAGTTCGTTGGTCTTGTCGATCGCCCGGGTCAGGTCGTCACGCTGCTGGTTGAGCTGATCGGTGAACGTGTCCAGCTTGCCCAGGAAGTCACGGATCTGCTCGGCGTTGCCGTCCAGGATGTTGGTGACCTCGGTCTGGATGATCTCCAGGTTCGGGATGCCGCCACCGCGCAACACGGTGGCGATGCTGGCCAGCGTGCGCTCGGTGGTCGGGAAGGACTGGGAGTTCTTCAGCGGGATCGTCGAGCCGCTCCGCAGCGGCTCGAGGGACGGATTCGGCGGCGGATCCAGCTCGACATGCTGAGTGCCCAGGAGGCTGGTCTGGCCGATGCGCGCAATTGCATTGGCGGGCAGCTTGATTCCGGGCTCCAGCTCGAGCGTCAGCGTCGGAATCCAGTTCTTGAGCTCGATGGCACGCACCGAACCCACGAACACGTCGGCAACCCGCACCCGGCTGTTGACGTTGAGCGCCAACGTATCCGGCATCTGGACGTAGATGGTCATCTTGTCCTTGCCGCTGCCGGGTCCGCCCGGCATCGGCACATTGGCGATACCGCGCCAGCCGCACGAGGTCAACACCAGCGCCGTTACCAGCAGGACGAAACCGCGCCAGCCGAACCGGCCGGTGGTGGTCAAGATGGCGCTCACTGTCCGCCTCCCGCTTCAGCAGGCAGCACCGGACCGGCGGCGGGAGCCGCGGGTGTGGCCGGCGCCCCACCGTTGATCTGCTGCGAGACGGGTAGTGGTCCGGGGACCACGTCCGGCCCCGGCGGTGGCGGCGGGATCGCACCCGGGTACCACGGCGGCGGCAGCGGGTTGTTCTGGTCATAGGAGTTCGACGGGGCGCCACCACGCGGGCCGCCCGGCGCGTAAGAGACAGGGTCGGGCCCGCCGAGCAGTGCGGCCAGCGAGTCGGGCGTGAGCATGTTCGCGGTGAACGGTTGCACGTCGACACCCTGCATGCCCGGCGCCACAATCCAGCCCGGCTCGTGATTACCGTGTGAGAACAACGTGTCCCGCGACCAGATGCCGGGCACCGTCGTGTCCTTGTACCCCGGCGGCGGCCGCAGCCGTTCCTCGGAGTAGGCGATGTACTTCGGCAGCGTCTCGGCCGTCGAGAACTGGTTGACGCCGAACGGCGGGAAGTTGAACTTGATCGCGTCCATGATCGGCGCGAGGTACTCCGCGCACATCTCCGCCGAATCCTGATAGCCCAGCCGGCTGCCGGACTGGATCGCGCTACAGATGAACTGCAGCGGGTTGGCGAAGCTGGCGATTGTCGGAATCGCCACCAGCGCACCGTGAGTCGGGTGATAGATGTTCTGCAGGTTGGCGGCCAGGTTCGGGTAGACGTGCAACACCGTCTCCAGGCCGTTGCGCGAATCCGGCTGCAGGACCTGCGTCGTGACGTCGGAGAGGTTGTTGATGTCCTTGCTCAACACCGAACCGTTGTCGGCGACGAACTTGCGGGCCGTGGTCAACAGCGTGTCAATGTCCTTGACCGCCTTGGCCACTTCCTGATCGGAGTTGCTGAACGAGTTGGTGAACGTCGCCAGGTTGTTGTTGAGCGACACCAGCTGCTGGTCGCTCTTGTGCAGCGCGTTGACGAACAGGGCCAGGCTCTTGAGCACGGCGAAGAAGTCGCCGCGCCCTTCGTTCAGTGCGGTCACCGCGTCGGACAGCGCCTTGAACGTGGTGTTGATCTGCTGGCCCTTGCCCTCCAGCCCGTTGGCGAAGGATTCCAGGACGTCCCCGAAGGGACCCTTGGGCTGCTCCGGCGTCGGACCGAGTTTGGTGACGATGTCGGAGATCTGGTTACGGAGGTCGTCCCATTCCGCAGGCACATCGGTGCGACTGATCGGGATGACGGCGTTGTTCTCCATCACCGGGCCCTCGGTGTAGGCCGGCGTCAGCTGGATCACCCGGGAGGCGACCAGGCTGGGGTTCAGGATCACCGCGCGGGCGTCGGCGGGCACCTTGTACTTGTTCTGGTAATTGAAGGTGACCTTCATCTTGTCGCCGGCCGGTTCGATCTTCTCGATCTTGCCGACCTGCACGCCCATGATCTGCACCCGGTCACCGGGATACAGCGCCAGCGCCTCGGAGAAGTACGCCTCCACCGTGTTGGTGGTCAGCCGCTTGTAGGCGTAGTAGCCGACCCCTGCAACGACCAGCGCGATGATCACCGCGAGGGTGCCGATGATGACGGAGGCCCGAGACATCTTCGGCACACCCAGATTACGAATATTGAAGACTGTCGACATCGGTTAGGCTCCCCCTCCCTGATCGACGGGCGCCAGGTCACCGACCGGCGGCACCTGCGGTCCCGGTCCCGCAGGCGGGATCGGTCCGATGAGGGCGTTCGGCGGCGGAGCGTATCCGGGGATATCGGTGGCCGGTCCCGGCGTCGGGGCGACCGGAACGGTGCGAGCCCCTGGCGGACCGGGTGCCAGCGGCGGGGCAGGCACGCCTTGAATGCTCGGCGAGAGCTCACCGGGGAATGCGGCACTCGGGACACCCGGGCTGTAGCCAGCGGCGGGGTTGGGTGCCGAGATCGGCACATCGGGTGGCGGGTAGGCACCTTCTGCCACAGGCCCGAAGGGAAGATTGGTCAGACCGGCGCAGGGCAGCGGGTTTCCGGTCGTCGGGATGCCGTCCGGGGGCGGGGTGTACGAGCACGGCGAGCCGGGGCCGACGGCAGGACCGGGATGATCCGGCGTGCCCTCCAGCGGGATCGGGGCAGCCGGCGGTGCACCGTTGGGCTGGCGCTGTCCGTTGGGGTCGGGGAACCGGAAGGCCGGCAGACCGGCGTTGCGCCAGAACTCCTCGGGGTCGATACCGCGCTTCTTGAACGCGGCATCCACCCACGGCTGCAGGATCTGGTACGGCACCAGGTTGACCACCAGCACCTTGAAGTACGGGCCCGACCCGATGGCCTCGGCCAGTGCGCCCATGAACTTCGAGGCGGTGATCAGCACGTCGGACAGGTCCGTCTTGTGCTTCACCAGCACATCGCTGATCGTTTTGAGTTGCTCCAGAACGTGATTCAGGTTCGGGTTGTCGTTGATGAATCCGCTGAACTGTTGGGAGATCAGTGAGACGTTGGCCAGCAGGTAATCGATCTCGTTGCGGCGCTCGTTGACGGCGGCCAACAGGGTCTGGGCGTTGACCGCCAGCCGGTTGATCTGCTCACTGCGGTTGCCCAGCACGGCCGCGACCTTGTTGGCGTTGGCCAGCAGTTGCTTGAACTGCTCGTCGCGCTTGCCGATGGTGTCGGAGAACCGGGCCACCCCGTCCAGTGCCGCACTCAGGTGCGGGTAGGTCTGGTCGATGGTTTCGGACAACACGTTCAGCGATTGCTTGACCGTGTCGATGTCCCAGTCCCTGGCGGCGGTTGTCACGTCGAACACCGCGTCGTAAATCTGGTAGGGCGTGGTGGTCTGACCCGTCGGCAGCACCGCGCTCGCCTGCAACATCTTGCTGCCGCGCGGCTCGATCTCGAGCACCCGCTTGCCCAGGATCGTCTCGGTGCGGATCGCCACTCGGCTCTCGGTGCCAATCTGCCTGGGGCCCAGGTTGAATCCGATCAACACGTGGTTGCCGTCGATCTTCAGTGACTTCACCTCACCGACGTCCATCCCGGCGATGCGCACCTTGTCGCCGGCACTGAGGCCCGCAGTATCGGTGAACTGGCCGTAGTAGGTCGGCTGAGCGAACAACTGGGGAATCCCGGAGAAGCTCTGGCCCACCGCGACGACCAGCACGATGATCACGATGCCGGCCAGACCGTTCTTGATCCGGTTGGGAGTCTCTAACGTCCTCATTGCGGCGTGCACCTACCCGTGGGCTGCTGAGTGATCTTGACGGTGCGGACCGGGCCACCGGGCTGCAGGCCGTTGAGCTTCAGGTTGATGTCGCACAGGTAGAAGTTGAAGAAGTCACCGTAGATGCCACCGGCGCGGCCGATCATCTTCACGGCTGTCGGCAACTTGGTGAGCAGATCGTCCAGCCGATCCTGACCGTCGGCCAGCGGCTGCTGAATGGTCTCGAGTTTGCCGATCGTGTCCTTGAGCTGTGGGCGATCATCGGCCAGCAGATCGCCCACAGTGCCTGCGGCACTGCTGATGTTCGCCGTGGCCTGAGCCAGCGGGTCGGCGCGGTTCTTCAGTCCGGTGATGAGGATCTCGAAGTTGTTGACCGTCTGGTCGAAGTCCTTCTCGTGCTTGACGGTGGTGTCCAGCACGGTGTTCAGGTTGGTGATCACCTCACCGATCGCCTGATCACGGTCCGCCAGTGCGGAAGTCAGCTGCGCTGTCTGATCCAGGATGTCGTTGATGGTGCCGCCCTGCCCCTGGAAAACGGTGACGAGCGACGAGGCGATGGTGTTGACCTTCTTCGGGTCCAAGGACTTGAACAGCGGCTTGAAACCACCGATCAGCGCGTCGAGATCCAGCGCGGGCTGGGTGCGTGACATCGGAATGAAGCCGCCCGCAGGCAGAATCCGGTCGGCGCCCTCGCCGGTGCCGCGATCGAGGTTGACGTAGCGGTTCCCGATCAGGTCCTGGTAACGGATCTGGGCGGTGGTCGACTGGTACAGCGGCAGCGTCCGATCGACGTTGAGTGTCACCTGAACCCGGTCGCCGTTGCCGATGAGCGTGATGTCGGAAACCTTGCCGACCTCGACACCACCAGCACGGACGAACTGGCCGTCACGCAAACCACTGGCATTGCTGAATTCGGCTGTGTAAGCGGTCGTTCGGTCGAAACGGAACTGCCCGAACACGATGACGATGATCGCCGTGAAGAGCAGGAGCACCAGTGCGAATACCCCGAGTTTGATTGCTGTGCCGGTGATTTTCATGGGTTGATCGTGTTCTCCCCGACTTGGCGTCCCCAGACGTACTCGGTGAGCAGGGGCTGGCCGAGTTCGAAGTGGTTGTACGGAGCGAGAGAGGCGCCGTCGTCGACCACCAGGTGCGGCGCCGGCCAGAAGTTGCGGTCGATCTTCTGCCAGCAGCCGGGTGCACCGCCGGGTCCGCCGTGCCCGTTGATCCTGGGCAGGTTGTCGGGATACACGTACGGGTTCGGGGCGCCGGTCAAGCCGATGTGGAAATCGATCGAATAGCCGTTGCCGCCGGCACTGTCCTTGGC
>FLQS01000001.1 GCA_900078375.1 uncultured Mycobacterium sp. | reverse complement strand
TCGGCGGCGTCGGCGGGGTCCTCGGAATCGAACAACTCGGCGCGGCCGCGGCACAAAGCGTTTCGCAACTTCGGCTGCCCCGCCAGGACCTCGCACAACAGGTCGACTGCCGGATGCCGCGATGCCTTGCGCGGGCCGTGCGCTCGACACCACGCGGAACGGCGACTCGACGGCGCTGCCTCGCAGCCGACCGACCGGCAAACCTCGGCCCTCACCCGGTCTAGCTTCCGCCGACCCAGACCGCAGATCCCGAGATCGTTTGGGCCAGGCCAGTGCTGTGTAGCCAGGACCCGAACTTGTACGCACCCGACTGCGGGTCTATCTGGGTGGCGGACTGCAGGGGCGACTGGAACACCCGGAAGGCGCTGGGCGCGAACACCGTGAGCACATTGGGTGTCGCCGCGATGGTCGGATAGAGCTTCGCGCCATTAAAAGTCACGGGATAACTGGCCAGATCCGTTGCATTGGCAGGGCTTACACCGGTTAGCTCTGCCAGATCGGCAGGCGTACCGACCACCACCACATTAGTCTCAGCGACAAAGACGGTCGCTGCCACCAACAGGATCGCCTCACGCACGTGAGTCTCAATCTGTCCAGCGGAGACCCCCAGGCTGTTCAACGCGCCCGCAGCTTCGACAGCACTTACCGCCAAGTCATCGAGGCTTCTCGAGATAGCCCAGCTGTGCATGGCGGATAGCCCGATCAGCTCATCGACCTGGTTGGCCAGCGCTGAGACTTCGGACCACCGGCCATATCTCGCCGCGGTCAGGTTCACCGGCGTGACGTCGTCGTATTCCGGGTGATCCGTGGACTCATCCACCCCCGGCGTCCCGGCCGGCCCGGCGAACTGCGGCACCTGGGCGGTCCTACCACTCAACTCCGACACCGGAATGTTCGCAAAGCTGATCAGGTGTCGCGGCTCAGCCGGCGCGACCGTCGCCCAACCACCGGCACTGCCCAAATCGGCAGCGGCGGTGACTCGGGAGCGCATCTCGACAGCGCCCCATGGCCTGCCCTCGGACAGGGCGGCGGCGTGCTGCTCGATGTTGGCCCGACTCACCAGCAGTGTCGGCTGCCACTCCGCGGAGCGGGATTCCACACCACGCCGGTGAAGCTCGATAGCCGCATCAACGTCGCGTCCGCGAGATTCGATCTGATCGAGGCATGTGAGAGCCTGCTTCAGCACGGTCAGCTCGTCGTGGTCCTGGCGCTGGAGATCTACTTCTCTCGCAGTGAAATCACGGTTCTCGGCTACGGCGCGCTGGGTGCGGGTTTCGGCTCGCTCGGCTGCGGCCGCGGTGCGGTGCTCAACCTCGCTGCGCGGCAACGTGAGCAGGTAGTCCAAATCGTATTTCATGTCCGGTGTGTCCTTTTCGGAGTGGTTGGCACAACGCCAGGCGCGCACACAGTGCGTGCAGGGATCGTAGGAGAAGCGACGGCCCTTCGGCCAAAGGGCGCGCAGCACCGGCGTCGGCCCCCGAGGACGGACAACGGCCCGACTCGAACTACAACATCCGAACAGCGGCTCGGACGATCCCACATGCTACTCCGGCCTGCGCGAATTGTCCTATGCCAGAATACTTTCGGACCATTGACACTTCAGGCCCTGAAACCAGTTGCAACACATCATCTTTGATGCATCAAACATCGACCAGTGCAGCTCTGACCTGCTAATATGTGATTTAGCACGCCGGAGAGCGCCACGTGTCGACGCCCGTTGCCCCCCGCGTTCCCGCAGACCCGCGGACCCCGCCACCCAAAGTAGTTAGATGATCTAGCTCGGTAAAACGCTCATGGATAGACCGCCCGGCGACAGAATGTCGCCGGGTTTGGCCGTCAAAAGAAACCAATGATTCGTGGGGGCTGGCGGCGCGCCTGAGCGACTTTTGAACCCTTGACATGGTGTTGGCGGCCGGGGGGCCTTCACGGTGGGCAAATCGGCACTCAGGCCCGCCAACCGCCTAACCGCTCCTGACCTGCGACGATGCGAATTGCCATGCAGCCCAATGGTTTTCGTATTTGCGGGATGCTATGCAGCCCAACAGGTTTCGTGGGCGTGGTGTTCAGGTTTTGAACACCTACAGTAGGACGTCATACCGAAGGCGTCATACCGAAGGGAGGCTACCCAGTCGGGTCACGTCTCCCTAAGACAAATAGGCTGACCCGACTGGCCCGACTGGCCCGACTGGGGATGAACTGCATATATATGTTGTTCAAATTGTGCTCACGCGCGCGAGGCTCTCCCAGTCGGCTCAGTCGGGCCAGTGTGTTCGTTCTAGGGCTCTTCGACCCGACTGGGTGACCCGACTGGGAGTGACCACCACGTCACGCGCGGCATACCCTCGTTTGTCGAGACGACCCTGAGTTTGCGGGCGGCGCGTTTCAGTGAGGACTCCGAATAGCCGTTGGTGTTCCGCGCGGCGGCTTTCACGTCCTTCGACCGCGACCGCCCTGCAGCGGTCAGGTACTCGCGCAGCCATTCGGTCGCATCATCGACAACCGAATTCACCGTGACCGATTCCCGCAGCAGATCATCGACCGTCCGCTCCGACCGGGCGCCGAGCACGAACCGCGCAACCTCGGCCGAAGTGCCCGCATCCGTCGTCACCGGCATCGACTCGATGCGGTACGTCACCGCCAGGTCCTCGACGCCGGTCGAGTTCTTCGCCTGCGACATGACCCGTTCGCCGTCGTCGGAGTCGGGGTCTTTGGCGAACCCGAACACACTGCGGGCCACTTCACCGAACGCCGATGAACCGGTGAGCGCGGTCACGACATCGCCGCCAGTCGCTTTACGCAGGTGCGCGATGCCGATCACGACGCCGTCAATCCTCTCGGCGATCCGCGCCCACGGTTCGATGTACTGCCGCGTTTCGTTGTTGCGGTGAATATCAACGCCCCCGCCGATCGTCGACATGACCGGGTCGACCACAACCACGGTGATGTTGTTGGCGATCAGTAGCTCTGTCAGTTCGTTCTCATCGGCAACGGATTGCAACCGTGTTGCGCGCCCGTCTGAGGTGACAGTCGGGAAGTAGATGCGGTTCAGATCGGCCCCTGCGGCCCGCAGCGACGGCTTGACCACGTAGCGCCCCGACTCTTCGGCCGCAATGTAGGCGACGTTCTGGGGGCGTCCAAGAAAGCAGCCGTCGAGCGTTCCCGTGCTGAAACCGGCAACGAACCAGCGTGCCGCCGTGGACTTCCCGGCGCCGGGTCGTCCCCCAAACAGTGTGAAAGTCCCTCGCTGGATGCGGCCTCGGCCGTCGTAGGACCACACCCATTCCGGTGTGTCGTCGCGGATGTCTGCGAAGGTCGTCAGCTCAACCCGCCGCCCCATCGCGGGGCTGATGCCCTGCGCTGCGGTCTGGCCACTGTCATCGGGGTCCTGCGCAGCGGCGGGCACGATGCTCGCAGCGCCGCCGGCGGTCGGCGTCGCCCCGGTGCCCCAGAAGTCCCCGAGAGTGCCGCCGTGGTTGTGCCCGCCGAGCTCCCGGCGAACGTCCGCGTCGGTCTTGGTGGCAGCGACACCGACAGCCCGCACAGCCGCCCCTGATATCTCCAGACGTTTCAGTGAGCGTCGCGGTTCGGTCGTGGCGACCAGTCCGGTCAGCCGGGCGGCGAGAACCTCACCGCCACGCCGATAGTCGGCCTCGGTGAGGCACCCGTTGCGCCGGGCGCATTCCAGCCGAATGCGGTTGGCGTAGTGCCATGGGTTGCGCGAAGTCGGCGTGTCGGTGGCCCACCCGGCGATCATCGCGGCGACGTAGCCGCAGGTGGTTTCGGCCCACACCCACCCGGTAGGCGCTGAGACGATCTCAGCGGTCGGGGCGCGGTCCTCGGCGGTCTCCTCGATGCCGACCTCGTCGAGGCGTTCGGCGACCTCGGCCATGCTCAGCGGTCTACCGTTGCCCGTGTAGGCGACGACGGGTACCTGGCCCCCGGTCTTGTTGTTGAACGTGCCGGGGACGCGCAGCATCCGGGCCAAGTCGTAGACGCCGTCCACGGCGACACGGTGATTCTTGGCGACGGCCGTGACGAGTCTGCCGAAGCGGCGCACCAGGGACCGTGCCGCCGTGATGTCCCCATCGTTGACGTGTCCGTCTTCGATCACCCAGTAGGGGTGCAGCCCGGAGCCCGATTCGACGACGGTTGCCGGTGTGGTGCCGAGAATGACGCCGATCTCGGCAGTGATCGCGCGGGCGACGTCGAGGGTCGGGCAGCCGCCCGGTTTGACGTCGAGGTCGGCGTAGAGCGCGGTCAACCGGGTGGTATCGGCCTCTACGCCCCGGCGGGAGTCTTCAGGCTGTCGAGCACGTACAGCGTTGACGCTGAAATACACGTCGGCGGTGTCGGGTAACCGGGTGGCGACTTCGACGGCGCGGGTAGGTGTCCTGACGCCGGCGGTTTTGAATTGTGGCTTGGCGACCGCAGTGTCGGCGTATCCGATCGCTGTGAACTCGTGTTCAGCGAGCCCGAGCGTGTCGAGTAGCAGTGCGCCGAAGTCGATCTGGGCTACCATGGTGGTGTCAATAAGGCTGTTGATGCCGGTACCCGTTCCCGTTGTGGGGGCGGGTTCTTGGTTTCTCATGCGGCGGAACCACCACCCCGGCGACGGCGGGCGGCAGCGGACTTCAGTGCCAGCCGGGTGTAGAACGCCTTGCGTAGATGCGCGGCGCGCACCGGGTCGCCGCCAGCCTCGGCGAGGAATTTCTCATCGAACGCTCTGCGTCCGTTGGCTGTTCGGGCGGTGCGATCTTCAGTGTTGGCCCAGGACGTATGGGCGGCGAGTTTCGCGCGTAGTGCGCGTTCGGACGGGGGAAGCATGCGTGCGGGCACCTTTCAACCGCACGAAGCGCTTCGCCTTCGCCGGGTGTCCAGGTTCGCGGACTAAGCATGTGAGCCCTATGCTACCCGCGGCTCAGATGTAAATCTTCCGCGGCGCGCGATGCCAGATCACTCGCTTGGCTGCATGGCCTTTAGCGATGTCCGCGGCGATTACCGACCCGTCGGGCAGCACCGGGGGCGGGTCGCACTCGCATCGCCCCCAGTCCCGCCAACCTCCATCGTCGGCCACCGTGCACTCCGTGCAGTCGGGGTGGTGCGCCCAGTAGACGGCAACCTGCTTGCCGCACCGCTTGCATTTGGCGACGACGACGGCCAGGTCGCAGAAGAACCGGTGCAGGGCAAGCTGATCGCCGTCGCTGGCCTCGCTGCTCACAGGTCACCCAAGTTCAGCCCGCGTGCTTCGTCGGCTGCGCGCTCGGCGGCTGACGCCCTGACGTAGCGGTCCAGCATCTCGCGGCTGCTCCAGCCCGCGACGGCCATCAGACCGCCCTCGGAGCCGCCCGCCCGCAGCCAGCGGGTCGCGGCAGTGTGCCGCAGCTTGTGCACGTGAAAGCCCGCCACACCGGCATCCGCAGCGCGCCGCCGCAGCGTCTTGGCCAGCGCGTAGTAGGAGAACCCCGGCGCTTGCGCGCCGATGAACAGTTGCGTGTTGCCAGGGTGGGCGCGGGCACGGCGCACCCGCAGGTAGCGGTCCAGCGCCGCCGCCACCTGCGGCGAGTACGGCACGATGCGGCCCTTCCCGCCCTTACCTTTGGTGACGGTTGCCAGCTGGCGGTTGAGGTCCAGGTCGTCGAGCTCCAACGCGACAAGCTCATTGGCGCGCAAGCCCGTCTCCGACATGAGCCGGATGATCGCCTCGTCTCGCCGGTCCCGCAGCGACTTGCTGGCCTGGCATGTCTTGAGCAGTTGCCGCAAGTCGTCGTCGGTCAGCGACTCGGTCACCTTCGTCGCGATCTTCGGCGGTGACAACCGCTCAATGGGGTTGTTGGGCAACAGATCCTCGTCGGCCAGCCACGCCCCGAAGCGCTTCACACCCCCGAGCCATGTTGTCGCCGAGGTGGCCTGTAGACCGGAGTCGAGCAGATCGGCCAGCCACGCTTGAACATTGGCCTTCGTCAGCTCCGCAGGCGTGCCGGTGTCGGTGCACCAGCGTAGGAAGCGCTCGACGCCGAGCCCGTAGGTCGACAGGGTCGCGTCAGACTTGCCTTGCGCGCGTAGGGCGCGTTTCCAGGTGGGCACTTCGGCGGCAAGGTCCAGCAAATGTTCGGCCACACCCATAGTGTGACATGGCGCGTTGTGCTAGGCGAGTAGCGCCCGAAAATCACCCGAAATCGGGTCGCGTCAGATGAGCCCCGTTGCATCAAACATCCAGCTCATGTCCGCTTTTGCCAGATCTTCAAGCCAGGTGGGTGGGGCGAAGCCCGTCAGCCCGTTCATGTCCCAGTAGTCCTTCCACAGCGTGATCTTCCCGTTCTCGACCTTGTGCACCGTGACAAAGCTGAGCACGCCTTCCTCACCGGTCTTGAACGTCCACGTCTCGGAGTGCTCGTACATGGTGTCCACGCCGTTGCTCACCAGAACACCGTCGTGGTTCACGTAGCCGGCCAACGGCTCCAGGCCGATTTTCAGCCGCTTGACGATGTCCTCGGGACCGCGCGCGGCCGCGATCGGCCCCACCGGCATGTCGACGTAGATGCAGTCATCGGACAGGAACGTCTTCAGCGTCTCCCAGTCGCGATTGGACAACGCCTTCCACATGCCCAGCACGGTCTGGGCGACCTCCGTGGGGACCGCCGAGGTGTCAATTGACATGGGCCAGCTCCGATTCCTTCGTCGTTCCGGGTGCCGGGGTCGTCCGGCCCACCCGCAGGAAACTCCCGGTGCGCTGCGCACCGAGCACCGGCGTCGGTTCACCGTGACGGACCACCGCGCGCCCGCCGATCAACACCAGCTCGACGGCGTCGTTGTTGCGATTGACCATCCGGGACAGGCCCCCGTATTGCTCGACAGGCTGCTCGGCGTAGTCATCGAGGCGGCTGTCGAGGTGAGCGGGGTTCACCACGACGAGGTCGGCGCGGTCGCCGACGCGCAGGTGGCCGGCGTCGATCTGATACCACTCGGCCAGCTCGCCGGTCATCCGGTGCACGGCCTGCT
The DNA here is from genome assembly GCA_900078375.1 of uncultured Mycobacterium sp. Taxonomy (GTDB): domain Bacteria; phylum Actinomycetota; class Actinomycetes; order Mycobacteriales; family Mycobacteriaceae; genus Mycobacterium. The sequence goes on along the minus strand of FLQS01000001.1, from coordinate 345,412 downwards.
CGACGGACATGAACGACCGTCCGCTGCGCTGGGCGTCGCGCACATGGCGCAGCAGCCGTAGCCCATAGTTGTAGAACGCCATATTGCGCAGGTGCGCACCGGCATCGGAGAAGCCCATCTGAACGCCCGGATCCTTGGCCAGCTTCTTGAGCACTTCGGGGCGGTGGTTGGAGATCGTGGTGCGCCAGCGCAGCTTGGTGCCGTGTTCGAGCACCAGGTCCAGGAATGCGTCGACCGGGTGCAACCCGCCGCGCTCCTGGCCGACCTGCCCGAAGGACTTGCCCACCACGGATTCATCGGGGCAGCCGACGATGTCGGCGTCGAAGAAGTCGCGGTGCCAGACCCGCACGCCGTACTTGGTGTCGTAGTCCTTGCGGAACTGGCGCCGGTAGGTCTCGTCTTTGAGAAGGGCGTTGCGCTCGACCTCGTCGCGCAGATGCAACGCGGCCGCTCCGGAGCCGAATTCTTCGAACACCACCAAGTCGATACCGTCGGCGTAGACCTCGAACGGAACGGGCAGGTGCTGCCAGCGGAAGTCACCGCCGAACTTGTTGGTCGCCTTGGCCAGCGGACCCAACAGCAGGATGGCGAACGGATTGGACTTGACATCGGCAGCCGACAGCAAGCTTGTCTTAAGCTTGTCGCGCAGCACCGGAAGTGATTGCGCCACTTGCGAGATGAGGTTCATTGGGTTCTGGATGTCCGGCCCGGATTGCAGCACCCGGCCGCGCTTGCGCAGCAGTGACTTGAGCCGGCGCAGCTCGCGCGGTTTGGCATACGTCGACGGGAGTGTGCGGGATCGGCAGGTCTCGCCGTCGAGCTTGTCGAACAACAACTGCATCGAGGACATCCCGACGAACCCGGCCTCCAGCGCCTCGGCGAGCATGCGCTCCATCTCGGCCTGCTGGCTTGCGTTGGGGCGCACATCGTTTCGGGTGGCGCGATCCAATCCCATGACGGCGGTGCGCATATCGGAGTGACCGATGAACGCCGCGATATTCGGGCCCAGCGCCCGGGATTCCAAGGCCTGGACATACTGCTCGGCGGTGGTCCACGTCTTGGCCCCGTCGACGGCGGCGATGACGTGCTCACGCGGGATCGCCTCGACCCGGCCGAACAGATCACCGGCGTCGCTGCCACCGACATGGATGGTCGACAGCGAACAGGAGCCGAGCATGATCGTCGTGACGCCGTGGCGCACCGACTCCGACAGGCCAGGACCGCCCAGCACCTCGACGTCGTAGTGGGTGTGGATGTCGACCATGCCCGGTATCACCCACTTGCCGCCGGCATCGACGACATCGGTGCAGCCGGTCACGTCGAGCGGGCGAAGGCTGACTACGGCGACGCGGCCGTCCTTGATGCCGATGTCACGGATTCCGGACGGGGCGCCTGTCCCGTCGAACCACCGGCCGTTGCGGATGATCGTGTCGTATGTCACGAGCGTCAATAGAACCGTTTGCCAGGACGGGTGTCAACGATTTAGTGGACACTTTTTCGGATGTGTTTACTCACGGGTGCGACCAGGCGTCCGGCTGCCGGCCGTGATGCCGGTGAATCCGTACTCGCGGGCCAGTTCAGCGGCGGTCACCGAGCGCTGATGCCAGCGCGATCGTTGCTGGGCTGGTCAGGCCTCATGGCCCGGCTCCAGGTCCTTGACGTCGGCGTACGTGACCAGGTCGCCGAATCGCTCGGGCGCGACACCGGCGACCGGCTCGATCAGGTGCCCGACGTGATCGCCCAGGTCGAACCGATCGAGGATGCGGCCGACGAACCATCCGGCGGCATCGGTCAGGATCGGCAACCCCTCGGGGCCGTCGGAGAACCGACAGCGACTGAACTTGTCTATCCGGTCTCCGGTCTCACCGCCGAAGAGCCGGGCGAGTTCGCGGTGTTCGTTGGCCAGCACGTGCACCGCCAGGTGCGTTGCGCCGCCCGTCGCGACCCGATAGGTGTGGTTACGTTTGGACAGCCCGACCAGATATCGCGGCGGGTCGATCGAGACCTGACTGCTGAATCCGACCAGACAGCCGGCACGCTCGTCACCGGCCCGGGTGGTCACGACGAACATCGGATAGTCCAGCAGCGCAACGACTTGTTCGAACGCTTCAGATCCGCGTTTCACCTTCAGCTCTGCCACGCCTGCCACCTTCCTCGATGGTCATCCTGACAGCTCACGCTTACCCAAAAGGCGCATACTCGCGAGGGTGACTCCACTACAGCGTTACATCGCCGAAGAGATCGCCACCGATCACGTCGACGGCCTGCTGAATCGTCGAGAAGCGCTGCGCCGCCTGGCGCTGCTGGGCGTGAGTACGGCCGCCGCGAGCGCGTTGATCGCCGCATGCGCCACGGACAAGCGGACCACCGCGTCGTCCTCGCCGTCACCGTCACCGTCCGCGCCGACGTCCGCCTCGCCGCCGCCGGGGATGGCCGGCGCGCTGGCCACCACGCCCATCACCTGGGCGGGTCCGAGGGGGCAGCTGCAGGGCAGTTGGGCGCAGGCCGCCACACCGCGCGGAGCGGTCCTGGTCATCCACGAGAACAAGGGCCTCAACGACTGGGTGCGCACGGTCGCCGGCCGGCTGGCCGGGATCGGCTACTCCGCGCTGGCCATCGACTTGCTCTCCGAGGAAGGTGGCACCGCCACATTCAGCGACCCGGCCGCGGCGACCGCCGCACTGGGCACCATCGCGCCCGACCGGTTCATCGCCGATCTCAAGTCCGGGCTCGACGAGGTGGCGCGCCGATCACCGGGGCAGAAGTTGGCCGCCATCGGCTTCTGCTTCGGCGGCGGACTGGTGTGGCGGCTGCTCGCGGCGGGGGAGCCACGACTGGCTGCGGCGGTGCCGTTCTACGGCCCGCTGCCCGACAATCCGGACTTCGGCGGATCGAAGAACACCGCCGTGCTCGGCCTGTACGGGGCGCTCGACCAGCGCGTCACCTCGTCGGAGCCGGCCGCCAAGGCGGCCCTGGATCAGGCCGGCGTGGTCAACGATCTCGTCATCGAGCCAGACGCCGACCACGCGTTCTTCAACGACAGCGGGCCGCGCTATAACCCGGTCGCGGCCGCCGATGCGTGGACTCGCTTGCAGGACTGGTTTTCTCGCAACCTCTAACTGATTCGATTACGCCCAAACCGACATTTGGCTGCGCAAGTGCGAGTAAATGTCGGCATTACGTCGATCTCGGCGCACGACCATCGAGTCGCACAGTGACCGTCACACGGCCGCGGGCGTCCCTGGTGGCCACGGCCTGTCCGGTGCGCTCGGAGCCGGCCAGCAGGATGGTGAGCGGGGCACCCTCGCCGGTGAAGTTCCGCCACCATTTCTTGCCGTCCGGCATGGCCACCCCGATCAGGATGTCCCCGCCCTTGCGCCGATACCCGACCGGCAGCTCGACGGTGCGCCCACTGCGCCGGCCGGTATAACGGATCGTGGTCAGCCCCACCCCGACGACGCGGCCCCATCGCGGCGAGGTGATCAGCGCGGTGGCACCACGGTTTACCGCACGCGCCATCGCCTGGAACACACCGGAAATCTGCACGTGATCGACGGTAGTCCAATCGTGGCTGTTCACGCCGTGTTCAGGACGCGGAAGGGCGGGCGTAGCCATGCGCACACCGCAACGGGTTCAGATACGGCCATGATGAGGGTCGCGCAAGTCGCGAACTTCTACGGCCCCCGGTCGGGCGGCCTGCGTACCGCCGTCGATCGGCTCGGTGCCGAATACTGCGCCGCCGGGCACGAAGTCTTCCTGATCGTTCCAGGCTCCGCCGCTTCGCACACCCAGCTTCCCAGCGGTGTCACGCGAATCACCCTGCCCGCCAGACAGATTCCATTCACCGGGGGATACCGCGCGGTCATACCGGCACCCGTGACCACGCTGCTGGAACAGTTGGCGCCCGACGCGATCGAGGTATCCGACCGGTTCACCCTGCGGTCCCTCGGCCGATGGGGAGCGCGCCACGGCGTTACGACGGTGATGATCTCCCATGAGCGCCTGGACCGGCTGACCGGACAGATCATGCCCAAGCCGCTGGCGCGCCGGATCGCGGACATGGCCAACCGCCGAACCGCAGCCATGTACGACACGGTGCTGTGTACCACCAGCTTTGCCCGTGAAGAGTTCGACCGCATCGGTGCCGAAAACGTGATGACGGTGCCGCTGGGGGTGGACCTAGACATGTTTCATCCCAATCGGTTCTGCACGCTCACCCGCAGCCGCTGGGCCACCCCCAGCCAGCTGCTGCTGGTGCACTGCGGCCGGTTGTCGGTGGAGAAGCGCGCCGACCGCAGCATCGATGCCCTTGCCGCCCTGCGCGATTCGGGAGTCGACGCCCGCTTGGTGATCGCCGGGGACGGACCGATGCGGCCACGGTTGCAGCGGCAGGCCGCGCGGTTGCCGGTGGACTTCACCGGGTTCATCGAGTCCCGCAACGCAGTGGCAACGCTCTTGGCCACCGCCGACGTCGCGCTGGCGCCCGGCCCGCATGAAACTTTCGGCCTGGCGGCACTCGAGGCGCTGGCGTGCGGAACCCCGGCAGTCGTGTCGCGCACCTCCGCGCTGACCGAGATCCTGAGCTCTGACAGCGGCGCGTGCGCCGACAACGATCCGCGCGCGATCGCGCAGGCCGTCGCCGGTGTCATGGATCGCCCCGAGCACCAGCGGCGGTTCTGCGCACGACGGCGGGCCGAAACTTTCACCTGGCCACGCGCGGCCGCGGGCATGCTGACGGCATTGGGCGGTTTGACCCACGGCCCGGACGGGAACGCCGCTAATTGACGATGCCGCATCAGCGGCTCGCTCAATGAAATGGAGCCGAGGATGGCTACGAACAATGTCGTGTGGATTGTCATCGCCGTAGTCGCGGCGCTGATCGTCATCGCTGCGCTGGTCTGGGTTGGCCGCAATCGCCAGATGAGCCGGCGAACAGCGCAGGCTGACGAGATCCGCGAGGAAGTCCGTCAGGAGAATGTCAAGGTGCAGCGCCGTGAGGCACTGGCCGACGAGACCGCGGCCAAAGCCCGTGCGGCACAAGCCGAAGCCGAGGCCAAGGCCGCCGAAGCGGCCCGCCTCGAGGAGAACGCCGCCAAGCACCGCGACGTGGCGAGCACCCGCCGCGAGGAGCTCGACGAAAAGTGGTCAGAGGCCGATTCGCTCGATCCGCGGGTCGAGCACAAGACCTAGCGCGCGCCGAACTCGACGTTTCGCCGGGATCCACTCACACTTTCTCGGCGAGATGTCGGTTTGGGCGCTCCGAAGAAGGAGAGCCGAGGCTGACCGGTAGCTCGGCCCAACCGCGCAGCACCCGGGTGTCGCGGCGGCTGCCGAGCCCGGCCAGCTGCACCTCCGGGAAATGAGTGAAGAACCGGCGCAGGCCGACCTCACCCTCGGCCCGCGCCAGCGCCGCCCCCAGGCAGAAATGCCTACCGCCCGAAAAGGCCAGGTGCTTACCGGCATTGGGCCGTCCCACATCGAATCGGTGTGGGTCATCGAACACGGCGGGATCGCAGTTGGCGGCAGCCAGATAGATCACCACCATCTCACCGCCCTTCACCGGTGTCCCCGCCACCTCGGTGTCGCGCAGCGCCACCCGCGCCGACAGCTGCACCGGCGATTCCAGCCGCAGGATCTCCTCGACAGCGTTCGGCCACAGCGACGGATCGCCCACGAGCCGGGCGAGCTGGTCGGGGGAGTTCAGCAACAGCCGAATTCCGTTGCCCAGCAAGTTCACTGTGGTCTCGAATCCCGCCGCGAGCACGAGTCCGGCGACGCCCTGCAGCTCCACTTCGTTCAGACGCGCACCGTCCTCGGATGCCGCGATCAGCTGGCTCATCAGGTCCTCGCCCGGCTGGTCACGCAGGTGACGCAGGTGTGCCGACAACCATCGGTTGAACCCGGCGAGGCCGTGCTGCACCCGCTGGTATTGCGGCCACGACAGGCCGACGTCGAGACTCGGCGCAGCGAGCTCACCGAACTCCAGAATGCGCGGCCGGTCGGCGTCCGGCACGCCGAGGATGTCGCCGATCACCGCGACCGGTAGCTGCGAGCAGTACCGCTCGACGATGTCGACCACGCCAGGACCGGCGGCCAGTCCGTCGAGCAGCTCCCCGGCGCTGTCCTCGACCCGATCGCGCAGCGCTGCCACCGCGCGGCTGGTGAATACCGACGAAACGGTCTTGCGGTAGCGGGTGTGCTCGGGTGGCTCGACCGCCAACAACGAGGGCGGGCGCAGCGGGTGCAGCAGATCGTCGCGGGTGCGCCGCTCCAACCAGCGCACCGGAGCAGGCAGATTGGCCCCGAGCACGATGACCCGGAAGTCGTCGGAGCGCAACAACTCGTGAGCCACGGCGTGGTCGACGGTCATGTAGCCGACTCGGGTGCGGATCATCGGTCCCCGCGGCCGCAGCTCGGTGTAGAACGCGACGGGGTCGACGCGCACCGCCGGGTCCGCCACCATCCGGGCTTGCGGATCACCGCGGCGTGCGGCGAAATTGGCACCCGCGCGGACCACTCCGTGCATCGCGAGCCAGTGCAGCCGTTGCTTCATGCTCACCAACGCTACGAGCGCCGCACCATCAGCGCCACAACCTCAGGCCTACGCCCAGCTGACCGGCAGCCGCTTGATCCCGTGAATGAACGCTGAGAGCAGCATCGCCGGCTCTTCGGTCACCTGGATGTCCGGTATGCGACGGTGCAGTTCGGAGAAAACCACGGCGATCTCGCGGCGGGCCAGGTTCGCGCCCAGGCAGAAGTGCGCACCGCCGCCGCCGAATCCGACGTGGTGGTTCGGTGTGCGGGTCACATCGAAGAGCCACGGGTCAATGAACTTCTCTTCGTCGCGGTTGGCCGAGGCGTACCACATGGTGACCTTGTCGCCCTCGGCCATCTTGACTCCGGACAGCTCGATGTCGCGAGTGACGGTGCGGCGCATGTAGATCACCGGTGATGCCCACCGCACCACCTCCTCGACAGCGGTGTCGGTGACGGCCTCGAAATCGTTCCACCAGATGCGGCGCTGCTCGGGGTAGCGGGTCAACGCCAGAACACCGTGGCTGATCGCGTTGCGGGTGGTCTCGTTGCCGGCGACGGCCAGCAGGATGAAAAACGAGGCGATCTCGGCAGACGTCAGTCGCTCGCCGTCGACCTCGGCCGCCACCAGCGCGGTGGTCAGGTCGTCGCGGGGATTGATCCTGCGGTCCTCGGCCAGCGCCGTCGCGAAGGCGCCGATGTCGAAGGCCACCTTGAGGAATTCGTCGAAATCCGTGGTCAGGTCGGGGTCACCAAAGCCGAGGATGATGTTGGTCCATCCGAAGATCCGGTCGTGGTCCTCTTCCGGAATGCCCATCATGTCGCAGATCACCTGCAGCGGCAGCGGCCCGGACAGCTCGGACACCAGTTCGGCGTTGCCGTCGGGATGGTTGGCGAGCATCGCCGACACCAGCTGCTCGGCGCGGTCGCGCACCGACTCTTCGGTGCGGGCCACCACCCTGGGGGTGAATGCGCTGCGGACGATGTTGCGCAACCGGGAGTGCCGCGGATCGTCCAGGGCGATCATCGAGCCGAAGTATTCGGCGACCTCGGGGATCTGATCGCCGATGGTGATGTTGGGGTAGGAGCTGAAAATCTCGGGGTGTCGGCTGGCGTAGAAGACGTCGTCGAGCTTCGTCAGCGCCCAGTGGCCTTCGCCGTGCGGCACCCCCTCCATCTCGACCTCGTTGAAGAACTTGATCGGGGCCTCTCGACGCAAGGTCGCGAACGCGCCGTCGCGGAGCGCGTCGTCTTGCATCCAGAACTCGAAAGTTCCCAGATTGATGTCGTCGAGTGCAATCTCGGGAGGCGTCTGACCGTTGACGCGCGTGGCGATGCCCATGCCGACGACAGTAGAGTCTCGCCGCCCACGGTCGTGATCATTTCCGGATTCAGGCAAGCTGACTGACACGATGACGCGCACCTCGACGACGCTGCGGTTCGGCCTGTTGCTCACCTTGGCCAACGGGTTTCTCGACGCATACACCTACCTGGCCCGCGGCGGAGTGTTCGCCAATGTGCAGACGGCCAACGTCATCTTCTTCGCGCTCAACATGAGTCAGGGCAAACTGACCAGCGCACTGGCTCACGTCTGGCCGCTGCTGGCGTTCATCGCCGGGGTCGGGCTGGCGTCGCATCTGAAGTCGGGCCGGGTGGAGCGCTACCTGAAGCATCCGTTGCGCTGGACCATGCTGTTGCAGGCCATCGTGCTGTTCGTGATCGGCTTCGTACCGACCACCGTGGCCCACACCTACGTGACCGTCCCGATCTCATTCGTCGCGGCAATGCAGATCGGGCTGTTCCGCAATATCGGGGATTTCGTATACCTGCCGGTGGCCACCACCGGAAACCTGATGCGACTCGTGGAATCGGGCTATACCGGGTTCGTGGACCACGATGCGACGGCGCGCCGCGCCTTCCACATCTACGCCGCGCTCACACTGTTCTTCACCGGTGGCGCACTGGTCGGCGCGTTCGCCACCCACGCGTGGGGCGTGCGCGCGATCTGGCTGCCGGCCGGCGTCCTGTTCGTCACGCTGGTCATGTTCGTGATCGACGAGCGCAAAGGCGTCGAGCCGTGAACCTAGCGCCGTTGGTATGTCGCTCGTGTGGACGGGAATTCGACGTCGGGGAGCTGGTATGGCGCTGCCCCTGCGGCGGGTTGTTCGACGTCGGCACGGCGTGGCAGCCGGTCGTCGACCCATCGATCACGCTGGGCGAGGGGAACACCCCGATCGTGCCGTCACGGACTTTGCCCGCGGCTCGGTTCAAGCTCGAATTCTTCAGTCCAACATTGTCTTTCAAAGATCGCGGCGCGGCGGTGCTGGCTTCGCTGGCCGCACAGTTACGGGTCGAAAAGGCGGTGGTCGACAGCAGCGGCAATGCCGGGACCGCGGCGGCCGCGTATTTCGCCAGGGCCGGCATCGACTGCGAGGTGCTGGTGCCGGCGTCGACCTCACCGGAGAAACTCGCACAGATCCGGGCGCACGGACCCGAGCTGACGCTGGTCCCCGGCAGCCGCGCCGCTGCCGCCGAGGCGGCCGCGCAGATCGCCGATCGTCCCGGGGTGTTCTACGCCAGCCACGTCTATCACCCGTATTTCGTGCACGGCGTGAAGGCCTACGGCTACGAGATCTGGCGCCAGAACGGGCACAGCCTGCCCTCGGCGGTGCTGGTCCCGGTCGGCAACGGGACGCTGCTGCTGGGCTGTTATCTGGCGTTCAGCGAGCTGGTCGCTGCCGGACGCGCCGACCGGCTACCGGCATTAGTGGCTGTCCAGGCGGCCGGCTGCGCACCGCTCGCCGCGGCGTGGCACGGCGAGAACTACACCGCCGCGCCGACAGTGGCCGAAGGCATTGCGATCACCGCCCCGCCGCGCGCCGAGCAGATCCTGGCCGCCGTGCGGCACTCCGGGGGAACGATCGTCACCGTCGACGACGACGCGGTCATCGCAGGGCGCCGGGCGCTGGCACACCACGAGGGCCTTTTCGTGGAGCCCACGGCAGCAGTCTGTTACGCCGCGGCGGCCGGCGCCGCGAGCCGAACGGGGCCTGGCTGGCAGCTCGTCGGCGAGCTACTGGCCAACGGCGACGTCGTGATCCCGTTATGCGGTGCGGGACTCAAACATCCCGGTGAGTGAGACAAGCTGGCTCAGGGCAGATCCCAGCCCAAGTTCTTGGCGAACGTCACCGCGTCATCGGAGATGGTTCCGAGTCGCTTGGACGCCTCGATGTAGCCCTTCACCATCGGCATGAAGTTCATCGGGTTGTAGGCGTCTTCCTCATAGCTCCACAGCCCGTCGCCCGCATACTTGAGCACCGACAGGTTGGGCTCCTCGTGGATGCTGCCGTCGCCGGGATCGCGCATCCGGTTCTGGAATTCGCAGATCACCCAACCCTTGTCGACATCGATGGAATGCCAGGTCGCAGGGAAGAACGGCATCTCGGTGCCCGGGAAGGTATTCATGGTGCTGACGATCCAGTTGCGGATGGCTTCGCGCCCCTGGAACGTCCCGTAGGAGTGCTCGACGTAGGTGGCGTCCTCGGTGAACTGGTCGGCGAACCGAGACCAGTCCCAGCTCTCACCGATCCCGACGACAACCTGCTTGTGTTCTTCGAACGCTGTCTCAATTTCTTCGCGTGACCATCGACCCATGCACCGGTTCTATCAAACCGCTCGGCGACCGCGGCCGAGATTCAGTCGTTCTCAACGACTTTCTTGATTCGTTCCAGCGTCGTCCGCATGTCCCGGCGGTTGCGCCGGCCCCGCAGATATCCGCCGAACAACCAGAACAGCTGCATCGGCACGGACTTTTCGAGCCGGAACGATTCCGTCACGTCGGTCCCGTCACCTTTTGCGTCGAGACGGTAGTGCCAATTGTTGAGTGCACGATCACCGGCCAGGACCGCGAAGCCGAACTCACGTCCCGGCTCGCAGGCCGTGACACGGCAGGTGGTCCAGTACACCGGACCGATCTCATTGCGACGGACGTGGCCGCGGAACGTCGCCCCGAGCACCGGTCCGGTGGCGCCGCCGAGCCATTCGGACTCGAACACCTCGGGCGAGAACTCACCGGTCTTGGTGATGTCGGCGATGAGATTCCAGATCTTGTCTGCCGGTGCAGCCATGTGCACGGTCACGGAGCCTTCCATGCCGCGATCCTAGATCCGGCGGGCTGGGGATTAGAACCGGCGGGCAGGAGCGAAGCGACCCGGGAAAACTAAGCCGATGTGACGTGCGGTATCTCCGGCTGCAGGAAAACGTCGTTGAGCGTGACCGTGCGCAGATTGCGTGACCGGATGATGTCCACCAGCGCGGGGTAGACGTGGGTGACCGGCAGGTGGTTGAGATGACCGATGACAATGTTCTGCTGGATGAAGTACTGGTCGGCCATCTTGACGATGTAGTCCTCGGTCACCGGTGTGGAGTCGGCCAGCGATCCCGACCACAGCGTCGCAACCCGGTACCCCAGATCCGCGGCGACGCTGTCGACATCGTCGTTGTGGCTGCCGTACGGCGGCCGGAAATACGGTGTGGCGTCGGCACCGAACGTGGTGCGCAGGAACTGGTCGTTGCGCCGCAACTGGTCGGCGACCTGATCCTTGGGCAGTGTGGTCAGGTCGGGGTGCGACCAGGTGTGGTTGCCGAGCTGGATCTGGCCGGAGTCCACCAGCGGCCGCAGCAGGGCGGCGTTGTCGCGCCAGGAGTCGTAGACGCCGTTGACGAAGAACGTCAGGCGGATTCCGGTGTCCTTGGCGAGCTGGGTGTACAGCCGTACCACTTCGGAGTTCACTCCGTCGTCGACGGTGATGGCCAGCAGATCGCCCTTGCCGGGCAGCTTGGTCAGCTCAGCACCACCCGGCAGTGCCACGCGGGCCGCCGGTGACGGCGGGGGGAGCAACGGCGCCGCGCCGATCGGCAGCGGGGGAGCCTTGGTCGCGGCCAGCGGCGGGTTGGTCTGTGACATCGCGATCGCACTGGACGTCCCGACGAGGCTGGCCGAAGCCAGCAGCCCGATGACGAACTGGCGCCGGGTTACCTCGGCCACTTGCCGGTCCCAGAAACCACACCCGTAACATCCGTCACACCCTTAGGTTAAGGTTCGCAACCCAGGAAACGGCGCACATCCGTGGCTGTGTCGTGATCTTCGGCAGGGTTACCGTGGCGGGGTGAGCGACGTGAAGATCCGGTTCGGTGTGAGCTTCGGAGGCAAGGTCGAGGACCTGCCTCACGTCATCGACCGGCTGGAGGCCGCCGGCATCGACTCGCTGTGGTTCTCGGAATTGGTCTACACCCCGGCCGTCGACCCGTTCGCCGGCATGGCGTACACGCTAGGCCGGACCGAACGCCTGAAGGTCGGCACGTCGGTGGCGGTGTTGCCCGGCCGCAACCCGGTCCTGGTCGCCAAAGCACTGGTATCGCTGGCCGCACTCGGCCCCAAACGGGTCCTTCCCGCGTTCGGGCTGCGGCCCGCGTCACCGGCGGAATGGGATCTGTTTCCGGTCCCCGACGGCCAGCGGGCCGCGGTGTTCGACGAGGCGCTGGAAGTGGTGCGCGCGCTGCTGGGCGGTGACGAGGTGACCTTCGCCGGCCGGTTCTTTCAGCTCACCGCCGCATCGCTGGGCATCCGCCCACCGGTGCCCGTCGACATCTGGCTCGGTGGGTCGGCACCGGCCGCATTCCGCCGCATCGGGCGCCTCGCCGACGGCTGGCTGGGGAGCTTCCTCACCCCGGACGAGGCTCGCGGCGCCAAAGAGAGCATCGAGCGCGCGGCCGCCGAGGCCGGCCGAGTCATCGAACCGGATCACTTCGGACTGAGCCTTGCCGTCGCCGACGGTGGCTTACCCGACGCGGTCGTCGCCGGTGTCCGCGCTCGGCGGCCCGACGCGGATCCGGCCGAACTTCTGGCCGGCGACTGGCAGCAATTGCACGCCCAGCTCGACGGTCTGATCGCTGCGGGCCTGAGCAAGTTCGTCATCCGCCCGCTCGGCGAGACGCCCGTCGACGAGTTCATCGACCGTTTCATCGACGAGTTGTTGCCCCGACAGAACTGATCCGGCAGAGTACCGCTCAGGTACGTGTCATACCACTGGTGCGTCTTCAAAATCCGCGGCTGCGAGGAGTTTTGCCATGTCCAACCATTTCACCGGTCTGAGTCTCGGCCCGCCACTGGGCGATCAGCGCCTGGACCTGTGTGACCTGTATGCATTTCAGGCTCCCGCCGACCCGACCCGCACGGTGTTGATCCTCAACGCCAACCCGAATGCCGACGCGTTACACCCCGACGCCATCTACCGGCTGGCGGTCGACAACGACGGAGACCTGCTCAACAACATCGCCTTCAGCTTCATCTTCTCGACACCCGAGGACGGGCGCCAGACCGTCGACGTCTTCAAGGCCGTCGGCGACGAGGCGGAGTCGCCACTTCCATTGGGCGAGAAGATCTTTGACGCCGTTGAGGTGTCATTCGGTCCAACCGCCAGCGTCCACCAAGCCGGCGCCTACACCTTCGCCGCAGGCGCGCGCAGCGACGCGTTCTTCTTCGACTTCGACGGCATCAAGAACCTGTTCGACATCACCGGCGGCCGCAACTTCACCGCACCCCACCTCGGCGGCACGTCACCGTGGACCGGGGTCGACTCCAATCTGACCGCCAACGTTTTCTCGATCGCGATCGAACTGCCCACCGCCGAGCTCGGCGCCAATCCGGACATCCGGATCTGGGGCCGGTGCAGCCTCAAGCAGGACGGCGAACTGCTCCACGTCGACCGCGCCGGGCACCCGTCGGTGAGCAGCTTCTTCAACACCGACGACACCAAACTCGAGTACAACGCCAGCGTGCCTGTCCACGACCGGGAGCGCTGGACGCCGCAGTTCGTCCACCTGATGGGTCACACCGGTGGCTACACCGAAGAGGAGGCCGTCGCCGAGATCGACCGCGAGGGCACCCTGCCCGACATGCTGCACTTCGATCCGGCCAAACCCGCGAAGTACCCCAACGGCCGGGTGTTCACCGACGACGTCATCGACTACCGGCTGGCATTCCTGACCAAGGGTGACTGCCCGCCCAGCGGGCTGGCTCCGCACACCGACACACTCACCGTCTTTCCGTATCTGGGCAATCCGCACCCAGCGAATTAGCCTGCGGGACAGTACGACCGGGTGGCGACGTCCAACGCCGTGCGGTACAGATCGTCGAACTGCCGTTCCCCCGCGACGACACCCTTGGCCGCGGCCAGCGCGGCGCCACAGCCCGGGGAGTTCAGCAGCGGCCACTGCACCGAGAACTGCTCGACGATCTCTCGGTTGAGACCATCGATGACCGTGCGCGACGCCGACAGGTCCGGTGCCGAATTCGGCGCGCCGGCCGGGTCGAACTTCCAGCCGGCGAAGCGGGCGTACTCGATCCCCTCGGTGGCGTTGATCTGATTGGTGAACGCGCTGGTCGCGTAATCGGTTGCCACACCACGGGATTCGGCATCCTTGGACACCGCATCCAATACCACCTTGACCCGTGCGGGATCGGTGATCGGGCCACCGGTCAGCCACTTGTTGGCGGCCACCGGATCGGCGGTCTGCAACCGCTGCGCCGCGGCGTCGACCAGGTTGTACAGAGGTTCGGGTGAATCAGCCCGCGCCGGTGCGGCCGTCGCGAGCGCCAGCGTCGTCATCATCGTCGCGGCGCCGCGCGCCAGGGCAGTGGTCATAAGTTCCATCCTCGCTATTGCCGCCGATACCTGCCTTGACGTTAACTGTCCCGGTGGCGGACTGGAGCGGCCGGGACTACAGCCGGGTCAGCAGCTTGCAGCGCACCGTGGCCACTGAGACCCTGGCCGAACTCGTCGTCGACGGCGGCGAGTGGATGCTCGACATCGGTTGCGGCGACGGCTTCCTCACTCGCGAGATCGCCCATCGCCTTCCCCGCGGGTGCGTCGTCGGCGTCGACGCCTCGCCGAGAATGGTTGCCACTGCACGGCAGGCCGGCCCGCCCGGACCAGCCGGACCGGTGTTCGTCTGCGCAGATGCGCGCCAACTGCCGTTCGACAGCAGCTTCGACATGGTCGTCTCGTTCAACGCGCTGCACTGGGTGCCCCAACTGGGCGACGCACTCGCCGGCATTGCCAAGGCGCTGCACCCCGGCGGCCGAGCCCTGATTCAGATGGTCTGCGACAGTGCGCGCCCCAGCATCGAGTCCACCGCGATGCGGGTGGCCCGCAGCCGCCGATGGGCGCCGCAGTTCACCGGGTTCGCCGCGCCGTTCGCCCATCCCGATCCGACGGCATTCGGCGAGCTGGCCGAGCGCAGCGGCCTTCGGGTCGATTCGCTGACGGTTCGCGATCGCGAGTGGGATTTCGAGTCCACCGAGAACTTCGCGGCGTGGTGCACGGTGGGCTGCACAGCCTGGACCGATCACATCCCCGAGGCCGACCGCGCCGAGTTCGTCGACGACATGGTGGGCGCCTACCAACCGGTGGCCGGCGGTCCCGGCCTGTTCCGCTTCATGCAACTGCGGGCCGAACTGCACACCTGAGATCAGCCGACCGGTCCCGCGCTGAGCACCACGCTCGCGCTCTGCGGATTGCCGGCGCGGTCCACCCAGCTCAGCAGAATCGTGTCGCCGGGGTGGTGGGCATCCATGACGTTGGACAGATCGGTGGCGGTATTGATGGTGACCCCGTCCACCGCGACGATGACATCCCCGCTGGCGATACCGATGCCCCGGGCTGGGGTGTCCGGGAGTACTTGGCGCACAACGGCTCCGGCAGGACCGCCGTCCTTCGCGTCGGCGATGCCGACACCGATGAACGCGGTATCACCCATGTGCACACCTGCGCCGCCGCCGGATCGGATCGCGTTTGCGATACCGAGTGCACGGTCGATCGGAATGGCAAAACCCTCGCCGCCGCGGACGTTACCCATCCGGTACGTCAGTGTGGCGGCGACGTTGACGCCGATCACCTGCCCGGCTGCGTTGACCAACGGACCGCCCGAGTCGCCGGGCCGGACATCGGCGGCCACCCGGATCAGATCGGAGAGTTCCCGGGTCCCGCCGCCGGACTCATCGGAGGCGCGTACCGAGGCGCCCAGTTGCGTGATGTTGCCCGGCGAGAAACTCGGCGCGCCACCGGCGCCACCCGCATTGCCGATCGCCGCGATGGGATCACCGACCGCGATGCCTGACGAGGTGCCCAGTGACGCGACCGGGAGGTCGCTGGCGCCGCGCAGCCGGACCAGGGCGATGTCGTTGGCCCTGTCGTAGCCGATGACGTCGACGGGGTAGGTGCGCCCGTTGGCCAAACTGGTGGCGGTGATCCCGGTGGCGCCCTCGATGACGTGGTTGTTGGTCAACACCTCGCCGCCTGCGTCGAGCACGATGCCCGTGCCCGCGCCGACCGCGCCCTGATAGTTGAGTGTCGTGTTGATGTCGACGAGTCCCGGGGTGACCTGCCCGAGCACCGCGGACTGGTCCAGCGGCGGCGCCAGGGGAGCAGGGCCAACCGGCGCCGGCGTCGCGTGCGCGGGCCCCGCAAGCAGACCCGGCACCAGCAGAAGGGCCGCCAGCAAGATCATGAGCCGACGGCCGCGGCGAAGCGGAAGCTTTGCGTCCATAGCTCAACTTTGCCTGAAAAGCGGCGCGCACGGCACTCGGACACTCTTTTAGCCGCTCGTGGGATTGCTGGGCTGAATGTCACGGTTTCGTGGAGCACACATTTGGGCAGTCCTTTCCACAGCATCAATTGCACCCCTGACCCCATCCTCGACATCGCCCCACCCGGACGAGAACGGAATCCGATCGTGAGCACTCCAGAACGCTCCGAAAGGCTCGCCGGTCAGGCCCCCGAGCAGCGAGACGGGACCGACAAACCGGTGCCGGACGAGCATGCGCGGGCCAAGGCGAAAGAGATGATGAAGGCCTACGACGAGCGGCCCACCGCGGTTTTGCCGGGATCCCACAACACCGTCAGCGGCACCGCCGTCAACGACTGGCTCGATGAGGAAGGACAGCCCATTTACGGCAAGGACGACAATGCCGGGAACTCCGCGTAACAGCCGACGCTTAGCTGCTTCACAGTTTGCTCGACTGGGGACTTCGCGGTTCAGTCACGTAGGCTACCCGGGTTAGGTCACCCGGGGAGTGTGGCCGGTCTTGCGGGGGTGGGCCGGAGTGCGACGCAAGAACAGGACATCACTTTGTTAGATACACCGGCCGACGCCGAACAAGCTGAATACATGGAGCCGCGTTTTGACGACGTGCAGCACCATTACGACCTGTCCGACGACTTCTATCGGCTCTTCCTGGACGAGACGCAGACCTATAGCTGCGCCTACTTCGAGCGCGAGGATCTGACGCTCGAGCAGGCACAGATCGCCAAGATCGAGCTGTCGCTGGGCAAGTTGGGCCTGCAGCCGGGCATGACGTTGCTGGATGTCGGTTGCGGTTGGGGAGCCACGTTGATGCGCGCCCTGGAGCGCTACGACGTCAATGTGGTGGGGCTGACCCTGAGCAAGAATCAGGCGCTGCATGTCCAACAGCTGTTCGATGATTCCGACAGCACCCGGTCGCGGCGAGTCCTGCTCGAAGGCTGGGAGCAGTTCGATGAGCCGGTCGACCGAATCGTCTCGATCGGTGCGTTCGAACACTTCGGATCCGATCGCTACGACGCCTTCTTCAAGATGGCTTACGACGCGCTACCCGCCGACGGAGTGATGTTGCTGCACACCATCGTTCTGCCGAGTGACGAGGAATTCACCGGGCGCGGAATGCCAATTACGATGCGGCACTTGAAGTTCTTTAAATTCATCATGGACGAGATTTTCCCCGGCGGCCGGTTACCCAAGGTGACGGACGTCGAAGAGCACGCCACCCGCGCCGGCTTCAACATCGACCGGATCCATCCGCTGCGGCTGCACTACGCCCGCACCCTGGACCAATGGGCAGCGGCGTTGGAGGCGAACGAGGAAGAGGCCGTGGCCCTGCAGTCACGCGAGGTATACGACCGGTACATGAGGTACCTGACCGGCTGCGCTGAGCTGTTCCGCGACGGCTATACCGACATCTGTCAGTTCACCCTGGCCAAGGGCTGACAACTCACTGCCAGCCCTTCGCCTCACCACCTGCGGGTGAACGGGCACACCTGGACGCATCCCCCGGTGTGCGTCACAAATACGATGTCGTCGTTGACGTTATGGGCTTTGCCCTGGTGGCGTCGCGAGTCGAAGGCCCACATCTCCTAGGGCCATTGGTCCTCACCCGGGTGTTAGCATGCGCGCGTCGTTGGTGTCGGTGAGGAGATGCAATGGTCCGCGCAGTGGCAATCGGTGGTGCGGCGTTGGCCGTGCTGGCGTCCGCTTTGAGCGACGCCGCCGTCGCCAGCGCGGAGGACACCGCATACCTGTTCGGCAGCTGCTACGACCCGAGTCAGCCGTTGCAGGAGGAGCCGCAGCGGGTGATCTATGGGTGCGACTCGACCAGCATCATGGAGAACATGACCTGGAGTTCATGGGGAGCCGACGGCGCCAGGGGAGCCGGCACCGACAATGCCGTTCAGTGCCGACCGAGCTGCGCGCAGGGGCCACATCTGTACAACCCGATCGTGGTGCACGCGTGGAATCCCGCCCCCGGCCGCCCCGGCTGCCCCGACAATGCAGCGTTCTACACCGATTTCACTGTCGCCTACCCGGCCGGTGCGCCGCCGTGGGTGGTCCCCGGCACCAGCTGGGGCCCTGGCGTGGAATACACCTACGTCGACGGAATGCCCGCGGTCCACTTCTTTGATCAACAGCCCTACAGCTGCACTCCGTTGTCCTGATCTGATGCCCGCAGCGACCGGCCTTCGCTCCAAACCCGCAATGCTGCTTATCGTGGCAGCACTGCTCGTCGGCCTGATCTTGGGGCTGAGTTTCGTTGCGATGCACCGATTTCGGGATCTGCGCGGCGAGGCGGTCGATCCGGTCGCACACCCATTGACTGACGAGCAGGCCCAACTCCAGGTCCTCGAGCCAGCTCGGGAGATAGCCGGCGCCGGCACGCTGAAGGGCGTCAGCGCAAGCTATCTGCTGATGTCGTGCAAGAACGCCGACGAGCCGCCCTACCAGGGCGCGGTCTACCTCAACTTCGATGTGCCGGGCATCATGGACACCCCGCAGTACTTCGCGTCGATTGCGGCGGCCATGACAGCCAAAGGCTGGACCGAGGCGATACCACCGAGCGGTCACCCCGGCGGCCGGACGTTGACCCGCAGCGGAGTGACGGCCATCTACTTCCGCAATTCCGACAAGGCCAACCGGGCCACGATGCAGATCTACGGCGAATGCCGGAACACCACCGACCATCGCAGCGACCCGACCGGTTGGGTCGACGTCACCGCCGCCTTACCCCGCTGAGCAGGGCCAGGTCCCTGGCAGATGGGGACTTTGGTCCCTACGCCACGGGCCTTCTACCTCGTGTCTGATACGCCGAGTTACAGATAGGCTGCGGCCATGACCTACGTGATCAGCAGTGCGTGTGTCGATATCAAGCACAAGGCCTGCATGAAGGAATGCCCGGTCGACTGCATCTACGAGGGCGACCGCACCATGTACATCAATCCCACCGAATGCGTGGAATGCGGTGCCTGCACGATCCTGTGCGAGGTTGACGCCATCTACTTCGAGGGCGATCTGCCCGAGGAAGAGAAGAAATTCCTCGCCGACAACGCCGCCTTCTTCAGCGAGATCCTGCCCGGCCGCGACGCCCCGATCGGAAACCCGGGCGGGGCCTATGAGCTCGGCCCGGTCGGCGTCGACACCCCGATGGTTGCCGCACTCCCGCGCCAGCCGCACTGAGCCAAACCGCCTCTTTTTCGGTAACCCCAGGTTCCCGCCGTTATCGGATCGTTTCCGTAGCGGAACCACACTGCGCTCATTCGCCGGTATTGGCGACGGCGGGTAGGCTCCACGGAGATCGAAGACGACCACGCTGTCCCGGTTCGCTTCCGGCGCTTCCAGCGCGACGTATCGCAGCAGGTATCCAGTGCCTCTGCGCGCGCGTTGGGTGAGGCCGGCGAGGTCAGGACCGGAGAGGAGTGCTTCAGTTGGACACGGTCCTGGGACTGTCGATGACCCCGACCACTGTCGGACTCGTCCTTGTCCAAGGTGACGGAGTCGACGGCGCCACGAAGGGGCACGACGCGTTCGAGGTACGCCGTGGCGGGTTCAGCCCGGTCACGACCTCGGAGTTCGTCGCCGAAGCGCTGTCGCGCACTCGAGCCATCGCCGGTGGTCAGCGCTTGCAGTCCATCGGGGTGACCTGGAGCGATGACGCGTCGGTCGAGGCCTCCCTGCTGCTCGACTCGCTCGCCGACTCCGGGTTCGAGAACGTCATCCCCATCCGCCTGCCCGAGGCCACCGAAGCGTTCGCTCGCGGTATCGGGCAGGTGATCGGCTCGGACGTGACCGCGGTGTGTGTGGTCGAGCCCGATGCCGTCGTCGCGTTGGTCGTCGACGCCGACGAGGGCGCCGTGCAGACCGCTGTCAGCTACGACCTCGAAACCGACCACGACCTGATCGCCTGGCTGTCCGACATCGTGGGCGCCAGCGAATGGCACCCCGACGGACTGGTGCTGCTGGGCTCCGGGGACGGCTTCGAATCGATCGCACGCCGCCTCGAAGAGATCGTGGGCATCCCGGTATTCGCACCGGCCGAGGCCGAGCTGGCCTTGGCGCGCGGGGCAGCCCTGGCCTCAGTCAACGGCATTGGAGTACTCGACGATCCGCTGTTCACCCTGCCGGCCCCGCCCGCCGATCGCCGTAACGACTCGAAGGCGATGCGCGGTGCGACGGCGCTGCTGGCCGGCGGTGTGGTGGCGTTCGTGGTGTCGGCGTCGGTGGCGGTGGGCCTGGAACTGCTGCCCGACCACGGGACGCGCTCCGAGCACCGCGACGTGGTGAATACCGCCGAGACACCCGCACGGCTGCCCGACAGCGCCCCCGAGGCGCCTTCGCCGGCCGCTCCGGTACTCGCCGCCCCCGAAGATGCGCAGTCCCGGCCGGCCGCGCCGCCGCAGACCGAGCCCACTTTTGACGCGACTCCGGTCGTTGCGATGACGATGAACATGCCGCCACCCGAGGCACCGCCTGCGGACGTGTCCGCAGCCGAGCCACCGGTCGTCGAAGCGGCTCCGCCGCCGCCGGCCGCCACCGTGCCTCCGGTGGTCCAGCCCAAGCAGTCGCTGCGCGAGCGCATCTGGGAACGCCTCCACGGCGGATAGCTGCCGGCTTTCGCTGGCACTCGGCCCTGGCACACGGTCGGCCGCCAACCCACCGCAGTTGCGGCATGTCCCCGCATGTTTGGCGGGCGCATCGGTACCGACCATTTAGACTGGGCCTTTGCTGATCGCCCACGCGAGGACGGGATCCATGGCCAGAGCAGTTCGACGAGCATTTGCCGCCGCAGGGATTGCGGTGCTGGCAATGGCGACTTCGGTGCAGACCAGCGTGGCCGCGATCGCTCCCACGATCGACGGGGCGTCCATCGCCTCCGTCCAGCCGACCAACGGCCAGGTCGTGGGTGTCGCCATGCCGATCACCGTGACGTTCACCAGGCCGGTGATCGACCGCTGGGGCGCCCAGCAATCCATCAGCGTCACGACACCGGCCAATGTGGCAGGACGTTACGAGTGGCTCGACGACCAGACGGTGCAGTTCGTGCCGGCTCAGTACTGGCCTGCGCATTCCGAGATCACCATGATGGCCGGCGGCATTCCGCGGACCTTCGGCACCGGCTCCATCGTTCTGGGGGTGGCCGATATCTCGGCGCACACGTTCACCGTCAGTATCGACGGTCAGGTGGCGCGTCAGATGCCGGCGTCGATGGGCAAGCCCAAGCACCCGACCCCAGTGGGCAGTTTCAACGTCCTGGAGAAGCAGTCCACGGTGGTCATGGACTCCCGCACCATCGGCATCCCGCTGAGCGATCCGGAGGGCTACAAGCTCACGGTGAGCGACGCCGTTCGGGTCACCTGGGGTGGGGTGTACGTGCACTCCGCACCGTGGTCGGTCGGCTCACAGGGCTACGCGAACGTCAGCCACGGCTGCATCAACCTGAGCCCGGACAACGCGTCGTGGTACTTCAACCAGGTCCACATTGGCGACCCGGTCGTCATCAACGCCTAGCTGCCCCAAGGGTTTTCACGGAGCCGCATGCAGGTTTTTCGCGGTGGGGGAGGCGGGCACGGTGGCGGGGTCGGGATAGGTGCGGAGCACCCGGTCGGCCGTACCGGGCGTGGTCACGCCGAACCAGTAGTGCTCGTTCTTGAAGTGATGTAGCCGGTGGTCGCGCCAGATCACCCGGTAGGCAGCGGTTTTCGGCTTGTAGTCGGTGTGCACCAGGTAGTGGCACCATTCGTAGATCAGTCCGCAGGTCAGCATCACCACCAAGAACGTCAGGCCCATTCCGGTGCGGGGGAACAGCAATAGCGCGATGGCCACCGCCGCGCCGACCGCGCCGACCGCCGACTGCAGCGGGATGAACACCAGGCCCACGTCGCGCGGGGCGATGTGGTGTTCACGGTGCTTGCGGGCGAGCAGCGGGTCGACGGTGATCCTGCCGATGCGGCGCGGCCGCCAGTGCAGGATGAAGACGTGAATCGTCCACTCCAAGAACGGAAACCCCACGGCGATCGCGAACGGCACCAATGCATCGGTGAGCTGCCAGTCGCCAACGGCGATGCGGGCGATCCCGGCGGCGGTCAGTGCCACCGCGAACAGCCAGGGCGTGGGGTGCCGCCAGAACTCGCGGCCGGCGTCGGCCAAGGTGACTCCGCGGCGGGTGTTCGTCGGTGCGCTCATCGCTATCCCTCCAGCGCGTTCAGTGCCGCGACCAATGCGGTGGTCGCGGGCTCCAGCAGTGCCCGGGCGGCGGCGGCCGCCGCTGCCGGCGTGCCCGCCGCGATGGCTGCGGCCAGCGCGCGGTATGCCTGCGTCTGGCCGACCTCGGCGGCCATCAGGGTGGCCAACGCGGGCAACGCCGGCTCGTAGGCGGACCGTAAGGTGTTGAACATCAACCGAAATGCGATGGAGTCGGCGCCGTCGACCACGTGGTCCCAGAACGTCAACGCATGCCGCTGCTGCTCGAGCGGGTCGTCAGCCGACGCCAGTGCGGCGATCGATTCCTCCAGCAGGTCGGCCAGCCCGGCCGGGCGGCGTTCGGCGGCCAGCTCGGCGACCTTCGGTCCGTTGTGCAGTCGGGCCTCGAGGATGCTGCGAGCCACCGATACGTCGAGTTGGCCGTTACGCAGCAGTAATTGGGGGAGCAGGTCGAGTCCAGCGTGACGACGGAAGTCGCGCACGGTGGTGGCGTCGCCCTGCCGGACTTCCACCAAGCCTGCGGCCGCGACGCGTTTCAGCGCTTCGCGAACCGCCGGGCGGGAAACACCGAGCACCTCGGCCAGCCTGCGCTCGGAGGGAAGCGACTCACCGGGCTGCATTTCACCGCTGAGCACATCGGCGAGGATCTGCTCGAAGACGTCCTCGGGGACCGAACGCCGATTCACGCGCTGCAATGCCATGGCCCCAGCATGCCCAGCCAGAGGCCAGAGGTCAAGTGGTCAGACCAATCTCCCCTACGCCCAAACCGACAAATGGCAGCAGACGTGCGAGAAGAACACGCCATTTCGTCGATCTCGACGCGGGGCTACTTGGGGTGACGCGCGGTGAACCGCAGATTCACCTCGTCGGCAACCTTCAACGACCCCACGAACAGGGAGTACGGCTTGATGCCGAACTGCGTCTGGAGCACCGGCACTGACGCCGACATCACCCAGACGTCGCCGGACTCCTCGACCGCCAGGTCGACGGTCTGCGGCCGCGACGTGCCGTGAATCTGCACGGTGCCGTCCAAGCGGTAGCCGGTCGCGGTCTTGGTGATGCCCTCGGCGTTGAACGTGATCTGCGGGTGCTTCTTGACGTCGAGTGCCTTCAGGGCGTTCGACCTGACCACGCCCTTCTCCGGCCCGGACAGCGGCGTGACACCACCCTCACCCTTGATCACCTGCAGCGAATCGACGTCGACCACCAGCTCGACAGCCACCGGCTGCTTACCCCGCCACTGCACGTCGGCTCGCCAGGACGCCATCGCGATGGTCAGCCGGTGGCCCATCTTGGCGGCCGGGCCGGCGACGCCGGTGAGTATCTGCAGTTCGCCTTCGGCGGCGGTCAATGTCCAGGCTGTATCCGTCACGCCTCGACTGTATCGACGGCTTACTTGCCGGCGCTGGCTCCGGTGTAATCGACCTGCCAGTGCTTGATGCCGTTGAGCCAGCCCGACCGCAACCGCTCCGGCTTCGCGAGCGGCGTCAGATCCGGCATGTGGTCGGCGATCGCGTTGAACATCAGATCGATCGTCATCCTGGCCAGGTTGGCGCCGATGCAATAGTGCGCACCGGTGCCGCCGAAGCCGACATGCGGATTGGGGTCGCGAAAGATGTTGAAGCGCAGCGGTTCCTCGAAGACCTCTTCGTCGAAATTGGCCGATCGGTAGGACATCACCACCCGCTGGCCCTTTTTGATCGTGACCCCACTGAGCTCGGTGTCTTCCAAGGCGGTCCGCTGGAACGACGTCACCGGGGTGGCCCACCGGACGATCTCGTCGACAGCCGTCTTCGGACGCTGCGCCTTGTACAGCTCCCACTGGTCCGGGAAATCGGTGAAGGCCGTCATGCCGTGGGTGATCGAGTTGCGGGTGGTCTCGTTGCCGGCTACCGCCAACAGAATGACGAAGAAGCCGAACTCGTCATCGGAGAGCTTGCCCCCTTCGACATCGGCCTGCACCAGCTTGGTCACCAGATCGTCGCGCGGGTTGGCGGTCCGGTCGGCGGCCATCTGCATGCCGTACATGATCAGCTCGCCGGCGGCGCCCTGAGGGTCGTTGCGGGCGAACTCGGGATCCGCTTCACCGACCATCTGATTGGACCAGTCGAACAGCTTCTTGCGCTCGTCCTGTGGGACACCCATGAGGTCGGCGATGGCCTGTAGAGGCAGCTCGCAGGAAACCTGTTCGACGAAGTCGCCGGAACCCTCCGCGGCGGCGGCCTTGACGATCGCCTCGGCGCGGGTGGCCAGATCGGCACGCAACGTCTCGACGGCCCGTGGGGTGAACGCGCGGGAGACGATCTGGCGCAGATGGGTGTGATGCGGCGCGTCCATGTTCAGCAGGATGAACTGGCCGGTGTCCTTGTGCGACACGGCCGCATTGTCCGGGTAGCGGGGCAGCGCGGTGTTCTCCAGGCTGGAGAAGATGTCGCTGCGCCGCGAGATCTCTTTGACGTCTTTGTGCTTGCTGACGACCCAATACCCGTCATCGTCGAAACCGCCGACATTTCTCGGTTGCTCGTTCCACCAGATCGGGGCGACCCGGCGCAGTTCGGCGAGTTCCTCGACCGGCAGCCGCTCGTTGTTCAGGTCGGGATCGGTGAAGTCGAAACCAGGGGGCAGGTTCGGACTCGGCATAAAAAGCGCACCTCCATACGACGTGATCTAGTGCCCGGTGATCCATGCCTACACCACGCACGGAGACCTCGGTGGCGGCTTTAGGAAACTGGTAACTGAAACGTGTTCTACAACCGCGTTGACGAGGGCCGCAGCGCCTCGGCGGTGGCATCGTCAGCGGGCAGGAATGCCTCGATACTCAGCTCCACGGCCGTCAGGTCGAGCGCTGTCCCGAACGTCGTCACCATGGAGATGAACGTCAGCAGCACCCCGTCGAGCCGGTAGAGCTCCAGTGGCACGGCGACGCTGCCGAGATCGATCGACCCGTCCTCACCACCGGGGTAGGACTCGATCTCGGCCAGCAGTTCCGCCGAGCCACCGGCAGCTGCCTCCCGGCGCAGCCGGCTCAGCAGATGATGCCGCCACTGGGCAAGATTGCGGATCCGCGGTGCCAGGCCGTCCGGGTGCAGCGCGATCCGCAGTGCGTTGGGCGTCTCGAGGAGATGTGCCGCCACTCCGTCCAGAAGGGTCGAGGTCCCCGGATTCACCTGCAGCACATCCCAGTTGCGGTTGACCGCTAGACACGGATACGGGTCGTAGGCGGCCAGCACTCGGTCGATGCCGGCCTGCACCGCCGCCATCCCCGGCTCTCCGACGCCCCGTTCGGCGTACGCGGGCGCCAGTCCGGCAGCGAGCAGCAGGTGGTTCTGCTCGCGAGGTGGTACGGCCAGGGCATCGGCCAGCCGCAGCACCATCGCCCGGCTCGGCGCCGACCGGCCGCTCTCGACGAAGCTGACATGCCGGGCCGACACGTCGGCCTCCAGCGCGAGATCGAGTTGACTCAGCCGACGCCGCCGCCGCCAGTCACGCAGTAGGTCACCGAACGCCGTGCCGCTCACCTGACCCAGCATCACCCAAGTCGGTGCGCGATGCCATTACCTCAAAGGTAATTGCTTCGCCTACGTCTGCGGAGGACCGTGGGCACCATGACGAACAGCGATCCATCCCCGGTCCCGAGCTGGCTTCGCTTCGTGCTCAAGTCCGACCGTGCCGGCTCGGCATGGTTCGTCGGCACCGGCTTCTTTCTGGCACCGCTACTGGCGCTGGTGTCGCCCTGGCCCGCGCTGACGGTGGCCATCTGGGTGATGATCGGCCTGGCCGGGCTGTGGTTGGGGCTACTCGGTGTCGCGATGGCCACCGGGCTGGCAATGGTCATGCGCTCGAATACCGAAATACCAGAGGACTATTGGCGCTCGATCGTCAACTACTGATCCAGGACGACCGCGTTCTCCGGGCAGGCCGCGGCCGCCTCGCGGGCGCTGTCGACAAGTTCGTCGGGCACCTCGTCGAGAATGGCCTCGGCGTATCCGTCGTCGGTCATGGCGAAGACTTCCGGACAGATCGTGGTGCACACGCCGTGTCCACGGCAGCGCCCGTCGTCAATGCTGGCTTTCATGCGAGATCGAACTCCAGGTGCAATTCGGTGAGCCCACGCAGGATGTAGGTGGGCACGTAGTTGTACTTGCGCGCATCGGCGGGACCGTGATGTTCCTCGCTGATCCGGATGTCGGTGGTGCGGTCCAGTAGCCGTTCCAGCGCGACGCGCGCCTCGGCTCTGGCCAGTGGAGCGCCGGGGCAGGAGTGGATGCCACGGCCAAAGGCGATGTGCTGCCGGGCATTCGACCGCGCCGGGTCGAAGGTGTTGGGATCGGCGAAGCGGCGCGGGTCGCGGTTGGCCGCGGCCTGGACGATCATCAGCGTGGAGCCGGACGGCACGTCCACACCCCCGAGCGTGACCGGCACTGTTGACAGCCGGAAGTCGCCCTTGACCGGGCCCTCGAAGCGCAGCGCCTCCTCGATGAAATTGCCGACCTTCGAGCGGTCCGCCCGCAGCTGCGCCTGGATGTCGGGACGATCGCCGATGATCTGCAAGGCGGCACTGAGCAGCCGCACGGTGGTCTCCTGACCGGCCGAATAGAGATTGGCCGCAACGCGGGCCACATCGCCGGGATCGGGCACGGAGCCGTCGGGGAAGGTCGCCGCGGCCATCTCCGACAGCACGTCACCGCGCGGGTTGGCGCGACGATCTTCGATGTAGGCGATGAACTTGTCGTAGAGATACTCCAGCGGAGATTTGGCCAGGCTTTCACCCTTGACGCTGCCGATTCCGCCGCCGTGGTGCCCGCCGCGCTGCATCTCGGCGAGGAACTCGTCGCGATCGGCGTCGGGCACGCCCAGCAGGTCGGCGATGATCACCAGCGTGAACGGTTGAGCGAAGCCCGAAATCAGCTCGCCACCCGAACCGACGAGGAAATCGTCGAGGACGCGGTCGACCATCGTCCACATCCCGTCCTCGTTCTCCTTGAGGCGCTTGGGCGTGATCAGCCGCATGAGCAGCGCGCGGTGATCGGTGTGCACGGGCGGATCCAGCGCAGGCAGCTGGTCGTTGAACGGCAGCTCATCCCGGTGCGCGGCAATGAGTTCGGCGACATCGTCGCGGCCCTCGACGGGCACCGGGAAGCCGGGGAAGGGGCCGGTGACCGCGATGCACGACGAAAAGCGGTCGGCGTCACCGGCGACCTCGGTGGCTTCTTCCCAGCCGGTGACCATCCACACGCCCTTGTGCGGTTCCCGCGAGACCGGGCAGCGAGCCTGCAGGGCTTCCAGATAGGGATAAGGATCGGCGACCACATCGCGATCCATGAAGAAGTTCACGCTGTCGACATCAGTCACTGAGGGGTCCCTTCACCGCGCGGAGCTGCCATACGATCGGCAAGGACGATGCTAGTCGATCGTATGGTAGATTACTAGCCGATCGTAAAGCCGGGCGAAGGGAGCGGACGATGAACGCAGTCGCTGCGGTCAGCACGGTCTCCGCCCCTGACACCCGGCAACGACTCATCGACGCGGCCATCGCCCTGTTCATTCGGCACAGCTTTGCCGGCACCTCACTGCAGATGATCGCCGACGAGCTCGGATTCACCAAAGCTGCTATCTACCACCACTTTCGGACGCGCGAGCAGCTCTTGACGGCGATCCTCGAGCCGATCATCGACAAGGTGGCAGCCGTGGTCGACGACGCCGAGCGGCAACGTGGTGTACACGCCCGCGCCGAACGCATGATCAACGGCTACGCCCGGCTGGCCGTCGAGAGTCCCATGCTGGTCTCGGTCCTGGCGGCGGATCCCAGCGTGCACACCGTGTTGAAAGCCAACCGCGAGTGGACGCACATCATCGCGAGGCAGATGACTCTGCTCGCCGACGTCCATCCCGGCCCCGAAGGGTTCATCCGGGCGCAATTCGTATTCGCCGGGATCGCCGGCTCAGCCGATCCCAAACGCGAAGCCGACGACGACTGGCTGCACAGTCAGCTTCTCGACGCCGGCCGGCGCGCACTGGGACTGCGCACGCCTCGACGAATACCTTAGTACCACAACGCTTTAGCGATGAACGAAGTGAAGAGCGCAAACAGGCGCGCGGATGTGCCAGGCGGTGCGGCCGCCGGAAAGGGGAAGCTTGTGTCCACTACGAAGACGGCGTTGGTGACCGGTGGCGGTTCGGGGATCGGTGCGGCGGTGGCCGATCGGCTGCGCGCAGACGGCTACCACGTCGCCATCCTCGACCTGAATCCGACTGAGGCCGATTTCTCCTACGTCGCCGACGTGACCGACCGCGCACAGATCGACGCCGCGCTCGCCGAAGTTCACGCAGCCCTGGGACCGGTCACCATTCTGGTCAACGCCGCCGGCCGCGACTCCTTCCGCCGGTTTCTCGACCTGTCCTTCGAGCAGTGGACGAACATCATCGACATCAACCTGCACGGGGTCTTCCACACCATCCAGGCCGTCCTGCCCGACATGATCGAGGCCGGCTGGGGCCGCATCGTCAACATCTCGTCATCGAGCACGCACTCCGGAGTTCCGTACATGTCGGCGTATGTCGCGGCCAAGTCCGGCGTCAACGGCCTGACCAAAAGCCTTGCGCTGGAATACGGTCCGGCCGGTATCACGGTCAACGCCGTCCCGCCCGGCTTCATCGACACCCCCATGCTGCGCAAAGCCGAAGCCCGCGGAAACATGGGCGACATCCAGGCCACCATCGACGCCACCCCGGTGCGGCGGATGGGCAGGCCCGAGGACATCGCGGCCGCCTGCGCCTTCTTCATCTCCGAGGAAGCCGGCTACATCACCGGCCAGATCCTCGGCGTCAACGGTGGCCGCAACACCTAAAAGCGGCTAGCCAGCCGGTTTCGTCGTGGTCGGGGTGGCCGAGGTCGTCACGGTCACCGTCGTAGTGCTCACCGTCGTCGTCGCGCTGCCGGACGTGGTCGCGCTCGAGGAGGTGCCCGACTGCGAGAAGCTGGCTTCCTTGAACTCGATCCAGGAATCCTTGTAGATCACGTCGTCGCCGGAGGAGACCAGGATCTGGGTGGGTGAAACCGCATAGGTGACACCGTCATTGGAGGCAACCAGGGTGCCGTCGGAGCTGCGGGTGATCGGCAGGTGCAGGGGAGCGTTGTCACTGAGCCGCACACCGCGGTACTCCAGACCGCCGTCACGGTTCACGCAGATCACCACGAGCGACTTGGAGGTGCGGCCGTAGGCCATCAACGTCTGGTTCTCGTCGCACCGCGCGCCGGTATCCACATAGCCGCGCGAGTCGGCCTGGTATGACGCCGGTGCGCCCGACGCCGTCGTCGTGGCGGACGTCGTCGCGGACGTCGTCGTCGCGGAGGTGGTGGCGGTCGCCGATGCGGACGTCGAGGTGGTGGGCGCCGCCTGGGCGGCGGGCAGGGTGTCGGATGCACCGGTCGTCACGGTCACGCCGACCACCAGCCCGACCGCTGCGAGAACCCCGCCGATGCCCAGCCACGGCAACAATGTCGACGACGGTGAGGGGGAGTGCGGATCGTGAGCGGACATGGTCTAAGCGAACCACCTCAGGCGACGATTCCGGCGCTGGTGCAACGGCGTTTCGGGGAGTAATCACCGTCAGACGCGCACCACCACCCCCCGCGGGGGTCAGCTCGCCGGTTCGATCGGTGTCGAATCGTGGGTCAGCACGGCCCACAACAGGCCGGCGGCGTGCTTGGCCTGGTCGTTGGGCACGATCGGGGACCCCGCCACGGGCTGCTCTGCCGGTGAACCGCTGATGTGTTCCACCAGCGCCACCGCCAGCGAGCGTAGCTTCACGTTGGATTCGTGGCTGGCGCGGCGCAGCGTCGCCCACGCGGTGTCGGCGTCGCAGGCCAACCGCCCCATGATTGCCCCCTTGGCCTGCTCGATCGCTCCGCGGGATTGCAGAACCGCCAGCATGTCGGCGATCGCGGTGCCGTCACCCTCGGCGCCGGCCGACACCATCGCCGCGGAGACCAGCTGCTCGTATCCGATCAGCGTGGTCACCGTGCCGGCTGTGGCCGGGCGGTCCAGCACGCAGGACAACACGACCGTGCCGTCGGCCTTCCACACGCCGGGCACCGCAACCGAACCGCGAACTTCTCGCCATGCCGCGCTGTGCTCGGGTATCCGGGCCTCCATGGCGGGCAGGCTCAACTCCGGCCAGCGGTCGTCGGCCCACAGATCCAGGCTCAGCACCGGCATCTGATGGATGAACGCATCGATGACCGGACCGCCCAACCCGGACAACTGAGCCTCCACGACTTCACCGCCGTAGCCGCGGGCGGCCAGGACGGTCATCTCGTCCTCGTCCAGGCGCCGGTCGTGCATGGTGATCGCGAGCCCGACGGCATACGGCAGGTCGAGATGGACACGTTCGAGGATCCGCTCGAACAACTCACCCTGCTGGGACAGGTCGCGCGGGTGGAATTCGGGCACAGGCATGGTGTTCGACTCACTCCTTGGTGACGACGGTGGCCACCCGGTCCAGACCCGAGATCGCCAACAGTGTCCTGATCGGCCCCTCCGAGGCCACGATCATCGTGAGCTCGGTCGTGGCGGCCAGCGCGAACAGAGCACGAACCGCGGCGCTGTCGCAATAGCTGACGCCGGCCAGGTCGACGGTCAGCGTGGCGGAATCCGCCGCGGCCTTGCCCATCACATCCTGGAATTCGCCGACATTGGCCAGGTCGATCTCACCGGCGGCAACCACGTGCGGCGACTCCAGATCGGCAACCACCGCGACCCGGAACTGGGCCTCTGCCATCAGCACAACTCCTTGAGCTTCTCGACGGTGGGGCCAATTTCGGTAGCAGCAACCGGCGACGCAGTCAACACAACTCTAAGCCCGACCCCGCGGACCGGTGCCTTGATCATCGTGTTGGCAGCGCAAAGTGCAACACGTGCCTTTGCCACAGAACATCTCCCGTCGTCCTATTCACCCCCGACGACGCAATCGCCGCAGCTTAGCAAGCTTCGGTGCGGGTGGAGCAGTCAGCAAAGCAAAATCTGCGATCGCGTCACAATAGGCTGCAAACTGGCGCGCCTTTCCGGTTTCCCCCGAAGCACACCCGCCCCAGCCGTTAGGCTCAGCGCAGGGCCGGCGGGGGCACTAAAGGCCCACGGTAAAGAACTAGGGCCCGGCGGTAGAGAACTAGAGGGTGGATAGATGCTCCGCGAATTCGTCATCGCAGCAGCCGTGGCAGGCACCGCGCTGGCAGTGGCGCCGACCGCCGCCGCCGACGAACCCCACGGGCCGTTCCCGGGTGATCCGCCCGGAATGAGCTACGACGCCTACCTGAGCGCACCCTGCTATCGCTGGGACCGGTTCGTCTTCGGCCGCGGCCCCGGCGGTGAGCCGTTGGCGTGCCACTGGATTCCCGGGCAATCACCGATCGGCATGGACCGGCCGCCCGAAGGTGTCGGCTTCTGGGTGCTCTCGCCCAAGATCTACGGCGTGCAAGCCGTGGGCTCCCCGTGCCCCGGGTCGCAGGCCGCGGCCCAGTCACCCGATGGGCTGCCCATGCTCTGCCTGGGTGCCCAGGGCTGGCAGCCGGGATCCATGCACTCCGGCGACTGGGGTAACGGAAACGACTTCTACCCGGCCAGCTAACCGCAAGTGTGCCGCCAGGGCGAGAACCCTGGCGGCGCACTCACATGCGACTTAAACCGACGCGTTGAGCTCTTCGAGCCGGCCGGTGGCCTCGAGGTACTCCTGCACCCAGCGCTCGATCACCGTGGAGGTCTTCTCGACCTTGGTGAACTGACCGACGACCTGACCGATCGGGTTGAACGCGACGTCGACGCTCTCGTTCGGGTACTTGTGCGTGGCAGCGACGGCCATGCCGGAAACCATGTACTGCAACGGCATTCCGAGCGGCTTGGGGTTGCCCTCCTTCTCCCAGGCCTCGGTCCACTCGTTGCGCAGCATGCGCGCCGGCTTGCCGGTGAACGAGCGGCTGCGCACGGTGTCGCGGCTTTCGGCCTTGGCGTACGCGGCGTGCTGCACCTCGGTGTGCTCGGACTCTTCGACCATGACCCACTGCGAACCGGTCCACGCGCCCTGCGCGCCCAGCGCCAGGGCCGCGGCGATCTGCTGTCCGCTGCCGATGCCGCCGGCGGCCAGCACCGGTACCGGTGCCACCGCCTTGACGACCTGCGGCCACAGCACGATCGAGCCGATTTCACCGCAGTGTCCACCCGCCTCGCCGCCCTGGGCGATGATGATGTCCACCCCGGCCTCGGCGTGCTTCTTCGCTTGCGACGGCGATCCACACAACGCGGCGACCTTGCGGCCCTCGGCGTGGATGTGCTTGATCATCTCCGCCGGCGGAGTGCCGAGAGCGTTGGCGATCAACGTGCATTTCGGGTGCTGGAGCGCGACCTCCACCTGCGGCGTCGCGGTCGCCTCGGTCCAGCCCAGCAGACCCATGGCGTCGTCGTCACTGTGCTCGACCGGCACACCGTGATCGGCGAGGACCTTCTTGGCGAAATCGATGTGTTCCTGCGGCACCAGGTCGTTCAGCGTCTTCTTCAGCACCTCGGGGGACAGGTCCGTGGCGTCCATACCCTCGTACTTGTTAGGGATGACGATGTCGACGCCGTAGGTGTGGTCGCCGATGTTCTCATCGATCCACTTCAGCTCGATCTCGAGCTGTTCGGGGGAGAAGCCCACCGCGCCGAGGACCCCGAAGCCGCCGGCCTTGCTGACGGCGACGACGACGTCACGACAGTGGGTGAACGCGAAGATGGGGAACTCGATACCGAGCTCATCACAGAGGGCAGTGTGCATGGTTCGGCTCCTTCAAGCGGGGACATAAACAGACTGGAACGTGTTCTAGTTTAGTACGCCGGTGAAGCGCCATTTGCAGGTATCCGCTATCAGCGAGCTGACGAATGGCTATCTGCGGGCGACGGCCCAGCTCCTCGCGTTTGCGAACGTCACGCCAGGGCGAGATTTCGTCGCTTCTGCCGCCGTGACGTTACGTTGGCTGCCCCTGCACGGGAGTAGCGTTGGGTGTCTGCTCTTAGCCGGGCATGGATCAACGATGGGGGTCCGCCATGGTTGTCTCGAGGCTTCGAATCCGGCGCGGACTGCTGGCTCTGACCGCCGTCACCGCGCTGACCATGACGCTCGCGCCCGCAGCCGCGCCGTCCGCGGTGGCCGCGCCGGGTTGCACCAACGGCATCGTCCCGCTCAACCCGTACGTGGTGAACTGCAATCTGCCGCCGCGCAGGACGCAGGTGATCGGCGCGGCCCCCGATGCCGGGGCGCTCATTGCCTGCCGGCACAACCCGATCTGCCTCTCGTACTACGTGAATTACCCGGGCACCCTCATCGTCCCGGGCTATCGCCCGTAGGCCGCTAGGCCTTCGAGCCGACGCCGCTGCGTCCGCCGACCACGAATGATCCGCCGGCCACGAGCAGGCCAATCACGGCCAGCGGGATGGACCATGCCCGCCGCGAGGACACCGCCGACTGGCACTGCGCCACGAAGTCGGGGTGCTGGATGATCTCGTTGAGGATCGGCACGTTCGCTATGCCCTTGCTGTTGGCTTCGCGTGCGGACGCCAAATCTTCCGAAATCGCATTGCCGCAGCCGATGCTCGCGCCGTTGCCGTCGGAGGTGGACACCGGCACCAACAGGGCGATCACTCCAGCAACCAAGAGCACCGCACCCACCAAGAGGATCAAGCGACGCGCCGCCATGTCTGTGTCTCCTTACGCATCCGTCGAATCGGTGCTGCCGGACTACCCGGGCACTGCTTCAGTCAAACGCGCGCGGCGGGCGCTACGGCTTGGTGAACAACTCCACTTCGGACACCAGCGGCAGGTTCAGCGTGGTCCGGATGCCTGGCGGGGCGGCGATCACCGCGGGAATGGCGTTGACGATGCGGCCGGCGCCGGCCGCGATGGCGGCGTAGTTGTGGTCACCCTTCTTACTCGTCGGACAGATGTCGACGACGTAGGACGGCTCGCCGGTGATCTCCACCCGATAGGAGCCGCCGGGCTGGGCCGGTTGCGCCCAGTCCGGGCGCAGATCCTCGCGCAGCCGGGTGACGTGCTCGACGACGATCGCCGCGTGGTCACCCACCATGCCCTTGATCTCGAAGCGCACCGCGGCAACGCCGCCCTTGGGGATGTGGCCGGCGGCAACGTCGAAAGCCTCTGGGGCCGGCTCGCGCTCGTAGCTCTCGGTGATCGAGTCCAGCGAGATGTTCAGACCGGCGGCCAGCTGGCGGATCCCGCAGCCCCAGGCGATACCGAGCACACCGGGCTGGAACAGCATCGGCACCTCGTCGAGCGGCTTGCCGAAGCCCATGACGTCGAACATCACGATGGCGCCGTCATAGGTGGCGTAGTCGGCGATCTCCATACAGCGCACCTGCTCGATGCTCTGACAGGTGCTGGCAATGGCGAGCGGGATCAAATCCGTGACGAAGCCCGGGTCGACGCCGTTGATGTAGATGCTGGAATTGCCAAGGCGGCCAGCGGATTCCAGCGGCTCGATGTACTTGTCGGGCATCACGCCCCACGGAAACTGCAGCACCACCGGGGCCGAGCCGACGACGTTGATGCCGGCGGCCAGGATCTTGCGGACGTCCTCCATGGCCTGGGGCATGCGGGTGTCGCCCATCGCGCAGTAGACCGCGCATTCGGGCTCGGTGGCCAGCACCGCGTCGAGGTCCTTGGTGGCGGTGATCCCGGTCGTGACGTCCAGGCCGGCCAACTCGCCCGCGTCCTTGCCCACCTTCTCGTCGGCGGACACGCACAGTCCGACGAGTTCGAACGCCGGGTTTTCGATCAACTCGGATAGGGCTATCCGGCCGACGTTTCCGGTGCCGATGTGGACAACACGGATGGCCATAGGGTCTCCTCACGATCAGGTCTGCGGTGGGTTCAGTATGCGCACTCGGCGGGGAAACTGGAACAGGTTCTACCTCGCGCGGGGCACTACCGGTAGCCTGACGCCTCATGGGACGCGTAGACGACAAAGTGGCCATCATCACCGGCGGCGCACAGGGGATGGGAGCCGCCGACGCGCGGATGCTCGTCGCCGAGGGCGCCAAGGTTGTGATCGGGGACATCCT
This sequence comes from uncultured Mycobacterium sp., assembly GCA_900078375.1. Taxonomy (GTDB): domain Bacteria; phylum Actinomycetota; class Actinomycetes; order Mycobacteriales; family Mycobacteriaceae; genus Mycobacterium. The sequence goes on along the minus strand of FLQS01000001.1, from coordinate 309,926 downwards.
TGACGACAAGGGCAAAGAGCTGGCCGACGAGCTTGGCGACGCCGCCCGCTACGTGCACCTCGACGTCACCGACGCCGATCAGTGGCGGGCCGCCGTCGAGACCGCGGTTTCCGAGTTCGGCACGGTCAACGTGCTGGTGAACAATGCCGGCATCGTCCAGGTGGCGCCGCTGAAGTCGCTTGACGTGGAGCGGTGGAAGAAGGTCCTCGACGTCAATCTGACCGGCGCGCTGCTGGGCATCCAGGCCGTCCTGGAGCCGATGAAGGCCGCCGGCGTCGGCTCGATCATCAACGTGTCATCCATCGAGGGCATGCGCGGCGCCTCCTGGGTGCACGCCTATGTCGCGTCCAAGTGGGGTCTTCGCGGCCTGACCAAATCGGCAGCGCTGGAGCTGGCGCCGGACAACATCCGGGTCAACTCGGTGCACCCCGGCTTCATCCGCACGCCGATGACCAAGCACCTGCCCGATGACATGGTCAGCGCCCCGCTGGGCCGTCCCGGCAGGCCGGAGGAAGTGGCCACCTTCATCGTGTTCCTGGCCAGCGACGAGTCATCGTTCTCGACCGGTTCGGAGTACGTCGTCGACGGCGGCCTGATCACGGACGTTCCGCACCGCGCGATGCCTTAGTCGCGTCGGCGGGCCCGCAGCGCCATTGACGCGAACGCCGCGCCAAGGGCAGCCCGCCCCAGCGCGGGCAAGTGACCCATCACATTCACCGCGCCGCTGCGCCGGCCGGGGATGGTCAGGCGCAGCACCGGCCAGTTCCTGGCGGCGGCCTTCGCCGCCAAGCCGGGCCGGGGGTTGACCGGCCGGGGGTGGCCGACAAGCGCCATCAGCGCGCCGTCCTCGTCTCCGTCGGCGTAGAAGTAGCTGCCCGCCAGGTCGATCTCGTTGTCCGCACAAAACTGTTGCACCGCAGCGGCTTTCTGCCGCCCCCACACGATGGGCTTGTTGATGGTCCCGGTGAGCCGGCCGTCGGTGTCGAGCTCAAAGGTGTTGCACACCACGTGGTCGATGCCCAGCGCACGAGCCACCGGCTCGGCGTGGATGGTCAGGGCAGACGAGCTGACCACGACGGTGTGTCCGCGGGCCTGATGAGCGGACACGATCTCGCGCATCAGCGGGTACACCCGCGCGGCCACCTGTTCGGTGTACAGCCGCTCGCCGATCTCGTCGAGCTCGGCCAGTGACTCGCCGCGCAGGTACCCCGCGGCGCGGATCAGCAGCCGCTCGAACTGCATGCGGCCCAGCTTGTACCGCAGCGAGGCCTCGATCACGCCCATGATCTCGCCGATCCTGGCCTGCCCGCGGCGGACGCGGTCGCTGGCGTGCGCGGTCGCGGTGAAGCCGGCGACCAGGGTGCCGTCGAGGTCGAAGAACGCCCCGACCGCCGCCCCCGGCGGGCTACCGGCGATCTGCCCGAGCGGATCCGATGACAGGGTCACCACACCATCATGCCGATCGGCTCAGCGCACCGTCACGGTCACCGGTCCGCCGTCGCGGGCGGCCCCGGCCACGATCCGGGCCGGAATTCGGAAGATCCGTCCCGGCGAGGCCGGCCACGGCAACCGCCGGCTGGCCAGCAGCGTCCCGTCCTGGTGCGCGGTGACCACGGGGCTGCGCAGCAGCGTGTCGGTCCACGCCAGCAATCTGTTCCGCGGGGGACCGCCGTCCCCGGGGCGTAGCAGGCCGGGGCTGATCCAGCGCAGCGGCGCCTCGGCGAGCAGCCGCACCCCACCCCGGGGTTGGCGGTGTCCCGCCAGATAGGCCTGGATCTGTGCGGCAACGTGGCGGCCGTCGAGGGCGGCGACGTCGGCGGTATCCACCGGGTGCACCAGGTTGCCGATGGCGAATACACCGGTTCGATTGGTACGCAACGCCGTATCGACCAGCGGGACTCCGCCGATCGGATCGACCTCCAGTCCGGCCGAGCGGGCCAGCTCGTGGTCGGGGATCCAGTCGCCGGTCAGGATCAGCGTGTCGCAGTCGATGATTCGCCGCGCCCCGGTGGCGGTGTTCTCGATCTCGACCGCCCGCAGCGCGGGTGTGCCGATGATCCGGGTCACCCTGGTTCGGGTGGCCACCCGGACACCCAGCCCGGCTCTGGCGGCGACGGTGAACGCCTGGTAGGACTCGGGACGCTGGTGCTCGCTGGTCATCAGCACGGTGCGACACCCGGCGTGGCGCAGCGTGAGAACGGCCGAATAGCTGACGAGTTCGGCGCCGACGACGACAGCGCGCCGGCCGACGCCGCGTCCGTGCACATGGACCAGGTTCTGCAGGTGCCCGGTGGTGTAGATCCCGGCGGGCCGTTCCCCGGCGATCAGCCGGGCGGGCCTGGGCCGTTCGCGCGCGCCGGTGGCCAGCACCACCGCCCTGGCCTCGATGACCTCCCGGCCACGCGGTGAGGTGACCTCCAGCGCACGCTCACCGGCCCAGTCGGTGACCATGGCCTCGGTGCGAACGTCGACACCAGCGCTCAGCGCCTGCGCCACCAGCCGTCGCGCGTAGTGCGGCCCGCTCAGCACAGTCCGCAGGTCGCGGATGCCGTAGCCGAGGTGGTCGCTGTGCCGGGGGATGCCACCGGCGGCCGATTCCCGTTCCAGGACAACGACTTTGTAGCGTCCGCCGAGGGCGGCGGCGGCAGTCAGCCCGGCGGGGCCGCCGCCGACGATCGCGACGTCGACCGTCATCGCAGCGCCTCGAACAGGTGCTGCACTTCGGCGCCACAGAAGAACCCCTGGCAGCGCCCGTTCATCACCCGGGTTCGGCGGCGCAATCCGTCCAGTCCCGCCGGCGGGATCACCGACCGGCACGCGTCGCGCAGTTCACCCTCGGTGACCCGTTCGCAGAAGCAGACGATGCGCCCATACGCCGAGTCGGCTTCGATTGCCTGCGCGTCTTGATAGGGCCGCGCGAACGCCTCACCGAGGTTGGGCATCCGGGGCGGATCGGGCAGATCGGCGCGTGGCTCGGCGTCCAGGCCGGCCGTGCCGAGTAGGTCGAGCACGTGCTCGGCGATGGCCATGCCCGCCGTCAGCCCCGTTGAGCGGATGCCACCGACCAGCAGGTAGCGCTGCGCCGGGGCGGCGTCGATGAGGTAGTCGCCACGGTCGATCGCCGCACGAAGACCGGCATAGGTGGCGGTGATCTCCTCCTCGAGCAGCCGCGGCATCAGCCGGGTGCCCTTGTCCAGCAACGATTGCAGGCCATCCCGGCTGGTACCGGTCGCGGTGCGGTCGGCCAGATCTTCGGATGTCGGGCCCAACATCACGTTGCCGTAGATGGTCGGGCTGATCAGAACGCCCTTGCCCCGCGCGGTGGGCACCGGCAGGACGATGGCGTCGACCAGCGGGCGGGCCAGCTTGTCGTAGACGATCAGCTCGCCGCGGCGCGGGGTGACGCTGAACCGGGCGAAACCGAAGTGTCCGTCGATCACGTCGGCCCCCAGCCCGGCCGCGTTGACGACCCACCGCGCGCTGATCGGGCCGGTCGAGGTGTGCAGCGTGGTGCTGATGTCACCGACATCGACGGACTGCACAGCGCACCCACGGTGCAGTGCCACGCCACGATTCACCGCATCGGTCGCCAGTGCGAGATTGACGGTCCACGTGCAGATGATGGACTCGTCAGGCACGGTCAGCCCGCCGAGCGCGCCCGGTCCCAGGTTTGGGATCCGCTTGTATACCGTTGCGGCGTCAACGAGTTCGCAGTACCGATACTCATTGGCCTCGGCTTGCGCCTTGAGTGTCGGCAGCGTGTCCAGCTGCTCGTCGTCCCAGGCCACCAGGATCGCACCGGTGCGCTCGACCGGGATGCCGGTGGCGGCGGCGTACTCCGAGAGCAGTGCGTAGCCGCGCCGGACCAACCGCGATTCGACGGTGCCGGGCTTGGCGTCGAATCCGGTGTGCAGGATCGCGGTGTTGGCCTTGCTGGTGCCGTCGCCGACATCGTCGCGGGCCTCCAGGAGGGCCACCGACAGCCGACGGGCGCCCAGCTCACGCGCGATCGCCGAGCCGACGATGCCGGCCCCGATCACCACCACGTCGTAGTCGGTGCTCATGTCGCTGCCGAGTAGGTGGTTGCTGCCAGTTCACGCCAGGCACAACGGAATTCCTCGGCCCGGCCGGCATCCCACCGGGGTTCGAAACTAGCCGCGGCATTCCACGGTCCTACGACATCGGCCAATGCCTGGGTGGGGTCAAGGCTGAGCCGGGCCAGCGCAGCCGCGCCCAGCGCGGTGGCGTGCGCGGAGGGGTAGACGTCGACCGGTACCTGCAGGACGTCGGCGCACGCCTGCATCAGCACCGTCGACTGGGTCAGACCGCCGTCGGCGCGCAAGCGGGTCAGCGGCGCCCGCGCATCGGTACCGATGGCTGTCACCAACTCGGCGATCTGCGCGGCGATACCCTGCAGCAAGGCGAGCACCAGATGTCCGCGGCCGCTAGCCAAGGTCATACCCGAAAGTGTTGCCGTAGCGCCGGATTGCCACCATGGCGCAGCCAGGCCGGCCAGCGCGGGGACACACAGCACGCCGTCGGAGTCGGCGGCCGCGACGGTATCGAGCTCTTCGGCGCCGGCGATGATCCCCAGCGACGACAGCCACCGCACCGCCGAGGCGGCGGTGTAGACCTGGCCGTCGACGCAGAACGTGTCGGCACCGCCGATCCGCCACGCCACCGAGGTCGTCAGCCCGGTCGACGAGCGCACCGGGTCGGCACCGCAGTTCGACAGCAGAAATGCACCGGTGCCGAAGGTGCACTTGGCCATCCCCGGCTGCAGGCAACCTTCGGCCAGAAGCGCCGCCTGCTGGTCGACGACGACCCCGCCGACGGGCACATCGCCACCGAAAGCCCCTGTGGTACCGACAATTTCGTCGTTACCCACGATTCGCGGCAGCTGTTCGCCGGCCAGGCCGAACACGTCGAGCAGCTCGTCGTCGAAGTCACGGCCGCCGAGTTCCACCAGCAACGAGCGACTGGCGGTGGTGGCATCGGTGACGAACTGCCCGGTGAGCCGGTGCAACAGCCACACATCGGATGTGGTGACGACACCACTGGTTTCGACATTGCGCCGCAGCCAGCTCATCTTGGGCGCCGAGAAGTACGGGTCGAGCACCAGGCCGGTTCGGGCGGCGACCGCCTCAGCGTGCCCGGCGAGTTCGGCGCACAGCCCCTCGGCGCGGCGGTCCTGCCAGACGATGGCCGGGGTCAGCGCCCGGCCTGTGCCGGGATCCCACGCCAACACCGTCTCACCCTGATTCGCCAGTGACACCGCAGCGATGGGCCGGCCGGCCTGGGCAACGGCCGAACGTCCGGCCGACAGCACCGACGCCAGAAGTTCGTCGGGGTCCTGCTCGACACCGCCGCCCGACAGGTACCGCGGATGCACGGGCACCTCGGCCAGTCCGACCAGACCGTCGGCGGGGTCGACCACGATCGCTTTGGTGCCCGAGGTGCCCTGGTCGATGGCAAGGACCGTCACGGCAGCCATACAACCACGCGGTGGGGGAATGCCTCGCGCCAGACGGCGTTGGACTGCCACATGAAGCTCAACGATGCGGCTCGTGCACTGATCGGATCTGGGGCGGACGCCACGCTGGTCACGCTCAACGCGGACGGCAGCCCCCAAGTGTCGGTGGTGTGGGTGGCGTGGGAGTCCGGCGAGGACGGTGACGAGTTGGTGACAGCTCACCTCGCCGAACACAAGAAGGTCCGTAACGTGCGCCGGGACGGCAGGGTGGCGCTGACCATCGTCTCGACCGAGCCGGGCGAGGTGATGCGGCCGTATCTGTCGGTGACCGGTACCGCCCGCATCGTCGAAGGCGGCGCCCCTGAACTCCTGCAGGAGCTCGCCAAGGTGATGATCACGGCCGACGGGGTCCGGTTCCCGCCCGAGGACGCGCCGCCGGGCTACCTCACCCGCGTCAAGATCAATTCAGTCGGCGGCGTCGGGCCGTGGGTGCGCTGAGGCGCTGGCACCGCCGGGGACCCGTTTCTTCGCCTGCGCTTCGAGCTCTTCTTCCAAGGCACCCTCGTCGCGCCCGAGTGCGATCGTGGCGGCGGCCATGGTGACGAAGGCGATCGCCAGCGCCACCGCGGCCGGCTTACTGACCGCGAGGTGCTCTCCCAGCACCACCTCGCCGAGTAACACCGCGACCACCGGTTCGAGCACCAGCATCGCCGGAACCGAAGCGCGCAACGACCCGGCGTGGAAGGCCGACTGCTGCAGAAGGGTGGCGATGACTCCGACGGCGATGACGACGTAGAGCACCGGTGTGGTCATCAGCCGCAGGATGCTGCCTTCACGCACGATGTGCATGACGAGCTTGGTCAGCACCGCAACCACGCCGAAGAGGACGCCGACACCGACCGCCAGCAGAAGCGCGCGCCGCCAGTTCGACAGCCGCAGCGCCACCAACAGACAGCCGGCCACGAACACCAGGCTGATCCCGGCCACAATGACCGCGGGCAATTCGGCCCCTTCGTAGTCGCCCGGCTTGGTCCGGGCCAGGGCCACGAACACGCCCAACGCAATCGTCAAGACCACAGCCCAGCCCCATTCGGCATGGGAGACCCGCCGGTGGGCAAGCCGGGCGCTGAGCGGCAGCGCGAACAGCAGCGCGGACACCATGAGCGGCGCGACCAGCAGCAGTGACCCGTAGGCCAGCGCGACCGCCTGGAACGCGTACCCCGTCACCGCGGAGCCGGTGCCGGCCCACCACAGTGGGCGGCGGAGCAGGGTGGACCACATCACGGTGCTGACGCCCCGATCGCGCGGCACGTCCATGGTGGCTCGCTGGCGCACCACGATGCCGATGGCGGCGAACACCGCACCGGCAAGGGCGGCTGCCACGACGAGGGCGTGCTGCAGCAAGATCCGTCCCTTCGGGTGTTGGGGTGTCGACGTTAGAACCGAATGTAGGGCACGCGAGCAAACGATGACCGGTCCGAGGGCCCCCGGTGCGCGTCAGCGAACCTGAACGACCACCGGTGTGCTGTTGTACCCGGTGACCCTGACCCAGTTCGGCGCGGGTCCTGAGTCGGGCACCCGGCCCTTGATCTCGACGGTCTCACCGGGGAACACCGTCACGTAGTTGTCGTCGTATTCGATCGGCAGGATCTCGTCGGCCAGCGGACTGGGCAGCAGTTCGGCCCGCTCGAAGAACGCGATGTGCGGGGTCGGGTTGTGCAGGCTGATGGAGACGTCCCGCCCAGCGTCCTGACCGGCGGTGGCGGTGACGTCCAACGGCACCTTGGCCATCGAGTTCAGCGCGGTCATATCGGCCCAGCTGACTTGATTGGAGTTGAACGCCGCGTCGTTGGCCGGCGGCCCGACATCATCGGCCCGCCGGGACTGCCAGTACACGTTCTCAGCGACGACAGTGCCTGCCGGGTCGAGTAGCTCGGCGCGCACGAAGAACACGGGGGAGTCGGCGGGTCCCGGCGGCAGAGTCATCGCCGCGACGGCACCGCCCGGATCGACGCTGATGTCGTCGGAGGCCCGGTCGTCGCGCAGGGCGCCCTTCAGGTCGTAGGTGCGGACCCGCACGCGCAGATTCTCGCGCGAGTCGGGAGTCTGGTTGACCACGGTCACCCTGGCCTGGCGGTGGTTGCCGGTGGCGTAGGAGTCGAAGACCACCGATAGCGGCTGCAGACCCTTCTTGGCGCCGTAGTAGGCGCCGCCGGGCCGCAGGTAGTAGTCGAAGATGTTGCCGAAGAACGACGGCCAGTGGCTGTTGAGCATCCAGTAGATCGTCATCTTGTGGCCGTCCCAGCCATTGGCGGCGAACGACTCGAATTGTGCGCGGGTGGCCTCGTAGTGCGCCAGTTGAGCCTTGTCGGCGAACATGTGCGCGTTGGTCGACGGGCCGTAGCGGCGATCAATGACGCGCTGGACGTTGGCCAGGCGTGAGTTCTGCGGATCCGATCCGGCATGGAAGAACCAGGTGTCGTTGATCGGCCACAGCTTGTCGGGCGGGATGAACTTCTGCAGGCTCGCAAACGGCGGGATGTGTTCGTTGTCGCCCTGTTCGGCCGACGATCCGCGAGCCGCCCCGTACTGACCGCTGAACCAATACGACGGCGGCCGCCAGGTGTAGGGGCCGGCCATCTGGATGCCGTCCCACACCTGCCGGCCGTCGGCGTCCCGGTTCACCTGCGACACCGTGTCGACGGTGGCGTTCTGCCAGTGCAGGTCGGACAGGATCTGGTGGTACTCGGTGAGCACCTCGGCCGGCGGCCGGCCGTCACTGCCGTTGGCCCACACGAACACCGAGGCGTGCGAGCGCAGCATCGCGATCTGCGATCGCATGCTGTCCTGCGAGACGCGGCGATCCTCGTCGTCCCACTGCTGCCACTTCTCCCACTGGTTGCAGCACATCCAGCCGTACATCAGGGGGATCCCGAGCTCATCGGCCATCTCGACGAAGCGCTGCGAGGAGATCTTGGACTCCAGCCGCAGCATGTTCAGTCCGAGGTCCTTGACGTAGCCGAGGATCGCGGCATCGCGGTCGGGGTCGTATTTGTACAGCAGGTCGGGGGTGTAGGTGGCGCCACGAACCAGGAAATTCTTGCCGTTGACCTGCAGGTAGAAGTTGCCGCCGATGCCCAGATCGGCGAAGGTGTCGTCGGAGTCGCGGCCCTGGGTGATGGTGCGGATACCGAACTTCTGGGTGGACACCTCGGTGGCCGTACCGTTCTGGAGGAACTCCAGCTTCAGGTCGTAGAGATCGGGTCGGCCCATCGTGTACGGCCACCACAGGTCGGGGTGGTCGACGACCAGCGCGGCGAACCGGTCCGGGCTCAGCGTGATCTCACGTTCCTCGCCGGGCATCAGCGAGACGGGCTCGTCGACGTGGATGGGTGCCTTGCCGTCGCGAGTGATGGTGGCCCGCAGCACGCCGCGCACCTTGTCGGCGGAGTAGTTGCGCAACGGCGCGTAGACGGTAAGCCGGGCGCTGTCGGTGTCGGGCAGGGGGAGTTCAGTGTTGACCGTGGCGTCACCGATCGATACCGGTCCGGATGTCTTGAGGTACACCGGTTTCCAGATTCCGGCGTTGCGGTCCGGCACGAACGAGTTGCCGTTGGCGGGGTTCTTGTCCGGCCCCTGGTAGCCCAGGTAACGCCAGTTGATCCAGTCGTACCAGCTGTCGGCGAGTTCGACGCCGCTGACGTCCTGGATGGCACGCTCCGGCGTGACCTTGACGGCCAGGGTGTTGGCCTGACCCGGCACTATCCAGCGGGTCACGTCGAGTTCGTGGTCGTTGTACATGCCGACGACCTGTCGGTTGTCGGCCACCCGCCGACCGTTGAGCCATACCTCGGCGCGGTAGTTGATCCCGGTGAAGTCCAACAGATAGTTCGGGTAGTCGGCGGGCGCGGTGAACGTGGTGCGATACCACCAATCCTGCTCGTAGAGGTCCTGCGGGACGTCCTCGAGCAGGTTCTTGCCGTAGTAGAGGTTCGGGTAGACGCCGTCGTCCTGCAAGGTCTCCAGGACGGTTGCGGGCATCCGGCGCACCGGATGCCACGCGGCGGCGTCGTAGCCGTTCGCCGAGATCGTCGCGCCACCATCGGGCACGTCCTGCGCCGAGGTGAGCCGCCAGCCGTCGGCCAGTTCGATGTCCTGGGCGGGCTGCGCCTGCGGACCGCTGAACATCCGCACATCACCCGCGCATACCAGCAAGAGCAGGATGACGAAGATCGTCCCGAAGGTCTTCGTCACCGTCCCCAAACCCCTCGTCTCAAAATCTGCGACAGGACACCCCAGCGCAACCGATCATCTGCCGCGCGTTCATCTTGGCAGAGCGGAAGCGCGCGCGCCGCATCCGCCACTGCACAGGTGTGGATCTCTCCATCATGGTCACTGGAGCCCCACACGGCATGTCGACGACGATCGGCCCACGTCGGTGGCGGAGTTGCTCCGGACCCCCGCCGAACCCGGCCCACCGAACTACGCTTGATCCCATGACCGACCTCGACCGCGCCGCCGCCCGCCGCGAGATTGCCGATGCTCTGCTCAACGCGCTCGAACGCCGCCACGAAGTGCTCGACGTGATCGTCGACTCGGATGATCGGGCCACTGCGGTGGACGCCGTCACCGCGCTGCTCGGTACGTCCCGCCGGGGTACCGAAGCCGTCCTGGGGCTGTCGTTCGACCAGGTGACCAAGGATTCCCGCGATCGCATCGCCGCCGAGCTCGCCGACCTCAACAGTCAGCTGTCGTTCACGCTCGGTGAGCGCCCGGCAAGCTCGGATGAGAGCCTGCAGCTTCGGCCGTTCTCGGATGAGACCGACCGCGACATCTTCGCCACCCGCACTCAGGAAGTCGGTGCCGCCGGCGACGGCTCGGGCGCGCCCGCAGGCAACCTGGACGACGAAATCCGTTCGGCACGTGACCGTTTGAGCGCCGAAGAGGCGGCTTGGTTCGTCGCCATCGACGGCGAGGACAAGGTCGGCATGGTCTTCGGCGAACTGGTCGGCGGCGAGGTCAACGTCCGCGTCTGGATCCACCCCGACCACCGGAAGAAGGGCTACGGCACCAGCGCACTTCGCAGGTCGCGCACTGAGATGGCGGCCGCGTTCCCCGCTGTACCCCTTGTGGTCCGGGCGCCTGGCGCGGCGCCGCGCTGACGCCGTGAACATCGCGATACAGGTCATTCTGCTGGTCGTCGGTATCGCGGTCGCCCTTGCGCTCATCGCGCTGCCGATAGTGCTGATCTACCGCAGCAAGTACCGCGCCGGCGCCGACCAGCTCAACGCCGAACTCGCAGCCGAAACGGTGATCCGCCCGCTGGAGAAAGGTAACTACCGGGGTGCCACAGCTCCCGGTTATCCGGGGGTGAAGAACAGTGGCCGCATCGCGCTGACCCGGCGTCGCCTGGTCTTCCTGACGCTGACCGGCACGACCATCAGCGTCCCGCTCGACACGATCACCGGATTGCGCCTGGCGAAGGTCTTCAAAGGCAGTGTCGCGGGCGGCTGGACCCATCTGGTGATCCGTACGGCGGCCGGCGAGATCGGTTTCTACGTCCCCGATACCGGCGCCTGGCTGCAGTCGCTCGGAGAGGTCACCGGGCTGACGCCCGATCCCGTGACCTGAAGCATGCCTGCGTAATCTCGCTCGGTATGAGTGTGCGCGCGGGAATCGTGGTCACCGGCACTGAAGTTCTGACCGGACGCGTGGCGGACCGCAACGGCCCGTGGGTCGCCGACCGGCTGCTGGAGTTGGGCGTTGAACTGGCTCACATCACCATCTGCGGTGACCGTGCGGCCGACATCGAGGCGCAGCTACGGTTCCTGGCCGCCGAGGGTGTCGACCTGATCGTCACGACCGGGGGTCTCGGGCCGACGGCCGACGATATGACGGTCGAGATCGTGGCCCGCTTCTGCGGTCGTGAACTGACGATGGACGCCGATCTGGAAGCCAAGATCGCCGCCATTCTCAAGAAGCTGATGACCCGGTTCAGCGGCGTCGACTTCGACGCGGTTCTCACGGCCAACCGCAAGCAGGCGATGGTTCCGGTCGGCGCTCACATCCTCGACCCGGTCGGGACCGCACCCGGCGTCGTCGTCCCCGGCACACCGACTGTGCTGGTGCTGCCCGGGCCGCCGCGCGAACTTCAGGCGATGTGGCCGGCCGCCATTGCAGACGACGCCGTCGGGCAGGCAATCGCCGGGCGGACCGTCTACCGCCAGGACACGGTACGGATGTTCGGACTCGCCGAGTCCGGGCTCGCCGAAACGCTGCGCGAGGCTGAGAGCATCCCGGGCTTCGCCGACTTGGAGATCACCACCTGCCTGCGCCGGGGCGAAGTGGAGATGGTCACCCGCTACGAGCCGCAGACCGCCGCGGTCTATGGGCAGCTGATGGAGTTGGTGCGAGCTCGGCACGGGGACATGGTGTTCTCCGAAGATGGTTCGTTGGTCGACGACCAGGTCGCCCGGCTACTGGCGGGTCGGCGCATCGCGACGGCAGAGTCGTGCACCGCCGGCCTGCTGGCCGCCCGCCTCACCGACCAGCCCGGTTCATCGGCTTATGTCGCGGGCGCAGTGGTGGCCTACGCGAACGAGGCGAAAACAAACGTGCTCGGCGTCGACCCGGCGCTCATCGACGCCAATGGCGCGGTGTCCCAGGAGGTCGCCGAGGCCATGGCGGCCGGCGCGTTGCGCACCTTCGGTGCCGACACCGCGGTCGCAATCACCGGGATCGCGGGACCCGGGGGCGGCACTGAGGCCAAACCGGTGGGAACCCTGTGGTTTTGCGTGATGCTGGCCGACGGCACCACCGTGACGCGGTCGGTGCGGCTACCGGGGGAGCGCGCTGACATCCGCGAGCGATCCACCACGGTGGCCATGCACCTGCTACGGCGCACTCTGCTCGGGCTGACGAGTTAAGCCGGGCAGAATTCGGCGTCGTCCTCGGCGAGTTCCGGATTGCACAGCGCGAACATCCGCGCCCCGAGGTCGGCCAGTTCGACGATGATCTCGGCCCGGTCCAGGCCGGCGTCCAGGGCTTCGCCGAGGACGGTGACAATATCGGCACCGTCCGCATGCGCTGCGGTGGACTGGGACAACCGCGCGGTGCGGATCATCCGCCAAGCGTAACTGCGCTCGGCGAGGGCGTCATTCATAGCTGGACCTTTCAACCTTGTCAGTGGCAGTGCGCCCACCTTGGCGTCGGCGCACCAGTGGTCTCGGTTCCGTCAATCAGCTTCTCCCGCGGCACTACCCGGCCGACAGGGACTTCTGGCCCTCGCTCATGGGGGCGTTGGGCATTACCGGCGCCTAAACATTGGTGCACAAACCGTCCGAATTCCCGGTTGGGGCGCATTACCTGTCGTAACGTAAGCAAGTCCGTTTCAGCGCGACCCAAATTGGGGGAGCTTCAATGCGAAAATTCGTCCTGGGTATTGCCGCCGCAAGCATGATCGCCGGCTCGCTGGCGGGTGCGGTAACCGCCAATGCGGCCGCTACCAACAACGCAACGCCATCCGGTCCGGGCCATTCGCCCATTATCACCGCGCTCGACTGTCAGGGCGGCACCGGCAATATGGGTTGCGGCGCAGGCTTTTTCTGGCGCGACGGATGGCGCGGCTGGGGCTGCTATCCCTGCTGATCGTGCATCGTGACGAATTGACCCGCCAGTAACCAACTTTCCCGAACGGAAGAATTCGATATGAACTCTCGTCGTCTCGGCGGTCTGACCGCCGCAGCGCTGCTGTCGGCCGGTATGTCACTCGGCGCCGGCCTGGCCGCAGCGGATCCCGGTGACTACACCGTTTTGCTCATCGACCCCAATGTGGTGACTGACTCACTGGCCTACACCGCGGCCCCGCCGGTCCTCAATCCCGGTGGCCAGCCTGGCGCCATGACGGTCTACACCCACCGCGACGGACGCACGATCACCGACACCGTCTGGGTGCTGGGCGATCCCGGTGCCGCCGCCGGTGCCATCAGTTCGGCGCAGGCAGCCACTCCGGTCACCAATTCGAAGACCGTCGCCGTTCCGGTGGGACAGAACGGACAGCTGATTACCGGGAAATCTCCGGACGGCACGCGGTCGCTGAGCGTTCTGTATTTCACCGAGGGCAATGCGGCCTCGGCTCTGGAGTTCTCCGGGCCTGTCGGCGATCCGGTGCCGAATGACTTGGTCACCGAATTCGGCCAGAAGCAGGACGCGCTGATCAAGAGCCAGCTGGGTACCTAGCCGATGGCATTGAGGTGGAACTGAGAGCGATGATTGCGCTGAACTTTCGCTCCCAGTTCCATTTCAACGAATTCAGTTCTTAGTCACGGCTTTTCGGTGCGATCCCAGAGCTCGAGCATGCCACTCAGGATGTCTTCGGCACGGCCGAGACCCGCGAGGTGACTCTCGCCGGGCAGCTCGTGGAGTTCGGCGTCAGGCAGCCTGGCGACCACATGCTGGCCGTGCGCGAACGGCACGATGTGGTCGCGGTCGCCGTGCCACCAGCGGACCGGCACCTTGACCTCGTCGAGCCGGAACCCCCAGTCCCGGGCGAACACCACGACGTCGGCGAACGGTGCCGCCATCTGCTTGCGACTGCCGTTGAGCAGATCGTCGAGGAACATCGCCTTGAACTCGGGGCGGACCAGCATCTTGCGGTCGCCTTCGGGGGAGATGCCGGCGTAGATGTAGAGGGCGGGCTCGGCCACCGGTTTGATCAGCCGGATCAGGCTGACCGCCGCCAATCGCAGCGGAGCCCCGGCAAGTTCGATCAGCGGGGCAGCGGCCGTGCCCACCTTCATCAACCCACCGCCGATGGCGTCCGGGCCGACGGTCGGGGCCACCCCGCCGAGGACCGCGGCGCCCACCACCCGGTCGGGCATCGCCGTCGCGCAGCCCAGGGTGTACGGGCCACCGCCGGACAGCCCGACGACGGCCATCTTGTCGACGCCGAGGGTGTCGGCAATGATCGCCAGGTCGCTGGCGAAGGCCAGCACGTTGTCGTACTGGAACGGGGTCGACGCCCCGATGCCCGGCCGGTCGATCCCGATCAGCCGGATGTTGTTCTGCTCGGCGAACACCCTGGCTTCCATCGGGATCTGCCGTCGTGCCCCCGGGGTGCCGTGCAGCCAGAAAATGGCCCGGCCCTGCGCGCTGCCGAATTCGGCGAAACCGATCTGGCGGTCCTCACCGACCGCGACATTGCCTTCCAGCTTCGGGCGCGCGATAGAGACAACCATGGGCACAGTGTGTCACGCGGGCGGCGGCCACCATGCGGTTCAACCAAAGGCGCGACGCTCAGGACACCAGCGCGCCGAGCCATCCCCGCGGTCGTCGCTCGGCCCACGGAATGGCCTGTTCGAGCTGGCTGGCCAGCTGCAGCAGGACCGTCTCGTCGGGTGCCATCAGCTGGACCCCGATGGGCAGGTCATCCTCGGTGACCGCCAGCGGTAGCGAGATGGCCGCCCAGCCCGTCACGTTGCCCATCGTCGTCCAGCCGGTGTGGGCGAACTCGACATCGAAGAACGCCCGGGTGGTGCCCCGGGGCTGATCCAGCACGCCAAAGTGCGGCGGCGGCGCAAGCAGCGTCGGCACCAGCAGTACGTCGTGGGCACCCATTCCGGCGACGAACCGACGGGTCTGAGCGTGGATGGTGTCGATGGCGTCGGCATAGTCGACGCCCGTCGTCGTGAACCCTTCGCGCATCATCACCCAGCTGCTGGGCTCGAATTCGTCCTCGCGCGGGTCGCGGCCGAGGTGCGATTTCGCGAAGTTGTAGAGCTGCACGTTGCTGACGTTGTGCAACACCGCGATCGCGTCTGCGACGGCGTCGGGGTCGAATCCGGGACCGCCCGGCTCGATGTGGTGGCCGATCGATTCCAGTGCGCGCCCAGCATTTTCAACAGCTGCCGCCACCCGCGGATCGGTTCCCGGGGATGGGAAAGGGGATCCGGTGGCGACCAGGACTCGCTGCGGCGCCGGCGGCTGGCCGACGGCCGTCAAGAAGGGTTGCGCCGGTGGTGGAGCGTTGTACGGATCACCCGGTGCGCCTCCGGTCACCGCGTCGAGAAGGGCTGCGCTGTCGCGGACCGTGCGGGTCAGCGCGTGTTCAACAGCCAGCCCCTCGAGGAGGTGACCGGACGGCGCGAACGAGGTGCGCGCGCGACGGGGTTTGAGCCCGATCAGTCCGCAGCAGGCCGCGGGCACCCGGATCGAGCCGGTTCCGTCGCCACCCGAGGCGGCAGGCACGATGCCGGCGGCCACCGCTGCCGCCGACCCGCCGCTGGAACCGCCCGGGGTGATGTCCGGCGACCAGGGATTGGCGGTTCGGCCGAACAACGACGGCTCGGTGGTGCAGTGGTTGCCCCATTCGGGGGTGTTGGTCTTGCCGAACACCACCAGGCCGGCGGCTAGGTAGCGTTCGACGATCCACGCCGTCTGGGTCGCCACGTGAGTGCGCAACGCCCGTGAACCCATCGCCTCGCGGGCGCCGGCCAACGATGCGCCAAGATCCTTGAGCAGGAACGGAACTCCGGCCAGCGGACCCGCCGCACCGGCACGCAGGGCTCCGGACTGGTCCAGGGCGGCGGCCTGATCGCGCCCGCGTTCGAAAAGATCGGTGATGACGGCGTTGAGCGCCCGGGCGGCTTCGGTCCGGGTGATCGCCGCGTCGAGGAGCTCTACGGCCGACACGTCCCCGGAAGCCGCCAGGGCTGCCTGCCCGATGGCGTCGAGATCGGCGAGTGCAGCGGCGTGTTTGGCATCCATTGCCACGGAATCCTCGCCGCCGCGGGCCGCGCCGGCAAGCCGAGACTCGAGATCGTCAGTTGCCGCCGGGTGAAACCAGTTGGGTGGCCTCGTTCTGCTGGGCCGCGGCCTGCTGGGCGGCGGCATCCTTCGCAGCCTGCTCGTCCTCGGCGGCCTTCTCGGCCTGGCCTTCGGGGCTGGCCAGCGAGTTGCCGGCCTTGCCCGGCGTGGCGAGCTTGGCATTGCAGTTCAGGTAGAGCAGCACGGTATCGGTGACCGGGGAGAAGTTGTCACCCTTGAGCCAGGGCGCCTTCTGCGAGTGCGTCACCACGCAGTCACTCTGGCTGACGCCATCTCCGACAGATGTTGCGATGACGGCCTTGTTCCCGGCGCTGCTGATCGCCGAGGAGGCGTCCGCGTACGACTGTCCGGCGTAGTCGTCTGCCAGAGCGGCACCGGATCCGAACGTGATGGACATCGCACCGAGGGCGAGGGCGCCCAATCCGAGTCGGATGAACTTGGTCATAGGGATCGTCCTCCAGCGGAGACACCAATATGGCGCGTCACAGTCGCCGGGACGCGAAAGCTGAGAATAGGACGACTTTCTGGCAACAAGCTGGGGGACAGCTGGTGGCAACCTGGTAGCTCCAGGAAACCGGGATTCCTTCTCTTTGCCTGCCGGAGTTCCGCTCGTCACTTCGCCGATATCGTGCTGTCGGCCCGGACGAGTTGACTGGGCGCATGTCTGAATCCACGACCGAGTCCGAAACAGTCTCCGCCGCTTCGTCCGTCGACGAGGAGCTTCTGCCGGGCGAGACGACCGCTGACGACGAGCATGAAGGGCGGGAAGAACGAATGAAACTCGCCATCCGCCAGGTCCTCGAGCGCCAGATCGCCGTCGGCCAAGCACTGAGCAGCCAATTGATTGACGCCGCAACGGATGTCACCACTGCCATCGTCCACGCCCCGGCAACGTTCGCGGGTGCTATTCAAGACGGCGACACCATCGCGTCGGCTTGGGAGCGCACCGGCGCGGGCGTACAGGATGTGCTCGGGGAGGCCGGCGGCCGATTGCGTGCCGCCGTCACCACCTACGTCGGCCATCAGGCGGCCCTCCCCGTCGCGGTCCTCGGATACGCCGGCGAGGTCGCGGGTTCGCTGGCTTCGGCCCAGGGCACCGTCGCGGGTTCGGCCCTCGATGGCGCCTTCGCGGTGGCGACCGCGGCCGCACAGGGCGACAATGTGCGCGAGGTCTTCGACCGCAATGTCGAAGAATTGCGTGCCACGGCAGTCGCCGCTCGCGGTGACGTAAGCGAGTCGGCCAAGCGGGCTGGCCAGGAGGTCCGCGGCGCGGTCGGCGGCGAACTCGGGATGCTGGTCGCCGCGATCACCGGCGCCGACGAGGATTCTTGACAGACAACGAACTTCAGGTGACAAACGGCACATCGGGCCGTGTGGCGCGGCGGCAGGTGGCGGTCGGCTGGCACAGTGGAGTCGTGACACAAACACGGCGATCACGATCGGGCCCTTGGCGACACCCGTTGTCGCTGGGGTTCGAAGCGCACCGCGGGTTGTTGTTGTTGCGCCTGCGTTGGCACGAGCGCTCTCACCGGCGCACGATCACCTCACACACCAGTGCTGGTGACACGCCTTCGGTATGACGACGGGGTTTCCCCGCAGAACTGGCTGAAGGCCCGGGCGAACGAGCCCACGCTGTCGAAGCCGACGGCGGTCGCGGTCTGCTGAACACTCTGAGTGGGTGCGGCCAGCAGGGCCATCGCCCGCAGCATCCTGGCGTGTAAAAGATAAGTGCGCCACGATATCTCGGCTTCGCTCTGGAACTGGCGGCGCAGTGTGCGCTCGGAGACCGCGACCGCCCGGCATACCTCCTGCAGGCTCACCGACTGCAGGTGTTCCTTGGTGTAGGCCATCGCCGCCGCGACCACCGGGTCATCCGAGCTCGGAAGACTCAGCGGCGCTTCATGATCCAGTGCCTCGGCCACAAGATTGGCCAGCGTGCGGAAGAACGAGTCGGAGGCCCCGTCCTCTTCGGCAGTACCTGACCCCCGGTAGATAGGCCAGCGCAGCGCGTACAGCATCATCTCCCGGACCAGCGGAGACACCGCCAGGATCCGGGCCCGGTCGCCGGCAGCCGGGATGAGTTCCGGGTCGAACATCACCGCCAGCGTCTTGACCGACGGATTCATCGTCGCCTGGTGCTCCAGGCCGGCCGGGATCCACGCCGCCTGCTGGGGCGGCAACAGATAGTGCGCCGACGCGGTCTCGACCTCGACCACCCCGCCGATCGCGTACTCGATCTGGTGCACGTCGTGGAAATGCCAGCCGGTGACCAGCAGCTCACCCTCGTAGAGATAGCTACCCGCCAGGACCCGCCCACCACGGCGGAGCTCCACCTGGCCGATATTGGCCGGTTGGGCGCGCGGCCGATTTTTGGCCGTTTGGGCCAAGTCTCTGGCCGAATGTGCGGAGACGGTCACGATTATCGAGGGTACAACTGAAGCCATGAACGTCGACGACCTGATCCTGGTGAGCATCGATGACCACGTAGTCGAGCCACCTGACATGTTCCTCAACCACGTCCCGGCCAAGTACAAGCCCGAGGCCCCGATCGTCGTCACCGACGACAAAGGCGTCGACCAGTGGATGTACCAGGGGCGGCCGCAGGGTGTCAGCGGCCTCAACGCCGTGGTGTCCTGGCCGGCCGAGGAGTGGGGTCGCGACCCTGCCGGCTTCGCCGAGATGCGCCCCGGTGTCTACGACGTGCACGAGCGGGTCCGCGATATGAATCGCAACGGCATCCTGGCCTCGATGTGCTTCCCGACCTTCACCGGCTTCTCGGCTCGACACCTCAATATGACCCGCGAGGACGTCACACTGGTGATGGTGTCGGCGTACAACGACTGGCACATCGACGAGTGGGCCGGTTCGTACCCGGACCGCTTCATCCCGATCGCGATCCTGCCGACGTGGACGCCGGAGGGAATGTGCGCCGAGATCCGCCGGGTGGCGGCTAAGGGCTGCCGAGCGGTCACCATGCCTGAGCTTCCGCACCTGGAGGGCCTGCCGAGTTACCACGACGAGGACTACTGGGGTCCGGTGTTTCGGACGCTGTCCGAGGAGAACGTGGTGATGTGTCTGCACATCGGCACCGGGTTCGGCGCGATCAGCATGGCCCCCAATGCGCCGATCGACAACATGATCATCCTGGCCACCCAGATCTCGGCGATGTGCGCGCAGGATCTGTTGTGGGGACCGGCGATGCGCAACTACCCGGATCTGAAGTTCGCCTTCTCCGAGGGCGGTATCGGGTGGATCCCGTTCTACCTGGATCGCTCGGACCGGCACTACACGAACCAGAAATGGCTGCGCCGCGACTTCGGCGACAAGCTGCCCAGCGACGTGTTCCGCGAGCATTCGCTGGCCTGCTACGTCACCGACAAGACGTCGCTGAAACTGCGGCACGAAATCGGCATCGACATCATCGCCTGGGAGTGCGACTACCCGCACTCGGACTGCTTCTGGCCCGACGCCCCCGAGAAGGTGCTGGCCGAACTGGATGCCGCAGGCGCGTCGGATTCCGATATCAACAAGATCACCTGGGAGAACTCCTGCCGGTTCTTCAGCTGGGATCCGTTCACCCGCACCGCCAAGCCGGACACAACGGTGGCAGCGCTGCGCGCGAAGGCCACTGACGTCGACGTGTCCATCCGCTCCCGCAAGGAGTGGGCGCAGCGCTACGCCGACAAGCAACTCGCCAAAGCCTGACCCCCTTCTCGCCCAGGGCGCCGAGATCGACCCTGGCGAGCGAAAGTGCGAGCGCCCCTCACGCCACCGTCGATCTCGGCGACGTCCGGAGCTGAATCGCGTCTCGCACTCGCCTCTCTATGTCCTCGGCGCGGTCCTCGGCGATCACTTGGATGACAATCCAGCCCAGCTGTTCGAGGCGGCGCAGCCGCTTTCGATCCTTCACGTATTGGGCTCGAATTGTCCGGTGATGATCGCCGTCGTACTCGACAGCGATTTTCAAGTCCTCCCAGCCCATATCGAGGACGGCGAGCAGCCGCCAGCCGTCCATGACCGGAATTTGCGTCGTAGGTATCGGAAAGCCCGCTTCGACCAACAGCATCCGCAGCCATGTCTCCTTAGGGGAGGCCGCTCCACCGTCAACAAGGGGGAGAACGGCTTTGAGCTGACGCACTCCGCGTGCACCGGAGTGGCGTTGCGCCAGCTGCATCACGTCGTCAACCGAGAAGAAGGTGGCCCACTTGAGCGCGTCGAGTCGAGCGATTGCAGTGCCGGCGTCGAGGTGACGACCGAGGTCGAAAGCGGTGCGTACGGGGGTGGTCACCGGTAGTCCGGCGACGTTGGTGATCTCATCGCGTGCGAGCGTTTCGTTCCTGACGATCAAGCCCTCGTGACTGCGCGCGCTCTGAGAAATCAATTCGATCGGCTCGTCGACGTCGACCCATTGCGAGCCGTGCAAAGCTGCGGCGGCCACTCCGGAGACCACTGCCCGACGCTCCGACCATTCATTCCTGGATAGTCACCCAGGCCGCTGACAATTCGGCGAGATCGACGCTGGCGGGCAGAAGTGCGAGTGCACCTCACGCCACCGTCGATCTCGGCGACGACGTCCGCGCGAAAAGTTTGGGATCGGTAGCCACAGCCGCCGCCTGTACTTGGCTCGTGACGGTGCCACCAAGGCGCCGCGCGAACGAAGGGAACACAGGTGAAGCGAATTCTCGCGGTCGGTGTCGGCGTTATCGGCTGCAGCATGCTGCTGATGGCGTGCTCCGACAACAACAGCAGCAAGGGCACCAGCTCGGCGACGGGTTCGGCACCCACCAGCGCCACGGTCGCCTCCGGCGGCAAGACCTCGGTGAAGGTCGAGGGAAACGACCTGCAGGGCCTGGACCTGAACTCCGTGACGTGCGTCAAGCAGGGCGGGACGATCAATATCGCCAGCGGCGCGGTGGGTGGTCAGCAGGGGCTCGGTGTGGTCATGACCGACGGTCAGCCGCCGAAAGTCCAGTCCCTGGGGTTGGTCGTCGATGGCAACGCACTCGCGGTGAGCGACAACATGGGCATGAAGACCGGTTCTGCTGACGTCAAGGTGGACGGTAACACCTACACGATCACCGGTGAGGCGGCCGGCGCCGATATGAAGAACCCCATGGCCGGCATGATCAGCAAGAAGTTCGAAATCTCCGTCACCTGCAAGTGAGGTGATGAGCATCCCGGGCCAGGGGCGGCGGACGTGCCAGACACGTCCGCCGTCTCGGCGTTACCTCCAGCTTCTGCGCCCGCCGACTTATGATCCAGCCGTGTCCATTACCGGTGAGTTGCAGCGGGCTCGCCAGCTCGCTCTCGCCGCCAAGGAGGAGGCGGCCAAGGAGCTCCTGCTGTCGCTCATGCCGGAGATCGAACGCGAAGACCGCGACGATCTGGCGCTCGAGGCCTTCGCCCAGCTCGGCGAAATCTATCTCACCAGAACCGCATACGACGGCGCCGAAGAGTGCCTACGACGGATGACGGAATGTCTGGCCCAGTACTCCGACACCCCTGACGCCGCCGAGATGGTCGCCCGCTACACCCTGCGGGCCCGCTTCCTGCGCACCGGCCTCGCCGCGGCCGCCGGTGATCACGAAGACGCCGCAACCGAACTCGCCGGTCTGCACCAGGACGACGCGGCAGACCGGTTCGCCGACCTGGAACCCGAACAGCGCCATTTGTCGACCCTGGCGGGCGTACTGTGCGCGACGGCGCTGTGCGACGACGATCTGCACGTGCCGGCGGCAGAGCTGTGGCAGAACATCATTCCGATCGTCGATGGCCTGACCGACGGCACCGACGAGGCCGACCAGCTGCTGGTGGCCGCCGGTATCGCCTACGGCCGGTTCTGCGTCGAGACCGGCCGGCTGGCCGAAGGGGACCAGTGGCTGCACCGAGCGGGCGCCCGGGCGCAACGCCGGGGTTGGCAATTGTATTGGGCGCGAGCAGAACTCGAAACTGCCGCGGCCACCTGGATGCGCGGCGATCACGAGTCCACCGAGCGACTCGTCGGGTCCGCCTATCCGGTGATCGCCGAGCACTCACGAGCCAACGACGTCGCGCGGTGTTGGTTGTACTTCGGGCTCACCCGGCTGGGCGTCGGCTGGCTGGCCGAGGCCGACGAATCGTGGGGGCACGCCGAGACGCAATGGCGGGAGCTGGGCCGCCCGTTATACATCCACCGCATATTGCTGCAGCGCAGCTGGATCTCGGTGTTCCGCGGCCGCTTCGCCGAGGCGGTCGAGCAGGTGGCCGAGGCCCGCTCGTTCCTGGACAGCTGGCCGCGATCGAGCTGGTTACAGTACGCCCGGCTCGACGACCACCTCGGCTCGATCTGGCGGGCCGACGCCCTGGCCGACCTGAACTTCGACGGTAGCGGCGATCCGTCGGACAGTTGGCAGCAGATCCAGGAACGCCAGGTGGACTCGCTGGGCGTCACGCGATTCGACGCCGGAAGCGAGCGCCACCGCAGCGCGTGTAAGAAGCTGGAGAAGGCCGCCGAGCTCAAGATCCCCGCCGCCCTGGCCGTCGACTCCGTGCGCTACGCCATGACCGATGCCGATGCGCGCTGGCGATGGGCGTCCCAGGTCTCGGCACGCATGCTCGCCGGCGCCTTCTCGGTGGCCTGGGAGTGGGAGAACGACAGCCTCCTCAGCGAACTCATCGAATACCATTGTGCACGAGGCACTTTCGCCAACGAGCCGCGCGGCGAAGCTGGCGGATGGGACTCACCGGCGACGGTCACGGTGCCCGTTGAAACCCTGGATGAGGAGGCGCTGGCCGCCAGTGGCCTCTCGGTCGATGCGCTGACCCTGACGACGCTGGGCCCGCTGCCCGCCCTGCAGATGGACCCCGACAGCACACCCATCCTGGCGCGCTACCGGATTCTGGCGCAGAACCGCTACGGCCAGCCCGTCACATCCGGTGGCCCTGTCTGGTCGACGTGGCCATGAGCACCGCCTCGACAGCGCTCGTGCTGCGGTTCGCCGACCTCGGGGTCGCCACGTATGCCAGCCTGCGCGTCGTCGGCCAGCCGGATCGCACGGTGACCTGGGTGGTACACGAGCCGATCCTGTTGGCCGCGCTCGAGGAACTCCAAGCGGCGCTGCCCGACCCCGACGGCGACGAAAGCCTGACCGAGGCCCTCGACCGGGCCCTGACCCGCGGACCGTTCGCCACCGCGCAGGGCGAATTGACTCTCGCCTACATCCTGGGTGTGCTGCTCATCTCCGCACCCGCCTGGCAGCTGATCTCCCAACACGTCGCCGATCCACGGCCGGTGTTGTTCATCTCGCCGAGTGCGCGGCTGGCACGCATCCCGTGGGGGCTGCTGGCGGTGCCGCTGACCGGCCCCAGCCCCGAGGAGCTCGTCGCCGCCCGGAAAGCGGCGATCACCTTCAAAGGGACCAACGCCGCGCGCATCCCGTGGCAGCTCGTCGACATCACCAGCGTCACCGAGGGTTTCCGGCTGATGGAGATGGTCGACGTGGTGATGGCGGTGCCACCCAACATCGTTCACGCGTCGCGCACGCCAGCACGCTGGCGTGAAAGAAAAAGCGCACCAGCACTTCTCGTGATGGACCCCCGCGTGCCGGGCCAGCGACCGGATTCACCGCTGGGCTCGGTCCTGGGCCGGCCGTCGAACGAGAGCACGCTGTCCCGCCATTTCGGCGAGCTCCTGACGCACCGCAAGGTGCTGCCCGAGGTCGGCGCGGCGGTGGAGTTGTTCCGCCGCAGCGACGCTGACCGGGGCTGGCTGGCCGCACTGCTGGAACGCGCCCCGAGCCGATTGCTGTTCGTCGGTCATGCCAGTGCCGCCGACCGTACGCACGGCTACGCCGATCGCGCCGCCCTACATCTGGCATGCACATCCGCCGCGGACGGTGCCGCCGAACCGGTCGGGGATCACCGTCCGCTGCTGGCCGCGGATCTGATGGCCGCGCAGCTGCCGCTGCCGCCCCGGGTGGCGCTGCTCGCGTGCGGGTCCGGCGGCGACTATCAGTTCGATGAGGCGACCGGCCTGGTCGCCGCGATGGTGCTTTGCGGTAGCGAACTGGTGACCGCCACGCTGTGGTCGCTTCCCACCACCGCCGGATACCGGCGATTCACCGCCCGTACCGAGGATCCGATGGCCGGGGTCGTCATCGCCGTCGACGACGCGCACGAAGCGGATGACGCGGTGCTGAGCCTGAATCGCTGGCAGCGCGAGCAGATGCGACGCTGGCGTGACGGCGATACCACCGCCAGCCCGTTGTACTGGGCCGCGGTGGTCACCTTCGCGGTCGGGGGTGCCCGGTGAGCGCGTCACGCAGGGGGCAGGCACACGGCGATCGCGGACTCGTCCTCCGGCAGGTAGTAGGCGTCGATGATGCTGCCGGGGGAGACCTTGGCCAGCGCAGCTTCAGGCACGAGCGTGGTTTCACGGGCCGGGAACTGGCCGCCGCCCGGGCGGGTCACCATGAGGTCCAGTTCGACCTCGCAATAGTCGGCGCGCTCGCGGCCGGTGGGCCGCATCCCGGTCACCACGCCGCACGAGCGGGTGCCGAACCGGATCACATCCAGCTGGTCACCGGTGAGCACACCCTGGCGCAGCAGCGTGTGGTCGACAGCGGCTCGCACGGCGATCGCGTCGTCGGCCAGCGAGAGCTCCTTGCGGCTGGCCGGATCGAACGACACCAGCACGATCACCCCCGGCCGCAAGGCCGACACCACCGGGTCGCCGTGGCCGTGGCACAGCCGTCCGGTGAAGCGCTGGCCCGCAACGCTTTCCACCTCGATGACGATGACAGGATCGTCGGCTTCGGCCACCATTTGGACGGTACCGACGCCGATCGAGCGCGGGCAGCGCGCTCGGCGGGGGCGAGGCGCTCGCGGTGGCTGGCCGGCCAGGCCGGCCGCGACGATGATCGAAGCGAGTGCGATGGCGGAGACGACGGCGATGGCGCCCAACAGTGCATCAGACATGGGGAGCAGCGTGCCTACCGTCACCGGCTACCGAACCCAACTTCGCGCTGCCTCTATCCTGTCCGGATGAGCGCTGGCCCGGACACGGTCACCGCCGTCGGCACGTCACTGCCGCGGCGGGCGGTGATCGATCGTGCGTGGCGGGCGATCGGACCCGGTGTGGAAATCCTCAGCGGCGACGACGGCGGGCCGCTGCGCCGAACGGTGAAACGGATCCTCGACCCGCTCGTTCTGCGGCTGCGCAGCAACCCCGCCTATTCCGCCCCGTTCGTCGATACCGACGTGGCCACCCAGATGGCCGACCTGATCGTGGGTCATGCCGACCGATTACGTTCGACTGCCGCGTGGTTCGAGTTGATGAAGACCGAACGGCGCCGGCTGCGGATTACCGCCGGCAACGCCCAGGACCTTTATTTCCCAGTCTGTTTCGAGCTTGCGGTGACCGCCGGTGCACCAGGCGGCGACGGTCTGCCCACGGCAGCCGCCGCGCTGCGGGCCGTGCACGACGACCGCGACCGCACCGGTGTCGAGGTGCTCAACGAGCTGGTGGCGTCGCCGCAGGTGCTCGCCAGGCTGTCGGCCCAATTGCAGCGCAGCTGGGCCGATGTGCGTGCCGACGGCGGCATCAGCGGACCATTCCTCGCGGGTCTGACCACGGTGCTGGGCCCGGCCGAAGGGCATCGCGCCACCGTTGCGCGCCAACGGGTGTGGTCGGCGCTCATCGCCGACGCGACCCCGCACAATCTCGGTGCCCAGGCACGCACGCAACCGTCGGCACTACCGTGGTCGATCCTCGAACTGGGACTGACGTCGGCATTGCCGCTGTCTCCGCCACCGCTGTCCGGGGGATCGGATCACGAACGGCCGCTGGATCGCAGCGTTGTGGACCGCGTCCGCGCGACGCTGCGGCGCGCGCTGGATCGCGACGAGCTTCCTGACGTACCACTGCTGTGCGCCGAGGAGGTCGACCGCGCCTGCGCCCCTTGGGGTTTCCTCGGCGAGGACAAACAGGCCGCCCTGGTGGCCGGTATCGAGGTGGCCGGGCAGCTGACTCCGCTCGACGAGCGTGCTGTCAGCCGGTATCAGCTGGCGGCGACGATCCAGGCCAGGCTTCGCAAAGAGGCCTACGTCCTCCATGCGCGCCGAGCCCTGGCCGATGTCGCGCCACTTCATCCGCGCCAGCGCCAAGTCATCGACGATCTGGCCAGCTTCGGCCGGCCGTATCTGAGTCGGCTGTGGGCTCGGCTGCACGGCCGCGATGTGTGGCAGGAGGCCTGCGACGACGTCGACGATCTGCGCGCCCTGCTCGAGGGGGTCGCTCGCTCGGTGAGCCTGGATCACCGCCAGCGGATCAAGTCCATGTTGGAAGTCCAGGTGACGCGATGAGACTGATCGCTGACTCCGGACTGTGGCGCATTGGCCCCGCGGTCGCCCCTGTGCCGTTGGTTGCGGTTGTGGAGGTCGACGGCGCGGTGCTGGCATGGACCGTCGACGAACCCCATGAACAAGCCCAGATCACCCTGACCGACGCCGACCGCGCCGATTGGCTGTGGCGCGCACTCGGCGAGTCCGGACACCGCGCCGTGGCCGCCGTCGCGGCACAGACACCGGAACAGACTGCCGAAGTGGACCTTTCGGACGTGGACGTGCAGCCCGGAGCGTTGGACGGGCTCCGCCGTCTCGCCATCGGGCACTGGTTGCGCCGATGGTGGCCGGCCAGCGTTCGCGACGGCATCGCCGGCCTGGACCCGGCACTGCTCGATGCCGAGATCGCGCTGCTGACCGCACGCGCCGAGGACTTCGTGGGGGAGGACACCCTCGACGCCGATATCGGCGCGCTGTTGGCGCCGCACGCCGCCGCGCTGACCGTGCATGTGATCGTCGGTGAGCCGCGGGTGGTGGACCTGGTGGTCCGGTGTGTGGGGCTGGCCCAGGATGTCGGCGTCGACGCCCCGGGCTGGGCCGAGCTGGCGGACATGGTCGAGGAGATGACAACGTCAGCGACGTCGGCATCCGCACACCAAGACGACTACGCGCTGGCGGCCGGCTCCGACACCGGACCTGCATCGGCCGGGTTGATCGCCCGGGGCGTCACGTCGATGGCCTGGTCCGCGGTTCCCGGTGGCGTATTCGACTCCGCAGAGGACACCGTCAACTGGACCGTGACCGCCGACGGCGATCGAGTCAAAGCCGTGTTGCACGTCGCCGTGGTAGGCCCCGGGTCGCCCGACGGTATCCCGATCAAGCTGCGCTGCAACGGATTTACCGCCACCGGCGCACTCGACGAGACGGGACGGGCGAGCATCGAACTCGTCGATGTGACGAACCAGCCGGTAGCCGTCGCCCAAGCGTGGGACCAGGACTGGTCGGCCACCGGCGTCACTGTCGGGGCCGAAACGGCCGAGGCCGCCGACGCCCGTGACCGGGTCCGGCGATTCGCCCGCAACCGGCTGGCCGAACCGGGACCCGACGCCTACCTGGCCGAGATCCTGGCCGCCGAGTCCGACTACTGAACCGCTAGGTGGCCAACGGGGACGGCGGGCCCGGCTTGGCGCCGGCCGCATCACGGCGACGCGCCGCCATCCCGGCCAGCGCCTCGAACACCACCCGGTGCGCGGCGTTGACCGTCAACTCGGCGTGGTCGTAGGCGGGAGCGACCTCGACGACGTCGACGCCGGCGACATCGTGCTCATAACACAGTTGCCGGACCATGCGCAGCAGGTCAGCGCTGGTGATGCCGCCCGGTTCGGGGGTTCCGGTACCGGGCGCGTGGGCCGGGTCGAGAACATCGATATCGACTGAGACGTAGAGCTTGTCGGCCTTGGCCAGGGCTTCGCCGACCGCCCGCTTCATCACTTCCTTGAAGCCCAGATCCCAGATCTCCTGCATGGTGTGCCAGACCATGCCCTGTTCTTGCATCCACTCGAAGGTGTCCCGCGGCGGCCAATAACCGCGCAGCCCCACCTGGACGAAATGCGTTCCTGGCACGGCGCCGGACTCGATCAACCGGCGCATCGGGGTGCCGTGGCTGGCCAGGTTGCCGTCGATGATGTCCGCGGTATCGGCGTGCGCGTCGAAATGCACGATCCCGACATTGCCGTAGCCGTGCACATCGGCGACCGCGGTGGCCGACGGCCACGTGATCGAGTGGTCGCCGCCGAGGACGACCGGGACGATGCCGCGTGAAGCGATGGTGTGCACCCGCTCGCGGATGTTCGCGTGCGACACCTCGGTGGATCCATGCGGGCAGTGCGCGTCACCGAAGTCGACGACCTCCAGCCAGTCGAAGATCTCCAGCCCGAGATCCATGTGATACGTCCCGGGTTCGTAGGCGGTGGCCCGGATCGCCCGCGGGCCGAACCGGGCGCCGGGCCGGTTGGTGGTGGCGATATCGAACGGTGCCCCGACGATCGCCACATCCGGCTTCCAACTGTCCAGCTGCTCGGGCTCGGTCAGGAATGGGCGCTGCCCGAACGAGACCATTCCGGAATACGGCAGATCCAGCTGCTCGGCCATACCGGGTGGAAGTTCACGCTCGGGTTTGTGGTCGTGGCCGGGGCTCATTGGGCAGACATTACCGCCGCTATCGGGCCGACGTGGGTCCGCTCGCGTGCTTGGCGTTAGCCTCGACGGCAGGGTGTTGGACAGGAGCGGATATGACCGAGGTTGGCGACCGGGCGGAGATCGCGCGCGCCTTCGCGCAGCACCGATTCGACGAGGCCCTCCCGTACCTTGCCCGTGACGTTCAATGGACGATCGTCGGCTTCTCGGTGCTCGAGGGTGCCGACGCGGTCACCGCCACGTGTCGGGGGACCGCGGGCGGTCTGGCCGGTACCGTCGCGACCTGGGACCGATGCCTGACCGTCGAGCAGAACGACACCGTCGTCGCGGAGGTACTCGGCCGATACCAGCGGCCGGACGGCGTGACCATCGTCTCCAGTTGCCACATCTGCCAATTCGCCGGCCCCGAGATCGTGTCGATCACGTCCTACGGCGTGGAGATCGACCCCGAGTCGCCTGCCGCGCCCGCCGATGTCCACCGAGCGACGCCCTAAGGACTCACAACAGCGGGGTGTCGTATCCGTCCGTCTCATCGTCGGAGATGCTCAGGTTCGGCCGCACCACGTAGCGGGCCTGGTTACCGCCGGCTCGGCGTGCTTCGTACATCGCGGTGGTAGCCAGCGCGACGATCTCGTCGAGGATCTCATGCGGCGGGTGCTCGACGAGCGGACGCAGAGCGGTGCTGACCACCCCGATGCTGGCCGTCATCCCGGCTGGTGTCGCCGCGATCGCGCCACGGATGCGCTCGATCAATGGTGACGAATCGGGGGTGGTGAAGCAGTCGGCGACGAAGAATTCGGCTTCGCCGACGTGGCCCACGATCGCATCGCGGCGCACTGTTTCGCGCAACGCCTGTCCGGCGGCGATCCGCGCCCGGTTGCCACCGCGGTTACCTGCGACCGAGACCATGGCCGCGAAGCTGTCGATGTTGACCACGGCGATCACCAGGTAGCGATCGTCGTCGCGGTTACGGGAGGCCAGCAGAGTCGAGGTCTGCAGATAGAAGGCGTCCCGGTTGAGCAGCCCGGTGAGCGGTTCGACGGCGTCCGCGTCTGCCTCGGTACCGCTCAGCCAGACCACCAGGCGGCACGAGAACGCGGCGAACACGTAGAGCAGCAGCATCAACGCGACACCGGCCAGGGCCAGTGCAAGGTCCACGTGGACCATCCGGAATCCCAGGTAGGCCAGCGTGACAACGGCGACGGTCAGGATCGAGGCCAGCAGTCGTGGGCCGTGGAACAGGGCCGTGTAGCCGATGATCAACGCGAACGACGACGAGCCGAGCAAGCCGTACATCGGGATCGCCGGAACGACGGTCCCGATCGGAATGGCCACCGCCGCGATCGCGACCAGCAACGCCGACTCCGTCCTGGTCGGCCAGCGGTGCCGCAGCCAGATGAACGTGGAGACGAAGCAGAGGACGCCCACCGCGATCAGCAACTCTCGGCCAATCGGCCACTGACTGGGGGCCGAGCTGCTGAACGTCACCAACGTGATGAGGCCCAGCGTGAAGACGCATCCCGCGATCACCCTGGAGGTATAGGTCTGTGCGCCACGGGCGGCCAGCAACGCTGTGAGGGTGTAGTACTGGTTCGCGGGACGGCCCGAGAACGCCGATCTCATCAAGCCGTCCTCCCCTGATCGCACCGATAACGCAGACTTGCCAGCAACGCACTCGCAGTCAACCTACCGGCGCCGGATACCGAGCCTAACGAACGCTTTCTGCACTGGCCACCCCCTGTTTTACCAACTTTTTCGCCGGCGACAGTTTCTTCAGCGTGGCGAACGGCGCAACCGGTGCACCGACACGGCGTAATCACCGCCCTGGAACGGCGCGCGGTCCCACGTAGCCCAGCGCACCACAGGAAGTAGGCCGGCCTCGTCCGCCGCCTGGTCGTACTGCTGCAGCGACAGGCGATCAGGACGCAGCGAAAACCCGGCGACCAGCAGTCCGCCCGGTGTCAACCGTCCCGCCAGGGCAGCGAGCACCCGTGCCTCAGTGCCCTGTTCCAGAAAGATCATCACGTTGCCGGCCAGCGCTACGAGGTTGACGCGGTCGACTTTCGTCGCCGTCAGATCGGCCAGATCGGCCTCGACCCACCGCAGCTGCGGTGCCTTGTCCCGCGCTGCGGCCAACATGGCGGCGTCGGAGTCGACGCCGACCACCGACACACCGCGGTTGGCCAATTCGATGGCCACCCGCCCGGTTCCGCAGCCCGCATCGAGCACCGATTTACCGCTCGATTCACGCAGCAGGCTTTCGATCAGATCCGCCTCGCCGTGGATGTTCTGGCCGGCCTCGGCCAGTGATGTCCACCGGGCGTCGTAGTCGTCGCCGCGCGGTACCGTCGCCTTCTGCCAGCGGGTGCTCACGCGGTGCCCTCGCAGGCTCGGGTCCCGCGTGCCTGCTGTTGATTCGCTCCGCGAGCGTCGCTCATGCCACCATCCTGGCACCGGTCAGGCCGTGACGACGACGGTGAGGTCGTTGCCACTTCGTTCGACCTGCATGCCGGCCCGGCGCGCCACGGTCGCGACGGCGGCCGCGTCGCCGGGTTCGGACCGGGTCGACGCCAGCACCCGGGCGAGTCGCCCCTTATGCGCCTTGTTGAAGTGCGTGACGACGGTGCGGCGACCGTCGGGATGCTCGGCGAGGACGTCGACGCGCACCGCATCGGGCAGCTTGCCCAACCCGGCGTAGGACCCTGAGCGCAGATCGACCACCAGCTCGGTGGCGGCCAGCTCGGCCAGGACCGGTTCCAAGACGGGACGCCACCGGGACGCCAGGGTCGCGCTGCCGGGGAGTTTGGACGAGGCCGACAGCCGGTAGGCAGGAATCCGATCGTCAGCTCGAAGCAGCCCGAACAGGGCCGAGCCGACGGCCAGGCGAGCACGGGCGCGGGCGGCGGTGGCACCCCGGAGCGATTCCACATCGAGGGCGTCGTAGAGCACCCCGGTATAGCGGTTGATCGCCGGCAGCGTCGGTGAGCTCAGCAGCGTGGCATTGCGTTCGATCTCGGCATCCTGGGCGGGGGAGATACCCAGCGCGCGACGGCACGCGGCAGGCTCGGCGGCCAGCGCGACGAGTTCGTCGACGAGTTCCCGGCGTAGCGGGCCAAGCGCAGGACTGCCCAGTTCACCGAACCGCAGCGGGAGGCCGTCGCCGCCACTGCGCTTGGTCTCCGATGGCGGAAGCAGAACGATCACGACCCAGACCGTAGCGGGCCACGCGGCGATCTCGGCAACCACGCGGCACGGTAAGTTGGACAGCCAGTGTTTGAAACAGTCCAGGCACTCCGAGCACACCGCAGCAACCCGAGGGACGTAGTGGCGCCCGACGAACCACTCAACGCTACCGAAGAGTTTCGCCGACTCCGGCTGCTCTTCGACAGCTTGCCGGCCATGATCGGGTATTGGGATCGCCAGCTGCACAACGTCTTTGCCAACCATTCGTATTTCGACTACGCCGGGCTCACGCCACAGGAGATCCGCGGCAAACACATGCGCGAGATCGTCGGCGACATTGTGTTCGAGCGGATCCAGCCGCATGTCAAGGCCGCCCTGGGCGGCGAACCGCAGATGTTCGAGTCCACGCTGATGGACACCCGTCGCACGCGACGGACCTTCCAGACCTCTTATATTCCAG
This sequence comes from uncultured Mycobacterium sp., assembly GCA_900078375.1. Classification (GTDB taxonomy): domain Bacteria; phylum Actinomycetota; class Actinomycetes; order Mycobacteriales; family Mycobacteriaceae; genus Mycobacterium. The sequence continues at coordinate 277,470 of FLQS01000001.1, read as the reverse complement.
ACGAGGTCGACGGCGAGGTGCGGGGCTTCATCGTCCAGGCCATCGATGTGACGGCGCGGGTCGAGGCCGAGCAGGCTCGTGACGAGGCGTTGCGGCTCTTCCAACTCAGGATGGCCAATGCGCCCTTCGGCGAGGCCGTCCTGACCACGACCGGCCGGGCTCTGATCGTGAATCCTGCGCTGTGCCAGCTCGTCGGCTGCACCGCCGAACAACTCACCGGCACCACCTACCGCGACTTCGTGCACCCCGACGAGTTGGCCGCAGCGGTCGACGAGCACCGCCGCCTGGTCGCCGGCGAGGTTTCCCACATCTCCGCTGAACACCGTTACATACGCCCCGACGGGACCACGATCTGGGTGCAGCGCAACGCAGTCCTGGCACCCGGACACGAATACGGCGTCGACGACGTGATCATCGCCCAATTTCAAGACGTCACCGCCCGTCGGGTGGCCGAAGCCGAACTCGCCCGGTTGGTCGCGACCGATCGGCTCACCGGATTGCACAACCGGCACGCCCTGGTCACCCGAGTCGAGCGTTTTCGCGCGAGCGAGCCGACCGCCCCGCTCGGGCTGGTCTTCATGGACCTCGACGGTTTCAAACAGGTCAACGACCTGCACGGGCACGCAGCCGGCGACGGCGTCCTCGTCGAAGTCGCCCGACGGATGAGTCACGCTGTACAAGAGCCGAATTCGGTCTACCGCCTCGGCGGCGACGAGTTCGTCATCCTCGTCCTCGGGGCTGCCAGGATCGCCGACGTCGCTGACCTGGCCGCGACCGTCTGTTCGGCGATGACCGGTGAGTACGCCGTCAACGCCGACGAATTCCACGTCACCGCATCCATGGGATGGACCTGGGGCCAAACCGACGATGCCGAGGAACTGATCCGCAGGGCCGACATCGACATGTATCGGCACAAGGCCCGGCTTCGCGAGTCTGCGTGGTGAAGGCCACCAGCAGCGACATCTGGGACGCGATGTCGACCGCCAGAACGATCAGGCGGTTCACCTCCGAACCCGTCGATGACGCGACGCTGAGCCGCTGCCTGCAGGCCGCCACCTGGGCGCCTTCGGGAGCCAACGCGCAGGGCTGGCGATTCGTGGTGCTGCGCTCACCCGAACAGCGCGCGGTCGTTGCCGAAGCGGCGGCGCGTGCGCTGCAGGTCATCGAACCGGTGTACGGCATGAGCAGGCCCGCACCCGACGACTCCAGCAGGCAAGCCCGTAACAACCGAGCCACCTACGAACTGCACGACCGGGCAGGCGAATTCACCTCCGTACTGTTCGCCCAGCAGCACTATCCGACCGCCTCGGAGCTACTGCTGGGTGGCTCGATCTTCCCGGCGATGCAGAACTTCCTGCTGGCCGCCCGGGCGCAGGGCCTCGGAGCGTGCCCGACCGGGTGGGCTTCCTACGGCGGGGCCGAACTGCTGCGCGAGGCGGTCGGGGTGCCCGACGGTTGGCTGATCGCCGGCCACGTAGTCGTCGGCTGGCCGCGCGGCAGGCACGGGCCGCTTCGGCGACGCCCCCTATCGGCGGCAGTGAACCTCGACCGCTGGGATGCACCCGCGGACGACCTGCTGAACCCCCACGGCGCGGCTCAGCCGTAGGCCAACAACAGCGGCACCCGCTGCTCGGCGCTGGTCAACGATCCGTGGTGGCCGATCAGCGCGGACTCCATGGGCTCGACGGTCCGCCGCACCAGTGCGGCTTGACCTTTGGTGGCGGCCACCACGTCACCGATGCGCGGGCGCACCCGGTCGTCGACAGCACTGCCGAACCAGCCGGCGGCGATCGCCTCGTCGCGAGAGACGACCCAGGCATGGTCTGCCAACGACTCCCGCCACCCGGCGAGAACGTCAGCAGCCGCGCCGTCGCGCACATAGACATGACGGGCGCGAGCTTCACCGCCGATGGCAGTCGTACCGTCGAGAAGTTGTGCAGCGGAGTCGATGTCGATGATCGCCGCACTGTCGACGGCCACCATGCCATGGTCGGCCACGACAGCGAGCAGGCCGCCGGACGGCAGCCCTTCGACGACGGACTCCACCAGCCGGTCCACCTGTCGTAGCTGCATCCGCCAGGCTGGCGAACCCGGCCCGTAGACGTGGCCGATGAGGTCGAGGTCCGCGTGGTAGCCGTAGCAGAAGCCACCACCGGCGACTGCGGCGCCGACCGCCGTGGCCAGGTCACCGAGACCGTGCACGCCGACGTAGCGCCCGCCGCGCAACACTGCCCGGGTCAGGCCCGAGCCGGTGAACTCCGCACCCGAGACCACACTGACCGCCATGCCTGCCGACGCCGCCCGCTCGAAAGTGGTGGGTAGCGGTTGCACCTGCTCGGGCACCGACGAGTCCCGCAGATCCTCACCCCAGGGATGGGGGCGCCACCGCAGCGCGTTGATGACTCCGACGTCGGGCAGCCGAAACGAGTAGCCGACCATCCCGTGTCCACCAGACTGGCACCCGGTGCCCACCGCGGCGAGCCCGGCCGCAGTGGTGGAGGGGAACCCCACGTGCAGGCTGCGGCCGCGCAGCCCGGCCAGCACCGGGGCATCGTCGGCATGGGCGTCCAGAAGTTCGGCACCCAGGCCGTCGATCAGCAGGACGCAAGCCCCGACGACAGGCTCCGGCAGACCGATGCGCGGTTCGAATCCGGCAACCCCCATCGCAGCCAGGACCGACGGCACCACATCGGCCAGGTGCGGAGTGTCGGTGTCGGGGCACGGCAGGTCCACGGCTTCGAGCCTGCCACAGAATCAGGGTTTGCCGAAACCGGCTTTCGTCAGGATCTGCTGACCCGCCGGGCCGGTCACCAAGTCGACGAATTTGCTTGCCAAGCTTGAATTCCCGGCTTGCTTGAGGGTGGCGATCGGGTAGGTGTTTACCGCGTCGGCTGCCTCGGGGAAGGACACCGCGCTGACCCTGTCACCGGCGCCCGCGGCGTCGGTGACATAGATCAGGCCGGCGTCGGCCTGGCCGCTGGTCACCTTATTCAACACGTCGGTGACCGAAGACTCCTCACTCACCGGAGTCAGCTTCACCCCGGTCTTGGTCTCCACGGTCTGGGTGGCCGATCCGCACGGCACCTGCGGGGCGCACACCACGACGTTGAGGCCCGGTTTCGTCAGATCATCAAACATGCTGATGCCCTTGGGGTTTCCGGGCGCGACGGCGATAGTGAGCGTATTGGAGGCGAAGTTCACCGGCGCGCCCGCCACCAGACCGGCCTGGGCCGCCTTGTCCATATTCTTGGTGTCGGCGGAGGCGAAGACGTCAGCGCGGGCACCCTGGGTCAGCTGCGTCACCAGATCCGAGGAGCCCGCGAACGAGAACTCCACCGACGCACCGGGATTGTCTTTAGTGAACTGATCGCCAATCTCAGTGAAAGTCTTCTTCAACGACGCGGCGGCGAACACCATGATCTTCTGCTGGCCCGGCGACGTCGTCGTCGACGACGGTTGCGATGAGGAACCACAGCCCGCGCTCGCGGCGATCAGCAGACCGGCAGCCAGCGCCGGCATCAGCCTCCTGATCACGATTCACCTGACGTTTCGACGATGACAGTGGTGGCCTTGACGACGGCCACCGCGACACTTCCCGGTTCGAGGTTCAGTTCCCGTACCGCGTCAGTGCTCATCAGCGAGACGACGGTGAACGGACCGCACTGCATCTCCACCTGGGCCATCACGGTGTCGGCGACCACCCTGGTGACCAGCCCGGCGAACCGGTTGCGCGCGGAACTGGCCACGGACAACGGGTCTTTCGGAGCCGCGGCGGCGTTCTTGCTGGAATAGGCGGCGAGCGCGGCGCCGTCGACAGTCTTGCGGCCGGATTGGTCACTGTCCGTGGGAAGGTCGCCGTCCTCGATCCACCGCCGGATCGTGTCGTCGCTGACGCCGAGCAACTCGGCAGCTTCCCGAACCCGCAGCATTGGCACGGGCGAATAGTAACCGATCAGATCCGCAGTTGCGGCCAATACCTACGCTTCTATCCGCAGATGCGGCTTCATCGGGCTTAGACGAGGTAGTGCGCACCCCGGCCGTAGGGTGTGGCCGTGCGACACCTGCGCAGCAGCGCGCCGCTGGCCGCGGCATTGGCGCTGTGTCTGTTCGGCTCGGCCGCCGCCCACGCCGACCCGAACGCGTTATGGACGATCGTCCACGACCAGTGCGTCGTCGACGAGCAGCAGCAGCACGACCCCGCGCCGTGTTCCCGTCTCGATCTCAGCGGCGGTGAAGCCCACGGCTACGGGGTGCTCAAAGACATCGTGGGCGACCGGCAGTACCTGCTGATCCCCACCGCGCGCATCGCCGGGATAGAGAGCCCCCAGCTGCTGGACCCCGGTGCGACGAACTATTTCGGCGCGGCGTGGCAGGCCCGGTCGTTCGTCGAACAGAAAGCCGGCGGAACGATCGCGCGGGACTGGATGAGCCTGGCGATCAACTCGGCGATGGCGCGCACCCAGAATCAGCTGCACATCCACATCGACTGTCTGCGCGCCGACGTCCACGAGGCGCTTCATTCGGCGGCCGGCGCGATCGGACCGACGTGGGCACCGCTTCCGGTCCCGCTGGTCGGCCACAGCTACTGGGCGATGGCGGTCGGCGGCGCCGATCTGGACGCCAACCCGTTCGTCCTGCTTGCCGACGGTCTCGAGGGCGCGCGTTCCGACATGGGATCGCACACGCTGGTGGTCGTCGGCGCCGCCGACCCTGCGGGGCGGCCCGGCTTCGTCGTCCTGGCCGATCGTGCCGACGCCGACACCGGAGCCGGCGGTGAGGAGCTGCAGGATCACGATTCTTGCCCGTCGCCACTGCCCGCGACGCCGACCACCGCCAAGTAGCCGCCACCTCGAATCATCGCGAGCGCATTGCTGGTCAGGCCCACGCGCAATCGCCAACATCGGCGACGTACATGCGCACGCGAGCGGGGGAGGTAACCGTGGCCGAATCCAGAGAGCCCGGCGGGGGAGATACCAGCCAGGACCGTTTCAGCATTGGCGTCGATTGGTGGGCAACCATCGTGGCGGGCGTCTTCGTCGTCCTCGCCGTCGCCAACGTCCTCCCCAAGATTCCGTGGTGACGCGCGTGAGCACAACCGACGTCGTACAGACCGACGAAGAACAGCCGATCTTCACCAGCCGCAACCTGCTGGACTACGTGCCCGGCGTGCTGCTGCTGATCGCGATCGGGTTGCTGGGCAAGTACTCCCAGATTTGGTGGAATGCGCTTGCCAAGAAGGAACACTGGACGGTTCCCGATATCGAATATGTGTTGTGGGCCATCGTGATCGGCCTGCTGATCACCAACACCATCGGTGTGCACCGGATCTTCAAGCCTGGCGTTGCGACCTATGAGTTCTGGTTGAAGATCGGCATCGTGGCACTGGGCGCCCGCTTCGTCCTCGGCGACATCGTCAAGCTGGGCGGAATCTCGCTGGTGCAGATCCTGCTGGACATGACCATCGCGGGCGGCATCATCCTGCTGGCCGCCAAGTTCTTCGGCCTGTCCGGCAAGTTGGGCTCACTGCTGGCCATCGGCACCTCGATCTGCGGGGTGTCGGCCATCGTCGCGTCCAAGGGCGCGATCCGGGCCCGCAACTCCGATGTCAGCTACGCGATCGCCGCGATCTTGGCGCTGGGTGCCGTCGCCCTGTTCACACTGCCCGTGCTGGGCCACGCGCTGGGCCTGTCCGACCACGAGTTCGGGTTGTGGGCCGGTCTGGCCGTGGACAACACCGCCGAAACCACCGCGACCGGGTATCTGTTCTCCGACGAGGCCGGCAAGCTCGCGGTGTTGGTGAAGTCCGTCCGCAACGCGTTGATCGGGTTCGTGGTGCTGGGCTTCGCGCTGTACTGGGCGTCGAAGGGCGAAGCCGATCAGATCGCACCCGGATTCGGGGCCAAGGCGAAGTTCGTCTGGGAGAAGTTCCCCAAGTTCGTGCTGGGCTTCCTGGCGGTGTCGGCACTCGCCACGGCCCACCTGCTGTCCAAGGGTCAGGTCGCCAACCTGGGCAATGTCTCGAAGTGGGCGTTTCTGCTGACCTTCGCCGGCGTCGGACTCAACACCAACTTCCGCGAGCTGGCTCGCACCGGGTGGCGACCGCTGGTGGTGGCCGTCATCGGGCTGGTCGTGGTGGCGGTGGTGTCGCTGGGCCTGGTCCTGGTCACCTCACGCGTGCTGCATTGAGGCGTAGGCGCCACGTAGCTCAGTACGGCGGCAGCTGCCCGTTGCCGGATGCCCCGGACATCCCGTTGAGCTGATCGAGGTAGTGGCGCAGCTGAAGTTGTGACATCAACGGTCCGGGGGCAGCGGGGGGTTGGGCGTCGGTCAGCGTCCACGGCTGGCAACCGTCGGTCTTGAACGTGGCGTCACCGGGATCGATCTGCTGGATCTGCGGCTTCTTGGTAATCCCGTTGTCCAGGTTGGTCTGGCCGTCGGGTCCGCCGACCCGCTTCCAGTAACAGGCGCCACCCTCGACCGGCCCGGCGGTGGCATAGGTACCCGGCACGATGTCGACGCCGACCTTGTAGGTGCCGTCGGAGTCCATCGAGCTCTTGGGCCCACCCGCCGGAGCCGGGGTCGGCGCGGGGGACGAGGGCGCCCCGGACGACGGCGTTGGTGTGGGTGAAGCGGTCGACGACGTCGGTCCGGGGGCAGGCCCCGTCGGTGCGTCGGACGTCGTCGGGGCAGGTGCGGGCGCGGGGGTAGTGGTGGGATCAGCGGCCGCGACGCCCACGCTGGCTGCACAGACTGCCACGGCCAACGCACCGCCAACGATCACGTTCGTTATTTGACCCACGTCAACGAGGGTAACCCGGCGATGCCTAGCCGGCCTAACCGTCAAGTCGGTTAAGCGGTCTTGCTCAGCAGCGGCAGCAGGAACCGGCGGCGATTGAGAATCGCGTCGTCGAACTCGTGCTCGGCCTCGGCCACCGAACCGGCGACCGGGAACACGACGTCACTGTCCCGGCGAAGGCGCCGGTTCACCGCGTCACTGGCCACCACGGCCCACTCCACACCCACGGAGTTGCAGATGTCGTCGACGTCGCACAGCAAACGAATCGACTGCGGGGTGAACGAGCTGACACCGGACAGGTCCAGAACGAACGGCTTATCAGCGAGGACCAGCTTCTTCGCGTACTCGGCGACCTGGTCGAGGTTGGCGGAATCGATGCGTCCGCTGACCGCGAGGACGGTGGCCACGTGGCGGGAGTGTGCTCGAATATGGGCGCCCTTGTAATCGACGGTGGGGTTTCCGTACCGCGACGTGAAGCTCGTCATGGGCTGCTCCATTCGGTCCTGTTGCGTGTGTGGCGGCCTGTCGGCTGCCTCAACCTGACTCGTACGCTATGCGGCAAATCTAAGGTGACCGGGAGCTGTGGCTAAAACTCTGTTAAGAACCAGTTTTCGGACCGATCACCCAATTCGGGCAACCTCGACCGCCATAGTGGCTAACGCAGGGCGGGCAGGACCTCGTCCGTAAGTAGAGTTACCGACTTCCAGGCCTCGTCCACCGGCATGCCTCCGACCAGGGGATGCATGACGATCGGGCCGTAGTTTGCCGACGCCCGCACCTCGTCGATCAACTGGTCGGGAGTCAGGAATCGGTACCTACCGGAGGCCTGCACTTCGGCCAGGGTCTGCACACCGGGCAGATGCATCAGCGAGCGCGACGGGTCGTCCGACCACCGTCCGTAGGTGACTGCCTCCCACAGAATGTGCTCACCGAGCTCGGCCCAGGCCCGCTCGGGGTCTTCGTGCAGGTAGATCATCCCGCGGTTCACCGCAGGCGGCATGAGCACGAACGGTCGTTGGCCCGCTTCACGGCACAGCTCGGTGTAGTACTCCGCCAGGTCAGGGCGATGGTCGGGCAGGCTCAAGGGCAGGCCGAACCGCACGGCCCGACGGACAGTGGCCCGCACCCCGCCGCCGAGATAGAGCGGTGGATGCGGTTTGGTCCACGTGCCCGACACCACCTTCGAGTCCTCGGTCCAGGACGCCAGCATCGTTTCCAGCAGTTGATCCATCAGTTCGCCGCGGCGGCGGAAATCCACCCCGAGGGCTTCGTACTCCACCTCCCGGTAGCCCAGTCCGACGGTGGTGTGCAGGCGTCCCCGGCTCATCGCGTCGATCAGCGCGATGTCTTCGGCCATCCGGACCGGATTCCACAACGGCCCCAGCGCACAGTCGATGCTCGCGAAGATGTTGGCCGTGCGGGCCAGGAACATGCCCGCGATCATCACCGGGTTGCAGCTCCAGCCGTGCCCGGTGGCATGGTGCTCGTCGACACTGACCGCGGTGATCCCGTGCCGGTCCCCGAACTGTGCCAACTCCAGTGCGGCGGACAGCAATTCACCCTGCGTGCCGGGTTCGCCTCCGGGCGAGGCGAAATTGAAGCGGAGAATCGCGAGCATCTGAGCACTGTATTGCCGCCGTTGCGCCAAACTCGATGCGAACGGGTCACGATTTGGCCGCTGTGCCTGGTTGTCGGGTTGCCTGTCAGCGCGCGCGGCTACGGTGGCGCCGTGCGCGAGGACGCAGCCGCAGTCAGGACGGCACTGCAATGGCTGGGGTTGTGGGTTGTCACGACAGCGTTGTTGACGTTGATCGGCCAGCTCAACACGGCCGTGTGGGCGCTGGCCGCGGTCAGTGTGCTGGCCGTGGTGGTCTGCGCATGGCGGGCACTGCTGGCCTGGCTCGGCTATCGCCGAAAGGTCAGGCGCGACGCGCTTTACCGCGCCTCCGGACAGGCCGCGGTGGACGCCATGACCGGTGTGGAATTCGAGCGCTACGTCGCGGCCGTCCTGCGGGGTGTCGGCTACACCGTTGAGCTGACAAGGGCGACTGGCGATTTCGGCGTCGATCTGATCGCTACCAAGAACGGTATTCGCACCGCGGTGCAGTGTAAGCGGCAAAGCCGTGTGGTCAACGGCGCCGCCATCCAGCAGGTGGTGGCCGGCGCGGCCGTCCACCACTGCGGCGCGACGATGGTGGTGTCCAACCACCGCTACACACGGGCCGCCGCACAGCTGGCCGATGTGCACGGCTGTGTGCTGGTCGATCGCACGCGGCTGGCGCGGCTGTCCCGCTCGAGAGGCTGAACCCCCAATGACAACGCCACCGGAGCGGACCTATCAGCCAGACATCCTGGCCAGCGGCTTGAACGTCGTCTTCTGCGGCATCAACCCGGCGCTGACCGCACACGCCGACGGACACAACTTCTCCAGCCCCACCAACCGGTTCTGGACTGCGATCCATCTCGCCGGCTTCACCGATCGGCAGTTGGCGCCCTCCGAGGAACGCCGCCTGCTGGAATACGGTTGCGGCATCACTGCGGTCGTGACAAGGCCGACCTCGGAGGCACGCGAGGTGTCAGCTCTCGAGATCCAGCACGCACTGTCGTCATTCGAGACCAAGATGCGGGTGTTCTGCCCACGTGTGCTGGCCTTCCTGGGCAAGCCGGCCATTTCAGTGGTACTCGGAACGAACAACGTGGACTGGGGGCTACAACGCGACACCCTGGCTGGTGCCACGGTGTGGGTGCTGCCCAACCCGAGCGGCCGCAATCGGCGGTTCCCCCTCGCAGCGCTGGTCGAGGCGTACACCGAGCTACGAGCGTTCAGCCGATGAAGCGGTCCCGATAGGCGCCCAGCCGCTCCGATACTTCGCCCGCGTCGAGTCCCACGTCGGCGAGGTCGTAGATCACCTCGCCGTGGCGTCCGCGTGGGTGCGCGGCGATGAAGTCGGCCATCGCGGTGCGCACGTCGTCGCCGTAGGGCTGATCGGCCAGCTCGTAGATCGCCGACAGCGTGCCCTGTTCGTCGGCCATGAAGTCGGTGAAGCGCACATCGATCGACTGGTCGGCCGGAAGCACGTCGCGGTCGTGAAGGCATCCGCTGAACAGGTCGTCGGCCCGGTCGAACCACGATCGCGCGATTTTGGCGGGATCTGGCTGCGCGCAAGCCATTCGGGACGCATAGACGATCATTGTGAGCATCGAGCGCGTCACCTCGACGGGATCACGATGCGTCACAATGAATGTCGCGTCCGGGAAGGTGGCGTACAGGGTGGGGAACTGTTCGAGGTGCTGCGGGGACTTCAGCACCCAGCGAGTTCCGCCCCGCAGCCATTGCATGGCCTGCAGTTGTCGCTTGAGGTGGGCGTATGACGGACCCTGGTCATGAGACTTGTAGTGCTCGGCGAATGTCGGTATGTGATAGGTGGTTTCAAAGAGCATGCCGGAGATGTCGTTGGCCAGCAGCTGGATTTCCTCGTGCGCATGGTCGACGGTCATATCGTGCATCCGCTTGAAGTCGGGCATCGTGGTGTCGACCAACTCCAGCCCGGTAGAACATCGATCGCGTCGCGCAGAATCGTCTTCGCCGGGGGCGGGGAACGGCTCCAGGCTCTCCCAGTACGGCAGATAACGCAGGTTCGGGTCGGCGGCGATCAGGTTGTGCAGGTGAGTGGTACCGGTGCGGGGCAGGCCGCAGATGATGATCGGCCGCTTGATTTCGACGTCCTCGATCTCGGGATGCTCGGCGACGAGTGCCTCGAAGCGAAGCCGGTTGACCAGGTTGCCGACCAGTTGTTCGAAGACCACGGCGATGCCGACGTCGGACAGCCCGGTCTCCTCCCGCAGCGATCCGGTCAGCACGTCGAGACGTTCGCGGAAACTGTCGTCTCCCCAGCGGTCGAGCCCGGTGCGCTCGCTTGCCGTGGCCAGCAACGCTTCTGAGGTCAGTTGCAAGATCGACCCGTAGCCTGCGAGCGCCTCGCGCATCGGCCGGGCCGCCTGGGGGAACACCGGGTTGGCCAGGTCGGTGAACCTGATGGGCTTGGGGCGCTCCAGGCCGGCGGTCATGCTGACACCTCGGCGATGTCGACGACCCGGCAGATCGGCCGCTTCGGAGTCTCCTCGGGCAGGAACCAGCGCAGCCAGATCAGCCCCTTGGTGCGCCCGGCCGTCGATACCCAGTTGGGGTGGCCGGGATCGGTGTCGCTCACCACGATTCGCCATGAGCCGTCTGGCTCGTAGGTGACATGCGCGCAATTGATGGTCACCCGCTCGTAGGTGTAGTCGTAGGTGTGCAGGAAGGGGTTCCACAGGCAGAGGTTCCAGAACACGCATTCCGGCGAGGTGCCGTCGATTACCAGCGCCTGACCCGGCCGCAGTTCGTAGGCACCCATGGCGTAGGCGGCATCACCGGCGGCCCAGCCAAAGGTCTGCTGTGGCACCGGATACGGTTCGGCGATCTCGTTGGGCGGGTCGACCCGGGTCGGAAGGAAGGAGTACTGATCGGTGAGCCACGTTCTGGCGCAACGCAGCCGGCGGATGAGGTCGGCACGGTCGTCCTGCTTGCGGGCGGGCGGGTCGATGGCCTCGATCTTCCACTGCACGCGCCGGTCGGTTTCGGGGTTCTCCAGGTAGTCGCGGGTCAGAGCGACAACGGCATCGGACTCGAGCTTCAGCCAGGCGCCCGGCTGTAGGTCGGGACTGATGGTGAATTCGAAGTTGCCGTCGGCGTCGAATTGCAGCGAGCGGTCATTCATCGTTCCGACGATGCGATTGCTGTAGTGGCCGTCGTCCGGTCCGCCGTAGACGGTGATCGACAGGTAGACGGAGTCACCCCGGTTTCCGGTGACTCGGTAGGTGCGTTTGGGGTCGATCGGGGCGAGTTGGTAAAAGGCATCGGAGTTGTCACCGCCCCACCGCAGGTAGGGCCCGATGACGTCGACGAACCGAGGATTGGCCGTGTCACCCCACACGAAGGCGTCGACCGCCACGCGCAGCAGGCTGAACGTCAGCCGATAGCCGTCCAGGATGTCGGCTTCCTCAAGCGGGGGATCGGCGGTCAGGAACTTGCGCTCGAACGAACCGAGCTCGTCGAGCAGTTCGTGAAAAGCCGTCGACAGTTCGTCGCGGGCCGCCGTCTTTTCGTCGTGGGACATCTCATTCCTTTTCTCGTGCCTGCGCGCCCTGCATGACCAGGGCGCAGAGTTTGTCGACCAGGCGGCTGGTGTCATCACGCCCATCGACGAGGGCGCCGTAGAAGGTGGTACCGACCAGCACGTTGAACAGCGTGTCGGTGTCGATGTCGGCGCGTACTACTCCTTGTTCGGCGCCGGCGCGGACCAGGTCGGCCAGCTCGCCACGAATCCTGTCGTCGAGCAATTGCTGTGTGCGGATGTGCAATTCGGAGTCGCGGCGGCGTTCGGCGAGGATGCCCATGGTCGCAGCTTCGACTACCGGCTCGCGCCAGAAGGTCACCGCACCGCGAACGAACTCACGCAGGTCGGTCTCGAAGTCACCCGAGCGCGGCAGTGCGGCGCCGCCGACGTCAGCACCGAAGGCGGCCTCGAAGACTACGTGCGCCTTGGACGGCCAGCGCCGGTAGATGGTCGGACGGCTCACCCCGGCCGCGCGGGCGATCGAGTCCATCGACACCTGGTCGTAGCCGACATCGGTGAGCAGCCGACGGGTGGCCGTCATGATCGCTTCGTCGGTGCGCGGGTCTCGGGGACGACCGCGCACCGGCTCTGGGCGCACCGGCTGGATGCCGCGATCCGGGGCTGTCACGCCAATTATGTTCCGTTACGTCACGTAAACTGTCAATGGCCGTGATTGAACCGGATGGCCCCGGGTAATCGTGACACCAAGAGCAGTCCGCCCCGACGGCCAGGAGCCATGCCATGAAACCGTCCTTCGGCGCCCGCTGGGCGCAAACCTGGTTGCACCGCATATTCCAGGCACTGGCCGTGCTGATGGCCGTGCTCACCGTGGGTGTCGCCACACCACCGGCGGCGATGGCCGAGGACCAGCTGGCGTTCACCGGCACAACCCTGAGTGGAGCCCCGTTCACGGGCGCCAGCCTGCAGGGCAAGCCGGCGGTGCTGTGGTTCTGGACCCCGTGGTGCCCGTTCTGCAATCAGGAAGCCCCCAGCGTCAGCCAGGTGGCAGCGGCGAACCCGAAGGTCACCTTTGTCGGGGTCGCCGCACGCTCCGACGTCGGGCAGATGGAGGGCTTCGTGTCGAAGTACAACCTGAACTTCACCAACCTCAACGATGCGGACGGGTCGATCTGGGCGCGGTTCAACGTTCCGTGGCAGCCCGCGTATGTGTTCCTCCGTCCCGACGGGACGTCGACGTTCGTCAACAACCCGACCTCGGCGATGTCGGAGCAGGAGCTCAGCGACCGGGTGCGCGCCTTGGTGTCCTGAGGTCTTTCGTGGATGCAAACTTGACCGGGCTGGCACTGGCCGCGGGGATGGTCGCCGCGCTGAACCCGTGCGGATTCGCGATGCTGCCGGCCTATCTGACGCTCGTCGTTCGTGGCGAGGGCGCGGACCCGAGCCGCACCGCGGCGGTGGGTCGTGCGCTGGCGGCCACCGCCGCGATGGCACTGGGATTCCTCGCGGTGTTCGGCCTGTTCGGCCTGTTGACGGTCCCGGTCGCCAACGCCGTGCAGCGCTATCTTCCGTACGCGACGATCGTCATCGGTATCGGCCTTGTCGCCCTGGGTATTTGGTTGCTGGCCGGCCGTGAACTGACCTGGAATCCGATCGGATCCAACTGGCGGTGGGCCCCGACGGCGCGGCTGGGCTCGATGTTCGGCTACGGGGTGGGCTACGCCATCGCATCCCTGTCCTGCACCATCGGGCCGTTTCTCGCGGTCACCGGCAGCACCCTGCGCAGCGGTTCGGTGGCGGGCGGCGTGCTCGTGTACGCGGCCTACGCCGCCGGGCTGGCCTTGGTGGTCGGCGTGCTTGCGGTCGGGATCGCCCTGACCAGTACCGCGTTGATCGACCGCATACGCCAGCTGCTGCCCTACGTCAGCCGGATCAGCGGTGTCGTGCTGATCGCCGTCGGTGTCTACGTCGGCTACTACGGCCTCTACGAGATCCGGTTGTTCAGCGCGGACGGGAATGCCGCCGACCCGATCATCGCCGCGGCCGGCCGACTGCAGGGCACGGTGGCCGGCTGGGTGTATCGCACCAGCGCCTGGCCGTGGGTCGTGGCGCTGGCGGTGCTGGTCGCGGCCGGGGTGGCGCTCAGGCTGCGACGCGCTCGCCGGCACCGGAGCTGAAGCGCGGTTGCCGCACAGCGGGCGTCGGTATAGTCCGCTGCACGTGCGAGTCGGGGTTTCGAAACAGGGGAGTGACGCGGGTGAAACGACATTCGATGCGAACCTGGGGCGTTGCCGGTGCGGCAGTGCTGATGCTGACCGGTGTTCCCGCCGCGATCGTGACAATTGCGCCGAGCGGTGAGGCGCACGCCGACGTGTGCGCATCCGCCGGCCGCCGGATCTCGGTCAGTGGCTGCGCCAATTTGTCCGACGTGATGGCGCCCTACGTGCCGCCGCCGTCCTATTACGCCCCGCTGCCCGAGGACTATCCGCCGCCGCCGCCACCGCCACCGCCGCCAGTCACCGGCTGCGTGGGCTACAACGGCCGCTGGGTCAGCGCCGGCGGCTGCCGCTAGGTCTCTCCCCGCGAGCGTGCGGTTCGGTGCTGTCCGCAGCGCGCGTCGCGGGACCAACACGCACACTCGGCGCAACGCAGGAGGACGAACCCCGCAGGCGACGCCTGCGCGGTCTCGTTGACCGCTGATCTCAGGCCAGGTCGAACCTGTCGGCGGTAGCAGTACCTCGCCCAGGCGTTGAGCGCGTGGTCGATCGCCCTGCTGGGATTAGCCGAGCCCCCGCAAATCCACCAGGGAACACTGCCACGGTCGTGTCGGGTTCAACTGACGCACCCACCGTAACGGCGCCCACCAGAGGCGTGGGATCAGGACGTGAACCCAAGGCGACCTTGGCCGTTGCCGACGCCAACTTCCAGCCATCCCCGTTGCGCTGCAAATTGATACGCGCGAGACGGGTCAGCACAGGCGTGCTCAGCGTCGCGGGTTGAGCAGCTATATCATTTAAACTCTCGGTAGTAAGTCGGCTAGGTGAACGAGGAGACAGGCGATCACGCCGGGCGGCCGCGTCGAGAACGGTTGCCGCGCAACAGGCAACGGGAACGTGTACTTCGGATGGTGCGTGAGCGCACCGGCGCGGTCGATGCCGCCGAACTCGCCTCGCAGATCGGATTGCATGTGACGACCGTGCGATTCCATCTCGACGCGCTGTGCGACCAAGGCGTCATCGTGCGCACCCGGGGCCACCGACGGAGGACGCCGCAGACGATGCGCTTGATCGAGCGGCTTTGCGCACCACCGACGTCTTCACGCGGATGGGATTCGCCGCCGAGCTGGCTGACGCGGCGCAGCCGGTCACGTCGTCGTCGGATACCACGGCGCCGACGTCTGTGCGAGAGCGGATCATTCGATTACACGCCTGCCCGGTCCGGGATCTGGCCCGATCGCATCCCGAGGTGGGATGTGGGGTGCATCTGGGGCTGCTGCAGGGCTTGCTCGCCGACACCGCCGGGCCGGACGGACCTCGCAGGACCCCGCACCCGTCAATGTCAGCCCACCTGGAACCGTTCGTGACGCCCGAGCTGTGTCTGGCCAGGCTGGTGGCCGGGTGAGTGTCGCCCGGTATGTGCAACTGTTCGTGCCGATGTTGTGGCTCGGGATGGTCGCGGCGATCTCGTTTCTGGAGGCACCGATCAAGTTTCGGGCGCCGGGAGTGACGGTGCCGGTGGGACTGGGCATCGGCCGGCTGGTGTTCAAGGCGCTCAACGCAGTCGAAATCGTGCTGCTCGTGCTACTTTCGGTCGCCAGCTATGCCGTCAGATCCTCGATCGCCGCGCTGATTCTGCTCGTTTCGGTTGCAGTAGTGCTGGTCATCCAGGTCGTGCTCGTCCGCCCCCCACTGAGCAAACGCTCAGACCGCGTGCTTGCGGGGGCGAATGTGCCCCGCTCGAGAATACACTTGGTCTAGGTCGCACTGGAGCTGGTTAAGGTCGGCCTGCTGATTGCTTTGGCTTTCACCCTCACCGCCGGGGCGCTCACGTGCGGGCTCTAACGAGCCGGCTGCGGGTGGACCGGATCTACGACGATCCGACGCCGCGCGACGGTACCCGGGTTCTGGTGGATCGGTAGGCGACGATGACGCGTCCGTGGTCAGGTTTACAGCCCTCGACGAATGGCACGCCGTTCGCGGTGTAGGTCGTCGGATCGAGATAAGTATTTTGAGTGACGTAGATCTGAAAACCGCGCGGGGCCAACAGCAGTGCGGCGTCAGGGTCACGAACAGCGAATCTGTATCCGGCATGACAACTCGACTAATAAACAGAATTCGCGTGCTTCTTATTGCGTCGTTAGGGAACGGTTGTGGTGGGGGTCGTCCCCACGGAGCGGGGCCACTGTTGAGCTCTCAGCGCGCACTTGCGTCGCGGCGGTGACGAGGTTGTGCAGCGAGGCGGTCACCTCGGTGATGCCGCGGGTCTTCAGGCCGCAGTCCGGGTTGGCCCACAGCCGTTGTGCAGGAACGGCTTTCAGCGCTAATCGCAGCGAGTCAGCGATCTCGGCGGTGGCGGGGATTCGCGGTGAGTGGATGTCGTAGACACCGGGACCCACGCCATTTGCGAAGCCGATCGCATTCAGGTCGTCGAGGACCTCCATGTGGGATCGGGCAGCCTCGATGGAGGTGACGTCGGCGTCCAGCTCGGCGATCGCGCCGATCACCTCACCGAATTCCGAGTAGCACAGATGGGTATGGATCTGTGTCGAGTCGGCGACCCCGGAGGTGGCCAGCCGAAACGCGGCGACCGCCCAGGCAAGGTAGTCGGCCTTGCCTTTGGCGCGCAGCGGCAGCAGTTCGCGTAGCGCGGGCTCATCGACCTGGATGATCGCGATCCCGGCGGACTGCAAGTCCAGCGTCTCGTCGCGAATGGCCAGCGCGATCTGGTTGGCGGTGTCGGCCAACGGCTGATCATCACGCGCGAACGACCAGGCCAGGATTGTCACCGGACCCGTTAGCATGCCTTTCACCGGCTTGTCGGTGAGGGACTGGGCGTAACTGATCCAGTCGACGGTCATCGGATGCGGCCGGGACACGTCGCCGTAGAGGATCGGTGGGCGCACGCAGCGGGTGCCGTAGGACTGCACCCAGCCGTTGGCGGTGACGAAGAAGCCGTCGAGTTGTTCGGCGAAATACTGCACCATGTCGTTGCGTTCCGGCTCACCGTGCACAAGCACATCCAGCCCGAGCTGCTCCTGCATCCCGATCACCTCGGCCACCTCAGCCTTCATCCGGGTGGTGTATTCGGCCCGGTTGATCTGGCCGGCAAGCAATGCGGCGCGCGCTTTGCGGATCGTCGGCGTCTGCGGGTAGGAGCCGATGGTGGTGGTCGGCAGCGGTGGCAGACGCAAGCGGGCGTCCTGGGCCGCTCGGCGCCGCTCGGCGGGTCCACGCCGAACGCCAGACGCGGTGATGGCCTCGATACGTGCCCGGATCTGTGCGTTGTGGAGGCGAGGATCCGTTGTGCGCGACGCGACTGCATCGTTGGATGCCTCGATCGCCCCGGCCGCCGCGTCGCGCCCGTCGCGCAGCGCTTTGGCCAACGTGACGACTTCGGCCACCTTTTCAGCGCCGAACGACAGCCAGCCCCGCAGCCGGCTGTCGATGTCGGTTTCGGCTTCCAGCGAGTAGGGCACATGCAGCGTCGAGCACGACGTCGAGACCGCCACGGTGTGTGCGGCACCCGACAGGGTGCCCAGCGTTGCGAGCGCGGCCTGCAGGTCGGTGCGCCAGATGTTGCGGCCGTCGATGATGCCGGCTAACAGCACCTGGTCGGCGAGGTCGCGTACCGCGGGCATCGGCTGATCGCGGCCGGCCACCAGGTCGACTCCGATAGCCTCGATCGGTGTGCGTGCCAGCGCGGGCAGGGCGGCGCCGAGCTCACCGAAGTAGGTGGCCACGAAAATCGCCGGACGGTACGGCAGCACGCCCAGCTCACAGTAGGTGTGCTGGGCCAGTTGGGGGCCGTTGTCGATGAGATCGGTCACCAGCACGGGCTCGTCAAACTGAACCCACTGCGCGCCGGCCTCGGCGAGGAGACCGAGCAGTTCGGCGTAGAGCGGGATCACTTCGCTGAGCCGCGCGATCGGCGCGGCGGCGCCGTCGACGGCCTTGCTCAACGCCAGAAAGGTGAGGGGGCCAAGGATCACCGGCCGAGCGGTAACCCGTTGCTGCTGCGCCTCTTTGAGCTCGTTGAGCACTTTGTCCGGATTCAGCGCGAACGCGGTGTCCGGGGCGATCTCCGGGACGATGTAGTGATAGTTCGTGTCGAACCACTTCGTCATCTCGAGGGGCGCAACGTCGACGGTACCGCGCGCCGCGGCGAAGTAGCGGTCGAGATCATCGGCGACGCCAGCGACGCGCTGTGGCAGTGCGCCCAGCAGGACGGCCGTGTCCAGCATCTGGTCGTAGTAGGAGAACGTGTTGACCGGCACGGAGTCCAGTCCGCTCGCCATGAGGGCGGCCCAGCTGTTGCGGCGTAAGCCCGCGGCGACGGACTCTAGCTCCGACCGGCTGGTCTTTCCCGCCCAGTAACCCTCGATCGCGCGCTTGAGTTCGCGGTGCGGACCGATACGTGGGGATCCGAGGATGGTGGCGGTAAATGGTTGGGGTGTCACTCGACGTCCTTCACTGTGCGATGGGTCGTCAGCGCGCATTCCGCAGGCGGTGCGCCCGCAGGCGGCCGGTATTCGGACTTGCCGGCCCGCGTTGGCACCGCCCCGGGCTTGGCGTCACTTCCCGGTCGGAGGCTTGCGCCGCGAACCGGTGCTGATGCCGGCGGGTCTGGTCCCCGCCTAACCCCCGCCTCCAAGGCCGCGCTCAACGGTTCCGGTTGCAAGCAGCCACTGCCGAGCTTCGCGATGAAAGCCTCTGTTCCGCTGTCTATTTCGTGGTGCTCACGCTTGAGAGCGAGGGATAGAGCCCCGTCGGGCGTGGTGTTCTCCCCGTTGTCAGTTCGCAGCACCTTCCGCCAACCGGCCTCGTCGAGCCGGGTGTTGTCGCCGGGCCGCTCAGCTCGAGAAGCCTTGGTCACCCACAGGCCCTCCGGCGCTACGCTGCTGCCGTCGGACAGCTCGCCTTCGCCAGACGGCGGGGGGCCTTCCCGGCGAGTCCGAGATCTCGGATCCGCGACGCTCATCCCCAGGAACTCCTTCACCGCTGCGCCCGAAGCGCCGACGCGAACATCTGCCGCGAGAGCGCCTGGATAATTCCTACAATCACATGTTGTGTAAACACCAGGCCAATATAGAGCATCAGAGTCCTCGATATTCCTCTTATTGCGGGTAGAGTGCTGCCCGCGCGGAAAGCGCCCCGGGCAGGTGGCTGCCTCTGGATCACCTCCCGCGGATCGGGTTCAGCCGCGTCGACGGCCTACGGTGCAGGGTGCCGACCACGTCCCGGGTCGAAACGCCTGCTCAGCGATTTGGTCGCCGGGGCCGTCCGCATGACATTGTCACGTGATCCTGCGACCATCCCGGAGCGTTGGGGGCCTGCGCACTATCCGAAGATGGCCCGTCGCCGGTCGACGAGCGAGCATACTTAGGGCCATGCAAAGGATCTCACTCGATGCCCTGGCCACTCAGCAGCTCGAATTGGCTGCCGCTCACGGCGGGCGTCCCGCCGCCGACACCGTCGTCGGCGGCCATGAACGGGTGCTGCGCCAGACGGTGGTCGGCATGATCAAAGGCAGCGAGCTGGCCGAGCACAATAACCCCGGGGAGGCCACGGTGCACGTGTTGCGCGGGCGGGTCCGCCTGACATCGGAGGGCCAGTCTTGGGAGGGTCGATCCGGTGACCTGTTGAAGATCCCCGACGCTCGACACGGCCTGCAGGCGCTTGAAGACTCGGCCATCCTGCTTACCGTAGCCAAGCTGGCGTGAGGCCTCCCGCCCGCGGCGGGACTGAGGCAACCTGCTTCGCACCGGCGAACATGCACGCGCTGTTGACAATCCGATCCGACGCTGTGCGATCACCACAAGTCCCGGGATCGGCTAGCGGTGAAGAGCTACGCCGCGGGCGGTGTCGCTGGCCGACTGGTGAGTCGAGCGGTGCTGGACCCGACCCTTCGCCAAACACTCGCACCGCCGATGTTCGCGACGGCCCCGGAGATGCCATGGCCGGGCCGGGACCGATGAACGGTTCACCGAGCCCGCCACCCCTCGCCGAGGTGGACGGCGTGCCGACCATCGTGTCCTCCTTCGGTGTCGCGGCGACATGTCGCACGTGTGGCGCGACATAGGCATCGGCACCGACGCAGAGATCGAAAGCCGCGCGACTTGATACTATTCTTCTAAGTGATAATTAGAGTAATGTTGCGGCTATGACTTATGTGATCGGGCAGCCCTGCGTGGACATCAAAGACCGGGCGTGCGTGGAGGAGTGCCCGGTCGACTGCATCTACGAGGGCGCGCGGATGCTCTACATCCACCCGGACGAGTGCGTGGACTGCGGTGCGTGCGAACCGGTTTGCCCCGTCGAGGCGATCTACTACGAAGATGATCTGCCCGAATCGCTGCTGCCCTACACCGCAGAGAACGCCAAATTCTTCACCGATACCCTGCCGGGGCAGACCCAGCCCCTCGGATCGCCGGGCGGCGCCGCGAAACTCGGTGCCATCGACGCCGACACCGAGATGGTGGCAGCGCTTCCACCGAAGGAAGGTTGATGCCCACCGCCACCCCGCCGGCATCGGGTGCGCCAGGTCGGCGTGAGGACCTTCTACAGCTGCTGCGGACGGGGGCCGGACCGCGCAGCATCGCCAGTCTGGCCGAGGAGATGGCCGTGCACCCGAACACGATCCGCTTCCACCTAGACGTACTCGTGCGCGCCGGTCGCGTCGAGCAAGTCATCGGCGACACCACCGGCCCGGGCCGGCCACCCGTCCTGTTCCAGGCCAGCCGTCGGATGGACCCGACCGGACCAACCAATTACCGGCTGCTAGCCAACATCCTGAGCAACTATCTGGCCGCCAGCGCCGAGGATCCCATCAGCACTGCGGTGACACTGGGGCGCTCGTGGGCCCCGTCGTTGGTCGATGGCCGACAGCGTCGTGCGCTGCCGAAGAGCCAAGAGGTGACCGCATTGACCGATATCCTCGCCGATCTCGGGTTCCGGCCCGAGCCGCCCACTCGTCGACGAAGTACCGATATCCGGTTGCGACACTGCCCATTTCACGATCTGGTCCAGACGCACGGCGACACAATCTGCGCTCTGCATCTCGGTCTGATGCAGGGTGCACTGGAGTCGATGAGCGGATCGGTGACCGTCGATCGCCTCGACCCGTTCGTCGAGCCGGACCTGTGTGTAGCCCACCTCGCACCCGCAACCACCGCGGGCGGTGCGCACGGCGCCCGCCGGCGCCATGCGCGTGGGAGCTGAGCATGAGTGACGGCGCAGCGACACCCGCCCGAGCAGAACTGCCCTCTGTGCCCACATTCCCGACATTCCAGAACGGGTGCTCCGACACGGCACATCAACCCGTCTTGACGGCGCGGGCGCGACAATGACCGTCGAACAGCCGGGCATCGAGGCACTCGGCGATCACGACTACCTGGTCCACGTGCCACTGGACGACGACGTCGTCACGATCCGGATGCGGGCCACCCCGGAGATCGTCACCCGTATCGGCGGCGCCGACTCCGACGAAACTCGCGTCATCGCGGCCACCGTGGCATATCTGGTCTCGCGCCAGCGTGCCGACGACCTCCCCGAGCAGTTGGACCTCGACGATGTCGCCGCTGCCTACGACGACTACGTCGCCGACCTACACACTCAAATGGCTAACCGGGCAAATAACACGCGACCTGAATCGTTGTCCCCATAGGCGCTGCGAGCTTCGACTGACCACCCCGGGCCGGAAGCCGTCGAAGCTCACGTTGTTGTGCTGATCCTCGCGAGATCCCTTCCGCCGCAACGATGCTGAGGCGGCTTCAATAGCGGCCCCCGACGCTCGATCTCACACACGAAGGGCGGCAACAGCGAGTCCGGTGTGGCAGTGATCATCGACCGCAGCCGGTTCTGTGCACTATCTGCGAAATCGCTGAAGGCCCTCGATCGTCCCGGCCGGCCATATCCGGACAATTTACCGCAATATTTTTCTCGAAATCCCTTGCCTGCGGCAGCGGTTGGGCGCAGACTCAAGACCGGTGGCCGTTGGTCATGACGCTCAGTGCTTCGTTGCATCGGTGTCTGGCATCGGCGCAGTGGAGTGGGGACGGGTTCCAGCTATGGGTCGACATAGGTTGTGGCGAAAGGGCTTTCAGTCGGCATCCCTGGCAGGTGGTGCTCGGATCGTCGACCGCGACCACAACGGTTTGTCCGTTGCGCGGTGCCGTTTGCGCGGTCATCCCCATAACCTGCGTACAACTGCCACTGGGGCACGATCGCGCTGGCAGTTCATGACCGCAGACGCTCGGGCCGCCGTCAGTCGTACCGGCGCTGACCCCGCCGGAGTCACGTGGGCACCAAAGACACGTTATGACGCGGTCGAGCAAACGGCCGCGCTTCATCTGGCGCGACGGTTCGCGGCGGGCGCGACAATGTGGTCGCTGGTGCCCCGCTGGGCGCCGCAGCCAGGGTCTGATGGACTGTTCCTGCCGTCTGACGCTGCGTACATCCACCTGGTAGGCAGGCGGCGCTGTGTGCCGACGCGCCGGTAGCCACGCGTACCGCAGCCGCGGCCTCATCAACAGATCGACGCCCGGTGGTCACAACATCGCCCCGGCCCCCGGATCGGGTCGTCGTAGTCGTGGAAGACCGGTGACCCGCGCGAGTCATCGGCAACAGCGCGAGTCGTCGGCAACAGGGAGCCCACCAAGGCGCGCCATCTCGGTGTTCGAACCGACAATGGTGGTCGACCGTGAATCGTGACCTGTCCATGCGCATCTGGCGTGGTGACTCGGCGGCCGGACGACTCGTGGACTACACGGTTCCGGTCGAGGACGGCGAGGTCGTTCTGGATGTGGTGCATCGCCTCCAAGCAACCCAGGCCAACGACCTGGCAGTGCGCTGGAATTGCAAGGCAGGCAAATGCGGGTCCTGTAGCGCAGAAATCAACGGCAGGCCGAAGTTGATGTGCATGACCCGGATTGCCACATTGCCGGACGGCCCGGTGACCGTCACACCGCTACGTGCCTTCCCTGTTATCAGGGACCTGGTCACCGACGTCTCGTTCAATTACGCCAAAGCCCGGGAGGTGCCCTCGTTCACACCGCCACCCGACCTGAAACCGGGGGAATACCGCATGATGCAGGCCGACGTGCAGCGCGGCCAAGAGTTCCGCAAGTGCATCGAATGCTGGCTATGCCAGAACGTCTGCCACGTCATCCGCGACCACGAGGACAACAAGCCTCGCTACGCTGGTCCCCGGTTCTTCATCCGCCACGCCGAACTGGACATGCATCCCCTGGACACCGTCGATCGGCGTGACCAGCTGCGCGAGCAAGACGGCCTTGGTCTGTGCAACATCACCAAATGCTGCACCGAAGTGTGCCCGGAATCCATCAAGATCACCGACAACGCAATCATCCCGATGAAGGAACGTGTCGCCGACAAGCGCTACGACCCGCTGGGGCTAATCATGCGGCGATGGCGCATCCGCGGCGCCAACGACCAATGACCGACACGCATGGTCGGTCTGCTGGACGCGATATGAAATTCTGGGTTCCCAGATCCGATGTCGCTTTCCCGGTTGCTATCTCACCTCGAGTTCTTCTCGCACGGGACTACGCATCCCGCATCCAAAGCTACAAGCGCCGGCCGTGTCTGGGCCCCACCACGCTTCCCGAAATTCGGGTCGGAACGACATGACCGTGTGTCGATCCGCTTCTCAGACCCCTTCCAATCACCATCGCCATGCACTAATCTTTTTTTACAAAATGGTTTTGTAAAAATGCCTGTGCGTGGGAATCGCCCACGGCCGAGCGGGAAGTCGTCGAATGTTTGCTGCATATCGGACCGGCATCTCGCGACCTTCGTCGGCAACGGTGACCGCATCGGTTTCGATGTTGGGAGGATCTTGTGACGAGTGAAGCGCCGCCACTCAGCGAACTCGAAGCACGGCGACCGTTTCCGGATCGGCTGGGTCCGAAGGGGAACCTGGTTTACAAGCTGGTGACGACGACCGATCACAAGTTGATCGGCATCATGTACATGGTCGCTTGCTTTGCGTTCTTCTTCACCGGCGGCCTGATGGCCCTTTTCATGCGCGCGGAGCTGGCGGTGCCGGGTCTGCAGTTTTTGTCCAACGAGCAGTACAACCAGCTGTTCACCATGCACGGCACGGTAATGCTGCTGTTCTACGCGACGCCGATCGTGTTCGGGTTCGCCAATCTGGTGCTGCCGCTGCAGATCGGCGCGCCCGACGTGGCATTCCCGCGACTCAACGCGCTGTCGTTCTGGCTGTTCATCTTTGGCGCGCTCATCGCGCTGTCGGGGTTCATTACCCCCGGCGGTGCGGCCGACTTCGGCTGGACGGCCTACACCCCGCTGTCAGATGCCATACACAGCCCCGGCGCCGGTGGTGACCTGTGGATCCTCGGTTTGGCTGTGGGTGGTCTTGGCACCATTCTGGGCGGGGTCAACATGATCACCACTGTGGTGTGCATGCGCGCCCCCGGCATGACGATGTTTCGGATGCCGATCTTCACCTGGAACATTCTCGTCACCAGCATCATGATCCTGGGCGCGTTCCCGCTGCTGACCGCGGCGCTGTTTGGGTTGGCCGCCGACCGCCACCTGGGTGCCCACATCTACGACCCCGCCAACGGTGGGCCGATCCTGTGGCAACACCTGTTCTGGTTCTTCGGCCACCCCGAGGTGTACATCGTCGCGTTGCCGTTCTTCGGCGTCGTCACCGAAATCATCCCCGTGTTCAGCCGCAAACCCGTCTTCGGCTACACCACCATGGTTTTTGCCACCGTGAGCATCGCCGCCCTGTCCACTGCGGTCTGGGCGCACCACATGTTCGCCACCGGCGCGGTTCTGTTGCCGTTCTTTTCCTTCATGTCCTATCTGATCGCCATCCCGACCGGTTTGAAGTTCTTCAACTGGATCGGCACGATGTGGAAGGGCCAGTTGACATTTGAGACACCGATGCTGTTCTCGGTGGGCTTCCTGGTGACGTTCCTGCTCGGTGGACTGTCGGGGGTGCTGCTGGCCAGCCCGCCGCTCGACTTCCAGGTCACCGACACCTACTTCCTGGTTGCTCATTTCCACTATGTGCTGTTCGGCACGATCGTGTTCGCCACCTTCGCCGGCATCTACTTCTGGTTCCCGAAGATGACCGGCCGGCTGCTCGACGAGCGGCTGGGCAAGCTGCACTTCTGGCTGACCTTCATCGGCTTCCACACCACATTCCTGGTACAGCACTGGCTCGGTGACGAGGGCATGCCGCGCCGCTACGCCGACTACCTGCCGGCCGACGGCTTCGAGACGCTCAACATCGTCTCCACGATCGGCGCCTTCATCCTCGGCGTATCGATGCTGCCGTTCGTCTGGAACATCTTCAAGAGCTGGCGCTACGGCGAGGTCGTCACCGTCGACGATCCGTGGGGCTACGGCAACTCGCTGGAATGGGCCACCTCATGCCCGCCGCCGCGGCACAACTTCACCGAACTGCCCCGGATCCGTTCGGAGCGGCCCGCTTTCGCGCTGCACTACCCGCACATGATCGAGCGGATGCGGGCCGAATCTCACAGCGGCGGCCGCCACGGCCCACCGACGGGCCAACAAGAAGAGCCCTCACCATTGAAGATCCGGGTCGACCCCGGCTGACGGGCACACCGTGGTGCTCGCGCCTCGATCCGCGCCGGCACCACTGCGTCGTTCAACCACCGTTTGTCCGAGAGACGCCGGGGCCCGCCGGGACACCGTGGCGATCGGCGTCGAGGGTTGCGGTGCTGACGGCGCTCGGCGCAGATCATCGCCACCGTCCTTGACCTGGCCGCGCGAAAAGGCTTTCTTCCCTCACCGCAACGTGATACGACTTGGCACGGCGATCAGCACACCCAGCTCAACGGAACCATCGAGATTAGCTCACAACTCGGCGCTAAGGGGTACCTCGCATGGCCACCGAACCGGCACAGTCGCTTTCACCGTCGCAATCCGCAGGATCTTCGCAGTCATTGATCGGTAGGGGATGGGTCCAAGGCGTCGCGCTGGTGTTGATCTTCGGCTTCCTCGTGATGGGGATCTTGGCCTACCGCACATACACCGCCTCGATGCCGATGCCCGACAAGGTGGTTACCGAGTCGGGTGAAACGCTGTTCACCGGCGCTGAGATCACCCGCGGCCAGGAGATTTTCCAGGCCCGCGGGCTCATGGAGTATGGATCGGTGCTCGGCCACGGTGCCTATCTGGGGGCCGACTACACCGCTGAGTATCTGCGGCTGGCCACCGACGACGTCGCCGCGCAGTTGCGGGCCGAGGCGGTGGCCGATCCCCGCGATCAGGTGGTCAGCGAGTTCCGGACCAACCGCTATAACCAGGCCACTCGCACGTTGGTGTTCACCAACCGTCAGGTCAGGGCGTTCGGGAACATCGAGCGTCACTACGCAGATTATTTCGGTGCGAATTCGACGAAGTACGGGCTGCTGCCTAATTTCATCACCAACACGTCCGATATCCACGACCTGACCGCATTCTTTGCTTGGACAGCATGGGCGGCCGCAGCCGAGCGCCCCGGCCACAATTACAGCTACACCAACAACTGGCCCGCCGAGCGGCGCGTCGACAACGGTCCCACCGCGCAACTCATAGTGTGGTCGGCGCTGTCGCTGATCGCATTGCTCGGCGGCACCGGCATCATGTTCGCCGTCTACGGACGCTGGAGCCAAAAGATCGGCTGGCAAAGCGCCGAGACCCCGACATTGTCGTTCCGCCAACCCGGTGAGGTGGTGCTGACGCCCGCGCAGCGTGCCACGGTCTGGTTCTTCGCGATCGTATCGGTGTTGTTTCTGGCTCAGACGCTGGTCGGCGCGGCTGCCGAACACTACCGAGCCGACCTGTCCACATTCTTCGGTCTGGACTTGGCCCGAATACTGCCCTACAACCTCGCCCGGACCTGGCATGTGCAGCTGTCACTGTTCTGGACCGCGGCTGCTTTCCTCGCCGGGGGGATCTTCTTGACCCCGTTCATTTCGCGGCGCGAACCACGACGCCAGCATTGGCTCGCCTACGGCCTGCTCGGTGCGGTCGCGGTGGTGGTGTTCGGGTCGCTGATCAGCGAGGCGCTGTCGATCTACGGGGTGATCCCGGCCGGGACGTTGCTCTCCGAGCAATGGGAGTATCTCGACCTGCCTCGACTGTGGCAGATCCTGCTGATCGTCGGCATGTTCGTGTGGATAGCGATCATTTGGCGCGGCATGCGAGCTCGACTCAAGGGCGCACCGAAGACGAGCATGCCCTGGCTGTTCTTCTTCGC
Source organism: uncultured Mycobacterium sp. (assembly GCA_900078375.1). Classification (GTDB taxonomy): domain Bacteria; phylum Actinomycetota; class Actinomycetes; order Mycobacteriales; family Mycobacteriaceae; genus Mycobacterium. The sequence continues at coordinate 250,080 of FLQS01000001.1, read as the reverse complement.
CGGGCTGGCGATTCCGGCGTTCTATGCCGTCGGTCTGCTGGCCAACAGCGACACCCCCTTCTCGGTCGCGGACTTCTGGCGGTTCTGGGTGGTCCACCTGTGGGTCGAAGACTTCCTCGAGCTGTTCACCACGGTTCTGGTGGCCTATATCTTCGTGCTGCTCGGTGTGGTGCGCGAGCGCATCGCGCTCGGCATCATCTTCCTCGATATCATCCTCTACTCCGCCGGCGGCATCATCGGCACGATGCACCACCTGTACTTCTCGGGAACCCCGGTCGAGCACATGGCACTCGGTGCGTTCTTCTCCGCGGCGGAGGTGATTCCGCTGACCTTCCTGACCGTCGAGGCGTGGGCATTCCTGCAACTCGGCTCGCGCCAACAGTCCGGCGACGCCAATCCGTTCCCACACCGGTGGGCTGTCATGTTCCTGGTGGCGGTCGGTTTCTGGAACTTCCTCGGCGCTGGGATTTTCGGGTTCCTGATCAACCTCCCGATCGTGTCCTACTACCAGATCGGCACCGCGCTGACCGCAAACCATGCGCACGCGGCAATGATGGGCGTCTACGGCATGCTCGCCGTCGGACTGGCAATGTTCGCGTTCCGCTACGTGATTCCGGCCGACAAGTGGCCGGAGAAGGCAGCCCGATTGTCGTTCTGGTGCCTAAACATTGGTCTGGCCTGGATGGTGTTCGCGACCCTGCTACCGCTCGGGGTGCTGCAGCTCTACCACTCAGTCAACGACGGCTACTTCGAGGCACGCTCGCTGGGGTATATCACTCGGCCCGGCAACTCACTGCTCGAATGGCTCCGGTTGCCCGGCGACCTCGTCTTCATCCTGGGCGGCGTCCTGCCGTTCGTCTGGATCGCGTGGCAGGCGCTGCGGCACTTCCGCGCTGGTGCGACCACCGATGAACTTCCCGAGCATCCGCTCTACACCGAGGTGGATCCTGCATCTCCAACCGCGGCCCGGGAGTGACAGTGGCGGCGCCCGCATCGTCGGTATGGTTGGTCGCCGCGTACGCGCTGGCCCTGGTCGCCACCGCGTGGGGATTTGATCTGATGGCGCGCAAGTCATCAGCCCGGGCGGCACGCTGGCGCACCGGGCGGTTCGTCTATCACGCCGACCACGACGCCTGGGTCTGCCCGCAGGACCAGTGGCTGTGGCCGACGTCGTTCGATCCTGCCAATCGGGTCATGCGGTATCGGGCACTCCCGACGGTGTGTAACAGTTGCCCGGTCAAAAGCACCTGCACCACCTCGATGCATGGTCGTGAGGTCAGTCGCGAGATCGATCCCTGGCCGCACTCGGAGACCGGCAGATTCCACCGGGGCATCGCGTGTGTCGTCGCCGGTCTCGCCCTGGTGATGCTGCTCGCGATGCTCATCGGCCGACATTCACCCACTGAGGTGGTCGTGCTGATCGGCACCGCCCTCATCGTGGCCGCAGCCGGTGTCCCGCTGCTACGGCACCTGTGGGCCACCCCGTCGAACGCGCCGGGCCATCTTCCGCACCGCTCAGGTCATGAGGATGCGGTGGCCGCGGCGATCGATCGGTACTCCACCCGCTGGGGCGGCGGATGGACCGACACGAAGGACAATGCACGGTGATCACCCTGCTGGCCTTGATAATCGGCGTCGTCGTGCTTGCCGCGCTGGCATTCGTCTCGCTGGTAGTGCTGCGCGAATACGAGCGCGGGGTCGTGTTCCGGGTGGGTCACGCGCGACCCCTGTACCGGCCTGGGCTGGTGTTCTTGATCCCGTTGGTGGACAGGCTGATCAGAGTGGACCAGCGATTGATGACGCTGACGATCCCGCCACAAGAAATCATCACAAAAGACAACGTTCCGGCGCGGGTCAACGCCGTCGTGATGTTCCAGGTGACCGATCCGCTCAAAGCCATTCTGGCGGTGGAAAACTTCGCGGTGGCCACCTCGCAGATCGCGCAGACGACGTTGCGTTCGCTGCTCGGCCGCGCCGATCTGGACAACTTGCTGGCCCATCGCGAAGACCTCAATAGTGATCTGCGCGCCATCATCGAAAAGCAGACCGAGCCCTGGGGTGTCGAGGTACGGGTGGTGGAGATCAAGGACGTGGAGATTCCCGAATCGATGCAACGCGCGATGGCGCGCGAGGCGGAGGCCGAGCGGGAGCGTCGCGCGAAGGTCATCAACGCTCGCGGCGAACTCCAGGCCTCCGAGGAGCTGCGACAGGCCGCCGAAACGCTGTCGAGAAACCCGGCATCGCTGCAGTTGCGATACCTCCAAACGCTATTGGAGCTCGGCGCCGATCACAACTCGACCGTGGTCTTCCCACTTCCTGTCGACATCATCACCCCATTCCTCAAGCACCCCGAGATTCTGAAGAGCCTCGGTGGCCCTAACGACACCAAGGATTGAGCCGCAACACAATTCCACTCCACCGTGTTCGGGCTCGGGCCACCAGGTTCGAAGCGCGTAGCTTCGCGTCGGCCTGCGTCTACGCCAACTCGCTCCCGCGAAGTAGTCGCTTAGCCTGCCAACCCGCAAGCCATTCGGACCTTCCCACATCGACTGACCGCAGTGGCCCTCGGGGGCGGCGCCGGGTTGATGGGGCGACGGTTCGCTGCATCGAGATTGTCCGAAGCCTCTGGGCGCAATCCTTTTAGGCGGCCAAGCAAGCCTGTCGCATACGAATCGTCACTCGACGCCAACCGCGAGCAGGACGAAACCCCGCGGGCAAAGCCCGCGGGGTTTCGCTTACTACTCAGGTCAGACGTCGAACCGGTCGGCGTCCATCACCTTGACCCAGGCCGCGACGAAGTCCTTCACGAACTTCTCCTTGGCGTCATCCTCGGCGTACACCTCGGCCAGTGCCCGCAGCTGCGAGTTCGACCCGAAGAGCAGGTCCACGCGGCTGGCGGTGTACTTGTCGGCACCGCTGGCGCGGTCCGTGCCGACATAGGTTCCGTCGTCGGCCGACGACGGCGCCCACTTGGTGCCCATGTCGAGCAGGTTGACGAAGAAATCGGTCGTCAAAGCGCCCGGCTTGTCGGTCAGCACACCCAGCTTGGTGCCACCGAAGTTGGCGCCCAGCACGCGCAGACCGCCGACAAGCACCGTTAGCTCCGGCGCAGACACATTCAGCAGGTTCGCCTTGTCGATGATGTGGTACTCGGCCGGCAGGGACAGTCCCTTGCCGGCGTAGTTCCGGAACCCATCGGCCTTCGGCTCCAGGTAGGCAAACGACTCGACGTCGGTCTGCTCCTGGCTGGCGTCACCACGACCCGGGGTGAACGGCACCTCAATGTCGAAACCGGCTGCCTTGGCACCCTTTTCGATGCCGACGTTACCGGCCAGCACCACAAGGTCGGCGAAGGACACGTCGACACCCGCGGACGCCTGGATCTCCTCCAGTTTGGCGATCACCTGAGCCAGCTCGTCGGGCTCGTTGACCTCCCAGCCGAGCTGCGGCTGCAGCCGGATGCGGCCACCGTTGGCGCCGCCTCGCATATCGCTGCTGCGGTAGGACGAGGCAGCCTTCCATGCCGTCGAAACCAGCTGCGGCACAGTCAGACCCGAGTCGGCGATCGCCGCCTTGAGCGTGGCGACCTGATCGGCCGACAGGCTCTTGCCGGCGGGAACGATGTCCTGCCACAGCCAGGTCTGCTTGGGCACCAGCGGTCCGAGGTAGCGAACCACCGGACCCAGGTCGCGATGCAGCAGCTTGAACCACGCCTTGGCGTACTCCTCGGCGAGCTCCTCGGGATGATCCAGCCAGCGGCGGGTGATCTCGCCGTAGATCGGGTCCATCCGCATCGACAGATCGGTGGTCAGCATCGACGGGTGAGTCTTGCCGCTGCCCTGAGCCATCGGCACCGAGTTGGCCCAGCCGCCGTCCTTGGGCTTCCACTGGTTGGCGCCCTGGGGGCTCTTGGTGAGCTCCCACTCGTTGCCGTAGAGGATCTCCAGGAACGAGTTGTCCCACTTGGTGGGGGTATGGGTCCAGGTCACCTCCAGGCCGCTACTGACGGCCTCATTGCCGACGCCGGGGTTGCTCCAGCCCAGGCCCAGCTGCTCGAGCGGGGCGGCTTCGGGCTCCACCCCGTTCTCGATATCGGTGGCGCCGTGGGTCTTGCCGAAGGTGTGGCCACCGACGATCAGGGCCGCGGTCTCGATATCGTTCATCGCCATCCGGCCGAACGTCTCGCGAATGTCGATGGCCGCCGCAACCGGATCCGGATTACCTTCGGGGCCTTCGGGATTGACGTAGATCAGGCCCATGTGGCTGGCGGCCAGCGGGTTCTCCAGCTTGGTCCGGTCACTGCCGGAGTAGCGGTCCTGCGAACCCAGCCATTCGGCCTCGGCGCCCCAGTAGATATCCTCTTCGGGCTCCCAGAAGTCGGGGCGGCCGAAGGCGAAACCGGCGGTCTTGAACCCCATGTGCTCCTGGGCCCGGTTGCCGGCGTAGACGATCAGGTCGGACCACGAGATCTTGCTGCCGTACTTCTTCTTGAGCGGCCACAGCAAGCGGCGGGCCTTGTCCAGGCTGACGTTATCGGGCCAGCTGTTCAGCGGTGCGAAGCGCTGCATCCCACGCCCGCCGCCACCGCGGCCGTCCGCCACCCGGTAGGTGCCGGCGGCGTGCCAGGACATCCGGACGAAGAGCGGACCGTAGTGTCCGAAGTCGGCGGGCCACCAGGCCTGCGAATCCGTCAGCAGGGCATCGAAATCACGCTCGAAGGCCTCGAAGTCGAGAGTCTTGACGGCCTCGCGGTAGTCGTAGCCTTCATCCGTCGGGTCGATGGCGGGCGGATTCTTCTGCAGGATCTTGAGATTCACCGCGTTGGGCCACCAATCGCGGTTGCTGCCACCCTCGACGGGCGGCTTGATGCGCATCGGGCAGCCGCTTTCGGCGGGCTCGGTCTGAGCCGCTCCGATTGGGGGGCTGGTTTCCTCAGGCACTGTATTTCCTTTCGGGAGTGGTGAATTGGGCTGCGATCACGGTTGTGCTCGCGAAATCTGCTGGGTGGAGCAGTCGGGGCACAGGCCCCAATAGACGACCTCGGCTTCGTCCAGCACGAAGCCGTTGTGCTCAGACGGCGTCAGACACGGCGCCTCGCCGACGGCACAGTCGACATCGCCGATCACACCGCAGGACCGACAGACCACGTGATGGTGATTGTCACCGACGCGCGCTTCGTATCGCGCCACCGAGCCGGACGGTTGAATGCGGCGCACCAACCCGGCGGCGGTCAATGCGTGCAGGACGTCGTAGACCGCCTGGCGCGACACCTCGGGCAGGCCGGTACGAACCGCGCCGAAGATGGTGTCGGTGTCGGCGTGCGGGTGGGAATGCACCGCTTCGAGCACCGCGATGCGGGGGCGGGTGACCCGCAGCTGCGCTGTCCGCAGCTGGTCGGCAAGATCCGACATGAAGGTCACGTGGAGATCGTCGTCCCTTTTCTGGAATCAGTCAAGAGTTGATCGATGGCGGGGCAGAACAGCCTGATCAAGGGCGTGGCGCGAGCTGGCTGCCCGGGCTCGCGGTCGGGTTCAGCGGCGCGATCGGGGACGGGCTGAAGTTGTTGGGACCGGGCAGAGTGATCTTGCTCGTCGGCGACACCGTGGGACTCGTGGTGGAAGCCGGTTCGTTGCTCTTGGCTCCACACGCCGTGAACACGACGATGCCGACGGCGACCAACGCCACCGAGCAGACCGCGCGGATTCGATTCCGACCCGTCATTGCCGACCCCTCGACCGTGGACCCGCCACAACGGCGGTACCACCTGAGAAAGCTACCCTCTCACGGGTCTGCACAACGCGCTTTGCGGAGCGTGCTGCCGGAGCGACGTGGGGCCCCGACCGGGCTTTCTGTATGGTGATCGGCGGATCGCGTCCGGCGGCCATCCCGGCCCCCGGGGACCCAGTCGTCTTGTCAGGAGCAGTTTCATGCCCCTCAACACTGTCGCGCTCGAACTTGTGCCGCCCAACACCGACCGCACTCCGGGCGAGATGCTGGAGGAGGCGCGCAAGGTCGTGCAGTTCTCCACGGAAACCGGCCTTGTGGGTCGGATCGGCCACGTGATGATCCCCGGGATGATCGAAGAGGACGACGACCGTCCGGTCGAGATGAAGCCCAAGCTCGATGTGCTGGACTACTGGTCGCGCATTTCGCCGGAACTGCCTGGCGTGCGGGGCCTGTGCACCCAGGTGACCGCGTTCATGGATGAACAGGCGCTGGGTGGGCGGCTGACCGCACTGCTCGACGCGGGCATGGAAGGCATCGTCTTCGTCGGCGTTCCGCGCACCATGAACGACGGCGAGGGCGCCGGCGTCGCACCGACCGATGCCCTGACGATCTATCGCGACCTCGTTCCCAACCGCGGGGCGATCCTGATCCCGACCAGGGACGGCGAAGCCGGCCGCTTCGGTTTCAAGTGCGGCCAAGGCGCCACCTACGGCATGACCCAGCTGCTCTACTCCGACGCCATCGTCGGCTTCCTGACCGAGTTCGCCGCCACCACCGACTTCCGCCCCGAGATCCTGCTGTCGTTCGGCTTCGTGCCGAAGGTCGAAGGCCGGGTCGGGCTGATCAACTGGCTGATCCAGGACCCCGGCAATGCCGCGGTCGTGCCCGAGCAGGATTTCGTGCGCATGCTGGCCGCCAGCGAACCGGAGGTCAAGCGGCGGCTGCTGGTCGATCTGTACAAGCGGGTCATCGACGGCGTCGCCGATCTCGGGTTCCCGTTGAGCATCCACTTCGAGGCCACCTACGGCATGTCCCGTCCGGCCTTCGAGACCTTCGCCGAGATGCTGGCCTACTGGTCGCCGGCTGTGTCCGCTTCGTAATCGACGTGAAGGCACTGATCGATTTCGACGGCGCCCGGGTTTTCGCGATCCCGGCTCGCGACTCCTATCGCGGCTTCGCCGCCTGCGAGGGGATGCTGATCGAGGGACCGCAGGGCTGGGGTGAGTTCTGCCCGCCCCGCGACAGCGACGATCTGACGGCGGCGCGCTGGCTGACGGCGGCCATCGAGGGCGGCACCGTAGGCTGGCCGGACCCGGTACGCGGGCGGGTCGCGGTGGCGGTGGTCGTGCCGGCCGTGCACCCGCAGGATGCCGCTGCCATCGCCGCGGCCAGCGGATGCCGCGCGGCGGAGGTGCACCTCAGCGGGCAGCCCGAAGATGTGGCCCGCCTGGAGGCGGTGCGCGCGGTGCTCGGACCGGCCGCAGCGATCCGCTGCGTGGCCGATTACGCCTGGGATGTCGACACCGCTATCGCGGTGATTCCGGTTCTCGACCGGGCCGCCGGCGGTCTGGAGTTCGTGCAGCTGGGATTTGCGATGGCGGCGGAGTTGGCGGCGGTGCGCCGCCGCGTCGACGTTCGGCTGGCCGTCGACGTGTCGAACGTCGGTACCGACGGAACGGCCTTGCCGGAAGCCGCCGACCTCGCGGTCCTGACGGTCGGCCCGCTTGGCGGTGTGCGCCGGGCGCTGCGGTTCGCCGAACGCACCGACCTCCCGTGCGTGGTTTCGGCGGCATCAGGGGCGTCGGAGACCAGCATCGGGCTGGCCGGGGGACTGGCGCTGGCCGGTGCACTGCCTGAGGTTCCGTTCGCCTGTGGGCTGGGCACCGCCGCGGTGTTGGCTGGCGATATCGTCTCGCCAGGCCGTGCGCTGATTCCGGTCGACGGCTACCTGCCGGTGGCGCCCATGGCTCCGGCACCCGATCCCGCGCGTGTCGCAGAGTTCTCGCTCGACGACGCCGAGCGGATCACGTGGTGGCGCCGGCGCCTAGGTGTTGTGCGCCAACTTCTCTAGACGGCTTAACGCCGGGGACGCCAGGCCCAGACGGCCAGACCGACACCGATAAGTGCGGTGATCGGTCCTATGACCGACCAGGTCGTGGTGTTGCTCATCGGGCTGCCCTGAACCACACCGAACCCCTGCAGCGCCCACAACGATCCGAAGAGCGCGACCAGCACACCCACAACTCCGACGGCATGACGCATGGTCAACTCCTTTTCCCGGTCGGCATCGCGGCCGACACCGCCCGCATGACGGCCCGTTTCACCTTCGTTGCACCCGATCCCGCGGTGGCGCCGATCGTCGAGCGATTCGGCGGATCCAGTTGCAGCACATCACCTTCGGCAATCCGGCCCGCCCGGGTGATGTTGCCGTAGACACCGAGGCAGCGCCGCGAGTGGGCGGCGATGGTCCGGGTGATCTCCTTGTCCCGCTTGAGCTCGGGCTGTTCGTGGGACGGCATCACGCAACGGACGGTGGGGATCAGGGGCTGCAACACGGCGTGCGGGGCGTGCAGCGTGCCGCCACACCACTCCCACTCCGGATGCGGTGACGCATCGGGGGAGTCGACCACGATCGTCGGGCGGAATCGCCGGACGTCGAAATCGGAATCCGGTGCCAGTGCAGCCATGGTCGCCAGGCTCTGCTCGGTGACGATGTGCACAGGATACGCGTCGACGTAACTGCCGACCGGTGTGGCGTAGCGGCTGATCTCGGCAAGCTTTCGGACCGGGAACATCGACAGGTCGGGCAGCGGTTCGCCGTCCTCGATGCCGAAGATCGTGCGCAGGTCGGCCTTGGTGGCCATCGGTCCGCGGTACTGGTCGCGCCGGTCGACCGGCGGCAGCGGCCGTAGTTCCACCTCGCGATCCAGATAGCGCGACAGTGTTTGGTGCACAGCAGGATCGGAGCTGGTGACCTCGGCGCCGTCGGGGAAGGTGATGACGACTTCGGGCGCGTGGCCCGGTCCGGCGTCCGGCGGCGGCGCCTGTGCGTAGCGCGCCATCAGCCAGAGCAGGTTTGGCAGCCGCTTGGCGCTGGTGGTCGCGTCGAGCTCGACGTCACGCACAGCCCAGGTGCGGTCGGCGTGCAGGCCGAGCTCGCCGATCTCAGCCTCGGCGAGCTGCTCGCCCAGCATCGACTTGACCGGATAGCGCCAGATCGACGTGATACGGCCGGCGGGGATCATCTCCCCAGACTAAGCCCGAGGACGATGAACGCCAGCAGCCGCTGGTTGTCTGGGAAGTACGTCGCGGCGTGGATCGCCGCTGCGGCCTTTCGGATCTCCAGCGGGATGCGGGACACCCGACGATTCTGGGCTACAACCTCACCGGCATCGCGCCGACGTGCCAGATCTCGTCGCAGTATTCGGCGATCGCACGATCGGAGGAGAACTTGCCGCTGCGCGCCGCGTTGAGGATCGACATCCGCGACCAGGCGTCGGAATCCTGCCAGGCGGCGCTGACCCGGGCCTGGCAATCCACGTAGGAGCGGTAGTCGGCAAGCACCAGGAACGGGTCGTGGTGCAGCAGGTTGTCGACCAGCGGCCGCAGCACCTCGGTGTCACCGTGGGTGAACGTGCCCTGCACGATCAGCTCGAGCACCTCGGCCAGCTCGGGGTCGCGCTCGACGAAGCTGGTCGGCCGGTAGCCATCGGCCTTGAGCTGTTCGACCTCTTCGACGGTCATGCCGAACAGGAAGAAGTTCTCCGGCCCGGCCTCTTCGAGGATCTCGACGTTGGCGCCGTCCAACGTCCCGATCGTCAACGCACCGTTGATCATGAACTTCATGTTCCCGGTGCCCGAAGCTTCCTTGCCCGCGGTGGAGATCTGCTCGGACAGGTTGGCCGCCGGGTAGATCAGGTGGGCGTTCTTGACGTTGAAGTTCGGCAGGAACACCACCCGCATGTAGCGGTTGACGTCGGGATCGTTGTTGATGGTGGCGCCGACGGCGGTGATCAGCCTGATCATCCGCTTGGCGATGAAGTAGCCGGGCGCGGCCTTGCCGCCGAAGATGAACGCGCGCGGCGCGATGTCGAATCCCGGATTGCGCTTGAGCCGGTTGTAGAGGGTGATGATGTGCAGCACGTTGAGGTGCTGGCGCTTGTACTCGTGGATCCGCTTGACTTGAACGTCGAACATCCACGTCGGGTCGAGCTCGATGCCCGTCGCGGAATGCACATACTCCGCGAGACGACTCTTGTTGGCGCGCTTCATGTCTCGCCAGCGCTCCCGGAATGTGGGGTCATCCACGTAGGACTCGAGGCCGCGCAACTGCTCCAGATCGGACAGCCACCCGTCGCCGACGGTGTCGTCGAGCAGAGTCCGCAGCCCCGGGTTTGACAAGGCCAGGAAACGCCGCGGGGTGACCCCATTGGTCACATTGCCGAACCGCTCCGGCCACATCTCGTAAAAGTCTTTCAGCACACTGGCTTTCAGCAATTCAGAGTGCAGCGCAGCGACACCGTTGACGGCGTGGCTGCCGACGGTGGCCAGGTGCGCCATCCGCACACTCTTGCCGCCGTCCTCACCGATCAGCGACATCCGGCGGGCCCGGTCCTCGTCGCCGGGGAACTTGGCCTCCACCTCCTCGAGGAACCGGTTGTTGATCTCGTAGATGATTTCCAGGTGTCGGGGCAGGGATTCGGAGAAGATGCCCAGCGGCCAGGTCTCCAGCGCCTCGGGCAGCAGCGTGTGGTTGGTGTAGGCGAATGTCCCGACAGTGATCTCCCACGCCTCGTCCCAGGCCATGTGGTGCTCGTCGAGAAGCAGCCGCATCAGTTCGGCGACCGCGATCGACGGGTGGGTGTCGTTGAGCTGGATGGCCCACTTGTCCGGCAGCGCGGTCAGCGGCAGGCGGGCCCGCTCGAGGTGGATCCGCAGGATGTCCTGGAGCGACGAGCTGACGAAGAAGTACTGCTGCTGCAGCCGCAGTCGCTTGCCGGCCTCGGGTTCGTCGTTGGGGTAGAGGACTTTCGAGATCTTCTCCGAGAGAACCTCGTCCTCGACCGCCTTGTAGAAATCGCCGGTGTTGAACGCGTCGAGCGCGAACGAGGACATCGACCGGGCGCTCCACAGGGTCAGCGTGTTGCAGGTGTTCACGCCGTAGCCCTGGATCGGGGTGTCGTAGGACACGCCCTTGATCACCCGGCGGGGGATCCAGCGCACCCGGTGGTTGCCCGCGACATCCTCGTACTGCTCGGTGCGCCCGCCCCAGTTCACCAAGTAGCTGGCGTCGGGCTTGTCGATCTCCCACGGGTTGCCGGCGACGAGCCAGTTGTCGGTCTTCTCGACCTGCCAGCCGTCCTGGATCTCCTGGTCGAAAATGCCGAACTCGTAACGGATTCCGTAGCCGATCGACGGGCGCTGCAGGGTGGCCAGCGAGTCCAGGTAACAGGCGGCCAGCCGGCCCAGGCCACCGTTGCCGAGACCTGGCTCCTCCTCACACTCCAGGATCACGTCGAGGTCTTGGCCCAGCGCGGCCAGCGCTTCGCGGGCCTGCTTCTCGATCTGCAGGTTGAGCAGGTTGTTGCCGAGCTGCGGGCCCATCAGGAATTCGGCGGACAGGTAGCAGGTCACCTTGGCGGGGCCGTGCAGGAGGTCCTGGGTGGTGGCCATCCAGCGCTGCTGCATGCGGTCGCGGACCGCCAGGGCCAGCGCGCGGTAGTAGTGCTCGGTGGTCAGCACGCTTGGCGGCCGGGCGATGGAATAGACCAGGTGATCGGCGATCGCGCGGCGCAGCGCGTCGGCCGACAGTCCCGTGCGGCTGTGCTCGTGCGGTCGCGCGGCGTCCTCTCCGGTGACGTCCCCCGGGGCGTTGATCACGACATCCGTCATTGTCTTCTCCTGCTCCCACACCAGACCGCTTCTCGGTCCGTACGAGGACCCGAAGTCTGGCACCGCCGTATTTCGACAAGGCGAGGTCGATGAGTCGGTCCCGTGAACTATCGCGCACCAACGTGTACGCCGCGCGCCGAGCAACGCCGTCGTTGGGGAAACGGTCGTCGCGGGCCGAGCCGGGGCTATACATTATTTCGAAAGTGTTCACTGCGCGGAGTTCACTGCCGCGCACCGCCGCGAGATCGGAAACAGACAATGACGTCGACACTGCAATCGGGGGACCATCTCGTCGGATTGGCGCGGGGCATGCGCGAGCTGGTGGTGGCGCAAGCCGGTGAATCCGAGCGGTTGCGCACCATCGCCCCGGCGGTCGTCGACGAGATGTGGGCCAGTGGGCTGATGCAGTCGTTCAATCCGGTCGCGGCCGGCGGTGTCGAGCCGTCGTTCACCGAGATGATCGAAACCTGGATCGAGATGGCGTGGCAGGACGGGTCCTTCGGGTGGATCGGGATCGCCAACCTGCCGTCGTCGTTCGCCGCCGCGGCTTACCTGCCCGACGAGGGGTTCGCCGAGGTGTTCACCGCCAACGACAACCGCGTCACGCTGGGCGGGCAGTTCTTCCCCAACGGCCAGGGCGCCGCGGTCGACGGCGGCTACCGGCTGACCGGCTCGTGGAGCTTCGGATCGGGCACCGGGCACTCCGAATACGTCTGCGCCGGGTTCTTCCCGATGGACAACGGTGAGATGCGCTGGGCCCTGGACGGCCCAGAAGGCATGCCCGAGATGCTGGTGGCCGTGATCCCCCGTGCCTACGTCGACTTCAAGGACGGTTGGCACGTCCAGGGACTCAAGGGGACTGGCTCCTACGACTACGGCGTCGACGACGTGTTCGTCCCTGCCAGCCGAACCTTCCCACTGTTCTCCCGCGTGCCGTACCGGGGCAGCTCACCGGCCACCCGGATGGGGTTGATGCCGGTGACGGCGGCCGGCCACGCATCGTGGGCGCTCGGGGTCGCCAAGAGCATGCTCGACGATGTCGAGGAGCTGGCGGCCACCAAGTTCCGGATGAGCGACATGGCCTCGCTGGCCAGCCGGCCGACTTTCCAGAAGGATCTGGCTCATCACGTCGCGGCATGGCGGGCGGCGCGGCTGCTGGTTCTGGACGCGTTCGGGACCGCCGAGGCGGTCGTGGCCGGCGGGGATGACCTCACCCCGGCACTGCGCGCCGACATGCGGGTGGCGGCCGTGTACGCCACCGACGTGTCTCGCCAGGCCGCCGAGTGGGCGCACCTGGCCGCAGGCACCACCTCGATCCGGGAGGGCAGCCGTCTGGAGCGCGGGTTCCGCGACATCTACACCGGCACCCAGCACGCCTTCATCAGCGAGAAGGTGGCCATGGATGTGGCCCAGATCTGGCTCGGCATCATCGAGGACCAGCCCGGGTTGTGAACAGCGCGCTCGGGCCCGGCATTTCGCGCGCGTTCTGGCGCACCCCGGATTAGAGTCCGAAGGTTATGACCGACTGGTCCGATCCGCGGCTGCCTCGCGCTGAAACGACCAGTCCGCGGCAGCTCAAACGGATGAGCCGCAACTTCGCCGGCGTCGGGGTGGGAATTCCGCCGGAGCGGCTGCAGCAGATCGTCATGGGCGGGACGGCCACCGCCGACGAGCTGGTCGATGTCAGCTTCGCGCTCACCGCAACGCAGCTGATCAGCGAGAAGCGCCGGTCCAAACGTGGCCGTGCACAACGACATGCGGTGCGCGGGTTCATTCTCGTCGTCGCGATTCTCATTGCGATCAACGTGCTGCTGTGCCTGGGGTTGATGCTGTTCGTCTTGACCCAGCACACGACTCCCTATTAGGCCGCCGGACCGAATTTCAGCCGGTCACGTGTCCGTCGGCGACATCCAGCGCCTTGTCCAGGATGGCCAGGCCCTCGGCGACCTCGCCGTCGCTGATGTTGCAGGCCGGCACCGCGTGAATCCTGTTGAAGTTGGCGAACGGCAGGAGACCACCGGACTTACAGGCGGCCAGCACCTCGTTCATCGCGGGGCTGGAACCGCCGTAGGGCGCCAGCGGTTCCCGGCTCTGCTGGTTCGCCACCAGCTCGATCGCCCAGAACACACCCAGTCCGCGGACCTCGCCCACCGACGGGTGGCGGGCCGCCAGCTCACGTAGCCCCGGACCGAGCACCTGCTCGCCGACCCGTGCGGCGTTGGCCACCATGCCCTCGTCTTCCATGGCGTTGATCGTGGCCACCGCGGCGCCGCAGGCCAGCGGGTGCCCCGAGTAGGTCAGCCCACCGGGGTAGGCGCGATCGGCGAACGTCGCATAGATCGCGTCGTTGATGGCCACGCCGCCAAGCGGCACATACCCGGATGTCACACCCTTGGCGAAGGTGATCAGGTCGGGCACCACGTCAAAGTTCTGGATTGCGAACCACTTTCCGGTCCGACCGAACCCGGCCATCACCTCATCGGCGATGAACACGATGCCGTGGCGATCACAGATCTCCCGCACGCCGGCCAGGTATCCGGGCGGGGGCACCATGATGCCCGCGGTGCCCGGAACCGATTCCAGGATGATCGCGGCGATCGACGCCGGCCCCTCGTGCTGGATCAGGCGCTCGAGATAGTCGAGGGCACGCGCGGATTCCTGCTGCTCGTTCTCGGCGAAGAACGACGAGCGGTACAGGAACGGGCCGTTGAAGTGCACGACGCCGGAGCTGGCGTAGTCGTTCGGGTAGCGCCGCGGGTCACCGGTGAGGTTGATCGCGGTGTCGGTGCCGCCGTGGTAGGAGCGGTAGCGGGAGAGCACCTTGTAGCGGCCGGTGTGCAGGCGGGCCATCCGGACCGCGTGTTCGACGGCGTCAGCACCGCCGTTGGTGAAGAACACCCGGTTCAGGTCACCCGGGGTGCGCTCGGCGATCAGCCGGGCCGCCTCGGACCGCGCGGCGTTGGCGTGCTGCGGCGCAATCGTGCAGAGCTTGGCCGCCTGCTCGGCGATCGCGGCGACGACCTTCGGATGCTGATGGCCGATATTGGTGAACACCAGCTGGGAGGAGAAGTCGAGCAGCCTGTTGCCCTCGCCATCCCAGACGTAGGACCCGTCCGAGGCGACGATCGTCATCGGCTTGATCTGCGCCTGCGCCGACCAGGAGTGGAAGACGTGCTGGCGGTCCAGCTCATAGGCCCGCGCGGCTTCGGCACGGGCGGTGTCGAGGTCCTGGCCGTTCGGCAGCAGGTGGGGAGCCGTTGTCGTCATGCGTGCCTCTTTCGAGCTCAGTTGTTCTGCGGGAAGCCGAGGTTGATGCCGCCATGGGAGGGATCGAGCCACCGCGTGGTGACCACTTTGCCACGGGTGAAGAAGTGCACGCCTTCCGTACCGTGCGCGTGGGTGTCGCCGAACAGTGAACTCTTCCAGCCACCGAAGCTGTAGTAGGCGGTCGGCACCGGGATCGGCACGTTGATGCCCACCATGCCGACCTCGACTTCGTTCTGGAAACGCCGGGCGGCGCCACCGTCGTTGGTGAAGATCGCGGTGCCGTTGCCGTAGGGATTGGAATTTATCAGCGCCACTGCTTCTTCATAGGTTTCCACCCTTACCACCGATAGCACCGGCCCGAAGATTTCGTCGGTGTAGATGCTCATCTCGGGGGTGACGTTGTCGATCAGGGTGGGGCCCAGCCAGAATCCCTGGGAAACGCCGGAGCCTTCGCCGTCAACTTCGATCTCTCGGCCGTCGACGACGATGGTGGCGCCGTCGGCTTCACCGGCGTCAATGTAGGAGGCCACCTTGTCCCGGTGTGCCTTGGTGACCAGCGGGCCCATATCGGTGTTGCGGGTGCCATCGCCGATCTTCAATAACGTTGTGCGCTCGGCGATCTTGGCGACCAGCTCGTCGGCGATGGGGCCGACCGCCACGGCCGCCGAGATCGCCATGCAGCGCTCGCCTGCCGAGCCGAAGCCGGCGTTGACCATCGCGTCGGCGGCCAGGTCCAGGTCGGCGTCGGGCAGAATCACCCCGTGGTTCTTGGCTCCGCCCAAGGCCTGCACGCGCTTGCCGTGCATGGTTCCGGTGGAGTAGACGTACTGCGCGATCGGGGTGGAGCCGACGAAGCTCACGGCTTTGATGGTCTTGTTGGTCAGCAGTTCGTCGACGGCGACCTTGTCACCCTGCAGGACGTTGAAGACGCCGGCCGGCAGTCCGGCCTCGGCCCACAGGTTCGCGATCCACAGCGCGGCCGAGGGATCTTTCTCAGAAGGCTTGAGCACCACAGTGTTTCCGGCGGCGATCGCGATGGGGAAGAACCACATCGGCACCATTGCGGGGAAGTTGAACGGGCTGATGACGGCCACCGGGCCCAGCGGCTGGCGGATCGAGGCGACGTCGACGTTGGTCGAGGCGTTCTCAGTCATCCCTCCCTTGAGCAGATGCGAAATACCGCAAGCGAATTCGACGACTTCTTGACCGCGGCTGACCTCACCGAGGGCATCGGAGAGCACCTTGCCGTGTTCGGCGGTGATGATCGCGGCCAGCTCTTCCTTGCGGGCGTTGAGCAGTTCGCGGAAGGCGAAGAGGACGGTGGTGCGCTTGGCCAGCGAGGTGTCGCGCCACGCCGGGAACGCCGCGGCCGCGGCGTCGATGACCGCGCGGGCGTCGCCGACGTCGGCCAGTGCCACCTGACCGGTGACCTGGCCGGTGGCCGGGTTCGTCACGGGGGCCGTGCGATCACTGCTGCCGGCGAAGCTCTTCCCGCCGGCCCAGTGGGCGATGGTGCGAACGCGGGTATTGGGGGCGGTGAGAGTCATACCTGCGATTCTGCGGGCTGCGCACTCCGCCCGACCCCGACGGACCGTAAGCATTTTCATCCAAAGTCATACACTGTGTAAATGCAGTTGACGCTCTCCGACATCCTCGAGCTGCCGTCGATCCGCGGGGGCGAGCCGGAGGTGGTGTGCACCGGACCGATGGATCAACCGGTGCGCTGGGTCCACGTCAGCGACCTTGCCGACCTGTCCGGCCTGCTGACCGGCGGGGAGCTGGTCCTGACCACAGGCCAGGCATTGGCCGATCCAGCTCGGCGCGACGCGTATCTGCCGGGGTTGGCCGACGCCGGCGCCACCGGCGTGGTGGTCGAACTCGGGCTGCATATCGACGCGCTGCCGGAGTCGGTTCGCGCCATCGGTGACGCGCTGTCGCTCCCGGTGATCGTCCTGCACCGGCCAGTTCGCTTCATCGACGTCACCGAAGAGGTACACCGCAGGATCGTCGCGGACCAGTACGCCGAAGTGGCGTACGGGCAGCGGGTGCACGAGGCATTCACCGCGCTGAGCATGCGCCGCGCCTCGCTCGACCAGATCGTCAGCGCCACGGCAGAGATGCTGGGCACCCCGGTCGTGCTGGAAGACCTCAACCGACAGGTGCTGGCGTTCGACGGTTGGGGCACACCGGCCACGGTGCTGTTGGCGGATTGGGAGCGTCGCTCCCGGCTGACCGCCGCCGATACGTGGACGGCCCGCCCGGTCGGCCCGTATCGCGAGGAGTGGGGTCGGTTGATCGCCCCGCGGGTCGCCGCCGACGCGCGAGCGGTGATGACGCTGGAGCGGGCAGCCCAGGCCCTGGCCCTGCACCGGATGGTCGAGCAGAACCGCAGCTCACTGGAACTTCGCGCGCAGAGCGGCCTTGTCGACGATCTGCGTCGCGGCCGGATCACCGACGAGGCCGAAGCGACCGCCCGTGCCCATGCCCTTGGGCTACGGCCGGCGCTGACGTATGTGCCGATGGCGGTGCGACTGCGCGAAAGCGCCGGCGCCGATCAGGTCGCGGTCGCGCAGCGGCGGGTGCGGACGCTGGACGCGATCATGCACTCAGTGCGCGCCGCCGGCCACACCGGGCTGGCGGCCACACGCGACGACGGGCAGATCGACCTGGTGCTGGCGCCGCAACACGCCAGCACTCTCGACGAGGTGTGCTCGGCGATCCGCCAGTCGGTCATCCGCCTGGACGGCGTCGGCGACTGCACGATCGGGCTGGGACCGGAGTCCAGTCGGCTGGTCGACGCGGTGGGCGGCCTGCGCGAGGCGGGTCATGTCGCTGAGGTAGCGATGTCGATGCCCTTGCACGACAAGCCTTTTCATCGGGCCGCGGATGTCCGGCTACGCGGATTGCTGTCACTGATCCGCACCGATCCGCGAGTGCAGGCGTTCGCCGAGACGGAATTGGCCGGGCTGCTCGCACACCGCGCCAAACACGGCGACGAGGCGTTCGACCTGTTGCGGCGTTTCCTGGATGCCGGCGGCAACAAGGCCGAGCTGGCCAGGACGCTGCACATGTCACGGCCGACCTTGTATTCGCGATTGGACGCACTGCAGCGCATCGTCGGCCTGGACCTCGACGACGCGGAGTCGCGGACCTCGCTGCACGTCGCGATGCTGATCCTGAATCCGACAGGGGAGTAGCAGCGCAGGCCCGCGGCGATCAACTCGTGGCTGGATCCTCGGCGTCTTTCCGCTCGTCTTTGATTCGCTCCTTGCTGCGCACCAGCCGCAACAACGTCACCAACACCAGCCCGCCGACGACGTTGCCGACAAGGGTGTACCAGAACCAGCCCAACCAGTCGAGATAGCCGAACGGCGCCTCGCCGGTGGCCAGCGCACCGAAAATCAACAGCGAATCCAAGATCGAGTGGAACAGCTGAAGGCCGGCAAGCACGAACGCCCCGGCAACGGCGGCAGCGATTTTGCCGGGTACCGAGTCGGTGCCGTGCTGCATGCGCGTCATCAACGTGATCACCATTCCGCCCAGCACCGCCAGCGCCAGGCTCTGCACCGACAGCGGCGCAGTGACGAAATGCTCTGCGGACTCGATGGTTTGCGCTTTCAACTTGGGGAACGCCGTCATGATCAGCGCCATGATCAGCCAGCCACCGACGAGGTTGGCCGCCAGCGTGCCGCTCCACAGTTTCGCCAGCTGGCCGACGCTGGCACGTTTGGCGACCACCGTCGCAACCGGCACCAGGAAGCCCTCGGTGAACAATTCACTGCGGCCGAGCAGCAGCGCCAGGAACCCGATCGAGAAGGCCACGCCCGCCAGCAGCTGGTTGTGGGTTTCATTCAGCACAGACAGATAGGCCAGTACGCCGATCGCGACTTCGGTACCGCCGAAGAACCCGGTGACCAAGACCTCACGCCAGGCGCGGTGCAGCCGTTGGGCGCCCTCGTCCACCATGCGGGTGAACGCCTCTTCGAGTTCGTCCTCGATCGGACTGTTCGACTCACCCAGTTGGCGCTGGCTTGTAGTACTCACGATTCGGGGTACCCGTCGCCCTACCGCCTGACACCGGACGCCGCTGAGCAGTTGCCCAACGCCCGCCCATAGACTGGCCAACCGTGGGCATTCTCGTTGGCTTCGCGCCGTGGATCGTCTATTGGGTACTGGTCGGCAACGTTCCGTTCGAGACGGCCGTGCTGGTGGCCCTCGGTATCGCCGTCATTGGGCTGGTGGTCGGCCGCGTCAAGAAGGCGCCCGGGCTGACCTTCGAAATCGGCGCTGTCGCAACATTCTCCGTGCTGGCGATCCTGACCTTCGTGACGGGCCAGTCGTTCATGGAGCAATGGATGCAGCCGCTGAGCAACGCGGGGATCTTCCTGATCGCTTTGGTGGGCGCGCTGATCGGCAGACCGTTCGTGCGGGAGTTCGCCGCCGCCGGCCGACCCGACGAGGTGGTCAAGAGTGATCTGTTCAAACGGATCACCTCGCTGCTGACCTGGATCTGGGTCGCGGCCTTCGCGGGTATGACGGTGTCTTCGGCGATCCCGCCCATCGTGCAGGGCGACGCGACCATCCTCGACACCAAGTCCCCGTTGTCGTTCCTGTGCTATTGGGTCATCCCGTTCGCCTTCATGGGATTGGCGGCGCTGGCGTCGCGCATCCTGCCCGACAAGATGACCCCGAGTGACGATGTGGTTCGCGAGACGTCATTCGTCGCCTACAGCGAGGCCGCCATCGACGAGTTGTACTACCTCGCGCAGGAGCACGCCAACCGCGAAGTGGGCGCCGGCAAAGAGGCCTATGACGTCAAGGTCGGCGGCATGGGCATGGCCCTCACCGGTGACGATTCCCGCAAATCGTGGCCTTCGACATACCGGGTGCGTGACCGGCGGCCCTGAGCCGCTCCCCGGCCGACCTCATCTCAGTTGCTGGCGCGCTTGCCCGATCGCAACCGATCGGGCAAGGATGCACACCACTTCGGACACTGTTACATCACGGTTTGGCTAAACACCCTGTTCACGCTTGAAGCGTGGTCAGCGGCGGTCGGCCATTTGCTGTAGAAGTTACAGAAGTGACCTCTGTGAACAGAATGGGGTTTTGCTCAGAGGTGTCCGGAGAGGTGGAAATGAAGATGGTGAAGAAGCGCTTATATGCCCTCGCGGTCAGCCTGATGATGCTGCTCGCCATTCCCGGCCTGCTGGCCCCGGCGGCAACCGCCGCGCCGGTCAGCCGGGATCAGTACGTCCAGTTGGTGGTCCAGCGTGGGCTGTCCCAGCGCGGCGTGCCCTATGCCTGGGCCGGTGGCGACATCAACGGGCCCACCCTGGGCAAGGGAGAAAGCGCCGCCGTAGTCGGGTTCGACTCGTCGGGCCTGATCCAGTACATCTACGCCGGCGTCGGGGCCAAGCTGCCGCGCTCCTCGGGCGACATGTACAAGGTGGGCCAGCACGTGACCGCCGACCAGGCGCTGCCAGGCGACCTGATCTTCTACGGGCCTGACGGCACCCAGAGCGTCGCGATGTTCCTCGGCAACCAACAGATGCTCGAGGTCACCGACACCGTCGTGGCAGTGTCCCCGGTGCGCGCCAAGGATATGGCCCCCTACCTGGTCCGCGTCATCGCCTAAGCCCTCCCGGGGGTGTGCCGTTTCATCGCGCCGACGGTCCGTCGGCGAGCGGCACACCCTTCCGGGCTGGGCAAAGTTGATCAAAATTCTTGGCGCACAGAGCATCACCGGCACCGGTTGGTGTGCCACGCTGGCCGTCCGGCCATCTGGCCGGACTAGGCCAGGCTAGGCGCAGTCGGTGCAGGTCATGCTTGAGGCGTCGGCCAGCCGGCTCCGGTGGTGGACCAGAAAGCAGCTGGTGCAGGTGAACTCGTCAGCCTGCTTGGGGATCACCCGCACTGTGAGTTCCTCGTCGGAGAGGTCTGCGCCGGGCAACTCAAAGGAGTCCGCCGCCTCAGCCTCGTCGACATCGATCACGGCCGTCGCCGTGTCCTTGCGCCGCCCCGCCAGGTCTTCGAGCGACTCTTCCTCAGGCTCGGCCTGGGTCCGGCGGGGGGCGTCATAATCTACCGTCATGGTCCGTGCCTTTCGTTCCTACCGCACTCGACGTCGCGTCAACGCGGTCGAATGCGAGTTTGTTCCCGCAGCCGGGCTCGGCTAAACACCGTTGTTTCGAGCTGGCTGAGCTATTGCCCCAGCCGAGCCACCACCGCCGAGTTCCCATGCCATAGGAACGCAAAAATAGGGGCGTCAGGTTCGCCAGAGTGATTCCTGGGCGACACTGGCGATCAGGGTACCGTCACCACGGTGAATTGCGCCGCGCGCCAAGCCGCGCGCGTCGCTGTGACTTACCGCAGAGGCGTCGTAGAGATGCCAGTGATGTGGGTCGGTTGGCCGGTGCAGCCAGAGTGCGTGATCCAGGCTGGCCGCGCCCCCAGGACCGGGGCGGCCCCCGCCCGGCGGTCGGGCCGAGGACACCAGGCCCAGGTCAGAGATGAATGTGAGTGCGCAGGCCCGCAGCACCGGGTCGTCCTCGACGGGGTCGCGGGTCCGAAACCAGAACGGTTGAAAGGGCCAGTCGTCGTGACCATGGTGCCCAGGCACAACCCGGATCTCGAAGTGATCAGCCCACCGCACCGGCAGCCTTGTGAGGATTGTCGCGTCCGACAATTCCACCGCGAACGGGTCAGACCGCTGCCAATCGGTGGTGGTCTCCGGCTGATGGAACGACGCCATCATCTCGAAGATCGCCGCACCCTCCTGCACCGCGGTGACCCGGCGGGTGTTGAAGGAGCGCCCGTCGCGGGTGATCTCGACGGTGAACTCGATGTCGACGCCGATCCGCCCGCCCTTGATGAAGTAGGCGTGCAGGGACTGCGGCATCCGGCCCGGATCCACAGTTGCGGCCGCCGCTGCCAGCGCCTGCGCAGCGATCAACCCGCCGAACAACCGGGGGCCCACCCCGGATGTCGATGAGGTGCGAAACGTCTGCCCGCCGCCGTCGAGCCGGACCAAGTCGGCGATCCAGCTCGGCATGCTCTCCCCGCGGTTGTCGTGGTCGAAATCGCCCTCACGATAACTGCCTAGACTGCGGTGATGGATCGCGGCCATATCCAGACACCCGATGGTCTGCTTCGGATCGAAGACTGCCTGGACGCCGCGGGGGGCGTCGCGCTGCCGCACGACGCCACGCTCATCTCCCTGATCGAGCGCAACATCGCGAGCATCCCCGACTTGGTTGCCTACCGCTACCTCGACTACAGCCGCTCGGCGGATCCAGAAGTCCTCCAGCTGACCTGGGCGCAGCTCGGCAGCCGCCTGCGGGCCATCGGGGCGCACATCCAGCGCAACACCGCCCGTGGTGACCGGGTGGCGGTCCTGGCACCGCAGGGGCTGGACTACATCGCCGGATTCTTCGCCGCGATCAAGGCCGGGACCATCGCCGTGCCATTGTTCGCTCCCGAATTGCCGGGCCACGCGGAGCGTCTCGACACCGCTCTGTGCGATTCGGAGCCGGCGATGGTGCTCACCACCGCGTCCGCGGCCGACGGTGTGCGCGCGTTCCTGGGGAAACTGCCGTCAGCCCGACGGCCCCAGATTCTCGTTGTCGACGAGATTTCCGATTCGGCGGGGGAAGATTTCGCCGAGACCGCGATCGACGTCGACGACGTCTCACATCTGCAATACACATCGGGCGCGACCCGCCCGCCGGTGGGCGTGGAGATCACTCACCGGGCGGTCGGCACGAATCTGATCCAGATGATCTTGTCGATCGACTTACTCAACCGAAACACCCACGGCGTCAGCTGGTTACCGCTCTATCACGATATGGGCCTGTCCATGATCGGATTTCCGACCGTCTACGGCGGGCATTCCACCCTGCTGTCGCCGACCGCCTTCATCCGCCGCCCGCAACGCTGGATCCGCGCGCTGTCCGCCGGATCCCGTGACGGCCAGGTCGTCACCGCCGCACCGAATTTCGCCTACGAGTGGACCGCGCAGCGTGGCCTGCCGGACGCTGGTGACGACATCGACCTTGCCAATGTCGTGATGATCATCGGCTCCGAGCCGGTCAGCGCCGAGGCCATCACGGCCTTCACCGCGGCATTCGCCCCTCACGGCTTGCCGCCAACGGCATTCAAGCCGTCCTATGGAATCGCCGAGGCGACGCTGTTCGTCGCGACCATCGCACCCACCGCCACGCCCACGGTGTTGCATCTGGACCGCGATCAACTGGCGGCCGGGTTCGCCCGTGAGGCCGGCGACGGTGCGCCCGATGCCGTCGCGCAGGTGTCGTGCGGGCAAGTGGCCCGTAGTGAATGGGCGGTGATGGTCGACCCGGATACCGGCGACGAGCTGCCCGACGGCGCGGTCGGCGAAATCTGGCTGCACGGCACCAATATCGGACGCGGCTACTGGAGGAAGCCCGAGGAGAGCCGGCAGACCTTCGGCGCCCGGCTCGGCCGTCGGCTGGCCGTGCACAGCCACGCCGAGGGTGTGCCCGCCGATGCCTCCTGGCTGCGCACCGGCGATCTCGGCTTCTACCTGTCCGGCGAACTCTTCGTCACCGGCCGCCTCGCCGATGTCGTGACGGTCGACGGGCGGACGTTTTATCCACAGGACATCGAAAGAACCGTCACCGATGCGTCGGCGATCGTGCGACGCGGATATGTGGCGGCGTTCTCGGCGCCGGCAAACGAAATCCCGGATGCACCAACCGAAGACAACGCGCCACGGCTGGTGATCGTCGCCGAGCGGGCGGCGGGTACCAGCCGAAGCGACCCGACAGCCGCGATCGCGGCGATCCGGGCGGCAGTATCCGCACGTCACGGTGTCGTGGCGTCCGATGTGCGGCTTCTGCCGGCCGGCGCCATCCCCCGCACGACCAGCGGCAAACTGGCCCGGCGGGCCTGTCGCACCGAGTACCTCACCGGCGTGTTAGGGGTGCACTAACCCATGCGGGCGTTGAGCTTTGGCGCACTGGCTCTCGTCGGGGCCATCGCGGTATCCGGCTCCGTCGCGCCACTGGCCACGGCAGGCGGCGACCCGGCCGCATTGAAGATCTGTACGACCGGCGATTACCCGCCGCTGACATACCGCGATCCGGCAACCGGGCAGTACAGCGGCGTCGACATCGACATGGCCACCGATCTGGCCGCCCACCTCGGGCGACCGCCGGTGTTCGTGACCACCACGTGGCCGACGCTCATGGCGGACCTGACCTCACCCGGGATGTGCGACATCGCGATGGGCGGAATTACCGACACGCCAGAACGGCGCCGCGTCGCCGACGCCACCTTGCCTTACCTGTCCAGTGGAAAGACCCCGGTGGTGGCGGCCGCCAACGCTAACCGCTACTCGTCGATCGAAGACATCGACCAGCCCGGGGTGCGGGTGATCGAAAACAGCGGCGGCACCAACGAACAGTTCGCCCGGAAGAACTTCCCCGCCGCCCAGATCACGATCTGGGCGGACAACACCACGATCTTCGATCAGCTCGCGGCGGGCAACGCAGACGTGATGGTCACCGATGCGGTGGAGGCGATCTACCAGTCCTCGCTGCACCCGGGGTTGGTGGCGCAGCACCCGGAGCGACCCTTCACCTCGGAGGTCAAGGCCTACCTGCTGCCCTCCGGCAGTCCCATCGCGGAACAAACCGATTCCTGGCTGGCCGGCGCGCTGCGCGACGGCACATTTGCCGGGATCTATCAGCGCTGGCTGCATGCGCCGGCGCCGGAGGCGCCGCGGTAACGCGCGCTCAGCGGCCCCGCCATTGTGGCCTGCGCTTCTCCCGCCATGCCTGTAGGCCCTCAGTGACATCCTCGGTGGCACCGGCCACCTTGCGCATCACCTCACCGAAGCGCACCGACTCGATCCAGCCCATGTCGGCCGTACGCCAGGCCACCTCCTTGGTGGCCCGCTGGGCCAACGGCGCGGCCTCGGTGAGGGTCTTGGCCCACGCGTGTGCTTCCGATTGCAGGTCCCCGGGTTCGACCAGCTTCCACACCAGGCCGATCTCCTTGGCACGCTGGGCGCTGATCGGCTTGCCGGTCAGCAGAAGCTCCATGGCGTTGGCCCAGCCGACGCGCTGCGGAAGCCGGATCGCGCCGACGATGGTGGGGACGCCCAGTGCCACCTCGGGGTAGTGGAACGTGGCTTCGGTCGAGGCAATCACGAAGTCGCAGAACAGAACTCCAGTCAGGCCATAGCCGACGCACGGTCCGTGCACGGCGGCAATCGTCGGCTTGAACAATTCCATGCCGGATTCGAAGCTGTTGATAGTCGGTTTCTCCCAGAAGGTGCCGCCGAAGGTGCCCACCGATCCCTCACCGTCCTTGAGGTCACCGCCGGCGCAGAAAACATCGCCGGTGGCCGTCAGGATCCCGACCCAGGCCGCCTCCTCGTCACGGAACCGGTCCCATGCGGCGTTGATCTCCTGCCGAAGCGGGCCGTTGATGGCATTGCGCGCCTCGGGGCGGTTGAGGGTGATCGTCGCGACGTGATCGTCCAGCTGGTAGGTGACGAGGCTCATTGCTGCACTCTAGTTATGCCAGATGTTAGCCGCGTCCGCTGACTTCCATGCGGGTCGCAGGATTGGCCATCGCGGTCACCATGCTGCTGCCGAACGCGCCGTCGTCATCGAACAGCGTCGCGCTACCCACGGATACCCCATTCTCGGCGAAGTGGGAGTCGGCCTGCACACCGATGAACACGCCGCGCGGCAGTCGTGTGAGTGCCACGGTCAAATCACCGTTGACATAGCCGATTCCGCTGGCACCCAAGTCGGTCACCAGGTTCGCGGCCGCCTCGGCCACAACCGCAGACCGGACGAATGGGGTGGCAGGCAGGCCGGCCACCGCGTCCAATCCGCCGTAGTAAGCGCGCTTGCGCCCAGTGCTATGGTGCCGCAAACCCACGGGATTCCAACCGGTTCCGTCACCGTCCACGTGAAGCGGGTGGTTTTCGGTGCTGTCTGGCGCGATGAGGCTCATCGCGGACTCCCATTGCTCGTCGACCGACGCGTTGGCCTGGCGATACTGCAACAGCGTCGCCCTGGCCACGATCCAATCGTCTTGGATGATGTCGCATTCGGCCGTACGCATCCGGTGCCCGTGCCGAATCAGCCGGGTCTGGACGTGGGTGGGGACGGCTCGAGCCGGTTTGAGCAGATCCAGGGTCAGCCGGGCGGGCAGGTATCCGACGGCACCGTACTTGCGCTCCAGTGTCGACGCCGCGAGTCCGGCGATCGCCTGACCGCTGAGCACTCCGTCGCTCCACGACGCCGCAGCCGACGTCGTGGGCCGGAAGTTACCGTTGGCTTGCTGCACGAAATACGCGGGTCGGATGCCGATCGCGTTGGAGGCCGCTGCCGTACGTTCCGACAAATCCATGCTGTTCACCGTTGCCATCCTTATTTGTTTGGGGGAGCCGCCGCTTGCTTGACGGCTCACCAGGCAACTATGACGCGGAGTGGCGTCGCGGACTGTCCACCGATCGGCTGGAATACCGGATGAATCGGGGGTCCACCGATCGGGGGACATCACGCTGCGCGGTCAGGACTCCAGTCGGGCGCGAACAGCGGAAAGTCGTTGCTGTAGTTCATCTTCGGTGATGATACCTCTGGCCAGCAGTGAATGAGCCAGCGCGACAAGCTGGCTCTCCGGGTAGGGGACCTCAGAATAGACGGTGGCCGACAGCTCATCTTCTTCGTCGCGCCGCTCCTTGAAGGACGGCACATCGGCGTCGCAGGACGCGTGGTCGAGTGCGTCACACAGCCCGTCGAGGCTGGTCTTCCACGGCGGTACCGGGTTTTCCACCCCGTACTTGGCCGCCATGACGGGCCACACCTGATTGCGTTCGACGATCTGCCGCAGCGTGTCGGGTTTCATTCGCCGGCCGGATGCATCGCGGGACGGGTGTCGGTGATGACGTTTGTCGTCACCCCGGGCTTGGGCAACGCGACGCCGATCAGGCAGTCTCGGGTGATGATCTCCGCCAGCTGGTCCTCGGTCCAGCCGTCGGTGCCCTCGGGGCGCACCGGCATCACCATGAAGCGGTGCTTCTGATTGGAATCCTGCACCCGGACCTCGACGTCGTCGCCGAGGTAGAGGCCGAACTCGGACAGTACCTGGCGGGGCCAACGGACAAGGCGCCGACGGTAATTGGGGGTGCGATACCACTCGGGAGAGTTGCCCAGGATCGGCCGTGGGTAGCACGAGCACAGGGCACAAACGATCACGTTGTGCAGCGTCGGGGTGTCTTCGAGGATCTGGAAGGCGGTGAAATCGCTTGGGGTGCCGAAGCCGGTCGGCTCCAGCCAGTCAACGCCGACTTCCTTGCTGGCCGTCATCGGCTCGGCGAGGGCCAGCGCCTTGAAGTCGGGATCCAGCCAGGCGCGGGCGACCAGCCGGGCGGCCGGCGTTGGGCCGATCTGCTCGGCGAACTCGGTGAATCGGCGGTGCTCCTCGGCGGTGAAAATACCTTTCTCGATGCACAATTCGCGCAACGCGATCTCGAGTACCTCGAAGTCGGTGATCTCGTCGACCATCGGCTTGACGGTTCGGTCGTGATCGTGATCGTGATCGTGTTCAGACATGTTCTTCCGATCGGGGTGGGGGTGGTGGACTCAGTTGGCGGCGTGGAGCCAGTGCTCGGGAATCTCGGTTCGGAGGCTGTCGGTGTCTGGACCGTTGAAGTCGTTCCACAGCTCGGACATGCTGAACTTGACGACGTAGAACCATTCCGGTTTGGCGTCGGGGATATCCCAGGTCTCGTCCTCGGCGGCCGGACTCTCGTAGGCCACCGCGTCGATGACGCCTCGCGCACCGCGGACATACTCGGGTGTGCGCGTATAGAACAGCACCGGAAGTTCGCGGACAACGACAGGGTCACCGACCTTGAACTTCGCTTCGCCGGCCTTGCCCGCGTACACCTGCGGATCGCCCTTGCCCTGCGCGTGCACGATGTGACTGTTGCGCTTGACCTGCGATCCGTCGCCCTCGAACTTCGGCACGGCCGCTAGCGTCTTTCCTTCCAGCCCGCCGGCGTAGCGTTCCTTGACCTCGGCCATCCGCTCGGTCAGTTCGGTGAGACCGATGTGGTGCTTCTCGATAAGCACCCTCGCCACGGACAACAGCCAGCGGCCGTAGTACGGGAAGCCGAGGTAAACGGCGCGTTGCACGTCGACATTGCCGATGCGGCGCCGTTCCTCGGACAACCAGATCCCGCGCCACGCGAGAACCTCGCAGATGACGTAGGTCATGTGTTCCCAGTACTCGTAGTCCTTGTTCTCGTACTTCATCGGAGCATCCGGCTCGCCGCCGACGTCGTGCACCGGCTTCATGTAGGCGACGAATCGCGCATGGTCGAGCAGATCCGGAGTGGGAGCGTCCGGTAACTCGGGATAAGCCGATTTGAGACGGGCCACCAGAGCCAGCTGATCGGCGCGTTCTGCGGCAGTGCTCATTGAAGCCCCCTCGTGACCGTGCACAGGTCCCAACGAGAGCCAACGTAACACCGACTATGTCCGAAAGTGGTTGCAATCCATAGACTCTTACCCGCGAGACAATTGTCGGCTACTCCTCAGGCATATCCAAGGGCCACGTTCTCGGCGCGGATGCGCACGGTGAGCACCAGGGCGTTGGCGATGGTGAACACGATGGCGGTCACCCACGCAGAGTGAACAAGTGGCAGCGCGGCCACTTCGGCAGCCACCGCCGTGTAGTTGGGGTGGTGCAGCAAGCGATACGGGCCACGGTCGACCAGGGGCGCCCCCTTGATCACGATCAGCCGCGGATTCCAGTGCTTACCCAGCACGGACACACACCACCAGCGCAGGGCGGTGCTGACCGCCACGACGCCGACCATCGGCCAACCGAGCCACGGCAGAAACGGCCGGTGCGTCGTCGCCACTTCGACGATGCAGGACACCAGCAGCAAGGTGTGCATCCCGACCATCACTGGGTAGTGCCCGCGGCCGAACTCTCGGCCGCCCTGGGCGAAGGACCATCGGGCGTTGCGGCGCGACACCACCAGCTCGACGAGGCGCTCGGCGCCGATCAGGAGGATGAACAGGTAGTAGATCATCGGGTCCCCTTCACCAGCCCAGCAGCAACAGTTCGAAGCCGAAGCCGGGCCCCATGGCCAGCATCACTCCAAGCGAGCCCTCGGCCGGAGCCGTAGCGATGGTCCGATCGAGGACGTCGAGCACCGAGGCGGAAGAGATATTGCCGTTGTCCCGCATCGACTCCCAGCTGTGCCGCAACGCTTCCGCCGGCATGCCGACCGCGTTGGTGATCGAGTCGAGCACCTTGGGCCCACCCGGGTGACACACCCACGTCCCAATGTCGGCGGTCGTCAAACCGTGCTCGGCGAGGAATCGGTCGATCTCCCCGCCCAGATGGTCGTCGGCCATCTTCGGAACGTCGCGCGACATCACCAGCTGAAATCCGCTGGAGCTGACGTTCCAGCCCATGACATCGACGGTTCCGGGCAAAAGCCTGCTGCGCGTTGCCAGTATCCGCGGACCCGGGTGCAGGGGGAGCCCGGCCGGGGCGCGATCTGCTCCGGCGGCGACCACGGCCGCTGCGCCATCACCGAACAGGCACACGCCGATCAGCGCGGGAATCGACGTGTCGTCGCGCTGCAACGTCAGGGAGCACAGTTCGACCGAGAGCAGCACGGCAACATGGTCGGGGAAGCCCCTCAAGTAGTCGTGCACCCGCGCCAAGCCGGCCGCGCCAGCCACACAGCCGAGGCCGAACAGCGGAATGCGCTTGACGTCGGGTCGCAACCCCAACTTCGAGGCGATCCTGGCATCGATCGTCGGCACGGCGACGCCGGTGCTCGACACGGCGATGATGGCATCGACCTCGTCGGGCCGCACGTGTGCGGTTTCCAGGGCGCGTCGCACGGCCTGCTCGCCGAGCTCGGCGGCCACCTCGAGGTATGCCGCGTTGGCTTCGGTGAAGCCACCCAACTTCGGGTAATGGTCCACCGGCAGCGCCAGGTTGCGGTATTCGACGCCGCTGGTTCGTGCGAAGCGCTCGAATCCGGGCTCGGCGAAGTCGGTGAGCGCTGCCGCGACCTCGTCCTGGTTGTAGCGATGTGCTGTGAACGCGGTGGCGGTGCCCGCGATGCGCGGGTTGCCGCGCTTGGACTCGTCGAGAGCGTTCACGGAGTGGGAAAAAGCGATATCTGTCATGCCCGTAGTAACGGAATAGACGGGGTAAAAAGATTCCCGTTCGGCCCACCCGTGAAATATCGCACAGGCGAGTGAAATAACTGTCCATCATCTGTATAACACCAGCTTGTAGGCGACTTTTATTAACCACAGCGAAGCACAGAATAAACGGATGCTGAGAAATGCCAGAAATAGGGCCAAGTCTGACAAATAATTGCAGATCAGCTGTCCGTAAGCTGATAGTCGCCAATAATGGTGAACTTTGTTCGCCGGAATTCGTACCGCCACTCGGCGGCCGTCGGACACCGCTGGCACTATCTCGGGCATGGCCGCCGCGGCGCCGTCGCCGATGACGCTGCTCGGGCTGATCCAGCATCTAGCGGAGGTGGAACGCAACTGGTTCCGCCACGTCCTGACCGTGTCCGAGGATTCGTCGTTCCGGTCCGCGGTCACGATTTGGCAGGACGAGGTCGCACAGGCCCGCGCCAACTGCGCCTCTCGGGACCCGTCTGATACGAGTCCGTTCCGGGGGTCCGAGGTGAGCCTGCGCTGGATCTACATCCACATGATCGGTGAGTACGCACGGCACTGCGGACATGCTGACCTGATCCGGGAACGCATCGACGGCGTGACCGGTGTCTAGCCAGAGCCGCTGTCGCCTCGATTGCGGAAAAATTTGCCGCAGTTGGCCGGTCCACGACCGAGCGGACAAAACCCGAACAGCGGCGTCCTATCGGCCGAAACCCGCGTCCCGCAAGGCTTGTGCCATCGAGCCGGACGACCGGTTGTTGTTTTCGCGTCGCCCGCTGTCCCCGCCGCGCGTGGGCTGGCGACGTTCGCCACGGCCAGCCGGAGTGCCGCTGCGCCCAGAAGCCTTGGCCTGGTTGTTCTTTGGTTCATCACCGAGCCGGAGGCTCAGGCCGATTCGCTGACGGTCGACGTCGACCTCGAGGACCTTGACCCGTACCACCTGACCGGACCGCACCACTTCGTGCGGGTCGGAGACGAATCGGTCCGACATCGCCGACACATGCACCAGACCGTCCTGGTGCACACCCACGTCGACGAAGGCGCCGAATGCCGCGACATTGGTGACGACTCCCTCGAGCACCATGCCCACTTTCAGATCGGCCACCTTCTCGACCCCGGCGGCGAACGTCGCAGTGGAGAAGGCCGGCCGCGGATCACGTCCCGGTTTTTCCAGTTCAGCGAGGATGTCGGTCACCGTCGGTACACCGAATCGGTCGTCGGCGAAGTCGGCGGGCGTCAACGATCGCAACGACCGTTCATTACCGATGAGCTCGGCCAGGGCGAGCCCCGAACGATCCAGGATTCGGCGGACCACCGGGTAGGCCTCCGGATGGACCCCCGACGCGTCGAGTGCGTCGTCGCCGCCACGTATCCGAAGGAAGCCTGCGCATTGCTCAAAAGCCTTGGGGCCCAACCGTGCGACGTCCAGTAGCGCGCTGCGGTTGCGGAAGGGTCCGGCCTTCTCCCGGTGGGCGACGATGGCCTCGGCCAACGATTCCGACACGCCGGACACCTTCGCCAGCAGAGGAACCGATGCGGTGTTCAGGTCGACGCCGACGGCGTTGACCGCATCCTCCACCACGGCGTCGAGGCTGCGTGCGAGCGTGCCCGGGGTGACGTCGTGCTGATATTGGCCCACACCGATCGATTTCGGCTCGATCTTCACCAGCTCGGCCAGCGGATCCTGTAGCCGTCGCGCGATCGACACCGCGCCCCGCACCGTCACGTCCAGGCTGGGCAGCTCGCGGGCGGCGTAGGCGGACGCGGAGTACACCGATGCGCCGGCCTCACTGACGATGGCCTTCACCGGGGCCCCCGCACCGGCAGCGCGGATATCGGCGATGAGTTCGGTGGCCAGTGCGTCGGTCTCGCGCGACGCGGTGCCGTTGCCGATGGCGATCAATTCGACGCCGTGGCGCGCGACCAACGCCGCCAGTGTCGCCTTCGCCGAATCCCATTGGCGTTGCGGCTGATGCGGGTAGATCGCACAGGTGTCGAGCACCTTGCCGGTGCTGTCGACGACGGCGACCTTGACGCCGGTGCGAAAGCCCGGATCCAGCCCCAGTGTGGTGCGGGTACCCGCAGGAGCCGCCAGCAGGAGGTCCTTGAGGTTCTTGGCGAACACCGCGACCGCGTCATCCTCGGCGCGCTGGCGCAGCCGCATCCGCGCGTCCACCGCACCCGAGATCATCAGCCGGGTGCGCCAGGCCAACCGGACGGTGGTGGCGAGCCATTGCGTCGCTGCCGCCTTGGCCGACAGGTCGACCCCCAGCGCCTGGGCGACCATCACTTCGTAGGCGTCATCGCTACCGCCGTCGAAGCGCAGCGCAAGGGCCTGCTCCTTCTCGCCACGCATGACCGCCAGCGCCCGGTGCGACGGCATGTCCTCGAGCCGTTCGGAGAACTCGAAGTAGTCGCGGAACTTCTGCGCCGCTGGGCTTTTCGCGGCCTCTTCGGAATGGGGTGCAGTCCGCAGTGCACCTTCGGCCCAGAACTTGGTGCGGATCGCTCCGACCAGTTCGGCGTCTTCGGCAGCTCGCTCGACGATGATATGCCGGGCGCCGTCGAGAGCCGCCGCGGCGTCGGCCACGTCGGCGTTGAGGAACTCCGCGGCCGCGGTTTCAGGGTTGGCGGCCGGATCGGTGAGCAGCCGATCGGCGAGGGGCTCCAACCCGGCTTCGCGGGCGATCTGCGCCTTCGTGCGCCGCTTCGGTTTGTACGGCAGGTAGATGTCCTCGACCCGGGATTTGGTATCGGCGGTGAGCAGCGCCGCCCTCAGCTCGTCGGTCAGCTTGCCCTGCTCCTGGATGGAGGCCAGCACCGCGTCGCGCCGTTCGTCGAGCTCCCGCAGATAGCGCAGTCGCTCCTCGAGGTCGCGCAGCTGCCCGTCGTCGAGGCTGCCGGTGACTTCCTTGCGGTAGCGGGCGATGAACGGCACCGTCGCACCCTCGTCGAGCAGCCGGACGGCTGCGATCACCTGCGTCTCGGCTACCGCGAGTTCCTCAGCAAGACGGGCATTTACAGATTTGACGGTTGGGCGCGAAGTCACGCCGAGACCCTACCGAACCATCCCGACAAACCGGCGAACGGCCGAAGGGATGTCGCAAGAGTTCGAGTCTGCCTTCACAAAAGGATTGGGCATTCGCGCCGTTGACGGCACAGTCAGCCCATGACGACTACCGCTGAGCCTTCAACAGGCCTCGCTCCAATACGAATCTCTCGCCTCGATGTCCCCGAGGTCGATGCGCTGAGCAACCAGTCGGTGAAGGGCTTCTTCACCCACCAGCAACGCGAAGAGGGCTTGACCTCGAACTGGTTCCGGGCGCTTTCACTGAACGAAGACGATCTGGGCCGGCTCAACGGCTATCTCCTTCCGCTGCTGGGCACCGATGGACGCGGCGGCCTGACCGCACGCGAACGGGAAGTGATTGCGACGGTCGTCTCGGGCGAGAACCGGTGCGCGTACTGCCATACCAACCATGCGAACAAGCTGGGCAAAGTCGCCGGCGATTGGTCGTTCGGCCAGCGGGTGGCGATCGACCACCACCAGGTGCACGAACTGACCGATCGTGAGCGTGGGCTGGCCGATCTCGCCATCGCGGTGAACAACAACCCGCAGTCCATCCGAGAGGACGACTTCGAGGAACTGCGCCGGCTCGGTCTCGACGACCACCTGATCCTCGAGGCGATTTCGATCGCGGCGTTCATCGGTGCCACCAATCGGATCGGCATCGCACTGGCGGTTCCACCGAATCCCGAATACACCGGTGTGCCGCGGCACTAGGCGCGTAGCAGGAATAGCCGGCCAGAGCGGGGGGTTTGGCGCTATATGCCCAAAGAACTGACCGAGTCCGAGCGGCAGGAATTCCTCGCCGCCAAGCATGTGGCGGTGCTGTCCGTGGCCGCGACCGACGGCCGCCCCCCGGCCAGTGTGCCGATCTGGTACGACTACAGCCCCGGCGGACACATCCGGGTCACTACGGGCACCTCGTCACGGAAGGCACGGCTGATCAAGCAGGCCGGGGTCGTGACGCTGGTGGTGCAGCATGAGGAACCGCCGTACCAATACGTGGTGGTCGAAGCGTCGATTGCCGACGTCACCGACCCGACCCCGCCGCAGGTTCTCGAGGGGATCGCGGTGCGTTACCTGGGCGAGGAGGGCGCCAGGCAGTTCGCTCGCAGCATGGAAGGCCACGACAACGTGCTGTTCACCTTCCGTCCGGATCGCTGGCTCAGCGCGGACTTCTCCGGCGAGCTGTAGCCGGCCTCTAGTTGGGATCGGTAGGCGATCCTCAGTTCTTTACTTCTCGCAACGACGCCACGAAGGCGGCGAGCAACGAGAGGAAGAACCAATGAAGATCGTGCCGACTCCCATCGCGCAGCACATCGACCGCGTCGATCGCCAATACAGCCTGTACATCGGTATCAGCACCGGCCTATTGGCGTTCTGGTCGATCTACCGCGTCATCTGGTCGCTCTACCTGGCAGTGACCTACGACTTCATCTTCGGCGCGCTGGTATTCCCGATCGTCTTGTGGGGTGTGATCGGTGCCGTCGCAACGATCGCGTCGATCGGTTTCGTCACCCGCTACCTCAAGGGATCGGCCACCGGCAGCACCGAAAGCAACAAGGTCGCCTGATCCGCCGACCCTGGTGCCCGGCGGGATTCGCCGGGCACCGGGGGAGCGTTGAAACGGCCCACCTCACGCCGGCGATAGGACAGGAGTACACAGGGTGTGCTCCTGGGACTGGAGTTTTCTCCCGGCACAGCAATCGCCGATGTGTGCGACGATGCCCTTACGCCTAGGGCAAACGAGAGGACTACCGGATTCATGACTGACGGGCACCGCACCGCGCCATTCGTCCGGGCGATCGTCGTCGCAGGCCTGGCCGTTGGCACCGCATTCGCCGGGGCCGCCACCGCCTCAGCCGACCCGATGACGCCGACGCCGATTCCGGTCCCGTCCGATCCGGCGGCGGTTCCACCGGGGCAACCGGTCGCCATGCCCGTCGATCCCGCAGCGGCACCCGCGCCTGCGCCTCCGCCACCGGGCGCACCGCCCTCGGTCCCCGAGATCGCCAACCCGACCTACGGTTCGCAGAACACCCCGGGCGTCCTCGGATCGCTCAAAGATCTCTGGCATCAAGCCCGCGACCCTTATTACGGACCCCAAGACGAGGCCTATGCCGGCGGCTCGGTCGCGCCGCCACAAGGGGCGGGCGCGCCGCCGCCGCTGCCACCCGGATTCAAGTCGTACACCGCGCCGGGCTCGGAGGCGCCCCCGAGCGAGTACGGCCCGGGTAAACCGCCGCCGCCCGGGACTCCCGCCCCGCCGCCGGGCTATTACTCGATCACCGGGCCGCCGCCTCCCGGGTACGAATTCAATGGGTCCGGGCAGCCGGCCCCGATCACTGCCACACCTGCGCCGACGCCATAGCCACCCGCGATATTGCGGGGTAGGGGATTACCCGCGCCGTCTGCTGGTTATATTTGCTAAGTATCTCGCTGACGTCTGAACGCTGGAGTCGTGCTCATGACCTTGATCAAAACCGCGCTGACTGCTGTCGGCGCACTCGCGGTTGGCCTCGCGATCGGCATCGCACCAGCCAGCGCTGACCCGCCACCGCCGGACCAGAATGTCGGCGAGCCGGTGCCCGCGTGGGCGCCGGGCAAGCCCGCCGAGGTCTGGGCCGGCCGCCCTGTCGTGTGGACCCATATGTGGGGTGGGCGCTGGGGCGTGTGGATCAACGACGGTTTCATCACGCTGTCGTCCAACCCGGTCACCAATGGCGGCTGACACCTGCCGCGACAGAAGTCTCACGCGTCACAAACGCCGTCCGGCGCGGACCTAGGGTGGATACTGCGCAGTGGACCGCTATATAGTTAGTTCGCTTAATGGTTTAGGGATCGCGCCGATTCGGCAGCACCCGACCGACTGATGGAGCAGGAGAACGATGACTGGTTTGAAGCGTCGCGCAAAGCTCGCGGGAATGGCGTTGAGCGCAGTGGCGGCCGCGAGTGTCATCTCGGCCGGACCGGCGGCCGCCGACGCCAGCGACGACTATCCGATCCCGCACCGCATCATCATCACCCAGTGCGACACCGAGCAGTACATGGCCGCGGCGCGCGACACCAGCCCGGTGTACTTCGAGCGCTACATGATTGACCGCAGCAACCGGCCGCCAGAGGTTCAGCAGCTCGCCTTCGACCGCATTCACTGGTTCTTCTCACTCGACCCGGTGGCTCGCCGCCAGTACTCCGAGGACACCGCGACCAACATCTACTACGAGTTCGTCGCGACCCGCTGGGGCAACTGGGCCAAGCTGTTCTTCAACAACAAGGGCGTCGTGGCCAAGGCCACCGACGTCTGCATGAACTACCCCAAGGGCGACATGTCCATCTGGAACTGGGTATAGCGCCCAAGCTAATTTCCGGGCGGCGGTAACGCGCCTGTCGATTCCACCTATATACAGGCATCAATGGTGATGCCCGGATACACAGGTGGACGATGAAGCAAACTCATTCGACGGTACCCAGCTCATTGAGTCTCGGTTGTGCCCTCCTGGCAGCCGTGACGTACGCGTCTGTCGGCTTCGCGCCGACGGCTGTTGCCGAGCCGGTGCGCGTGCCCTGCGGCGTGCTCGACCAGGTTCGGGAAAGCCTCGACAACGACATCAATGCCGGCATCGGCGGCGTGCGGATCGTCATCAGTTCGCCGTACGCGAGCGGGGCCGCCCAACAGCGCGACACCAACGTCAAGCTCGCCATGATCAGCCACGGCGTGCACTACATGGAGGACGTCAACGGCCCCGGCATCGTCCCGGGGCTGGAACCCGCACTTGTCGACCTGCGCCGGGCCAGCGACGACATGCGAGACGCGGTCGGGGCGCTGTTCGTGATTTCCGGTGGCTCCGGATATGGCTACGGCTACGGCGGCTATGGACCGACGGTGTCCAACGCCTGGCCGCAACCGTCGACGTGGACCGCCATCGACTATGCCGACCAGAAGAAGGATGACATCTACGCGCTGGTGAACGGCTTTCAGCCCACCTGCCAGCCGTAGCCGCCGGCTATGAGGCGCTGAGGATCTTGATCGCGAAGACGAGGGTGTCGCCCGGGAGGATTCCCGCCCTTGGCTGACCGTCCGGGTAGCCGTCAGCCGAGACCATCGCAACCGCGACGGTGGATCCGACCGTCTGGCCCGAGATGGCCTTCTGGAAGCCCGGCACAACGCCGTCGAGCGGGAAGTCAGCCGGCTCGCCACGCTGATAGCTGCTGTCGAACACGGTCCCGTCACGTCCGTTGACGCCCATGTAGCAGACCGACACCGACGCCGTCGGCGCGACGACCGGTCCACTACCGGCCTGCAGTGTGTGTACCTGGGTGGCCGTGACGGTGAACGGTGCGGTCACCTTGACGACGGGCGCGGCGGTATCGGTGGATCCGGTGACCGCGACGCTGCCGGTGGCCCCGGGCAAAGTCCACTCGGGAGTGCCTGCAGCCGCCGGCGGTGTCGTCGGGCAGGTGGCGTCCGGGCCGGCCGCCTGGGTGACGGAGGACGCCACCGCGGGGGCGGCGGAGGTCTTGCTCGCTGATGGAGTGGTGGTGTCGGAGCCGCATGCGGCCAGCGTCAGGGCGATCGACGCGGCGCAGGCTGCAAGCGCGACGGTGGAGGGCACACGAGAGGAATTCACGGTCGCCACGCTACAGCCGGATTGCCCGGCGCCGGCTTACCGGCACCCGATATTGATCCACTAAAAAGTCTTGGGTTGCGTTGAACTAATTCTCAGCAAAGCTTCAGTCGTAGAAGGCAAACTGCACTCAGGCGCTAGCTGGCGCATTCATTAAGTTATTATGAGAAAGAGAAGTCGAACGCGATGAGCTACCGGTCAGGGAATGCACCACACGACAACCATCAGCAATGGCGTGCGAAAGATGCTGTGGATCACAGTAATTCAAACCAGTGGGGTCACGACAGGTATCAACAAAATTACGATTCTTCTCATGCAAGTCAGGTATACCCGCCCATATACGGGCAGCCTGCCGATATGCACAGTCAATTTGTGAGACCGGCGTCACAGCAAAATCCAGGGCAACGGACGAAGTCCCGCGCCGTGGTGTTGGTGTGCGGGACGGCCGCTGTCGCCATGGTTGCCGGTGCCGCCGCCGTCGCCGTGGTCGACCATGTCGGGCAGCCGGCCGCCACGGTTGCGGCACCCACACCGGTCGCCGCCGGGGTGCCGGCGCCGAAGACCGGGGCCGTCGCTAACCAGCCCACCGGCCAAGCGCCGGTCGGATCGGTCGAACAGGTCTCGGCAAAGGTGCTGCCCAGTGTGGTGAAACTGCAGATCAGCAGCGGCCAGCAGAGCGAGGAGGGGTCCGGGATCGTGCTGAGCTCGGATGGGCTGATCCTCACCAACAACCATGTCGTGGCCGCGGCTGCGCAGGCAGCGGGCGGCCGGGGACCGATGTCCGCCGAAGTCAGCCCGAGCGACAACGGCCAGGACGGTCCGGGTGTCCGGCCCTATGGCCGGACCAACGGCGGCGTCGAGGCCACCGTGACCTTCTCCGACGGCCGGAGCGTGCCGTTCACCGTCGTGGGCGCCGACCCCGCCGACGATATCGCGGTGGTTCGGGCGCAAGGCGTGTCCGGGCTGACCCCGATCGCCATCGGTTCATCCAACGACCTGAAGGTGGGGCAGAACGTCGTCGCCGTCGGCTCGCCGTTGGGCCTGCAGGGCACGGTGACCACCGGCATCATCAGCGCGCTCGACCGTCCGGTCGCGACCGGCGATGAGCAGACCGGTCAGCATTCGGTGATGAGCGCAATCCAAACCGACGCGGCGATCAATCCGGGCAATTCCGGTGGGGCGCTGGTGGATATGAACGGCGATCTGATCGGCGTGAACTCGGCGATCGCATCCCTTGGCGGCGGCCAGGATTCGCAGGCAGCCCAAAGCGGTTCGATCGGACTTGGCTTCGCCATTCCAGTGGACCAGGCCAAACGCATTGCCGACGAACTGATCTCCACCGGTACCGTCCAGCACGCCTCACTGGGCGTCCAGCTCAGCTCCGACGACAGCGCGCGCGGCGCGCTGGTCGCAGGAGTCGCGGACGGCAGCCCGGCGGCGACGGCGGGTCTGCCGAAGGGCGCGGTGATCACCAAGATTGACAATCGCGTGATCGACGGCCCGGAGTCCCTTGTTGCCGCGATTCATTCAAAGGCGCCCGGTGACAACGTCACGCTGACGTACAACGACCCGGCGGGGGCGTCGCAAACCGTGCAGGTGACGCTCGGCCAGATGCAGTCCTGACAAACTGTCTTGGTGAGCGATCGGGGCTACGGTCTGACCGTGGACAACGATCGGTGGTCTGATGGCGACGGCGGTCGCGCATATCTACGGGCCTTGCCCGTCCTGTCGGGGACCGGCCGCGGTTTCGAGGTCGACGAGGCTCCTGCCGAACCGATTTCGCTGTTTGTGGCCTGGCTGCAAACGGCAGTCGATGCGGGAGTTCCCGAGCCGCACGCGATGACGATCTCGACCGTCGACGCGCAAGGCATGCCGCGCGCCCGGATGCTCATCCTGAAGGCGGTCGACGATGTCGGGTGGCATTTCGCGGTGAGCTCGGTGAGCCAGAAAGGTCGCGACCTCGCCGCCCATCCCGTTGCCGCGCTGACGTTTTACTGGCCGGCGTTGGTGCGCCAAGTCCGTGTCGTCGGGACAGTCGTCAGCGATGGGGTGGCGGCGAGTGCCGACGACTTTCGCGCCCGCCCAAGGGAATCCCGGGCGATGGCGTTGACCCTGCGCCAAAGCCAGCCCATGCACGACGCGGGAGAACTCGACACCGAAGTCGCCAAGGCGCACCACCGCCTCAGTGCCGAGCCCGATTACGTTCCGGATGAATGGACGTCGTACGCGGTGCGTCCTGCCGAGGTGGAGTTCTGGGAGGGCTCGCCGGATCGCCGGCACCGCCGCCTGGCCTATATCCGGGCGGGCAGCCGATGGGACCGCACCCAGCTCTGGCCCTAGTTTCGAGGGCTTGAGCCGCCTGGAAGCCGTACGCTCACAGGCGATGCTCGACAAGTCCGAGATTCGGTTCCTGCCCGTTGGTGCCCGCCGCCTGGCGTACGAGGTGCGCGGCGACGGCCCGCCGTTGGTGGCCCCCGCGTGGTGGGTTAGCCATCTCGAATTGGACTGGCAAAGCCCGGACGTTCGGCGGTTCTGGGCAGGCGTGGCGGAGAACTACACCCTGATCCGCTACGACCGGCTGGGGGTGGGGGTGTCGGACCGCGAGATGCACGACTCCGATCTGACGCTCGATGGCGAGGTCGCGACGCTGCGCGCACTGCTTGACGAACTCGGCCTCGATCGGGTCTCGCTCATCGGCGGCTCATCCGGCAGCTGTACCGCCGTCGCGTTCGCCGCGGCGTTCCCGGAGCGCGTCGAACGCCTGGTGCTGTACGGCTCATATCCCGATGGCGATGTGCTCACCGCGCCCGGGGTGGACGAGGCGATCGTGGCGGCGGTTCGCGCGCATTGGGGACTGGGTGCGCGAATGCTCAGCGATATCTTCCTCGGCAGTGCCGAGGCTGCCGAACACGAACGCTTCACCCGGCTGCAACGCGAGTCGGCGACCGCGGAGACCGCCGCCGCATTGCTGGACATGGTCTATCGGCTCGACGTCCGTGCGCACCTTCCCCTCGTTCGCTCGGCGGCGACGGTCGTGCATCGCCGCGACGACCGTGCCGTGCCCTACCGGCTCGGGCGTGAGGTCGCGGCCGCGATTCCCGGCGCGACGTTCATTCCGCTGCACGGGCACTCGCACTTTCCGTGGCACGGTGACGTCGATTCCGTCATCCGCGCGTGCCGTCAGGGGCTGGCACTCCATCAGCCGCCCGCCGCCGACGCGGACCAGCCGGAGCCGCTGCTGCTGTCGCGTCGCGAGCGCGAGGTTCTGGCCTGCGTCGCACATGGCCTCGGTGACCGCGAGATCGCCGAGCAGCTCCAGCTGAGCCCGCACACCGTGCACCGCCACGTCGCGAACATCCGGCGCAAGCTCGGCGCCACCTCGCGGACAGCCGCGGTGGCCCAAGCCGCGCGCCTCGGCCTCGTATAGCCCGAACGGGCCATCACCCAAAGATGGCCGCTCTCCGCGATGCGCCGAGGGTCAGCAGGCTCGTAGGGTCCCGGCATGACCGAGACCGCTGCAAGCGAATCAAGCACCGAACCGCAGCCGAGTACGTCGTATTCGGCGTGGCTGCGGGTGATGGCCCTGCTGTACGACCCCTTCGTCTGGCTGGGGGAGGTGGTGGGCATGCGACGCCGTCGGCGCACCTTGGTGGCCGACGCGTACGGGCGCGTGGTGGAGATCGGGGCAGGCACCGGATTGAACGTGGCGCACTATCCCGAGGGTCTCGACGAACTCGTCCTCACCGAGCCCGAATCCGGCATGCGTCGCAAGCTCGCCCGAAAGGTGAGTCGTAGGGCCCCGGCCGCACGGATCGTCGACACCCCCGCCGAGAGTCTGCCGTTCGCCGACGCGTCGGTGGACACCGTCGTATCGACACTCGTGCTGTGCACGGTTGACCACCCGGAACGAGCGCTGAGCGAGATCGCCCGCATCCTGCGCCCGGGCGGGCGACTGCTGTTCATCGAGCACGTCCGGGCGAGTTCGCGTTTCCTGGCCGCATGCCAGGACGCGCTGTTGCGGCGGTGGCGCGGCTTTGCGGGTGGGTGCGTGTGCAACCGTCCGACCTTGGAGCTGATGCGCGGTTGCGGCTTCACCGTTGAGGCCAAGGACCAGGTGTGGCGGGGGATGCCGGCGATCGTCCACCCGCTCATCGTGGGATCGGCGACCGTCAGCCCTTAGGCAGTGGGCGAAAATCACTACGAATGAAACGACACGATGCATGCTGGGGACATGCAGATCAGTATGTTCGGGCAACTCAGTGGATCAGGCGGTGGATCGCCGATCGATGCGACGATCGCCAACCTCGCGATGCTACGCGACGAGGGCTTCAAACGGGTGTGGATGAGCCAATTACCTTATGAGCCAGACCTTCTCACGATTCTGGCGATCGCGTTGCATGAGGTCGACACGATCGAAGTGGCCAGCGGCGTGGTACCGATCCAGAATCTGCATCCGATGCTGATGGCGCAGCGCGCCCTGACGGTGAGCCTCGCCTCGGGCGGCCGCTTCATACTCGGGCTGGGAATGACCCATCAGGCGGTTACCGAGGGAATGTGGGGAATTCCGTGGGACAAGCCGGTGCGCAGGCTCAACGAATATCTCGACGGGCTGTTGCCGCTGCTGGCCGGTGAGCCCGCCGCCGCCGAGGGGGAGACGGTGACCACCCGCGGCGCCCTGAT
The DNA here is from genome assembly GCA_900078375.1 of uncultured Mycobacterium sp. GTDB lineage: Bacteria > Actinomycetota > Actinomycetes > Mycobacteriales > Mycobacteriaceae > Mycobacterium. The sequence continues at coordinate 207,595 of FLQS01000001.1, read as the reverse complement.
GATCGCCGATGCGCCCCGGCCCGAGGTCTACATCGCGGCGCTGGGCCCGCAGCTGCTCAAGATCGCCGGGAAACGGACGTCGGGCACCTGCACGTGGATGACCGGGCCCAAGACGCTGGCCGAGCATGTCGGGCCGGCACTGCGGCAGGCGGCCGCGGACGCCGGACGGGGAGGCGCGGTGCGCGTCGCCGCCTCGCTGCCGATCAGCGTCACCGATGACGTCGATGCCGCGCGCCAGCAGGCGGCCGAACAGTTCGCCATATACGGCCACCTGCCGTCGTATCGCGCGATGCTCGACCGCGAGGGTTACGCCGGACCGCAGGACGCCGCCATCATCGGCGACGAGGACACCGTCCGAGGGCGGCTCGACGAGCTGCGCGCGGCAGGTGTCGATGAGTACGTCGCCGCGCCGTTCGATCCATCGCCCGAGGGTCGGGCGCGCACACGGGCCCTGTTGCGGGCGTACGACTCCTAGCCCGACCGGATCGGGTTGATCTTCAACGGCTTTGAGGGTTACCCCGGAAGGTTGATGGTCCGGCACGGACCACCCGGGATACAGGCGACTCCGCCGCCTGGGCCGGCCACCGCCCACGGACCGTTGGGAATTCCGGCCGAGACATGGCCGTCCGCGCCGGCCTGGGCTCCTGGACCACCGGGGATTTCGGCCCCTGCGCCCTGCGGGCCGGCAGACGGGGTACACGGCGTGCCGTCCGGGTTGTAGCAACCCGGCGCCGGGTCGGCGAATGCCATAGGTGCGGCTGCGATTCCGGCGGCAGCAACACCTGCGAACAGAATTGGTGTGAGCTTCGAAAGTTTCGCTTGCATGAAGACCGACTACCCCGACCCCGCGGATTGCCAAACCGGCTAAATGAATGCCCGCAGTCTCGTTATCGAGCCCAACCCCAACGTTCCACGACGCGCCGCGCATCCCCAGACGTCACCTTTTCTCCGGTGAGATAGATCACTTGACATCGCCGGAATCGCTGGTCACGGCTTTCCGCTTATAGCAGGCATGAGCACAGGACGACGGGCCCGCACTGCGAATGTCATGCAATCGGCGATCTTCGCCGCACTCGCGTTGATCGGGGTCGTCGCAGGCCCCGCCGCAACCGCCAATGCCGCCGACGACTCGTGCGCCGCAGTCGAGGTCGTCTTCGCCCGCGGCACCTTCGAGGCGCCCGGTGTCGGCGCCACCGGACAATCGTTTGTCGATGCCCTGAGCGCCCGGCTGCCAGGCAAGACGGTCGATGCGTACGGGGTGGACTATCCCGCGTCACTGAACTTTGGGCAGGCCGTGGACGGTGTCGCTGACGCGGCGAACAAGATTCAGGCGATCAGCGCAGAATGCCCGTCGACCAAGATCGTGCTCGGCGGCTATTCGCAAGGGGCCGCGGTGGCGGGCTACACAACGTCGAGCACCGTGCCCGCCGGCATCGCCCTGCCCGCCAGCATTTCCGGCCCGCTGCCCGCGTCCGTCGCCTCGCACGTCGCGGCCGTCGCACTCTTTGGCACTCCGGACGACTGGTTCCTGGGGCTGGCGGACCGCAGCGCGCCGCCGATCACCATCGGCGACCTCTACGGCGGGAAGACCATCCAGCTGTGCGCCACCGGCGACCCGGTCTGTTACCCCGGCGGCCTGGATCGTTCCGCCCACAGCACCTACAAGAGCAATGGCATGGCCGACCAGGCAGCCGACTTCGTGGTGAGCAAGCTGGGCCTGCCCGCCCCGTCAGCGACGCTGGTGCAGGCGGCCGCCACCGTCGACCCCGGGAACTGACCGCATTTCCTATGCGCGACTTCGCTATCTCAAGGACGCCCTTTATGTCACCGACGAAGCCAAACTCGTTGTCGAGCACCAGGTTGGCGAGACGTGAAGGGTCTCTACCTCCAGGTCAACGAGAACAGCTCGGTGTGGCACATCAACGCGCGCATCACCATTCAGCGGATCTAGGATGATAGGGACCACGGTTCGCGAGCGAAGATCTCCTCGACCATCGGAGCGAAGAACTCAAGCGGCCGGTGCTCGAATCGTGAGTCGAAACAGTTCTGGTCGTACTTCTCGCAGAACTCCACGGCGTCGTCGAACCATAGCTGCCCGCGATACCGTTCCCGGGCGTCCCGTACGCCACCAAGGTGCGGAGCATAGTAATACTGCTGGAATTCGGGATGCACCTTGACGATCCACGCCATCCGTTCCGAAACGTATGGCGCGATAACGGCTGACGCGAAGGCACCATGAGCGAAAGGCGCGTAGGTGTCACCGATGTCGTGCAGCAGCGCTGCGACGACGTACTCTTTCGCGCGGCCGTCGTCGTAAGCCCGAGTCGCGGACTGCAGTGAGTGCTCCAACCGAGTGACCGGATAGGCCTGTTCTCCGTCGGCGAGAGCTGCGACCAGGCCGAGGACACGGGGCACCAGGCCGGCGTTGTTCGCCGCCTCGGCGCGATCGATCAGTGCGTAGTCTTCCGCAGTGCCTTCGGCCATGGTGCGGTAGGTAGCACGGGTTTGCATGCTCATCGCGACTCCTCTCGCCGGTGTCCCGACAAACGGTAGCTCCGGGTTGTTTCGGCTGCATGTCGCGGTTTGAGAGCGCCCAGAATGGGGCAGGCTGAGATAATGGTGAAGCTCATTCGTCGCTCAACAATCCTGACGGCCCCGCTCGCGCCGATCGCTGCTCTGTCACTAGTGTCCCCGGCACCCGGTTCGGCGGATCCACTGAATTGCCAGAACGGGCAGTGGTGGGATCCGGTCGCCAACGTGTGTCAACAGCCAGTAGCACCGGTACCGCTGAACTGCCAGAACGGCGACTGGTGGGACCCGGGGGCCAATGTGTGCCGCCCGCCCGTCTCACCGGTACCGCTGAACTGCGATGCCGGACAGTATTGGAATCCGATAACCAATGTCTGTCGGCCGCTGGGTCAGTACTAACCGGCCAGCCTGTCGATCGCGCTGAACTCGAGGACGAAATCGTCGTTGCGCTCGGGAGGTATTTGCCCGCGACGGATAACGTTGCGGGGCAGAGGCTTTCGTCGTCGAGCGATATGGTGGCCACGCTGGTGTCGCGGCGATCAGCACCTGCTGCATTTAGTTGAGCGATAACGGTCCAGCCGGCAACCTCTTCTGCCAGGATATGGACGTCAACGCCGCGGGCTGGAGGGGGCGCGTTGCCACTTGAGAACCGCCGCCTGCGTTATGGGCTATCTGCCGTCGTCGTCGCGGCGGCAGCCTTCAACGCGCTCGCGCTGTGGGGAGTGGCGACAGCGCAACGTGTGCAGTTTGTCCTCGAAGCAACCCTGACTGTGGTCGCGTTGCTGGTCGGGCTCGTGGTCGCGCGACACGTGACCGGCCTGTCGCGGTGGTGGCGAGTGTCCCTTCTCGCGGCGATAGCCACCTTCCTGACCGCCGAACTCCTCTCGCGGTTCGGTCACGCCGCAGAGCGGGACGCGCCGGCGTTGGCAGTCGTCGGCTACTTTGCTGCCGGACTGTGGTTCGCCGCGGCGATGGCGCTTCTCGTGCGCTCCGGCCACCACGACGGCACCAGGGCACAGCCACGGATGTGGCCGGGGGCGATCACCACCGTTCTCGATGGCTTGTTGGCAGCACTGGCGTTTTCCCACCTGGTGTACGTCGCCCGCTTGGGCGCCATGGACGGCGCCGCGCTGCCGCGATCCACCAATACCGCCATCGTCATCGGTATCACCGGTGTCGAGCTCCTCGTGGTGGTGGGCGCGGTACTTCTTGCGATGTGGTACCCGCCGTACCGGCCGGGCCGGGCGAACTACATGTTTCTGGCCGCCGCGGTGATCACCCTGACGTCCGCGGACCGGCTGCTCGCCTACTTTCGCAGCGTCCAGGAGACGACGCTGAATCCGTGGGTCAGCAGCGGGTTCGTCATCGCTCCGCTGTTGATCACGTTCAGTCTGCTGGAATTCCCGCCGCGGCCCCGGCCCGACCACGACGAGACGGAACAGCCGACCAACTGGGCGCAGTTGACCCTGCCCTATGTCGGGTTCATGGGTAGCACCGCGCTCCTCACCTTCCATGTGCTGATCGGGCGCGCGATCGACCCGATCTTCATCAGCACGTACCTGGCGATGGCGTTACTCGTCGCAACACGCTACGTGGTCGCGATGCGGGTGCAGCGGATGCTGACCGCACAGCTTGTCGACGCCAAACGGCGACTGGCCCACCAGGCTCACCATGATGCATTGACGGGCCTGCCCAACCGATTGTTGTTGGCGCAGCGGCTGGATGAGGCGATACGCGCCGGACAATTCGTCTTGATCTTCGTCGACATCGACGACTTTAAAGAGGTCAACGATCGGTTCGGGCACGCCGCCGGTGACGAGCTGCTGTGCGCGATCAGTGCCCGCCTACACGCTTGCCTTGGACCGGGCGACACGCTGGCGCGCATCGGGGGAGACGAGTTTGCGATCCTCATCGCCGGCGCCGTTGGGGCGCCCGAGGTAGCCGCCGATCAACTACGGCTCGCCCTGCGAAGCCCATTCTCCGTGCACGGGACCTCGGTGCGGGTACGCGCCAGTATGGGTCTGGTGAGCCCCGGGTCCGACGGTGTGCCAACAACATCCGACGATCTGCTCCGGCAGGCCGACAACTCGATGTACATCGGAAAGCGGCTGGGCAAAGACACCGCCGTGGTATATCGGCCGACATTCCTTGTTTCGGAGGACTTTCCGACGGCGCTGCGCCAGGCGAATGGGGGCATCCCCCAAGGGTTCGAGCTCAAGTATCAACCGATAGTTACACTCCCACAAGGTATTCCGGTCGCGGTCGAAGCCCTTGCCCGGTGGACGACCCCCAGTGGGGTACAGATTCCGCCCCAGACCTTCGTCTCGCTGGCAGAAGCAAACGGCTTAGGTGCACAGCTCGATGCCTTGGTTCTGAATCAGGCCTGTTCGCAGATCCAAGCCGCCGGACTGGATCTCGACGTTCACGTCAACATCGGTGCGGCGCGCCTCGGCAGCGTCGAATTCGAACGTGCCGTCAGCCGCATACTCGCCCTACATGGTCTGCCGCCGCACCGCCTGGTCCTGGAGATCACCGAGACGGTTCCGATCGTTGATCTCGCCGACGGCGCCGCCGCCATCCGGCGCTTGAACGCACTCGGCGTCCGAGTGGCCTTGGACGACTTCGGTGCTGGTTACAACTCGCTGACCTACCTACACGAGTTGCCGGTGCAGGTGGTGAAACTCGACCGTGGCCTCGCGATGGGCGTCGAGCCGGGACGAAACCTCACGCTGTACCGCTCGGTCATCGGCCTGTGTGAGGCGTTGGGCCTCAACGTGATCGCCGAGGGGATCGAAACCGCCGTACAGGCAGACACGGTGTTCATGGCCGGCTGCGGGCTGGCCCAAGGTCACCTATTCGGGCAGGCCACCGTGCTGACTGAGATCGCTGCGTCGTCTCCCATCAGGAAGGCCTGATTCCGGACCCCGCAGATGCGACGATCCCCAGGTGTACGGCTCGTGAGGATGCCCGGATGAACCCAGAACGAACGTCCGGTCGCTCCGATCGCCCCGCGCAATGCTCGCAATCCACGTACCGACCGTGCTGAATCGGTTGCGTACGCCGGTGAGGAACGCGATGTGGATAAAGGCCCAACCCAACCAGCCGATCAGACCGGTCAGCTTGATCGGCCCGGCCTGCAGGAGGGCATGTCCACGACTGATATACGCAGCCGACCCGAGGTCGCGGTACCGGTATGTCTTGCGGGTGGTTCCACCGAGATCACGTTTGATGCAGGCGGCGACGTGCAGTCCGCCCTGCATGGCATTCTCCGCCACACCGGGTAGCCCGTCACGACCGGCGAGGTCACCGATGACGAACACCTGTGGGCGCCCGGCCACAGACAGGTCGGCGTCCACGGAGATGCGCCCCGACCGGTCGCTCTCGGCGCCCAGCACTTCGGCGGCGTGCCGGGCGAACGGCACGGCCTCGACACCGGCCGTCCACAGCACCGTACGGGTGGGATGGTCCACGCTGGGCCCACCAGCCTTGGGAGAAACGGTCACCCCGTCGCGCCGGACGTCGGTCACGTGGACGCCCAGATTCAGCTCCACACCGAGCTTTTCGAGCACCCGCGACGCATCTTTGCAAAGCCCGGACGAAAAGCCCTTCAGCACCCGGTCACCGCCATCGAACAGCAGTACGCGGGCATCCTGCGGTTGGATGCTGTGGAACTCGTTGGCCAGCGCCTGGGTTGCGAGTTCCCGGATCTGCCCGGCCAATTCGACACCGGTGGGACCCGCACCTGCGATGGCGAACGTGAGCCACGGGTCCCGCTCGGGGCCGGGCGGCAATGTCTCGGCGATCTCGAACGCCGCGAAGACTCGGCGACGGATGCTCAGCGCGTCGTCGAGCGTCTTCATACCCGGCGCCCACGCGGCGAAATGTTCGTTGCCGAAGTAGGACTGGCGCATACCGGCCGCGATGATCAGGTAGTCGTAGTCCAGATGGAAGAGCGTTTCATCAGGACGACGGGCGGTGACGCGGCGCGCATCGGCGTCGAGCTCGATCGCCTCGCCGAGTAGTGTGGTGACGTTGCGGTGATGCTCCAATTCCTCCCGCAGTGACCGGCTGATCTGACCGATGCTCAATGTTCCTGTGGCGCACTGATAGAGCAGCGGCTGGAACACGTGGCAGGCGGCGCGGTCCAATAGCGTCACGTCGACGTCGACCCGGCCGAGGCGGCGAGCACAGAACAGGCCACCGAACCCGCCGCCGATGATGAGTACCTTAGGGCGTGCGTTGGCCGATGTCATGACTCCTTCGTACCCGCTCAGGTGTCAGGCCGCCGCGGACTTCTCCAAGATGTGGACACCGCAAGCTGATCCGAGGCCGATGACGTGGGCCAGACCCACCCTGGCGTTTTCGATCTGCCGGTCGCCGGCCTCGCCCCGCAGGTGGTGACATATTTCCCAGATGTTGGCGATCCCCGTTGCGGCGATGGGATGCCCCTTGGACTGCAGACCACCCGAGACGTTCACCGGTGTGGAGCCATCGCGCCAGGTTGCGCCAGAGTTGAAGAAGTCGGCGGCACCGCCCTGCTCGCACAGCATCAGGTTGTCGTAGTGAACCAGCTCGGCTGTGGCAAAGCAGTCATGCAGCTCGACCAAGTCGAGATCGCTCGGTCCCACACCGGCCTGCTCGTAGGCGGTGGCGGCGGCATTGCGGGTCAACGTGTTGACGTTCGGCAGCACCTGGCAGCCCGCTTCGTAGGGGTCGGAGGTGAGCACCGACGCCGACACCTTGACCGCACGCCGACGTTGTTCGAGCGACAGGGATTTCAGCGTCTCGCCGTTGCATACGATCGCCGCGGCCGCGCCATCGCAGTTGGCCGAGCACATCGGCCGGGTGTTGGGGTAGGCGATCATCACGTCGCTCATGATCTGTTCGAGCGTGAACCGCTTCTGATAGGCGGCCAGCGGATTCAATGTTGAATGGGCGTGGTTCTTTTCGCTGATCTTGGCGAAGAGTTCGAAGCTGGTGCCGCCGTACTTATGCCCGTACTCCGTGCCGATCTGGGCGAACACGCCGGGCATGGACTCGGTGCCGATACGCCCGTCGATCGGTGCGACCGCACCGAAACGGCCCGCCGGCGACCAGACATCTGCGTCGTCCTTCTTTCGGCCGCCGGCACCGAGAAGTCCAGCGCCAGAAAGCTTTTCCACACCAACGGCCATGCCGTAGCGAACCTCACCGGCCTTGACCGCCATGATCGCCGTCCGCAGTGCGGTGGCTCCGGTGGCGCACGCGTTGGCGACGTTGTACACCGGGATGCCGGTCTGCCCGATCTGCTTCTGCAGTTGCTGGCCGATCCCGGCGCTGGCGTTCATCAAGTTGCCGGCTGCCAGCACACCGATGTCCGCCATCGTGACGCCGGCGTCGGCGAGCGCAGCTGTTGCGGCCTCGGCGGCCAGATCGACAGTGTCCTTGTCGGCGTGCTTGCCGAATTTGGTCATCCGGATACCGAGGATCCAGATCTCGTCACTGGCACTCATCGCATCTCCTTGGCAGGGCTCAGTAGTGGGGGAGTCAGGCGACCGGCTCGAAGCCGAACCCGATTGCCTCGGTGCCTTCCGCATCGGCGCCGAGTGAGTAGGTGGACAAGCGCACCTTCATCCCGTCGCGAACATGTTCGGGATCGGGCTCGACATTGACGAGGTTGGCGCGGACCTGGGTGCCGTCGCAGTCGACCACGGACGCGACGAAGGGGACCGGCACGCCCGGCGCGGCAAAGGTGACGATGGTGAATGTGCGCACAGTGCCTTCGGTCGCCACCGGGACCGTCTTGAATTCGGTGGCGAAACAGCCCGCACAGGCGTTACGCCGGTCAAAGAACCGAGCGCCGCATGTCACGCATTCATGGGCGACGAGGTGGGGCTCACCGTCGTCGAGCACCAGGTAATCGACGATCGGTATCTGCTCGGCCACGTGAACCTCCGTTCGTATGTGTCAGTGACGCTAGCGAGTGCTTATCCGCGGCTAAAGAGCGGGGTGGAGTTCGGGATCCGACTGCCAGTTGCGCCGGGCTGAAGCAGAAGCGCATGCTTTTCGACCATGCCGGTCATCACCGTCGACGCGGGTCCAAACCAAGTCAGTCGCTCGATAGAAGTCCATGCTGCCGTGGCCGAATTGTTCGCCATGGTCGCGGACCCCCGCCGCCACCACGAGTTGGACGGTTCAGACACTGTCCGCGACAACATCAAGTGCCCAGACCAGGTAGTGGCCGGAACGAAATTCACTACCGCGATGAACATGTTCGGGGTGCCTTACCGGATCACCAGCACCGTCACAGCCGTCAAACCCGACGAACTCTTCGAGTGGCGCCACCCGTTCGGGCATCGTTGGCGTTGGGAGTTCGCCTCTCTCGCACCGACTCTGACGCGGGTGACGGAGACATTCGACTATCGCGACACCGGCCCGATCAAAGACTCGCTGAAGTATTACGAGCGGATGGGCTTCGCCAAGAGCAATGCGAAAGGTATCGAGGCCACCTTGACCAAGTTGGGTGAGCGCTTTAGCGGGTGAGGCGATTGCCTACGCCCGCGCTGGCCGGGTGGAGCCGGCAGCTGCGATGCCACGACCGACGCGCGCTTCAGAACCCGCAAGTTATTGAGAAGGTTCATTGACAATTGCCGTGGCGGGGGTGAGAGTGCAAGGCGTCCACGGCACGAAAGGCAATCAATGAGCACTGCTGCGCAGGTCACCGAAGCGTCGAACGCGACCCGCAGCGGCGGCCAGCTCAACGAGCTCGGTTATTACGCCGTGACCAGGCACCCTGCCGATGTGCGGGTGGTCCTCCCCGAGGCTCGCACGGCAGAGGAGCTCGGTTTGGGTTCTTGCCATATCGGTGAACGCTTCACTGTCAAGGACGCGGCTGTGCTGTCCGGCGCGATCGCGGGCTGCAGCACAACCCTGGGCATCGCCCCGTCGACGAACTATCAGACCCGCCATCCCACCGTCACCGCGACGGTCGGATCAACGATGCACGCGCTGACGGAGGGCCGGTTCGCCATGGCGTTCGGACGCGGAATGGCCGCGTATTGGCAGGCGATCGGGCTTCCGGTGGTGACCGAGGCCCGGCTACGCGACTTCTTCGCCATCCTGCGGCGGCTTTGGAGCGGTGAAACCATCATCGACCATGACGGCCCAGCAGGGAAGTGGCCGCTACTGCGCCACGTGAGCGGATTGACCGACGGGCCACCCATCGGGTTGGTCGCTGTTGGCCCGAAGACCATGGAACTCGCGGGCGAGATCGGCGATTTCGTTGTGCTGCATACCTTCTTCTCCGACGAGGCAACGACGGCGTCAGTGGCGGCGGTGCGCCGGGGAGCCGACCGCGCGGGCAAGGATCCCGACAGCGTCCGGATCTGGGCATGCCTGGCTACAGTTCCCGACGCGTTGTCGCCGGAAGACCAGATGCGTCGTGGGGTCGGGCGGCTGGCGACGTATTTGCAGGCCTATCCAGACGTGCTGGTATCCGCCAACGGCTGGGATCGGTCGACATGGGACGGCATCAGGCAGTCCGAACTGTTCACCGACGCGGCAACCGCCGGACCCATCGATGCCAGCGCGTCGTTCGATACGCTGCGTCGAATCGCCGAAATGATCCCCGCCGATTGGTTGGATTCAGTGGCGAAGGGATCACCGCAGGACTGCGCGAAAACCATTGCTCGACAATATGATTTAGGTGTGCACTCGGTCATCATGCACGGCGCCAGTCCACACGAACTCGCACCCGTCGTACAGGCTTACCGGGACTCGCGGCCCTCGCTGCGCCGGGCCGTCGCGGCGAATCCGGGGAGGTTCGCCTGACCGAATCTCGCAGTTCGGCCGCCGTGCCCCCCAAGCCCCCTACCCGCAAATCCTTGCAGGCCGATCGCGCCCGAGAACAATGGGAAGCCATGGTTCCCTCCGAAGCGACCCAGTCGGCGGCGGGCACCCGGCTGAACAAGCGCGGCCTCCAGACCCGGGCGCGTCTGCTCGACGTCGCGATCCGCTGCCTGGCCGATAGCGGAGGCGAGCCGGTGTCGGCGAACCGCATCGCCAAAGACGCGGAGGTCACCTGGGGAACGGTGCAACATCAGTTCGGCGACCTCGACGGCCTATGGGTAGGGGTGATTACCGAGATCCATTCCCGCAGTTGGAATTCCAATCCGGATGCCTGGCCCACGCGCACCCTTACGTTGCGCGAACGGGTGGACGCTGTCATCGATTCAGTCTGGAACTATCTGGACACCACCGAGGGGCGGGCGCTCACGGCGCTACGCACCTCGTTGCCGGCACGCCGTTCCGATATCGCCGTCGAGTATCCCCGAACGGCGGCCGCATTCGCGGCTCGCGAACTCGACTGGATTCAGGGCTTCGACTACCTGATGGACGGGCTCGACCTCGATCCGGACAAGCTATACCGCGTCCGGTGCCTGCTGCCCGCCGCGATCCGGGGCCTGAGCAACGAACGACAGATCGGCTTCACCTCGGATCTCGAGATCGCCCGCGCGACGTTGGCCGATGCGGTGGTGGCGTTGCTGGCTTAGCCGTCAGCGATGCAGATTCCACTGCCCGACGTCGGAGGCCAGGACGTCGTTGACATCGACCTCGAGGCCGCCGACCAGCGGGCCTGGATTCGATGCAGTGGCGACCACGCGCTGGTAGAGGACGGCGCCGGGGTGGACCCGGTTGCCGGACCAGGCTTTGGTTTGCCAGGCCCACCAGCGACCTGGCGTGCTCGATCTCCCGATTACGCCGTCGGCCGCGGCCCACTCACACGCATCGATGCCCCCGTAGATCCCCGTGCGCTGCACTCCGAGCACCGAGTTGATGCCGCGAAACCACTGCAGCGCGACACGGTTCCACGTGTCGCGGTTGATGTCCTCATCGATGGTGAAGAAAACCGGCGCGCTCTGGCCACCTCCTGCCGCGGTGTGCAGCTGCCAGGCAGTGCGCGCGTCGGCGACGCCACCGGCGTAGCCGCGCAGGAAGTCTGACGGCGCCGTTCCCCCCGGCTTGCCATATTGGTAGTTGCTGACGATCACCAAGCCCGCGGCGGTCAGTGACTGGGCGTAGGGCAAGGTGATCGGCTTGGCACCGAACGAGGAGCCGGGGCGCGACGTCGAGACGTAGTTGACCACCCCGGAGTGGCCGGCTGCGCGGATATCCTGTGCGGGGATCTGTTTGGCGGCGAAATCGATCAGTGTGGGAGCCGCGGCCGCCGCCGTCGGCGTTCCGGGGCCCAACGACGCCGCACCCAGACCGGCCAAGGCTGTGGCGTAGCGCAGCGCGTCACGCCGGGTGACCGGTCGCGATCGCCGCAGGCTGGCAGGCGAGGTCCAATCGGGCATCGCGTGATGTTAGCGATGTGACTGCTGTTAACGGTGTTCCCACGCGGGCTGTGTCCGGTCTGAGTTCGGACCGTTACTTTATGGCCGCAAAATGTCGGTGGGGGAGACGGTTTCGACGAACCCGCGCGCCGCGGCGGCAAGATCCTTGTCCGCGGTGGCCAGCGCGTCCGCCTGCAGCTGGGTCAGCGCGATGTACTCGGCCCGGTACGTGTCTGGCCAGTTCAGTCTGGCGGCGATGCGCCAGGCGTGGTCATGCAGTGATCGGTCGCCGAGGAGGCGGATCCGTAGCCCACGGATATCGTCGAGAATCTTCCTGCCGGTCCGTTCATCGATCTCGCCGCGGTGTACCGATCCGTACACGAGGGCCAGTGCTTGCGAGCGCAGCAGCGTCGGAGCCGCCAGGCTGTGTTCCGGTGGAATGCTTGCTCGCGTGGTGGCCAGCTCGATGGCCACCGGTGCATCGATGACGAATGTGGTCATACCAGTACCTAACTCGTCAGCCGTAGGCGTCGTCGAGGAATCGGATTCGCACTTCGGCTGGCGGAATTGGGCACGTGTCGTGTCGGCCTCCGATGCGATAGCGCACGGCTGCAAACCGGTCATAGAGCCGATCACGCACAGGCGGTGGGACCAGATAGGCCGCGAACGCCAGCTTCCACCAACCGCCGAGATATCCGGCGACCTGCAGCAGAGCCGAAGTGCGGATGAACACCGCCTCACCGGGTTGTCCCGCATTGCGAACGTAGACCGCCGAATCCAGACCTACTAGTTCTGGGTGACGAGCAGCCATCTCGCGGGCGAAGTCACTGTTCAGGGCAGCGAACCGCAGGGTTCCGTCGGGGTCGTATCGAAGAATGGTGCGTACAGCGCTATTGCACACGCCACATACACCGTCGTAGAGCAGAACGGGCGCGCTTTGTTTCGGCGTCATCGGACTCCACCTCCCAGACGCAGGCTATCGCTTTTTCAGCATTGCAAATCAAGCCAGCGACTGGAGCAGCTCAGTGACCCGGGGGAGTCCAACCGACCGGTAGTCGCTTGATGCCGTGGAGGAACGCCGAGCTGAGGATGGCGGGCTCCTCGACAGCGACGATATCGGGGATGCGGTTGTGCAACTCCTCGAACAGCACGCGGATCTCTCGCCGAGCGAGATTGGCGCCAAGACAGAAGTGGGCTCCACCACCGCCGTATCCAAAGTGCGGGTTGGGATTTCGGGTGACGTCGAACGACCATGGGCCGGCGAACTTGGTTTCGTCGCGATTGGCCGAGTTGTACCACATCGAAACCTTGTCGCCGGCCTTCATCTTCACACCACCGAGTTCGAAGTCCTGCTTGAGATTGCGCCGCATGAAGATCACCGGAGTGGCCCAGCGCACGATCTCCTCGACCGCGGTCGCCGCGACGCCGCCGAAATCGGCCCACCACGTCTCGCGCGATCTCCGCAGAGGACAACTGCTCGCCGTCGACCTCTGCCCAAACCAGATTCGAGGTCAGATCGTCGGCGGGCTTGGCCCGGCGTGACTCCGCCAGCTCGACGCCGTAGGTGGCGAGGTCAAGAACCGCCTGAATCGCCTGGTCGTGGCCGGCCACCTCCTCGTCGCCGACTCCTAGCGCGACCGATGTCCAGTGAAAGACCTTGTGCTGGTCCGCTTCTGGGATGCCCATCATGTCGCAGATGACCTGCAGGGGAAACGGGCCCGAGAGGGACTCGACAAAGTCCGCCTTCCCGTCGGGGTGGTTGGCCACCAGGTCGCTCACCAATTGCTGAGCCCTGGTACGCACGCTTTCCTCGATGCGGGCCACCATCTTCGGGGTGAACGCACGGTTGACGATTGATCGAAGCCGTTGGTGGCGCGGGTCATCGAGATTGATCATCGATCCGCTGAACTCCGCGATCGCCGGGTCGATCTCGCTCAACGACACGCTGGTCGGGGTAGAACTGAACACTTCCGGATGCCGGCTCGCATGGTGCACATGGTCATACGACGTCAGCGCCCAGTGCCCGGGGCCTGACTCGAATCCCGGTACGGTGGCGGCCTCGAAGAAGGCTATCGGTGCTTCGCGGCGCAGTGTGGCGAACGCCCCGTCGCGGCGATCGTCGTCCCAACCCCAGAACTCGAGTGAGCCCAGGTCGATATCGCTCAACCGCACGTCTGGTGGCGGTGTGCCGTTTGCCGCGTGCGTAATGCCTGAGTAAAGCGTTGTCATGGTGACCTCCCCGTGGTCCGGCCTTGTCCGCCACCACGATGATCACGCGTGCCGGAACCAAGAGGACAGGTAGAGCACTACTTAACTTTTGCGCAGCGGCGCCCCGCTCCGAGTCCGGAGTAGGTATCCGGCCCCAGATCAACACATCGCCGGAATTGAACACTTGGGTCCCGTTGGCGCAGGTGCCGTGCGCTGCTCAGGAGCGGATTGCGGCGCAGGAGGCGGCGCCTCGTGTGCCGGAGCCTCCTGCGGGGGGGATTCCGGTGCGGTCCATGCCGCGGTGACCCGTGTTGCGCCGGTGGAACCGGATCGGGGACAGGAGCCACCGGATTGGCCCGCCGATGGTCCCTTCCACCAGTCGCACCAGATGAGAGGTGCTGACTACCGCCGGACCAACAGCGAATCTGGCTCGTTCAGGTGCTCGCACCAAAATGGCCTACTCACAAGGCTATTCGTCGCGCATCCTTGACCAGGCCTGACGGTAGCTGAGACAGCGCGCTAGAACCAGACTTTTCGGCCGCCAACCGGGCGCCCGACTGCGCCCAACACCCACAAGACGACGCCGACTAACACAAGGATGCCGCCGATGGTGTACAGGATCGAGATGCCGGTGAAGTAGCCGATCAAGAGGAGGACGATGCCAAGGACAATCATGATCAATCCGATCCGTATGGGGCAGTTGTGGCACTGCCGTGCACGGGAGAATTGCCCGGTTGGTCAGTTTCAAACCAGTTTCGGTTGGCCGAGGGCGATCGTGAGTCGGCGCGCGCAGCCGGGCACATCCTGCAGGGCCAGATCTTGGTTACTGGCCGACGTGCAGCCGAACCCGCACGGCATCGCCGTCGTCGATACCTTCGGGACGGCGTATCGCCAGCTTCAGTGGTACCAGATACCCGCCGTCCTTCGGGATCAGTGATGTCGTCACCTCGGTGCGGCCAAATTGCACCCGCGCAGGGATGACACCCCAGCCGTAGGTCAGCTCGCCGAGGTTAGCGCGCAGGAAGTCGTCGACATACGCGGGTGTGGCGACGAAGAAGTACGGAGCAGGGCCACGCCACTGGAACACCTCGGCCTCGAATTCCCACTCCACGCCGTCCACAGTAAGTATCGAATCGGTCGATGGCAGGGGAGACCGGCGGCCTAGGCGTCGTCATGTTCGCTTGTTGACGGCTCTGCGCGGGGAAGAAGGTTTGGTGATGGATGTCCGGGTCGGCAACGTCACACAGCACGCCTCGGACTCTGATGGGGCGGCCGCCGATTACATTCCGGTGTTGGCGCAGGCGGATCCGGAGTGGTTCGCGGTCTGTGTCGTCGAGACAGATGGGGGTGTGCACTCCGCGGGCGACATCAGCGTCGAGTTCTCCATTCAGTCGATTTCCAAGGCGTTCGTGTATGCGCTGGTCTGCCGTTCAATTCGGTGATCGCCATCGAACGCAACGACGGCCACCCAATGAATCCGATGGTCAATGCCGGGGCCGTCGCAACGACCGCACTGGTACGGGGAAACACTCCAGATGAGCAGTGGGACACCATCGTGGCGGGATTATCGGAGTTCGCCGGCCGGCCGCTGGAGCTCGATCAGACGGTGTACCAATCGGAATCACAGACCAACCAACGCAACCGCGCCATTGCGCGACTGCTGGAAAGTTACGGACGCATCGAGCAGGATCCGCTAGCGGTCGTCGACGTCGACACCAGGCAGTGCGCGTTACGAGTAACTGCGGCGGCGACACGCTGGCAATCCTCGCAGCCAACGGCGCCTACGAGCATTCCGGCGAATGGCTCTTCGAGATCGGCCTGCCCGGCACATCCGGGGTGGCCGGCGGCCTGGTCGCGATCGCTCCCGGCAAGGCCGGCATTGGCACCTTCTCGCCACCCCTGGACGCGGCGGGCAACAGCGTGCGTGGGCAGCGCGCCACGGCCTACCTGTCCCGCGTGCTCGGGCTGAATATCTTCGCATCCCAAGCGCATACCCTGGGTGCCCGACGAAAGGAACTGGCATGAGCCACGTCCGGCCGCCGGCTACGTCGCGGGTGTTACGTCGCTGCCGGAGCCTTTGACCGACGCCTTGGCGCGGTTCTGTGGCGGCACTGCCTTCTTGCCGCGCATATACCCGGTGGGGGAAACCGCCGCCGCCAGCAGCGCAGTCTCGCCGTTGACAAACGGATGAAAGCCGACGCCGGCGCCTCCGCGGCCCTTGACTGGGATGTCGGCGACTTCGGTCACCTTCCAGCCCTTTTCGGATATCGACAGAATCGCCTCGCCGTTCTCGCATGTCAGCGGCAACGCGGCGATCACCTCATCGCCGTCGGCGGCCAGCTTCACTCCGGCCACGCCGTTCCCGGCCGCGCCCTGAGGGTTCACCGCGGCCGGATCGATCCGCAGTACCTTTCCGCGTCGCGTCACCAGTGCCAGGTGCGATCCTGGCGCCAGCACCCCAGAGCTGAGCAGCCCGGTGATATCCGGCGCCACGGGGATGTCGCGGATTTTGTAGGGCAGACCGCTGCCGGTGGTGAACTTGATTCGCCCATCGGTCCATACCGCCCAGCCCAGACCTGAGGTCAGCAGATCGCCGTGGCTATCGGAGAACACCCCGCGGTCGTCGAGGCGCCAGGCGGCGTTGGACTTACGCTCGCGGGAGCCGTCTTCGTCGGAGCTGGACGCCGTCGGGGTGGCCTCGAAGTCCAGCACGGTGCGACGGTCGAACTCGGCGCCCTTGAACAGCTTGGCAGTCTCAACCAGCTCGTTGTCGATCACTTTCCGGCGCGCATCGGCGTTGGCCACCAGCTCGGTGAGTTCCGCGAATTCGGCGTCGAGCTTCTCGGCCTCAGCTTGCAGCTCGATGACGTCGAGCTTGGTCAGTCGCCGAAGCTGCAGCGCCAGAACGTAATCGGCTTGCTCGGTGTCGATCCCGAATCGCTCCTGCAGGCCTTGGCGCGCGTCATCGACGGTGTCGGATCCGCGGATCACCGCCACGGCGGCATCGATATCCAGGTG
The DNA here is from genome assembly GCA_900078375.1 of uncultured Mycobacterium sp. Taxonomy (GTDB): domain Bacteria; phylum Actinomycetota; class Actinomycetes; order Mycobacteriales; family Mycobacteriaceae; genus Mycobacterium. The sequence continues at coordinate 190,526 of FLQS01000001.1, read as the reverse complement.
GATGGTCATCAGGCCGGCCACCAGATGGCGTCGCGCGGCCACCTTTTCCAGTCGATATTCGCTGCGGCGCAACACGACTGAGTCGCGCAGGTGCAGGAAGGCAGCGATCAGTTCTCGCACCGACCACCAGCGCGGTACCCGGTCTTCGTCGAGTGCGACCAGGCTGGCGGCGAACGTCGACTCAAGCGGCGTCAGGGCGAGCAGTTGCTCGCGGATCTGCTCGGCACTGTGCCCGCGTTTGGCGGTGACGACGATGCGCAGCCCGTTGCGGCGGTCGGTCAGGTCCGACATGTCGGCCACACCGGACATCTCACCCGACTCGACCAGGGCCCGGATTCGTTCCTGCACGGTGTTACTCGCGACACCCGGCGGCAGCTCGGTGACGATCACGTTCTTGCCGTCGACGGAGACCGTGCCGCGCACCGTGAACTGCCCACGTCCGGTGGTGATGTATTCCCGCAGCCCTGTCTCGCCGACCACGGTGGCTCCGCAGCCCCAGTCGGGGCCGGGAATGAGCTTGACCAACCGGTCGTCGGTCATGTTCGGGGTTTTCAGCAGCGCCCGGCAGGCGGCCATGATCTCGCGCGGATTGTGCGCCGGCACTTTGGTGGCCCAGCCCTCGGCGATGCCGACCGCTCCGTTGCAGAGCAACACCGGCCACTGGGCCGGCAGTACCGTCGGCTCGATCCATTCGCCGTCAAACGTCGAGACCATCGGCACGGCGTGGTCGGCCAGTTCGGCGGTCAGGGCCGCACCTGGTGCCGACAGCCGCATCTCGGTGTAGCGGTCGGCTGCCGGGATGTCTCCCTGAATCCGGGGGAAAGCCCCCTGGCCGTCAATAACTTTCACGCGCTGGAACTCGGCGGCCATCAGCGCCGCGGCTCCGTACATCGACGCGCCACCGTGCGGGTGCAGGTTGCCGGTGACGGCCGAGCAGACCTTCGAGGACTTCTGAGGCTTGTTTCCAGGCAGCAGCCTCGAGTCATACATCTGGTACAGCAGCCGCCGTTGGCCGGGCTTGAGTCCGTCGAACGCGGACGGGATGGCGCGGTCGCTGACGCTGTAGAGCGCAAAGGTCAGCTGGTAGTGGTTCCAGTAGTCATCGGCGCTCTGGTCGAGGACCAGGTCGGGGTTCTGTTCGATGATCGCGGTCACGTCGTACTCCTAGTCAAGGTCGAGAGCAGCGGTGTCGACGCGGGAGGCGACATCGGCCATCCACGCGCGCCGGCCCTCTGGCGGCCCACCGAACAGGGTGTGGTGCAGCTTCGGGTCGCCATCATCGAGATGTACCCGAATCACGGTGCGGCGCTGGGGATCCAGCACAGTGTTCCAGAAGTCGTCGGCGTCCATCTCGCCCAGACCCTTGTTCCGCTGGACCTCCACCTTGCGTTTTGACGTCGCCTTCATCTGGGCCACCGCGGCATCGCGTTCGGACTCGTCCTGACAGTAGATCCGCTGCTGACCGTCCTTGACCACGAACAGCGGCGGCAAGGTCACGTAGACCATGCCTGCCTTGACGAGTGGCCGATAGAAGTCCAGGAACATCGAGATGAGGCTCGAGTTGATGTTGCCGCCGTCGGGGTCGGCGTCGGAGGCGAACAAGATCCGGTCGTACCGGCACGACTCCGGGTCGCAGTTGTCGCGCACCCCACAGCCCAGGATGCGTTCGATTGAATCAAACTCATCCTTGACCCGGGCTTTGCTCACCGTGAACCCGTAGACGTTGGGCGGCTTGCCTTTCAGTGGGAAGGCCGCCTGGAAGGTGGCGTCGCGCGCCGCCTTGATCGTGCCAAGCGCTGAGTCGCCCTCGCACAGGAACAACTCCGCACCCGACCCGCGACCACTTTCCCGGCTGGGCAGCAGCTTGGGCGGCAACGACAGATTCGTCCCTAGCCCCTTGGCTTTCGACGCCGCCCGCGACCGGGCCTTGGCGCCCTCGGCGCTGCGCCGCGCCCTAGCGGCCTCCAGTGCCAGCTGGGTCCACTGCGACACTGCGTCACTGTTGCCGGGGTTGGCGGCCCAGATGGTGACACTACGGGCCACGTCGGGGGCCATCGCAACGTTCAAGGACCGCGAGGACACGGCGGTCTTGGCCTGGGAGTCCCAGGACACATCGGGTGCGCGGGTGTCCACAGCGAGGGAGGTGACCGCGGCGAAGTCCTGTGCCTCCGGGCCGTCTTCACCTTTGGCCAGACCCAGGTCTCGGATGCGGGACGCACGGTCGGCCAGCGCTTCGGACAGTCCCTTCACGGCGGCGGTCAGGTGGGATCCGCCGCCGGGGGTGCGCACGGTGTTGCAGAACGCGGCGACCGTGGCCGGCTCGGCGGGTCCGGCTGTCAAGGACCAGCGGAACGGGGTCGGGCCGCGGCCGGTGGTGTACTCACCGCGGCCCTCCACCACGGCACGCACACCGGGAACGGGAGTGCCGGCGGCAGCGCACATGAGGTCAAGGAGGGTATCGGTGCCCCACGGGCCGCTGAACGGTTCAATCAACTCGGGCCGGACCTCTTCGCCGGGCCAGCCTTCGTCGATGACGATCAGGTGCACACCAGGCGACATCCGAGCAGCGGCGTGCGCCCGCAGCAGGACCTCGTTGATGTCCACGCTGGAGTCCGGCACCACGATTGGGTCGAACAGGATGCGCACTTCTGTGCCGTGGGCATCTGGTTTGCGATTGCCGGAGCCACGCAATTTCTGCGTGTCGGAGCGGGTGAACGGGGCCTTCGGGTCGAAGCCCTTGCCGTCGAACACTCCCGGGTAGCCGCCGCCGAAACTCTGCAGATAGGTCTTGCCCGCGCGGCGCACCGTCACGTCGGTTCGCGCGGAGATGAAAACCGCTGCGGCAGCGCCGATTCCGTTCAGCCCAGCGCCCGTGCTGGTGGCGTCTGCGTGTTCAGAGAACTTGCCGCCCGCCCGTGCGGTACCCAGCGTCTTGACGATGCCGTTCTTCCCGGTCGTCGGGTCGGAGTCGACGGGCAGGCCACGGCCGTCGTCGGCGACGCTGACCGATCCGTCGGCGTGCAAGGTGATCGTCACGCATGACCCACCGTGGCTGGGATCGGCGACCTCCTCGATCGCGTTGTCGACAATCTCGCGCAACGCGGTGTTGAGCACGTCCAGCCCGAGGTTTACCGCCGGGCGCAGGCGGGTGTGCTGGACATCGTCGAGTTCGGTGATGTCAGCCGCGGTGTAACTCACTGCTCGTCCTTCTTCGTCAAGGCCGGGGACGGGCGGGCCGAAATGCAGGCCCCGCCCGCTCTCCGCTCGGCATGCCCGGGTGTGCCGCCGAAATGCTAGTCCGTGGGCCGGACATCTTTGCGGAGCCTCGGCGGTGCAGGGGCCGACTGTTTGGAACGTCAGTGGTGAAGCGACGGGCTTCTATGACGACCGGGGATAGCCTCGTCGCACAGCCCGGTCGAGGATGCCCAATGTCGCGCGCAACGCCGGCTCGCCGACGATCGGAAAGATCTTGGCGTCGCGCCAGTGCGGATCGATATCGGACCAGTCGTAGAACGACGTGACCGCCGTCCCGCCATCCGAGGGATCGAGTCGGTAGCCGTACACGTGCCCAATGTCTGGCTTCAATTGGCCGAAGATCGTCCATGCGATCAGCCGGTCCTGTTCGAACTGCGTGATCGACACAGTGACGTCGTACTTGCCCAACGGATAGTCGTTGAGCGATTCGCGGTCCATGTGCACGACGAACGTGTCACCCTCGGCACGGACCGGCTGCCCGTCGGCGTCCTGCAGCATGCCGGTGGCGTCAATCGCGACGTGACCTTGCGGATCGCAGAGCACCGCGAAGATGTCGGCGGCCGGCGCAGGGATGATTCGTTGAACCTCAAGACGTTCGCTCACCGATTCATCCTGGCGCACGGATGTGAACCATGACGTGTTTCGTCGGGACCAGGGGAGCCACAGCCATGCCCGCGGTTGCCGACCCGGAGCCGTTACCCGAGCCGTCGAGTGCGCCACCGCGAGAGATCCGCGTCCAGCACCGCAGAATCGCGTTCGGGGAACACCTCTGCGGTCATCTCCAGATGCCGGATGCGGTCGAGGTGAAATCCGCGGATGCCTTCGCGCAGCCGACACCATCCCACGAACATCCACGAATCACCTCCGCGCAGCAGACCCATCGCCTCCACGTCACGGGTGGTGTGGGTCTGGCCGTCCTCGGAGGTGTAGTCCAATCGCAGGACTCGGCGCGCGGCGATCGCCTCCGGAATCAACGAGACCGCCGCCACGGATGGCGACTGGGAGTCGATAACGAACATCGACGCCAACGCCTCGTCGACTGGCGCGAGCTGATCCTCGCGGCTGATTGCGAGGACCTTCGCTCGCGCCCGCCGCGCCGCCGCACCGTAGGGCGAGGTCTCCAACAAGCCAAGCCCCGCGAGCACCGCCAGCGACTCCGGCACCGTGAGATTCAGCGGCGGCAGAGAGTGTTCCCGCAGGATCGAATACCCGCCCGACGCCCCGTGGTCGGCATAGATCGGTACCCCCGCGAGCTGGAGGGACTGGATGTCACGCTCAATCGTGCGCTTCGATACGTCGAACTCCTCCGAGAGCCGAGCGGCCGACAACGGCCGGCGTGATCCCCGCAGCAGATCGACCAGCGCGTACAACCGCTCGGCTCTCCTCATGAATGCGAGTCTCCCCGGTGTCAGGTGCGGTGCACGCGCGTCCCGGTCACCGACCACACCTCGCGGATCAGCCCGTCCTCCGTGAAGTCGAAGACATCGATCCCGCCCGCAGCAAGCTCCCCGTCCTGCACGTTCCACAGCATCCGCCCGTGCACGCCGTCGATGGCCCGGGTGACCTCGGTGAACACCACACCCGGATGCTGCTCGCGATACCGGTCCAGAAACCGGGCGAAACTCTCCGCGCCCAGTACGTCGTCTCCCGGGTTCGACCCGTCCGGCTCGGAAATCAAGAAATGAATCCGGAAATCCTCACTGCAGATCCGACGTGCGATCTCACTGTCCGTGTTCCACATCTCCAACCACACCGCGAGTCCCGCATCCGCAGCAACCGAGTTTGTATCCATCATGTTCGCGTTTTTGTTCATGACACCAGCGTCAGACAGTGTCGCGACAACGGTATGTCGGTGTTTGTGTGCCACGTTGAGGGTCTGGCACTCGTCTCCGATGTCCGGCGCTGTGCAGGCTGCACCCCGATAGCGGTGCTTGTTGGCCACGGCAGCCACACCGCTACCATTAGCATGATTGCGAATGTTAGCAATTATATATGCTAGAAAATAGCCTTGCTGCTCCATTGACGAGGGCGGCTCAACCGGGTGCAGGAAGCGTCCGCTGGACGGGCCTCCGCGGCCCCGACACAACGAAGGGACCGGTTCATGGGCAATCCGGTAATTGTGGAGGCAGTTCGTACCCCGATCGGCAAACGAAGAGGCTGGTTGGCCGGACTGCACGCCGCTGAGCTGCTCGGCGCCGCGCAGTGCGGGCTGGTCCAACGGTCCGGGATCGATCCGGAGCTAGTGGAGCAAGTGATCGGCGGGTGCGTGACACAGGCCGGTGAACAGTCGAACAATGTGACTCGAACGGCATGGCTGCACGCGGGATTGCCGTGGCAGGCGGGGTGCATGACGGTGGACTGCCAGTGCGGCTCAGCGCAGCAGGCCACCCACCTGGTGGCGGCGCTGATCGCCGCCGACGTGATCGGAGTGGGTATCGCCTGCGGGGTAGAGGCGATGAGTCGAGTTCCGTTGGGCGCCAACGTCGGTAAGCACGCAGGACCGCGCCGGCCGCCGTTGTGGGATGTCGACTTACCCGGTCAGTTCGAAGCTGCTGAGCGGATCGCCCGGCGGCGCGGGTTGAGCCGCGCCGATCTCGACGATTTCGGGGCGCGCTCACAGAATCTTGCTGCGCAGGCATGGGCGCAGGGCCGCTTCGACAGGGAAGTGATCCCCATTGATGTCGTGGTGCCCGGCGACACAGGAGACCATCGCCGCGTCACCCGTGAGGTGAACCGCGATCAGGGACTACGGGACACGACTCGGGACTCATTGGCAACGCTGGCCCCGGTGGTCGACGGTGGGATACACACCGCCGGCACGTCGTCACAGATCTCCGATGGCGCCGCGGCAGTACTGCTGATGGACCAAACGCGCGCCCAGTCGCTCGGATTGACTCCGCGGGCGCGGATTGTGGCTCAGTGCCTGGTGGGATCCGAACCTCAGTTCCACCTTGACGGCCCGGTGCAGGCCACTACTCGGGTGCTCGAACGCAGTGGCATGACGATCGGCGATCTGGACCTGTTCGAGGTGAACGAAGCGTTCGCCTCAGTCGCGCTGTCCTGGGCGTCTGTGCATCGCCCGGACATGGAGACCGTCAACGTCAACGGCGGGGCGATCGCACTAGGGCACCCGGTCGGCAGTACCGGCGCCCGGCTGATCACCACTGCTCTGCACGAACTCGAACGTCGCGACGCGTCGACCGCGTTGATCACCATGTGCAACGGGGGAGCACTGGCGACCGCGACCATCATCGAGCGCCTCTGAGTAGACGCTCCGTTGCAGCTCGGCCGGGCGCAAAACAGGCCCTGTCCTTGCTGTATGCTAAGTTTCTTAATTAACGGATTGGGTTATTTCATAACTTCTGGAGAGGTGCGTGGTGGCGGAATCGCTCGACGCGCTGAAGTCGGAGTTCTTCAGATCGCTGGCACATCCTGCGCGTATCCGGATTCTGGAATTGTTGGTTGCCGGTGATCGGTCGGTGACCGAGTTGCTGCCCGCGGTCGGTGTGGAAGCCTCAAACCTGTCTCAGCAGCTCGGTGTGCTCCGCAGGGCTGGAATTGTGAATGCATGCCGGCAGGGCAATTCGGTCACTTACTCGATCGGCTCCCCGTATATCGCTGAGCTGCTGGCGGTGGCCCGCACAGTGCTGTCGGGACGGTTGAACGAACAGGTCGACGCTCTTGAGCGTTCAGAGGTCGAGACGTCATGAGGGGCTGGATCGCCAAGATAGTTAAAGTCGGCCGGGTCACGGGCCCGGCGGGTGACCGGCCGGCGGTCGCTGCCGATGCCCCGACGGGGGTTGCGGGTTCGTTGCAGGTGCGCCACGTCGACGCCGGTTCGTGCAACGGCTGCGAGGTGGAGATTTCCGGCGCGTTCGGCCCCGTGTATGACGCTGAACGCTTCGGCGCTCGCCTGGTCGCCTCGCCGCGGCACGCCGATGCGCTGTTGGTGACCGGTGTGGTGACCCGCAACATGGCCCAGCCGTTGCGCAACACCCTCGAGGCGACGCCGGCACCGCGAGTGGTGATCGCGTGCGGTGACTGCGCGCTCAACCGTGGGGTGTTCGCAGAGGCGTACGGGGTCGTCGGTGCGGTTGGGGAAGTGGTAGCGGTTGACGTTGAGATTCCGGGCTGCCCGCCGACCCCCGCGCAGATTGTGGCCGCGCTGCGGTCGGTGACCGGGCGATGACGGTCAGCGTCGAGTCCGCACTCCGCGTCGAACCGATCATGTTGCGCCACCGCGGTTTCGGATCTGCCATCGCAGGACTGTTGACCTCTGCGCTGGGCGTGGTCGGGGTTGGGATCGGGCTGGCCGGGGTGCTGGGCCCACCGCGCTCGGTGCAGATCGGGTGGTTGGTTCCGTTGCTCGGCGTTTCGCTTCGTCTGGATCCGTTGGGCGGGTTCTTTATGGCTTTGACCGGTGCGGTCGCGGTCCCGGTCGGGATTTATGCGATCGGGTACGCCCGCCGTGAGCATCTGGGCGCCGTTCCGCTGTTGGTGCTGCCGCTGTTCGTCGCCGCCATGTTGTTGGTGCCGGCCGCGGCGTCGGTATCGACGTTCCTGCTGGCCTGGGAATTGATGGCGGCCGCGTCGCTCATCCTCGTGCTTGCTGAGCACACCCGTCCCGCGGTGCGCTCGGCCGCGGTGTTCTACGCGGTGATGACCCAGCTCGGGTTTGTCGCGATCCTGCTCGGCTTGGTGCTGCTGTCGGCGGCCGGCGGCGCTGACCGGTTCGCCGACCTGTCGGCGGTGCCGCCAGGTGCCCGCACGGCGGTGTTCGTCCTGACGCTGGCCGGGTTCGGCTCCAAAGCGGGCCTGCTGCCACTGCACGCCTGGTTGCCGCGCGCACACCCCGAGGCGCCCAGCCCGGTCTCGGCGTTGATGAGCGCGGCGATGGTCAATCTCGGGATCTACGGAATCATCCGCATCGACCTGCAGATGCTGGGGCCGGGCCCCCGTTGGTGGGGGGTGACGCTGCTGGCGATCGGCGGGGTGTCCGCGGTCTACGGGGTGTTGCAGGCGTCTGTGGCCACCGACCTCAAACGGCTTCTGGCCTACTCGACCGTGGAGAACATGGGGCTGATCACCGTCGCGCTGGGCGCCGCGACGCTGCTGGCTGCCTCCGGTGCCGCCTCGGCGGCCACGGTGGCGATGGCCGCGGCGCTGCTGCATCTGGTGGCGCATGCCGCGTTCAAATGCCTCGGTTTCCTGGCCGCCGGATCGGTGCTCGTCGAGACCGGGCTGCGCGACCTGGACCGCCTCGGTGGTCTGGCTCGCCGGATGCCCGCCACCACGATCCTGTTCGGGGTGGCCGCACTGGGCGCCTCCGGTCTGCCACTGGGCGCGGGGTTCGTGAGCGAGTGGCTGCTGGTGCAGTCGCTGATCCACGCGACGCCCGAACACAACACCGTGGTGGCCCTGGCCACTCCGCTGGCGGTCGGCGCCGTCGCACTGACCACCGGACTCGGGGTGGCGGCCATGGTGAAGGCGTTCGGCATCGGATTCCTGGCTAGGCCGCGGTCCGATGCCGCCGCCGACGCCCGGGAGGCGCCCGCCACCATGCTCATCGGAATGGCCGCCGCGGCCGCCGCCTGCGTGGTGCTGGCCGTCGCGCCGTTGGTACTCACCACCCCCTTACAGCGAGTTCTGACCGTGTTGCCCGCCTCGGCGCGCGCGGATCTGTCGGGTCTGGGTACGGTCCTGCACCTGCCTGGCCTGGCCGGGTCGATCGCCCCAGGGTTGATCGCCGTCTTCCTCGTCGTCGCGGTGCTGGTCGCGGTGGGTGCGGCCCGGTGGGGATCGCGGCGGCGCCCGCAGCCGGTGGCGCTGCCGCTGTGGGCGTGCGGCGCGGATGACCTCACCGCACGCATGGAGTACACGGCCACCTCGTTCGCCGAACCGTTGCAGCGGGTGTTCGACGATGTGCTGCGCCCTGATACCGATCTCGAGGTCACCCCCTACGAGGAGTCGCAGTACCTGGTGGCCGAGGTCGCCTACCGGGCCCGGATCAACGACGCCGTGCAGGACTTGCTCTACACCCCGGTCATCCGGGCGATCACGTTGTGCGCCAACGGTGTTCGCCGCGCACACACCGGCAGTGTGCATCTCTACCTCGCCTACGGCGCACTCGGCGTCCTGATCGTCCTGCTGGTGGCGCGATGAACGCGCTGGCGTACCTGGCCGGGGCCGCCCAGATCGGTGGAGTCGCTCTCGGCGCCCCCGTGGTGGTCGGAATGACGCGCCAGGTCAGGGCCCGGTTGGAAGGCCGCGTCGGGGGCGGGGTGCTGCAGCCGTGGCGCGATCTGCGCAAACAGCTCCGCAAACAGCAGATCACCCCGAACGGCACCACCGTGGTGTTTCGCGCGGCGCCCGCCATCCTCGCCGGAACGACGCTGCTCATCGTCGCCGTGCTGCCGTTGGTAGCCACCGGCTCACCGCTGGACCCCGTCGCGGACCTGTTCGCCGTCGTCGGTCTGCTGTTCCTTGGCACTGTGGCGTTGACCCTGGCCGGCATCGACACCGGCACCTCGTTCGGCGGGATGGGCGCCAGTCGCGAGATCACCATCGCCGCCCTGGTCGAGCCCACCATCCTGCTCGCGGTCTTCGCCCTGTCCATCCCGACCGGATCGTCCAACCTCGGCGCCATCGTGGCGCACACAATCGACAACCCCGCCCAGGTGGTGTCACTGCCCGGTGCGCTCGCCTGCGTGGCGCTGGTGGTGGTGATCATCGCCGAAACGGGCCGCCTGCCCGTCGACAACCCCGCCACCCACCTGGAGTTGACGATGGTGCACGAGGCGATGGTGCTCGAATACGCCGGGCCGCGCCTCGCGGTCGTCGAATGGGCCTCCGGAATGCGCCTGACGGTGCTGCTCGCACTGCTGGCGAACCTGTTCATCCCGTGGGGTATCGCCGGTCCGGATCCCGGCGTCCTCGAGGTCGTCATCGGCATCCTCGCGGTCGCGGTGAAGATCGCGGTCCTGGCCGCCCTGCTGGCCGGCGCCGAGATGTTCCTGGCCAAGCTGCGCCTGTTCCGGGTGCCCGAACTGCTCGCCGGATCCTTCCTGCTGGCACTGCTCGCGGTGACGGCAGCCAACTTCTTCATCCGGGCATGAAAGGGACCACACCGTGACCGACACCGCCTTCGCAGGCCTGATCGATCTCGCCGCGGGCGCCATGGTGCTGGCCGCCGTCCTGATCGTGTGGCGCCGCGATCTGGCATCCATCATCAGGCTGCTCGCCTGGCAGGGCGCCGCGCTGGCGGCGATCCCGATCATCCGCGGCGTCCACGAGGGCGACGCAGCGCTGGTCGGTATCGGCGCCCTGATCGCGGTGCTGCGTGTAGTGGGGTTGCCGTGGTTGCTAGCCCGGGCACTGGGAGCCGAGGAACGCGGATCGCTCGAGGCCACCCCGCTGGTGAACACCACCGCCTCGCTATTGATCACGGCACTTCTGACGGTCGTCGCGTTCGGGGTCACCCGGCCCGTGGTGAACCTGGAGCCCGGCGTCACCACGGGCGCGGTTCCCGGCGCGTTCGCCGTGGTGCTGATCGCGTTGTTCGTGATGGTCACCCGGCGTCACGCTATCTCGCAGGCGGCGGGATTCCTGATGCTGGACAACGGGATTGCCGCGGCCGCGTTCCTGCTCACTGCCGGCGTACCGGCGATCGTGGAGTTCGGCGCGTCGCTGGACGTGCTGTTCGCGGTGATCGTGATCGGTGTCCTCACCGGTCGGATGCGACGAAAATTCGGCGGCGCCGATCTCGACGCACTGCACGAGTTGCACGACTGATGACACCGCTGCTGCTCATCTCACTGGTGGCGCCGCTGGCGGCCGCCGCGATCACCGCCGCGGCAGGCTGGCACCGCGTGACGGCGACCCTGTCGGTGCTGGCCGCGATGAGCATCCTGGGCTGCGGCGCCGCACTGGCATTCCAGGTCGGATCGACCGAGCATGTGCTCGCCGGTGGACTGCTACGCGCCGACGCACTCTCGGTGGTGATGCTGATCGTCATCGGCGCCGTCGGCACCCTGAGCGCCCTCGCCAGCATCGGCTACATCAACGCCGAGCTCGACCACGACCACACCACCCCGGCGGGTGCCCGGCTCTACGGCACGCTCACCCCGGCGTTCCTGGCCGCCATGGTGCTGGCCGTGTCGGCCAACAACATCGGCGTCATCTGGGTTGCGATCGAAGCGACCACGGTGATCACCGCGTTCCTGGTCGGGCACCGCCGCACCCGGGGCTCGCTGGAAGCCACCTGGAAATACGTCATCATCTGCTCGGTCGGGATCGCCATGGCGTTCCTGGGCACGATCCTGCTGTATTTCGCCGCCCGGCACGCGGGCGCCGACAGCGGCCACGCCCTGGATCTCGACGTCCTCGTCGCCCACGCCAGCGGCCTCGATCCCGGAGTGACCCGCCTTGCCGGTGGGCTGCTGCTGATCGGTTACGGCGCCAAGGTCGGGCTCGTCCCCTTCCATACCTGGCTGGCCGACGCGCACAGCCAGGCACCTGCCCCGGTGTCGGCGTTGATGAGCGGTGTCCTGCTGTCCGTCGCGTTCTCGGTACTGCTGCGGATCAAACCGATCATCGACACCGCGGTCGGAACGGGATTCCTGCGCTGGGGGTTACTCACGGTCGGGCTGGCCACGATGGCTGTCGCGGCGATGCTGCTCACCGTGACCAGCGACCTCAAACGGATGCTCGCCTACTCCTCGATGGAAAACATGGGGCTGATCGCCATCGCGGCCGCGGCAGGTACCACACTGGCCATCGCCGCGCTGCTGCTGCATGTCTTGGCGCACGGCATCGGCAAGACCGTATTGTTCCTCGCCAGTGGACAATTGCAGGCTGCCCACGATTCCACCGCGATCCCCGACATCACCGGGGTGCTCCGCCGTTCCTGTCTGATCGGGGCGTCGTTCGCGATCGGCATGTTGGTGCTGCTCGGGTTGCCGCCTTTCGCGATGTTCGCCAGTGAACTATCCATCGCCCGGGCGTTGGCTGATGCCCGGCTGGCCTGGGCGCTGGCCGTCGCGCTGCTGCTGATCGTGGTCGCCTTTGCCGCCCTGGTTCGCAATTCAGGGCAGATTCTGTTCGGGGCACCGGCCGCCGGGTCGCCCACGATCGCGGTCCCGGTGACGGTCGCCGGCGCTCTGCTGGTCGGGGTCGCGGCCTGCGTCGTGCTGGGTGTCACCGCCGGTCCGTTGACGGAGCTGTTCCACACTGCCGCAGCGCAACTCGGGGTGACACGGTGACCGCGCAGCGCAGCAGCCGGACGGTGAGCCCCGATGAACGCCCCGACGCGACAGAGGAATTGCTCTCCGCAGGTTATCGGCTGGGCCTGGTCGCTGCGCACGACGACGGAGATGCGATCCGAATTGTCTCGCTCTTCCTGGCGGGGAGTCCCGATCGCCGCGTCGAACTCACCACCAGTGTGCCCACCGATGATCCTGCGCTGCGGTCGCTGGCCTACTTGTCGTTCCCGGCGGGCCGCTTCGAGCGGGAAATCATGGACCTCTACGGCGTCGAGCTGATCGGGCATCCGCGGCCGCGCCGCTTGGTCCGCCACGCGCACTGGCCCGCACAGTGGTATCCGATGCGTGCTGATGCCGGTTCTGCGCCCGACTTCGCGGCTACTGGCCAATTCCCGTTTCTTACGGTCGAGGGCGATGGGGTTTACGAGATTCCCGTCGGGCCGGTCCACGCTGGGCTCATCGAACCCGGGCACTTCCGGTTCTCCGTAGTGGGGGAAACCGTGCTGCGCCTGAAGATCCGGCTCTGGTTCGTCCATCGGGGTATCGAGCGGCTCTTCCAGGGCCGGGCCGCGACCAACGCCAGCGACCTCGCTGAACGGATCAGCGGGGACACCTCGGTAGGCCACGCCCTGGCGCATGCGCTGGCGATCGAGGACGCCCTCGGCATCGCGGTGTCCGACGAGGTGCATCGGCTGCGTGCGCTGCTGGTCGAACTGGAACGCCTCTACAACCACGCCACCGACCTGGGTGCGCTGGCCAACGACGTCGGCTTCGCCCTGGCCAACTCCCACGCCCAACGCATCCGCGAACACCTGCTTCAGATCAACGACACCGTCACCGGGCACCGGCTGCTGCGTGGTGCGATCCACCCGGGCGGGGTGCGATTGCGGGCTCTGCCGCAGACCCGTGAGCTCACCGCGATCGCCGCGGACCTGGCCGAGGTGGCCGCCCTGACCTTGGGCAATTCGGGGATCTACGACCGGTTCGCCGGCACCTCGATACTCGCCATGGAGCAGGCCACTGAACTTGGCTGCCTCGGCTACGTCGCGCGGGCCAGCGGTGTGGCTACCGACGCCCGCGTCGACCATCCCAGCGTCGCCCTGCCAGTCACCCCGGTCAGCGCGACGGCCGGGGATGTGCTGGCCCGCTACACCGTGCGTCGCGACGAATTCGCGGCCTCGGTCGCCTTAGCGTGTCATCTGATCGACAGCGCCGATATGCGACTCGACTACATCGCCGCGCCACCGGCACCGCCCGGCACCGCACGCAGCGGCGTCGGCATCGTCGAAGGATGGCGGGGGACCATCGTGCACCGCGTCGAACTCGACGCTAACGGGGCGATCACCCGAGCCAAAATCGTCGACCCGTCCTGGTTCAACTGGCCCGCCCTGCCGGTGGCGATGGCCCACACCATCGTCCCGGACTTCCCGCTGACCAACAAAAGCTTCAACCAGTCCTACGCCGGTAACGACCTCTAACCAGCACCAACTCTGGTATCGCCGCCCACGAGAAGCTCGAACGTCCCACTAGCAGGAATTATGCTAGATTGCTAAGGTACGCAAGTAACGCGCCCAGGTAGGTGGGGGAACGCACGCGTTGACGTGAACACCGGGGCCCGCGCGACGATACCGGAGGAGAGCCCATGGTGGCACTATCGCGTCAGCCGCTGTATCGGATGAAAGCGGACTTCTTCAAGACACTGGGCCACCCCGCCCGCATCCGCGTGCTGGAGTTGCTCAGCGAACGCGAGCATGCCGTCTCGGAAATGGTGCCCGAAATTGGGATCGAGCCGGCCAACCTCTCCCAGCAGCTATCCATCCTGCGCCGGGCCGGTTTGGTCGTCGCCCGCCGCGATGGACTGTCGGTGACCTACGCACTGACCTCGCCGCGCGTCGCCGAACTGCTGGTGACCGCACGAGCGATTCTGACCGGCGTTGTCGCCGGGCAAGCCGAAACGCTCGAAGACCGACCCGTGCCCGATCTGATCAGCGGTTCCACGGGCTGACTTGACCGGGGTAGACGACGAGTCAAGTGCGCCCATTAGCTGCAGAAATTCTAAAGTGCGAATGTAGACGGAAGGAACGAGGGTGGGACGTGCAGTGTTGACGATGACGAACGATTCCGCTGGTGAGGTGCGCAGCGCGGCCCAGGCCGGCCGGGTGCTCTCGCCTATCGAGGTCGGCGTGATCGGCGTTGCCGCGACCCGCACCCAGCCCTGCCCCGCGTGGACGGCGATGGAGGATTACGCAGCGCTGATTTCAGAGCGCACTGCGCTGCGCGCCGTGCGCCTTCCTCTGCCTGCGGGGGATGCGCGCACCGTGGCGGACCGGATCATCAGCTTGTGCTCGCCGGCATCGGCGATGTTCATCGTCGGACTGGGGCCCTCGGATTCGGCGACCGTGCAACGCCGAGTCGCCGGTCATGGCGGCGGCCCGTTGGTGATCACCGAGCTCGACGTGGTCACCGCGGCGCTGGCCGCCGCGGCGACGGCGACGCTTCGCGGTCACGGGAGTGCTCCGCGACCGGGACAGATCGTGGTCACCGACACCGAATCCGCACCCCAGCTTGGGCCGATAGTGCTGGCGGCCTGGGGCCGATCAGTCACCAGCTGGCACGAACGCGACGCCGCGGCCTATCCGCTGTGCCGGGTAGTAAGCCGCAACGACGTCCTCATCGACCTCGCCGGCACCGCAGCACCCAACATCGCTCCCGGACGCACCCTGACCTTGCCGGCGGCGCCGTTTGACTACGGCGCCCTGGTTTTGCCCGGCCTGCTCAGTGCCCTGTGCGAGCAGCGGGAAGCGGTGTTGACGCTCGACATCCTCGCCTGCTGTGCGCGGGCACTCGCGCTGCTGACTCCCGCCGACCGTATCCTGCCCGACCTGAACCAGCGGTTACTCATTCCCGCCGTGGGGCGCCACGTAGCCAGGACCCTGAGCGAGCGCACTCAGCGCGGCTCCCACGCCCAGCACTGACGCGCCGCCACCCATCCGCATCATCGCCGTCGCTGGGGCGCCTTCGATCGCTCCGGCATCAATGAGAGCCTGACGTTTCCAGCGGAACAGGGCCCCGGCAGGTACCGGTCTCGACAGCTACCAACTCAGGGCGTTACCTGTCGCGCTAGAGCAGTTCGAGGATGGTGGCGTTGGCCTGGCCGCCACCCTCGCACATTGTCTGCAGGCCGAACTGAATGCCGTTGTCGCGCATGTGATGAAGCATCGTAGTCATGATGCGCGCACCCGAGCCGCCGAGCGGGTGGCCCAGCGCGATGGCGCCACCGTTGGGGTTGAGTCGCTTCTCGTCGCCGCCGATCTCTTTCAGCCAGGCCATCGGTACGGGGGCGAAGGCCTCGTTGACCTCGAACACGCCGATGTCGTCGACGCTCAGGCCGGACCGCTGCAATGCTTTCCGAGTAGCCGGGATCGGCGCACTGAGCATGATCACCGGGTCGGCCCCGGCCAGCACGGCGGTATGCACGCGGGCAAGTGGCTTGAGCCCGAGTTCTTTTGCCCTCTCAGCGGACATGAACAGCAGCGCGGCCGAGCCATCGCATATCTGGCTGGAGTTGCCGGCGTGGATGACTCCGTCTTCGATGAACGCTGGCTTGAGCTGACCCATCTTCTCCAGCGTGGTGCCGCGACGGATACCCTCGTCGGCGGTGACCGGCTTGCCGTCCTGGTCCTTGATCACCACGATCTGACCGTCGAAGGCACCCGAATCTTGTGCGGCTGCGGCCTTTTCGTGCGAATCTAGGGAGAATTGGTCCAGCGCTGTGCGGTCGAAGCCCCATTGTTGAGCCATCATCTCTGCGCCAGTTCCCTGGTTGGGTGTTTGGCTGTAGCGTGCGCGGAAGGCGTCGGGGTAGGGGTGTCCACCGTTGGCGAGGGAGGAACCCATCGGGACCCGCGACATCGATTCGACACCTCCGGCCACGACGATGTCGTAGTGCCCGGCGACCACGCCGGCGGCGGCGAAGTGCACCGACTGCTGGCTGGACCCGCACTGGCGGTCTACCGTCACACCCGGCACGGTCTCGGGCCAGCCAGCGGTCAGCACCGCAGTGCGGGCGATGTCGAGGGCCTGCTCACCGGCCTGCATCACGCAACCCCAGATGACGTCGTCAACGAGCGCAGGATCCACACCGGCGCGCTGCACCAGACCGTTGAGCACCTGCGCCGACAGCTCGGCGGGATGGACCCCGGACAGGCCGCCGTTGCGCTTGCCGATCGGTGATCGCACTGCCTCGACGATGACCGCTTCAGCCATGAACTTCTCCTTCAAAGATGGGGTGACCGTTGCCACCGGCGATGGTGGCGTCATCGGTGCACGTAGGGCACGGGATTTACTGGGTCAACATGGTGGTTGGGTGGGGTGCGCGTGGCCGGCCAGGCGCTGAGACGGTCAGCTGAACTGATCGCCGATACTGTTGTCACCGCCCTTCTTCGGGACAGCCGCGTACCCGACCGAGTTGTGGTCAGCGGTGCGGGTACCTTCCGCCCGGCGCACATCACGCGTCTGACGGGTTACGCCGGGGGCCGTAGCGCTCGATGTAGGCGCGGTGGATGTGCGCGTCGCGCGTGTGGACGTATTCGTCGACGATCGCGGGGTCGAAGCCGTGTTGGGCCAGTCGGTGGCGACGCCACACTTTGTTGAGCGCATGCGCAAAGAGGATGAACGGCAGGAAGATCGGCAAGGTCATGGCGGCGTGGAGGTACAGCGTTGTCGGGATCAGCCAGAACGGGGAGAGGACCAGAAACGCCGGAATGATCGCGCGGATCATCGTTCGCCTGGCGGCGCCCTTGCCGACCAGGTCGTTGCGTACCCAGGCGCGCATCGAGGCGGGCAGCACTCGTCCATAGCAGTAGGCGATGTACTGCAACGCAGTCGGTCGAGAGCGTTCTGGATCCGTGCGCATTGGAACTCCTGGCTGGCGGAAGCCACTGCCGAGCCGGTCCGAATTTCCCGGCCGGCGCCGATTCAATTACTTGCGAATGTTAGCAATCATAAATATAGGCGATGCGCAGAGCCCATGCATCGCGACTTTCCTCACACGTCGCACGCACGCTCACTGCTGTTAGTGCCGAGCAAGCATTTGCTTGGTAACGGTAACTGTGGTCGTGCCAGATTGTGCGGTGCGGAACCTCGTCGCGCAGGCCGAGCGTGCGCAGCTGCTGGTCGTGCGCACCCACCGGCGGTGTGGATTGCACAAGCATGCTCCTCGGATCGGCGCATGAACTGAACAGTGACAGCGAGACGGTTTTAGGGGCGGTGGAGGACGACGGCGGGCGGCGTTCGTGACTGGCGCGCAGCGGACTAAACTCACGAGATGCCGGACGAACGCATTGCTTCACCGTTGATGCTCGAACTCGAACCCGTCGTCATCGATACCTACGCGCGGCACGTCGAGACCGCCACACGGTGGTATGCGCACGACTACGTGCCGTTTGATCAAGGTCAGAATTTCGCTTCGCTCGGTGGCCACGACTGGGATCCGTCGCAAGCGACGCTGCCCGCCCACGTCACCGACGCTTTGGAGATCGTGCTGATCACCAAGGACAACCTGGCCGGCTACCACCACCGGCTGGCCGAGCACTTCATCCTTGCGGGCTGGTGGGGCAAGTGGATTGGCCGGTGGACGGCCGACGAGTATCTGCACGCGTTCGCGCTGCGCCAAAACCTCGTGCTGACCCGCCAGATCGATCCGATTGCCAACGAGAGGGTCCGCGTCGAGCACGTGATGGCCGCTCACCGCGCCGACGACCACACCCAGGTCGAGACCCTGGTGTTCATGACGTTGTGGGAACGAGCTCACGCGGTGTTTCTGCGTCGGCTGGCAACCCACATCGAGGAGCCGGTCCTGCGCAGCCTTGTCGAGGTGATCGCCGCCGACGAGGAGCGCCATGAGACGTTTTTTGCCGACATTGTCCAGGCCTGCCTGCGGATTGTGCCCGCCGCGACTATCGCGGCCATCGTCGCCCGTGCGCTCGAGCTGCAAGTGGTCGGCGCAGATATCGACGCATACAAGGACAAAGTCCGCAATGTCGCGAACCACGGCATATTCGACGAGGACACCCTGCGCGAAGTGATTTCCGACCGCATCAAAGCGTGGCATCTGGCAGAGCTTCCCGAGCTGAGCAACTTCATCATCACGTGAGCGGGACGCCTCACCATTTCGCACAACCGGACTTGCGGGGTGCGGTGAATTTCGCGCGGTCAGTCGCTGACTACGAATCTGGTCCGCGTGGGGGTCGTCAAGGCTCGGTGTTGCCGCGATCGCGCCATAGCCGTTCCTTTCTCGGCGTCTAACTAATCACGGTTTCGTCCCGCGATATCCCAAAGTGCTTCTGCAAGAACAGAATCAAAATTGGCACGCCAGCACGCAGCGCGCGGGACCTAACGGGCGGTCCGCCAAACGCAGTTCAGCGTCCATGGCGTGTCAGCTTCGCGGCCGTTGGTGTCGAGGCGCTGTGGACATATCTATCCGAGGCGGCAGGCGAGGGCACTTCGGGTGCCGCATGATTCATCTGATGACAACGGCGGAGTCAACTTGACATAATGTGGCTTATCGGCAAAACGTTTAGCTGGGGCTAGTCCGATCCAGCACCCCGGCGCGGTCAATTGACGCCCGCCGATTGCCTCCCACCACACGCTCCCGTGATTCGTCGAGTGGCCACCTATGACACAGACAGTTATCGGCCAGCGCGTGCATCAACTGGCCACTCAGCGGATTGGCGGCATGCGTCACGGCGGCCTGTCGCCACCGGCAGACTCGTCGAAATGCGTTGCAATAGGTCCGATTCCGCTCCAAGCGCCATCCAACCCGACGTCCCCAATTCGTCACTGTGACGTTTATGTACCGGCCTGGCCTGCAACAACGCGCCAGCATCGCGCGTGGAATCTCGGGCATGGCCGGCGGCCCCAGTCAACGAGGTAGCCGACCCCGCCGCACCCGCCCGCGCCACTCAGCCCGAGCGCAAGACACACCCCGCCCCCGCCCCCAGCTCTACTCGATGCCGACCATTACGTCACGTGACATAACTAGGGCGTCTGGCTGGGACTCCCCACCACGCGAATCACTTTCCCCAACAACGCCTTCGGCACAGAATTAGACTTGGCCAGTGATCAGCCGCCGGACCTTTGGCCAACTCGCGGGTATGACCCTGGCGACGACCTCGCTGAGCGCATGTGCCCCCGCCAGGCCGGTCTGCACCAATGACCCACGCCCGCAATGCAATTCGTCACCGTGACGGTTTAAGTCCAGCTCAGCGGTCGGACCTCAGCCCCGAAATCAGCCGACACAATGCCGTCCCAGCGTCTTGCCGCGCTTTCTTCGGGTCCTCTGCGGTCGCGATCATCAATGCCGTGTCGTTGACCAACATCAACAGGATCATCGCCAGCGGTCGCACCGGTTGGTTGTCAATGACTCCCGCTTCGATCGCGAGGATCACGCGCTGCTCAATCGGCACGAGGCCGCGCGCCTGCTCGGCCTGATGCCAGCGAGCCGGGCCGAACACAGCCGGGCCATCGACAAGCAACGCTCGCACGTCTGGCGCCTCGACGACGACGTCGAGAAAGGACAGCAGCACCGCCTGCAGGTCGATCAGCGGGTCGCCGGTGGCGGCCACGGCCGCGTCGAGCGCAGGCGCCATCCGCTGATGGACATCGTCGAAAACCGCCAGAAACAGCTGCTCTCGATCCGCGAAGTGTGCATAAAAGGCACCGCGGGTGCCCACGCCTGCGGCCGTGACGATGTCAGAGGTACTGGTGGCGAAAAAGCCTCGTTCCGCCCACAGTGCCCGGGCCGCGGTCACGATGGCCGCGCGCGTCGCTTGGGCCTGTTCTTGCCGGATCATGCCTGTTACCGTATCTCACATGCAGCCTGCATCTGAATCTTTGGCGCCCGCAGACCCCGCCCGTACTGGTTATGGCGACGCCGCCTGGGAGCTGTTCGAAACCTTCAACCTGTCGGTCGGATTCGGCCAGCCCGCCCCGTATGCCGGCTACACAGCGCTTCGTGCGGAGTCGCCGGTCCACGCCGGACTCCCCCATCTTGGAATGCCGGGCAACGCCGACGGCGTCGCACCGGTGTTCAGCGTGTACTCCTACGACACCGCAACAGAGGTACTGCGCGACACCGAGACATTCAGCAGCGCCGCCTATCACGAGATGATCGGAAAAGTGATGGGCCGCTCGGTAATCGAGATGGATCCGCCAGAGCACCGCGAGTACCGCAGCCTGCTTCAGCCATCGCTGGGTCCGAAGACGATGGACGCCTGGCAATCTCGCTACGTGACGCCCTTGTTGGCGGAGATGACGGCCGAACTACGCCCAGCGGGTCACGCAGACCTGGTTCGCGGGTTCCTGTTCGCGTTCCCGATGCGGACGTTCGCCGCGATACTCGGACTGCCGGCGGCCCAGTATTCCGACTTCCACTACACCGCGATCGAACTGGTGACGTTGTCCTACGACCTGGAGAAAGGCCTGGCCAGCGCAAAGAAACTGGGCGACATGTTCGCCTCGATCCTCGCCGAGCGCCGCGATCATCCAACCGATGACCTGATCTCGGTGCTCGCGCATGCCGAGCACGACGGCCAGCGGCTCACCGATGAGGAGATCTACTCGTTCCTACGCTTGTTGCTGCCCGCCGGAGCCGAGACGACCTACCGCTCGTCGTCGTCACTGTTGGTCGCCCTGCTGTCCGACCCAGACCAACTCGACGCCGTGCGCAAGGATTCGGCTTCACTGACGGCGGCCGTCAACGAGGCGGTCCGGTGGGAAACGCCACTGCAGTTCGTGCCCCGCTTGGCCACTCGAGACACTGAGATCGCCGGCATGCGGATCCCGGCCGGCGCCACTGTCATGGTCGTGATCGGCGCGGCGAACCATGACCCGGCACGCTGGGACGAACCGGAGCGCTTCGACCTACGCCGTCCCTACAAGTCCGCACTCGGGTTCGGCCACGGCGTGCACATGTGTATCGGCATGCACCTGTCCAAGATGGAGACCGAAGATCTTGTTCGGGCACTGTTGGATTCGTTGCCAGGCCTTCGATTGGACCCCGACTTTCCGCCACCCACCGTCGAAGGAACGCTGATGCGCTCGCCCGCGCAGTTGAACGTGGTGTGGGATGCCTGAGATGTCACGTCCTATCCGAGTGGCACAGTGGACCAGCGGCATCGTCGGAATGAGTTCCGTACGCGCCATTCTCGACGATCCCCGGCTCGAACTCGTTGGCCTCTACAGCCACAGCACCGACAAGCGTGGCCAGGATGCCGGCACGCTCGCGGGCCGCGGTCCGACGGGCATCACCGCGACCGACGATGCCGGCGCGATACTGGCTCTTCGTCCGGATTGCGTTGTCTACATGCCACATTGGCCCGATATCGCGGAACTGGAACGCATCCTGTCGAGCGGTATCAACGTCGTCACCACCGCCAGACTGGTCAACGGGGAGTACTACCCCGACAATGCGGGGGCGCGGCTGGCCGCCGCCGCACAGGCGGGCAACTCGACGCTGGTCGGGACTGGAATGAATCCCATGCACGTGCCCACCGTGGCGTTGGCCGCCACCGCCATGTGCCGGCATGTCAGCCGGATCAGCGTCACCGAATCGATGGACTGCTTCCTGTACGGCAATGCCTCCACCTGGTCGGGCTATGGTTTCGGCGGGCCTCCTGACCCCGTCGCGATCAAGGCCGCCCTGCTCGAGGCCGAACCGGATTATGCCGAAACGGTGTCCGCCATGGCGCGCGCCATCGGCGTGGAGATCGACAACGTCGAGCTCACGGTGGAATGCGCGGTCGCGCTGACCGACCGCGACCTCGGATTCCTGCAGATTCCGGCCGGATCAGTCGCGGGTATCGACGCCATCTGGTCCGGCATGCATGATGCGAAGCCGGTGGCGGACCTTCGCACGACCTGGACCCTCGGCACGATTCTTGGTCATCCGCAGGAGCCGGAGTGGTCATTGGCCAACGGCTACGTCATCCGCATCTCCGGCGAGCCCAACGTCAAACTCAAGATGTCGTTCGCACCCTCGGATTTCGACAACTTCGACATCGGCACCACCACCGCAATGCCGGCGGTCAACGCGATCCCCGCCGTGGTATCCGCAGGTCCGGGCGTCTTCACTCCGCTGGATCTGCCGATCGTGGCCGCCCGCGCGCAACGCTGCTAGCGTCGTTTTTATCCGTTGGTGGCTGCGGGGAGGATCCGATGGATCGAGATTATGAGTTCACGATCAAGCTGCCCGATGAGGGCATGTACCTCATCAAGTTGCTCGACGGGGTTCAGATCGAGCAACGCGACGGCACCACAACCGGCTGCTGGCCTGCCTTCGACCTAGAGGCCACCGCCCAAACTGAGGCCGAGGTGTACCAGCAGCTGGTGAGCGATCTGCGCCAGCGCACCGGCGGCGACCCCGCTGCCGCGGAATTCCAGCCGCTCGCGGCCTACGTGCGCGAGCACGGTACGCGGCTGACGGATGACGAAGTCGCCGATCGCGAGTTAGCCCAACTGCGCGCAATCACCCTGCGCTGGCACATTACCGACGACGAGCAGTACATGGTTCGGCTCTTCGCAGATGCCGAGGTGCAACGCGACGCGGACGAATTCACTATCCGCGCCTTCGGTTTCGACGGCCAGGGCTCCAGCCTCTCGCATGCGCTGAACGCGCTCAAGAGCGCCATCGCGGACGCCTGCGGTGGACACGACTCACCGGGTCCGCGCTTCGACGAACTCACCGGCTGGGTGCGATCACATGGCGAACCGGTGGCCGCCGAGGTGCTGGCGCAGGAAGCCAAGGACAAACAGGCATACGTCATCGCGCGCGATAAGCTCACCGCCATCACGCCGGAGGACATCGCGGCTGAAAGCTCAACCGGGTTGCCGTTGTTGGTTGATTTCTGGGCCGAGTGGTGCGGACCCTGCCGGATGGTGACGCCCGTCCTCGCCGAGCTGGCCGAGCAGTGGGCCGAACGGATCGTCATCCGCAAGATCAACGTCGACGAATTCGACGGTGTGTGGGAGCGCTTCGACTTCCGCGGCATCCCCGCCATGATCATGTTCAAAGACGGCCAGGAAATTCACCGCGTCCTCGGCTTCGGCGGCAAGAAGCAACTCGTCGCCGATCTCGAGCCACACCTGTGACGCTCACCCCAGGCAAGGGCTACAGAAAGGCGAAGTAGAAACCGATCAGGAGCGCGAAGAGAACCAGCACCCAACTCATCGTGGTCGCCCGCAACCACACCGGCGCGCGTCGCACCTCCATGAAATGCCAGATCACCAGCTGCGTTTTCACCGCTGCGATCAACAACACAACGACGGTCACCGTCGGGTTGACCACATGTGCTGCACCCCCGTCGCGTGCGGTCAGCCATGACACGGCGGTGACCAGCGTGAGCACTGCCCACACCATCGTGAGTGGATTGCGGATGTAGGACGTCACCGATTTACCTCATCAAGTACAGCAAGGCGAACAGAACAAGCCACAGAACATCGACCATGTGCCAGTAGGTTGCGCCGGTCTCCACAAACGAAATCCTCGGTGGCGCTGATCCCTTCAGGTTCCGGACGACGAAACTGAGGATGACAAGGCCCAGGAGAACGTGGCATAGGTGCATACCCGTCATCACGAAGTAGTACATGAAGAACAGGTTTGTGCCCGGCGTCAAACCGGCAATGATCTCTGGCACGTACTCGAAGATCTTGAACAGCGGGAAGGCGGCGCCGAAGGCCAGCGCGATACCGAAGAGCCGAACTCCGTCCGCGGTCTTGCCGGCGCGGGCAGCCGATGTTCCGAGCGCAACGAACAGAGAACTGGTGAGCAGGACGACGGTGTTGATCGCGCCGATGTCCAGGTTCAGCCGCGCCTGACTCTGCAGAAACAACTGGTGGTCTTGCTGACGGTAGTACATGTAGGCGACGAAGTAGACGCCGAAGATGATCAGGTCGCCGATGACGAAGAACCACATGCTGGTTTCACCGGGAATGTGATTGCGCACCTTGCCGTTTGGCTGCTTGGCATCAATGCTCCCGATGGGGCCGTCCGCAATTTCGGTCACGCGGGTGCCCGCAGCCGTGGGTCGGGTGATGCCGATTCGCGGTCAAGCCAGGCGTTCTCAAGCTCCTCGTCAGGTTGCTTCTTGATGGCCCGGTAGATGCAGATGTACACGATGAACTGCCAGGACACATAGAGCACCATCGCGAACCAGAAGGTCATCAAGCCGTTCCACGCGAAGGGGCCTGACTTGGAGATCCAGACTGGCGCCGCCATGAGCTCGGTGACGTACTGCCAAATGGTGTAGTAGCCAAGCCACTTCGGCAGGATGTTGTTCTGGTCAAGCAAAATGGCCAGCCCAAACGCCATCCACATCACGCAGAAGCACCCCAACGAGCCGATATAGGCCAGGTAGCCGAAGTCGTAGAGCATTTCCAGCGTCGTCGGAGCGTAGCCGGAGCGGAATGCGCCCAGGCCGAAGCAGAACATCGGAAAGAGCATGCCGACGATGGCGCCCGTCATGGAGCCGACCATCATCGAGTAGCGAAACGCCGGAGTGACCGACATGCGCTTGACTTGTGTCAGATACACGGCGTTCGACACGGGTGCCAGGCCGAACGACAGGGTCAGGATGGCGCACGCGATGAGCAGATTGTGCGATTGCATGAAGTCCACGATCTGCGGCGTCGAGCTGCTCGGTGACCGGGGCGGCATCATCCAACTCAGCGGGACGAACACGATTCCGAACAGGTTGAAGAAGAACGGGACGGTCCAAAAGGCAATCCACTGATCGAGTTTCCGGTTCTTGCGCCGCGGTTGCCTGCCCTCGGCCGGGTGCGACGCCGTCGCGATGCCGTCGCTCACGCGAGGACCTCCCGCTCGGCGCCCTGGCGATTGACGACGCGAAGAAGCACGACGAACGTCACCACGATGAAGGTCCCCAGCACGATGAGCCGCAGCGTGAATGACACCGCCCCGTTCCATGCGAGCGGACCCGACTTGTACAGAATCGAGAATGCGCTAGGAATCAGCAAGACCGCGATGCCGACGCTGAAATGCGCCATCCAACGCGGAAAGATCGGATCTGGGCGGGCATCGAGGTAGATGCTGACCGCGAGGCAGAGATTCTGCACGATGATCGTGCCGACCGGCGCGATGAAGAAGAACCAGGCCATGTCGTTCAGAAGACTGATGAGCTGCGGGTCACGGTCGGGCCTGAACGCGGCTACCCCCCAGCAGTAGTCGGCAAGGATGAAGGCCGTAGTGCCGATTCCCACGCAGATGATGTACGCGTAGGTGAAGACGCTGCTCGACGTGCCGATACGGGAGATCTGCACGGCGGTCACGGCGAACAGCGGAACCAGCGACCCCGCAATCAGATTGCAGAGAATAACGACGCCGAGAATGCCCGTGTTGTTGTCCCGGAAGAACGTGGCGACCTCTTCTGGGGTCAGCGTCGGTGACAGCGGTGGCCAGAAGACCGGAAACAACAGGTAGCCAAGCAACAGCAGCGCCGCCGCGGGCGGTGTCGTCCACAACAGGATCCGTTGGCCTCTGGTGTTCATCGACACCGTCCCTTCCGTGATGTGACAGGTCTAACACGTTCACTGTCAGATGACAACGAAGTGCACATAAACCCCAGATAACAGGTGCGGAGGGGCGCATTTTTCAGTGACATAGTTCAACGAATGCGGCACAATAGCCCGGTGCGCAACAGCTCAACGGGCCGCGAAGCCCAACGACGCAGAACGCGTGCTCGCGTACTCGGCGCCGCCATCGAAGAGTTCCAGCGCGCCGGGACGAGCTCAGCGGACATCAATGCGATCGTCGAAGCAGCGGGCGTCTCGCGGAGTACGTTCTATTTCCACTTCCCGACAAAGGAACACGTGCTGCTCGAGCTGATTCGTGGCGACGAGGATCGTCTCGCCGAGGAACTCAGCCGCTTTCTCGACACGCCCCACGACTTGCCCGCGGTGCTGCACGAGATCATCCGACTTGTCCTGGACCTCGAAAAGCAGTGGGGCTTGGCACTTTTTCGCGATGTCACCGGCCTCTACTTCTCACCGACGCTCCCACAAGAAGAAAACTGGCTACAACATCCGACCTTCGTGCTTCTTGCCGCCGAGATCGAGCGTTCGCGACATCGCGGCGAACTCTACGACGATGTCGACGCCTATTCCAGTGCGGCATTCTTTCTCGTGGGTCTGTACGCGCTGCTGACCACGAACCGAGAATCGAATGCCGAACGTCTCGAGGTGCTCCGAAAATTCGTGAAGAGCAGCCTACGCAGCATGCAACGGGCAGCGGTGCCAGCAGACGATCATCTCGCCACCTAGACCCGGTATACCGTCGATCAACTACCCTCTGTCTTGTCCCGGTCGACGGAAGGAGCAGTCCTCGTGTTCAGCGGCCCGATCGAGGATCGCCTCGGCGTCCGCGAACGATTCGACAGCTACAGCGACGCGGTCACCCGCCAATCCCTGGACGACTATCTGAACTGCTGGACCGACGACGGTGCGCGATTCGGTGCCGGCGGCGAGTGCCAGGGCATCGAAGCGCTGCGTCAGCATTGGCACGGCATCTGGAAGATGTTGTCGCAGATGGCGTTCATGACCCAGATCGGGTCCATTGTCATCGATGGTGGCACGGCGACGGCGCGCTCGTACTGCTTGGAGACCTTGCGATTTCACGACGACACGACCCGTCAGCTCATCGGGACCTACGATGACGAGCTTCGCCGCGTCGATGGCGTGTGGAAATTCAGCACGCGCCGCTATCGAGTCCTCATCGACGAGATCTGAATAGCTGGCCCACACCATTGATGCGACAGTGCGTTTGGGGTCGATGCGCAGTTGCACTGATCCTCGTCACTTCCGCGATGGGGTTCGGGATTGTCCAAGCCGTCGCGCCGACCGGCATCGCGGTGGCCGGTTGTTTTCAGCGAGGTGGCTACAACCCCCCGCCGTGTACCACCACCGCCCCGAAGGCAGCCGACAATCAGGACACCACCAACTCCTCCGGCAACGGTCAGGCCGCCAACCAAGACGGCACCAGCTCGCCGGACAAGAATCAGTCGGAGGACACTCCCGGTGGAAACACCCCAGCAGACTCCGGGATCAACGCCTGCCAGAACCAGAGCGCCATGGCAAGCTCGCTGGGCCTGCCACCAATGACATGCCGCGCAAGCCAGGGCCCCAACACCCCGCCAGACTCCGGAAGCACCGCCTGCCAAAACCAAAGCGCCATGCCGATCGCGATCGGCTTGCCACCCACCCGATGTCCAGGAAGCCAGGGCCCCAACACCCCGCCGGACTCCGGAAGCACCGCCTGCCAAAACCAAAGCGCCATGCCGATCGCGATCGGCTTGCAACCCGCCCCGTGCCCGGGAACCAAGGGCGCGAATACGCCACCGGACTCCGGCGTGAACGCCTGCCAGAATCAGAACGCCATGGCCAACTCGCTAGGGCTGCAGCCCGCGATCTGTCCCCCGAGTTCGCGAAACTAGCGAACCCCGAAGCATCACAACGTCTTCCACCACGGCTTCAACTGCATGTAGTACGAGATTGTTCGGGGTGCCCGGCTCGTCCCGCCGAACCAGCTGTTGATCCGGAACGCGGACAAGTGATTCGGGTGCAGACCTTCCGGAATCGGCTTGTACACCACAGTGTCTCCGTACTGCAGTGTGATGCCCTGGTAGTCGGCGTTGAACGTGAACTTCTCCCCGACCGGCACCGAGATAATCTCGTCGTCGGTCGGCATGATCCTGGCGAAGTCCATGTTGTAGTACGGGCCGATCTCGAACATCTGGTTGTCGACGTTGTAGCGCCAGGCGATCATGATGGCGTTGTCGTCCGGATGCCAGAACGTGAACGAGATGCCGGTCAGCTTGTTCCAGTCGTACTGGTCGACATTGTGTAGGTCGTAAACCGAATTCTGGGTGAAGGTGGCATTGCCGGCAACCTGTTTGACGAAGAACACCATCTGCAACGGCAGGGCCAACTGGGTGTTCTTGAACGTGACGATCAGATTCCGCAGCGGGTAGCGGGCCGGCGATGCGGCGGCCTCGGCCTTCGGCTGAACCTGCAGGCGGGCCGCACGCGCGACGCCTGCCGGTCTCTGCGGAGCCTCCAATCGTTTCGCGCCGCTCTGTGTAGCCCGAGCCGTCGGCGCTCGACGCGCAACCACGCCGTTGGCCGCGCGCGAGCTGGTCGCCGTGCCACTGTGCGAACTACCGGCGTCCGATGAACCGCTCGGCGCGGCCGACGCGGATTGAGCGCTCGCGACGCTTGCGGCGAATCCGATTCCGCAGGCGACCGCAACGGCCCCCAACCAACCCACCCAGTGCTCCCCCAGCATCGGCAAAGGGTATCGGTGCGCCGCCGGCCGTGGGCTCAGTTTGCTGGGGTCAACTGCCGGGCATCACGATCGGCGTCGGTGTCGTGCTCGACTCGGGTACGGACCCGGCCCCGACGATCGGCTTCATCGGCATCGCCACTTCTTCTGCTCAGGAGCACACGCCGGGCATACCCTACGAATGTCGGACACCCACTCGCGTGCCTGCCTATTCATTGTGCGGTGCCTGACGAGCCCCGCTTGTAGGCAATCGCAGCGAAACGAGCATGAAATGAAAAGCCAGCAGTGGACTCACTTTTCGGTCAGGGTTGAAAGCGAGCAGCTCTGGAGGGTCACCTTCGACAATCCGCCTATCAACCTCGTCACCCCGGAGATGCTCGTCGAGCTGCCTGAACTGATCGATGAAATGCAAGCAGCGACTGAGCTGCGGGTGGTGGTCTTCGAGTCGGCCCCGTGTCGCCGAAACGCCCAAGGGCGTAGGGGTTACCGGGTTTCCGTTGACCGCCGACACCAGCGCCCGCCTTTCGGATCTGCCGGTGGCGTCCATCGCCAAGATTCGCGGACGGGTGCGAGGCATCGGTAGCGAGCTGACGCTGGCGATGGACATGCGTTTCGCCAGCCAACGGGCGCTGTTCGGCCAGCCCGAAACCGCCAGCGGAAATCTGCCCGGCGGCGGCGGCCTAGAACACCTTCCCCGCCTCATGGGCCGGGGTCGGGCGTTGGAAGTTGCGTTATCCAGCGACGACTACCCGGGCGATCTGGCCGAGCGGTACGGCTGGGTCAACCAGACCGTCGATGACGAGGACCTCGATTCACTGGTGGACACACTGGCCAGTCGGATCGCCAGATTTACCTGAGCTCATTTGAGTGGCCGGGTTCTCAGCGCCGGCTCGCTGCCGCGCTGGCCGCCGGACGCAATCAGGCGGGCGACTACGAAATGCGCCTCGGCTACCACTTGGGCCGCCCCATTGCCTCAGAATCCTGACCGAGCGCCTACCCGCGCTTACGCGACCGCGATCCCGCCGACAGATTCAATTCCACCGCGGCATGAATGAGTGCGGTCAGCGCCTCTTCGTCAATGTCATCGCCGTCGTGAAAATCAATCGCCCGGCGGGTGTTCCCATCGAGGCTCGAATTGAACAAGCCCGTCGGGTCAGGCAGCGACGCCCCCTTGGCGAACGTCATCTTGACCGCGTTCTTGTACGTCTCACCCGTGCAGATCGTGCCGGCGTGTGACCACACCGGCACACCACGCCATTTCCATTCTTCGACCAGCTCAGGGTCGGCGCGCTTGAGCACGGCGCGGATGTTCGCCAGCGTCTCGCCGCGCCAGTCATCGAGCTCGGCAATTCGGCCATCGATCCGTTGCGAAGCGGTGATGTCGTCTTGGGTCATACATCCATATACCCATAGAAGCGATCGATTTTGTATTCCGCGCCGTGAAGAGTATCTTTTCCCGCGGCCCAGAATCGTTCCGGAAAGCCTGAAGATGCGTACTCATTACAGAACTCGCGGCTTCTCTACTCGTCCGCAACGGGGTCTTCGCACCCATTCCGCACTGCGGCCCATGGCCGGTCAGTGCTTCGAGATCGACATCCGCTTCGACACCAATCGCTGGGTCATCCGGATACCCGAAATCAACGATGCCACTGAGGCGACGGCGCGCGACAAGGTCGAGTTGGCCGCCCGCGAATGTATCGCCACCCGCACCGGCATCCCCATCGGGTACATCTCCGTCTGGGTTCGGGACTGACCCCTATCCCGTTGTCCTACAACGGTTGAGCTCGGCCCTTCAGCGGGTTACGGGCCGGAACAACGGAATCCACACGCGGGTGTCCTCGCCGCCGGATAGTCCCGTCCAATCCTCGAAGAACACCTCTACCTCGAGCCCGATGCGCATGTCCTCCGGTTCGACGTCCACCACATTGGTGGTGAGCCGAACGTCAGGTTCCTCGGCGATTTCGACGATCGCGACGATGTAGGGCGGCTCGAAACCCGGGATCCAGGGTTGGCGGTCAACGGTGAACGCCGCGACCGTTGCCCGTCCGGACACCTTCTCGGGGGCCACGTCAAAGCTGCGGCAACGCCAACAAGCCGGACCGGGCGGGTGAAAGAAATGCCCACACGCGTGGCAACGTGCGATCAGCAAATCCCCGTCCCGCCCGCCGGTCCAGAACGCCGCCGATTCGGGTGTCGGGCTGGGCGCCAGCCGCAAATCCGGTCGCTGATAATTCATCGGCTACTCACCAACATCGAACCCGCAACGGGGCCCCCGCCGACTCCGACCGCGACGACCTCGGGAGTCCGTCGAGCCTGGCGCTCACCGCCTTCACCCCACAGCTGCACACAGGCCTCGTGCAGGAAGCCCATCCCGTGCAGGCGAACGCCCGACAGCTGGCCACCACTGGTGTTCAGCGGCAGCTGTCCCTCGAGCCCGATCCGCTCCCCGCCCTCGATGAACTCACCGACCCGACCATGTTCGCAGAATCCCAACGCCTCCAACCACATCACCGTCAGGAAGCTGAACCCGTCGTACAGCTGGGCCATGTCGACGTCACCGGGCCGTAACTCGGTGTTCTCCCACAGCGTGGCCGCCGAATCGTGTGCGGCCATCGTGGTGAGGTCGAATCGCTGCTCCCAGGTTGGCCTTTCGAACATCCCGGGGCCGACGGATTCCACGGTGAGCGGGTGGCGAGGCAGGCCGGCGGCGGCATCCCGGCGGGACACGATGACGGCGGTGGCCCCGTCGCAGGGCACGTCACAGTCGTACAGACACAACGGTTCGGAGATCATCCGCGCGCTCAGGTAGTCCTCCATCGTCATCGGGTCGCGGTACACCGCATCGGGATTCAAGCCCGCGTTGTGCCTGGCGTTCAGCGCGATGGCGCCGAGTTGCTCACGGGTGAGCCCGAAGTCGTGCATGTAGCGTTGCGCGGGCATCGCCAGCCAGTTGGCAGCCGACAACGCACCGAACGGCGCGGTCCATTCCATCTGAGGCGGCAGTTTCCCACCCCCACCGAGCAGCACCGATGCGTGGCCGCCACCGGACTGCTGCGCCGCGGTCGACTCCCACACCGACCGGAATACCACCACGTGGTTGGCCAGTCCGAGGGTGACGGCCATGCACGCCTCGATGGCCGGGCCGATCTGACCCGCTGTCTCCAGCCCGGACATGTACCAGCGGCTGCGCAACCCCAGCGCCGTGCGCACGTCGGTGACGTTGGCGCCGGAGAAACCTGGATTGGCGGCGACCGCACCCGGATAGCTGGCGATACCGTCGACGTCGTCCACGGACAGGCCGGCGTCCTCGATCGCGCGAAGCACGGCTTCCAACGTCAGTTCCAGTCCGGTTCGGCCCAGCCGCCGGCCGACCTGGGACTTGCCGGCCCCGGTGATCACGGCCTTACCGTCGAACGATCCCCGACTGGTCACTGTGACCGCGCCTCCTGCTGCTCGCGAGTGACCTGACGGGCCCGCATGGTCTGGTCGGTGAGGCCCAGCGCCAACAACACGTCGACCGCGGTGATCACCAGCCCCCAGTAATACATCCACCTCAGCGTGAGGTCAGGTTGTGCGGCGAAGTACACAAACAGAAAAATCGGCCCGACGATACCGAACACGAGGCACATCGCCTGAACCTTCAGGTACACCAGGAACGTCTCCATCGTCACTGGGCGCCGGTGGCGACGGGACGGCCGGGATCCGAACTCCATTGCGACCAGGAGCCGGGGAACAGCGCAGCATCGCGGCCCGCGGCGGCCAGCGCCGCGACAACGACGGCCGCAGTGATGCCCGAACCGCAGTAGACCCCGATCGGGACACCGTCTTCGATACCGCGCTCGCTGAGCAGCTCGTCCACCGCGGCCTGGTCGGCGAATGTCTCCTTGCCGCCGAGCAGCACCGTGCTGGGCAGGTTCCGTGCGCCGGGTATGTGGCCGGCGACCGGGTCGACGGGCTCGACCTCGCCGCGGAACCGTTCCGGTGCGCGCGCGTCCAGCAGCGGGCCGCGGTCGAGTTCGTCGGCCGTCAAAGTGGGTAACGCCCCCGCGTACAGGTCCTGATGCGCGACGGTGACATCGCCAGGGGCTGGATCCACCGGGCCGGTTTCGATGGCGCCGCCGGCGGCCTTCCATGCCGACCAGCCGCCGTCGAGGATCCGCACGTCCGGCACCCCTGCCGCCGTCAGCACCCACCAGGCCCGCGCCGATCCCGCCCGGTTCCAGTCGTCGTAGACCACCACCGGAACGCCCCTGCGAATCCCCCAGCGCCGCGCGGCACCCTGGACCGCGGACCCCGACGGCAGCGGGTGGCGACCACGGCCGGACACCTGGTGATCGGTCAGGTCGTCGTCCAATGACACGTACACCGCACCCGGGAGATGTCCCTGCAGGTAGTGCTCGCGCCCGTCCGGCTCGCTCAGCGTCCAGCGCACGTCCAGCACCGTCACCGCCTCACCGGCCGCCAAGCGGCTGACCAGCACTTCGGGAGTTACCAACACATCCGCGCGCCCCGTCATGGCATCTCCGTTCGTTTCTCGGCCGGCCACCGACGATCATGCCCGGTCACGGTTTCGCCGCTGCAACAGGTAGTCAACCTGAGAGAACGCTGAAATCGAGTAGTGCACTACGCGTGCGCGGGTACACCGCCGCCCGATAGTTTTGGTATCAACGTCGGGCCAGGCACGGATTCCGCTGGGGTGCCGGGATCGCCTGATGGCTCGCACCACGACTGGGGGGTGTGGTGCGGGCGCCAGGCGGCGCTGGGGAAGGTTGCAACACCTTCCCCGGCGTCCGTTGTCGTTCCGGGTAGAGCCCACCGCCAGCCGACAGTAGGGTCGGCCGATGACATCTGGCGCGGCATTCACCGCCGACGGCCGGCCCCGTGCCCGCGGCCTCGGCATCTCCCTTCCCGGCGAACCGGGTCCTCTCAACGCCATCACCGATGTGGGCGGTGTCGAGGTCGGGGTGACCACGCTGGTGAGCGGTGACGGGGCGTTGACGGTGGGCCGCGGACCGGTGCGTACCGGCGTGACCGCGATCCTCCCCCGCGGCCGCGCCGGCCTCGGGCAGCCATGCGCGGCAGGCTGGTTCTCCCTCAACGGCAACGGCGAGATGACCGGAACCACCTGGATCGAGGAGTCTGGCGCCTTCAATCTGCCTGTCCTGCTGTCGAATACGCACGCCGTCGGCGCCTGCCACACCGGCGTCATCTCCTGGGTCAACCGGGTTGACCCGATCATGGCACGCCAATGGCTGCTGCCGGTGTGCGCCGAGACCTGGGACGGCTACCTCAACGACATCAACGGTGGTCACGTGCGACCCGAACACGCCGAGGCCGCACTCGACAATGCCACCGGCGGTCCGGTGCCGGAAGGTTCGGTCGGCGGCGGGACCGGAATGAATTGCTATGAGTTCAAGGGCGGCAACGGCACCGCGTCACGCCTGGTGTGCTACGGCCGCCACACGTTCACCGTCGGCGCCTTCGTCCAAGCCAATTTCGGTGCGCGCCATGAACTCACCGTCGCCGGGCGCCATGTCGGTCCGCATGTGACCGCCGACAACCCGCTAGACGGTGACTGGTTCAAACGCGACCTCAACCGCCCGCCACCCGGGGCGGGCTCGGTAATCGCAGTGATCGCCACCGACGCACCTCTGCTGCCCGGCCAGTGCAAGGCACTCGCCCGGCGCGTGCCGCTGGGCCTGGCACGCACGGGCACCACCGGCAGCCATTTCTCCGGCGATATCTTCCTCGCCTTCTCCACCGCCGAGGCACCGGATCTGGCGAGCAGCTTCCCCATCGGCGACGTCGGCGACGACGACTTCGGCCAGGTGCGGTTCCTGCCGTGGGGGCGGATGGACGACGTCTACACCGCGGTCGTGCACAGCGTCGAAGAGGCCGTGCTCAACGCATTGGTGGTCAACGCCGACATGGTCGGCCGCGACGGGCACCGCTCCCCCGCGCTGCCACACGACCAGCTGCGCGCGCTGCTGTGACTCAGACGCTCAACGTGGGCATCGAATCGGGCGCGCTGAAGTCGATCTGAGCCGCCGGGTTGGCAATCGCGGTGACCAGGCCGGTTCCGAATGCGCCCTCGTCGTCGTAGAGCGTTCCGGTGCCGACCGAGATTCCATCTGACACCCAATGCGAATCACCTTCAACACCAATGCCTTCCGATTGCGGAAGGCGGCTCAGCGCGACCGTGAGGTCGCCGTTGATGTAGCCGATGCCCTTGGTGCCCATATTGCTGACCAGGCTGGTGGCCTCGGCCACGATGACGGCGCGCACGAACGGGGTGATGTCGTGACCGGCCACCACGTCGATCGGGCTGTGGTAGACGCGCTTTCGTGACGTGTTCTGGTGAACTTCCCCGCCGGGGCTCCAGCCGACGTCGTCGCTGCCGATCATGAACGCATGGGCCTCGGTCTCGGGTGGCGGCGTGAACGAGGCCTGGCCAATCCACTCCTCGCCGGGTGGCGCTGCGGACTGGCGATATTGCACCAGCGTGGCCCGGGCGACGATCACCTCGCCCTGCACGACGTCACACTCGGCGTTACGCACCCGGTGACCGTCACGGACCAGCCGCGACTGGACGATCGTCGGGAGCCGTTTGGCGGCCTTGAACAGGTCGACCGTGAGGCGGGCGGGCAGAAACCCCGGCACTGCGAACCGCTGCTCCAGATGGAACGCCGCCAGACCGACCACGGCGGGGCCGTTGAGCATGTCGGCACCCCAACGGCTTCGGGCGTTCTCCGTCGGATGGAAGATGCCGTCGGGATCGGATATGAAATGCGCCGGTCGGGTGGCCATCGGGGCATCCTCGCATAGCGCAGTCCGGTGTCGGCGCCCGGATCGTTAGACGACATAATCAACGGGTGTCAGATCTCGAGCCGCGTGGCATCGGCTATCGCAGGCCCGGGCTCCTGGTGACCACCCTCAGCGTCGTCGCGCTGACCGTCGCGGTCCTGCAGACCGGCGTCGTGCCGGTTCTGGGCGTGATCGCCCGACAGTTGCACGCCTCCCCCGTCGACGTCAGCTGGGCGGTGACCGCCAACCTGCTGGCCGCTGTGGCCACCACACCGCTGATCGGCCGGCTGGCCGACCTGTACAGCAAGAAGCGAGTGCTGTTGGCCGTGCTGGCTGTTGTGCTCGGTGGATCGCTGCTGGCGGCGCTGACATCGTCGCTGCCGCTGTTGATCGTGGCGCGAGTGCTACAGGGTGCGTCGTACGCCCTCTATCCGATCGGGGTGTCCATCCTGCGCGACGAGCTTCCCGCAGACCGGCTGATGCGGGCCATGGCCGTGCTGTCCGGGGCGCTGGGATTCGGCGGCGGCATGGGCCTGGTCGTCACCGGTCTGCTGATGCGTGGCGACGCCGGCTATCACAGGGTGTTCTGGTTGACGACGGCGTTCACCGTGCTGGTGATCATCGCCGTACTGCTCGTCCTGCCAACCCGACCGCGCAGCACCGAAGGCACAGTCGACTGGGCCGGTGCCGCCGGGCTTGCACTGGGCTTGTCCGCGGTACTGCTGGCGATCACCCAGGGCCACGGCTGGGGGTGGGGGTCGGCCCGCACGATCGGCTGTGTCGGCGCCGGATTGGCCGTGCTCGGCGTCTGGTGGTGGTGGGAGCGTCGATGTCGCCAACCGCTGGTATCGACGACGATGCTGTCTCGCCGCCCGATTCTGCTGACCAACCTCGCGACCATCCTGGTCGGGATGGGCCTGTATTTCGCGTTCCTCGGTCTGACCGACTTCGTCCAGGCGCCGGTGGGCAGCGGCTACGGGTTCGGTGCGTCGGTGCTGGGCGCGAGTGTGGTGTTCCTGCTGCCCGGCGCTCTCGCCGGCTTCGTCACCGCAGTGGCCAGCGGGCGCTATATCGACCGCTTCGGCGCCCGCACGGTGCTGCTCGTCGGCGCCGCCACCGGGGTCGTCGGGTTCGTCCTGCTGGCCGCCCTGCACGATCAGCCCTGGCAGGTGATCGTGGCCGGCGTGCTGGCCAACGCCTACATCAGCCTGGCCTATGGCGCGCTGCCCGCGCTGGTGGTGCGCGAGGTCGACGCCGACGAAACCGGTGTCGCGACGAGCATGAACGCGATCGCACGCACCATCGGCAGTTCGATCGCGGCGGCGATGGTCGCGGTGCTCCTGGGTCGCACGCAGCACGGCCATGTCCCGGAAAGCAGCTTCACGATCATCTTCGCCCTCGGCGCGATCACCGCGGGCGCCGCGATGCTGCTGATCGCGGTCACCCGCTCGCCGCTGCGGCCGCTTGCTTCCGAGGACGTCACCCAGTCCCGCGCGATGAACCACGAGTGGGGTTGAGCCGCTAGCCGAGCTGAACGGGCAACGGCACCCTGCTTCCGCCGCGAGCAGCACCGATCCCCGCTGCCACGACGAGGGCGACACCGACGATTCCAGCCGGGCCGGGGACCTGATGCAGGACGAGGAAACCGATCAGCAGCGCGAACGCGGGCTCAAGGCTCATCAACGTTCCGAATGCCGCGGTGTTGAGCCGGCGCAGCGCCAGCAGCTCGAGGGTGAACGGCACGATCGGCACGAGCAGCGCCAGGCCCAGGCCGATCAGAATTATGTCCGGGGTCATTCGCGGCACCACGAAGGGACCAACCGCTGCGGTCGCGACCAGGGCGGCCACCGGCATCGACACCGCCAGACCCTGCAGCCCGCTCACGCTGTCGCCTACGCGTTGAGTCAGCAGGATATAAGCCGCCCAGCAGGCCGCCGCGATCAGCGCGAACCCCACACCGACGACATCGATGCGGCCTTGCCACGGTTGCGTCAGCGCCACCACACCGGCCGCGGCCAGCGCCGGCCACGCCCAGCGGCCCGGGCCGCGGCCGCTGACCACCGCCACCCCCAGCGGGCCGAGAAACTCCAGCGCGCTGGCCGTTCCCATCGGAATGCGGGCCAACGCGGCCATGAACAACATGCTGATGAGGGCCGTCACGACGCCGAGCAGCACGCAGATGCCGAACGTGGTGCGGGTGAATGCGGCGCGCCGCGGGCGTACCACCACCAGGAACAGCACCCCGGCCCAAACCAGGCGCAGCCACGCGGCGCCTTCGGCCCCGATCCGGCCGATCAGGCCGACCGCGACCGCGAGGCCGAGTTGGGCGGAGGCCATCGACCCCACCGACAGGGCAGCCCCCAGGCGCGCCGGATGCGGGGTCATGGTTGGCATTCAACGACACCCGCCACACCCCGAGATCGTCGGGCTGGTATCAACGGTGCTGACCCTCAGACGAACGGACCGCGCTGTGGCTTCTTCACCGAAGGACGAGTCGCTGGACTCGATCAGCCGAACGCTGGCCCAGGTCGTGCGCCTGACGAGCAGCCGGTCCCTGTTCGCCCGGCAGGCCACCGCCGCCGGGGTGACCCTGACCCAGCCGTCCTACGCGCTGTTGCGGGTCCTGATCGACGACGGCCCGCTGCCGATGGGAGCGCTGGCGCGCGGTGCACACATGGACGTCGGGATGGCGACGCGGCAGGTGACCGCCCTGGTCGAGGCGGAATTGGTGACGCGCAAACCCGACCCGGCCGACCTCCGGGTATCCCTGGTGGCGGTGACCAAGCAGGGGCGCCGTGTCGCCGGAAAGCTGCAGGACATCCGCCGACGTCATCTGCAGCGCGCGCTGGCGGGGTGGACGACGGCTGAACTCGACCAATTCGATCAGTTCCTGATTCGGTTTGTCGCCGACTCCACCACCACTCCGATCGACGACTGACGAACCGCTCGATCATTTACTTGACTTTGTCAATCTTTCGCTTCTAGCCTTCGACCATGGTCGGCACGCGCTTCTATTTCGACGTCGGCAACTACGTCACGATGCTGCGATTGGTGCGGGCCGAGTCCGACAAGGCCCGGCGCCGAAAGCTGCTTGCGGCGTTCCTCATCGGCGTTCCGGTGATGGTCGCCGTCCACGCCGTCTGCTTTGCGCTGGATCCTCTTCTGTTCCCCTCGCTGCGGCGCACCGAAGTCCGCGAGCCGGTCTTCTCCGTCGGGCATGCCCGAAGCGGAACGACCTACCTGCATCGCCTGATGGCTTCCGACGATCGGTTCAGCGTCGTCTTGATGTACGAGATGTTCTTTCCCTCACTGCTGGAGAAGAAGCTGTTGCGGCTGCTGTTCCGCGCCGACGAGGCACTGTTCGGAAAGCGGTTGCGCCACAGGATCGATGCGGTCGAGGAACGCACCTTCGCCGACACCAACGACATGCATCGCACCGGCTTCTTCGCCGCCGAGGAGGACGACTTTCTGCTGACCTGGTCGCTGGGGTCCGGATTCTGGATCGTGCTGTTCCCCTATCTCGGCGAGCTGGATTTCTATCACGTCGACCGGTGGAGCGAGCGCAAGCGCAGACGTCTGATGACGTTCTACAAAGAGTGCGTACGGCGTCAACTGGCCCTCAACGGCGGCGGCACTCACCTGAGTAAGAACCCGACCTTCTGCGGGCGGGTCGAGTCACTCATCGAGACCTTTCCCGACGCGAAATTCATTGTGCCGATGCGCAATCCCTACGAGACCATCCCGAGCCTGCTCAAGATGCTGCAGACCAGCTGGGCACTGCAGGGCCGCGACGACCGCCTCATCCTCGAGTCGCTGCGGATCTTGGCCGATCAGTCGTTCGACGCCTACTGCCATCCGCTGGACGTGCTGGCGCGTCATCCCGAGATCCGTTCGTGCATCGTCGACTACCGAGATCTGGTCGAGCAGCCGGCAACCACGATGGCCCGGGTGTACGACGCACTGGACCTGGACATGCCACCGGCGGTGGCCGCCGCCGTCAGCGCGTCACGCGGCCAGGGCCACGAAACGACTCACCGCTACAGCCTCGAGGAATTCGGCCTCGACCCACAGGCGATCCATCTCAGGCTGGCAACCCTTTTCGACCAGTTCGGCTGGTCCAACGAAGGAGAAGAAGGAGAACACGCACGTGTCAACTGATCACGGCGCCGCCGAGCTACGCGCGGCCTGGGACGACCTGATCGCCACCCTGGGCCGGGCCCGAGACGCGGTCGACTCCGACGAACTGCACGCTCCCCCGGCCAGCGAGCGCGGCCTGGCCGAGGGATATCGCTACCTGCTCGGCTTCACGTACGCGGCCATCGAACGCTCCTTCTTCGAGGACCCGGCCTTTCCCTACTTCCGGCGCGCGATCCAGCCCGTCGACAAGGCCACCATCGACAACGCCGACGCGCTGTACCTGTCCGCGGCCATCGACGGCGACCAGACCTACCGGATCCGCGGCAGGGTGCTGCCGAAAGCGCCGCAGTACATCATCTTCGAGACACATACCGCCTACGCCGGGGACTCGGGCAGCCTGATGGAGCTCAGCCCGGCCCATCGCATGATCACCGGATCCCTGGACAGCGACGAGTTGCGGGTCGACGAGGACGGTTCTTTCGAGATCCTCGTGGGCCCGGAGGCGCCGGCCGGCTATGACGGTAACTTCCTGGCCAGCCGTCGGGTCACCGGCAACGCCACCGGGACAGCCCGATACCTCATCGTGCGCATCCTGTTTCACGACTGGGCCGACGAAGTCTGCCCTGACCTGCAGATCGTGCAGATCGGCCAGGACGGACAACACCCGGCACCGATCGACGCCCCCGGTGCCGCCAGCAGATTGCGCCGAGTCGGTGAGATCGTCGAGGGTCAGATGAAATTCTGGAACGAGTTCTACGACGTCATCCTGGAGGCTCACGGCGACCGCAACGGTGACGGCGTGACGTTCATGCCCCGCAACGGATTGAACACACCGGCACGGGCCAACCTGGCCACCGGCGGTGGACAGAACACGAACGTCTACTCCGGCGGCGTGTTCGACCTGGCGCCCGACGAGGCGCTGCTCATCACGGCCACCGTGCCCGTCGAACCCGCCTACAGCGGATTTCACCTGAGCAACCTGTGGGGTGAGTCGCTGGACTACGCCAACCATCAGTCCAGTCTCAACGGTTTTCAGGCCGAACCCGACGACGACGGCGCGGTGCGCTACGTCGTGGCCACCCGCGATCCCGGCGTGCCTAACTGGCTGGACACCACTGGCTTGCAGAAAGGCTTCCTGAGTTTGCGGTGGACATACTCACACGACCCCGAGCAGCTGCCCGAGATCACCGTCAGCACAGTCCAACTCGACGATCTGCGTAGCCTTCTTCCAGCGGCCACCCGTGCGGTCTCACCGGATGAGCGTGCCGCGCAGATCGCCATCCGCCAGGCTCATGTCCAGCGCAGGTATCGGCAGTACTGAGCCACTCAGCCGGTGACGCGGTCGACCAGTTCGCGGGCCAACGCGAACGCCGAGGTCGCGGCGGGCGAAGGCGCGTTGCGCACGTGTGAGATGTGACCGTCGCGGGAGATGACGAAGTCGTCGACCAGCGCGCCGTCGCGGCCGACCGCCTGTGCGCGCACGCCGGCGTGCGAGCTGCCGTCCAGATCGGCCAGCGTCAGGCCGGGCATGTAGCGGGCGGCCGCAGTGACGAAAGCCCTTCTGCTGGCGGCCATCCGGATCTCGTCGAGTCCCACCCGCCAGTAGCGGCGCGCAACCCGCCAGGTGCCCGGCCAGGTCAGCGTCTCCCACGAGTCCCGAACACTCAACCGGCGCAACGCGTATGCGTCGCGGGCGCCGACCATCATGGCGGTCGGACCGAGTGTCACATCGCCGGTGATGTGCTTGGTGATGTGCACCCCCAGGAACGGCAGCTCGGGGTTGGGTACCGGATAGATCATCCCGTTCAGCCGTGGCCGCTCGGTGGGCTTCAGTCCGAGATAGGCGCCGCGGAACGGCACGATCTGGGGCTCGCGCGGCGCGCCGGCGCGGCGGGCAAGCCGGTCGGACCATAGCCCGGCGCAGGCGATGACGGCCCGCGCGCGCACCGGACCTTCAGCGGTGTGGACGACAGGGTTGTCGGCGCCGTCGATCGCGCTGACCCCGGTGCCGAAGCGGACCGTGACGCCCGCGGCCGTGAGTTCGTCGACCAGTGCCCGCGCCACCGCGGGATAGTCGACGATGCCGGTGTTGGGTGCGTGAAGTGCCTGCAGTCCAACGGC
Source organism: uncultured Mycobacterium sp. (assembly GCA_900078375.1). Taxonomy (GTDB): domain Bacteria; phylum Actinomycetota; class Actinomycetes; order Mycobacteriales; family Mycobacteriaceae; genus Mycobacterium. The sequence goes on along the minus strand of FLQS01000001.1, from coordinate 148,598 downwards.
ATTGGGCTCGATCTCGGCGATCTCCCCGGCGCCGATCCGGCGCAACCCCGGCACTTCGTTGGCGATGCCCCGTTCCTGCAGGTCGTCGAGCCGGCCCAACTCGCCAGGAGACACCGCGACGATCAGCTTGCCACATCGTTCGTGGCTGATGGCGTTGTGCTGGCAGTACTCGTACATCAGGCGGGCGCCTTCGACGCACAACCGGGCCTTGAGTGATCCCGGCTGGTAGTAGATCCCGCCGTGGATGACCCCCGAGTTGTGGCCGGTCTGGTGGCGCGCCGGCCCGTCCTCACGCTCCAGGACGGCTACCGCATCGCCGGGACGGCGCAGGTTCCACTCTCTGGCCACGGCCAGTCCGACGATACCCGCGCCGACGACCACGAGATCATGCGTGGCGATAGATGCCATGTCGCTCAATCGATCTCGGCGTCGACGGCCTGGTCGATCGCCCGAAGCACATGGGCGCGACGCTCGTCTATCGTTCGGCCGAGCTCCTGCAGCAGCAGCGGATTGCGCTGCACCAGATCGGCGATCATATCCCGCCCGACGTACACCACCTCCACTTCGCCGACTGCGTAGGCGGTTCCGAGCACCGGCTGACGCGTCAGCGTCGACTGGCCCATGAACGAACCTTCGTCCTGCGTCCACGCGACGACCTCAGAGCCGTCCTCGAGGTTCGCGGTCATCTGGACGGTGCCTGACAGGACGAACATCATGCCGCCCGGAACCTCACCGGCCCGCTGGATCCGCTCGCCATCGCTGTAGAGCTCGATCCTCGCGTGGTCGACCAGCTCCGCATGCTCGTCTTGACTCAATCGGAAGGTCGGACCGACGACCTTCCCGATCCCCTCTGAGACCAGTTCCGGACTCGAGAACGTGTCCTCTGCCTCGTCGAGATGCAGCCCTTCCCTGCGCGCCGAATACCAGATCCACCGCAGGAACATCGCTTTCGCCTTACCATCCTCGGCGGGTGACTTCAGCGGGATCTTCGTCTTGTACTGCATTCCCCCGAACGGCACGGTGCTGGGGCTGCGGTTCGGGTCGCACAGTGGGAGTTCAGAGGCGGTGCGGGTGAGCAGCGCGCACACCCGGTCGGGGGGGTCGTCGTGCGCGAACACGGTGACCACCTCGGCGGTGTGCTTCCCGTCTGGGCGGCTCAAGTTGGTGAACGATGCACCGGCAAGCACGGAGTTCGGGGTGATCTGCAGCCCGGTGCCCGTCTCGAGATGGATAGCGCGCCAGTTCACTTCGACGACGCGACCCTTGGCCTGCGGTGTCTCAATCCAGTCGCCGATCTTGAACGGCTGCTCGAAGAGCATCAACAGCCCGGAGATGATCTGGCCGACCGAATTCTGCAGCGTCAAACCGACGACGATCGACGTGATTCCCAGCGCGGTGAACAAGCCCTTGACGTTGGCGCCCCAGATGTAGGCGAAGATCAAGGCGAGGCCAACGGCGATCAAGACAAAGCGCGAAACGTCCAGGAAGATCGACGGCATGCGCTTGCGCCAGGATCCGTCGGGCGCGCTCTGGAATAGCGCCGCGTTGACGCCCGACAGCATCAACACCAGTACGACGAACGCGACGAGCGTGCCGACCACCCGCACCGAAGTGGCATGTGCCGGTATCTGGTTGGCCTCCAGCATCAACAGCAGTAACGCAGCGAGCGGCAGCAAGTAGTTACGCAGGATCGTCACCGGCCGCAGCAGCGCGCTCTGCCTACGCAGCAACGCGTGTTGCCACTCGGTCAGCGCGACCAAACCGAGCGGAAGCCCGAACGCAATGCCGACCGCCCAGTAGAACCACGGCGAGGTGAACAGTTCACCCATCAGCGACGCTCCGACAATCGCCAGATCGGTTGCGCCTCACCGTCGACAGACACAGTGCCTGCCGATACGAATTCCATGGATTCCTGCAGCGCGTCGTAGACGCTGGAGGTCACATAGATTCCGGGTTGGGGCGAGCCGTCTTTGATCTGATGGGCCAGATTGACGACGGCGCCCCACATATCGTAGACGACCGACGGCCGGCCCAGCAGCCCGCTGCTGACAGCGCCGGTATCGATGCCGGCACGTACCCGCAGGTCGTTGCCGGTCTCGCTGTTGAACCGCTCGACGATCTGCTGGCATTCCAACGCGAAATCCACTGTCCTGCCGACATTGTCCAGTCTCGGCACAGTGAGCCCGCAACTCGCGAGGTAGCCATTACGCACGGTGTGCACGGTTTCCATGCCGAGGTCGTCCGCGGCGGCGTCGATCTGGCGAATCAGTTCATTGATCAGCGTCAGGGATGCTTCGGGGGCCAGCTCCGCCTGAAGCCGGTCGAGCCCGATGATGTCGGCGAAGATGACGGTGACATTCGGGTGCTCGACCGAGATGGTCTCCTCGCCCTGTTTGTAGCGCTCGGCGAGCGCTTCGGGCATCAGCGAGCGCAGGAGTTCGTCGTTCTCTTTGCGCTGTTGGTTGATCAGATCTTCCTTGACCGTCAGACTGCGGCCCATCTCATTGAACGCCTGTGTCAGATCACCGATCTCGTCACGGGTGTCGACCGGGATGGCCACGTTGTAGTCACCGGCGCTGATCCGCTGAGCGCCGGATTCCAGGCGCCGGATCGGCCGCACGAATATCTGCGCCAGATAGATCGCCAGCAGGCATACCAGGAAGATGATCCCGGTCGTCACCAGCACCATCGTCTTGGTGAAGGACGACTCCCGAGCGAACGCCTCATCTGTGGTCACTTTCGCGACGATGGACCAGTGCAGGTCCGAGTCCTTGATGACCAGTGGCGCATAGGCCTGCAACGTGTTCTGGCCGAGATAATCCTTGGTGATGACCGTGCCCGTCTCGCCCCGCTGGGCTTTGACAGTGGCCTCCGACGTCATCTTCTGGATCAGTGTGGTGCCGCCCTGCCGGATCGCCATGTCGGCAACGTCCGGCGGGGTGCCGGCTTCGACGACCGTGGTCTTGTACAGCTGGGGATTCTCCAGGAACAGCCGCGAATCCGAGCGCATCAAGTCGTCCGGGCCGGCCAAGACCGTCTCGCCGGTGTCGCCCATACCCGACTGCTGCCACTGCTTGTCGAAGGTCATCAGCCGGTTGATCTTGGTGATCGGAAACTGCAGCGCCAGAACGCCTTCGGTGTGGCCGTCCTTGACCAGCGGCGCCACCATCCATGCGGTCGGCTGCATTTCGGCCGGTTGATAGAACTCGAAGTCGGTGAAGCCGACGTAGTTCACAGCGTTGGCCGACATCGCCTTCACGTACGCCTGTTGAAGTTTGGATCCGGCGTACGGGCCGTCGACGATATTCGTCCCGAGATCGACATCCTTGTAGGCGCTGTAGACCACGTTGCCACGGCCATCGATGAGCAACGCGTCTTCGAACTCGAACCTCGTCACGATTTCTCGAAAGAAGTTCTGATAGCGGGCGTTTGCGGCTGACCACTGGCTACCATCGTGGGCGTCGTCGATGGAGATCGCGACGTCGTCGTTCTGCCGCACCGCGGTGTAGTTGGCCTGCAGATACCGCTCTGCGGGCGTGGCCGGCAGCAGTGCGCCCGGGTCGAGTTTGTTCCCGCTGTCCTGCTCGACCTCTTTGACGAACGTGTTGCTGTAGTAGTCGGTGATGCTCTTCCACTGAGCCGGACTGACCGCAGCATTGTTCAGCTGGTCGAAGCCGGCGGTGAATGCCTCGAGAGCGCTCAGGGTGACATCACCCTTGGTGTAGATGATCAGTGAATTTCTCAGGTCGGAGATCTGCGCGGTGAGTGCGCGAGTCTGCGATCCCCTGACTTCGGTGAGCCGATTGAACACGGCCTCACGTATCGACGTGCGCCCGGCTTGGAAGGCGATACCGCCGATCACCACCGAAGCCAGCATGCTGCACAGCACCATCATCAGAATCAGCTTGGACATGATGCTGACGTGAGAGAGCAGCCGACGACGACGGAAGCGATCCAGCCGGGTCCGGGGTCGGTCGGCCGCCGCGGCCTCCTCGGTGACCGCCTCGGCAGCGTCTTGGTCAGACACCTGCGTCATAGGCATCCCTTCGCCCGCCACGACCCGAAAGGCACGGGTCACCGAGCAGATTACCGCACGATGTGACCAATGAGGCTGCTGTGGTCAGTGGTGAATGTGGTGATGTCGCGGCCCGCCCACCGGTACGCCTGGTTGCCATCCCGGCGGCGGCGATGTTCGGATAGCACCCGTGGATACGACTTACGAGGGCACGCGGCGCGAGATCTCCACCGAGAAGGGCGTTCTGCGTTACCACGAGGCCGGCGAAGGCCCTGTTCTGCTGCTGTTGCACGGCTCCGGCCCCGGGGTCACCGGCTGGCGCAACTTCCGTGGCAACCTGGCATTCTTCGCCGAGCACTACCGGTGCCTGGTGCTGGAGTTTCCCGGTTTCGGGGTCAGCGACGATTTCGGCGGGCACCCGATGCTGGACGCGCAGGCGGCGGTGCCGGCCTTCGTCGATGCCCTTGAGCTGGACCGCGTCGACGTGATCGGCAACTCGATGGGTGGCGGTGTCGGCATCAACTTCGCGATCAACTTTTCCGACCGGATCGGCAAGCTGGTGACCATCGGCGGTATCGGCACCAACATCTTCAGCTCAGGCCCCAGTGAGGGCATCCGGCTGCTGCAGGAGTTCACCGAAGACCCCACCCGGCAGCGACTCATCGACTGGCTCAACTCGATGGTCTACGACCCCGCCCTGGTGACCGAACAGCTCATCGAGGAGCGCTTGGCGCTGGCCACCGACCCCGAGACCCTGGCCAGTGCACGCCGCATGTACGGCAAGGCCGCATTCGCGGCGATGACGAAGATGATGCGCAACGCCGATTTCCCGCTGCCCTGGGCCACCATGCACAAGGTGAAGGCGCCGACCCTGCTGACGTGGGGCCGCGACGACCGCGTCAGTCCGCTGGATATGGCGCTGATCCCGATGCGCACCATCGAGAATGCCGAGCTGCATGTGTTCCCCAATTGCGGGCACTGGGTGATGATCGAGGCCAAGCAGGCCTTCGAGAGCACGGTGATGGGCTTCCTGCAGCGGGCTTAGCCGCCTCAAGGCGCCTTGATCAGTTCGAAGCCTTTGTATCCAGCGGCGGCGACTTCTGCACAGATGTCGTTGTAGACACCGAAGCCGCCGATGAAAAGCATGAAAACCCTTGGCTTGCCGGGCACGTTGGCTCCCAGGTACCAGGAGTTGGCTCGCGGGAACAGAGTGGTCGCGGCGCGCTGATCGAGTTCGGCGAGCCAGTTCTCGACGGCCTCCGGTGTCGCCTCGATGCCGGCGTAGCCGTGCCGGTCGACATAGCCGATGGCGTCGGCGATCCAGTCCACATGCGACTCGGCGTGCAGCACCATGTTGGCCAGTACCGCGGGCGCACCAGGGCCGGTGATGACGAACAGGTTCGGGAAGCCGTCGTCGCCCAGGCCGAGATAACTGCGCGGGCCGTCGGCCCAGTCGTCGCGCAGCCGCTCTCCCCCGCGCCCGACGATGTCGATCTTGCCCAATGAGCCGGTCAGCGCGTCGAATCCGGTGGCGAACACGATGGCGTCGAGGTCGATGTGGGCATCGGAGGTGTTGATGCCGGTCTCGTCGATCGACTCGATCGGGGTAAGGCGGACGCTGATCAACGTCACGTTGGGCCGGTTGAACGTCTGAAAGTAGTTGGAGTCGGTGCAGATTCGCTTCGACCCGATCGGGTGATCGTCAGGGATCAACAGTTCGGCGACCTGGGGGTCGTCGATGACCGCGCGGATCTTCTCCACCCAGAACCTGCGCGCCTCGTCGTTGGCGTCCTGATTGGTCAGCTGGTCGGGGAAAGTCTTGGAGTACAGCACGCCCCCCAGCTGCCAACGGTTCTCGAAGGCCGCGCGCCGTTCTTCGGGCGACACCGCAAAAGTCAGTTTGGTCGTGCCGACGTAGGGCGAGCCACCGCCACTACGGAAGGAGACCCGCCGACGCTCGGGGTAGGTGGCTTTGACCTCGGCCACCTGCTCGGGTGTCAGCGCGGTGTTGCCCGCCGGGATGCTGTAGTTGGGGGTGCGCTGGAAGACGTACAGGTGTTCGGCCTGTTCGGCGAAAATCGGAATCGATTGAATGCCTGAGGAACCCGTGCCGATCACCGCGACCCGCTTGCCGACGAAATCGGCACCCTCGTGCGGCCAGTGCGCGGTGTGGTAGACCTCGCCGCCGAAGTTCTCGAGACCGTCGAACGCCGGCGTGATGGCCGCTGACAACGCCCCCGTGGCCATCACGACGAACCTGGTCGTGACGGTCTGCCCGTCCTCGGTCGTCACCGACCAGCGCAGGGTGGTCTCGTCGAGCGCGGCAGAGCTCACCCGGACGCCGAACGTGATGTCACGACGCAGGTCGAGCTTGTCAGCGACCCAGTTGAGGTAGGCGAGGATCTCCGGTTGGGCGGCGTACTTCTCGGTCCACGTCCATTCCTGCTGCAGCTCCTCGGAGAACGAGTAGCTGTAGTCCACACTCTCGACGTCACACCGCGCCCCGGGGTATCGGTTGAAATACCAGGTGCCGCCCACATCGGGCGCGGCCTCGAAGACCCTGACCGAAAGGCCCTGCTGGCGGAATTTGTGCAGTGCGTAGAGCCCGGCGAATCCGGCGCCGACCACCACCACGTCGAGTGCATCCTCGCCTGCGCTCATGCCCAGCAGCGTAAGTCGACACCGGCTAAGTTGCCCCGCTCATCGGGACATTGCCCGATACTGACCGTCTCGCGGGGTCAGGATGAACCAACAGCCCAGACCTGGACAAGGATGAATGATGACCGCTTCGGTGCTCGACAAGACATTGCAGTTGGCTGACCAGCTGCGCGAGCATGCCGTTGAGGCCGAGAAGATCGGCAAGCTCACCGACCAGACCGTCAAGACGATGAAGGAATGCGGCCACATCCGGCTGCTTCAGCCGGCGAAGTTCGGCGGCCTGGAGGTGCATCCGCGCGAGTTCGCCGAGACCGTGATGTCACTGGCCGCACTAGACCCCGCCGCCGGTTGGATCAACGGCGTCGTCGGCGTGCACCCCTACCAGCTGGCGTACGCCGACCCGCGGGTGGCCGAGGAGATCTGGGCCGACGACGTCGATACCTGGGTGGCCTCCCCCTACGCCCCGCAGGGGATCGCCAAGCCGGTCGACGGAGGCTACCTCTTCAACGGCCGGTGGCAGTTCAGCTCCGGTACCGACCACTGCGACTGGATCTTCCTCGGCGCCATCAAGAGCGACGCCGACGGGAAGATCCAGATGCCGCCGCAGATGCTGCACATGATCCTGCCGCGCAAGGACTACACCATCGTCGAGGATTCCTGGGACGTGGTCGGATTGCGCGGCACCGGCTCCAAGGACGTCATCGTCAAGGACGCCTTCGTACCCGACTACCGCGTGATGGACGCGTTCAAGGTGATGGACGGAACGGCCCAACGTGAGGCCGGAATGACCGACACCCTCTACCTGATGCCGTGGTCGACGATGTTCCCGCTGGGCATCTCCTCGGCGACCATCGGTATCTGCGAAGGCGCATTGGCCGCGCACCTGGACTACCAGCGGGAGCGGGTCAGCGCGGCAGGCACCGCCATCAAGGACGACCCGTACGTGATGTACGCGATCGGTGAGGCCGGCGCCGACATCAACGCCGCCCGCCAGGAGCTTTTGGCCAACGCTGACCGGATCTACGACATGGTCGACGCGGGCAAGGAGGTGTCCTTCGAGGACCGCGCGGCCGGGCGGCGCACCCAGGTGCGCGCGGTGTGGCGCGCGGTCAGCGCGGTGGACGAGATCTTCGCCCGCTCGGGTGGCAATGCCATGCGGATGGACAAGCCGCTGCAGCGTTACTGGCGCGATGCCCACACCGGTATGGCGCACGCCATCCACGTGCCGGGCACCACCTACCACGCCGCGGCGCTGAGCTCCTTCGGCGTCGAACCACAAGGCCCGCTGCGGGCGATGATCTGACAGGGGTGAACCGGTGAGTCTCCTGAAGAGCCTCGGCTACGTCACCATCCACACCGCGGACATCGACCGCTGGCGCCAATTCGCGTTCGGCGTATTGGGATTCGCCGAAGGCAAGGGACCGGATCCCTCGGCGCTGTACCTGCGGATGGACGAGCGTGCAGCCCGCATCATCGTGGTACCCGGCGACGGTGACCGGATCGCCACCGTCGGCTGGGAAGTCCGCGATCACGCCGCGCTGGAACAGGTCAAAGAAGTGCTCGACGGCGCCGGGGTGCCGTACAAACAGCTGTCGCAGTCCGAAGCCGACGACCGCAGGGGCGAGGAGGTCGTGGCGTTCGACGACCCGGCCGGCACGCATCTGGAGGTGTTCCACGGGGCAGTGCTGGACCACAGCCCCGTCATCACCCCGTTCGGCGCCCGGTTCGTCACCGGCGACCAGGGGCTCGGCCATGTGGTACTGCCTGCGCTCGACGCGCCCGGACTGTTCGATTTCTACACCGGGGTGCTGGGTTTCGTGTCCCGGGGAGCGTTCCGGGTCCCGCTGCCCAAGGAGTTCGGGCCGATTCGCATCCGCTTTCTCGGCATCAACGAACGCCACCACAGCCTGGCGATCGCCCCGGCCATGCACCAGCGCGACCCGGGCTTGATTCACATGATGGTGGAGGTCGACGAGCTCGACACGGTCGGGGCGGCGCTGGACCGCATCGCGGCGGAGGACTTCCAGCTGTCGTCCACGCTGGGCCGCCACACCAACGACAAGATGGTGTCGTTCTATGTCCGCGCGCCCGGCGACTGGGACATCGAGTTCGGCACCGGCGGTCTGCGAGTCGACGAAAACCATTACACGGCTGAGGAAATCACCGCAGACAGCTACTGGGGCCACAAGTGGGTCGGCGACCTGCCCGCCGCCATGCGGCCCTGACGTGAGCGCCGACGTCCGCCCGGTCCCCGTCGCCGCGGTGACGAGCTGGGATCACGAGGCCGATGTGGTGATCGCGGGTTATGGGGTCGCCGGGGCAACCGCGGCGGTCGAAGCCGCGCGCGCCGGCGCCGATGTGTTGGTGCTCGAGCGGGCAGGCGCCTGGGGTGGTGCGGCGGCATTGGCCGGCGGGTTCATCTACCTCGGTGGTGGCACACCGCTGCAAACAGCCTGTGGCTTCAGCGATTCTCCTGACAACATGGCGGCTTTCCTCAACGCGGCGATGGGTCCGGGCGCCGACAAGGAGCGTATCGCCGACTATTGCGCCGGCAGTGTGGCTCACTTCGAGTGGCTGGTGGACTGCGGGGTTCCGTTCAAACCCGAGTTCTTCGCCGAGCCGGGCTGGGAACCGCTGGGCGACCAGGGATTGATGTACAGCGGCGGCGAGGATGCCTACCCGTTCAACACCATCGCCGAGCCGGCGCCGCGCGGTCACGTGCCGAAGATGCAGAACAAAAAGCAGGGCCAGGCCAGCGCCGGGTTCATGCTGATGAAACCGCTCGTGGAGACCGCGAGCGAGCTGGGTGTGCGGTCGGTGTACGACGTGCGCGTGCAGTCGCTGATCATCGAGTCCGGCGGCAGGGTGGTCGGCATCACCGCCCGCCAGTACGGCACCGACATCGCCATCAGGGCTCGGCGTGGGGTGGTGCTGGCCACCGGCAGTTTCGCCTACAACGAATCGATGATGGAGCGATTCACGCCCCGCATCGCGGGCCGGCCCGTCTCCGCGGTGGAACACCATGACGGACAAGGCATCCGGATGGCCCAGGCTCTGGGTGCCGATCTGGCTCACACGGACGCCACCGAGGTCGCCTTCTTCGTCGATCCACAACAGCTGGTGCGCGGCATCCTGGTCAACGCACGGGGGCAGCGCTACGTCGCCGAGGACACCTACCCCGGCCGTGCGGGCCAGCACACGCTCTACTATCAGGACGACAAAGCCTTCCTGATCATCGACGAGCAGGGCCAGGAAGAGGCACTGGCCTCGCAAACGCCGAAGCTGATTCTGCGAAAGCCGAAGTGGGTCTGCGAGACGGTGGCCGAGCTCGAGGCGGAGATGGGCCTTCCCGCCGGAAGCCTGCAGGATACGGTGGCGCGCTACAACGAAGGTGCCGCCCGCGGCGAGGACCCGTTGCTGCACAAGAAACCTCGATGGCTGCGTCCGCTCGGCAGCCCGATCGGCGCCATCGATCTGCGGCACGCCACCGGCGGATTCAGCCTCGGCGGGTTGCGCACGAGCCTTTCCGCCGAGGTATTGCATGTGAGCGGCGAACCGATCCCGGGCCTGTACGCGGCCGGCCGCTGCACTGCGGGTCTGGCCGCATGGGGTTATGCCAGTGGAATCTCGCTGGGGGACGGCAGCTTCTACGGCCGCCGGGCCGGCCGCTCCGCCGCCCGCGGGTAGTCGAGCACCGATCGCGTCAGCGTGCCTCTCGAGGGCCATCGGGACCCGACGCCATCGACTTGGCATCGAGGCCGCCAAGGGAGTCTTGACCGACTTCGGCGTTGTATCGTTGCTCGAGCCCGCACCGCGGCTGATCAGATGCCAGGAATACGACGGCGTTGGCCACATCGACGGGCTCCACCCACGGCAGCAGACTCGACACTATGGCGCCTTGATCAGCTCGAATCCCTTGTACCCTGCCGCGGCCACCTCATTGCAGATATCGAGATAGGCCGCGAAGCCACCGATGAACAGCATGAATTGCCGTGGCTTGCCTGGCACGTTCGCGCCCAGATACCAGGAGTTGGCTTTTGTGAACAGCGTTGCCTCGGCGCGCTGGGCGCACTCAGCAATCCAGTTGTCCACGGCGTCGGCGGCCGGCTCGATTCCAGCGCACCCGTGGTTGTCGAGGTAAGCGATGGCATCGGCAATCCAATTCACATGGGCTTCGGCGTGCAACACCATGTTCGCCAAGACCGCGGGCGCACCCGGTCCCGACACCAGAAACAGATTGGGAAACCCGTCGGTGCCCAACCCCAGGTAGGTGCGCGGCCCGTCCGTCCAATCATCGACCAACGTGTGACCGCCACGGCCAACGATGTCGATCTTGGCGAGCGTGCCGGTCATCGCATCGAAGCCGGTAGCCAAAACCAGCGCATCGATGTCGAAGTGGGCTTCGGACGTCGCGATTCCCGTCTCGTCGATCGATTCGATCGGCGTCTTCCGCACGCTTATCAGCTCGACGTTGGACCGGTTGAACGTCTGAAAGTAGTGGGAATCGGTGCAAATTCGTTTGGTGCCGATCGGATGATCGGTTGGGATGAGTAACTCAGCAAGCGACGGATCGTCGACGACGGAGCGGATCTTCTCCTCGTAGAACTTGCGGGCCTCTTCGTTGGCTTCCAGTGAGACCATCTGGTCGGTGAAGGTCTTGGAGAACAGCACGCCGCCGAGTTCCCAACGCTTTTCGAACGCTGCTCGCCGTTCCTCGGGTGTCGCCTCCATCGTCAGCTTCGGATGCGCAACGTGCGGCGAGCCACCGCCGCTGCGCCACGACACCCGCCGTCTCTCCGCGTAGTTCGCCTTGATGTCCGCGGCCTCGTCGGCCGTCAATGGCCGGTTGCCTGCCGGCACGCTGTAATTGGGCGTGCGCTGGAACACGTACAGCTGCCGGGCTTGCTCGGCGATGATCGGGATGGATTGGACGCCTGAGGATCCGGTACCGATCACAGCGACACGCTTACCAGTGAAGTCGACACCCTCGTGTGGCCAATGCGCGGTGTGGTACACCTCGCCGCCGAACGTGTCCAGCCCCCTGAAGTCGGGAGTCATCGCCGCCGACAACGGGCCGGTGGCCATCACGACGAACCTCGCCTCGACGCTGTCCCCGCCGTCCGTCGTGACTGTCCACCGCAACGTCTGCTCGTCGAGCACCGCGCTGGTCACTCGGGTGGTGAAGGTGATGTCACGACGCAGATCAAGCTTGTCGGCAACCCAGTTGATGTAGGCCAAGATCTCACTCTGGGTGGCGTACTTCTCCGTCCAGGTCCACTCCTGCTGCAGCTCCTCGGAGAACGAATAGCAGTAGTCCACACTTTCGACATCGCAGCGGGCGCCAGGGTACCGGTTGAAGTACCAGGTACCACCCACCTCCGATGCAGCCTCGAATACCCGCGTTGAAAGTCCCTGCGCGCGGAACTTGTGCAGCGCATACAGGCCGGCGAACCCGGCCCCCACCACAACGACATCGACATAGGCGTTCGACTCACTGCTCACGCGCCGAACGCTAGGGGGTGGTTGCCCCCCGGTGCGGCGTGTCTCCCGTTCATCGGACGCCCATACGCGATAGCCCAACTATCGGACATGCAACCTTGGCGATAGAAGATCTGCGCGCCAGAATTGCTGCGCCCAGGCGGTTAGTGAGGCGCACGCCCGCCGTCGTCACCAGCCAACGACTTCAGTTCGCGATCCCAGGCCGCATAGCGCGAGCGGTTCAGCCGGTAGTGCAGGCCATAGCCGCCCGCGGCTATCACCACCGCCGCAGCCAGCCATGACAACACTGCGCATCCCGCGGCTTCCGTCGCGGCATAGCTCGTCGGGGTCGGAGGCGCGGCGTAACCACCGGAATCATCGGTCCAGATGGGGATTTGATCTCCGGCATGTGCCATCTTCGGCACCGGAACTGTGGCAAGGTGCACGGCGCCCGCAGCCGCCCAACGGGCGGGAACGTCAAAGGTCTGGGAATAGGCATGCGCGTGCGGGGTGGCGTTCCCGACTGCAATGGCGGTGGTTTCGTGTCGACTCAGAACCTGATGGGCGTACACCGCGGCACGGTTCTCTTTCACGGATGTCCCGAATGCGGCCGCGACGGGTATGGCGACCACAACAACTATCGCGGCCAGCATCGCAACCAACGCTTCCACCCGGTCACTCCTGCGCAGCAATTCATTTCGACCAAAGAGGCGCACGAGCCACGTGCGACCCCAGCCGATGGTGTACCACTCCATGACTTCTCCCGGACGAAACAACTGTGGCAGCAGGCGCCCAGCACTACGACGCCCCCAGCTTGGCTCCGGGACTACGAGACCCGAAGGGCCGAAAGGCACCAACCGAAATGGCAGAGGTCACTACCTCGCCCCGCCGCCCCATTCACCGCAACCGTCGTGCTCTGCCGCCGGCAGACCCGGCAATTTTGCCCGGATTTGCTCACAGCCCAGTCGGCATCGGCCCCGCGCCAGCCCTCCGTCCGCGTGCCACGCTGAACTGGTGGGTGAACCAATCCCGGGCTAGTTCAGCAACCTTCTCCAGAGTCCCCGGTTCCTCGAACAGATGAGTGGCGCCGGGGACGACTACCAGTTCGCATTCGCCGGGAATCTCGGCCTGTGCCTGACGATTCAGGCCTAGCACGACATCATCGAGGCCGCCGACGATGAGCAGAGTCGGAGAGACGACGCGCTTGAGCGACTCACCTGCCAAATCGGGCCGGCCGCCCCTGGAGACCACCGCGTCGATGTTCACGGCGGGCTCCGCAGCCGCGGCAAGTGCCGCGCCCGCTCCCGTACTGGCGCCGAAGTAGCCGACCGGCAGTGTGGCGGTTTCGGGTTGGGCAGCCAGCCAGTCGGTTACGGCGATCAGACGGCTGGCCAGCAGCTTGATGTCGAAGACATTTGCGCGGTTGCGCTCTTCGGCAGGCGTGAGTAGATCGAAAAGCAAGGTGGCAATGCCATAACTGTTGAGAACATCTGCGACGTAGATATTGCGCGCGCTGAACCTGCTGCTGCCACTGCCGTGGGCGAACACGACGACACCACCTGGGTGGGGCGGGACTGTCAGGTGTCCGGTCACGGTGGTTGATCCAGCCACGACCTGCACTTCCTCATCCCGCGGTAGCGCGGTAGCGGCGGCCGCATCCGAGCCCGCGAGATTGCCCTGTCGTGCCGACTCGCGGCAGGCGTCAATTGAATTCTGCCCGTCATTCATTCGACTAAGTGTGGCTGCCCCCGAATGCCGAATTTAGAGCCTTAGGTCCCTCGTTCCCGGCCCGAAGATCACCGCTTGCGCTCTCCACGCTGCTCCTCGGGCCACAGGTGCAACAGTCTTCCACTGACCGGGATTCGGCACGGTTGCCCGCCGCGCAGCGGTTCACGATGATCGACAGTGAGCAACGACAGGACCAGATCATGACTGAGCGCGTAATCGACCGGGTGCGCGAGATCGCCGACCAACTCCGTGACCAGGGAGCTGAGGCCGAGAAGATCGGCAAACTCACCGACGACACCGTCAAGCTGATGAAGTCCGCCGGCAACATCCGCCTTCTGCAGCCAAAGGCCCACGGAGGCCTCGAGGTGCACCCTCGGGAATTCGCCGAAACCGTGATGGCGACCGCCGCACTCGATCCGTCCGCCGGCTGGATCAACGGTGTTGTGGGTGTACACCCTTATCAGCTGGCCTATGCCGATCCCCGGGTGGCCACGGAGATCTGGGCCGACGACGTCGACACCTGGGTCGCCTCCCCCTACGCGCCACAAGGGGTGGCCACCCCGGTCGACGGCGGGTACCTCTTCAACGGCAGATGGCAGTTCAGCTCCGGCACCGATCACTGCGACTGGATCCTCCTCGGCGCGATGATCGGCGATGCCGACGGTAAACCGTTGATGCCGCCGCAGATGCTGCACATGATCCTGCCGCGCACGGACTACACCATCGTGGAGGACTCCTGGAATGTCGTGGGGCTGCGCGGCACCGGCTCCAAAGATGTCATCGTCAAGGATGCGTTCGTACCGTCCTATCGCACGATGGATGCCATGAAGGTGATGGACGGCACGGCCCAACGGGACGCCGGTATGACCGACACCCTCTACCTCATGCCGTGGTCGACGATGTTCCCGCTGGGCATCAGTTCTGCGACCATCGGCATCGCCGAAGGCGCCCTGGCGGCCGCATTGGATTACCAGCGCGAGCGGGTGAATTCCAGCGGAGTGGCGATCAAGGATGACCCCTACGTCATGTACGCGATCGGCGAGGCCGCAGCTGACATCAACGCCGCCCGACAAGAATTGCTCGCCAACGCCGACCGCATCTTCGACATGGTCGATGCGGGTAAAGAAGTGTCCTTTGAGGACCGCGCTGCGGGTCGGCGGACCCAGGTGCGCGCGGTGTGGCGCGCGGTGGCCGCGGTCGACGAGATCTTCGCGCGGTGCGGCGGTAACGCCACGCGGATGGACAGACCATTGCAGCGGTATTGGCGCGATGTGCACGTCGGTCAGGCGCATGCGATTCACGTACCCGGGACCGTCTATCACGCGTCGGCGCTGAGTTCACTGGGCGTGGATCCGCAAGGCCCGCTGCGGGCGATGATCTGATGGGCGACCTCAAGAGCCTCGGGTACGTCACGGTTGCCGCAGCCGACATCCCGCGGTGGCGACAGTTCGCCTTCGACGCACTCGGCTTCGCCGAAGGCTCCGGCCCTGATTCCGACGCCCTGTATCTGCGGATGGACGAGCGCGCCGCGCGGATCATCGTCGTCCCCGGGGACGCCGACCGGATCGTCACCGTCGGCTGGGAGGTGCGCGACCACGCCGCGTTGCAGCGGGTCACGTCCGCCCTGGACGCGGCAGGCGTACCGGTCAAAGAACTCTCGCAGGCCGAAGCCGACGCACGGCGCGTGGAAGAGGTGATCGCTTTCGATGATCCGGCGGGCACCTCGACAGAGGTGTTCCACGGTGCCGTCCTCGACCACAGCCCCGTGGTGACGCCGTTCGGCGCGAGGTTCGTCACCGGAAATCAGGGGCTCGGACATGTCGTGCTGCCCGCACTCGACGTGCCGGGGTTGTTCGACTTCTACACCGAGGTATTGGGATTCGTATCGCGCGGCGCGTTCCGGGTGCCGGCCCCGCCCGAGTTCGGTCCGATTCGGGTCCGATTCCTCGGTGTCAACGAGCGCCACCACAGTCTTGCGCTGTGCCCCGCTCCAGCCTCTCCCGCCCAACCCGCCCGGACGCTGCGTGACCCTGGCCTGATCCACCTGATGGTCGAGGTCGACACTCTCGACGCGGTGGGCCAGGCCCTGGATCGGGTGAACCGGGATGGCTTCCAGCTGTCGTCGACGCTGGGCCGCCACACCAACGACAAGATGGTGTCGTTCTACGTGCGCTCCCCCGGCGACTGGGACATCGAGTTCGGCACCGACGGTATGCGGGTCGACGAAACCTACTACACCGCAGAGGAAATCACCGCTGACAGCTACTGGGGCCACCAGTGGGTGTCGGACCTGCCCGCGGCGATGCGCCCATGATCGCCGAGAATGACGTCACCCCGATTCCCGCGTCGTCGATCGAGAACTGGGACCACGAGGCCGATGTGGTCATCGTCGGCTACGGCATCGCGGGTGCGGCAGCGGCCGTGGAATCAGCGCGTGCGGGCGCCGACGTGTTGGTGCTCGAGCGAACCGGATCGTGGGGTGGCGCCGCGTCGATGGCCGGCGGGTTCGTCTACCTCGGCGGCGGCACACCGATCCAGAGGGCTTGTGGCTTCCACGATTCGCCTCAGAACATGGCGGCGTTTCTCAATGTGGCGATGGGGCCGGGGGCCGATGAGGCCCGCATTGCGGACTACTGCCAGGGCAGCCTCGCCCACTTCGACTGGCTCACGGATTGCGGTGTGCCGTTCAAGCCGGAGTTCTGGGGCGAGCCCGGATGGGAGCCACCCGGCGACCAGGGTCTGATGTTCACCGGCGGCGAGAACGCCTACCCGTTCAACACGATCGCCGAACCCGCTCCGCGCGGGCATATTCCGCAGATGACCGGGAAGGTCGCCGGCGAGAAGAGCGGTGGATTCATGTTGATGAAGCCACTGGTCGAGACCGCGACGTCGCTCGGCGTGCGAGCCGTCTACGACGTGCGGGCGCAGACGCTGATCGTCGAATCCGACGGTCGGGTGGCGGGAGTGCTGGCGCGACAGTACGGCGAGACCGTGCGGGTGCGCGCCAGACGCGGAGTCATGCTGGCCGCGGGCAGCTTCGCCTACAGCGAGTCGATGGTCAAACAGTTCGCACCGGGAATCGCCGGGCGCCCTGCCGCTTCGATCGAACAGCACGACGGCCGTGCGATCCGAATGGCGCAGGCGCTCGGTGCGGATCTCGCGCACATGGATGCCACCGAGGTGGCATTCCTGATCGACCCACAACAGACCGTGCGCGGCGTTCTCGTCAACGGCCTCGGTCAGCGATACGTCCCCGAGGACATGTACTCCGGCCGGATCGGACAACTGACGCTGTACCGGCAGGAGGACACCGCCTACCTGATCATCGACGGCGACGCGCAGGACGAAGCGATGGCGGCGACGTCGGCCACCCCGTTTCTGAAGCGACCCGCGACATGGGTGTGCGAAACGATCGCCGAACTCGAGGCCGAGATCGGTCTACCGGTCGGCTCCCTGCAAGCGACGATCGGCTCCTACAACGAGGCGGCGGCGCGCGGCGAGGATCCGCTGCTGCACAAGAAGCCGGAGTGGATCAAGCCGGTCGGCACGCCAGTCGGTGCGATCGACCTGCGGGCCAGCTGCGGTGGCTTCACTCTCGGCGGGCTGCTGACCTCATTGGACGGTGAGGTCGTGCACGTCAGCGGCGAACCGATCCCCGGACTCTTCGCGGCGGGACGGTGCACTGCCGGACTGGCCGCGTGGGGCTACGCCAGCGGTATCTCGCTGGGTGACGGCAGCTTCTACGGCCGGCGGGCCGGTCGCGCTGCCGCCAACGCATAGCCCCATCGCAGTCCTTCCCGGCCGACGCCGACGGCCAACACTCGGCGATTTCATGTGACAGCGCCCACAGCCATGTGCTAAAACTATATTACTAATAGTCATATGCCTGGCTGGCATGCTGTCACTGTAGGAGGCCCTCATGACAATGGCTGTCGAGAAGGCGGGCGAGACGCCGAGCGCCGTCATCGATCGGATTTCGCTGGTACTGGATTCGTTCGACGGACCGGGACGGCTGACTCTGGCGCAGATCGTGCGCCGCACCGGGCTTCCGCGGTCGTCGGCGCACCGCATGCTCGAGCGTCTCGTCGCGTTGCGGTGGCTGCGCCGCGATGGCCGCGACTACGAGTTGGGTATGCGCTTGGTCGAGTTGGGGTCGTTGGCGCTACACCAGGACCGCATTCACCGTGCCGCCATACCGCTATTGCGCGATCTGCACCGGGCGACCGGACTGGTCGTGCACCTGGCGGTCCTTGACGGCTCGGACGTGGTGTATCTCGAAAAGATCGGCGACCAGATGGGAGCGGCGATCCCGACCCGGGTCGGCGGGCGCCAGCCGGCGCACTGCACAGCGGTCGGCAAAGCGATCCTGGCCGACAACGACACCACGGAGATCGACCTGTCCAACCGAAGGACGCGGTTCTCGATCGCCACCGCACCTCAGCTGGCTGCGGAGTTGGCCAAGGTTCGCGCCCACGGGGTGGCCTTCGAGCGGGAAGAGTCACTGCCCGGATTCGGTTGTGTGGCTGCGGCTATCGGCACGGCCGGTCACGCTGTGGCCGCGGTTTCGGTGTGCGGCCCGATGAATCGGATGACCTTCGACAGCAGATTGGTCGCACCGGTGCGGATGACGGCAATGGGCATTTGGCGTAGCGCTGACGACGGACCCGGCCGCGTCACCCCCACGCTGCAGCCACTGCGCCCGCTGCGCGGCGGTCCTGAGCCGCGCCCGATCCCGCGGCGGGATTCGGCGACCCTCCAGCCGGCGTGACCCTCGACCCTCAGATCGCCGGATTGATCGAAACCCTCGACGCGGGTTTCCCACCGGTGCACACGATGACCGGCGCCCAGGCCCGCGCCGCGATCCGGGCTCGCTTCGTGCCCAACCAGAATCCCGAGCCCGTCGCACAGGTCGTCGACCACCAGGTCGATGTCACCGGCGGGACGGTCGATGTCCGGGTGTACCGCCCCGCAGCAAGTGAACCCCTGCCACTGCTCGTCTACGCCCACGGTGGCGGCTTTGTGTTCTGTGACGTGGACAGCCATGACGGGCTGTGCCGCAGCTTGGCCAATCTCATTCCCGCCGTTGTGGTCTCGGTTGGCTACCGGCTCGCGCCCGAGCATCGGTGGCCCACGGCAGCCGAAGACGTCCTTGCTGTCACCGAGTGGGCCGCAGCGCGCGCCTCTGAACTCGGCGGCGACCCCACCAGGATCGCGGTGGGCGGCGACAGCGCAGGCGGGAACCTCGCCGCGGTCACCACGCTGATGGCGCGCGACCGCGGCGCCCCGAGCATCGCCGCGCAGCTGCTGCTGTACCCGGTGATCGCCGCCGACTTCGACACCGATTCCTACCGGTTGTTCGGCCAGGGCTTCTACAATCCGCGTCCTGCGCTGCAATGGTATTGGGATCAGTACGTGCCTGCGGTCGACAACCGTCAGCATCCCTATGCCTCACCGCTGCGCGCCGATCTGACCGGATTGCCCCCGGCCGTCGTCGTGCTCGCGGGCCATGACCCGTTGCGCGACGAGGGCAGCGCCTACGCAAACGCCTTGACTGCGGCCGGAGTCTCGACCATCCGATGTGAATTTGACGGCGGCATCCACGGTTTCATGACGATGCCGATGCTCGACCTCGCCCTTCGGGCTCGCCGGGAGGCCAGCAGTGCGCTGAGCGATGTGCTCAGCCGTGGCTGAGGTGTTCGTCATCGATCGGGTGGTCACTGCTCCTGGGTGCGCCCAAGCTTTCATCGATGCCTACCTGTCCGGCTACGCCCCCGGGGCCCGTAAGCGTGGGATGGATCTGCGTGACGTTCTGGTGAGTCCACCAATCCGGTTCGACGACCGCCCCAACGTCGTCACGATCACGTGGTCGTTGCCCAGCCCGCAAGCCTGGTGGCAGATGACGTGGCAGGGCCGACCCGATCCGATGGTGGCGAGCTGGTGGGCGGAGATCGCAGATCTCGTCGTCGAGCGCAGCCGCAGTGTCGCGTCACGCGCCGATGACCTCGATGGCGCCGAGCCGCCGCCACCTCTGCCTGACGCGCCGCCCAGCAGCATCGCCACGGTGGGCGTCACGCGGTTACTCGATGTCGCCGAATCCGAACGCGAGCGCGTACTGAGCGCACTGGGGGCGGCCGCCGACGCCAGTGGTGCGCTGCGGGCTGTCGTAGAACCAACCTTGCCGGGGTCACGCAACGGCGGCGACATCCTGGTGCACTTGCGGTTCGCAGACCACAATGCCTGGACTGACAGCGATTTCGATCACGCGCTCAGCGATCCGGCGATCACGCACGTCAACGGCGTGACGTACCGGGGAACACCACGACGTCGCGGCAACGGCACGGTGTACCGGACGCTGCTCTTGCGCGTGCCGCCGGAGGTATCCGCCGACGACCTCGCCGCATTCGAAGGCGAATTGGCGATGATGCCGCGTTACGTGCCGGCGATCGTGGCATGGCAGCTGAGCCGCGTCGACGATGCGGTCGGCACGAGTGACTGGACCCACGTCTTCGAACAGGAGTTCACCGACGTGGACGGTCTGATGGGTCCTTACCTGATGCATCCCGTGCACTGGGCGGTGGTCGATCGTTGGTTCGATCCCGAAACCACCGACATGATCGTCCGAGACCGGGTGTGTCATAGCTTCTGCGAGTTGACGAACCCGATGCTGTTGGCGGGCCGAGGCTAACGGCCCGCGGGCAGAATATTCGGGTTTGCAGTGTCCGGTGGCTCCAGCGGAGGTAACACCGTCCCGCCGTCGAGGGAATGCACCGGCAGTTGCTGTGACCACGGGTAGTGCAGGCTGAAAGCCACTAGGCCCGTTCGTTGTTCGGCCGGCAGGTGACACATCGCCAACACGGTTTCGGCTAGATATTCGACCGGCTCGGTCGGAAAGCTGTCGGGAATCAGGGCCGCGGCACCCGGGGTCCGCACCGCCGTCGACGGGCCTACGCAGTTCACCGCGATATTGGCGTCGAGCAGCTCGGCGGCCACGCCCTGGGTGAAGCGGTGCAGCGCGGCCTTACACGACGCATAGATCACGTCACCGGCAGTCTTGTTGTAGTCGCGGTAGGGCCGCACCGGGGCTACTCCGGTGACCGAGCCGATGTTGACGATCCAGCCCGCACCCTGTCGCCGCATATGTGGCACTGCGGCTTTCGCCAATACGAACGGGACCTTCAGATAGTGCTCGACGGTCCGATCGAACGTCTCCAAGGGCATGTCTTCGACCACCCCGTAGTCGGCAAAGCCGGCATTGTTGACCACAATGTCAATGCGGCCGGTGCGGTTCACCACCGCGTCGACCAAACCGTCACGCGCTAGGGGGTCTTCGAGGTCAGCGACCAGTCCAAAGGCGTGGCCGCCGGCCTCTTCGATGAGCGCGACGGTCTCCGCAATAGTGCCCGGTATCGCCTCGCAGACCCCCGAGCGCACCGATGGCGAGGTTGTGTTGGCGCGGGCGGTCACCACGACGGTGGCACCTTCGGCGGCCAGTCGTTGAGCGATCGCCCGTCCGATCCCACGGCTGCTCCCCGTTACCAATGCCGTTCTGCCGGTAAGGATCTGGGTCATCGGAGAATGAAGTCGTCTTCGATGGGTGCCCGGTGCTGTTGCCACAGGTCGACCAGCCGATACGGGGTGGCCACCACGACCCGACCGGACTGCGACCGGTAGTAGGTGTGGGCATTGGGGGTGTGACACCAGACCGTGCCCTGCATGGCCTCGTCGATGCCCGCCACGTAGTCCCGGTAAGCGTTCTGCGTGACTTCCATCGTCGTCGCGCCGCGCAGTGCCATCAGTTGAAGGCACTCCAGGATGTAATGCGCCAGCACCTCCATCGAGAAATTAGCGCCTGCCCCATGTCCGGGGCTGTAGTTGGGCGCTGAGGTGATGAACAGGTTCGGAAATCCCGCGACGGTTCCCCCGCGGTAGGCGCGTGGACTGTCGCCCCATTCCTGGGCCAGAGTCTTGCCGTCACGGCCACGGATGTCGACCGTAGACAGGAAATCCAGGTGGTAGCCGGTGGCGTAGATGATGACATCCAGGTCGATCTGCCGTCCGTCGGCCGTGACGATGCCGTCCGCGTTCACCTCCGCGGGCTCACTGGCTTCGACATCGACGTGATCGCGGGTCAACGCCGCGTAGTAACCGCCTGGATCACGGATGATGCGCTTGCCATACGGCGCAAAATCCGGGGTGACCTTGCGTGCCAATTCAGTTCCGGCACCGAATGTCCGGTCGATGTACTCCTGGCACATCTTCAGAAGCACGTCATTGGCCGGCGAAATCGACAGGTGGGTCTTCGACCACTCGGGATCTTGCAGGATGATCGGGTAATTGTTGTCGGCGGTGGCCCAATACGACTTCAGTCGGTGCCACATCGCATAGAACGGCAGCACCCGGCCGAGGTAGCGGCGGTGCTCGGGGACCTCGTCGGACAGCCGTTTACGCGGCGCCACCCAATGCGGTTGGCGCTGAAACACCGTGAGATGTTCGACGTCGTCGACGCAGGCGTCGACAATCTGCACGGCGGTGCAGCCCGCGCCGATGACCGCCACCCGCTTTCCGGCGAGATCCAGCGTGGGGTCCCACTGCGCCGAGTGGACGCTGATGCCAGTGAACGCGTCACGCCCCTTCACGTCGGGGAAGCGAGGGCGATTCAAGTAACCCGCCGCGGTGACAACGACGCTGGCATAGTCGACGCTCTCGGTGCCATCGGCGGTGCGGGACCGGATCTGCCACTGCTTGCGTTGTTCGTCCCACCACAGCGCTTCCACTTCGGTACCGAACCGGATGTGGCGGCGAAGGTCATGTTTGTCCGCCAACCGCACGAGGTAAGCCTGATATTCGGCGCCAATCGGGTAGTAGCTCGACCAATCCGGATTCACTTCCCGCGAGAGCGAGTAGTAGGCCGACGGGGTGTCCACCCCGATGCCCGGATACGTTGTGGTCAACCAGGTTCCACCGACTTCGGCGTTGCGGTCGAAGATCTCGAAGTGCACACCCCCCTCCGCGGCGGCCAGCGCGACCGCGATGCCCGCGATGCCTGCGCCGATGATCGCCACGGTGGTCGTCGCCGGAATCGGTGTGCTCCGCGGCAGCGTGGGCTGTGAGGGCCGGAATCCGCCCTGCTCGAGAAGCAGGTCGATCTGTTCGTCGTCGACCTCTGCGCCCAACGCAACCGGTAAGAGCCGGGCGAACAAGTCGCGGTCATCGGCGGCGGGCGTGCCGGGACGCCGGGATTGGCCGAGCGCGGCCACGATCTCATCCGCCAGCGCCGCGGCCGTGGCCTGATCGGTCTTACCGGCTTTTTCGGGCGGATCGGGAACGTGGTCGATCTTGGCTGCATACCGGTCAACGACCGATGCGTCACCGGTCATCTGTGCCAGCACGGCGACCAGAACGCCCGGGTCGGCCTGCTGCAGGTGGTCCCGCAACGTGGCCGTATCGACGTCGGCGCTCACCGCAACGGCAGCTGATCCAGTGCTCATGACACCCGAGTATCGAAGAGGTGCGCAGCGCCGGCGATCCTGTTGTCTACTCAGCGGGAGACCAACCGGCAATGGCCGCTCCCCTGCCTAGAGTTCGGCCCATGCAACGCGTGCATTACGACGACGATCACCTCGCCTTTGGCGAACTGGCCGGAAGCTTCGCCGCCAAAGAGATCGCCCCCCACATCGAGTTGTGGGAGGACGCCGGCATCGCGCCGCGGCACGTTTTCGCGGCAGCGGGCGCAATCGGTCTGCTCGGCTTCGCTGCGCCCGAGGAGTTCGGCGGCCTGGGTACCAAGGACTTTCGCTACAACCAAATCCTCATCGAGCGTTGCATGGCAGCTCACGCAGGGAACGTCGGCCTCAGCTTCGCGGTACACAACGACATATGCCTGCCGTACCTCGCCGAGGTCGGCGACGCGACGCAGCGGCAACGTTGGCTACCCGGCTTCGTCCGCGGCGAGTTGATCGCCGCGATCGCGATGACCGAACCTGGGGCCGGCTCTGACGTCGCCGCCATTCGCACCAGTGGTGTCGACGCCGGCGATCACTTCATCGTCAACGGAGCGAAGACGTTCATCACCAACGGGCAGAACGCCGACCTGGTCATCACCGCGGTGCGCACGTCCCAGGACCGCCACAAGGGGCTGACGTTGATGGTCGTCGAGCGCGGAATGCCCGGCTTCGAACGTGGCCGTAACCTCGACAAGCTCGGGCTCCATTGCCAGGACACCTCCGAGCTGTCCTTCACCGATGTGGCGGTGCCCAAAGCGAACGTTCTCGGGGAGGTGGGCCGCGGATTCGAATACCTGATGCGCAATCTGCCTCAGGAACGCATGCAGATCGCGGTCGGCAGTCTGGGCCGCGCCCGCGCAGCGCTGCAGTGGACCATCGACTACGTCCGCGAGCGTGTCGCGTTCGGCAAGCCGATCGGCGCCTTGCAGAACACTCGATTCGCCCTGGCTGACGCCGCGACAGAGGTTTCCGTTGCGGAGTCGTTCATCGACCGCTGTGTTATCCAACTCAACGCCGGCCTGCTGACTCCGGCCGACGCCGCCAAGGCCAAACTGTGGGCGACCGAAATGGAATTTCGGGTGCTCGACGGTTGTCAGCAGTTGTTCGGAGGCTACGGGTACATGCGTGAATATCCCATTGCGCGGGCGTCCGTCGACGCTCGGGTAACCAGGGTGTACGGCGGAACCTCGGAGATCATGCGGGAAATCATCGGGCGCGACCTCGCCCTGGACCCCAAGCGGACGAAGGCCTCGCCGTGAGCCTCGATGACCTCGTCCGCTCTGCCCGAGGACATGGCTTGGGCGACATTCCGCGGCGCTCCGCTCGCCGCCACCCGGACAAGATCGCGATCATCGACGGCGCGGTGACGTTGACGTTCGCCGAGTTCGACGAGCTCGTCGACCGGGCCGCGGCCGCGTTGGGCGACAACGGGTTAGGTCCCGGTGATCGCGTCGCACTGCTCGCACGTAATTGTTGGCAGTACGCGGTATTGGCCTTTGCCACAGCGCGCGCGGCGGTCGTGCTCGTGCCCTTGAACTTCATGCTTACCGCCGAAGAGATCGCTTTCATCTTGGGGCATTGCCGGGCAACGGCTTTCATCGTCGAGTGCGATCTCGTCGCAGTGGCCGAGGACGCGATGCGTCGCGGCGGGAATGTCTCGACGCGCATCGCGATAGCCACGACCGAATCACCGACGCCGCCGGGCTGGACCGATTTCGAACAGTGCCTGGCCACCACGTCATCTCCACCCACGCCGGAGGTGCACGATGACCAACTGCTGAGAGTGATGTACACCAGCGGCACCGAATCACGACCCAAGGGTGTCATGCATTCCAGCCGCAGTCTGATGTGGCAGTACGTCAGCACCATCACAGCGGGATCTATGAGCACCGACGATGTCGAAATCCATTCGCTGCCGCTCTACCACTGTGCACAGCTGGACAACTTCCTCGCCACCGACGTGTATCTCGGGGCGACGAGCATCCTTCTCCCCCGGCCCGATCCGGAGTTGGTGTTGCGCACCATCGAGCGCTACTCGGTGACCAACTACTTCGCGCCGCCCACGGTCTGGATCAGCCTGTTGCGCTGCCCACTGTTCGATCAGGTGAATCTGTCGAGCCTGCGCAAGGGGTACTACGGAGCGTCGGCGATGCCGACGGAGATCCTGCACGAAATCCGCCATCGCCTACCCGACCTCCAGCTCTGGAACTTCTACGGGCAAACCGAAATCGCGCCACTTGCCTCGGCGCTGGGTCCGGCAGACCAAGAGACCCACGCAGGTGCTGCGGGGCGCCCGGTGCTCAACGTCGAAACCGCCATCCTCGATGAGACGGACACACCCGTGCCCGCCGGGACGATCGGCGAGATCGCCCATCGCAGTCCGCATCTCATGCTCGGCTACCTCGATGACCCGCTCAAATCCGCCGAGGCGTTCCGCGGCGGCTGGTTCCACTCGGGAGACCTCGGCTTCTATGACGACGCCGGATTTCTCCACGTCGTGGACCGGAAGAAGGACATGATCAAGACGGGCGGGGAGAATGTCGCCAGCCGCGAGGTCGAAGAAGTGCTCTACCTGCACGCCGGCGTCGAGGAGGCCGCGGTGTTCGGGTTGCCGCATCCCGTGTGGGTAGAAGCGGTGGTGGCCGCGGTCGTTTGGCGTGCGGGCGCCGAGGTGACCGAGGACGACGTGATTGCCCACTGCCGGAAACACCTCGCCGGGTTCAAGACTCCCAAGCACATCTTCGTCGTCAGCGAGCTGCCGAAGAACCCCAGCGGGAAGCTTCTCAAGCGCGACCTCCGGCAACGGTTCAGCCTGCCAGGTGTTCCACTCATCGGTCACCAGTAGTGCCACGGGCACTTCAGCCAGGGTTGACTGCCGGTCATGAGCAACGAGATCGCCCTGTCCGAGATCCAGGAGTTCATCGCCGGATTCTGGTTTCACTATGACCAGGGCCACTTCGACGAGGTCGGCGCCCGTATCGGTGACGAGATGGAATACCTGAGCCGCTCGGATTCCGGGAACTGCCCGTTCGAGCATCTTCTCGCCGCGGAGTTGCACGGCGGCGCCGAGACGCGCGCTTGGCTGATCGAGCATCGCAGCGAAAACCCGTACCCGTGCCGTCACCATGCGACCAACATCTTCCGGACCGGGATCAACGGTGACGTGACGACGGTCCGGTTCTATCTGTTCGTCAATCAGATCACCAACAACGTCCCGTTCGCCGTGTCCAGCGGTGTCGTCGACGCCGGCATCCGACGCTCAACCGACGGATTTGTGTTCACCTCCATGACGGTGGTGCTCGACGCCGAGGATTCGGTGCCGTTCGCTCAATACGCCGCTGCCGCCGCCGGCACCCAGCCGGCGTGAACGCCCGCGATGCCTTTGCCGCCGGTGTCGCGGTTATCACCGGCGCCGGTGCCGGCATCGGTGCCGGGATAGCCCGCCACGCCAGCCGACTGGGCATGACGGTGGTGCTGGCGGATGTCGACGCTGCGGCAGTGGCTGCGCTTCGCGAAGAGCTCACTACGGCAGGCGGTTCCGCGATCGATGCGGTGTGTGACGTCCGCGATGCCGCGGCTGTGCAGGCACTGGCCGACGATATCTACCGCGATCTGGGCGACGTGCGTCTGTTGGTCAACAATGCCGGCATCGAACAATTCGGCTACGTCTGGGACACTCCCGTCGCCAATTGGCAACGGGTGCTGGACATCAACGTCAGCGGCGTCTTCCATGGCATCCGGGCGTTTCTACCCAAGATGATGACCACGAGCGCACCCGCGTGGGTGTGGAACCTGTCCTCGATCGGCGGAGTCGCGGTGGTGCCCCTGCAGGCGCCGTACATCGTGAGCAAGCATGCCGTGCTGGCACTTACCGAATGCTTGCATCTGGAGGTCCAGTCCGCCGGTCACGATCACCACATTCACGTTCAAGCGGTACTGCCCGGTGCGGTGGTGTCGAACATCTTCGAGTCCGCCGGGGGCGTGCAGTCCGGTGACACTGGCGCCGCGGAGGCCCAGCGCACCGCCATGCTCGACATCAAGGCCGCGGCAATGGATCCGCTGGCCGCTGCCGAAACGGTGTTCGAGCAAGCCGCTGAAGGCCGGTTCTACCTGCTCACCCAGCCCGAGTACGTGGGATCGGCGATGGCGGAGCGGGCACGCGTGTTGGCCAGTCAAGAGGCTCCTCAGTTGCGCACCCAACGTCGGTTCGATCCCGCCGAGACCTGAGATGCGTCTCCCCCAGCTCGACCCCGATGCCGCTGCGCGCGTCGCGTCGTTGGGTGACGTGGTTCCGATGCGTGCCAGGGGGTTGGTCGCCGTACGGGCCGGCCTCGAGTCCGCGCCGCGCCCCGATATGCCGCCAATGGTCAGAATCGACGATCTGACCGCACCGGGACCGGCCGGCCCGATCCCGCTTCGCCTCTATCGCCCCACCACCGAGTCTTGTTTGCCGGTAATGGTTTACCTGCACGGCGGCGGGCTGGTGATGGGCAGCAATCACTCGTTCGAACCGTTGGCGCGCGAGCTGGCCCACGCCAGCGGAGCCGCCGTGATAGCCGTCGAATACCGGCTGGCGCCGGAGTCGCCACCGCCGGCGCAATTCGAGGATGCCTACGCTGCCACCGCATGGGTCAGCGGCCACGGTGATGACCTCGATGTGGACACCGGCCGACTGGCGATCGTGGGTGACAGTGCGGGCGGTTCGCTGGCCGCTGCCGTGGCGCTGGCGGCCCGAGACCGCGCCGGACCCCGAATCAGCGCGCAGGTGTTGCTCTACCCCGGCTTGGACAGGGACATGGGTGCACCGTCGATCACCTCGATGCCCGACGCCCCACTGCTGCGCCACGACGACATCCTGTACATGCACGAATTGGTCGACGGCGGCGCCGGATCGCCGCACGATCCCTACCAGATTCCCGCCTATGCCAGCGATCTGAGCGCCCTACCGCCGGCCATCGTCGTCACCGGCGAGTGCGACCCCATTCGGGACTGGGGCGAGCGCTATGCCCGCCGGTTGTCCGACGCGGGGGTGCAGACCTCGATGACGCGCTATCCCGGCGTGTACCACGGTTTTCTGATGCGCTCCGATACCACCGCACGCGGACGCTTGGCGATAGCCGAGATCGGCGCAGTGCTCCGGGCGAAGTTCGCCCATCAACTCTGCGACAACGAATCTCCCGATCAACGGACGCCCACCCGATCATCCGAACCGTGGCTGCCCACAATCGAAGACCTCACCACCGAAGGAGAGCACCATGCTGACCGATGAGCGGCGTCACGAACTGTCCGATGTCCTGCGTCCAGTCGCTCCGCCACGCGAGATCAGCGACGTCTACACCGACGATCAGCGGCAGCGGCTGCTCGACGTCGTGCACGCCGAGGGACCCTGGAAGCTCATCATCGCCCAGCACTTCGCGTCGGCGGACGAATTGATGGCCACCATGAGCGGTGCGTTCCCCGAGGGATTCACCCCCTCCCTGGACCTGTTCCTGACCCCGACGTTCCGCGGGTATCTGGCCAATTACGGAACGGTCCTCTATCCCGAGTTGCATGACTGCTTCTACAACGCCGGGTTCATCGAGCACGCAAAGAACTACTGGAACGCCCAGTACGCCAAGCCAGAGATGATGCTCTTCAACATCAATGGGCCGTGCGCCAACCGCGATCCGGGCCACCTCGACTCCCCCAGCTTCCGCGGGGTGCGCCATGAGAACGCCCCGACCTGGTTGTGCAGTGTGATGGGAAAGTCCGGCCTGTTCACCGAGTACCTGATCAAAATGGCGCAGGTGATCACCTGGTTCTCGCTGGACGAAGGTTCGGGTTTCACCTACTGGCCCGACGGCCCACTCAAGCCGCCCGCCCGGGTTCTCCCGCCGATCAACAACCGGGCCGTCGTCGTACAGAACGAGATGATGGTGCACCGCGGCGAAGCGAACGGGCCACTGGGTCAACAGGTTCCGAACGGCCTGGCATTCGATACTGTGTTCACCGGTGACCCCACTGATCGCGATCACTGGCTGTTGAAGAACGGCGATGACGTCATCGCCCGCCACCACACGGACGAATTGCGGTTCCTCGTGCACTGGTCAGCAGAAGTGTTCGCCGACTTCGACGAGCTGAAGAAGAACATGGACGGATCCGACGACATCACGATCGAACGAGCGATCGGGATGATGGTCGACGACCTCAAGGGCAAGGGCATCAAGCTCGACGTGCCCGGCGAACCGCTGCACGATCCACAGTTCATCGGAGCGCTCAACGCCGCCTACGATCTCGGCGGCCCAACCAGCTACCCGGACGAAGCGCCGGTGAGCGCCTTTCAATTCGCCTGAGGGTGATACGAATACGGATATGACTTCGGATTACCTGACGCTGTTGCGCGATGAGCGCGATATCGAGCGGGCGCTGATTCTCTTCGCCCGCGCGATGGACGATCGCGACTGGGCGACGATGGCCGAAATCCTCACCGACGATGCGGAAGGAGACTTCGGGACCGGCCGCGTGGCCGGTAGCGCCACGATCATCAGCCTGATCCGTGGATTCCTCGACAGCTGTGGGCCGACTCAGCATCTGCTGGGCAATGTCGTGGTCGACGTCGTCGGTGACATCGCCACGAGCAGGGCCTACATCCGCGACGTCCACCTCAACTCGAATGCCGACCCGTCGGTGCGTTTCTACACTCTGGGTGACTACCACGACACCTGGCACCGAAGCGGCGATGGGCGCTGGCGCCTTGCCGAACGGATCAAAGCCAACCGTGCGTATGTCGGACCGCTGGAGATCTTTGACTCCTAGGGGTCGACCACCGGGACGGTTCCAGCGCGTACCGCGTCGACAATCGATTCGCTGAGCGCATGGCAGGACAGAAAGAGACGGTGAGCGCCGTCGACCGCTAATTGGGCTGCGGTGCAACGCTCTTCACATCGATCCAATGCGGGGCCGGTCCATTGCACGCTGGTCTGATTCCAGCTGCTTTTCCGTACCTGCACGCCGGCCCCGCAGCGCCGACAGTCGACCGGGACCATCGGCGCATCGGCGAGACGGTTGTCCGGACGGATGACCATCGTCATCCCACCGGTCCAGACGCCGAGGCCCTGGCCGCGATATTGGCTTCCACTTCCTTCATCCATGCTGCGGTCGGTTGGGTGGTGTCAAGCTCGAATTCGAAGCGGTCCACCATGTCTGGTGTGACATCGACGATGTCGACGTAGAACTGCTCGTACCAGCGTCGCAGCTGATATACCGGGCCGTCCTCTTCCACCAGTAGCGGGTTGTCGATACGGGTCTTGTTGCGCCAGATCTCGACATCCTGCTCGAAGCCCATCTTGACGAAGTCGCCGAGACCTATCGCCGTTTGCATGGCCAGGTCATCAGGCAGCTCTGCCGACTTCTTCACGATGATTCCATATTGCAGCACAAAGGAATTGGCGTCGATCGGATAGTGGCAGTTGATCAGCACGGTGTGGTGGTCGACGTCGGTGTAGTGGTAGGTCAAATCGTCGATCATGAACGACGGACCGTAGTAAGAGGCCACCGACGTGGTCCCCAACATCTGAGTCTCGCCAGGTTCCCCGATATCGGGACGGCCGGCGCTGTTCATATATTGCGTCGCGACGTGGCCCTCGAAGATGTTCTTGAACTGTGTCGGAAGCGATCCGTGTATGTAGAAGAAGTGCGCCATATCCACGACGTTGTCGATGATCTCGCGGCAGTTGGTGTGCACCACCGTGGTGTACCAATGCCAATCGGTCCAATCATCACTGCTGGCGCCCTCGATACGAGGAATGGTCACATCCGCCGGGGGCGCTTTCCGTTCGGGGTCGTTCCAGACGAACAACATGCCGTCCTGCTGCAACGTGGGCCACGAGGCAGTGCGGGCCAGCCGGGGGGTCCGTTTGCTGTACGGCACCAACTTGCACCGGCCGTCGCCTCCCCACCGCCAGTCATGGAACGGACACGCGATCTCATTGCCCTTGACCGTGCCTCGCGACAGGTCGCCGCCCATGTGCCGGCAATAGCCGTCAAGCACGTTGACGGCACCGTCCTCGCTGCGAAACACCACGAGCTTCTGACCGAAGGCGTTGATCTGGTGGGGCTGTCCGTCTGCGAAATCGCGAACCAAACCCAGGCAATGCCAGCCCCGGGCAAACCGGGTCGGCACCGAACCGGCCTCGATCAACCGAACGTCCTCGGCCTCGGAATGCGTCGTCATTGTGCGTCCGTCCTTCGATCGATGGATCCGCGGGCTGATATCCCATTGAACTGCGCAGAATGGCTCGAGAGAAGGCCCGCGTTCCGCTCAAAGGGATGCCGGAATCGAAATCTCGGAGCGCGGCCCTATCGTCGGCAATTGTGATCGCCACCAGCCACGACACTGTCCCAGCCGGACTGACCATCGCAGACGCCGAAGTGGACCTTCTCGTCGTCGGGTCAGGCACCGGACTCGCGGCGGCACTGGCGGCCCATGAGCTGGGACTGTCCGTTCTTGTTGTCGAGAAGTCCGCCTATGTCGGCGGCTCGACGGCCCGATCCGGCGGTGCTCTGTGGTTACCGTCGAGCTCGGTGATCGAGGAATGCGGCGGCGTTGACTCCGCGTCTCGGGCGCACACCTACCTTGATGGTGTCGTCGCGGGCTCCGCCCCGCCGGAGCGTTCGACGGCCTATCTGAACAGCCTGCCGGCGACCGTCGCAATGTTGCGCCGCACCACACCGATGAAGTTGTTCTGGGCCAAGGAGTACTCCGACTACCACCCTGAGATGCCCGGTGGCTCAGCAGCCGGGCGCACCTGCGAATGCCGCCCGCTGGACACTGCGATTCTTGGTCCTTACCTGCCCGACCTCCGTCCGGGCATCATGGAGTCCAGCATTCCGATGCCGACCACCGGCGCGGACTACCGCTGGATGAACCTCATGAGCCGGGTGCCACGCAAGGGCCTGCCGACGATCGTCAAGCGACTTGCGCAGGGTGTCGGGGGCCTCGCCCTCGGGAGGCGCTACGCCGCCGGAGGTCAGGCACTGGCCGCCGGACTGTTCGCCGGCGCCATTCGCGCCGGGATCCCCATCTGGCTCCGCACCGCCCTGACCGAGTTGGTCACCGACGGAGCCGGCGTCACCGGCGCAATCGTCGAGCACCGAGGCAAGACCGTCACCATCACCGCGCGGCGTGGCGTCATACTCGCCGCCGGCGGCTTCGACCACAGCATGGACATGCGGTGGAAGTTTCAATCCGAGAGCCTCGCAAGCAATCTCAGCCTCGGCGCAGAGTCGAATACCGGTGATGCGATTCGGATCGGCCAGGACATCGGTGCCGACATTGCGCTGATGGATCAGTCGTGGTGGTTTCCCGCCGTCGCGCCACTGCCCGGCGCGGCCCCCGCGGTGATGCTGGCCGAGCGATCGCTGCCCGGATCGTTCATCGTCGACCAGAACGGTCAGCGGTTTGCCAACGAATCGTCTGACTACATGAGCTTCGGACAGCGCGTTCTGCAGCTCGAAGCGGCGGGGACGCCGGTGAACAACATGTGGATCGTCTTCGATCAGAAATACCGCAACAGCTACGTCTTCGCCGCTGAACTGTTCCCCCGCATGCCCATCCCACGAAGATGGTATGACGCCGGGATCGCGGTTCGGGCAGACGATTTCAGTGAGCTTGCCGCCAAGATGGGCGTTCCGGTCGATGCCTTCGGCGCGACCGTGGCCCGGTTCAACGAGAACGCGTTCGCCGGCGAGGACCCTGACTTCGCACGGGGCCGAAGCGCATACGACCGTTACTACGGCGATCCCACGGTCACCCCGAATCCGAACCTGCGACCGTTGGTCAAAGGGCCGTTCTACGCCGTCAGGATGGTGCTGAGCGATTTGGGCACCTGCGGTGGTCTGCGCGCCGATCAGAGCGCCCGCGTGCTCCGGGAAGACGGGACTGTCATCAACGGGCTGTACGCGATAGGCAACACCGCGGCAAACGCGTTCGGAAACACCTATCCCGGCGCTGGTGCGACCATCGCGCAAGGGCTGGTGTACGGATACATCGCCGCCCTCGACGCGGCGAACTAGTCGGTGTCTTCGGCGTCGGCTTTGCGCTCGATCTCATACCAGTAGGCGGGGTCCGGCCACGGAATCTTGGCGCCTTCACCGACTTTCGGAAAGTTGGCCTCGGCCTCGTCGAGATCTTTGATCAATTGCAACGTCAGCTCGCGTTCGGATGCGTAGTAGCGCTCCGCCCAGTCCAGCGCGACCTTGGCGTACGCCCATGACGGATCTGCGGCCGCCCATCGTGCTTCTTTGGCGGCACTGCGTTGCATATCGTCGATATAAGCGATGTGGTCTTGCAGCATCTGCTTGAGCGCAGCGGGATCACTCAGATGCCCCAGTGTCACCCTCAAGATCGCCGGGTGTTTGAGAGACGGCGGCTCCAGCGGGGCTTCCCGCGCCCACCGGGTGACGGCCTCCATGCCGGTCTCGGTGATCTTGTACAGGCGACGGTTACGCGTGCCGGTTCCGTCCAACCGCGAGGTGAGCAGACCCATCTTCTCCAGCTTTTTCAGCTCGGAATAGATCTGGCTGAACGCTGGGCTGCCGTAGTAGTAACGCATGCTCCAGTCGATCCACTTGCGGATGTCATAACCCGACAGTTCCGTCTCGTACGAGAGCATCCCGAGCAGCGCCCAACCGGTCGCCGACAGCGGCGGCTTGATCGCGGGCTCGGGTTCCGTCACGGTCTAAGGGTATCAACCCAGGTCACACGGGTTCGCTCCTACCAACCGCTGGTCGGGACGCCGCATTGCACAGCGACCCGTACCCCTTGGAACCTTGGCGGATGCACCCCGAGGCGCTGTACGCGTCACTGACCGACTCCGTTCGCCGGCTCATCGATGTCACCATCCGCAGTCAATCCGATCCCGACAGCATCGTGTCGGCGAAGGCGAAAATCGACGCCGCCGCCGACGAATTGAGCGACGCGCTGATCCCAGGATCTTTCGGTGTTCAACAGGACAGCGCCGGGCGACCCCGTGCGTGGGGCAACGCTGTCATTGGACTGCGCAACGCGCTGGCTCCCCCGCTCGTGGTACACCATGACGCCGACGGAAGTGTCTGGGCTGACGTCACTCTGGGTGCGGCCTACGAAGGACCACCGGGTCACGTGCACGGCGGAATCTGCGCGCTACTTCTCGATCACGTTCTGGGTGCAACTGCACATAAACCCGGCCGCCCTGCCGTCACCGGAACGCTCACGCTGCGCTACGAGCTCGGGACGCGACTCGGACAGGTGCGGGCCGAAGCTCACGTGGACCGAGTAGACGGAGCCAAGACCTACGCCGTCGGGCACCTCAGTACCGCAGACGGTGTCACCGTGCGCGCGGAAGGAGTGTTCATCCACCCTCGGCCAGCAGAAAACAGGGGACCTCGCTGACAAAGTCATCGGTGCCGTGCTGGACACCCGTGGCACCCCACTGATAGGACAGGCAGATGCCGCTCGCTCGAACCGCCGATCTCGTCGCCGCCGCATACCGTGAGCGGTCAGGAGTGCTTGCCTGCAACGTCATCACGCTCGAACATGCCGAGGCCATTGTCGCCGGAGCCGAACATGTTGGTAGGCCGGTGATTCTGCAGCTGAGCGAGAACGCAGTCAAATTCCACCATGGCAGGCTGGCGCCCATCGCCGCGGCGGTCTGCGCCGTTGCCGACGCGGCGGCAATCGACGTCGGGGTTCATCTTGACCATGTCGAAGATGAGCAGCTTCTTCGCGCGTGCAGCGCTACCGGTGCCTCATCCGTCATGTTCGACGCATCCGCCCTGGACTATGCCGCCAACGTCGCTGCCACGAAAGCCGCGGCGCAATGGGCACATCGGGAGGGCTTGTTCCTGGAAGCCGAACTCGGCGAGGTTGGCGGCAAGGATGGCGCGCATGCGCCCGGCGTGCGCACCGACCCCGACGAGGCCGCCGAGTTCGTCGCGGCGACCGGGGTCGATGCATTGGCTGTTGCGGTAGGCAGCTCCCACGCGATGTCCGAGCGCAGTGCCACCCTGGATTTCGAGCTCATCGGGCGCCTCCGTGCGGCGATATCGGTTCCCCTTGTGCTACATGGCTCTTCAGGGGTCGCCGACAGCGAGCTGCGAAAGGCCGTCGAGGCGGGAATCACCAAGATCAACGTGGGCACACTGCTCAACGTTCGGTTCACCGCTGCGGTGCGCGCCTACCTGGCTGCCGACCCGCACGTCAACGATCCTCGCCGCTACCTCTCCCCCGCGCGCGACGCGATCGCCGAGGCGGTGGCCGCGCTCATCACCGCGATCCACGGATAGTCGCGCAGCCTCAGTCGTCGCCCACGTCGACGACGTGGACATGCACGCCCGCCGCGGCGATCCGCGCCAGCTGAGCCGGGTCGGCGGTTGAATCGGTTACCAGATGGTCGATCTCGTTGATTGTCACCATCTTTGCGAGCGTGACCTTGCCGATCTTGGAGCCGTCGACAGCGACGACAACCTGTTGCGCGCTGGCGGCCATGGCCATTGCGGTGCGCGCTTCGGCCTCGTCGAACGTGGTTGCCCCCACCTCCGCCGACATCCCATCGGCGCCGAGGACCGCAGTGCCGACGTTGATCACCTGAAACGCGTGCTCAGACATCGGGCCCACCGCTTCCAACGAATTTGCCCGCACCAGACCGCCGGTCGCGATCACCTTCATCTGCGCGTCGACGGCGCAATCAGCGGCGATCGTCAGCGAGTTCGTGACGATCGTCATCTGAGGGCGGCCTTTCAGCGATCGTGCGACTTCACCCGTGGTGATCCCGCCGGTCAACGCCACCGCCTGCGGACCGGCAGGCACCAACGCGGCGGCGTGCTGGGCAATCCGCCGTTTGATGGTGATCGTCCGGTGATCACGCAGCCGCACCGGAATCTCGCTGTCACTGGGGTCAAGTGCCCTGGCACCGCCGTGGGTCCGCACCAGGAGGCCCTGGTCCTCAAGCTCGCTGAGGTCGCGGCGCAGCGTCGCGGCCGATACCCGCAATTCGGTGCGGAGCACCTGCGTGTCGACCTCGCCGCGCGCGCGCAATAGTGACAGCACCTCACGCATCCGATCGGTGCGCCTGGTCGACATGGCGGTGCCTCCTTCGCTTCGCAGGCCAGTGCGAGGTGTCAAACGATCAGTTTTAGTGATCACTTGACGGCATTGCGTTGCGCACTCTGAGCGAGCTTCCCATGATCGAGCAATGTTGCAAACGTCCGGGCAGCGGATCAGTTCGCTCGCCGACACGATCCGCAGGCATAAGTCCGGCGAGGCGGTCGGCGTCTATTCCGTGTGCTCGGCGCACCCGACCGTCGTCGAAGCGGCCATCGTGCAGGCCGTCGTCGACGGCAGCCATGTGCTCATCGAAGCCACCTCGAATCAGGTCGACCAGTTCGGCGGCTACACCGGACTTCGTCCGGCCGAGTTCCGCGATGTCGTTCTCGGTATTGCCGATCGCTGCGAATTCCCGCGCGAACGCGTCGTGCTGGGCGGCGACCATCTCGGCCCGAACCGGTGGCAGGGGGAAACCGCCGACGCCGCAATGGCCAAGGCCGACACGCTCATCGCCGCCTATGTGGAGGCCGGGTACACCAAGATCCACCTCGATTGCAGCATGTCTTGTGCCGACGACCCGAAAGTCCTCGATGACGAGATCGTCGCCCGGCGCGCTGCCCGCCTGATGCAGGTGGCCGAGGACTGCGCGCATCGCAACGGCACCGACCTGCCGATGTACGTCATCGGCACCGAGGTGCCAGTTCCCGGTGGAGCGCACGAGACCCTTGGCGCCCTGACACCCACGCGCGCGGACCGTGCGCAACAGACGATCACTGCGCATCGCAAGGCGTTTCGGGAGTCGGGCCTCGACCACGTGTGGCCCCGGGTGATGGGACTGGTGGTCCAGCCCGGCGTCGAGTTCGACCACCTTCAGGTCATCGACTACCAACGCGATGCCACCGTGGCGCTACGGCGAATCCTCGACGAGGAGCCGCACCTGGTCTTCGAGGCTCACTCCACCGATTATCAGCGGCCCGAACAATTACGAGAGCTCGTCGAAGACCACTGGGCCGTGCTGAAAGTCGGACCGGCACTGACCTTCGCCATGCGCGAAGCGCTCTTCGCGCTCGCCCACATCGAGGACGAACTCCTGCCGCAGCCGTCACGGTCCAACTTGATCGATGTCGTCGAGCGCCGCATGCTCGCCAACCCCGAATACTGGCAGGGCTACTACGACGGAGACCCGCAGAGCCAGAAGACGGCGAGACGGTACAGCTACAGCGACCGGCTCCGGTACTACTGGGCCGACGACGAGGTCGACGCCGCGCGCCGGAGTCTGTTGGACAACCTCGACCGCCTCGGGATACCGATGCCCCTGATCAGTCAATTCCTACCCAATCAGTACGACCGGATCCGCGCCGGCGAACTCGATCCGACCGCGTCGTCGCTGGTGATCGATCGAATCCGCGACGCGATGCGGCCCTACGCCCGAGCCGTGAGTGGAGTGACCGAGTGACGAAAACCATCCCCGCCCAAGAAGCCGGCGGAGCAACGATTCTCGAGATCGAACAACAGCCGGGTGCATGGCGTGAGGTCGCCCGGCACACCGATCCCGCGGTCACGCAGTTCATCAGCGAGGTCACCGAACGCCCCGACCTCCGGGTGATCCTGACCGGCGCCGGAAGCTCGGCCTTCATCGGCGAAATCGCGGCCGCCGCCGTGCGGCGCCATCTCGGCCGCCGCGTCGAAGCGATCCCGACCACGAGCATCGTTGCCAGCCCGC
Source organism: uncultured Mycobacterium sp. (assembly GCA_900078375.1). Taxonomy (GTDB): domain Bacteria; phylum Actinomycetota; class Actinomycetes; order Mycobacteriales; family Mycobacteriaceae; genus Mycobacterium. Next base: position 110,430 of record FLQS01000001.1, on the reverse strand, counting down.
TCGATCACCTGGAGCGGCACACTCCGACACTGATGGTGTCTTTCGGCCGCTCGGGCAACAGTCCGGAAAGCCTGGCCACCACCGCACTTGCCGACGAACTCGTCGACGACGTCGCACACCTCATCCTGACTTGCGATCCCGCCGGCGAGCTGGGCCGGACGCACGCCGGCCGGGCCCGCTCCCGCGTCGTCTACATGCCGGAACGCACCAATGACACCGGTTTCGCGATGACGTCGAGCCTGACATCGATGCTGCTGACGTGCCTGCTGCTGCTCGGGCCCGGGACCGAACGCGACGTCGACGCGCTGGCGCGCGCGGCTGAGCAGGTCATCGGCCTACAACAGGACATCGCCGCCCTCGCGCGAGCCAAGAAGCAACGGTTCTTCTATCTTGGCAGCGGACCGCTGGCGGGGCTCGCGCGCGAGTCCGCCCTGAAGATGCTGGAACTGACGGCCGGTGACGTGGTCACCTACTTCGATTCTCCGCTCGGTTTTCGACACGGACCGAAGTCCGCACTCGACGGCGACACACTCGCCGTGGTGTACGTCTCCAGCGACCCCTACACCAGCCGCTACGACCTTGACATCGTCGCCGAGATCCGCACCCAACTCGGCGAGGACGCCGTCAGAGCGATCACCACCAGGCCCCTTGCCGAGGCACTTGGTCCCGCCTTCGTCCTGCCGGGGCTCGACGGCTTGGACGACGCACTTGTCGCCCTGCCGTTTCTGGTGTTCGCCCAGTACCTTGCGCTGTTCACGGCGCTCGAACACGGCAAGACTCCCGACAATCCCTTCCCCTCCGGCGAAGTCAACCGGGTTGTACAGGGCGTCACCATCTACCCGATGACACAGAACGGAGCATGACGATGGCCCGCTATCTCGGAGTCGACGGCGGTGGTTCGAAGACGGCGCTGGCGCTCATCGACGACGCCGGGCATGTCATCGCTCGCGCAACGGCGCCGACGTCCTACTACTTCAACGACGGCTTCGAGATCGTCGAAAAATCACTCGCGCAGGGTGTTACCGACATCTGCACGCAAGCAGGCATCACGCCCGCCGACATCGACGCGGCCTTCTTCGGCCTTCCCGGGTACGGCGAGGCCAGCGGTGATATCGCGGCGCTCGACGCCGTGCCCGCCGGTGTCCTCGGCCACAACCGATACAGCTGCGATAACGACATGGTCTGCGGCTGGGCCGGCTCGCTCGCCGGCGAGGACGGCATCAACGTCATCAGCGGAACCGGGTCGATGACGTACGGCGAACGCCAGGGCGTCGGCCACCGCGTGGGCGGCTGGGGTGAGCTCTTCGGTGACGAGGGATCTGCGTATTGGATTGCGGCGCAGGCACTCAACGCGTTCTCCCGGATGAGCGACGGCAGGCTGCCGAGGGGTCCGCTACACGGATTGATGAAGGACCGCCTGGCGGTCGAGGGCGATCTCGATGTCGTCAGCCTGGTGATCGATACGTGGAAGGGAAACCGCAGCAAGATCGCCGCGCTGGCGACGACTGTCTGCGAGGCCGCAGAGGCCGGCGACGAGGCGTCGTCGAACATCCTGTCCGCGGCGGTCGATGAACTCGTCACGCTCATCGAAACGACACGGACGCTGGTCGGGTTCACCGATCGGGAGACCGTGCCGGTGTCCTACTCGGGCGGAATGTTCTCCAACGAGGGCTTCCTCAGCCAGTTCGTCACCGCGCTTCAGGAGTCTTCTGCCACGTACGACCTGCAGACTCCCCGGCTGGACCCCGCGGTGGGCGGTGCGCTCTACGCCGCCAAGCACAACGGCAACCCGCTGAGTCCGGATGCCGTGCAACACCTTTCCGACAACAACCCGACGAGGTGACGTCACCATGACCACGACTACTGCCACGCGGACCCGCAGCTGGATCTTCTACGCGGCACTGCTCATCCTGTTCTGGGGCGTCTGGGGCGCGTTCTCTGCCTTGCCGTCGTCGAAGTACGGCTATCCCGACGAGATGATCTACAGCATCTGGGCACTGACGATGATCATCCCCGCGGCCTTCGCGCTTCGCGGGCAGAAGTGGGATCGCCGCCCGGCCGCGACCATCTACGGCCTGTTGATCGGACTCACCGGCGCGGGCGGCCAGTTGATCCTCTTCCAGGCGCTGACGATGGGGCCGGCCTACCTCATCTTCCCGATCGTCTCGATCTCCCCGGCCATCACGGTGATCATGGCGATGATCTTGCTGCGCGAACGTATCTCACCGTTGGCCGTCGTCGGCCTGTTCCTGGCGCTCGCGGCGATCGTGTTGTTCACCGTTACCGGCGGCGACTCCGAAGGCTCGTCGGGTCCGTGGCTACTGCTGTCGATCCTGATCTGCGTGGCGTGGGGCGTGCAGGCGTACTTCATGCGCAAGACCGCGACCATCGGGGTCAACGAAGCCACCACATTCGGTTGGATGACGATCAGCGGCCTGATCCTGGTCCCCGTGGCGCTGATCTCGCTCGGCGGTATCCCTACCGACTTCCCCTGGCAGGCACCCGCATTGACAGCCGGGACCCAGGTGCTGAACGCGATCGGCGCACTGTTCCTTGTGATGGCGCTCGCCCGTGGCAAGGCCTCGATCGTTGCGCCGACGACGAACGCGCTCGCACCTGCGCTCACCGTCATCATCTCCCTGGTCGCCTACCAGACCCTGCCTACCCCTTATGGTGCGATCGGCATCGTGCTCGCGCTCGTCGGCTCGACGTTGATGGTCTACGCCGACGAAAAGCGTGGCGAGTCGCTGACCGGGGCGGTGCTGTCTGATGCGCCGGCGGCCACGGAACACCGGACGGTCCGGTGAAACCCACAGTCGTCATCATCGGTGCGGGCAGCGTCGAGTTCACCCGCGAGCTGCTCGGCGACATCCTGTCGTTCCCGGAATTGGGTTCAACGCGGGTGGTGCTGCACGACATCGACGCTGACCGGCTGGAGACGGCGGAGGCAATCGCCCGCGCGACGGCCCTCGCCGCGGGCGCCGAACCCGAGGTCATCGCCACCCTCGACCGGCGCCGCGCGCTCGAGGGTGCGAATTACGTCATCAACGTCATTCAGGTCGGCATGCACGAGGCCACCTTGCGCGACTTCGAGATCCCGGCGCGCTACGGGCTGAAGCAGACGATCGGCGACACGATCGGCGTCGGCGGAATCTTCCGCGGGCTGCGCACCTTTCCCGTACTTGCCGGCATCGCGCGGGACATGGCGGAGCTGTGCCCCGACGCCTGGCTGCTGAACTACACCAACCCGATGGCGATGAACATCTCGTTCCTCCATGCAGTCGCGCCCAAGCTGAAAGTGCTCGGCCTGTGCCATTCCGTGTACTGGACCATGGTCGGCCTGTGTGAACTCATCGACGTGCCCTACGACGAGGTGTCGTACTGGTCTGCAGGCGTGAACCACCAGGCGTGGGTGCTGCGGTGGGAACGCGGTGGCCAGAACCTCTATCCGTTGTTGGACCAGCGGATCGCCGCCGACCCGGAACTGCGCAGACGGGTGCGCGTCGACATGTACCGACGGCTGGGCTACTACCCGACCGAGACCAGCGAGCACAGCAGCGAATATGTCGGTTGGTATCTGCATGATCCCGCGGAGATTGAACGGCTGCGCATCAACGTGGGCGAATACGTGTCGATCAGCGAGGCCAACCTGGCCGAATATTCCCGTGTGCGAGCCGAATTGGCGAGCTCTCATACCCTGCCGATCGATACGAGTTCGACGGAGTACGCCCCGCAGGTGATCCATTCGCTGGAGACCGGGACGCCGCGGGTCATCTCCGCCAACGTCGTCAACGAGGGGCTGATCACCAACGTGCCCGATGGGCTCGCGGTCGAGGTTCCGACGCTGTTGGACTCCCTCGGCGCGCACCCGATGAAGGTGGGCGACCTCCCGCCGCAGTGCGCAGCCCTCAACCGGGGCTTCCTCGGGCCCGTCGACCTCGCGGTGCGCGCGGCCGTCGACGGAGATCCGCGCCTGGTGCGTGCCGCGGCGATGGTCGATCCGAACACCGCCGCGACCCTGACCGTCGATCGGATCTGGAACCTGTGCGACGAGCTCACCGCCGCGCACGGCGATCTGCTGCCCCCATCGCTGCGCTCCCCGTCCGCCCGAGAAATCGCCAAATAAGGAGTGTCACCGTGATTCGACGTAGGTTATGCATCGCCCTGATCGCCGTCCTCACTGGCGTCCTCGCCGCATGCGGTGGCGGAGGCGGATCGTCGGGCCCCACCGAGATCGCGGTGTGGCACGGCTACCAGGATACCGAGGGCGAGGTGTTCAAGAGCCTGGTCGACCAGTACAACAAGGAGCATCCGGACGTCAAGGTGTCCGAGTTGTATTCGTCGAACGACCTTGTGCTGCAAAAGGTTCTCACCGCGGTACGCGGCAACAGTGCACCGGACATCGCGTACATGTTCGGATCGTGGTCACCGAACATCGCCAAGATCCCCTCGCTGGTCAACATGGCCGACGAGGTGAAGAAGCCCGACTGGAAGTGGGACGACTTCTACGAGGCCGAGCGCAAGGCAGCTACGGTCGGCGACAAGGTCGTCGGCGTGCCGGCACTCGTAGACAACCTGGCGATCGTCTACAACAAGAAGCTCTTCGCCGACGCCGGCGTCGCGCCGCCCACGCCAGACTGGACCTGGGACGACTTTCGCGCCGCGGCCGCCAAGCTGACCGACCCCACCAAGGGACAATTCGGGTGGCTGATCCCCGCCGACGGCAGCGAAGACACTGTGTGGCACTACATTCCGATGCTCTGGGAGGCCGGCGGCAACATCCTCAATGCGGACAACTCCAAGGCCACGTTCAACTCCGAGGCGGGCGTCAAGGCACTGACGACACTGCAGCAGATGGCTGTGGCCGACAAGTCGCTGTACCTTGACACCACCAACGAGAACGGGCCGAAGCTGATGAACAGCGGCAAGATCGGGATGCTGGTGACTGGGCCGTGGGATCTGTCTCAGCTGTCCGATATCGAGTACGGAGTCCAGGTGATGCCCACCTACCCTGGATCAAACGGCGGACATCAGACCATCGCCGGCCCCGATAACTGGGTGGTGTTCAACAACGGCGACAAGCGCAAGGCCGCTGCCATCGACTTTCTGAGGTGGCTGTCGGCGCCGGAACAGGTCAAGAAGTTCTCGGAAGGCACCGGGGACCTGCCGATCCGCGCCTCGGTCGGTGACGACAAGGCCGTGCTCGACGAACTCGACAAGAACGTCCCGGGCACCGCGGCGTTCGTCGACAACCTGAAGAACGCGAAGCAGGTGCGACCACAAGTCGAGCAGTACCCGGCGGTGTCCGAAGCGCTGGGCCAGGCGATCGTGGCTGTGATGCTCGGCAAAGACCAACCCCAGGCCGCTCTGGACGCCGCCGCCCAGGCCGCCGACGCGAAGTTGGCAGAGAAGTAGGGAGTTGATGCCTGCACTACTTCGGCGGCTGAGCCGCACAGATACCGTGTCGGGGTGGGCGCTGGTGAGCCCGGCGGCCATCCTGATCGGGATCTTCGGGCTGCTCCCGGTGCTGATGTCGCTGCAGTTGTCGTTCCAGAAATCCGACCTGCTCAGTGCCGAGACGCCGTGGGTGGGGTTCGACAACTACCAGAAGCTGGCCGACGATCCGGTCTTCGTGGAGGCGATCAAGCACACCATCATCTACACGGCGTTGTTCGTGCCGGGCACGATGTTCGTGGGGCTGTTCGTCGCGGCAGCGCTGAACCGTTCGGTGCGGTTCATCTCGGTGTATCGGACGGCCGCGTACATCACGATGGCGGTGTCGACGATCTCGCAGGGCATCATCTTCCTGTGGCTGACCGACCGCGACTACGGTCTGGTCAACGCCGCGTTGAATGCGGTGGGCGTCTCGTCGCAGCCGTTCCTGGCCTCCCCGTCACAGGCCCTGTACGTGATCGTGGCGATGACGGTCTGGGGCTGGACCGGTTTCTCGGTGATCGTGTATCTGGCTGCGCTGCAGGGTGTTCCAGCGGAGTTGCATGAAGCGGCCGCGATCGACGGCGCGTCTGCGTTCACCCGGTTCCGCACCATCACGGTGCCGCTGCTCGGACCGGCGAATCTGTTTCTGGTCGTCTGGCTGACGATCAACGCCCTGCAGTTGTTCGACGAGGTGTATGTGACGACCCGCGGCGGTCCGTTGCGCGCCACCACGGTGATCGTCTATTACCTGTGGGACCGCGCGTTCGTGCAGTTCGACGCCGGCTACGCGGCAGCGATGGCCTACGCATTGTTCGTCGTCATCCTGATCGTCACGGCCGTGCAGTTCCGGCTCGCCCGAAGGCATGTGCACTCATGAGCGACCTCCTGACTCCCGTGCGTCTCGACGCGGCCGGCCCTGTTCGGACGTCTCGCTGGCGGCTGCCGTTCAGCCCGTGGCATCTGGTGCTGATTCCCTTGACGTTCATCCTGCTCGTGCCGCTGTTGTGGATGCTCGTCACGTCGTTGGAGACCGAAGGCGAGGCGAATCACTTTCCGCCGGTGCTGTTTCCGCAGAGTCCACAGTTTTCGAACTACACCGAGGCATGGGATGCGGCGCCGTTCGGGCAGTTCTTCATCAACAGCGCGGTGGTGACATCTGTCGTGTTGGTGAGCAACCTCGCGGTGTGCAGCCTGGCGGGTTACGCGTTCGCGCGGGTCCGATTCCTCGGCCGCGGAGCGCTCTTCGTCACGCTGATGGCGACGCTGATGGTGCCGTTCCAGGTCACGATGATTCCGGTCTTTCTGATCGTCAAGTGGTTCGGTGACAACGTCTGGGAAGGGCTGGGCATCGATCATATCGGCGCGCTGATGTTGCCGAACCTGGCGACGGCGTTCGGCATCTTTTTCCTGCGGCAGTTCTTCATGACAGTCCCCGTCGAGTTGGAAGAGGCGGCCCGGGTCGATGGAACCTCGCGGATCGGAGTGCTGTTCAAGATCATCCTGCCGCTGTCGTTGCCGGCACTGTCGACGTTGGCAGCACTGACCGTGCTCACATCGTGGAACGATTTCCTGTGGCCGTTGATCGTCATCACCTCGCAGGATCAGATGACAATCCCGTTGGGGCTCAGCTACTTCCAAGGCGCACACCACGTCAAGTGGCCGCTGTTGATGGCGGCCAACGTGATGAGCCTGCTGCCGATGCTGCTGGTGTTTATCGGGGCGCAGCGCTTCTTCGTGCAATCGGTCGCGTCGACCGGACTGAAAGGCTGAACATGGCGGAAGTCGAGTTCCGTGGCGTCACGCGGCGCTACCCGGGCGGTGTCATTGCCCTCAAGGACTTCAACCTGACCGTCGCCGACGGAGAGTTCCTGATCCTCGTCGGGCCGTCGGGGTGTGGGAAGAGCACGGCGTTGAGACTTCTTGCGGGCCTTGATAAGCCGACATCCGGTGAGGTCAGGATCGACGACAAGGTCGTCAACGAACTCGAGCCGGCCGAACGCGACATCGCCATGGTGTTCCAGAACTATGCGTTGTATCCACACATGTCGGTCTATCGCAATCTGGCCTACGGATTGCGGCAGCGCAAGACACCACGCAGCGAGATCGACCGGCGGGTCCGGGAGACGGCCGCGCTGCTCGAGATCGACAAGCTGCTCGACCGGAAGCCCGGTCAACTCTCTGGCGGTCAGCGTCAGCGGGTCGCCATGGGCCGCGCGCTGGTGCGCCAACCACAGGCATTCCTGCTCGACGAACCTCTGTCGAATCTCGATGCCAAGTTGCGCAATCAGGTCCGCGGGGATCTGAAGCGACTGCACCGTGAACTGCCCGTCACCTCGATCTACGTCACTCATGACCAGATCGAGGCCATGACGCTCGGCGACCGGCTGTGTGTGATGGCCGCCGGCGAGATTCAGCAGATCGGCACACCCGACGAGATTTACAACCGCCCGGCCAACACCTTCGTCGCGGCCTTCATGGGCAGTCCCCCGATGAACCTCGTTGCAGCGGGGGTGCGATCGGGAGTGCTGCACGTCGGGGACACGGCCGTGACCGCGGTATCGACGTCCGACGGTTCGGTGACGGTCGGCGTTCGTCCAGAGCATCTGCAGCTGCACACCCACTACGCGGAGGGGCTGTTGCCGGCACGGGTCGACTTCGTCGAACCGCTCGGCAGCCATGTGTTGGTGACCGCGCTCGTCGATAGCGGAGACGCGGAGACCTCGCGGGTGATCGTTCATGCGCCGGCAGGCACCGACTTGCCGGCCGGCAGCCGTATCGGTCTCGAGCTGCCGCCGGAACGGACGTACTTCTTCGACGCCGATACGGGCAACGCCCGACCCAGCCGGGAGCGCGTCAGGCTCTGACACTCGCTCACCGGGAGTGGTTGTTGCGTCGCTCCCGGTCACCGGCCACAGTGTGTGGCAGGAGACCAAAGGAGGCCGATGAGCGCGCACGACACCCGATTCGACGAGACCGTTGACGTCATTGTGGCGGGCTCCGGCGGCGGCATCACCGGTGCATACACAGCCGCCCGCGAAGGCCTGTCGGTGGCGCTGGTCGAGGCGACCGAATTCTTCGGCGGGACGACCGCATACTCGGGTGGGGGCGGTATGTGGTTCCCGTGCAATCCGGTATTACAACGCGCGGGCAGCGACGACACGATCGAGAAGGCGTTCAACTACTTTCACACCGTCATCGGTGACCGCACCCCGGTGGAACTTCAGGAGACCTACATTCGTCGAGGCCCTGGCCTGATCGAATACCTCGAGGCTGACGAGAACTTCATCTTCTCTGTGCTGCCCTGGCCGGACTATTTCGGCAAGGCGCCCGACTCCCGCGGCGACGGCATGCGCCACATCGTGGCGGCGCCGATCCGCGGTGAGAAGCTTGGCCCATACGCCGGTTTCGTGCGCGGGCCACTCGACCACGACCGCCTCGGCACACCGGCTCCGGAGAAGCTGTTCGGCGGCCGGGCTCTGATCGGCCGATTCCTCGCCGCGCTGGCCGGCTACCCGGACGCCACGCTGTACCGCAATGCGCAGCTGACCGACCTCATCACCGACGGCGGACGGGTGGTCGGTGCCGTTGTGCAGCGTGACGGCGGCGTGGTGCGAATCGGCGCCAGGCGCGGAGTGCTTTTGGCGGCAGGCGGATTCGAGCACAACGCCGCGCTGCGGGAGAGCTACGGTGTGCCCGGCAGCACGGGAGACAGCATGGGCGGTCCCGGCAGTACGGGTGCAGCGCTGGAAGCGGCGATCCGCGCCGGTGCGGCCACCGACCTGATGGATCAGGCGTGGTGGTCGCCAGGTCTGACCCACCCCGACGGTCGTTCGGCGTTCGCGCTGTGGTTCACCGGCGGCATCTTCGTCAATCAGGACGGCCAGCGGTTCGTCAACGAGTCCGCCGCATACGACCGGATCGGCCGGGAGATCATCGCCGAGATGGACGCAGGCCGGCTCGATGTCCCGTTCTGGATGGTCTACGACGATCGCGACGGCGAAGTCCCTCCGGTCAAGGCGACCAATGTCTCGATGGTGGACACCGAGAAGTACCGCGCCGCCGGATTATGGCGCAGCGCAGACACTCTGGCCGAGCTGGCCGACGTGATCGGGGTCCCCGCCGAGAACTTGGAGAAGACGGTCGCCCACTACAACACGATGGTCGCCGCCGGCGCCGACACCGATTTCGGGCGCGGCGACGAGGCGTACGACCGGGCCTTCTCCGGGGGCGAATCGCCGCTGGTGCCGATCGACACGGCACCCTTCCACGCCGCGGCCTTCGGCCTGTCCGATCTCGGGACCAAGGGCGGTCTGCGCACCGATGCCAGGGCCCGGGTGCTCGACCAATCCGGTCAGCCGATCCCCGGCCTGTACGCGGCGGGCAACACCATGGCTGCGGTTAGCGGAACGACGTACCCAGGCGGCGGAAATCCGATCGGCGCGTCAATTCTGTTCAGCCATCTCGCTGCCCTCGACATGGCCGGCGACGTCAGGTCTGCTTGACCAACTTGAAGGGCATGTTGATGAACAGCGCCAAGCTGTGCCCGCAGGCCCCTGACTCGCCGGTGGTCGAGTCCTGCCCGACCAACATGTTGGAGCTCGGATCGGTCTGATCGCCGCCGGGGCTGGAGCCGTGGAATCGGATCACCTGCAGCCCAGGCGCACTGGTCCCGTCCTGGCAGGGCATCCAGTCTTGAATCACGCGCTTGACGCGCCAATCGCCGCCGGCCTGAAAGATCGGCGCCGTCCAACCCGCGTCACTGACGACGGTGCCGATGCACTCAGTGGGATAGCTGCACGTCGAGGTGATGGTCCAGATACTGCGAACGCTCCGCTCGTCGTGGAAAACGTCGTTGGTGGTGGCCCACTCGCCGTTCGACGTCGCGACGAACGTCCCGTTGAGCGCCCACTTGTCGTTCGCTGAGGCAGTCGCGGGGTTCGCGACACCGGCGATCGTCGCAGCGGTCAGCGCCGCAACGCTGATCAACGTCCGTGGTGTACGCATCCGGCCTCTCCCCTCACGTGTACTCATGTGGTCGGCAGCAGATCCTTCCACGACCGGTCCCCGCCGGACTGCGCCAGATCGGTCTGGCGGTACACGTTGCCCTGCGGCGTCGCGTACTGCCCTGTCGCCGGGTCGTAGGTGGCGATCGCCACCGACGGCCCACCGGGCGAGCCCGGCTTGAAGGCGCTCGGCGCAACCCCCGGACTGCCACCGGTATCGGTCGGCGCGATATTCGGGGCGCCTACCGGCCCGGTGAATCCCGCGGGCGGCGGAATCGGACCAGACGGCGGGGCCGGAACCGGTCCCGTCGGCATCGGGGTGCCCTGCAACGGGCCGTAGATGTGGTCCTGGAACGTCGTCCGATCGTCGGGCGGGATGCCCTGGGCGATGAGGTTCGGATCGATCGGGTTGGGACCGGTCGCGTGCTGTCGCATGGCCAGCGGCTCAAACGGCTTGTCGCTGTCGCAAATCTCGACAGTCGGCGCCCGTTTACCGGGGTGATCCATACACGGATAGTTGCGGGCGCCACGGACGGCGGTCGGCGAGTCTTGCGGCAGCTTGCAGTACAGCCCGTCCGGGGTGTCCGCGTCCGACACGTCCTCCGGGGAACGCCACTGGGATGGCGGCAGGAACCCCACCGTGCATGCCGGCGGATCGCTGATCGTCAGAGTGAAGTCACCCAGCGTCATGCCGGTCGGGTTGTTCAGCGGCGAGCCGACCGCCTGGATCGAACCGACGTAGGGCGGCAGCAACACCAACAGTTGTTCGAGGCTCCGGTTGTAGGTCACGCCCACCTGACCCAGCGTCGTGAGGCTGGCCAGCAACACCGGCAACGTCGGTTTGACCTGGTTCAGCAACGCCGACGACTCGTCGGCCGCACCCGGGCCGTTGGCCAGGATGCCACGCCACTGCGGGTCGTTGGTGTTGAGCTGATCGGTGATCCCGGCCAGGCTGTGCGCCCAGGTGCGAATCGCATCGGTGGAGGCGAGCTGGCCGTCCAGCAGCGGTCGACTGTCATCGACCAAGGTGCGGGCCTGGTCGGCGGCTCCGCTGAAATCCGCGGCGAGCTTCGATGCGGACTCGTTCAGCGTGGTGAGATCGTCGCCCGCGCCGTTCAGACCTTTGTAGGCGCTGCTCAGCAGATCGGTCAGACGGTCAGTCGGGATGCTCTTCAGCAGAGTGTTGGTCTGGTCGAGCATGGGGCCGACGGCCTGCGGGATGCGGGCCTGCTGGACCGGAATCACCGAGCCGTCGTGCAAGTATGGCGCGGAATCGGTGTGCGGCACCAGATCCACGTATTGCTCGCCGACCGCCGACACGCTGAGCACCCGCGCCTCGAGGTCGGCAGGCACCTTCGGGTTGGTGTCCAGGATCAGCGTGGCTTCGGCACCGGTGCGGGTCGGCCGCACCTCAGTGACCTTGCCCAGCTGGACACCGCGATAGGTGACGTTCGAGAACTGGTAGAGCCCACCGGTTCTCGGCAGTTGGAGCGTGACCGTCATCTTGCCGATGCCGAGCAAGGTGCCCACCTGCAGATAGGCGACCACCATGACACCGATACCGACCACCGACGCGATCGTGAAGATGATGAGCTGATTTCGGACAAAACGCGTCAGCATCAGTTACCCCCGTCCTGTGGCGCTGGTTGCGCGGCGGGGCCTGGCAGCGGACCGGTTCCGGTGCCCGTGGCAGGCGCGGGTTGCGTGGCGCCGGTGAGGGACGCCTGTTGGTCGGGCCCGGGCGGCACACCGGTGTCTATGTCGGCCACCTCGGTCGGTGGCGGCGCAGGGCTGAACGGAGCGTGTAGCGGATCGTAGGTATACGTCGCGTACCACGGATCTCCCGGCGCCGGAACGAGTTTGGCGTTCTCGTCGCCCCAACGCGTACCAAGCATCAGCGTCTTCTTCAGCCGCGGCACGGTGAAGTCGAAGATGATGAATTGATTGAGGTAGTCGCCGCGGATCGCGCGGTCGATCACCTGCTGCGTATAGGGGAACGTCGGCAAGTAGGCCAACGCGGTGTCCAGCTTGGGCCCGATGTCGGCCAGCGCCTTCAACGTCGGTTCGAGGTTCTGCAGGTTGCGAACCAGATCGGTCTTGGTGTCGTTGACCAGACCGGTGGCCAAATTGGAGAAGTCGCGGAACTTCTCGAGCGCGGTCGTGATACGCGGCCGCTCCTTCACCAGGACATCGAGCGCCGGCGGAATCCGGTTGAGCGCGTCGGTGAGGACTTCCTGCTGCCCGGCGAACGTGCCGGCCAACCGGTTCAGCGAATTGACCGCCTCGTTGATGCTGTCGCGTTGGGTGGCCAAGAGTCCGATGAAATCATTGAGCCGGGTGAGCAAGTCGCGGATCTGGTCCGACCTGCCGCCGAGGGCGGCACTGAATTCGTGGATGATGTCGCCGATCTGGCCCAGTCCGCCACCGTTGACGACCACCGACAGTGCCGACAGCGTCTGCTCAGTCGACGGGTAGGTCGACGAGCGATTGAGGCCCAGGGTCGCCCCGGGTTGCAGAACCCCGTTGGGAGCCTGACCCAGTGGCGGATTCAGTGCCAGGTGCATCGAGCCCAGGAGGCTGGTCTGCCCCACCGACGCCACGGCGTTGGCCGGGATCACCACACCGGGTTGCACCGAGACCTCGACGTCGGCATGCCAGTCGGCAACCGTCATCTCACCCACACTGCCGACGACCACGTCGCCGACCATTACCGGTGAATTCGACTCAAGCTGGCCGACATTGGCGATTTCGATGTGGTAGGTCGTCGAGCCGTTGCCATGGCCGACGGTGCCCGGCAGAGGCAGAGAGTTCAGGCCACCGAAACTGCAACCGGTTACCGTCACCGCCACACATGACGCAGTCACCAGAAGGCGCTGCATCGAACCACGACGCATCATGAGGGCGGATTCCCTTCGGCCGGAAGCAGAATGCCTTCCAGGTTCGACGGCGGCTGGGCCGCCGGCCCGACCGGGACGCCGGGCGGGATCGGAGCACCGGGGAACAGTGCAGGCGACGGATCGGCAGGCAATCCGTTGGGTGCGTATGCGCCCTGATGAGTATTCGGCGGGCCACCCCAGCCGGCCGGCCCCGGTACGTCGCCGTTGTAGCCGGTGTAGGCCGAGACAGCGGGCGGAACCTCGTAACCCGGCGGGACCCCACCCGCGCCACCCGGCGCAAGCCCTGGCTCGGAGTAGATCAGCTTGTCCGGGCTGGTGGACTTGCCCAGGTAGGAGTTGAACGGGAACGGCAGGTAGTTGAAGTTGAGCAGCCGCAGGGCTGGCCCGAGGTATTGGGCGCATTCCTTGCCGGTCTCGTCCGCGGTGGCGTTCTGTATTGCGCCGATCGCCGAGCAGACCACCTGCAGCGGGTTGGAGAAGTTCGCCAGCGCGAATCCACCCAGTGCACTTTGCGAGTCGGGGTTATAGATGTTGTAGGCGTTGCCGATCGCGTTGGGCGCCACGTGCAGCAGGTTCTCGACGACGAGCTTGTTGTCGGCGAGGTTCTTGGTCACGCTGCTCAGTCGCTGCAGTTGCTCGGCGGTCTGGTTACGCGTGCCGGCGATGAACCGCTGAACGTCGACGACGGCGCTGGACAGGTTGGTGAGTGCCCCGTCGATATCGGACCGGCTGCCGTCGACCACGCTGGACAGTGATGCCAGGCGGTCCTGGAACTGGACGATCTGGGTGTTGCTGTCGCGCAACGCCGTCACGAAGGTCTGCAGATTCTTGATGGTGTCGACGATGTTGCCGCTGCCGTTGGCCAGGGTCTTGCTCACCGCGGAGAGTTGCGCGATGGTGTCGCGCAACTTCTCGCCGTTACCGTCCAGGGCGTTGGCCGCGGTGTCGATGAAGCGCCCGACCGGGGTGGTCTGCCCTTCAGCGGCTGGTCCGAGATCGGTTGCCAGTCGCATCAACTGGGTCTTGATCTCGTCCCATTCGACCGGGATCGCGGTGCGGTCAAGACCGATCACCGCTCCGTCGTGCATGGTGGGGCCCTTGTCCTCGTAGGGCGGGGTCAGCTGAACGTAGCGGGCGCCCACCAGGTTCTGCGAGACGATGACGGCCTCGGCGTTGGCCGGGATGGGCACTTTCCGATCGACGGCCAACACCAGTTTGGCCTTGGTCCCCTGGGCTTCGATGGACTCGATCGTGCCGACCTTCACACCGGCCACCCGCACCTCGTCGCCGGGATAGATCGCGGTGGCGCTGGTGAAGTAGGCGGTGATGGTGTTGGGCTTGAAGACGGTCGCGCGGAGCAGCCAACCGATCCCGCCGACGATGACCACAGCCAGTACCACGGCTATGGCGACCGTCAGCCCTCTACGCGACTTCATGGCTGCCCCCATCGCTCATTAGGTTGCGGTATCCCGTTGTACGGGAACGGGATTTCCGCACGCGGTCCGGCATTGTCGGCCGGCTGCCCGGCATCGGTGCCGCGCCGGAAGCCAAGTGCATAGTCGAAGAACGGCTGAAGCAGCTGTGCCGGGTTCAGATTGGCGACGAACGCGTTGTAGTAAAAGCCGTTGTTGACCGCTTCGGCCTGGGTCAGCTGGAACTTGGCCAAGCCTTTCATGGCCGCGGTGATGTTGTCGTTGTTCTTCTCCAACATCGCGGTCACCGCGTTGAGCTTCTCCAGCGCCGGCGCCAGGTCCTTCTCGTTGTCGGCCACGATTCCGCTCAGCTGCTTCGACAAAGCTGATGTGCTGGCCAACAGGTTCGAGATGGCATAGCGGCGCTGCGATAAGACGCCGATCAGATCGTTGGCGTTGAGTAGCAGGGTGTTCACCTGTGCGCTGCGCTGCGAGAGAATCCCGGTGACGTTCGCCGCGCTCTTGAGCAGGTTGGCCAGTGAGTCGTTGCGCTCGTTGATCATCCGCGACAGCTTGCTGATCCCGTCGAAGGTCGGGCCCAGCTGAGGAGTGATGCGATCCAGCGTGTCCGACAGCGTGTCCAGGGATTGGTTGATCGCCGCGGTATCGGTCTCGGCGGTGTTGCCCGCGAAGTCGGACAGCGACTCGGACAGCGAGTACGGCGAACCGGTACGCGACACCGGGATCACATCGGCAGCCCGAAGCGTTCCCTTGCCGTTGGACTCCAGCGTCAGAATCCGTTGCCCCAGCAGTGTTCCGGTGCGGATGTGGGCGCTGGATTCGGCGCCGAGCCGTACGGAGCCTTTGACCATGAAGGTCACCAGTGCCTTGCCATGCTGCAAGGACACATCCGAAACAGTGCCGACCTTGACGCCGGACACCTTGACGTCGTTGCCCGCCTGCAGGCCACCGGCTTCGGTGAACAGCGCCTGATGCCGGATCGACGTGGCGAGCGACACCAGCTTCTCGGGCGCGAGCCCGATGGTGATGACGAGCACGATCAATGCCAGGCCGATGAAGCCTGACCTGATCAGCGAGGACCCACGATATTTGAGCATTAGGGCTCCGCGCACCTTCCAGTGTGTTGAATGATCCAGGGGAAGTAGGCGGTGCGGCCTTGCAGGTCACTGACGCGCAGAGACAGGCCACACAGGTACTGGTTGATCCAGCTGCCGTAGGAGCCGAGCCGCACCACCTTGCGGTAGTTCGCGGGTGCCTTCTTGATCGAGATGTCGAGCAGTTCCTTGTCCTGGTCCAGCAGCGGAGCCAGCCGGCCGAGCTGATCGACCGTGCCGGCCAGCGGTGAGCGCGCCTGGGTGAGCAGATCGGTCAGCGAGGCGGTGCCGTTGTCCAAGGCGGTGATCGACTGGCCGATGGGATCTTTATCTCCTGCCAGGCCGCTGACGAGCTTCTCCAGCTTGTCGACGGCGCCGGAGAACTTGTCGCCGTCCTTGCTGATGGTCGCGATCACGGTGTTGAGGTTGTCGATCAGCTGCTGAACCGTCTGCCCGTTGTCAGCCAGCGCCGTCGTGAACGACGTCGTCTTGGAGAACAGCGATTCGATGTTGCCGTCCTGGCCCTGAAGGATCTGGATCAGCGAGTTGGTCAGCGCGTTGACGTCATTCGGATTAAGCCCCTGGACAACAGGTTTGAGTCCGCCGAGGAGCAGGTCGAGGTCCAGCGCCGGCTCGGTGCGGTCCAACGGAATCTGGCTGCCCGGCGGCTGGATCTTCGCCGATCCCGGGCTGTCGACCAGTTCCAGATACCGGTCGCCGACCAGGTTGAGGTAGCGCACCGTCGCCTTGGTTGCCGAGGTCAGCACAATCTTACGGTCGGCGTCGAAGTCGACGACCACTTTGTTGTCGGGTTGCAGCGCGACATCCTTGACCGTGCCGACGCGTACCCCTGCCACCCGCACCGAATCTCCGGACTTCAGGCTCGACGCGTCGGCGAAGAGGGCCGAGTAGGAGTTGTCAGAACCCGACCGATACTGGCCGAAGATCGCGAACAGCGCGGCGGTCAGCAAGGTCATCACGACGCCGAACACGCCGACCTTGACGATCGTCTTCCACAGCGCGGTCATCCCGGTTGTCCGATCTGTGCGGTGTTGCGCGGCGGGCCGTCCAGCGGGCCGAACAGCGCCTGCTTGAGTCCGTCGGAGTTCAGCAGAATGCCCTGATTGCCGTACTGCGCGGGGTTCGCACCGATGTCGGAGACCACGAACGGCGGGCTGGTCTCGAAGGGCACCTTCGGCAAGTCGGTACATTGCGGGCCACCGGTGGCGGCAACCTTGGGCAGGTTGGCCGGATACCGGTAGCGCTCACGGCCGAGGAAGAACGACTGCAACAGCACCGCACCGGGCAGCGGCAAGCCGGGGCCGGTGGCCAACGGAACGAGCGCGCCGATACCGCAATTCAGCGCTGGGCTGTACTTGTTGAGCAGATCGGTAGTCGGCACCAGCAGGTGCACGACATTGGCCAGCGGGTCCTTGTTTTCGCTGAGCACCTCGGTGCCGACGTCGGCCAGGCCGATGGCGCTGACCAGCAGCGTGTCCAGATTCTGATCCTGATCGACGATGGTGTCGCTGATCTTCGCAGCGTTCTTGACCGTCGACAGCAGGTCATTGGACACGTCGCCGTAGGCATCCAACACCTGTGGGGCGACGGCCAATTCATGATTGAGCGTGTCCAGGCTGGGGTTGAGCTTGGCCAGCGCGGCGTCGAGGTCCACCAAAGTCTGTCCGAACTTGTCGCCGCGACCATCCAGCGACTTGGCGATCGCGCCGAGGGTCTGGTTGAGCTTGGTGGGCTCGATCTGCGAGAGCACCGACACCAGCTGCTGGAACACGGTGTTGACCTCAACGGTGACATGCTTGCCGTCGATGACCTGCCCGGCCTGGATGTTCTTTGGCGACGCGTCGGGCGGCGGATTCAGCTCGACGAACTTCGAGCCGAACACCGTCGACGAGGTGATGTCGGCACTCACATTGGCGGGAATGTCGTTGACCCGGGCGGGGTTCAGCGCCAAATGCAGCGCGGCTCTTCCGTCTGGCAGTAGATCGATCG
Organism: uncultured Mycobacterium sp.; assembly: GCA_900078375.1. Taxonomy (GTDB): domain Bacteria; phylum Actinomycetota; class Actinomycetes; order Mycobacteriales; family Mycobacteriaceae; genus Mycobacterium. Next base: position 92,557 of record FLQS01000001.1, on the reverse strand, counting down.
ACGAGACCTTGCCAACCTGGGCACCGTTGAGCTTGACCTTCGCGTCGGGATACATCACCAGGCCGGCCCGCTGTGAGATCACGGTTACCGGAACGGTTTTGGTAAAGCTGTCCTGGAACAGCCCAACGGCCAACGCGACGATCGCAGCGATGGCCACCACGGTCGCCAATCCGGCGAGCGGGCGCGCGATACCTGATTTCATCGGGCTCCTCGGCTATCCGGACAGGTTGAAGTTGCCGTTGGAGCCGTAGATGGCCAGGGAGACCAGCAGGGTGACCGAGACGACCACGATCAGGGAGGTCCGTACCGCGTTACCCACCGCGACGCCGACTCCCGAGGGGCCGCCGGTGGCGAAGTAGCCGAAGTAGGTGTGGATCAACAAGATCGTGATCGCCATCAACACCGCCTGCAGGAAGCTCCACAACAAGTCAATCGGATTCAAAAACGTGTTGAAGTAATGGTCATACAAACCGCCGGACTGACCGAACAACACCACCGTCGTGAACTGCGACGCGACAAAGCTCAAGATCACCGCGATCGAGTACAACGGGGTGATCGCCACCATCCCCGCCACAATCCGCGTACTGACCAGGTACTCGACCGGCGGGATCCCCATCGACTCCAAAGCGTCGATCTCCTCATTGATCCGCATCGCCCCCAACTGCGCGGTCACCCCGGCACCGAACGTGGCCGCCAACCCGATCCCGGCCACCACCGGCGCCGAAATACGGACATTGATGAACGCCGCCAAAAAGCCCGTCAACGCCTCGATACCGATATTGCCCAACGAGGAATAGCCCTGCACCGCCAACGTGCCACCGGCAGCCAACGTCAAAAACCCGACGATCACCACGGTGCCGCCGATCATCGCCAACGTGCCCGCACCCATCGAGATCTCCGCGATCAGCCGGATGATCTCCTTACGGAAATGGATCGTCGCGTGCGGAGTCCCCGCGATCGCCCGCCCATAAAAAATCGTGTGATCACCAATACGACCAAACGTCCCCAACGGACGACGCGCCTGACGCGCGATCCGCGGATACAAAGCCTGCAACGACGCCATCCCCGCGCCTACCGTGCACTCATCCGGATACCGATGGCTGTGACGACCACGTTCACCACGAACAACGCCATGAACGCATACACCACCGTCTCATTGACCGCATTCCCCACCGCTTTGGCGCCACCACCAGTGATCGTCAACCCCCGATAACACGCCACCAACCCCGCGATCAACCCNAACAACGCGGCCTTCACACACGAGATGATCACCTCAGGCACCCCCGTCAACAGGGTGATCCCCGCCGCGAACGCCCCCGGATTCACATCNTGGACAAACACCGAGAACACATAACCACCCAAAATCCCGATGATCACCACCAACGAATTCAGCAACAACGCCACCAAACCCGACGCCAACATCCGAGGAGTCACCAACCGCTGCACCGGATTAATCCCCAACACTTCCATCGCATCGATCTCTTCACGGATCGTGCGCGACCCCAAATCCGCACACATCGCCGTGGCCCCCGCACCGGCCACAATCAACACCGTCACCAACGGACCCACCTGCGTCACCGCACCAAACGCAGCACCCGCACCCGACAGATCAGCAGCACCCAACTCCCGCAACAAAATATTGAGCGTAAAACTCACCAACACCGTGAACGGAATCGCCACCAACAACGTCGGCGCCAACGACACCCGCGCCACAAACCACGACTGCTCCAAAAACTCCCGCCACTGAAACGGCTTCCGAAACACAAACCGCACCGCATCCGCCGACATTGCAAACAACCCACCAATAGCCTGCATCGGACCCGCAGCACTCTTCAACGAGATACCCGGTGACCAACGATCTGCTGTGCGATTCGCCATGGGTGTCTTCAGAACCTCCACCGTCGTCGTGGTCATAGACCCAGCGCCATGGCACCAACCAGTCCAAAACTGGAACGTGTTACAACGACGCCAACGCAGATTAGTGCACTTAGCGCCCGCACGGTAGCGAATCTCGGCAATCGAGACATGTGACTGGTGGTGTCGTTGTTTCTCCGCGTCCCTTCGAGACGACTTGGGCTCGAGTGTCTCGTTTTTACGCGTCCGTTGGTCGACTTGCTTGGGCCAGTCAGGATTCCGGCCACGGCGTTCAACGAGGGACCACGGCGTTCACGAGAGAACAGTGGACAGCACCATCACCGGGTCAACGCCGCCGATTCCCGGTCAGCGGGATCAACCTCACGTGCAGTCGACTGCGGCCCACAATGATCGAGGCCGCAATCCCCGATCCGAAGGAGCTGACCCGCCATGGCGACCTCGCAGCGTTATACCGATCGTCGCGTGCTGATCACCGGCGGCGGGTCCGGCATCGGGCAGGCCTGCGTACTGCGCATTCTCAGCGAGGGTGGTCGGGTGGTGGCCGCCGACATCAGCGAGTCCGGCCTGAAGGACACCGCGGCCAAGGCCGGTGCAGCCAGCGACCGGCTGACCACTGTGGTCATTGACGTGGGCAGTGAAGAGTCGGTGAAAGCCGGTGTCGGTGAAGCGATCTCCACCCTCGGCGGCCTCGACACGCTGGTGAACGTCGCGGGCATCCTGCGATCGGATCATTTCCTCGACACCACGCTCGCCGCGTTCGAGCAAGTGCTGCGGGTGAACTTGGTCGGCACGTTCCTGGTGACGCGGGAGTCAATTCCGGCCCTGCGTGCCGGAAATGGGCCGGCGGTGGTGAACTTCAGCTCGACGTCGGCTGCCTTCGCCCATCCCTATATGTCGGCCTATGCCGCGTCCAAGGGCGGCGTGCAGGCCATGACGCACGCATTGGCGGCCGAGTTCGCCAAGGACGGCATCCGGTTCAACTCGGTGCAGCCTGGGTCGATCTCGTCGGGAATGACCGACGGCACCGGCGAGTCGAAGCAGAGCGTCGGCCCCGGACTGCCGGACGATGTCGACTACAGCTTGTTCGGCCGGGTCGCGCCGCTGCTGCCCTTCCCCAAGGGCGAGATGTTCGCGAAGCCGGACGCGGTCGCCAACGTCGTCGCGATGCTGGGCAGCCCGGACGCCTACTTCGTCTCGGGCACCGAGGTCCGCATCGACGGCGGCGCCCACATGTAAGTCAGGCGTTGATGCCTGCGGTCAGGATGGCGCCGAGCTCGCGGTAGGCGGCCGCGTCGTCCAGACCGGTGGTGGACCGCACGGTCCCCTGCTGGATTCGCACCATCATGGCCGCGACCAGATCCGCGGCGAACGCCGCATGCACGTCCCGGAATTCCTGTGCGACAACACCTTCGGCGATCAATTCGCTGACCCGACGGGCTGCGATCGCGGTGTTCTGCTCGTAGACCGATCGGGCCGGCGCGAACGCGTCCAGGTCGGCCATGAACCGATCGGAGGCGACTTCGAGCGCGGCCCCGACGGCGGTGAGGTATGCGGTGATCCGCTCACGGGACCCGCTCACCCGGGCGACGCGGTGCTCGACATCATCGGTCGCGCGGCGGAAGAAGTGCACGGTGACGGCGTGCACCAGCTGCTCCTTGCTGCCGGCCAGGGTGTACAGCGTTCCCTTCGAACAGCGCAGCCGGGCGGAGATGTCGTCGAGGGTCAGATGCGCGAAGCCCTCGGCGAGAAAGAGTGCCAACAAAGCGTCGAACAACTCGCCGCGGCGCCGGGTCCCGAACGCCGTCGAGGTGCGGGTGGCCATTCATCGAATAGTACTGGTAGATGTAAGTCAGTACTGTTTTCCGTTCGAGAGGTCCCGCTCATGCCCGTCGACCGACTCCTCCCCAACCAGGACGCCGCGGATCTCATCGCGCTGACCCGCGACATCTGCTCTCATGTGCTCAGCCCGATCGTCGACGAGCACGAGCGCACCGAGACCTACCCCGAAGGCGTGTTCGCCCAACTCGGGGCGGCCGGGCTGCTGAGCCTGCCGCAACCGGAGAATTGGGGAGGCGGTGGCCAGCCCTTCGAGGTCTATCTGCAAGTCCTCGAAGAGATCGCCGCCCGCTGGGCTGCCGTGGCGGTGGCCGTCAGCGTGCACAGCCTGTCGTGTCACCCGCTGCTGGCATTCGGCACCGACGAACAGCGCGAACGCTGGCTGCCGGGCATGCTCTCGGGCGAGCAGATCGGCGCCTACAGCCTCTCCGAACCCCAGGCCGGTTCGGATGCAGCCGCACTACGCTGCGCGGCGGTCCCGGCCGGGGACAACTACGTCATCAACGGCTCGAAGGCGTGGATCACGCATGGTGGGCGGGCTGATTTCTACACTCTTTTTGCCCGGACCGGCGACGGTTCGAAAGGCATCTCGTGCTTCCTGGTGCCGAGCGACCAACCAGGGCTGAGCTTCGGCAAGCCCGAAGAAAAGATGGGCCTGGCCGCAATACCGACGACGTCCGCCTTCTACGACAACGCCGCGATCGAGGCCGAGCGCCGGATCGGGGCCGAAGGGCAAGGTCTGCAGATCGCGTTCAGCGCACTGGACTCGGGCCGGCTCGGTATCGCGGCCGTGGCCGTCGGGATCGCGCAGGCCGCACTCGACGAGGCATGCGCCTACGCCAACGACCGAACGACCTTCGGCCGCAAGATCATCGACCATCAGGGGCTGGGTTTCCTGCTCGCCGACATGGCCGCCGCGGTGGCCAGCGCACGGGCCACCTATCTGGATGCCGCGCGGCGTCGCGATTCCGGCCGGCCCTACTCGCAGCAGGCCAGCGTCGCCAAGCTGGTGGCCACCGACGCCGCCATGAAGGTGACCACAGATGCCGTCCAGGTCCTCGGCGGTGTCGGCTACACCCGCGACTACCGCGTCGAGCGCTACATGCGGGAAGCCAAGATCACCCAGATCTTCGAAGGAACCAACCAAATCCAGCGGCTGGTTATCGCACGGGGGCTCGCGACGGCCTGAACGGGGATACGATCCGTCCCAGCGACGGCCTGAGACGCCCCGTCAACTGCCGCCGTCCAATCGAAAGCCGTGCCCCAACCCCGGTCGTGACGAGCGATTCCATCGAGAAATTCATATTTCGTTGCGGAATCGGTTGCGAAGAGCACGCAAATCCGCAATCGTTTAGGGGCGGGGCCGACAGGTCGCACTGCTCGTCGGCCCGCGGGACTTAAGGAGACGGGCCCTGACCGAGACCGGCGCCACCGCCACCCAGCAGACCACCGGGAAAACCGGATCCAAGCGCACCACCGGCGCGCCGGTCATCGAGATCGACCACGTCGTCAAGCGCTTCGACGATTACGTCGCCGTCGCCGACGCCGATTTCTCCATCGGCGCCGGCGAGTTCTTCTCCATGCTCGGCCCGTCGGGCTGCGGCAAGTCGACCACGCTGCGCATGATCGCGGGCTTCGAACAGCCCACCGAAGGCGCGATTCGCCTCGAGGGCGTTGACGTGTCGCGGGTGCCGCCGCACAAGCGCAACGTCAACACCGTCTTTCAGCACTACGCTCTGTTCCCCCACATGACCGTGTGGGACAACGTCGCCTACGGGCCGCGCAGCCAGAAGAAGGACAAGGCCACGGTCAAAAAGAGCGTCGACGAGATGCTCGAGATCGTTCGCCTCACCGACTTCGCCCAGCGCAAGCCCGCCCAGCTCTCCGGCGGACAGCAGCAGCGTGTCGCCCTGGCCCGGGCACTGGTCAACTACCCCAGCGCCCTGCTGCTCGACGAACCGCTCGGCGCGCTGGACCTCAAGTTGCGGCACGTCATGCAGTTCGAGCTCAAGCGCATCCAGCGCGAGGTCGGCATCACGTTCGTCTACGTGACCCACGACCAGGAAGAAGCGCTCACGATGAGCGACCGGATCGCGGTCATGAACCAGGGCAACGTCGAGCAGATCGGCAGCCCGACCGAGATCTACGACCGGCCCGCGACGGTGTTCGTGGCCGGCTTCATCGGCCAGGCCAATCTCTGGCACGGCCGCCAGACCGGCCGCGCCAACCGCGACTACGTCGAGGTGGAGGTGCTCGGCACCACGCTCAAGGCCCGGCCGGGTGACACCACCATCGAGCCCGGCGGTCAGGCCACCCTGATGGTCCGTCCCGAGCGGGTACGGGTGTCGATGGAACAGCCCACCGGAGATCTCGCGACCGTCGCCGCCAAGGTGGTGGACCTGACCTTCCAAGGACCGGTGCTGCGGCTGTCGTTGGCCGCTGCCGACGACTCCCCGATCCTGGCCCACATCGGACCCGAGCAGAACCTGCCCCTGCTGCGTCCCGGTGACGACGTGTTCGTGTGCTGGGCTCCCGAGGCATCGCTGGTCCTGCCTGCCGCCGACATCCCGACGACCGAAGACCTCGAGGAGATGCTCGACGACTCCTAGTCCATTCGCGTAGTCCTGCTCCCGCTTCATCCCCCGAACCTTCCCCCCACCGAAAGGCACTACGGCACATGGCTACAGAGATCGACCCTCGGATCATCGCTTCCCTGTCCTCTCGACGCCGCTTCATCGGCGGCGGTGCCGCTGCCGCGGCAGCGCTGGTCCTGGGACCGTCCTTCCTCGCCGCGTGTAGCAAGTCGGACAACTCAAGCAGTTCCAGCGGACCCGCCACCCCGTCCGACGACGGCTCTCCCGCCACCGGAAAACTGCGCATCTCCAACTGGCCGCTGTATATGGCCGACGGCTTCGTCGCCGCGTTCCAAACCGCGACCGGCCTGACGGTGGACTACAAAGAGGACTACAACGACAACGAGGAATGGTTCGCCAAGAACAAGGAGCCGCTGTCGCGTAAGCAGGACATCGGTGCCGACCTGGTCGTGCCGACTCAGTTCATGGCCGCTCGGCTCAACGGGCTGGGGTGGCTCAACGGGATCAGCGAAAGCCGTTGGACCAACAAGAAGAACATGCGTCCCGATCTACTCGACGCCAAAGCCGACCCGGGCCGCAAGTTCAGCGCGCCGTACATGTCCGGCATGACGGCCCTGGCCTACAACCGGGCCGCCACCGGCCGCGATATCACCAAGATCGACGACCTGTGGGATCCGGCGTTCAAGGGCAAGATCAGCCTGCTCGCCGACACCCAGGACGGCCTGGGCATGATCATGCTCTCGCAGGGCAACTCGGTAGAGAACCCGACCAGCGACGCGGTGAATAAGGCGGTCGCCCTGATCAAGCAACAGAAGGACAGCGGACAGATCCGCCGGTTCACCGGCAACGACTACGCCGACGACCTCGCTTCCGGCAATGTCGTTATCGCCCAGGCATATTCGGGCGACGTGGTGCAGCTGCAGAAGGACAACCCCGATCTGAAATTCGTGGTGCCCGACACGGGCGGCACCACATTTGTCGACACCATGGTCATCCCCTACACCACGCAGAACCAGAAGGCCGCCGAGACGTGGATCAACTACGTCTACGACCGGGCGAACTATGCCAAGCTGGTCGCGCACACCCAGTACGTCCCCGTGCTGTCGGACATGACCGACGAGCTGAACAAGATCGATCCGGGCCTGGCGTCCAATCCGTTGATCAACCCGCCGAAGTCCACCCTGGACAAACTGAAGACCTGGGCAGCGCTCACCGACGAGCAAACCGCGGAGTTCAACAAGGCGTACGCCGAAGTCACCGGCGGCTGACGCGATGGCGGGAGTAGCCAGTAGCAACCGGCAGCGGAGCAAACTTGCTCCCTACCTGATGATCTTGCCCGCACTCGCGTACCTCGGGGTCTTCTACGTCGTCCCGTTCGTGTCGCTGTTCCGGACGTCGCTGTCGACCATGGGCGGCTCGATCTACATGCCCAAGCTCACGTTCGCCTGGGAATTCGCCAATTACGGTGAGGCGCTGAGCACGTATCGCGAGCAGATCCTGCGCTCATTCGGCTACGCGTTGAGCGCCACCGTGTTGTGTGCGCTGCTGGCTTTCCCGCTGGCCTATGTGATCGCGTTCAAAGCGGGTCGCTACAAGAACCTGCTACTGGGTCTGGTGATCCTGCCGTTCTTCGTCACGTTCCTGATCCGCACGCTGGCGTGGAAGACGATCCTGGCCGACGACGGGTGGGTGGTCCACGCGCTGGGCACGGTCGGGCTGCTGCCGTCCGAAGGGCGCCTGCTCTCGACCGGCTGGGCGGTCATCGGTGGTCTGACCTACAACTGGATCATCTTCATGATCCTGCCGCTCTACGTCAGCCTGGAGAAGATCGATGCCCGCCTGCTGGAGGCCTCCCGCGATCTGTACGGCACCAACCGCAGGATGTTCGGCAAGGTGATCATGCCGTTGGCGATGCCCGGTGTGCTGGCCGGCAGCATGCTGGTCTTCATCCCCTCGGTGGGCGACTTCATCAACGCCGACTATCTGGGCAGCACCCAGACCAGGATGATCGGCAACGTCATTCAGAAGCAGTTCCTGGTCGTCAAGGACTACCCGGCCGCCGCCGCACTCAGCTTTGTGCTGATGGCACTGATCCTGGTCGGCGTCCTGCTGTACACGAAGGCGCTCGGCACGGAGGACCTCGTATGACAACCGAGGCCGGGGCGGCGATCGCGCAGACCATCGACCACGGTGGACTGGCCAAGCCGGGCCGCAACATCCGGGGGACGTTCAAGCTCGGCGACATAGCCCTGCGTGTCATCGCCGGACTGGTGCTGCTCTACCTGTTCCTGCCGATCCTGGTGATCATCGTCTTCTCGTTCAATAAGCCGGCCGGCAAGTTCAACTACACCTGGCAGGGTTTCACGCTGGACAACTGGGCCAATCCGTTCAAGTACCCGGCCCTGACCGAGGCGCTGAAGCTGAGCCTGAACATCGCCGCGGTCTCGACGCTGATCGCTGTCGTGCTCGGCACACTGGTCGCGGTTGCCCTTGTCCGCCAACGGTTTCGCGGCAGCAAGGCGGTCGACACCTTCCTGGTGCTGCCACTGACGTCGCCCGAGGTCGTGATGGGCGCCTCCCTGCTCACCCTGTTTCTCGACCTGGGCTGGGCCACCGGTTACGGCACGATCCTGATCGCGCATGTGGCTTTCGAGATCAGCTTCATCGCGATGACCGTGCGGGCACGCATCCGGGGCTTCGACTGGACACTCGAGGATGCCTCACTGGATCTGGGCTCCGGCCCGACCCGGACGTTCTTCAAGGTGACCCTGCCGTTGATCGTGCCGGGCATCATCGCTGCCGCCGCGTTGTCGTTCGCGCTGTCCTTGGACGACTTCATCATCACCTATTTCGTCAGCGGCTCGACGGTGACGTATCCGCTGTACGTGAATGCGGCAGTGAAAGCCGCTGTGCCACCTCAGATCAACGTGCTCGCCACCGCGATCCTGGTGGCTAGCCTGATCCTGTTGGCCCTCGGAACGCTGTACCGGCGCAAGCGCGACACCTGAGTCCGACACGCGAACCCGCCCGTTCGCGCCGGTAACAAGAGTCCATACGGCATCCTTGGCGGGTGACGGTCGACTCGATACTGGAATCCATCCCGCCGTTAGCGGTCTACCTCGTCGTCGGGCTGATCATCGGCATCGAAAGCCTGGGCATCCCACTGCCGGGCGAGATCGCGCTGGTGAGTGCGGCGCTGCTGGCCTCGAGGCACACCCTCGACATCGATCCGGTGTGGGTCGGTGCGTCCGCCACCATCGGTGCCATCATCGGCGACACGATCGGATACACGATCGGCCGAAAGTACGGGATGGGGCTGTTCGAGCGGCTCGGCAAACGCTTTCCGAAACACTTCGGCCCCGGGCACGTGGCACTGGCCAAGCAGCTGTTCGCGCGGTGGGGCGTGTGGGCAGTCTTCTTCGGACGCTTCATCGCGCTGCTGCGGATTCTTGCCGGGCCGTTGGCCGGTGCGCTGCACATGCGCTACCCGCAGTTCCTGGCGGCCAACGCATCCGGCGCACTGTGCTGGGCCGGCGGCACCACCGCGGTGGTCTACTATCTCGGGCTGGCCGCCGAGAAGTGGCTGTCGCGGTTCTCCTGGATCGCACTCGTCGTCGCGATCCTGATCGGTATCGGGATGACGCTGCTGCTCAAGGAGCGCACCCGGAGCCTGATTGCCCAGCTCGAGGCCGAACACGACTGGGAATCGGTGCGCAAGCCGCACTGAAACACAGTGAATCAGGGCAGCTGCCCCATGAGCGGGGCACAATCAGCACGTGGCAGCGCCGAGAACCCCCACCGGTGCGGCGCCGCGCGCACCGAGCCGCGCCGAGCTGCTCGCCGCATTGTCGGTGGCGATCGATCTCGGCCTGGGCCAGCCCGCCGAACATATGCTGCGCGCCGCGCTGATCGGCACCCGAATTGCGGACCGGTTGGGGCTCGACCGGGATCAACGCGATTGCGTGTACTACGCCACGCTGGTCATGTGGATCGGCTGTCATGCCGATTCCCATGAGTTCGCGCACTGGTTCGGCGACGACATCTCGGTTCGTCGCGACTCCTATCACGTCGACTGGGCGGGGCTGCCCTACATCCGCTTCCTGGCCGCCAACGTCGGCCGCGGCGAGCCCCTGCCGCAGCGACTGACGTCCATCGCGACGCTGTTCATCAACGCCCGGGGCAACATGTCCCAGCTGATCCACTCTCATTGCACCTCCGCGGCTCTACTGGCCGACCGGATGGGCCTGGGCTCCGGTGTACAGGACGCGCTCGGGTTCAGCTTCGAACGCTACGACGGGCGCGGGCTGCCCGGCGGTGTCGGCGGCGATGGCATCCCGATCGAGATGCGGGTGGCTCAGCTTGCCGACCTTGCCGAGGTGCACCACCGCACCGGTGGTGTGAGCGCCGCGGTGGACATGGCCAGGGAACGCAGCGGCCATCAGCTCGACCCGAAAGTGGTCGATGCCTTCGCCGCCGACGCCGCGGCGATCCTGGCGGGCCCGCCGGCGGGCGAGGTCTGGGAGGCCGCGCTGTCGTGCGCCCCGGATCGTCATGAGCCGCTGCAGCAGCAGTCGCTCGACGAATTACTGATCGCGCTGGGTGATTTCGTCGATCTGAAATGCCCCTTCACGCTTGGCCATTCACGCGCGGTGGCACAACTGGCGGGCGACGCGGCCGAGGCGGTCGGCTTGGGCGCCGACGTCGTCACCCTGGTCCGCCGGGCCGGCCACGTCCACGACCTCGGCCGCATCGGCGTCTCCAACCAGGTCTGGTCCAAGCCGGCGGCGTTGTCCGCGGCCGAGTTCGAACGCATGCGCCTGCACCCGTACCTCACCACCCGCATCCTGAGCCGAATCGACGGGCTCGAGCAGGTGGCCCAGATCGCCGGGAACCACCATGAGTGCGTCAACGGCACCGGCTATCCGCGCAGTCTGCCCGGCGCGGCACTCGGTATGCCCGACCGGGTGCTCGGCGCCGCGGTCGCGTACCAGTCCGCTTTGGAGCCAAGGCCTTACCGCGCCGCGCTGGACCCAGCTGCGGCCGCTCGGCGGGTTCGGGAGCGGGCCCGCAAGGACGAGCTGGACCCCGTCGCCGCCGATGCCGTCCTGCAGGCGGCCGGCCACCGGAGCCGACGATCGGCGGCACGGCCCGCCGGGTTGACGCCCCGCGAGGTGGAGGTGCTGTGCCTGGTGGCGCGTGGCGCCTCCAACAAGGAGATCGCCACCGCCTTGGTGATCACCGAGAAGACGGCACGCAACCACGTCGAACGGACCTACGCCAAGATCGGGGTCTCCAATCGCATCGGCGCGAGCATGTACGCGCTCCGGCACGGGCTGACCGAACCGCTGGCTTGACGCATAGTTGAGGCGAATGCCCCATGATCGCCGCCCGCATCCCGGCGAGCATCGTGGGTATGACCAACATTCATACGTTCGCATCGTCACCGGCAGGCCGCATCCTGGCCGTGGGCTACGGGGTGGCAAGTTACCTCGTTTTCCTTGTCGCCTTCTGCTACGCCATCGGCTTCGTCGGTGGCATCGTGGTGCCGCGCACGGTCGATCACGGCATTGACGGTGCCCCTTGTGGTGTGGCGCTTCTGATCAACACGTTGCTACTCGGGTTGTTCGCCGCCCAGCACAGCGTGATGGCCAGGCCCGCCTTCAAACGATGGTGGACCCGGTTCGTGCCGCAACCCATCGAGCGCAGCACATACGTGTTGCTGGCCAGTCTGGTCCTGCTGCTGCTGTATTCGCAGTGGCGAACCATGCCGGCAGTGGTCTGGCATATCAGCCAGCCGGCGGTCCGAGTGCTGCTGTGGGCATTGTTCGCGGCCGGCTGGATTACCGTCCTGGCAGCCACGTTCATGATCAACCATTTCGAATTATTCGGTCTGCGTCAGGTTTTCGCGGCGTGGCGAGGTGCGCCGGGCACGAAGCCAGACTTCCGGGCGAACTTGCTGTACCGGCTGGTGCGTCACCCACTCATGCTGGGGTTCCTTGTCGCATTCTGGGCGACACCCACCATGTCCGCGGGTCATCTGCTGTTCGCGATCGGCACAACGGGATACATCCTGATCGCCCTGCAGCTCGAAGAGCGTGACCTGGTCGCAGAACTTGGCGACAGCTACCGGATCTACCGGAACAGTGTGCCAATGCTGGTACCCGGTCTACGTCCGCGACAACACAATTGGCGACGATGCACGACAGGAGAAACCAAGCCATGAAGCGATTCATTATCGAACGCGACGTCCCTGGGGCGAGCGACCTCACCCAGGCCGATCTCGCCGAGCTGTCGAGGCAATCGAACAACGCAATGGCCTCTCTCGATGTGCCCTACCGGTGGATCAACAGTTACGTCACCGGCGACAAGATCTACTGCGTTCACGAAGCCGACGACGAAGATGCGGTCCGCGAGCATGCCCGTCGTAGCGGGATTCCGGCGAACACCGTGTCGGTGATCGTCAACGAAATAGGCCCCTACACATCCTGTTTGACGAAAAGGGAAACACCATCATGACAACGAAAAGCCACGCCAAGCCAGCCCGGCAGGTGCTGATCACCGCTCTGACCGCCGGCTCTCTCGCCGCGATCGGCGCCAGTGCCATCGACAAGAGCGAGCTCCCGACAACGGACAAGTCGCACATCGCAATTCCGATCACGGCGAGCGCACACGTCACACCGAACGCCTTGTACACAGCTCCGGACGCACCGCCGATCATCGTCGCGGACTGGATCGTCGCACCAACCACGCGCGGCAGTGCTCTCACGCCACGGGAAATGTTTGTTGCCCAGACGATTCCGAGACAGTCCTACGTCACACACACCCGGCGCAGCGCAGCACCAATGGCATCGCCGACTCATCGGCGGACCAAGCACGCGCCGGCCGCCTTCACCACACCCGCCGCGGACATCGGGCAATCCCTCGTCGGTTTCTTCATCAGCAATGGCGACGAGCCCGGCGAAAACGCCGGCCTGTTGATCGGCAACGGCGCTGCGGGCGGTATCGGCCAGGACGGCGGCCGCGGCGGCTTGCTGTTCGGCAATGGTGGCCAGGGTGGCGACGGCCAGCCGGGACAGGCCGGCGGCAACGGCGGCAACGCCGGGCTGTTCGGCAATGGCGGAGCGGGCGGGGCTGGCGGCGCTAGCTATAAGACGGGAAACAGCTTCTCCGTCGGCGGGACGGGCGGAACAGGCGGTGATGGCGGCCTCCTCGGCGGTGCCGGCGGGGCCGGCGGCACCGGGGGTGCCGGCTTCACCGAGAGCGGTGCCGCGTACGGCGGCTGGGGTGGCGCCGGGGGCGGTACCGGCCTGTTCGGCAAGACCGGTGACGGCGGTAAGGGTGGTTCTGGCATTGCCAGCACCGGCACGGGGTACGGCGGCAAGGGCGGTACCGGAGCTGACTCGTCATGGACGGGGCAAGCGGGCAAGGGTGGCGTCGGCGGTGACGCAGGCGGCGATGGCGGTGCCCGCGCCGGAGATGGCGGCGACGGAGGCGACGGCCAAGGATTCGGGAGAGCAGGCGCCGGCGGGACCGGCGGCCAGGCCATCAGCCAGGCAAGCGCGGTTGGCGGAAACGGCGGAAACGGTGGCAACGCCACGGTTCTCGGCGCGGGCGGCTCCGGCGGAAACGGCGGCCACGGTGTGGCTAACGCTGGGACCGGCGCAGGCGGCTATGGCGGCCATGGTGGGCGAGGTGGTCTCGTCAGTCGCGGCGGCTTCGGCGGAAACGGCGGTTCCGGAGAGAGCAATTCTGGCCAGGCCAACGGTGGTTCAGGCGGCGACGGCGGACGCGGTGGCCCAGGCGGGCCCGGTGGCGCCGGCGGACTGGGCAACGGCGGACTCTCCAAGTCGGGCAACGGCGTCGGTGGCGACGGCGGCGTCGGTGGCGACGGCGGTTTCGGCGCCACGGGAGGCGCAGGCGGCAAGGGCGGCACTGGCGCATCGACGACCGGCAAGAGCTACGGCGGGAACGGCGGAGACGGCGGCGCCGGCGGGACAGGAGGTCAGGGTGGCACCGGCGGAACCGGTGGAGGAGGAACGACCAGCAACGGCAGCAATGGAAACAACGGTTAAAACAACAACACAGGAGGAAAAGCCATGAGCACCAACAACAAAGCAGCGATCAGCCTCAGCACCGGCCTGGAGGACCCGGAAAAAGTCACGGTCGCGTTCCTGGTGGCGCTCGGCGCCGCCGAGACGGGTCGCCCGACGATGATGTTTCTCGCCAAGGAGGCCGCGCGCCTGGCCGTGCCAGGTGTCGGTGTCGCCACCGCATGCGAGGGTTGTCCCCCGCTGGCCGAACTCATCGAGCGCTACGAGCGGGCGGGCGGACGCTACCTGGTCTGCCCACTGTGCGTGCGGGCCAAGAATCTGGACACTGCCAACTTCATCGCCGGCGCAGAGGCCGGCGGAACGGTTCAGCTGTGGGAGTGGATCGGCGACGGGGCAACGACATTCAGCTACTGATGCGCCAATCGCGACTCTGGGGCCCCGCCGGCGTTTGCCAGCGGGGCTTTCGGGGTAGCCCAGTCGTCATGGCTGACAATGCGGTACATGGTGCCGTGCAGGCGGCCACACACAGCAGAGGATTCGAACTCGCAGCGCGAGCCGGATACAGCGTCAGCGGCGTCCTGCATCTGTTGATCGCCTACATCATCGTGGGGCTGGCATTCGGTTCGGCCGGTAACGCTGACCAGTCCGGTGCGCTGGCGACGTTGCGGGACCAGCCCGCCGGCGCGGTCGCGCTCTGGCTCACCGCGGCCGGTCTGGTCGCACTGGCCCTATGGCGAGTCGCCGAAGCGGTCCTCGGCTCACACCCCAGCGAGGCGGGGCAAGAACACGGCGGCGCCTACGACGTCTTCGACCGCATCAAGTCGGCCGCACTCGCCGTCGTCTACGCCGGCATCGCCCTGGCCGCGGTGCGATTCGCCAATGGCGGTGGACAATCAAACAGCGCGCAGAACGCCGGTCTGACGGCGCGATTGCTCCAAACCGGCTGGGGAAAGTCCGTTTTGCTGATCGCTGCCGCGGCGATCGTCGGCGTCGGCGGCTACCACGTCTACAAAGGGCTGTCGACGAAGTTCGAAGAGGACCTCACGGTCGCCGGGGGTGGTCCGCTGATCACCCCACTGGGCATCGCCGGCTACACCGCAAAGGGAGTCGTGTTGGGCGGCGCGGGGATTCTGCTGGTTGTCGCCACGCTGACCGCCGATCCCGCCAAAGGCGCGGGGCTGGACGTGGCGGTCAAGAGCTTGGGCCAGGCACCCTTCGGCAAGGCGCTGCTCGTCACGGCGGCCATCGGCTTCGCCGCATATGGCGCCTTTTGCTTCGTCCTCGCCCGATTCGCGCGGATGTAGCGCACCCTTGTCGTCATGGTAAACCGAACGGGAAATGAGGTGCGGCTGCGGCGGATCTACGACGAGCCCACACCGACCGACGGCACCCGGGTGCTCGTGGACCGGCTGTGGCCGCGTGGCATCAGCAAAGACCGCGCACAGCTGGACCGATGGTGCAAAGACATCGCTCCGTCGACAGAACTACGCACCTGGTACCACCACGACCCAACGCTGTTCGAGGAGTTCACTCGCCGCTATCGCGATGAGTTGACCGACCCCCGGCGTGCGGAAGTATTGGAAGAGCTGCGCCAGCTTGCCGGCCACGGCACGTTGACGTTGCTCACCGCAACCAAGGATGTCGACCGCAGCGAGGCCGCGGTCCTGTCTGAGATGCTGCGCTAGTCATTCGGCGAAGTACTGCAGCCGGTTGATTACGCCGCCGCCAGAACCGAGCTCGGCGATCAGCACCCCCGGCCGCGGGCCGCGCAACGAGACGGTCACCGACGAGCCGGCGGCGATCAGCCTGGTCCACGACGTTCCCGTTAGCTCGTCACTGAACGCACTGAATTTCACTGGGTTTCGCTCGCCGCGCGTGATCAGCGCACCGGAGCCCAGCGACCGCCAGGCCCGCAGTTGGTCGCCGGCGGCGACCGCGGTCAGAAAGGCCCGCACCGTCCGCTTGCCGCGGAACCGGGCACCGCGGAAGCCCGCGGCGAATCCGAGCGATCCTCGCAGCCCCTGATTGCGAACCAGAGCGCGGCTCAGTTCCAGTGCCTGCGGAGCCGCGGCCAACCCGTTGCCGGTGAATTGCACAACCATCGCCGGCAGTTCCCAATACGCGCGCAACCGCTCGATCCGCCACTGCGTCGCCACGTCGCGTAGGTCGTAGCGCAGTACCGCCGGGATGCGCATCGTCACCACCGGCCCCATCCCGACTTCGAGTACGACGTCGCGGATAACCGTTGTCTCCGAGACGATATCGGCCTCATGACGGAAGACGATCTGGCGCGGTGCGATGAAGGTGTCGTAGAACCGCCCGATCTGCTGCGGCCCGACATGCGGCCGGGAGCCCACTGGATCCTCCACCCGGCCGTCGGCGGTGAACAAGCCCACCCAGCCGGCACGGTCGTGTTCGGCCGCCATCAGCGGGGAACGGTCGACGGCGTCGAGCAGCGCCGAGCGCAGTTCTGGCATCACGCGCTGTGAACCAATTCGACGCCACGACCGCGCATCTCGTCCAGCGCCTCGGTGGTCGATCCAGGAGCGACCCCGGCCGTAAGATCCACCAGGACACGGGTTTTGAAACCGGCCCGGGTGGCGTCGGCCGCGGTCTGGCGCACGCAATAGTCGGTGGCGATGCCGGCGATGTCGACTTCGTCGACACCACGGGCACGCAACCAGTCCGTCAGCGAGGTGTGGTCGATGGAACCCTCGAAGCCGCTGTAGGCCGCGGTGTACGCGCCCTTGTGGAACACCGCCTCGAACGGTGCGGTGTTGAGTTCCGAGTGGAAGTCGGCTCCGGCGGTTCCGGCCACACAGTGCCGCGGCCAGGAATCGACGTAGTCGGGCTGGTCAGCGAAATGGGCCCCGGGGTTCACGTGATAGTCCTTGGTCGCCACCACATGGTCGTAGCCATGGTCCCCCGCCAGCAGCGCGTTGATCGCGCGCACCACCGCGCCGGCCCCGGCCACGGCCAGCGATCCGCCTTCGCAGAAGTCGTTCTGCACGTCGACGATGATCAGCGCCCGCATCTGCCCACCGTATCGGCAGATCCGATGCCGTACTACCGGGTCGGGCCGGCAGTAGAGTGGGTTCGCCATGACACTGTTCGACTTCTTCCGAGCCGAGGAGCTTCCGGTCCCGGCGGTTACCCCGGCGCAGGCCCGCGACATCGCCAAGACCCAGTTCGGGGTCGACGCCCAGATAGCCCCGCTGGGCAGCCAGCAGGACGCCAATTTCCTTCTGATCGACTCTGATGGCGACCCGACCGGGGTGCTCAAGGTCGCCAACCCGGCCTTCTCCCGCATCGAGCTGGAGGCCCAGGACGCCGCCGCGGCCTACATCCGGCAGACCGAGCCGGACGTCCGCACGGCGACCAATGTCGAGCTTTCCGGTGTCGCGCCGATCGCCGAGCTGCGCACCGAGGACGGCACCGTGCTCTACGCACGGATCATCGCCCACCTGGCCGGCGGCACCATGAGCGGCGACCGGTACGTGACTCCCGCCCGGGCAGCGGCGCTGGGTGCGCTGGCCGGCCGCACCGTCCGCGCCCTGGCCGGCTTCGAGCACGCCGGCGTCGACCGCGTCCTGCAGTGGGATTTGCGCCACGCCCAGCGCACCGTCGAGGTGCTCGCCGCTCACGTCAGTGACGCCACACGCCGGGAGGCGGTCGAGGCCGCGGCCGCCGCGGCCTGGCGGGTGGTTGCCGACCTCAGCGAGGACCTGCCGGTCCAGGTGATCCACGGCGATATCACCGACGACAACGTCGTGTGCGGTGCGCCGGACACCGACCGGATGCCTGACGGCGTCATCGACCTGGGTGACCTGACCCGATCCTGGACCGTGGGAGAACTGGCGATCGCGGTCTCGTCGCTACTGCGCCACGAGGGCGGTGAACCCGTCGCCACCCTGCCCGCCATCGCCGCGTTCGACGCCGTGCGCCCGCTGGGCCCCGCCGAGATCGAGGCGCTGTGGCCCCTGGTCGTCCTGCGCGCCGCGGTACTCGTGGTCAGCGGTGTCCATCAGGCCGCGATCGATGCCGACAACGCCTACGCGACCAGCGCGCTGGAGTGGGAATGGCGGATCTTCGAACGCGCCATCGAGGTGCCCAGTGACGTCATGACGGCCCAGATCCGGACGGCGTTGCGTGGCGCGCACACCGCGGATCCGCTACCCGTCGAAACCCCGCTGATCGTTGGGGTGGCCACCGATTCCGTGGTGCGCCTGGACCTGTCCGCGGAATCCGATGCGATGGATTACGGCCGGTGGCTGGCCGCCGACTGCGAGGACGACCTTGTCGCCGAGGCGCTCGCCGAGGGCGCCGCGGCGGTCGTCAGCACCTTCGGCCAGCCGCGCCTGACCCGGTCGGTGCCGCTGAGCCCGCAGTCCGCGGCCACCGTCGGCACCGGCGTGGACGTGTGGCCGGCCGCACCGTTGCCGATCACCGCGCCGTGGAGCGGTGTGGTGGATGCCGTCACCGCCGACTCCGTCACCCTGACCGGCACCGCAGGATCGCTGGTAGTGCGGGGTGCACTGTGCGTCAGCGAGCAGGTGCGACCGGGCCAGAGTGTCGCCGCAGGCACCGGGCTCGGCACCGTCGAGGGCCACGTGTGGATTCAGTGCCGCAGACAACCCGACCTCACGGTCCCCGACTTCGTCCGGGCCGAATACGCCGCGGGCTGGCTGAGCCTGGTCGACGACCCGAGCGTGCTGCTCGGCCTGGCCCCGTCGAGCCTGACGGCCGACGACAGCGAGGCGCTGTGGCGCCGCCGGGCGGACTCGTTTGCCGCCGTCCAGGAGCACTACTACCTCAACCCGCCCCGCATCGAGCGCGGCTGGCGCGAGCACATGCTGGCCAACGACGCCCGCAGCTACCTCGACATGGTCAACAACGTCGCGGTTCTCGGCCACGGCCATCCGGTGCTCGCCGACGCCGTCGCCCGTCAGTGGCGCCGGCTGAACACCAATTCGCGGTTCAACTACGGAGCCTTGGTGGAGTTCTCCGAGCGGCTGGCCGCCACCCTGCCCGACCCGCTGGACACGGTGTTCCTGGTGAACTCCGGCTCGGAGGCGGTCGATCTGGCGCTGCGGCTGGCGATGGCCACGACCGGGCGCCAGGATGTGGTCGCGGTGGCCGAGGCCTACCACGGCTGGACCTACGCCACCGACGCCATCTCGACATCGGTGGCCGACAACCCCAACGCACTGGCCACCCGGCCGGAGTGGGTGCACACCGTGCCCTCGCCCAACGCCTACCGCGGCGAGCATCGCGGACCGGACGCGGTGCGCTATGGCCCCGAGGCCGTAGCGATCATCGAACAGCTTGCCGCACAAGGAAAGCCACCCGCGGCGTTCATCTGCGAACCGTTCTACGGCAACGCCGGTGGGATGGCACTGCCCGACGGCTATCTCGCGGCGGTCTACGCGGCGGTGCGCGCCGCCGGCGGGCTGGCCATCGCCGACGAGGTGCAGGTCGGCTACGGCCGCACCGGCCGGTCATTCTGGAGCTTCCAACAGCAGCACGTGGTGCCCGATATCGTCACGGTCGCGAAAGCGATGGGCAACGGTCAGCCGCTCGGGGCAGTCATCACCACCCGCGAGGTCGCCGAGAAGTACCGCACCCAGGGCTACTTTTTCTCCTCGGCCGGCGGCAGCCCGGTCTCCTGCGTCGTGGGCCTGACGGTGCTCGACATGCTGGAGAAGGAGGGGCTGCAACAGAACGCGCTGACCGTCGGCGACCACCTCAAGAACCGCATCGACGAGCTCGCGACCCGCCACGAGCTGATCGGCACCGTGCACGGCAGCGGCTTGTACATGGGCGTCGAGCTGGTGCGTGACCGGGCGACCCTGGAACCTGCCGTCGAGGAGACGGCGGCGATCTGCGAACGGCTGCGTGAGCTCGGCGTCATCGTCCAGCCGACCGGCGACCGGCAGAACGTGCTGAAGGTCAAACCCCCGATGTGCATCACACGGGAATCGGCCGATTTCTTCGTCGACATGCTCGACCGGGTGCTGTCCACCGGCTGGTGAGTCAGCCCGCGGGGCTCCCCCGCGGGTTGGAGCGAAGCGACTCGGGGATCAATCGAGAGCGGCCAGCCAGTCGCGCTGAGCACGCACGAACGGCGCGTCCACCACCGCGCCATGGCCGGGGACATAGATCGCGTCGGGACCACCCAGCGCCACCATCCGGTCCAGCGCCTGTGGCCAGGCTGGAAGGTCCGAGCCTGCATCGATCGCCGGGTCGGCGGACTCCTCGACCAGGTCGCCGCAGAACACCACGGTGGGCTGGCCCAGCGAGCCCGCTGGGACGACGACCACCAGGTCATGGTCGGTATGGCCGGGTCCTAGCAGTTCGAAGTGGACGCTGCGCCCGCCCAGATCGAGGTCGGTGACCGTCACGACGTGATCTGGCGCCCGTAGCCCGGCGATCGCCCGGTCCACCCGACCCGGGTCGGCCCCGTATTGCAGCGCGTGGGCGCGAACCTCATCGATTCGGGTGGTCAGCGCCTCGGCCACGGCGGCAGGGCAATATATGACGGCCGTACCGAAGCCGGACGAACCGAGGATATGGTCGAAATGATGATGGGTCATCACCACATCGGTCACCACACCACCGGTAAGTTCACCGACATCCGCTGCAATCCGATTGGCTTCGGAAAGCGTTGTGCCACAATCGATCAGCAAAATCTTGGCATCGCCGCACACCAGCCCGACGGTAACGTCGAGGAACGGCAATCGGCAGCGATACACGCGGTCGGAAAGCGCTTCCCAGTCATAGTGCATAACAGGACAAACTAGTCCTGACATAGGGTGGGTACCGGGCACTTACGTTGCAGTATGTAGCTAAGCGAATTATAGTCCAGACACATGTCCAGACAGCTCGCCGACCGTGTCCGGTTTTTTTCACGATGACATATGCGAGCCCGGTGAGTGACTCGGCCGTGTCGGTCATGGACCTTGCAGGAGTGTGAAGATGCGGATTGCGTTGCTGTCCTACCGCAGCAAAACCCACTGTGGCGGGCAGGGCGTCTACGTTCGGCACTTGAGTCGCGGGCTGGTGGAACTGGGCCATGACGTCGAGGTTTTCTCCGGCCAGCCCTACCCGGAGATCCTTGATCCGCGGGTCCGGTTGACCGAAGTTCCCAGCCTTGACCTCTACCGCGAACCCGACCCGTTCCGGGTGCCGCGCCCGAGTGAGATCCGGGACCGCATCGATGCGCTCGAGCTTGCCACCATGTGGACGTCGGGCTTCCCCGAGCCGCGCACATTCAGCCTCCGGGCCGCCCGGCTGCTCGCCGCCCGCCTCGACGAGTTCGACGTCGTGCACGACAACCAATGCCTTGGCACCGGCCTGCTGCGGATCGCCGACATGGGCCTTCCCGTGGTGGCCACCGTTCACCACCCGATCACCCGCGACCGTGTGCTCGATCTGGCCGCCGCCCAGTGGTGGCGAAAGCCGTTGGTGCACAGGTGGTATGGCTTTGCACAGATGCAGAAGAAGGTTGCCAGGAACATTCCGGACCTGCTGACGGTGTCGTCGTCGTCGGCCACCGACATCGCCGAGGACTTCGGGGTCAGCCCGCAGCAGCTTCGCGTCGTGCCGCTCGGGGTGGACACCGACCTGTTCAAGCCGTCGGATCAGCCGCGCGTCCCCGGCCGCATCATCGCGATTTCCAGCGCCGACCGCCCACTCAAGGGAATCGGGCACCTGCTGCACGCCGTGGCCAGGTTGCGCGCCGAGCACGACCTGGAGCTTCAGCTGGTGGCCAAGCTCGAGCCAAATGGAGCGACCGAGAAGCTGATCGCCGAACTGGGTATCAGTGACATCGTGCACACCACCAGCGGCTTGTCCGACGAAGACCTGGCACGGCTGTTCGCCTCGGCCGAGATCGCTTGTATCCCCTCGCTTTACGAGGGTTTCTCACTGCCCGCGGTGGAAGCCATGGCCAGCGGCACGCCCATCGTCGCCAGCCGGGCCGGGGCGCTGCCCGAGGTGCTGGGCGCCGACGGTGAATGCGCCGATCTGGTGACACCGGGCAACGTCAACGAGCTGATCGCAGCACTGGGCAGGCAGCTGGAGTCTCCGGAGCGCCGACAATGGCTCGGCACCGCGGGCCGGCGGCGTGCGCTGGACGTGTTCAGCTGGGAATCGGTAGCCGCGCAGACGGTGCGCGTCTACCAGCAGGCCATCGCACGAACCGGCCGCATCACCGACGCCGTCGAGGCGGTGGACGAGCCATGCTGACCGTCGACTACGACCGGCTCGCCGTCGGACCGGGAACCAAGGTCATCGACGTCGGGTGCGGCGCCGGACGACACAGCTTCGAGGCGTACCGGCGCGGCGCCGACGTCATCGCCTTCGACCAGGACGCCGCCGGACTGGCCGACGTCGACACCCTGCTGCAAGCGATGGGCGAGGCCGGCGAGGCGCCCGAATCGGCCAAGGCGCAGGTCGTCGTCGGTGATGCGCTGGCACTGCCCTACCCGGATGCGAGCTTCGACTGCGTGATCGCCTCGGAGATCCTCGAGCACATCCCTTCCGACGATGCGGCGATCGCCGAACTGATCCGGGTCGTCAAGCCGGGCGGCAAGCTGGCGGTGACCGTGCCGCGCTGGCTGCCCGAACGGATCTGCTGGCTGCTGTCGGACGAATACCACGCCAACGAGGGTGGCCACATCCGCATCTACAAGGCCGACCAGTTGCGGGCCAAGCTGGTCAGCGGCGGGCTCACCTTCACCCACATGCATCACGCCCATGCGTTGCATTCCCCCTTCTGGTGGCTCAAATGCGCTGTCGGCGTGGAGAAACCGGACCATCCGGCAGTCAAGGCATATCACCAACTACTGGTGTGGGACATGATGTCCCGGCCAGCTCTGACCAGGGTGGCCGAAGCCGCGCTCAATCCGCTGGTCGGCAAGAGTGTCGCCCTCTACTTCGAGAAGCCGATCACGAATGCCGCGCCAGCCTGATCTCGAGGGCGTGCCGGGCGTTGCCGGCATCCTCACGCCGCAGCAATGCCGTCAGACGGCGGAATCCATTGCGGCCGTGCAGGAAACCTCGGGTGAGATCCCATGGTCGGAGACCGGGCACACCGACGTGTGGGACCACGTCGAGTGCGCCATGGCCCTGACCGTCGCAGGTCTGCATGAACCCGCCCGGGCGGCCTACGAGTGGTGCCGCCGCGAGCAGCGCGCCGATGGCTCCTGGCCCATCCAGTACCGCCGCGGCGTGATCGAAGATGCGAACAGCGACAGCAACTTCTGCGCCTACATCGCTGCCGGGGTGTGGCATCACTTCCAGGTGACCGGCGATCTGCGGTTCGCCGAGCACATGTGGCCCACGGTTCGCGCCGGCATCGACTTCGTCCTCGGCCTACAGGCCGGCACCGGTGAAATCTATTGGGCGCAAGGCCCGTCCGGTGTTCTTCCGGAGGCGCTGATGACCGGGTGTGCCAGCGTATATCACAGCATCCGCTGCGCGGTGGCGCTGGCCGATCGCCTCGATGACCCGCAGCCGGAATGGGAAGTGGCGCTGGGCCGGCTCGGCCACGCCATCGCCGAGCACCCCGACGCGTTCACCGAGAAGCCCCACCACTCGATGGACTGGTACTACCCGATTCTCGGCGGTGCGTTGCGCGGGTCGGAGGCCACCGCCCGAATCACACAACGCTGGAACGATTTCGTGGTCGACGGGCTGGGCATCCGCTGCGTCGACGATCGGCCATGGGTCACCGGGGCCGAAACGTGCGAATTCGTTATGGCACTGGACGCGATGGGCGACCGGCGGCGGGCAACCACCCAGTTCGCCGCGATGCAGCACCTGCGCGAGCGGGACGGCTCCTACTGGACCGGGCTGGTCTTCGCCGACGGCAAGCGCTGGCCGGTCGAGCGGACCACGTGGACCGCGGCGGCGGTGATTCTTGCCGCCGACGCGCTGTCGGTGACCACCGGAGGCAGCGGCATCTTCCGTGCCGCCGACCTGCCGCGCGGCCTGGAAGGCGACTACGACTGTGAATGCGTCAGGCGCTGAGGGGATCCTCGCCCGCCGATCCGGCAGTGCGCTCCAGCACCCGCAGCGAGCCCATCGAGGCGACCTCGGTGAAATGACCGGATTCCACAGCGCGGCAATAGATGTTGAAGGGCGGCCGGCCACCATCGCGCGGGTCGGGGAACACGTCGTGGATGACCAGAGCGCCGCCTGCCGCGACCCATTTGGCCCAGCCCTGGAGATCCTGCTGCGCGGCGGTCTCGCTGTGCCCACCGTCGATGAACAGCAGCTGCAGCGGGCTCTGCCAGCCGCGGGCGACGACCGGCGACTTACCAACCACCGCGACGATGGTGTCATCCAGGCCAGCGGCGTCCAACGTCCGGCGGAAGGTGGGCAGCGTGTCGAACCGACCGCTGACCGGATCGACCATCGTCGTGTCGTGGAATTCCCAGCCGGCCTGATGCTCTTCGGATCCGTGATGATGGTCGACGGTGTAGAGCACACTGCCGGTCGCCGCCGCGGCGGCGCCCAGCATCACGGTGGACTTGCCGCAGTACGTGCCGATTTCGACCGCCACCCCGGCGTCCAGGTAGCGCACGGCCGCGTCGTACAACGCCCGCCCCTCGTCAGCGGGCATGAAGCCCACAACCTGTTCAGCCAATTCGAAAAGGCGGGAAGTTTGCGCGGCGAAGGTGGTGTCGGTGCGGCTCATGATCCGAACCTAACCCGTCAGGACGGTCCATGGCCAGCGCGCACCTTGTTGCTGCTGGTGGGTTGTAGTAGCGTCCGGACATGTGTCTGATCCGGTAGCTCGGGAATCGACGCGACGCCGGTTGACAGCGAAACAGGCCGCTACGGTCGACCGGTTGGGTCGCGCCGCGGTCGACGTGTTGAGCCGAGAAGGATTCTCCGGTCTGACGATCCGGATGGTGGCTGCCGAAGCCGGTGTCGGCGCTGCCACCGCCTACACCTATTTCTCGTCCAAGGAACATCTGGTCGCCGAGGTGTTCTGGCGACGGCTGGCCTCGACACCGGTGCCACCCGACGATTCCCCCGACCCGATCGAGCGCGTGGTGGGTGTGCTCCGGCACATCGCACTCCTGGTCGCCGACGAACCGGAACTCGCGGGCGCCGTGACGACCGCGCTGCTGGGCAAGGACCCCGACGTCGAGCACCTACGCTTCCGAATCGGCCGCGAAATCCATCAGCGACTGACCTCTGCCCTTGGCACGCAATGCGATTCGGATATCGTCGAGTCTCTGGAACAGCTGTACGCGGGAGCGCTGGTGCGGGCGGGAATGGGGTACGCCTCCTACACCGAGATCGCGGCCAGGCTCGAGGCCTCAGCGCGCCTGCTGCTGACCTGACGTTGCAATCGGCGGCCCCGGGGTTTGACACGGTGGTCAGTAGGGAACCCCGCCGCCATGTTGATTCGCAGAGTTGCCCGGCCCATGCTGGCGGCGGTGTTCATCGGCCAAGGATTCGAAGCGCTGAAGAGCCCGAAACCGGCCGCCGAAGCCGCCCGGCCGGCTCTCGAAGGTTTGCAGAAGCTGCCCGACCCGATCGGCTCGGGTGTCCCCAGCGACCCCGAGACACTCGCGAGGATCACCGCGGCCGTCCAGATCGGCGGCGGGTTGCTGCTGGCGTCCGGACGACTGCCCCGGCTGGCCTCGGCGGCGTTGGCGGCCACAGTGATTCCGGCGAACCTCGGCGCGCACATGTTCTGGGACGAGCCCGACCAACAACTCAAGGCCGAGAAGCGCCGCGGGTTCCTGACCGATCTCAGCCTGCTCGGCGGCCTGATCATCGCCTCGGCCGACACCGCGGGCAAACCGTCGTTGGGCTGGCGTGGCCGCCGCGCAGCACGCAAGGTCAGCGAGGCTGTCTCGGCCGGATTGCCAGGATCGAGCCACGGTCTGTTGGACAGCGAGCTGCTGGACAAGGTCGGCCCGAAGGTCGGTCACGGTCTGCAGGTCGGCGCAGAACGCGGGCGCGAACTAGCAGTGGCCGCCGGTGAGCGCACCGCCCCGCTACTGGAGACCGCCCGCAAACGCGGGGCTGAATTCGCCGAGATCGCCCGCGAACGCGGGGCCGAGCTGGCCGAGGTGGCCCGTGAGCGTGGCGCCGAATTCGCCGACGTGGCCAGGGATCAAGGTGGCGAATTCGCCGAAATCACGCGCGCCCGCGCCAAGAAGGCCAACAAGCAAGCCACAAAACAGGCCAGGAAGTTAGCCAAGCACTGACCTTTCGGATCGCGCCGCGGTGAAGCCGCTGCCCGGTCCGGCCACCAGGTAGATTGGGCCGGACTGACGTCGGCGGGAGGAGCGATCAATGACCACGGGTGACTACGACCCAAACGCGTACGGTCCGCCCGGAGGCAATCCCCCTCCGCCGCCGGGTCCTCCCGGCTATCCGCCGCCGCCGGGCAGCTACCCGCCGCCTCCACCACCACCGGGTCCGGCCGGCGCTTACCCCCCGCCACCACCGGGTGTGCCTGGTTATCCCCCGCCGCCGCCGTACGGCCAGCCAGGGTACGGCGGCTATCCGCCGCCGGTACCGGGCGGCGTCGGCCAGCCGGGCGGAGTGTGGATTCGCCTGGGCGCCCGCGTGATCGACTGGATTCTCACCGGCATCGTGGTCTTTTTGATCTCGCTGTCGTTCTATGCCAGCGACAGTTACGGCATTCTCGCGGGCGTGGTTTCGGGCCTGGTGCCCTTCGCCTACTTCGTCGGCTTCGAAGTCTCCCAGGGCTGGACGCCGGCCAAGAAGCTACTTGGACTCCAGGTCCACGGACCGGGCGGCGCAGCGAAACCGACCGCCCAGCAGTCGGCCATCCGTAACTCCTTCATGCTGCTTTCGGTCATCCCGTGGGTGGGCTGGTTACTCCACTTGATCGCCTGCGTCATCATCGGCGTGACGATCAACAACAGCCCGACCAGACAGGGCAAGCACGACGAACTGGCCGGGGGCACACAGGTCGTCCAAGGCTGAGCACCTAGGCTCAGATCACCAGACTGAGCAACAGAACGACGGCCAGACCTGTCACCGACAAAACCGTCTCCATCAGTGACCAGGTCTTGATGGTCTGACCCACGCTGATCCGGAAATATTGGTTGACCAACCAGAATCCGGCGTCGTTGACATGGGAGAAGAACAGCGAACCGGCCCCGACGGCAAGCACGACCAGCGACAACTGGCCGCTGCTGAGGCCATCCACCAATCCGAGCACCAGTGCCGAGGCGGTGATGGTGGCCACCGTCGCGGAACCGGTCGCCAGCCGGATGAGCACGGCCAGCACCCAGGCCAGCACGATCACCGAGATGTTGGCGCCCTTGGCCCACTCGGCCAACAGTGTGCCGATGCCGCTGTCGACGAGCACCTGTTTGAAGCCGCCGCCCGCGGCGACGATCAGGATGATGCCTGCCACCGGTGGCAGGCCCGACTCCACGCATTTCATCACCTGGGTGCGGGACATCCCAGAACCGCCGCCCAGGGTGAAGATGCCGACGATAACCGCGATCAGCAGAGCCAACAACGGTGTGCCAAGAACGTCGAAAGTGACTCGGAACCATTGGTTCTCGTCGTCGATGAAAATGTCGACGAGCGCTTTGCCGAGCATCAGCACGACGGGCAGCAGCACGCTGAACAACGTCACGCGGAACGACGGCCGGCGGGCGCCGCGATTCTGATCGGGAAGCACTTCGCCTTCGGGCCCCAACGCGGCCGACCCGGACCCGAACGTGTCGGGCGCCTCCACGACGACCCAACGCCCGGCCAGCTTCCCGAACAACGGCCCGGCGACGACGATCGTCGGAATCGCGACCGCCACACCCAGAGCCAGGGTCAGGCCCAGGTCGGCGTGCAACAGACTGATCGCGGTCAGCGGACCAGGGTGCGGCGGCACGAAACCGTGCATGGCGGAAAGCCCTGCCAGTGCCGGGATTCCGACGGTGATCAGCGAGAGCTGGGAGCGTCGCGAGACCAGATAGATGACCGGCATCAGCAGAACAAGGCCGATCTCGAAGAACATCGGGAGGCCGATGATGGCACCCACCAGGGCCATCGCCCATGGCAGAGCCCGCGGTGAGGCGTGCCCGACGATGGTGTCGACGATCTCGTCGGCGCCACCCGAATCGGCGAGGAGCTTGGCGAACATCGCACCAAGGGCGATCAGGATGCCGACCCCGGCGGCGGTGGAGCCGAACCCGTCGGAGAACGATTTCAGCACCTTCTCCAGGTTCTCGCCGGCGACGATACCGACGGTCAACGCACCAAAGATCAACGCCAGGAATGGATGTAGGTGAAGCACCGTGATCAGGACGACGATCACCGCGATACCGGCCATGAAGGCCAGGATCAGCTGCCATCCGGACGCTACCGGCGTCGCTAACTTGGGCGCTTCGGCCAGGAGGGTGGCGTGCAGATTCATCGGCGTCATGCTCCTTCAACAAGGGTTACGTAGGTGTCGACGATCGAATCAATGCTCTGGTCGACGTCGATGCTGATTCCGTGTTCGTCGGTATCGAGAGGTTCGAGGGTTTCGAACTGCGAGGTGAGCAATGCCGCGGGCATGAAATGTCCGGGCCTGCTTGCCTGCCGGCGAGCGATGACGTCCTCGGTTCCCCTCAGGTGAAGGAACCTGATGTCGGCGCAGTGCCGCCGCAGTTGGTCGCGATAGATGCGTTTGAGAGCCGAACAGCTCATCACACCACCGTCGCGGTGGTCGGCGAGCCACTCGCCGATGGTCTCCAGCCACGGGTAGCGGTCGTCATCGTCCAGGGCGTGCCCGGCACTCATCTTGGCGATATTGGCCGGCGGGTGGAAGTCGTCGGCATCGGCGAAGGGCACCCGCAACCGCTGGGCCAGCGCAGCGCCGACGGTCGACTTCCCGGAGCCGGATACTCCCATGACGACGATGGGCGAGGCCATGCCTGCGTCTACCCTGCTGTGGGCCATGCCACACAGCATTCATTAATAGTCTTACTTTTGCAAGACATCGGCATGTTGAATCAGTTTTAAGATCGCTATGACCTGCCTATGACAAGATGTATCGGTGACGTCAGAGCCAATGGTCAGCGAGCTGCACAGCAGTGTGCTCACCGCGCTCGGCGAATCCATCGTCTCGGGGCGCTACCAACCCGGTCAGGTGCTGACCCTCGACGGCGTCAGCGCCGACCACGGCGTGTCCCGTTCGGTTGCCCGCGAGGCCATCCGGGTGCTGGAGTCCATGCGGATGGTCGCTCCCCGCAGGCGGGTGGGCATCACGATCCAGCCGTCGGCCAAGTGGAATGTGTTCGACCCCAGGGTGATTCGCTGGCGGTTGGACGCCGGTGACCGCGCCGCGCAACTGATGTCGTTGTCAGAGTTGCGGCGCGGTTTCGAGCCGGCGGCCGCCGCATTGGCCGCGCGCCGTGCCGATCCGCATCAGTGCCGCATCATGGCCGCCGCCGTATCGGACATGGTGGTCCATGGCCGCTCTGGCGATTTGGAATCATACCTGTTGGCGGACAAGGTCTTTCACCGCACGCTGCTGGAGGCCAGTGGAAACGAGATGTTCCGGGCGCTCAACGACGTGGTGGCCGAAGTGCTCGCCGGGCGGACCCATCACGGCATGATGCCCACCCGGCCCAACCCGACGGCGATCGAACTGCACGACGAAGTGGCGCGGGCGATTCGGCTGCGCGACGAGGCCACCGCCGAACGCGCCATGCGCGCGATCATCGACGAATCAGCCGCGGCCCTGGCCGAAGACCTATCCCCCCGGCCAACCTGACGTCAGGCGGCGGGCTTGTAGTTGAAGTCGATCCGGTCGCCGTTGACATCGGTGACCGTCAACGCGAAGTCCTGGGTCTCGGAACCGGCCACCACCGTGCAGGTGATGGAGTTGCCGACCTTGCCCTCCAGGTCACCCGTACACGTCGCCGAATCCGGCCGGCTGCCCAGCTGCGTGGCAAGCTGATCCAACAGCGAGCTTTCGACCTGGGCCTTCTCCAGCACCGGCAGCACGTTGAAGTACAACATCAGTCCCTCGACCTTGGTCACGACGACGGTGCGCTTCGAGGTCACGCCCGCGACCGTGACGTCACAATGAGTCTCGGTGCCCTCCTTGCCGTCCAGGCCGCTGTCACAACTGACCGAGTCGACCGTGACGTTGGAGGCTTTGGCCAGCAGACCGGACACGCCCTTCTCCAGTTGCGTCTTCGACAGTGCCGGCGCCATGTCGTAGCTGACCGTGGTGCCCTCGACCTTGGTGACGGTGACGACCGGTTCGAAGCTGTTGTCGCTGCTCAGCACCACCTCGCAGCGGGTGGTCTTGCCGACCTCGCCCTTGAGGTCGTCTTTACAGGTCACCGTCTGCGGCTTCTGCCCGGCTTTCGCCAGCCGTTCCGAGATGTCTTTTTCGAGGTCGGTCTTCGACACCGAGACACCGGTGCTGACGTTGAACGAGCAACCGGCCAGCACCGCGCCGGCAAGGCCCGCTGCCGCCAGCGCGGCACCGACCCGCGGGAGCACCGTTGTCGAAAGCATCATGACCTCCCAGAATGTGGCGGCGCTGCGGGGCCCCGCACGTCCGCGTGCAAGATACCAAGCAACCGGTGCGACCAGGGGTCCATCGGTGGTGGTTCACTACAGAGGTGAGCAGAACACCTGAGTTGGCGCGTCGCTTCTTCGACCGCTACGAACCGGTTCACGGCATCACCTATTTCGCACCGGGCGTGCGAACGGTGTTGGACGCCATGGGGTTCGCCGGGTTCTGGGGTGGATACTTCGCCGGCCGCGCCGCACCACTGGGACAGGTATCGGTCGACGTGGTGACCGCGGCGTTCTACAACTTCTCCGCCGAGCGCGTGGGCAAGGCGGTGCCCGCGATCTGGGACATCGCCACACCGGCCGAAATGGTTCGGGTACGGCTGGACACCGCGGTGGCCGCGTTGCATGGCTACGGGCTGAGCGATGCGACACCGGGGGTGGCCGAGGCCGCCGAACTGGCGGGCCTGGCGGCCCGCCGCGCACCGCTGGACGGTCGACCCCTGTTCGCGGCGAACCTGGCACTCCCCTGGCCCGACACCGCGCTGGCGAGCCTATGGCACGCGGCGACCCTGCTGCGCGAGCATCGCGGGGACGGTCACGTGGCGATTCTGGTCAGTGAGGGCATCAGCGGCCGTGAGTCCAACGTGTTCCACGTCGCTGCCGGCGCGGTGCCGGCCGATTTCATCAAGCGCAGCCGTGACTACTCCGACCAGGAGTGGGACGCATGCGTGCACACTCTCGGTGAACGTGGATTGCTCACGCCCGCATGCACTCTCACCGACGCGGGGCGGGCGCTGAAGGAGCACATCGAATGGCGGACCGACACCCTGGCGCTGAGCGCGCTCAGCGCGCTCGACGACGCGGGCGTGGAGCGCTTGTTCCAGGCCCTGACGCCCATCACCCGGCAGGTCATCGCGGGCGGCGATCTCCCGGCGGCCACGCCGATGGCGCTACGCCGCGACGAACTCGACGACAACTCGGCGGGGTTGTAACCGGCGCCTCAGAGGTTGCGGTTCCACTCCACCCAACCGACACCGCTTCTGCCGTCAGCGGTCTCGACAGTCACCCAGGACCGCGGGAACTGGCTGATCTGACCCTCCGGTCCGACCAATCGAACGGGTGCGTGGCCTCGGATGTCGACGGTTGTCTCGACCGGTCCCGGCACGTAGACGATGCTGGTGGTCAGCGGTAATCCGTTGTCGGCGAACGTCGCATCGGCGGTGACGGTCGTCGTCTCGGTGACCGGTTCACCGGCGCGTTGCAGGTAACCGACGCTGACCGGTGATATGCCGGGGATGCGGATGTCGACGCCGTGCAGATGCGTCCCGTCGTTCAGATGCAGCGCACTCCAGACCCAATCCATGCTCCACCAGTCGCGCACACCGTGGGAGTGATCACGCTGGCCGGGGACCGCCTCGAAGTGATATGCGTGCCCGTCGATGGTGACGCTTCCGGTGATGGTGCAGGGGATTTCGTAGCGCGTGGTGATGCGATACGCATAGGGGGTGCCGACCGAAGTCCAGGTGAGGTCCATCGCCAGCTCCACCGGCCGCCCCGGCTCGTCACGGAGCAGCGCGGACGGATCATCGTATTCTTGTGCGGTGCCGCGGACTTCAACACGATAGGTCTGCAGCGGCGTGATCGCGCCGTGGCGCAGCTCGGCGCCATCGGCTTGGGCCACCGCGGGGTCAGCGGGCAGCGGCGCCTCGAAGTTCACCAGCGCGACGGTCGGCATATCGGGGCCACACACCAGCGCGTTGATCCACGCGACGTTCTGATTGGGCACCAGGCCGAGCCGGATCCAGCCGCCGACACCTTGTGCCGGATCGGCGAAATCCCAGTACCAGCTTTCGTTCCAGAGCGGCTCGTCGCCGGGCTTATGCGCTGCCTCCTCGACCGGGTCGGGTGTCAGCGCCTGCGGAATCTCGGACGCGGGCAGGACGTCGAGAGCCCCGGTGTCGAGCACGTGACTGGTATGCCGGTCGAGCATGGTCAAGAACATCTCATCGCCACGATCGGTGCGCTCGACGAGCATCGACGACACCACCGCCATCATCACCCCCGCGAAGCTCTGGCGTCGCACGCCGTCGCGCACATCGTCGAGGGTCAGCGACGAATCGGGGCCCAGCCCTTGGTGATACGCGCGCAACAGCTCGTCGTAGTGAGAGCGGCGGTTCTCGATGGACACCGCACAGCCGATGAAATAGGCGACATCGGTCATGGCCGGGCCCCAGGTGACCGTCTGCCAGTCCACCACGGTGAGGTCGCGCCGAGACCCGGGACGGCCGAACAGCATGTTGTCCAGCCGGTAGTCGCCGTGCACCAGGCCCTTGATCCGGCCGGACCCGGATTCATCGGCCAGGTAGGCATCGAAACTCTCCACCAGGCGTTCGCACACCAGCCGCTGATCCGGGGTGATCGCGTCGCCGTAGCGGTCGGCGAACCCGGCCCACAGCTGACCGACCAAAGCCTGGTTCAGCGGGGCCGCCCGGGTGAGCCATTCGGCGTGGGCGAGGCTCTCGCTGCCGATCACCGGTGCGTGCAGCCGGCCCAGCTCGGTCAGCGCCAGCACGGCGTCATCGATTGCGGCACCTCGGATTTCGTCGCCCACCTCGGCTGGAGCGGCGTCGTCGAGCAGGAGCGCGAAGATACCCGTCTCGGGATCGTAGGAGGTGTGATAACACTCGGCGACCGGGCCGCCCAGGCGTGGCGCCACGTCGGAGTAGAACTTCACCTCCCGCTCGTAGAGCCCCAGCGCGACGCCGGTCTGCCTGCTCATCGGATCGGTGGCGGCCACCTTGAGGACCACCGAGCCAGGACCGTCGGCGCCGGTGCCGTAGGTCAGTCCGATCCGATAGCACTCACTCATCTGGCCGGTCCCGATGCGGTCGACGGTGAATCCGGTCACCGGGGCCCCGATCGCGGCGGCCAGCCACTCGGCGGTCAGGTCGCTGGGGCGTTCGATGACGATGTCGTTGGTCTGCACGCGACCAACCTAAGCCAGATCAGCGGCAGGACGAAGGGTTTTCCGGCCAATTCTTGACGGGTGTCAATTCGGGCCTGGTCAGGCTAGCGGTTGGCGAGCGAAAAGCCTTCCCACGCCGTGCGGCGATGGGCGTGCGGGTCATTCTCGACCCGGGTGCGCCGGTCGAACACCAGCACCGCGCGCTCCGGATCGGTGTAGCGCGGCCAGTCGTCGCCGGGCACGCCGGTGCGGCTGAAACCGCGCCATCGGGCCTGCAGGTCGCGGCTGACCTTCAGCGCAGAGCGCCGATCCATGGCGGCCGTCAGCGCCGACCCGAACCGGGTGCGGTAGATGTCGAAGACCGCCAGTAGCTCGGTCGCGTGCGTAGCACCGAGACCTGACCAGTGCAGGGTCCGCGGGGCGTAGTCGTAGCGGTACATATAGGTCGGCGCGTGGGCGCTGTGCGCCTCGGCGATCTGCCAGGCAGCCGTCCCGAACGCGAAATCACCACCCAGCGCCACACAGGCCGCCGGGCGTGGATAGCCCGGGTAGGCAGCGGTGATCCGTTGTCGCGCTTCGGGTTCAGCCGACGACAGAAGCCGTTCGATCGCGGGCTCGGTGGTCGGCAGCAGCTTCATGAATCGGGTGAACAGCTTTCCCTCGTCGGCGTTGGTGCCGACGATCAGCGGGACCTTGTGTGCGACGCCCCGGCGCATCGCCACGATCGGGTCATCGGGCAGGACGTCGTCGCCGAAGGTCGGGCCCAGGGAGAACGCGCCATCCATCTCGTCCAGGCTGCGAACCAGCAGGGTATCCAGCGCGTCGACCAGGTCCCGCGGCCTGGCCCGCATCACCGTTTCGGCGCCGTCGTCGGAACCGGCCCCGAGCAAGGCGGCGAACTTTCCGGCGATCTTGGCGGCAGTCTCGGGTCCACTCACCAACCCGGAAGCGGGACTCTCGGAAATGGCTTGGGCGAAAAGCCCTTCGGCGTCCGGAACGGCTACCAGCGTCGCAACCGCATGCGCGCCGGCACTCTCGCCGAAGATCGTAACGTTGCCGGGGTCACCGCCGAAGGCGCCGATGTTGTCGCGCACCCAGCGCAGGGCCATGACGAGATCGCGCAGGAACAGGTTGCTGTCGATCGGGGTGTCGGGCGTCGACAACGACGACAGGTCCACGCAGCCCAGCGCCCCAAGCCGGTAATTCACCGACACGTAGACGCAGCCCCGGCGGGCCAGCGCGGCTCCGTCGTAAAGCGGGGTGGCCGAGCTGCCCATCAGGTAGCCGCCGCCGTGAATGAAGAACATGACCGGCAGCGGCTCATGATCCGGTTGCGCACCCGGCCATTGCGGGGTGACGACATTGAGGGTCAGGCAGTCCTCGCCCACCGGCTGGTACTTGCCCACCCCCAGCATCGTGTAGCGCCGCTGCTGAGGGGCACAGTTGGCGAAACCGTGGCAGTACCGGACACCACGCCATGGCTGTGGAGGCTGCGGCGCACGGAAACGCAGCGCCCCGACCGGCGGGCGGGCGTAGGGAATCGAACGCCACCTGTTCACCCCGTGGCGGGTGAACCCCTCGACGACGCCGCTGGCGGTGGTGGCGCGGACGGTGTGTTCGTGCATCACACGACGGTAGCGAACATCCGGCTCCGCCGTGCCTGACAACGCCGGCGGCTCAGGGCGGCTAGCCTGTCGTGATGCGGATTGCCGTACTGCTCACCGCGTCGTTGCTGGTCGCGGGATGCTCCGGGGCTACAGGCGGCCAGGCGAAGCAGACCCAACTCACCCCGATCACGCCATCGCGCGCGGGCACGTCATCGTCAGCGACAACCTCGGCGACGTCGACCACCTCGTCGACACCGGCACCCGCGGCCGGAGTGCCGATCGCGGAGGCGATCAAGTGGATCGAAGCAGGACCGCCAATCGACGCCGCCCAGTACCACATCGCGTTGCGCGGCTCCGTTACGACCGATCTCGGCGACGACATCGCGTTCACGACGCCGGCCGGCACGACGTGCATGACCGATGCCAAGCACGGTTCTCCGGGGCTGGCCTGTCTGGTGGATTTCACCAATCCTCCGCCGCGGCCGCAGGATATCTACGGCCAGTGGAAGGGCGGCTGGGTCGACTTCGACGGTGGCAGCGTTCAGGTCGGTTCGGCGCACGGCGACCCAGGCCGCTTCGCGAACGGACAGGGCCGTGAATTGCCCTATGACACTTCACTATCGTTCGCCGACTATCGCTGCCGCACCGATGCGGGCGCGCTGTTCTGCGTGAACTACGCCAAGCAGTCAGCCGTGCGGCTATCGGCCGACGGAGCCGACACCTACGCCTGCGCGCGCCAAGTGACGCCGCCGCCTGGGATCGGCGAGCAGTACGTCTGCTAGTGCACGTGCGCCGGATAGGCGTGCACGACGGCGGTGTCGAGTTTCGGGATGGCGTGGGAGAGATCGTGTTCGGCGCCGTGGGCGATGTGGTGAGCTTCCGCCAGCGTGAGGTTGGGGTCGATATCGAGTTCGGCATCGGCGTAGAGCCGGTGACCGATCCACCGCATCCGCACGCTGCGCACCGACCGCACTCCGGGGCGTGCGGCCAGCGTGGTCTCGGCAGTGTCGATGTACGTAGGATCGACGCCATCCATCAAGCGGCGGAACACATCCCGGACCGCGGTGCGCAGCACCGCCAGGATGGCCACGGTGATGACCAGACCGATGATCGGGTCCGCCAATGGGAAACCCAGCGCAACGCCGCCGGCGCCGATCACCACCGCCAGCGAGGTGAAGCCATCGGTGCGGGCGTGCAGGCCGTCCGCGACCAAGGCGGCGGAGCCGATTCGGCGTCCGACGCGGATTCGGTAGAGCGCGACCCATTCGTTGCCGATGAAGCCGAGCAGGCCGGCCAGTGCCACCCACCCGAGATGTTCGATGGGACGGGGGTGGATCAGACGTCCGACCGCCTCGTAGCCCGCGACGATTGCCGAAAGGGCAATCATCGCGACGACGAACATCCCGGCGAGGTCTTCGACTCGCCCGAAGCCGTAGGTGTAGGTGTAGCGGCGAGTGGCGGCCTTGGTACTCAGGGCAAACGCGATCCACAGCGGTACCGCAGTCAGCGCGTCGGAGAAATTGTGGATGGTGTCGGCGGCCAGGGCGATCGACCCGGACACGATAACGATGACGATCTGCGCGATCGCGGTGATGCCCAACACCACCAGACTGAACTTGACCGCTCGGATGCCTGCGGCGCTGGACTCCAGCGCGGTGTCGAGGCTGTCGGCCGCGGCATGCGAGTGCGGGGCGAAGATCTCCCTGATCGCCCCACGTAAGCCGGTGGGATGGTCATGATGCGAATCACTGTGGTCGTGGTGATGATGTTCACCGAAAGTTACTGCAGCGGTGTATTTTTCACCATTGCGATCCTGTGCGTGACCCATCAGGCGGTCCCCCGTGACGGCAATTCGCGGACACCGCGGTGGTGGGCTGGCGTGCCGCCGGCGGCATGCTCGGCGTTGCAGACCGCGTCGGCGACGAGCTGGCGGACGTGATCGTTTTCCAGCCGATAGAACACTTGCGTACCCTCGCGGCGGGTCCGGACCAGGCGGGCCATCCGCAGCTTGGCCAGATGCTGCGACACCGACGGTGGCGGCTTGCCGACGCATTCAGCGAGGTCGTTGACGCTGAGTTCGCCGTCGATCAGCGACCAGAGCAGCTGTACCCGGGTGGCGTCGGCCAGCATCCGGAAGACCTCCACGACCAGAAGAGCGTGGTCGTCAGCCAGCTGCTTATCTGCATTCATACGTAGATAGTAGCGGATGCTCTGCGCCGAGCGTGCGAGTTACCGGTGCCGAGACTGCGGTGGATTCAAGGTGCCAGTGCAACAGCGGGTGGATCGGACGGTTTGGAGAGTAGTTCGTCGAGGGTTTGGGCGGGTGTTTTCCAGCCGAGGGTTTTGCGTGGCCGGTTGTTGAGTTTGGCGGCGACGTAGTCGAGATAGTCCTCGGGGAATACCGATAGATCGGTGCCTTTGGGGAACCATTGGCGCAGAAGGCCGTTGGTGTTCTCGTTGGTCCCCCGTTGCCACGGGGAATGCGGGTCGCAGAAGTAGATGTCCAGATCGAGTGCCTCGGCGATTGTGGCGTGATTGGCCATCTCCTTGCCCTGATCCCAGGTCAGGGTTTGACGCAGCAGCGCCGGCAGGCGCGACATCTTGGCCACGATCNCGTTCTGCACCGCTTCTGCGGTGTGATTCTCGGGCAGGTGTAGCAGCATCGCGTAGCGGCTGGATCGCTCCACCACGGTGCCGATCGCTGATCCTGACTCTGTACTGCCCAGGATGAGATCGCCCTCCCAATGCCCCGGTATCGCCCGGTCCAAGGCTTCAGCGGGTCGCTTGCTGATATTGACCATGCCAGGGATGCGTCCGCGGCGTTCTCCCGGTNGGCGCCGCGGATGACGCAACGCCCGGCCGGTGCGCAGGCAGACGTGCAGTTCGCGACGCAAATTCCCTTTACCCTGCACATATATCGACTGGTAGATCGTCTCGTGGGACACCCGCATCTCCAGATCGTCGGGAAACTCGGCCACCAGCCGTTGGGCGATCTGCTCGGGGCTCAGAAAGTCCGTCAACCAAGTTTGCACCCGATCGTGTAGGCGGGCGTTGGCGGCCAGCTTGCGTGGGTGGGGGCGTCGGGCATTGCGTTGCGCGCGGCCCTGGGCGGCGCTAGCGAAGTAGTGCGGTCGCCGTAACGGCCCGCCCCGCCAGGGTGCGCCGAACCGGAATTGCGGACGGTATTTATTACGGCCGTCGGAGCTGTTGCGTCTGATTTCGCGGCTGATTGACGACGCGGCCCGGCCCAACCGCTCGGCGATGGAGCGTATCGGTTCCTGGGCGGCGACCCCCAGCGCGATCTGTTCTCGCTCAAGGAAAGTCAGCCTTGTGTATCGCCGGGGCACATCCGCAGTGATTNTCGGTTTCACCCCGCCAGCATTACGGAACCACTGCCTGCCCGTCGTCGGTGGCACACCAGCAGCTACAGCAGCATCATCGACTGAGTCGCCCGAGCGCACATGCGCCCAGAACAAATGGACAGTCGAAGGCGGATGACCAGGACGCATCAAGCAACTCCTCAGCTAGGAGCTGTTGCACTAGACCCTTGAACCCAAGTGCGAAACTCCACCGAGAACCCACACGCTCGGCACACCTAGGCGGAGAGCACTCCCTTGGCCCGCAAGATCGGGAAGACGCCCTCGGCGAACCAGTAGGCCTCTTCCAAGTGCGGGTAGCCGGACAGGATGAACTCGTCGAACCCGACCGAGTGGTACTCCCAGATCAGGTTGGCGACCTCTTCGTGGCTGCCGACCAAGGCGGTACCGGCTCCCCCGCGCACCAAGCCGACGCCGGCCCACAGGTTCGGGTAGATCTCCAGCTTGTCAGTGCGACCGCCGTGCAGTGCGGTCATCCGGCGCTGCCCCTCGGACTCCGAGCTGGAATGCAACTTGGTGGCCTGTTCGATCTGATCGGGTGCCAGCTCACTCAGCAGCTCCTCGGCGACCGCCCAGGCCGCGGCCGAGGTGTCACGGGTGATCGTGTGCAACCGGATACCGAAGCGCACGTTGCGACCGCGCGCCTCGGCCAGCTTGCGCACCTCGTTGATCTTGGCCGCCGCGGCCTGCGGCGGCTCGCCCCAGGTCAGATAGACATCCACGTGCTCGGCCGCGATCGGCAGAGCCGCGGCAGACGAGCCGCCAAAGTAGAACTCCGGCAAGGGGTTCGGCGGCTCTGACACTCGCCCGTCGCGAACCTTGTAGTGCTCCCCGTCGAAGTCGAACGAATCCTGAGCCCACACCGACTTGACGATCTCCAGGAACTCACCGGTCCGCGCATACCGCTCGTCATGACTGAGCCAGTCGCCGAACCGTTGCTGCTCTACATCGTCGCCGCCACTGACGATATTGAGCAGCAGCCGACCATCGGAAAACCGCTGCAGCGTCGCCGCCTGCTGCGCGGCCAGGGTCGGCGGCACCAGGCCGGGCCGAAACGCCACCAGGAACTTCAAGCGCTCCGTCTCGGCCAACAGCGACGCAGCCGTCAACCAGGCGTCCTCGCACCATGTTCCGGTCGGCGTCAACACCCCTTCGAAGCCGAGCCGATCCGCCGCCCTGGCCACCTCGGCCAGATAACGCCGGGTCGGCGCACGGTACCCGTCCGGAATCGTGTGGTGCGCTGATGCGTGCGACGCGCCCACGATCGACCGGCTGTCACCGTTGGTGGGCAGGAACCAAAAGAACTTTGCAGGCAAGTCGCCCTCCTTAGTCGGCGCTGGTAAGAACAGGCTCGAGCCTGGGTGACACGTGAGTTGGTGGCTGGCTGACAGGCATGCAAAACCGCAACATCGCGGCACGCTTCGACCCTAGGAACGTCGCACCCCCTCGGTTAAGGGTTTGATTCGCGGTGACCATAAAGAAGCCCGCCCGGGACGAAGTCCCGGGCGGGCCGATCAGCGGGCGTCAGCGTCAGCCCAATCGGGTGTCCCCATTGACCAGAATCGCTGTCACCGGGACGCCGTTGACGGTCGAGCGCCAGGTGCCCCACTCCAGCGCCGGGGCAGGCTGCAGCACCCGGGCCAGGCGCCGTTGACGCACCTGGTCGCGGAACTTCTGCTCATTGGCCTGAACCAAGTCCGCGGTGTCGGAATCGTTCGACTTCTTGAACTGCACACCGGTGATGGTGTTATCCGGCCGAACCACCCAGGAGGCACGGACACCGTTGGCCTCGGCGGTGTACATGCCCGACGGCGACGGAACCGAGGCCGCGGTGAACGTGTAGTTGACGTCGTTGATATTCAGCTGCCCCACGACGGCCGATCCGTCGAACGACGCCTTCAGCGTGTCCTGGTACTTGGAGGTGATGTCGAGTGCGCCGTCCTTCTGAGTGCCGAAGAACCACGCCTCGTCCTTGCTGCCGTCACAGGCATAGGCGGCGATCTTGTCGCCCTCTACCGCCACACCGATGGTCATCGTCTTGCCGTCGGCCATCGGCATATCGGCGATGTAGTGCGCCGACTTCGGGAAGTCCTTCACGGTCGCGGCACTCGACGACGGTGCCGTCGAGTTCGCGGTGGTGCTGGACCCGCCGGAGCAGGCGGTCACGGTGCCGAGGGCGACCGTCGCGATCACGCAGGCCAACAGGGTGCGTAGGTGTTTTCTCATGTCACCAGCATCGAACACCGACCGCACCGGTACTTGGAGAATGTGTGGAGATTGCGTGGAGATCGACCGGCCGCGTCACGATGCCAAGAAACGGCGAACTTCGTCGCAGAACACCTGCCAGGCCGGTTCGGCAGCTGTCAGCAGGTGATTGTTGCTGGCCAGCGCGACCAGCCGAGACCCGGGAATCAGCTCGGCAAGCTCCTCGCCGAAGCGCATCGGCACCCGGTGATCGTTGCGGGAATGCATGATCAGCGTCGGGCAGCGCACCTGCTGCGCCGCCTCTCGCACGTCGATGCCCGCGAACTGGGTGAGGAACCGCACCGCGTTCTCCGGCGAGGTGGTGCGCCGCTGAAGCTGATCGAAGTCCGCCCAATCCGAGCGGCTGCCGTCGGGCAGGAACTGGGCGGCGAAGACCTGACGAAACGCCGGATCGTCGCGGCCCCAGCCGACCCGCGCCAGATCCAGATCCAGTTCCGCGGCCCGTTGCTCCTCGGGGCTGACCGCGCGCACTCCACGTCCGCGCGCGTACGCGCTGCACAGGACCAGATGGCTCACTTTTTCCGGATGCCGAGCGGCGTACTCGATCGCCACGGCACCACCCTGTGACACCCCTAGCAGCGGAAAACCCTGCAGCCCAAGGGCATCCACCACGGACTCCAGGTCGGCCACCCAGTCCTCGAAGGAGAACTCGCCGACCTCCCAGTCCGAAAGTCCGCAGCCGCGTTCGTCGTAGCGGATGAACGTGTGATCCGCGGACAAGTCACTGACCCAATGCCGCCAGACCGGGCTTTCGATGTCGTAGGCCAGATGCGTCATCCAGTTGGCGGCCCGCACCAGCGGCGGTCCCTCGCCTGCGGTCGCGTAGGCCAGGCGCACCCCGTCGCTCGCCCGGCAGAACGAAATGTGCTGTGGTGGCGCGGCAGCGATCACCGGCGCGGCCGGTTCCGCCGTCGTCATCACGGTCCCGACGAAGCGGTAGCCACGGCCGCGCACGGTCCGGATGTAGCGCTGCGACTCCCCGTCGTCACCGAGTGCGCGCCGGGCGGCCTTGATCCGACTGGTCAGCGCCGCTTCCCCGACGAACTTGCCGCCCCATACCGAATCGAACAGTTCCTCCTTGGTGACCACCCGTTCGTGGTTGGCGACCAGCTGTGCCATCACGTCGAAGACCTGCGGTTCGACCCGGATAACCGCATCGCCGGAACGCAGTTCGTAATTGGGGGTGTCCAGCACGAAGTCGTCGAAGCGCCAAACGCCCGATTCGGCGGGCACCGATGGAGGTGACTCCGGGAGCACGGCCCAATCTTAGCTGCGAAAAACCTGTGACCCGTCAGTCGTCGTCTCCGAAGGTGACGACCACCTTGTCGGCGGCGCCCGCGGTCGACGCCAGCCGCAGCGCCTCGTCGACGTTGCTGAACGGGATGGTGTGGCTGACGATCAGCCGGTAAGTCTCCCAGTTCTCTACGAGATCGCTTGTCACGTCGAATATTTCGTCGGGGTACCCGATCGATCCAAGGATGGTGATCTCGTTGCTCATGACGTTGACGAATTCGATGGGCACCGGTTTCTTGTGGACGGCGACGACGGCGAGGGTGGCGCCTTTCTTGGCGGCGGCCAGCGCGGTGTCAATGACGGCGGGAGCCCCGGCCGCGTCGAGATAGATGTCGGTGCCGGCCCTGCCCCCGAACATGGCTTCACCGGCGCCGTGCAGGTCGATGAGCCTGGCGATCACGTCATCCTCGGCCGAGTTGATGACGGCGTCGGCACCGATCTGCAGCGCCTTGTCCAACCGCGCCGGGATGAGGTCGACGACGACGACGTGGCTCACCCCGAGCGCCTTGAAGCCCAGCACCGAACCCAGGCCGATCGGCCCGGCACCGAAGATCACGACCTTGTCCGTCGGCTTGGGTTGGCAGCGGTTGACGGCGTGGCGCGCGACCGCCATCGGTTCGTTGAGCGCGGCCACCTCCCACGGGATGTGGTCCGGAATCACCTCCAGGCTCACACCCCGGACCGCGTTCTCGATGAGCAGGTAGTCGGCGAGCGCACCGCTGTCACCGCCGTTGCCAATGATGTTGTTGGACTGCGCCATCGGGTTGATCACAACGTGATCGCCGACCCGCAAGCCGGTGACATCGGCACCGACTTCGACGATCTCCCCGGCCGGCTCGTGGCCGAGCGGGGTGTGTCCCTGCCGGGGCGGTAGACCGCCGATGGTGATGTAGAAGCCGTCGGATCCGCAGACTCCGCAGGCGCGCATCCTGACCAACACATCGGCCGGGCCGGCGACCGGGCGTGGGGTCTCGATGACTTCGGCGGTGCCGGGGCCAGTCACGATCGATGCCAACATGGGCGACTCCTCGCTAGAGCGTCAGCGCCATCCGTCGGCGGCCTTGGCGGCCTGGACCAGCGCATCGCATAGTTCACGCAGCTCGTGGGTGGCCGCGCCCTCGTCGACCGCGGTGGCCACGTCCTCGGCGGCGCAGCGCACCTGATAAACCCGATCGGACAGTTCGGCGGCCTCATCGGCGGAGAGCACCACCGCATCCTCGGGAATCGCGCTGCCCTTGACCAGGGCGCGCTGCTCATATGCCCGCTGCCGGCACGACTGCCGGCAGTACTGTCTGCGCCGGCCCATCCCCACATCGGCCACCTCGCGGCCGCACCACCGGCACGGTTGAGAGCGGGCACGACGCGTCACGCCTTGTGACTGTAGACGGCTTCGCCCGGTGATCCCGGTATCATGGGGGGCCGAGTCGGGAACCGCAGTGAGTGGTCTTGCGTTCACGATCTACGACTTCATAGAGGGCCCCGGCCCTTGATAGGCACTGAGGAGAGTTGACGATGGCTGATCGTGTCCTGAGAGGCAGCCGACTCGGCGCCGTGAGCTACGAGACCGACCGCAACCACGACCTGGCGCCGCGTCAGATCGCGCGGTACCGCACCGACAACGGCGAGGAATTCGAGGTTCCGTTCGCCGACGACGCCGAGATTCCCGGCTCCTGGCCCTGCAAGAACGGCCTGGAGGGCACGCTCATCGACGGCGATCTGCCGGAGCCCAAGAAGGTCAAGCCGCCCCGCACCCACTGGGACATGCTGCTGGAGCGCCGCTCGGTTGAGGAGCTCGAAGAGCTTCTCAAGGAGCGGATGGACCTGATCAAGTCCAAGCGCCGCGGAAGCTGACCCGCCCTATCTGACGACGCCGCGGGCGCGGTCCATGCGCCCGCCGATGCCCCACTGGGCGACCTTGACCAACGCTTCGCGAATGTTCGAGCCGCTCATTTTCGAGACCCCGAGTTCGCGCTCGTGGAACGTGATGGGCACCTCGACGACGGTGAATCCGCTGTTGATCGTGCGCCAGGTGAGGTCGATCTGGAAGCAGTAACCCTTGGAGTCGACCGCCGACAGGTCGATCTTCTCCAGCACCTCGCGCCGGTAGGCTCGGTAACCGGCGGTGATGTCATGGATGCCGACACCGAGCAGCACCCGCGAATAGGTGTTGGCGGTCTTGGACAACACCAGCCGCCGGTAGGGCCAGTTGCGGACCGTGCCGCCCTGCACGTAACGCGACCCAATCGCCAGATCCGCGCCATTGTCGATCGCGTCGAGCAGGCGATAGAGCTGTTCGGGAGCGTGGCTGCCGTCGGCGTCCATCTCCACCAGCACGTTGTACTGCCGGCCCAGCCCCCAGGCGAACCCCTCGAGGTATGCCTGGCCCAAGCCGTCCTTGACGGTGCGGTGCATCACATGGACCCGGTCGGGGTCGGCCAGCGATAGTTCGTCGGCAAGTTCGCCGGTGCCGTCGGGGCTGCCGTCGTCGACGATCAGCACGTG
Organism: uncultured Mycobacterium sp.; assembly: GCA_900078375.1. Lineage (GTDB taxonomy): Bacteria > Actinomycetota > Actinomycetes > Mycobacteriales > Mycobacteriaceae > Mycobacterium. Next base: position 47,671 of record FLQS01000001.1, on the reverse strand, counting down.
GACGTCAGGGCGAGCCGCGTGTACGCGGCCCACGATCAGCGGCAGGTTCTCCAGCTCGTTGAACGTGGGGATGATCACCAGGGTGCGCTGGCTGGGAAGCTCAGCGCCCGTTTTGCCCCGGTCGGTCATGACTCTCCTTTGTCGTGCTGTCCGGCCAGGGCTTCCGATGATTCGCCCTGCTCCTGCGGGTTGTCGCCATCGTCTCCGCCCCCGGACATGCCTTTTGCGTCCCGTTCCCGCTTTCTGCGGCGAATCGGACGCACGAACCAACCATTGTGCAGTATGGCGGCCATCAAGATGGCAACGGAAGCTCCGACCAGCACCCACTGCACCAATGGGCCCCATCGGGTGGCCGGGGTTTCGCTGGTCTTGAGCCGCACCGTGACGTCGAGATAGGCCGGCGTGAAGAACTGGGTCCGGACCACCTCATGGCCGTCCGGCGCGATCACGGCGCTGATCCCGGTGGTACCGGCTACCACCACGTAGCGATCGTGCTCGACGGCTCGGGCGCGCGCGAACGCCAGAAGCTGTTCGCTCATGTTCTGGTCGAACGTCGCGTTGTTGGTGGGAACCGCCAGCACCTGCGCGCCATTGGTGACCGACTCGCGAAGCGCCCGATTGAAGATGACCTCCCAGCAGGTCGCCACCCCGACGGGCACCCCGGCGGCATGCACGACGCCCGATCCGGTGCCCGGCACGAAGTAGCCGGCGCGGTCGGCGAACGACGAGAGATGCCGGAAGAAGCCCCGCCACGGCAGGTATTCGCCGAACGGCTGGATGATCTGCTTGTCGTGGCGCTCCCCCGGCCCGGCGACCGGATCCCAGACGACGGCGGTGTTCGACGCCGCCGGGTCCTCCGGCGTCCAGTCCGGGCGGGCGATGACCGTGCCGACCAGGATCGGCGCGCCGATCGCCTGCGCGGCGACGCTGATCTGCTGGGCTGCGTCAGCGTTGGTGAACGGGTCGATATCGGAGGAGTTCTCCGGCCAGATCACGAACTGCGGCTGCGGTGCCTTTCCCGCATGTACGTCTTCAGCCAGTTGCACGGTCTGGCGGACGTGGTTGTCCAGCACGGCCCGGCGCTGACTGTTGAAGTCCAGCCCCAGTCGCGGCACGTTGCCCTGGATCGCGGCCACTGTGACCGTCGACTCGTTGCCGGCGCCACCGGCAGCGCGGCGGACCTGTGGCGCGGCCACCGCGGTGGTCAGCAAGACCGCGGTGATGCACAGCCCGGGCAGCAGCACGCCGGGCAGCGACACGGGCTCGGCCGTCTGGGCCGCGCCGCTGCGCTGCAGCCAGCGCACGATCTCCAGCGTCAGCGCGGCCAGCGACGTGCCGAGCAGGACGACCCCGAACGACAGCAGCGGCACCCCGCCGAGCTGAACCAGCGACAGGAAGGGACCGTTGGTCTGACTGAAACCGACTACGCCCCAAGGGAATCCGCCGAACGGTACCGTCGACTTCAGCCATTCCTGCAGTGTCCACAGCAGCGCGAGCCACAGCGGCCAGCCCGGCAGCCTGCGCACCATGACGGCGAGCACGCCGAACAACGCCGGGAAGGACGCTTCCATGGCCGACAGCGCCAGCCACGGCACCGGGCCGACCAGTCCGCTGATCCATGGGATCAGCGGGATGTAGAAGGCCAGCCCGAACAGGTAGCCGTAGCCCAGCCCGCCGGCCGGTGTGGTCTTGGGGTGCAGCAGAACCCAGCTGAGCATGGCGAAGCTCAACACCGCCGACCACCACCAGCCGATCGGCGGGAAGCTGATGCACAGCAGCAGCCCAGCGGTCACCGCGACCAGCAGCCGCATCATCCGCGGCGGCAGCGCGGTGCTGAACCAGTTCAGCAGCCGGCTAACCATGGAGCACGACGCCTCGGTGCACGGTCTGCCGGCACTGCGGCAGTGGATCGGCCGGATCCAGCCGCGGCAGCGCGGGCACCCGCGAGCGTGGGTCGGTGGACCAGCGCTGGACGCTGTCGGCTGGGGCGCTGACATCGAGATTGTCTGCGTCCCACACCGCGTACGACGCCGGAGCGCCGGGCACCAACGTGCCGCTGAGCCCGTCACGCTCGCCACCGGCGCGCCAAGCGCCTCTGGTGGCGGCGGCAAAGGCCGCACGCGCGGAGATCGCGCTTCCCGGAGTCTGATGGTGGCTCGCCGCACGGACGGTTGCCCAGGGGTTGATGCTGGTCACCGGGGCATCTGAACCGAACGCCATGGGCACGCCTGCCGATGCTAACAGCGAGAACGGGTTGAGCAGGGCGGCTCTGCCGGAACCGAGGCGGCGGGCGTACATGCCCGTGCTGCCGCCCCACAGTGCATCGAAATTAGGCTGCATGCTGGCCGTGATTCCGCACTGGCCGAGTGTGGCTGCCTGCTCGGCGGTCACCATCTCCAGGTGTTCCAGCCGGTGCCCGCAGCGGGCGACGGCGGGCGCCCCGAACCGCTCGACCAGACGGACGACGGCGTCGACCACCGCACGCACCGCCGCGTCGCCGATCACGTGGAATCCGGCGGTCACCCCAGCCTCGGTGCAGGCCATCAGGTGTTCGGCGACGCCGTCGGGGTCCAGGTAGCAATTTCCCGTGCTGTCCGGCGCGTCGGCGTACGGCTCGCACAGCCACGCGGTGTGCGAGCCCAGTGCACCGTCGACGAACAGATCGCCGGCCAGTCCCCGGGCCCCGGTCGCGTCGATGAGCGCCCTGGCCTGGGCGGCGCTGGAGACCGCTTCACCCCAGTAGCCGATGACCTCGACGCCGTGGTCGGTGGCGCGCAGCTCCTGCCAGTCGTCGGCGCCGCCGATATCGGGTCCGGCGCACTCGTGGACGGCGACGATCCCCGCGGCGGCCACCGCATCCAGGGCGGCCCGCCGGGCGTCGGCACGCTGGTGGGCGGTGAGCAGCCGGCGGGCTTCGCTGCGGACCAGATGATGGGCGTCGGCCGACAGCGGCCGCTGCGGGTCGTATCCGGCGACCGCAGGCAACCCGGGGACGCGATCACGCAGCGCCGTCGATGCGACGGCCGAGTGCACGTCGATGCGGGCCAGATAGGCAGGCGTCGTGCCGGCGACGGCGTCGAGTTCGGCGGTGCTCGGGGCCTCGTCGCGCGCCCAGCCGGTGTCATCCCAGCCGTGTGCCCAGATCGGCTGGCCCGGGTGAGCCGCCGCATGCTCGGCGACCATGATCAGGCAGTGCCGTTTACTTCCGGCCGAGGTCAGGTCCAGCCCGGTCATCAGCAAGCCCGTGGAAGTCAGGTGGATGTGGCTGTCGACGAACGCGGGTGACACGAAGGCGCCCTGCAAGTCGACGACCTGCGCATCATCGAACTGCGATCGGGCTACATCGTCACTGCCCAGCCAGGCGACGACGCCGTCGCGCACCGCCATCGCGGTGGCGTCCGGGTGCGACGGGCTATGGATGCGCCCGCCGAGCAGCAGTGTGGTCACGGTGGATCAGTGTGCCCCGGCCTGGCGGGGCCAGAGCATTGGGTCAGAACTCGCGGTAGGCCGTCGAGCGCGGAACGATGTCGGCATCGTGGATGGGGCCAGAAACATGCCCGCCCTGCTCAACTACCTCGCCGTCGATGTAGTCGCCGCGCCCGGGATAGCCCGGTGCGGTCAGGTTCACGACGGTGACCCGGCGGGCGATGCCCCGGGTGAGCAGCATCCCGGCCAGCGGGCGCACCACGCTGCGGGTCGGCGGCAGCAGCATCAACGCACCGACTGCGGTGCTGACCAGGCCGGGGATGAACACCAGGACGGTGCCGAGCGCGACGAGCATGCCGTCGGCCACCGCGCCCTGCGGGTCGGTGCGGGTGCGCTGCAGGCGCAGGATCTGCCGCTTGACCTGGGATCCGGCCAGCGCAACGCCGACCACCGAGGTGGCCAGCAGGATGAGCAGCGTCCACCCGAGTCCGAGAGACCAGGTCAATGCGGCCAGGACCGCGAGCTCGACCACGGTGTAAAGGAAAAACGTCCGCATCACCATGCAAAGGCAACGAGCCGGCTCGGCCACCGGTTCCGGTGAGCCTGATAAGAGCCTGTGAGTTCTAGTGCGGGGTGATCTCGAGCACGACGTGCCCGGTCGGTGATCACCCGCAGTCGGTCGCCGTCGGGCACGCCCCAGATGGCCGTCGGCTTGGGCCGGCCGTCCTTGGTGAAGGTGGTCAGCAGTTGGTACTTCGCGGTTGCGGCGCTGCCGAAGGTGGGCGGCATGGCTCAGGCGGCTCGCAATTCCAGCCCGATCGTGCGCTTGGCGCCGCCGCGCAGCTTGCTGAAAAAGTTGAAGACCTGACCGACGATCCCGTAGCGCTTGCCGATCGCCTGGTACACGCGTTCGGTCTGGGATTCGTCGAGCACGCTCGCCACCGCCTCGACGGCCTCGCTCTTGACATTGCCGCGCATATCGCAGATCGCCACCGTCACGCGCGGGGTGTTGCGGATGCGCTTGACCTTCCAGGCGTTCTTCTCGGTGATCACCAGGGCGGCATCCCCGTCGGGCACCACCCAGATCGCGGTCGGTTTGGGCCGGCCGTCCTTGGTGAACGTGGTCAGTGAGATGTACTTCGCCTTGACGACGTCAGCGAACGTGAGTGCCATAGGACCCAACCTAGCGTGCTTCGAGGTCGCCCTCAGTCTCCAGCAGCACCTGCCGCAGCCCGTTCAGCGTGGCCGGATCGGGGTTCTCCCACATGCCGCGTCCGACAGCCTCGAGCAGCCGCTCCGACATCCCGTGCAGCGCCCAGGGATTGGACTCGTCCATGAACTTGCGGTTCTCCGGGTCCAACACGTACTTCTCGGTGAGCTGTTCGTACATCCAGTCGGCCATCACTCCCGCGGTGGCGTCATACCCGAACAGGTAATCCACCGTTGCCGCCATCTCGAAGGCGCCCTTGTAGCCGTGCTTGCGCATCGCGGCCATCCACCGCGGATTGACCACACGGGACCGGAAGACACGGGTGGTCTCCTCGGACAGGGTGCGGGTACGTACCGCGTCGGGACGGGTGTTGTCGCCGATATACGCCTCCGGCGCCTGACCGGTCAGCGCCCGCACGGTCGCGACCATGCCGCCGTGATACTGGAAGTAGTCATCGGAGTCGGCGATATCGTGCTCGCGGGAGTCGGTGTTCTTGGCGGCCACCACGATTCGGCGGTACTGCATCGACATGTCGTCCGCGGCCGGCTTCCCGTCGAGTTCGCGCCCGTAGGCGAATCCGCCCCACGCGGTGTAGACCTCGGCGAGGTCGGCGTCGTCTCGCCAGTTGCGGCTGTCGATCAGCTGCAACAAACCGGCCCCGTACGTGCCCGGCTTGGAGCCGAAAATGCGTGTGGTGGCCCGCCTTTCGTCACCGTGTTCGGCGAGGTCAACCTGGGCGTGGGCGCGCACGAAGTTCTGCTCGACCGGTTCGTCGAGCCCGGCAACCAGACGTACCGCGTCGTCGAGCATCGTCACGACGTGCGGGAACGCGTCCCGAAAGAACCCGGAGATCCGCACAGTCACGTCGATGCGGGGGCGGTCCAGCTCGGCCAGCGAGATGGCCTCCAGGTCGACGACCCGTCGGGAAGCGTCGTCCCACACGGGCCGGACACCCAGCAGCGCAAGGACTTCGGCGATATCGTCACCCGAGGTGCGCATCGCCGAGGTGCCCCACACCGACAGCCCGACCGATCGCGGCCAGTCGCCATGATCGGCGCGGTAGCGCGCGAGCAGCGAATCCGCCATGGCCACACCGGTTTCCCACGCCAGCCGAGACGGGACCGCCTTGGGGTCGACCGAGTAGAAGTTACGTCCGGTGGGCAGCACGTTGATCAGGCCCCGCAGCGGCGAACCCGACGGGCCGGCGGGGATGAACCGGCCGTCCAGCGCGCGCAGCACCTGGTCGATCTCCGCGGAAGTCCCTGCCAGCCGCGGCACCACCTCAGTGGCCGCGAATCGCAGGATCGCCGCGACGCCCTCGTCGTCGGTCAATTCGCCGACGCGGCCGGCGTCCCAGCCGCTGGCCTGGAGCCCCGCCAGCAGTGCCCGGGCCTGCTGCTCGGCCTCGTCGACGCTGACCCGGTCGTCGGTGCCGTCCTCGGCCAGCCCGAGGGCCTGGCGCAGGCCGGGCAGGTGCTGTTCACCGGCGAAGAGCTGGCGGGCCCGCAGGATGGCCAGCACCAGGTCGAGTTGAGCTTCACCGGTCGGAGCAGCGCCGAGGATGTGCAGGCCGTCGCGGATCTGGACGTCCTTGATCTCACAGAGCCAGCCGTCGACGTGCAGCAGCATGTCGTCGAAGGAGTCGTCTTCGGGCCGCTCAGCCAGACCTAGATCGTGGTCCAACTTGGCCGCACGCATCAGGGTCCAGATCTGCTGGCGAATCGCCGGCAGCTTGCCCGGGTCCAGCGCGGCGATGTTGGCGTGCTCATCGAGCAGCTGTTCGAGGCGGGCGATGTCGCCGTAACTTTCGGCCCGTGCCATCGGCGGGATGAGATGGTCGACCAGGGTGGCATGCGCGCGGCGTTTGGCCTGGGTGCCCTCCCCCGGATCGTTGACCAGGAATGGGTAGATCAGCGGCAGGTCACCGAGTGCGGCATCGGTTCCGCAGGCCGCCGACATGCCGACGGTCTTGCCGGGCAACCACTCCAGGTTGCCGTGCTTGCCCAGATGCACGGCGGCGTGCGCACCGAACCCGTGCCGCACCCACAGGTAGGTCGCCAGGTAGTGGTGACTCGGGGGCAGATCCGGATCGTGATAGATGGCCACCGGGTTCTCGCCGAACCCCCGCGGCGGCTGGACCAGGATCACGATGTTGTCGGATTGGATTGCGGCGACGACGATCTCGCCATCCGGGTCACGGCTGCGGTCGACGAACAACTCACCCGGGGGCGGCCCCCAGTGCGCGACCATCGCATCGGTCAGCTCGGCAGGCAGCGTCGCGAACCATTCGCGGTACTGCGCGGCCGGGATCCGGATCGGGTTGCCGGCCAGCTGACCGTCGGTGAGCCAGTCGGGATCCTGTCCACCGCGTTCGATGAGTGCGTGCATCAGGGCGTCACCATCGCCGGCATCGACGCCGGGGATCTCGCCGATGCGGTATCCGGCGTCGCGCAGCGCGCGCAGCAGAGCCACCGTACTTGCCGGGGTGTCCAGCCCGACCGCGTTGCCGATCCGCGAGTGTTTGGTCGGGTACGCCGAGAACACCAGGGCCAGCCGCTTATCGGCCGGCGCAACGCGGCGCAGGGTGGCGTGTTTGACGGCCAGTCCGGCCACCCGGGCACACCGCTCGGGGTCGGGCACGTAGGCGATAAGGCCGTCGGAGTCGATCTCCTTGAACGAGAACGGGACTGTGATGATGCGACCGTCGAATTCCGGCACCGCGATCTGGGTGGCGACATCCAGCGGACTCAGGCCGTCGCCGTTGCTCGACCAGGTGTCCCGCGAGCTCGTCAGACACAACCCTTGAAGGATTGGGACATCAAGAGCAGCAAGGTGTTTGACATTCCACGTGTCGTCGTCGTGGCCGGCCCCCGCGGTCGCCGGCCGGGCGCCACCAGCGGCCAGCACCGTGACCACCATGGCGTCGGCGGTGGCCAGCAGTTCCAGTAGTTCGGGTTCGGGCGTACGCAGTGAGGTGCAGTACACCGGAAGTGCGCGCCCGCCGGCCTGTTCGATCGCGGCCGACAGTGCCTCGATGTAGGTCGTGTTGCCGGCGAGCTGCTGGGCCCGGTAGTACAGCACCGCGATCGTCGGCCCGTCTGCCGTCGCGGCCGCGCGTTCCAGCACACCCCAAGCCGGGGTGGCCGCCGGCTTGGTGAAGCCGAAGCCGGTCATTAGCAGGGTGTCGGAGAGGAAGGCGTGCAGCTGGCGCAGGTTCTCCACCCCGCCCTGCGCCAGATAGATGTGGGTCTGCACGGCGATTCCGGCAGGCACCGTGGACCGCTCCATCAGGTCGGCGTCAGGGGCCTGCTCGCCGGTGACGACGACGGTCGGGCGCCCGCTGGCCACCACCGCGTCGATACCGTCCTGCCAGGCTCGATAGCCACCAAGGATGCGCACCACCACCAGGTCGGCGCTGTCGAGCAGCTCGGCAAGCTCCCCGTCGATCAGTCGTGCCGGGTTGGCCCACCGGTAGTCCGCGCCGCTGGCGCGGGCGGTGATCAGGTCGGTATCCGACGTCGACAGCAGCAACACGGTGGGAGGCACCCCCCATTCGTACCGTATGCCCAGCGTCGCGCCCTATTCGGATCGTGGCTAGCGCAACGGTGTACGACGTGGCGGTCCGCCGAGACCATCGAGGTCATGTCCAACTCTCTCGACGTTTCGAAGCTCGGCGCCAACATCGGCGCAGTGGTCTCCGGTGTGCGCCTTGGCGGCGATCTGCACCCCGACACCGTCGACGCGATCCGCGCGGCGCTGCTGGAGCACAAGGTCATCTTCTTCCGCGACCAGCATCACCTCGACGACGACGGCCAGGTGGCGTTCGCCGGCCTGCTCGGGGTGCCGACCATCGCCCACCCCACCGTCACGTCGCGCGGCGACACGGTGCTGCCCATCGATTCGCGCTACGACAAGGCCAACTCCTGGCACTCCGACGTCACGTTCGTCGACCGGCTGCCGAAGGCGTCGCTGCTGCGGGCGGTGACCCTGCCCGCATATGGCGGCAGCACGGTGTGGGCGAACACCGAGGCCGCCTACGACCAGCTGCCCCCGCCGTTGCGGTCGCTCGTCGAAAACCTCTGGGCCACCCACACCAACCTCTACGACTATGTGGACGGTCACGGCGACGCGGTGTCCGACGAAACCCGGGAATACCGTGCCGAATTCGAGTCCGCCTATTACGAGACCGAGCATCCGGTGGTGCGAGTCCATCCCGAGACGGGCAGACGCGTGCTGGTGCTGGGCCATTTCGTCAAACGGTTCGTCGGGCTGGGCAGCAGCGAGTCCGCGAGCTTGTTCGCGCTGCTGCAGCATCGGATCACCCGGTTGGAGAACACCGTGCGGTGGAGCTGGCAACTCGGCGACATCGCGGTGTGGGACAACCGTGCCACCCAGCACTACGGGGTGGCCGACTACGACGACCAGCCGCGGTTCCTGCGGCGGGTGACGCTGGCCGGTGACCTCCCGGTCGATATCCACGGCGGGCTCAGCCGGGCCATTGCCGGGGATGCGTCGCATTACTCCGACGTGGTGGCCGCCGATGTGGTTGCCGCAGCGCCCGTTCCGGTTGGCTAGTCCTCGGCGCGCAGAAACGGGCTCAGCGCGACGCCAATCACGGCGACGACGGCCACCGGAGCAAGCAGCGGTAGCCACGGCAGCCCGGATGGCAACGTGGTGGCCAGAATCCCGACCGCGGCGAAGCCGGCGATCCCCACTGCCGTCGGCCGCGTCAGCGTGGCGTGCACCAGCACGAGGTACGCCGCAGCACACACGCCCGACACCGCGGTCAGCATCGGTTGCGGCCCGCTGAGGGCGATGGCGCCGATCACCGCGAGCACGGCCGCGGTGGCCGCGACCCGCAGGCAAAGCCCGGCCAGCACGGCGATCAGCGCCACCGCGACGGCGATCAGTCCTCGAGTGTCGGCACCGACCGCGACCGCACCGGCCATCACGACACCGAAGCCTGCCGCCAACAGCCGCCGCGATGTCATGACGGACGCCGGGCCCGGTCGGGCACCAGGCTCATCGCCTGATCGAGGGTTACCTCCGCGGGCCAGGGCACCACGTCGACACCGATCACCTTCATGTCGCGGTACATCGCCGAGCGTTGCAGCGCCCACATCCGTTCGAGGATCGGGTCGTCGGTGTCGGCGAACGGCCAGCCCTCCAGCACGTCGACCGCCACCACGGTATGTCCCCGCTTGCACAGGTCGATCAGTGCCAGCGCGAACTCGGTGTCGAGCATTGTCGAGAAGCCGACGACGACCGCGCCGGGTGGTACTGCAGCCCGCGGCGCCAATGTTCCTACAGTGTCCTGGTATTCGCTGCCCACTCCGAGTGCGGCGTCGAGTATCCGGTAGAACTGGCGGCGGCCGATATCGGCACCGAGCCAGCGCGGCCGGCGACCACCGAGCCCGGCGATGCCGGCCCGGTCACCGTTGCGCAGCGCGGTCTGCACCACCTGGGTGGCGCCACGGAGAGCACGCTCAGTAGCCGCCGTCGCCGGACCCACCGGTTGCGCGCTCATGTCGACGAGCACCACCACGTCTGCGGCGCGGTCGGTCAGCCGGTCGGTCACGTGCAGGCTGCCGCGGCGGGCGCTGACCGCCCAATTCACCGTGCGGAGTTGGTCGCCGGGCAGGTAGGGCCGGATGTCGGCGAATTCGACCCCGGGGCCGATATGCCGGGTGAGGTGGGTGCCGAGCCGGTCCGGCAGTTCGGTTCGTGGAATCCCGGTCGGCTGTGGGGGCACGACCGGGAAAACGAAGAGGTCGGCAGCGTCGATGATCGCGCTGCCGATGAGCAGTCCGCCGGCCGCGACAACCTCGACATGGGTGCGCAGCGGGTAGCGGCCCCAGCGCGGCGCCTCGGCGGACACGGTCGTGCCCGCGTCATCGCTTTCGACCGCCTCGGTCTGAAGACCCTGGACCGCAACCACTTTCAGCGTCGACTCCACGTCAGCCGACGCTCCGGCCAGCTCGGCGCTCAGCTGCACCCGCTCGTTCTCGAAACACCGCGTCATCGCCGGGCGGCCCAACACCGACGCCGTCGGCGGCTTGCGTTGCCAACCGATCGAGGCCAGGACACCGAGCATGGGCGCCACGAACGCGATCAGCTGCCAGCGCGACCCGATCACCGCCACCGCAAGCGCGATACCGGCGCAGGTGGCGATCGCCCGGGTCAGCGGCGATGCACTCCAGCGCAATACGGCTTCGGTCTGGCGAGTGTCGTCCATCACTGTCCCTGACCGCGCGCCCGTGGTACCGGCAGGCGCCGCAGCAGCTGCTCGACCACGTCGGAGCCGTGCACGCTGCGCACCCACATCTCCGGGCGCAGGCTGATCCGGTGGGCGATCGCCGGCACGGCCAGCGCCTTGACATCCTCGGGGATCACGTAGTCCCGGCCCGACACCAGCGCGCGGGCGCGGGCCAGCTGCACCAGGTCGAGTTCGGCGCGCGGGCTGGCGCCGACCGCCACCTGTGGGTGGCTGCGGGTGGCCGTCGCCAGGGAGACGACATAGTGCAGGACGTCGTCGTGCACCGACACCCGCTCCACCGATTCCCGCATGGCCAGAAGGTCTTTGGCCTCCACCACCTGGTTGATCGTCGCCTCAGCCGAACCTCGCTCGATGCGGCGGCGCAACATCGACGCCTCCTCGGCCTCGGAGAGGTAGTTGAGTGCGACCTTGACCGCGAAGCGGTCGAGCTGAGCTTCCGGCAGCGGGTAGGTGCCCTCGTACTCGATCGGGTTGTCGGTGGCCAGGACGATGAACGGTGAAGGCAGCGGGTGGGTTTCACCGTCGATGCTGACCTGGCGCTCGGCCATGGCCTCCAACAGTGCGGCCTGTGTCTTGGGTGGAGTGCGGTTGATCTCGTCGGCCATCAGAAGGTTGGTGAAGATCGGGCCGGGCCGAAATTCGAAACGGCCCGACTGCATGTCGTAGATGGTGGAGCCGAGCAGGTCGGCGGGCAGCAGATCGGGGGTGAACTGCACCCGGGTGAAGCGCAAGCCCAGTGCCGCGGCGAACGACCGCGCGATCAGGGTCTTGCCCATCCCGGGCAGATCCTCGATCAGCACGTGCCCACCGGCCAGCACGGTGGTCAGGATCAGCGTGAGCGCGGCGCGTTTGCCGACCACCGCGCGCTCGATTTCGTCGAGAACCGCATCGCAGTAGGCCGTCATCGCCGGGGCCGGCATCGTCATAGGTCTTCCATCCGTCGCAGGATCTCCTCGAGAGTCGCGTACCCGGGGCCGGGTTCGCGGCCACGGCCGTGCGTGACGTTATTGGGGTCCACCCAGTCCCACAGGTCGTCGCCGAACACGATGCGCCCAGTCGCCCGCATTGCCACCGGATCCCGCTGGCGGGTGGCGAGCACGAACTCACGCGCCAGCCGGGGCCGCAGGTGCCGATCCCAGTCGTCCCGGGTGGCGTCCGCCCACTGAATCGTCGACTCGGTGCGAGACCTCCAGCGCAGCAACGCCTCCGCGGGATCGTCACCGGTGCCCTCAGCATCCGGACGATGTTGTGCAGCATCGAAACTCAGTCGGGTAGCGAGGACGAACACCGCCACCGCGAGCCCCGCGATCGGCAGGACCCATTGCCGGGCACCCAGCACCAGCGCCAGCACCTCCGCCCCCGCGACCAGGAAGAGCCCACCGGCCACCAGCCTGATCACACCGGGCTCCTCAGCTCGTCGAGAACCAGGCGAAGCGCCCGTTCGGCGGCTTCGCGATGCCCCTCGTTCATCACGTGGGTGCTGAACCGGGCCTCGGCGAACAGGGTGACGAGTTCGGTTGCGCTGCCGGCATGGATCGCTTCGTGCTCGACGGCGCGCGCCAATACCTCCGAGGGCGTGTCCGACTCCAGGGGGGCAGCACCGGGAGCGTTGGCCAGCGCGTGCTCCATCGCCGCGTAACACGCGATGATGGCCTCGCGCGGTTCACGGCTGAGGTCGCCGACCTCGGCCAGGCCCCGTTCGGCAGCCAGGGCAAGCGATCCCGGACCCGTCGGTGCCGGTTCCCGTTCAGCGTCACTCGCCATCAGCGGGGCCGGTGCCGCCTCGCGGCGGTTGCGAACCCGGAGCACCACCCCGCCGACGACCACGACCACCAGCAAGGCGGCCATGGCGAACATGAGGTACCAGAACACCGGACTGGTGCCGCCCGGCTCGGGTGACGGTGGGGGCGGGACGGCGCCGCGGCCGGTCGGTGGAGTGCCGGCGGGTGGAGTGGTTCCCGGCGTCGACGGTGGGCGGTCGTGAAGCTGCGGGAGGCGCAGCTGGGCGAGCAGAGCGACGACCAGCAACCAGGCCAGGATCGCCGCGAGGAGCACCAGCACGAAGCGCCAGCTCCGTCGCACCCCACCCGCTCCGCCGCCCGGGACCTCGTAGCGCGCAGCCTGTTTGACGCGCCGCGGGTCGCGCAGCGACGCCACGATCGACACGATGATCACCAGCAGGCAGGCGATCACCAGGGCTAGCATCCCCAGCAGGCCCGCGGTGTGGTCGGCCGGCGGTTCGCGGTTGGCGGGTTGCGCCCCGGGCAGCTGCCCACGCAGCGCCACCCCGAGCACCAACACCGAGGCGACCAGCGCGGCCACCCGCACGTTCGCCGCCCTGGTTCCAGCCATCTACGAGGTACGCACCTCGAAGTCGGCGACCACCGGGCCGCGCAGCAGCTCGCGATGCCGGCCCGGATGCCACGGAAACACCTCGGGCAGTCCGTCCTTGCCGATATACCAGCTGTTGCACCCACTGGCCCAGATCGTTTCTGGGAGAGCTGCTTTGATGTCCTCGTTGTAGCTCTTGGTGGCGGCTTCGGTGGGCGCGGCGCTGGTGACCCGGCCGGCCCGGATCTGTTCGATCCACCACATCGCGTAGTCGGCCTGATCTTCGGCGACCGGCACCAGGGATTGGTTGGCGATCGGTGAATGCGGGCCCATCAACATGAAGAGGTTCGGAAAGCCGGGCACCGCAATCGACCGGTAGGCGTGCGGCCCGTCGGTCCACACCTCATCGAGGGTCTGGCCGTTTTCGCCGACGATCGCCATCGGCCGCACGTAGGCCCGTGCGTCGAAACCCGTTGCAAATACCAGCACGTCGACTTCGCGCAGGGTGCCGTCGGCGGTCACCACTCCCCTCGGGTCGATGTGGTCGATCGCGTCGGTGACCACGTCGACGCCGGGTTTCTGGATCGATCGGTAATAGCGACCGGAGATGACCAGGCGTTTGCACATCGCCTGATAGCTCGGGGTGAGCTTGCGCTTTAGCGTCCGGTCGCGCACCGAGAGGTGCAGATTCAGCCAGCACATCACGTGGAAGTAGCTTCGCGCCGGTCCGGGCCGGATCGGCGCGCGGCCGTACACCGACGAGATGAGCCAGGACCAGAGCACATAGCCCGGTCGGGCCGAGGCCGGGAATCGGCGGATCATCTCCCCGCGAATTCGGGTGAAACGCAGATTGGGAAACGGGTAGATCCACTGCGCAGTGCGCTGGAACACTGTGAGCTGCTCGACCTTTCCGCCGAGCTCGGCGACAATCTGGACTCCGGTGGAGCCCGTCCCGATCAGACCGATTCGCTTGTCCGCCAAGGTGATCGAATGATCCCAGCGGGCGGAGTGGAACATCGGCCCGGCGAAGCTGTCCCGTCCCGGAATGTCGGCCATGCGCGGCACCCGCAGGAATCCGGTCGCGGTGATCAGCACGTCGCATTCGTCGTCGCCGGCATCGGTGGTCAGCAACCAGCGACCGTCGTCATAGCGGGCAGCGGTGACCTCGGTGCCGAACCGCACGTGACGGCGGATCCCGCGTTCGTCGGCGACCCGGCGCAGGTACTGCTGGATCTCGCCGCCGGGCGGCATCATCCGCGACCATTCCGCGTTCGGGAAGAACGAGTAGCTGTAGAACGGCGACGGGATGTCGCAGTGCAGACCGGGATAGGTGTTGTCGCGCCAGGTTCCGCCGACCTCGTCGGCCTGCTCGTAGATGACGAACGAATCGATGCCGGCGTCTTGCAGCTTCATGGCCATACACAGCCCGGACATTCCGGCGCCGATGATCCCCACCCGAGGTGTGGCAGCCGTCGCCATGGCCCGAACATACGCCCGTACGGTGGACGGGTGGAGCGAATGCGTGATGACGACGCGTGCCCCGGTGCCCTGCAGGTGCACCAGGCCGCCGACGGCGCGCTGGCCCGGCTGCGACTGCCGGGCGGCATGATCACCGCCGCGCAGGTGGAAGCGCTGGCGCACACGGCGACCGAGTTCGGCAACGGCACGCTGGAGCTGACCGTGCGGGGCAATCTGCAGCTGCGCGGAGTCCGGGATGCGACGGCTGTCGCCGACGCGGCGGCCGCCGTCGGGCTGCTGCCCTCACCCACCCACGAACGGGTGCGCAATATCGTTGCCTCCCCGCTGTCCGGCCGGGTCGGCGGGCTCGCCGATGTGCGGCCGGGGGTGACCGAGCTGGACATCGCCATCCGGGCCGACCCGGACCTGGCGCGACTGCCGGGCCGGTTCCTGTTCGGCATCGACGACGGCCGCGGCGACATCTCCGGCCTCGGCGCCGACGTCGGTGCGCATGTGCTGCCCGACGGTGTGGCGCTGCTGCTGGCCGGCCGCGATACCGGAGTCCGGCTTACGATGGGCGCGGTAGTGGCCGCGCTGATCACGGTGGCTCGCCGGTTCGTCGAGATCCGCGGAAAGGCTTGGCGGATTGCGGAATTGGCCGATCCATCCGCCCTGGTCTCCGATTTCGACGCGACCGCGCCGGCCGGGATGACGTTCCCGCCCGTGCTGCGCCCGCCGGTCGGCTGGATCTCTCAGGACGACGGCAGAGTGGCGCTGGGCGCGGCGGTCCCGCTGGGTGTGCTGGCCGCGCGGCAGGCCGAGTTCGTCGCCGCCATCGACGCGCCGGTGGTCATCACCCCGTGGCGCTCGCTGCTGGTGTGCGATCTGCCCGACGGGGTGGCCGACGCGTCGTTGCGGGTGCTCGCCCCGATGGGACTGGTGTTCGACGAGAACTCGCCGTGGCTGGACATCAGTGCTTGTGTGGGAAGTCCCGGGTGTGAGAAGTCGCAGGCCGACGTGCGGGCCGAGGCGACCCGAGTGGCAAGCGAAGGCACAGCTGAACGGGCGGGCGGGCACGTGCACTACGTCGGCTGCGAGCGGGCGTGCGGCAGCCCCCCGACCGGGCAGGTGTTCGTGGCGACCGCGGCGGGGTTCCGACCGGCATCGCGGTAGGTCGTAGGGTGATCGCGTGCTCGACTACATTCGCGACGCTGCCGAGATCTATCGGCAGTCGTTCGCGACGATTCGTGCCGAAGCCGACCTGACGCCGTTTCCCGAGGATGTCGCACGTGTGGTCGTCCGGTTGATCCATACCTGCGGGCAGGTCGACGTCGCCGACCATGTTGCGTTCACGCCGGGCGTGGTCGCTGCGACGCACGCCGCCCTGCTGGCCGGGGCCCCGATCTTGTGTGACTCGTCGATGGTCGCGGCGGGGATCACCGCCGCCCGCCTGCCCGGCGGCAATGAGGTCGTGTCGCTGGTGGCCGATCCGCGGGCGGCCGAACTGGCCCAGCGCCGGGAGACCACCCGGTCGGCGGCCGGGGTGGAGCTGTGGGCCGACCGGCTGGCCGGAGCCGTGGTGGCCATCGGCAACGCACCGACCGCGCTGTTCCGGCTGTTGGAGCTGGTGGACGACGGGGTGCCCGGCCCGGTGTCGGTGCTCGGTGGACCGGTCGGGTTCGTCGGCTCGGCGCAGTCCAAGCAGG
Organism: uncultured Mycobacterium sp.; assembly: GCA_900078375.1. Lineage (GTDB taxonomy): Bacteria > Actinomycetota > Actinomycetes > Mycobacteriales > Mycobacteriaceae > Mycobacterium. The sequence goes on along the minus strand of FLQS01000001.1, from coordinate 31,263 downwards.
AGCTGATCGACCGGCCGCGCGGGATCGAATACCTAGTAGTGCAGGGGCGTCGGGGTGGCAGTGCGATGGCCGCGGCTGCGGTGAATGCGATTGCGAGTGAGCGGGAATGACCGGCACTCTCTATGGCGTTGGCCTCGGCCCCGGTGATCCGGAGCTGGTGACGGTCAAGGCCGCCCGGATCATCGGCGCGGTCGACGTGGTGGCCTACCACAGCGCGCGGCACGGCCGCAGCATCGCGCGGCGCATCGCCGAGCCCTACCTGCGGGCCGGGCAGATCGAAGAACACCTGACCTATCCGGTGACCGTCGAGACCACCGAGCACCCGGGCGGCTACGCGGGCGCGATGGAGGACTTCTACCGGGAGTCGGCCGAGCGCATCGCCGTCCATCTGGACGCCGGACGCGACGTGGCATTGCTGGCCGAAGGTGATCCGCTGTTCTACAGCTCCTACATGCACATGCACACCCGGCTGACCGAGCGGTTCAGCGCGGTGATCATCCCGGGCGTGACGTCGGTGAGCGCCGCGTCGGCGGCGATCGCCACACCCCTGGTGACCGGTGACGAGGTGCTCTCGGTGCTGCCGGGCACCATGCCGGTGCGGGAGCTGGCACGTCGTCTCGCCGACGCCGACGCCGCGGTGATACTCAAGCTCGGTCGCTCGTATCCCCAAGTGCGGGAAGCGCTTTCGATGGCCGGTCGGCTCGACGAGGCATTCTACGTGGAGCGTGCCAGCACCGACGCGCAGCGCGTGCTGCCAGCTGGTGAGGTCGACGCGGACGGGGTGCCGTACTTCTCGCTGGCCATCCTGCCCGGCGGGCACCGCGCGAAGCCGGCCACCGGTGGCGTCGCGGTGGTGGGCCTTGGCCCCGGCGACGTGGACTGGATGACGCCGCAGAGCCGCCAGGAGCTGGCCGCGGCCACCGACCTGATCGGCTACGGACCGTACCTGGACCGGGTGCCCGCGCAGCCAGGTCAGCATCGTCATCCCAGCGACAACACCGACGAACCGGAGCGGGCCAGGCTGGCCTGCGAGCTGGCCGAACAGGGCCGCGCCGTCGCGGTTATTTCCTCGGGCGATCCCGGGGTGTTCGCGATGGCCACCGCAGTGCTCGAGGAGGCCAAACAATGGCCGGATGTCGCGGTGCGGGTGATTCCGGCGATGACGGCCGCGCAGGCGGTCGCCAGCCGGGTCGGGGCTCCGCTGGGCCACGACTACGCAGTGATCTCGCTGTCTGACCGGCTCAAGCCGTGGGACGTCATCGCCGCCCGGTTGTCGGCAGCGGCGCAGGCCGATCTGGTTTTGGCGATCTACAACCCGGCGTCGAAGAGCCGCACCTGGCAGGTCGCCGCCATGCGAGACCTGCTGCTGGAGCACCGCGAACCGGGCACCCCGGCGGTGATCGGCCGCGACATCGCCGGGCCGCGCGAGTCGGTGAAGATCGTGCGGCTGGGTGACCTCGATCCGGCCGACGTCGACATGCGGTGCCTACTGATCGTCGGCTCGTCGCAGACGCAGTGGTACGGCGACACGGTGTTCACCCCGCGGCGCTATCCGGGACCTCAATAATTTCTTTTGGCCCTTTGGCCACAGGGCTCACATTCTGACGGATATCGTCGGACCCTCGAACTAGTGTTCGAATCGTGTTGGAGATGCTGGACGATGTGCTGACCGCCTGGGACAAGGTGGCGGCATGTCCGGCGAATGCCGTGACTGCGCCCGAACTTCTGTCGGTGCTCGAACGCGTAGAGCGGCTACGCCGGATGCTTCCCACGGTCGAACACACCGTCCTGACGCAGCTGCAGTCGCAGACCACGCCCATCACTATGGGTGCCAAATCTTGGCGAGCCGTACTCACCAACCGTCTCGCCATCAGCGGCGCCGACGCCACCCGGCGGATCAGCGAAGCAGCCGACCTCGGACCACGACATTCCCTGACCGGACAAGCACTTCCACCGACACTGCCCACGACTGCCGCCGCCCAATCCCGTGGCGAGATCGGCGCCGACCACGTGGCGGTGATCCGGTCCTTCATGGACCACTTGCCCGCGTCCGTCGACGTCGCAACCCGCGAGCACGCCGAAGCCCAACTCGGCGGGCTGGCCGGCGGACTCACTCCCGAAGGACTGCGCAAACTCGCCCATCAGCTGATGGGAATGATCAATCAGGACGGCGACCTCGATGACGAGCGCGACCAAGCTCGCAAGCGATGCGTGAGCATCGGCCCACAACGGGTCGACGGCATGAGCAAGCTGTCCGGCTGGGTCGATCCGGAACTGCGCGCAGCCTTGGACGCCATCTTTGCGAAACTTGCCGCCCCGGGTTACTGCAACCCCAATGACGAGACACCGTGTGTGGACGGGACACCCAGCGAAGAGCAAATCTGCGGTGACATGCGCTCGGCCGGTCAACGCAGCCACGACGCTCTCAAGACCATGTGCATGGCCATGCTCGCCTCAGGACAGTTAGGTCAGCACAATGGCCTGCCCGTCACCATCGTCGTCACCGCGACCCTCGAACAGCTGACCTCCGCCGCTGGGCTGGCCCACACCGGCGGCGGCACCTACCTGCCCATACCGACCGTCATCCGGATGGCCGCTCGCGCGCACCCCTACCTGACCGTGTTCGAATCACCACGAGAAATCAAGCTCTACTACGGACGCACCCGGCGCACCGCAAGCCCCGGGCAGCGCCTCGCCCTCTACGCGATCGACAAGGGCTGCACCAAACCTAACTGCACCGCACCCGCGTACCACACCCAAGTCCACCACGCCGCCCGCGACTTCGCCCTCGGCGGCAACACTGACATCAACGAACTCACCTTGGCCTGTGGATGCGACAACCGCATGGTCAACGACGGCCCCGCCGGCTGGACCACCCGAAAACACCGAAGAGACAATAGAACCGAATGGATACCACCACCGCACCTCGATCGCGGACAAACCCGCATCAACCTCTACCACCACCCCGAAGAACTGCTGTGCCCCGATGAATAATGGAGCAGACCGTAGGCCCGACCGGTAGCTATTGCTCGAGACCCGCCGCCCACTCGACCGCCTCGTCGACGGTGCCCACCGAATCCACCCCGGCGGGCAGCGGCGGCCGGTCGATCATCACAATAGGTACGTCCAGGTCGGCGGCGGCCTTGAGCTTGGCCTCGGTCAGTTCTCCCCCGCTGTTCTTGGTCACCAGCACGTCGATTCTGTTGTCCCGCAAGAGGGCACATTCGTTGGCGTAGTCATACGGTCCGCGCGACAGCAGAATCTCGTGGCTGCACGGGAGCACCGCGGCATCAGGCGGGGTGACCACCCGGATCAGGAACCACGCACGACTCGAGGTGAACGGCGCCACCCCCGAGCGTCCGGTGGTGAGGAACACCCGCGAATAGTGTTGGTCGGCAACGACATGCGCGGCCTCGACATCGGAGGCCACCCGCACCGCGCCGGCGGCGTCCCAGGCCGGACGGGACAGCACCAGGTGCGGCAAGGCCAGTTCGGCGCACACCTGGGCAGCGTGTGCGGTCATGGTCGCCGCAAACGGGTGGGTGGCATCGACGACGGCGTCGATCCCGTTGTCACCCAACCACTGTCGTAGACCCGCCACACCACCGAAGCCGCCGATGCGGACGGCTCCGACCGGGAGCGCCGGGTCGGGCACCCGTCCGGCCAGTGAGCTGACGATGTCGTAGTCCGGGTTCAGCCGGGCTGCCAATGCCCGCGCCTCCCCGGTGCCGCCCAGCAACAGGATCCGCATCAGTGTTGGCTTCCCCGGGTGCGGCCCGAGGAATATAGGTAACTGTCCGCGAACCCCTCGGCCGCAAGCACATCGCCGACGACGATCACCGCGGTCTTGGTGATCTGCGCGTCGTGCATCTGCCCGGCGATATCGGCCAGCGTGCCGCGCAGTACGACCTCCTGTGGCCAGCTGGCGAAGGCGACGACAGCGACCGGCGTGTCCGAGCGGTAGCCGCCCTCCAGCAGTTGCGGGACGATCGCCTCGATCCGATGGGCGGCCAAGTGCAGCACCAGCGTGGTGCCGGGCTGGGACAGCGTGATCAGGTCCTCGCCGTCGGGCATGGCGGTCGACAGGGTGGATACCCGGCTCAGCGTCACGGTCTGCGCCACCCCAGGGACCGTGAGCTCTCGCCCGAGCGCGGCGGCGGCGGCCGCGAATGCCGGTACACCGGGGACGATTTCGTAGGAGATGCCGAGAGCGTCGAGCCGGCGGCACTGCTCGGCCAGCGCGCTGTAGATCGAGGGATCCCCGGAGTGCAGCCGCGCCACGTCGTGGCCGGCGGCGTCGGCATCGGCCAGCTCGGCGATGATCTGCTCCAGCGTCAGCGGTCCGGTATCCACGATCGTGGCGTCGGTGGGGCACAGCGCCAGCAAGTCGTCAGGCATGATCGAGCCGGCGTATAGGCACACCGGGCAGCGCTGGAGCAGCCGCTGACCGCGCACAGTGATCAGGTCGGCCGCGCCGGGCCCGGCGCCGATGAAGTAGACCGTCACTGCTTGGTCACCAGCCACTGCGTGATCGGCAGCGCCGGACGCCACGTGGTGAAGTCGCCCAACGGCTCAGCCTGGTAATGCTGGAATTTGCGAAGTTCGCCACCCATTTTCGAAAACCATTGGGCGAGAATCACTTCTGATTCGACAGTGACGGCGTTGGCGACCAACCGGCCTCCAACAGGCAAGTGTTCCCAACATGCTTCGAGCAGCCCGGGGTGGGTGAGGCCGCCGCCGATGAAGACAGCTGACGGTTCCTGGGCTTGGTCGAATGTCTGCGGGGCCTCCCCTCGCACGTCGATATCGACCGCGAACTCGTCCGCGTTGTGCACGATGGACACCCGGCGAATGATTTCGCGTTCGAACGCGACCGCGGTGCAACCAGGACTGCTGCGGCACCACTCAACGGAGATGCTGCCAGACCCGGCACCGACGTCCCATAGCCGCTCGCCCGGCCTCGGTGCGAGCGCCGCCAGGGTCGCCAGCCGGATGTCTTGCTTGGTGATCTGCCCGTCATGGCTGAACGCGTTGTCGGGCAGCAGCGATATCCGCTCGTCGGGTAGATAGCGCACGGCGATCACGTGGAGGTCGTCGATGTCGAGCGGCGTGTCGTCGGCCCATTCCTGTGCGGTGCCATCGCGTCGGCGCTCGTGTGGGCCGCCGAGCTGCTCGAGGACGGTCACTTCGGAATCACCCCGGCCGTGGTTGTAAAGCACAATGCCGAGCGCTCGCACGTCGGCTCGGCCGCTGGCCAATATGATCGCCTGGCCGCCGCGACGGATCGCTCTGCGCGGTTGCGCAGTCATCAGGCTGATCACCTCGGTGTCCTGGACCGACCAGCCGAGCCGGGCGCAGGCCAGCGTCACACTCGACACGTGCGGCAGTACCGTCACTCGGTCGGCGCCGCACATGCGGATGATGGTGGCGCCGACACCGTGCAGCATCGGGTCACCGCTGGCGACAACGTGTGCGTCGCCGGTAGTCGCGTCGCGCAGCTCCCGCACCGTATCCAGGAACGGCTTGCCCCATTCTCTCCGCTCGGCGGTGACGGTGTCGTCGAGCAAATCCAGCTGGCGTCGAGATCCGTAAATTACTGTGGCCCTACGCAATTCGGCGCTCGACGCCGGCACCAGCCCGGCCATGCCGTCGGCGCCGATGCCCACCACAAAGATGTGGCTCATCGAGGCATCCTCCGCCACACGAACTGCGGCGTCATCCGAAACGCGAAAGCCAGCACCGCGAGCGGAGCTGGGACCCAGACCGCGCGCCGACCCTTGCGCAGTGCACGCACCGTCGCGTCGGCCACCTGAGCCGGTGTGCTGGACAGCGGCGCAGGATCCATGCCCTGTGTCATCCGCCCGACTACGAAGCCGGGGCGCACGATCAGCAGCCGCACCCCGCTGCCGTGCAGCGCGTCGGCCAGCCCGTTGGCGAATGCGTCGAGCCCGGCCTTGGCCGAACCGTAGACGTAGTTGGCGCGCCGTCCGCGCACCCCGGCGATCGAGGAGAACACCACCAGCGCACCCCGGTCCGCCGCACGCATCGTGGCGGAAAGGTGCGTCAGTAAGCCGACCTGGGCGACGTAGTCGGTGTGCACGACCGCGACGGCGTGCTCGGCGTCGGATTCGGCGCGCGCCTGATCGCCCAGGATCCCGAACGCCAGCACCGCGGTGCCAATCGGGCCATGCTCAGCCACCAGCCGCTCGATCAGCGGGCCGTGCGAGGCCAGGTCGTCGGCGTCGAACTCGACGGTGTGGACGGCCGTAGCCCCGGCGCTGCGCACCGCGCTGACCTGCTCGTCGAGCCGGTCGGCGCGCCGCGCGGCCAGCACCACGGTGGCTCCAGACGCCAGCCGCTCGGCGACTTCGACGCCGATCTCGCTGCGGCCGCCGAAGATCACGACCGGACCGGCCCCCGTGTCATTCACACCTCGAGATTATTCACTGCGCTAGCCTCGACGTTGATGGGCAACTCAACGACCCGGCTGACCAGCGACGCGCTGGCCTTCCTCACCGAACGCCACCTTGCGATGCTGACTACTCTGCGCGCGGACAATTCACCACACGTGGTGGCTGTCGGTTTCACCTTCGATCCCAAGACGCACATCGCCCGCGTCATCACCAGCGACGGCTCGCAGAAGGCGATCAACTCCGAGCGATCCGGAGTGGGCGTGCTGTCACAGGTCGACGGCGCACGGTGGCTGTCGCTCGAGGGCGCAGCCAACGTGAACCGGGATCCGGCAGCGGTCCGTGACGCCGAGCTGCGCTACGCCCAGCGCTACCGCACCCCGCGTGTCAATCCGAAGCGTGTCGTCATCGAGGTGCACGTGACGCGGGTGCTGGGCTCGTCGGGCCTGCTGGACCATTCGAAGAGCTAGACCGGCACCACCGTCAGCGCGTGCGGGCCGGTGTTCACGGCCAGCGCGCCGTCGGCGGTCACGATGACGATGTCCTCGATGCGGGCGCCCCACTTGCCCGGGAAGTAGACGCCCGGCTCGACCGAGAACGCCATGCCCTCGGTCAGCGGCAGGTCATTGCCCGCGACGATGTAGGGCTCCTCGTGCACCGAGAGCCCGATCCCGTGCCCGGTGCGGTGCACGAAGTACTCGCCCAGCCCGGCATCGGCCAGCACGTCGCGGGCGGCGGCGTCGACCTGCTCGGCGGTCACACCGGGGCGCACCGCCGCGACCGCGGCGGCCTGTGCGCGCTGCAATACCGCGTACTGTTCGGCGATCTCGGCGCTCGGCTCGCCGAGGCTGTAGGTGCGGGTGCAGTCGGAGTTGTAGCCGGGGGCGTAGGGTCCGCCGATGTCGACGACGACGATGTCGCCGGCCTCCAGCACTCGGTCGGAGCATTCGTGGTGTGGGTCGGCGCCGTGCGGCCCGGAGCCGACGATGATGAACGCTACCGATGAATGACCCTCGGCCACAATGGCTTTAGCGATATCGTCGGCGACGTCGGCTTCGGTGCGGCCGGGCACCAGGAACTCTGGCACCCGGGCGTGCACCCGGTCGATCGCGGCACCGGCCTTGCGCAGCGCGTCGATCTCGGCAGGGTCCTTGACCATCCGCAGTGCGCGCAGCACGTCGGTGGCGAGCACCGGCACCGAGCCGAATCGTTCGGCCAACGGCAACAGATGCAGTGCGGGCATCGAATCGGTCACCGCGACCCGGGCGTGCCCGCCGAGGGCGACCGCAACCATGTCGTAGGGGTTTTCGCCGTCCACCCAGTCCTGCACGAGCAGTCCCAGATCGACGACGGCGGACTCCTTCAGCGACGCCAGTTCCAGCCGCGGCACGACCATCATCGGCCGGCCGGTAGCCGGCACCACCAGCGCGGTCAGCCGCTCGAAGGTCTGGGCCGCCGAGCCGACGAGGTAGCGCAGGTCGTAGCCGGGGGTGATGACCAGACCGGCCAGCCCGGCATCGGCGGCCGCGGCTGATGCGGCGGCGAGCCGGCGGGCATAAACATCGCTGCTGAAACGACTGGCGCTCATGCCAGCCAGGCTAGCTGCAGGCATACGATGACGCGATGCTGCGCGACATCCGTGAGCTTACTGACGACCCCGCGGCCTACGCCGCCGAACTCAACCGCCGTTGGGGTGGGTTGCTCAGCTACCGCTACCTGGGCCGCAGCTACTCGTCGATGGACGTGGGCGCACAGGACACCGTGACGATCCGCCACGACATGCGCAATCCGACCGGCGGGCTGTTCTTGGCGGTGCTGGGCATCGTCTCGCCGGACAGCGGGCTCGTGTCGGATCGCGAGGCGGTGCCCAACCCGGTGGTGATCTCCATCCAGGTGCTCGATCCCGGCCGAGACGTCCGCCGGATCGAGATCCAGTCCGAGGACCTCAAGCGCGGAAGACAGATGTCCTACAGCCGGTCGCGGATCGTGGACGCCGACAACCCCTCTCGCGTGCTGGCGCTCAACGAGGGCCAGGGTGTCAGCATCGGCGTCCCGCCCGAGGGGCTGGAGAAGATGGCGCTCAACCCGATCGAGGTCGTCGACTCCCCCGACCTGCCACCGTTGTGGCAGGTGTTCGGTGCCGCGCGCAGGCCCGACGGGGTGTGGGCGCTGCCGGAGCTGTCGGTCGAGGTGGCCTCCCCGGACGCCGCGTTGCACATCGGTCCGCAGTTCGTGGTGCTGGAGACCGCGGCCATCGATGCAGCAGCCGCCGCGGCAAAAACCGATCAGTTGCAGGGGGTCAGCTCACACGTGATGTTCTTGGCGCGGGGCAAGTTCGGGCCGTTCCGCGTCGACGCGGAACCGATCCGCGGCGCCGACGGCACGATCGCGGTGCGCGCCACGATGTTCGACGAAGGCGCAGGCAACAAACCGATCACCGCGGGATCGTACGTATTCCGTTACGGTGCAGGATAACTGGCGATCTCGACCAGATTCCCCTCGGGATCGCGGCAGTAGTACGACGTCATCGGGCCAAGCGCGCCGTTCTTGGGCACGGGCCCCTCGGCGATCGCCACCCCGGCGTCTCGCAGCGCGGCCGCGACGTCATCGGGCGAGGCCGTGGTGATGAAACACAGATCCACTGATCCGGGGGCGTCCACCGCTGCGGTGCTCCAGTTCGGCGAGCCGGTGGGCCGCAGGTTGAGCTTCTGATCGCCGAATCGCAATGCCAGCCTGTCGCCGGAGAACACCTCGAGGCGCATGCCGAGGACGCGGACATACCAGTCGGCGACCGCGTCGACGTCACGGCAGTTGAGCACTACGTGGTCGATCCGCTCGATGGCGAACGACATACTCCAACGGTACTGGCAGGATGACTGACATGTCTGCACCGGTGTTGCTGCTGGACGGCGCCAGCATGTGGTTTCGCTCGTTCTTCGGCGTCCCCTCGTCGATCACTGCGCCAGACGGCAGGCAGGTCAACGCCGTCCGTGGCTTCCTCGATAGTGTGGCGACACTGATCACCCGGGAACGCCCGAGCCGGCTGGTGGTCTGCCTGGACCTGGACTGGCGCCCACAGTTCCGTGTCGACGCGATCCCGTCGTACAAAGCGCACCGGGTCGCTGAGGAAAAGCCCAGCGGTGAAACGGATTTGGAGGAAGTGCCGGACGAGCTCAGCCATCAGGTCGAGATGATCATGGAGCTGCTCGACGCGTTCGGGATCGCCACCGCGGGCGCGGAGGGCTTCGAGGCCGACGACGTGCTTGGCACGCTGGCCAACGCCGAGACACGCGATCCCGTCGTGGTCGTCAGCGGCGACCGCGACCTGCTGCAGGTGGTGGGTGACGATCCGGTGGCGGTGCGGGTGTTGTATCTGGGCCGCGGGTTGTCGAACGCGACGATGTTCGGGCCGGTCGAGGTGGCCGAGCGCTATGGCGTGCCGGTCCATCGGGCCGGGCTCGCCTACGCCGAATTGGCTCTGCTGCGCGGTGATCCGTCCGACGGCCTGCCCGGGGTGCCGGGTGTCGGGGAGAAGACCGCGGCCACGCTGCTGTCCCAGTACGGCTCGCTGGAGGACATCCTGGCCGCCGCGCACGATCCGAAGTCGAAGCTGTCCAAGGCTTTTCGCAGCAAGCTGCTGGCGGCGACCGACTACATCGAGGCGGCCGGGCCGGTGGTGCTGGTGGCCCGCAATGCACCAGTGGCGCTCTCGACTGCCGGCGATCGGCTGCCACTGGCGGCCGCCGACCCCGCCCGCGTCGCCGAACTGGCCCACGCGTACGGCGTCGGTTCGTCGATCGGGCGCCTACAGAAAGCGCTGGACGCCCTCTAATTCAGCGGCGAGCGTGCGTGTCCGTACGGTGACACGCCGCGGTTGCGGGCACTTCGCGCACGCTCGCGCCAGGTCACCGGCTACTTCGGCCGGCCGACCTCGTACGTGCCCTTGTCGTCCTGGAACGTGACCGTCACCTGGCGCTTGGTGCCGTCGATGCTCACCTCGCAGGTGAAGGTGTCACCCTTCTTGACCGTGGGGTTAGCACCGTTGTTGCACTTGACGTCCTTGACGTTCTTGGCGCCGTAGCCGTTGGTCTCGTCGGTGAGGATCTGCTGCACGCCCACCTGGGCCTTGCCGATGTCCAACTTGGTGGTGACGAAGAAGCCGGGTTTCCAGAAGCCCAGCACCAGCACCACGGCGACGACGATCGCGGCCAGCACACCGATGACGGTGAAGATCACGGCCGAGGACTTCTTGGCCGCTTCCTCGCCGCCGGGCGGGTAGGGCGCGTACTGCCCGGGCTGGTTGGGATCGCCCGGTTGCTGCGGGTATTGGCCCGGCTGCTGCGGATAGCCCGGTTGCTGCGGGTACTGGCCGTACTGCGGCTGACCGTACTGACCCGGCTGAGCGGGCTGGCCGTATTGGCCCGGCTGGCCGTAGGCGCCGGGGTTGTATTCGGTCGGCGCCTGGTAGGGCTGCTGGGGGTACCCCTGCGTCGGCTGTTGCCCGTACTGCGGGTACTGCGGCTGGGTATAGGCGGGCGGCTGCCACGCCGGGGGCTCGCTGGTCGGCTGCTGCCAGGCCGGCGTCTCACCGCCCGGTGTTTCCGGCTGCTGCCAGGCCGGCGCAGCGGGCTGCTCGGAGCCGGGGGCGGGCTGATCCTGACCCTGGGCGGGCTGGCCCTGCCAGGGGTTGGGGTCAGAACCCTGCGGTCCGCTCATCGTCTCTCCTTGATCTGGTAGCGATTCGCCGCTCCCACCGTAGCGTTTGCACGAGCCTACCCGCCATCAACAGCGACGACGCCGCGCCGGATGTCGTCAATGGCACGTTTCGCGGTGCTCCGCAGGCCGGCTTCCGGCCCGGCATTGCGCACCTGGTCGAGCAGGTCGAGCACCTGGCGGCACCACCGTACGAAATCACCCGCGGGCAGGGGTGTGCCGCCACCGGCCACATCGGAGGCCGCCAGGGCGGCAGCCAGGTCGCCGGTCGTCGCCCAGCGGTACACGGCGGGGACGAATCCCTCGTCGGGCTCGCGGGTCGGGGCGATCCGGTGCCGGTTCTCGTCGGCGCGGAGCTGCCCGGACAGCCGTCGCGTCTCGACCAGGGCGCGGCGCACCTTCGGGGTGGGCATGTCGATCGCGTGCGCGGGGGTGGGGCCGTCGCTGCCGCGGGTTTCGAACACCATCGCCGAGAGCACCGCGGCCAACTCGGCCGGCGCCAGCCCCTTCCAGGCTCCGGTGCGCAGGCATTCGGCGACCAGCAGGTCGCTCTCGCTGTAAATCCGCGCCAGCAGCCGGCCGTCAGCCGTCACCCGCGGGTCGCTGGAGCCCTGCCCGCCGGACTCAATAAACCCCCGCTCGGTCAGCAGCCCCACGATCCGGTCGAACGTGCGGGCCAGGGAATTGGTCGCGGCGCTGACCTTGTTGCGGATCTGCTCGTTGTCGCGTTCCACCCGTAGATAGCGCTCGCCGATGCGCACCTTGGCCTCCCGGTCGGCCAGCCCGTGCACCGAATGCTTGCGCATCGCCTCACGCAGCGATACCAGTTCCGGGTCGATGTCGGCGGGCTCGTCGCTCTCGCCACGTCGTCTCCGGGCTGAGGGCACCATCAGCCCGGCCGACGCCGACAGCAACGCTGACGCCAGGTCCCGGCGCACCCTCGGCTGGCGATGCTCGACCCGTTTGGGCAGTGACATCGACCCCAGCGGCGCCGTCAACCCAGCGAAATCAGCCGAGGAAACCCTTCCCGCCCAACGGTTTTCGGTCAACACCAGCGGACGGGGATCGGACGGGTCGTTGGCCGCTTCGAGCACGACCGCCAATCCGCCGCGACGCCCCTGGTTGATGTTGATGATGTCGCCGCGGCGCAACGCCGCCAATGCGTCGGCAGTAACCTGCCGGCGCTGCAGCCGCGAGGCCCGGGATTGCGCCCGCTCCCGCTCGCTGATCTTGGCGCGCAACCGCACGTAGTCGAGGATCGCCGGCTCGCGGTCGGGGTTGGCCCGACGGTCCCAGTCGAGCTCGGCAGCGATGTCGCCCAGCATCTTCTCGCCCCGCTCGACACCGCGGACCAGCCCCACCACCGACCGGTCGGCCTGGTACTGCGCGAACGAGCGCTCCAACAGCTGGTGAGCCTGCTCCGGACCCATCTGGTTCACCAGGTTGATCGTCATGTTGTACGACGGCGCGAACGAGCTCTTCAGCGGGAACGTTCGCGTCGACGCCAGCCCGGCGACCTCGGCGGGCTCGACATCGGGGTGCCACAGCACGACGGCGTGGCCCTCGACGTCGATCCCGCGTCGCCCAGCACGCCCGGTGAGCTGGGTGTACTCCCCCGGCGTCAGCGGCATGTGCTGTTCGCCGTTGAACTTGACCAGCTTCTCCAGCACGACGGTGCGGGCCGGCATATTGATGCCCAGCGCTAGCGTCTCGGTTGCGAAGACGGCTTTGACCAGGCCTGCGGTGAAAAGTTCCTCGACGGTGTGCCGGAATACTGGCAGCATGCCGGCGTGATGGGCTGCCAGGCCCCGCAGCAGGCCCTCGCGCCATTCGTAGTAGTCGAGCACCACCAGGTCGGAATCGGCGAGATCGCCACAGCGGCGGTCGATCACTTCGGCGATCCGTTTGCGGTCCTCGTCATTGGTCAGCCGCAGCGGACTGCGCAGGCACTGTTTGACAGCGGCATCGCAGCCAGCGCGCGAGAAGATGAACGTGATGGCCGGCAGCAGCCCCTCGCGGTCGAGCGCGGCGATCACATCGGGGCGTGCGGGCGGACGGTAGAGGCCCGATCGGCCGCCTTGGCGCCCCGGCCCGCGACGGCGCGGCTCCCAATCGGTCAGGCGTTCGGCCTCACGGCGATGTGCGATGTGCCGGATCAGGTCCGGGTCGACGAGGCTGCCCACGGTATTTTTTTCGGAGTAGTCGAACAGGTCGAACAGCCGCTTGCCGACCAGCACGTGCTGCCACAGCGGCACCGGCCGGTGCTCATCGACGACGACGGTGGTGTCGCCGCGTACGGTCTGGATCCAGCCACCGAACTCCTCGGCATTGCTCACCGTGGCCGACAGGCTGACCAGCCGCACATCCTCGGGCAGGTGCAGGATCACCTCTTCCCACACCGCGCCGCGCATCCGGTCGGCGAGGAAGTGCACCTCGTCCATCACCACAAAGGACAGCGCCCGCAACGTTTCGGATCCGGCGTACAGCATGTTGCGCAGCACCTCGGTGGTCATCACCACCACCGGCGCGTCGCCGTTGATCGACTGGTCACCGGTCAGCAGGCCGATGTTCTCGGCACCGTAGCGCTGCACCAGATCGTTGTGCTTCTGGTTGCTCAGTGCCTTGATCGGCGTGGTGTAGAAGCACTTTCGGCCCGCCGCCAATGCGAGGTGCACCGCGAACTCGCCGACGACTGTCTTGCCCGCGCCGGTCGGTGCGCATACCAGCACGCCGTGGCCGCGTTCCAGGGCCTCACATGCCTGCCGCTGGAACGGGTCGAGCCGAAACGTCAGCAGCTCGGTGAACTGATCGAGCTGCGATTTAGGTGATGTCGTCATGCTGTGCCGCGAACGTCGCCGGGGCGGCTACCGGAGTGGGCGCCTCGATGGGTGCGGCCTGGTCGTCGGGAATCTCGGACTGCCCTTCGCGCTTGGCCTTTCGCCGGTCGTGCAGACGAGCTATCTGGATCGCGAACTCCAGCAGGACCGTCAGCGCCAGGCCGAGGGCCAGCATCGAGAACGGATCCGAGCCGGGCGTGGCGAACGCGGCGAAGACGAACACCCCGAAGATCAGGCCGCGCCGCCACGACTTGAGCTTGGCGTACGGCAGCATCCCGATCATGTTGAGCATGATGATCAGCAGCGGGAATTCGAAGCTGACGCCGAAGATGAGCAGCAGGTTGATCAGGAAGCCGAAGTATTGGTCACCGGACAACGCGGTGACCTGAACATCGCTGCCGACCGTCAGCAGGAAGTGCAACGCCTTGGACAACACGTAGTAGGCGAGGACGGTGCCGGACATGAACAGCAGCGCCGCGAAGAAGACGAACACCGACGCGAAGCGGCGTTCGTTGCGGTACAGCCCCGGAGTGATGAACGACCACAACTGGTGCAGCCACACCGGGCAGGCCAACACGATGCCCGCGGTCAGGCCGACCTTGAGCCGCAGCATGAACTGGTCGAACGGGGCGGTCGCCAGCAGCCGGCAGCCACCGTCGGCGCTGATATCGGCGCGAGCCGACTGCGGCAGCGAGCAGTAGGGCTCGCGCAGCCATTCACCCAGGCTCTCGATCCCGAAGAAGCCGTGGCTGTACCAGAGGAAGCCGACAATGGTGGTGAGAGCGACGGCACCCAGCGAGATCAGCAGCCGGGTCCGCAGCTCCCGGATGTGGTCGACGAGGGACATCGTCCCGTCGGGATTGGTGCGGCTGCGGCGTTGTCGTGGGTCGAGCCGCGACAGAATTTTAGGGGTGCGCACGGCAGCGTCTAACTACGGCGCACGAGCGCCTGGTCGTTATCGGGCTCAGGCCGGTTTGGCGTCGGTGTGGCTCTGGGCCGGCGGTGTCACCGGGGCCTCAACGCGCTCGGACTGAACCTGGGTAGGCGGCTGCGCGGGCGTGACGGGCGTGTCCGTCTTGCTCTCGCTCTGCAGCTCCTTGACCTCTGACTTGAAGATGCGCATCGACTTGCCCAGCGAGCGGGCCGCGTCAGGCAACCGCTTCGACCCAAAGAGCAGCACGACCACGGCGATGAGAATCAGCCAGTGCCACGGTTGTAGAGCACCCAATTTGGTCACCTCCAGAAGTTGGTTCGATGCTACCCCACCGGCCCCCTGACGAGCCGGGATGCAGGTCAGCCGGTGAGCTCGGCGTAAGTGGCCAGCGCCGCCGCCGCGCGGGTGCGCACCCGGGTCACCAACGATTCGGGCTCGAACACCCGGACATCGGCGCCGAATCCCAGCAGCACCCGGGTCATCCACTCCTCGGAGGCATAGGTCATCACGGCCTTGTGGTAGCCGTCGGGCAGCTCTTCGACGATCCGCATCGGGTAGTACTCGAGCATCCAGGACGCCGCGGGGGCCAGCAGCAGGGTAGCGGCGGGCAGCGCGGGGTCGGCGTCGAACAGCGAGGTGTCTGGCGGGGCTTGCACGGCCGGCTCCGGCGGGACGGCGGCCTGGTCGAGGACGGTCGCCTCGACGATGCGGTCGAACCGGAACAGCCGCACTCCGTCGGCATCGGGTGACCAGGCGTTCAGATAGCTGTGATCGCCGACCAGCACCACCCGGATGGGGTCGACGACGCGGCTAGACAGGGTGTCCCGGGAGGCCGAGTAGTACTCGATACGCAGCGCGCGGCCGTCACGGACCGCCATCCGCACCGCTGCGGCGGTGTCGCTTTCGATGGGCGCCCGCTCCTCCACCGCGGCGACGGCGTGGGTGTGGTCATGGCTGACGGTGCCCGCCGCCGACTCGATTTTGGCGATCGCGGACAGGGCGGCCTGCGGGTCGACCACACCGGGGATGTCGATCAGCGCACGCAACGCCACCAACAGGCCGGTGGCCTCCGGTGACGTCAGTCGCAGCGGCTCGTCCATCCCTGCCGAGAACGTCACCTTGATGGTGTCCCCGGAGAATTCGAAGTCGATCAGGTCACCCGGGCCATACCCCGGCAGACCGCACATCCAGAGCTGGTCGAGATCCTGTTGGAGCTGCTTGCGGCTCACGCCGAGATCGGCGGCGGCCTCGTCGTAGGTGATGCTCGGGTTGGCCTTCAGATACGGCACCATGTTCAGCAGCCGCACCAGCCGTGTCGACACAGGCGTCATGCGTCCTCCCCTGCCTGGGCTCGCAGCCGCGCCAGCACATCGTCGCGCAGCGTGGCCGGTTCGAGCACCAGCGCGTCGGCCCCGTAACCCGCGACCTCGCGGGCCAGCCGGTCACGGGTGCCGATATCGAGTTCGATGACTTCTCCGGTGCGACCACCGATGGTTCGTACGCCCACCGATCTTCCGTTGCGGCGCAACGACATTGCCCGGCCGTCGGCCACCCACACCGAGGCCTGCACGCCGCTGGGCGCCTCGCCGATGACCTGGTCGACGATCGCCCGCAGGTCGACGCGATCGGGCCGGGTCACCGATCCAGGCGCCCCAACGGTTTTGATGTCGGCACCGATACGGGACAGCCGAAACGTCCTGGTGGCGTTGCGGTCCCGGTCGTGGCCGACCAGATACCAGCGGCCCTTGTCGGTGACCACACCCCAGGGCTCCACAGTGCGGACGGCGTAGGGATCAGTCGGCAGCGAGCGGTGCCGGAATTGCACTGCCTGACCGGAATTGATGGCCGCCAACAGGTTTCCCAGCACATCCTCCGATCCGCGCAGCCCCGGCGGGCCCGCGGCAGTGGTGATCGCGACGGCGGCGTCAGGATCGACGTCGACCCCCGCGGCCCGCAACTTCAGCAGCGCACCCTGGGTCGCGGTGATCAGCTCGGGGGACTCCCACAGCTGGGTGGCGATCGCCACGGCCCCGGCCTCTTCGTCGGTCAGCTCGATGTCGGGCAGTGCGTACGCATCCCGGCTGATCCGGTAGCCCTCGGTGGGGTCGAACGCCGAGACCCGTCCGGTCTCCAGCGGGATGCCCAGATCACGCAGCTCGTTCTTGTCGCGTTCGAACATCCGGGAGAACGCTTCGTCGCTGGGGCTGTCGGCGTAGCCGGCCACGCTGGCGCGGATGCGTTCTGCGGTGATGTAGCCGTGGGTGGACAGCAGCGCGATGACGAGATTCATCAACCGCTCGACCTTGGATGTCGCCACTCGGAAAACCTTAGCCGGGATGGACGCGCCGCTCGCGCGGCGCGCTCGTCACATGCTGGCGATGAGCCGTTTGACCCGCTCGTCCACCGAACGGAAGGGGTCCTTGCACAGCACCGTGCGCTGCGCCTGGTCGTTGAGCTTGAGATGCACCCAGTCCACGGTGAAATCGCGCCCGGCTTCCTGGGCGGCGCTGATGAACTCGCCGCGCAGCTTGGCCCGGGTCGTCTGCGGCGGCGTGTCGACGGCCGCCTCGATCTCCTCGTCGGTGGTGATCCGGGTCGCCAGGCCCTTGCGCTGCAGCAGGTCGAACACCCCGCGACCGCGCTTGATGTCGTGGTAGGCCAGGTCGAGTTGGCTGATCTTGGGGTCGGACAGCTCCATGCTGTAGCGGTCCTGGTAGCGCTGGAACAGCTTGCGCTTGATCACCCAGTCGATCTCGGTGTCCACCTTCGCGAAGTCCTGGCTCTCGACGGCGTCGAGCTGGCGGCCCCAGAGGTCGACGACCTGGTCGATCTGGGTGTTGGGCTCGCGAGTCTGCAGGTACTCCACCGCGCGGGCGTAGTACTCGCGCTGGATCTCCAGGGCGCTGGCCTGCCGCCCGCCTGCCAGCCGGACCGGCCGGCGGCCGGTCAGGTCATGGCTGACCTCGCGGATGGCCCGGATCGGGTTGTCCAGCGAAAAATCGCGGAACGCCACACCGGCTTCGATCATCTCCAGCACCAGCGAGGCGGTGCCGACCTTCAGCA
Organism: uncultured Mycobacterium sp.; assembly: GCA_900078375.1. Taxonomy (GTDB): domain Bacteria; phylum Actinomycetota; class Actinomycetes; order Mycobacteriales; family Mycobacteriaceae; genus Mycobacterium. The sequence continues at coordinate 13,306 of FLQS01000001.1, read as the reverse complement.
TGGTGGATGACTCGCACATATTGGAGTCGCCGACGATTACGTGCAGCCGGCGGTACTTCTCGGCGTCGGCGTGCGGCTCGTCACGGGTGTTGATGATGGGCCGGGATCGGGTGGTCGCGCTGGACACCCCTTCCCAGATGTGTTCGGCGCGCTGTGACAGGCAGAACGTGGCGGCCTTGGGCGTCTGCAACACCTTGCCGGCGCCGCAGATCAGCTGGCGGGTCACCAGGAACGGCAACAGCACGTCGGAAATCCGGGAGAACTCCCCCGCGCGCACGATCAGGTAGTTCTCGTGGCAGCCATAGGAGTTTCCGGCGGAATCGGTGTTGTTCTTGAACAAGTAGATGTCACCGCCGATGCCCTCGTCGGCCAGACGCTGTTCGGCGTCGATGAGCAGGTCCTCCAGCACCCGTTCACCAGCGCGGTCGTGAGTGACCAGCTGCACCAGGTTGTCGCACTCGGCGGTGGCGTACTCCGGGTGGCTACCCACGTCGAGGTACAACCGCGCACCGTTGCGCAGGAACACGTTCGAGCTGCGGCCCCACGACACCACCCGGCGGAACAGGTACCGGGCGACCTCGTCCGGACTGAGCCGGCGATGGCCGTGGAACGTGCAGGTGACACCGAATTCGGTTTCGATGCCCATGATTCTCCGCTGCACGACACCGAGCCTACTTGTTGGTTTGCGCCAGTGGTGGCCAAGCGGTACGCGAAACGCATTCGAAATGCCTGTGGATTGCCGAGCTGTGGATATTTGTAGGGGCGGCACCGGCGGGCATGCCAGCATGAGCCGTGCCCGAGCCGGTCGCCATCGACACCGCCGCGCTGGGGCCGCTCGTGGAGCGTCTGACCCGCACCGCTGACGAACTTGCAGGCATTCCGATCCCCGGTCTCGAGGCAATGCCCGGTTCTGCGCTGAGCCGTTTGGACATGCCCCAGCGTGTCACCGCTGAAGTGTGCCGACTCGCTGCGGCTGTACAGGATTGGGTTTGCTCGACCCGCCACGCGGTCGGCGAACTGACCACCGCCGACGACGCCGGCGCCGAGCGACTCCGGCCGCCGTGATCCACCCGGACGTCGCACAGGTGCTCACCTGGCGACCGGAGGCACTGACCGAACTGGCCGACCAATGGGACGGCGCCGCGGGCCGGTTGCAGGCCAAGGCCGACACGGTCGACGACGCGATGGCCGGCACCTCGGGCGTGTTCACCGGGTCGGCCGCGGGCGCAGCCCGGTACGCGATCGGCCCGACCGCCACGGGATTGCGCCGGATGTGCCGGGCGCTGATCCTGGCCGCCGCCGAAGCGCGGGACGCCGCCGACGTCATCGGTCGCGGCCGGGACCGGGTGCTGGCCGTACTCGCCGATGCACGCGCCGAAGGCTGCCCGGTCGCCGACGACGGGACGGTGGTGCCGCCGTCCGAACCGTCGGCGCTGTTGGTGGTCTGCAGTGGCGGATCCGACTCGGCGGCCAGGGCGATGCTCGACGAGCGCGCCGCCGAGCTGACTCGCGTATTGCAGGGCGCGCTGAGCGCGCTCGGCGCGGCCGACGCCGAAGCCGCCCGCGCGATCGACGCGGTGTTCGACGCCGCATCAGCTGCCCCCGCAGAGGTGCGGCCGGCCGCGTCGACCGGCGATCCGGTCGCCGACTGGCCGCATATGAGCCAGGACAGCATCGCCGGCCAGATCGCAGCGATGTCAGAAGCCGAACGGCAGCGGCTGATCGAACACAAACCCCGCGAGGTGGGTAACACCGACGGTGCGCCATGGGAGATGCGCATGGCAGCCAACCGGATCAACATCGCCAACGCGATCCTCGACGAACACCGCCGTATCGACGTGCCCGAGGAGGTCAAACTGCGCACCGCCGTTGGGGCTGTGCATGACCCGGCCGACGCCGAACGGCTATGGGCGACACTGCACGTCGATCCGGCGCTGCGAGCCGCGACCGTCGCCGCCTATGACCGCAACGCCCGGCACCGCATCGAGTACTACGAGACGCTGCTCGGTGATGTCCCCGATCCGTTGGACCGCGACCGGCGGGTACCGCGACAGATCCTTGCGTTCGATCCCGAGCGGGAATCCCTCATCGAGTTGTCCGGCAATCTCGGCCGGGCAGACGCACTGGCGGTATTGGTACCGGGACTCAACACCACATTCGACGGTTCAGCGGACGACGTGGCGACCGCACGGCGATTCGTCGCCGGCGCCGGTGGGAAGGTGGCCGTGATCAGCTACCTCGGCGGGCACTTCCCGACCGGTGAGCTGCTCGCCGGTGTGACTGACGCGGCCGATCCCCGCTACGCCCTGCAGTTGGCACCGCGGCTGGTGGCGTTTAGCGAGGATGTCGAACGACGGGCCGGGGCGATTCCGGTGACCTACCTGGGTCACTCCTACGGCGGGTCGATCCTGGGTACTGCCGAACGGTTCGGTCTGACCGCCGATCGGGTGGTGTACGTCGAGGCCGCGGGAGCCGGTGTGGGCGTCCACGATCCGTCGGATTGGCATGACCGCAACCCCGCCGTGTTGCGATTCTCGATGACGGCGCCGGGCGATCCGATCGACCTCGTGCAGGGGGTCCCGTTCGGGCCGCACGGCGCAGACCCCGACCAGTTGCCCGGCGTCATCCAACTGGACACTGGGCGCCGGCTGACGGGTGGGCCGATGGCGGGGCCCTCGGCGCACAGCGACGTGATCAACGAGCCGTCCGATGCCTGGCACAACATCCTGGCGGTCATCACCGGCGATCGCGACCGCATTCGGGTGAAAGGGCTAGCGGGGTAGATCGACGAAGAATCGTGCCGCCTTGCGAATCGACTCCTCGACCGGCTCAGGCTGCCAGCCCAATTCGTGTTCGGCCTTGCTGTGGTCCAGCGGCGACATCAGCTCGGCCATCCGTATTCCGACCACCGCGAAGGGCAGGTCGCGACGCAGCAGCCGGGCCGCGAGGTCGTTGGCGTGGGCGCCCCCATAGAGCAACGGCAACGGGATCTTGATGCGCGGCCGGGCGGCTCCAACGGCGTCGGCGGCAATCTCGTGCACCTCGCGAGTGCTCAGGTACTTGTCCGAGATGATGTAGCGCTCCCCCGCCCGGCCCCGCTCGGCCGCGAGAAGCATTGCGCGCGCGGCATCTTCGATCCCGACGACCTCCGAGGAGAAGTCCAGGTAGAAGGGGAACCGGCCAGCGGCGACCTGCGCGATCATCGAACCGTGCGGCGTCGGCTGCCAGTCGCCGGGTCCATAGGTGGTCGAGATGCACATCGCGACGGCGGGTAACCCCTTGTCGCGGGCGTAGCTCAGCACCAGATCTTCGGCCTGCACCCGGGCCTCGATGTACGGCCCGCCACCGGTCCAATTGTGCGGGTCGTCCTCAGTGACGGGTTTACCGTCGCTGATCGCCAATGTGCCTGTGGTGCTGGTGAAGACGAACTTGCTCAGCCCTGTCTCGACGGCGGCATCCAGCACGTGGCGCAAGCCATCGACGTTCGTCCGGAACAACGGGGCCGGGTCGCGCAACCACATCCGGGCGTCGACCACGCAGTAGTAGACGACGTCGCAGCCGCTCATCGCGGCACGCAGAGCCTCGTCGTCGAAGATGTCGCCGTAGTGCCGTTCGACGTCGAGATCGTCGATACCCTTCGTCGAACTGGTCTTGCGGACCATCACTCTGGCGTCGGCACCACTGGCGACCAGCTGGCGCGTCACATGCGAGCCGAGGAATCCGCTGGCCCCGAGGACGAGTTGGGTCAGGAGTCTTCTCCCGCGGCGGGCTCATCGGCCGTCGCGGTATCCGCCTTGGGCAGAAGCGCATCCAGCGCCGAGCCGGTGATCCGCCGGAACGCCCGCCGTGGCCGCTTGGCGTCCAGGATGGCGACCTCGAGCGTGGCGGGGCCGAGAACGCGCGGCTCGGCTGGCGGCGTGCTGCTGGTGCTGGTGCCGTTGATGCCCGCCTGCAACGCCGCGAGGGCGATCTGGACCGCATCGGCGAGTGGGGCGTTCTCGGAGTAGGACTCCTTGAGCGCGTTGATGATCGGTTCGGTGGTGCCGCCCATCACGACGAAATGCGGTTCGTCGGCGATCGACCCGTCATAGGTGATGCGGTACAGCTCAGGGGCTTTCGTTTCGCCGTAGTGAGCCACCTCGGCTACACACAGCTCGACCTCGTACGGCTTGGCCTGCTCGGTGAAGATCGTACCGAGGGTCTGCGCGTAGACGTTGGCGAGCTGACGCCCCGTCACGTCGCGACGGTCATAGGCGTAGCCCCGGGTGTCGGCGAACTGAATACCACCCCGGCGCAGGTTGTCGAACTCGTTGAATCGGCCCACCGCGGCGAAGCCGACCCGGTCATAGAGCTCGCTGACCTTCTGCAACGACCGCGAGGGGTTCTCCGCGACGAACAAGATGCCGGAGTCATAGGCGAGGACGACCACACTGCGGCCACGGGCAATGCCCTTGCGCGCGAGCTCCGAACGCTCGCGCATCGCCTGCTCGGGCGAGATGAAATATGGAAAGCTCACTTAGTCCACCCGCGGTGCTTCGTTGCTGGGGCCGCTGCCGGGCCCGAATGAGTTGGTCCGGGTACGCTTTTCGATCACCTCACGAGCCAGTGCCGAAATCCGCTGCTCGGCCACGTCGGCCGCACCTTCGGCCTCGATGGTGACAGCGGTCGGGAAGATGCCGCGCACCAGGTCGGGCCCGCCGGTGGCGGAGTCGTCGTCGGCGGCGTCGTAGAGCGCCTCGACGGCCGCCCGCAGCGCCGAATCAGCGTCGGTGACACTGGGATAGAGCTTCTTGATCGACGACTTGGCGAAGATCGAACCGGAGCCGACCGACTGGTAGCCCTCTTCTTCGATGTTCCAGCCGCCGGCGGCGTCGAACGAGACGATCCGTCCCGCCCCTACCGGATTCGAATCGTCGAGGTCGTAACCCACCAGCAGCGGCAGTGCGACGAATCCCTGCAGTGCCGCACCGAGATTGCCGCGCACCATCGTCGAGAGCCGGTTCACCTTGCCGGGGAACGTCAGCGGGACGCCTTCGACCTTTTCGTAGTGCTCCAGCTCGACCGCGTACAGCCGGGCGAATTCGACGGCGATCGCCGCGGTGCCGGCGATGCCGGTGGCCGTGTAGTCGTCGGTGATGTACACCTTTTGCACGTCGCGGCCGGCGATCATGTTGCCCTGCGTCGAACGGCGATCACCGGCGATCAGGACCCCGCCCGGATATTTCAGCGCGACGATCGTGGTGCCGTGCGGCAGCGCGTCACCCGGTAGAGCACCGGTTGCTCCGGTGCTGGTCGGCAGCAGTTGCGGAGCTTCCCGCCGCAGAAAATCGGAAAACGAGGATAGATCCGTGAGGGGTGAACTAGTGGCCAGGCGATCGGAAAAAGGCCAGGTCACTGTCCGCCCTTTTGGACATATGCGCGCACGAAGTCCTCGGCGTTCTCCTCGAGGACGTCATCGATCTCGTCGAGCAGATCGTCGGTCTCCTCGGCGAGCTTGTCGCGACGCTCCTGGCCGCCGGCGCCGTTGCTGGAGACGTCGTCATCCTCGCCGCCACCACCACCGCGCTTGGTCTGCTCTTGAGCCATCGCTGCCTCCTGCTCGTTATCGGCGACTGTGTCGGGCCATTCGGCCCGGGCCACCGGTTCCTTCACACTACCGGTCGAGATCGGTATTGCTCCCTCTAACGAATGTCAGGTCGTGAGTTGTTCCACGAGTTGCGCTGCGCTGTCGACCGAGTCGAGCAAGGCACCGACGTGGGCTTTGCTGCCCCGCAGTGGCTCGAGAGTCGGAATCCGCACCAGCGAATCGCCGCCCAGATCGAAGATCACCGAGTCCCAGCTCGCCGCCGCGATGTCCGCGCCGAACCGGCGCAGGCATTCGCCGCGGAAGTACGCCCTGGTGTCGGTCGGCGGGTTGTCGACGGCGTCGAGCACCTGTTGCTCGGTGACGAGACGTTTCATCGATCCGCGCGCCACGAGCCGGTTGTAGAGACCCTTGTCGAGCCGAACATCGGAGTACTGCAGATCGACCAGATGCAGCCGCGGCGCCGACCAGCCGAGGTTCTCCCGCTGCCGGAAGCCTTCCAGAAGCCGCAGCTTGGCTGGCCAGTCCAGCAGCTCAGCACACTCCATCGGATCGCGTTCCAGCAGGTCAAGCACGTGCGCCCAGGTTTCGACGACGAGTGAGGCACTCGGATCGGGATCGCGGGCGTCCACCAGCTTGGCCACCCGGTCCAGGTAGATGCGCTGCATGGCCAGCGCGGTCAGCTCGCGGCCGTCGGCCAGCGCCACCGTGGCCCGCAGCGACGGGTCCCGGCTGATCACGTGCACCGCGTGCACCGGACGGGCCAACGCCAGATCCGAGAGATCCAGGCCGAATTGGGGGCCTTCCTCGATCAGATCGAGTACCAGCGACGCGGTGCCCACCTTCAGATACGTCGACGTCTCGGCGAGGTTGGCATCGCCGATGATGACGTGCAGCCGCCGGTACTTGTCGGCGTCGGCATGCGGCTCGTCGCGGGTGTTGATGATGCCGCGCTTGAGGGTGGTCTCCAGCCCGACCTCGACCTCGATGTAGTCGGCACGCTGGGACAGCTGGAAACCGGGCTCGTCACCGGAGGGTCCAATACCGACCCGGCCCGAACCCGTGACGACCTGGCGGGATACCAGGAACGGCGTGAACCCCGCGATGACCGCCGAGAACGGTGTCTGGCGGCTCATCAGATAGTTCTCGTGCGTGCCGTAGGAGGCACCCTTGCCATCGACGTTGTTCTTGTACAGCTGCAGCTTGGCCGCGCCTGGCACGCTGGCGACGTGCCGGGCCGCGGCCTCCATCACCCGCTCGCCGGCCTTGTCCCAGATCACCGCGTCCATCGGATCGGTGACCTCGGGAGCCGAATACTCCGGGTGGGCGTGGTCGACGTAGAGCCGGGCGCCGTTGGTCAGGATCATGTTGGCGGCGCCGACCTCGTCGGCGTCGACCACCGGCGGCGGCCCCGACGACCGGCTGAGGTCGAATCCCCTGGCGTCGCGCAGAGGCGACTCCACCTCGTAGTCCCACCGGGTGCGCTTGGCACGCTGAATGCCTGCGGCCGCGGCGTATGCCAGCACCGCCTGCGTCGAGGTCAGGATCGGATTGGCGGTCGGATCGGACGGCGACGAGATGCCGTATTCGACCTCCGTCCCGATGATCCGTTGCATGGCCGCCAGCCTACGGGGCCTGCAGTAAGCGGTGTCGCGCGCCTCGTGCGTGGACGGGGCCACTTCCCGCTAGGGTGACCTCACCCACCGCGTCCGTAGAAAGAGTCTCCACATCGGAGCCGCGCAACGATGACATCACCCGACCGCTATGCCGAAGAGCGGTGGTTTCTGGTTCGAGGGCTTCCCGCCGTGGTACGCCGCGGCGCCCTGATCCGGCGAGTGTGGGGTCGCTCGGCTCCCGCGCTGGCCGGTCTGGCTGTGGTGGCTGCCAACTCCATTCTGGTGGTGGCGTTGTCGGGCAAGCACACCATCGACATCGATGGCCATCCGACGGTGACCGAGGGATTCCTGCTCGCCCTGGTGGTGCTGGTGCTGCCCGTCGCAGGTCTGGCCGGCTGGTTGGTGTCGCGGATCCGCACCCCCCTCAAACGTGTGGTTGCCGCGAACGTGTCTCTGGTGGTGATCGTCCTCGGGTGCATTTTCGGCGGCCCCAGCCCGCGGGAATTCGTGAATCTGGTCGTGTCGGCGATCGCCATCGGCGTCATCCTGGTGGCCACGGCCTCGGGCATCGGCTCGATTCTGGGCTGGGCGGCGCGGGACACGATGTCGAACCTCGCGCTGGCCAGCGGCATGTTCGTCCGCGCGCTGCCGGTGGTGCTGCTCACCTTCCTGGTGTTCTTCAACACATATGTCTGGTTGATGGCGGCGATCGTCAGCCGCGAGCGACTGTGGCTGGCCATCGGCTTCCTGTTCCTGATCGCCTCGGCGTTCTTGATCTCGAGCACCATGGAGCGAGTCCGCCCGATCCTGGAGGCGCCCGAGCCCGCGCTCGAGGACCAGGATCGGCTGGCCGGCACACCGTTCGAGGGCATTGCCGACGAGTCGGGCGCCGATCCGTTGTCCCGGCCCGAACGCGCCAACGTGGTGTTCGTCGTCGCCGCCTCGCAAGTGGGTCAGGTGCTGACCGTCGCGCTGGCCACCGGCACGATCTTCATGGTGCTCGGGCTGATCGTGCTGAGCCCGCCGCTGCTGGACTCCTGGACACGCGGCGCCGGCAGTAACGACGGCCATATCCTCGGCATGACGCTGCCCGTTCCCGACCCGCTGATTCAAACGACCATGATGCTGACCGCCATCACCTTCATGTATTTGGCGGCAAAGGCGGTGACCGACAAGGAATACCGCTCGCAATTCCTCGACCCGCTGCTGGACGATGTGCGTCTGACATTGGTGGCGCGCGACCGATACCGCTCCTCACGGCGGGGTCGGTGACATGACCGCCGCCGACACCAGAGAAGTCCAGGAGTGGTTTCTGGGCCGGGGGCTGCCATTGGTGCTGACCCGCCGGGTGCGCTCGCGGGCTTTGATCGTGCGTTCGGCCCCGGTGGTCAGCGGTATCGGCGCCTTGATCGCCCTGACCGCCTTGATCGCCGATTTCAGTGACGGCAGCGCCGAATTCGGCACCGTCCTACGGCTGGCGATCATGGCCGGCGTGCTGACTGCCGCGCCCTTCGTCCTCTACCTGCTGCACCAGGCCGGCACGACTCGCAGCGAGGCCGGGCGGCGCAGCGCCGCACTGGTGGTGATGGCACTGTTCGTGATCGGCTTCCCACTGGCCGACCGCGGCTGGACGGGCCTGACCGCGGCCGAGGTCGCCGGTTTCGGCCTCGTCGCGGTGCTGGCGGTGTGGCTGACGTATCTGGGCATCGGGTCGATTGTGTTGTGGGCGTTCCGGTTTGCCTGGGTCCAGTTCGGTGCGCTCGGAACGTTGATGAGCCGCGCGTTGCCGCTGCTGATGTTGACGGTGGTGGTGTATTTCACCGGCGAACTGTGGCAGCTATCCGCGCGAATGACCCGCGAACGGCTCTGGCAGACAATCGGTTTCCTCGCGTTGGTGGCAGTCGTCTTCATGGTGGTCACGATTCGCGACGAGGTGAAGGCGCTGCGCGATGACCGCTCCGACGAGCGCGACACCGCGACGCTGCTGGCCGACACCCCGCTGGTAGGAGAATCCGACCCGGCCCGAACGCCGCTGTCGCTGGCCGAGCAGGTGAACGTCGTCGCGGTGATGGTCGTCGCGCAGGCGATCCAGGTGGTGTTCTTCACCACCGGGCTGTTCGCGTTCTTCCTGGCGCTGGGAACGATCGCGATCCCCGACGACGTGACCGTGCTGTGGTCGGGTGAGCAATCCTGCCCGGTCGGTCAACCGCCTTGTGCCGGAACATGGTTCGGCATCCATGTGCCGATACCCCAGACCGTGGTGCATACGTCTCTGTTCGTAGCGGTGTTGTCAGGGCTGTACTTCACCGTCAGCACCAGCGTCGACCCGCTGTACCGGCAGCGGTTCTTTGACCCCTTGATCGCCGACGTCGCGGTAAGCCTGGCCGGCCGCGACGCCTACCTGGAGATGGAGACACGCGATGACAGAACGCAATGACGTGTTCGATCGGCGTTATGGAGAGGTGCTGCTGGTGACGGCCGGCGAGGACGGCCCGGAAGCCAGTGTCTATTGCAGCTTTCCACTCAACGACTGCCCCGCCGAACTGTGGGACAAGCTCGACGCCGACGCGATCGCCAAGGAGCACGGCGCGGTCGCGGCGCTGTTGAACGGCCCACGGCACTGGCTGATGAGCAGCATCGAGAAAGATGCGCGGGGCAAGCCCGACACCAAGACGTTCGGCGGTATCGAGATGATGCGGCAGGCCACCGTCAAGCTGTCGTCGATGAGCCCCGCTCCCTACAGCGTCAATCAAGTGGATCGCAAGACGGTGTTCAACTTCGACGCGGGCCGGCCGATTTTCGAGCTCGTGGACCCGCAGGGGCAACGCTGGGTCATGCAGACCTACAGCCAAGGCGTGGACGCCAGCCTCGGCCTGACCAGTCTGCCGGACTTGGCTGAACGACTGACCCTGCCGGAGGGCTGGCGCTATGAAACCCGCACGCTGACAGAGCGGCTCAGTGTGGACACCACGACCCGCAACGCGCACGTCACCCAAGACGATTTCGCAAATAGCTATTCTCTGGAATTTTGAATTCAAAAAGTGCCCTGTAACAAACTTACGCGGACGACGATATCGCTCCCGTAAGGCGTCTCTTCCCATAAACTGCGGCAATCGTGCGCCGCCAGCATCGGCAGAGACGCACAATTCGGGGCAAAGGAAACCAACATGAAGAAATTCGTCATCACCGGCATCGCCGCCCTGGGACTTGGCATCGCGCTCGCGGCACCGGCCGCTGCCGACCAGGACTCGTTCATCACCACGCTGGCCAACGATGGCTGGAATGGACCGGTTTCCGCCGCCGTGGCCGTCGGACAGCACATCTGCAGTGACATCGCCGCCGGCGTTCCGCAGGCGACCACGCTGCAGTCAATTTCGGACAGCACCACCGACGGCGTTGAGCCGAAGGACGCCGCGTTCTTCTACAACGCGGCCGCTCAGCACCTCTGCTGACGTCCAGCCGGGACCTGGGCAGTACGACGCTAGAGGTACTGACCCAGGTTCGACTCGGTGTCGATGGCCCGGCTGGCACTGCTGCTCTTGCCGGTGACCAGCGTGCGGATGTAGACGATCCGCTCGCCCTTCTTGCCCGAAATCCGCGCCCAGTCATCGGGATTCGTGGTGTTGGGCAGGTCCTCGTTCTCGGCGAACTCGTCGACGATCGAGTCGAGCAGGTGCTGGATCCGCAGACCTCTCTGCCCGGTTTCCAGGACCGACTTGATCGCGTACTTCTTGGCCCGGTCGACGACGTTCTGAATCATCGCGCCCGAGTTGAAGTCCTTGAAGTACATGACTTCCTTGTCACCGTTGGCATAGGTGACTTCCAGGAACCGGTTGTCGTCGATCTCGGCGTACATCCGGTCGACGACCTTCTCGATCATCGCCCTGATGCACAGCCCGCGGTCGCCGCCGAACTCGGCCAGATCATCGGCGTTCACCGGCAGCGTCTCGGTGAGGTACTTGCTGAAGATGTCCAGTGCCGCTTCGGCATCCGGCCGCTCGATCTTGATCTTGACGTCCAGCCGGCCGGGCCGCAGGATCGCCGGATCGATCATGTCCTCGCGGTTGGAGGCGCCGATCACGATGACGTTCTCCAGCCCCTCCACACCGTCGATCTCGGAGAGCAGCTGGGGCACGACCGTCGTCTCCACGTCCGAGCTCACGCCGGTACCGCGGGTGCGGAAGATGGAGTCCATCTCGTCGAAGAACACGATCACCGGCGTTCCCTCGGAAGCCTTTTCGCGGGCCCGCTGGAAGATCAGCCGGATGTGCCGTTCGGTCTCGCCGACGAACTTGTTCAGCAGCTCCGGGCCCTTGATGTTGAGGAAGTAGGACTTCGCCTCGCGGGCGTCGTCGCCACGCACCTCAGCCATCTTCTTGGCCAGTGAATTGGCAACGGCCTTGGCGATCAACGTCTTACCGCAACCGGGCGGACCATAGAGCAGCACACCCTTAGGCGGCCGCAGCGCGTACTCGCGGTAGAGCTCCTTGTGCAGGAACGGCAGTTCGACGGCGTCGCGAATCTGCTCGATCTGCCGCGTCAGGCCGCCGATATCGCTGTAGGCGACGTCGGGCACCTCTTCCAGCACCAGGTCCTCGACCTCGGCCTTCGGGATGCGCTCGAAGGCATACCCGGCCTTGGTGTCGACCAGCAGCGAGTCGCCCGGCCGCAGTCTGCGGGGCCGCTGGTTCAGCTCCGCCTCGGACAGGCCGACAGCGAGTTCCGGCGGCAGATCTTCCTGGGTGACCAGGGGCTCGGCCAGCCACACGATACGTTCCTCGTCGGCGTGCCCGACCACCAGCGCGCGGTGGCCGTCGGCCAGGATTTCGCGCAATGTGCTGATTTCGCCGACCGACTCGTAGTTGCCGGCCTCGACGACGGTCAGGGCCTCGTTGAGGCGGACCGTCTGACCTTGCTTCAGCGACTTGACGTCGATATTGGGAGAGCAGGTGAGCCGCATCTTGCGGCCGGAGGTGAAGACATCGACGGTGTCGTCGTCGTGGGCAGTCAACAGAACGCCGTATCCGCTCGGCGGCTGACCCAGCCGGTCGACCTCCTCGCGGAGTGCGAGTAGCTGTTGGCGGGCCTCCTTGAGGGTGTCCATCAATTTGGCGTTACGCGCGGCCAGAGAATCGATGCGGGCTTCGAGCTGATGTACATCACGAGCACTGCGGGCGCTGCCCTGTCCTACTGCGTTCTCCAGCTGCTCACGAAGAACCGACGCCTCCCGGCGCAGCTCCTCAAGCTCGGCCGCATCCTCGCTCGACAGTTGGGGGTCTTGTGCCTCGCTCATGTTGCGCTCCTCTCCCGCACCCGAGAGTTGGTGCGGCGGATACCTCAACGCTACCGGCCCAACCTAGATCATGTGCGTTCGGGGAATTTCGACACACTGGCAACACTGTTAATCTTTCTAACGAGTCGGGTCGAACGAGAGGACAGCCGTGACTGTAAAACTGCTAGCCACGGGCATTGCCGCCGCCGCCATCGTCGGCGGCGCCGCCGCCGGTGTGACATCGGTTGCATTTAGCTCGCCGGTGGCCCCGGCGGTGCAGCCCGTCGTCTTCGGCGCACCATTGCCGCAAGCGCCGGCTCCTGAGCTCCAAGGCCAGCTGGTCGCCACCCTGGACGGACTCCAGGGCGGCGGATCGTTCTCCGGCGTCAAGGCCTCCTACATCCAGGGCGGACTGGGGCGTATCGAGGGCATCGGCGCCGACCGGGCGTTCAACAACGCCTCGGCCAAGGGGTTGCTCCCGTTGAGCTTCAACGTGGTCGATATCGATCAGGAAGGCCCCGCCGCGACGGCCAACGTCACCGCGACCGCGCCCAACGGCCAAACCGCCACCCAGAGCATTCAGTTCATCGAAGGGCCCAGCCCCACCGGCTGGCAGCTGACCAAGCAGTCGGCGCTGGCGCTGATGCAAGGCGCCGGCTGAGTCGCCACTGGATGCATCATCCACTGTTCGGAGTTCTGAGCGCCGCCACAATCGTGGCGGCGCTCAGCCTCTCGGGGTGTTCTGAGCACGCCGAGTCGAAACCGGCTCAGAGCCCGTTCGAGCAGTCGTCGACAGCGCTGGCTCCGCCGGAGCCCACCGCGGCCGCGCTGCCG